>JAZKFF010000049.1:0-20259 GCA_040386555.1 Bacteroidota bacterium | reverse complement strand
TGAGCCCTACGTTCATACCTGTGCCGCCTGAGCAGTAGTTACCGCCGCCGGTTACTGTGTAAGCAGTAGGAGCAGCATTGATCGATACGCTTGCAGTGCCCGACATATTTACGGTACATGTCGTAACCGCATTAGTAGCTACAGCATAGTAAGTACCTGCTGCAGTCTGATTGCCAAAGCTGATAGCCACACCTGTACCTGATACTGGTGATCCCACCATTGATGGGCCGCTGTAAAGCTGGTAGCTAACACCCAGTGTAGAACCATTAAGGCCTACAGCCGAGCCTGTGCCGCCCTGGCAATACGCGCCGCCGCCAGTTACGTTGTATGCTATTGGCAGACTGTTAACTGATACTGTAGCAGTGCCGCTCATGTTGCTCATACAAGATGTAGTACCATTCATAGCCGATACACTATAGGTGCCTGCCGCTGTTTGCATACCGAAGGAGATAGCGCCACCAGTACCTGATACTGTAGTGCCTACAGTAGCTGAACCGTTATAAAGCTGGTAGTTAACACCAACCGCTGAGCCGCTTACACCAACCGCAACACCTGTGCCGCCTGAGCAGTACTGGCCGCCACCTGTCACTGTATATACTGTAGGATTAGCATTAACGCTTACCACCGCAGTGCCCGACATGCTGTTAGAACATGCTGTCGAAGTGTTGATAGCTATTACCGAGTAAGTACCTGCCGCAGTTTTCATACCGAAGTCAAGTGGTGCGCCTGAGCCAGCCACTATTGTGCCTGAAGTCGTTGAACCGTTATAAAGCTGGTAGCTGGTACCAACCGTTGAGCCGCTGAGCCCCACGCTCACACCGGTTCCGCCTGTGCAGTATTGTCCGCCGCCGGTCATGGTATAAACTGTAGGTAGAGAATTAACTGTAACTGTAGCGCTGCCGCTCATATTGCTTGTACAGCTGGTAGATGTATTACTAGCCTGCACCGTGTACATGCCGCCCGTTGTCATCATGCCAAAACTGATAGCAACGCCTGTGCCTGCAACAGGGCTGCCCACTGCTGTGGTGCCGCTGTAAAGTTGATAGCTGATACCTGTATTTGAGCCGCCGAGGCCTACAGATACGCCTGAACCACCAGCGCAGTATTGTCCGCCGCCCGTTACTGTATATACAGTAGGGGCAGGATTAACCACTATGGCAGCTGTGCCGCTCATATTGCTGGTGCAGCCTGTGGTAGCATTTACTGCCGATACCGAGTAGGTACCCGCTATTGTCTGCATACCAAAGTTGATACCCGAGCCAGTCCCTGCAACAGAACTACCGGTAGGTGTGCTGCCATTGTAGAGCTGGTAGTTTACGCCAAGGCTAGAGTTGCTAAGTAATACTGCCATGCCTGTGCCACCTGCGCAGAAGTTACCGCCACCACTTACAGTATATACTGCAGGAAGCGCGTTCACTATCACTACAGCGCTGCCCGACATTGGGCCGGTGCATGTAGTTGTGTTATTTGTGCCCATAACAGTATAAGTGCCCGCAGCAGATAAAGAACCGAACGATATTGCGCCGCCTGTACCTGGTACCGGTGAGCCTACCGCTGATGCCCCATTATAGAGCTGGTAAGTAAATCCTGTATTTGAGCCGCCAAGACCTATAGTAACACCGGCACCGCCAGAGCAATATTGGCCGCCGCCCGTAACCGTGTAGGCTGTTGGTGCCGGGTTAACATTCACCACCACTGATCCTGACATGGGACTTGTGCAGCCCGTTGCCGAAGTTACTGCCGATACCGTGTAAGTACCTGCCGCAGTTTGTGAGCCAAAGCTGATAGTACCGCCCGTACCCGCTACAGCCGAACCTACGCTGGCAGAGCCGTTGTAGAGCTGGTAGCTGGTACCCGAAGATGATCCGCCGAGGCCGACAGTAACACCTGTACCACCATTACAGTAGGTACCACCGCCCGTTACAGTAAATGCTGTAGGCAGTGAGTTAACGGTAACAGTAGCGCTGCCGCTCATGTTAACCGTACAAGTGGTTGTTGCATTTGTAGCACGTACTGTATAAGTACCCGCAGCAGTCTGTAAGCCAAAGTTGATGGTAAGGCCAGTGCCTGATACAGGGCTGCCTACTGTAGTAGAGCCATTGTAAAGCTGGTAGTTAGTACCCGATGTTGAGTTATTCAATCCAACCGCAACGCCTGAACCGCCCACGCAGTACTGGCCACCGCCTGTTACTGTATATACGTTAGGGAGTGAGTTGATTATTACAATAGCGCTTCCGCTCATTGCATTGGTACATGTTGTAGTAGTATTAGTAGCAAGAACAGTGTACGTGCCCGCTGTAGTCTGCAAACCGAAGGTGATAGCCGAGCCCGTGCCCGCTACCGCCGTTCCTGCTATTGTAGCGCCATTATATAATTGGTAGCTAACTCCTGTTGTAGAGCTGCTTAGCCCAACTGCCATGCCTGTGCCGCCGGTACAGTATTGACCGCCGCCTGTTACAGTAAATGCTGAAGGCAGTGCGTTAATTGTGATCGTTGCCGAACCGGTCATTGCACCTGTACATCCTGTGGTTGTATTGGTAGCAAGCACAGTATATGCGCCGGCCGATGTTTGTGAGCCGAAGCTGATAGCTGCACCTGTGCCGCTTACCGGGCTGCCGGTGGCAGTTGTTCCGTTATACAGCTGGTAGCTAATGCCGGCAGTAGAGTTAGCCAGGCCAACCGCTACACCAGAGCCGCCACTGCAGTACTGTCCGCCGCCGGTCACCGCAAATGCGGTTGGTGACGGATTGATAGATACTGCTACAGAACCTGACTGTGCACGTGTGCACGATGAGCTTGCATTGGTAGCCATAACACTATAGGTGCCTGTTGCCGTTACAAAGCCGAAGTCGAGAGACGAGCCATTACCACCTACCGGGCTGCCCACTGCTGTGGCGCCATTGTAAAGCTGGTAGTTAACACCTGTTGTAGAGCCGCTCAGGAATACGTGTACGCCCGAAGCGCCATTACAATAAGTACCGCCGCCTGTAACCACATATTGAACCGGGAGTGCATTGATCGAAACCGCAACTGCACCCGTCATACCGTTCTCACATGTTGTTGTTGCGTTAGTAGCACGTACTGAATAAGTACCTGCTGCAGACTGCAGGCCAAAGTCGAGCGCAGCGCCTGTACCGGCCACTGCAGTACCTGTAGCTGAGGTACCATTGTAAAGCTGGTAGTTGATACCACTTGCCGAGCCGCTCAGGCCAACACTAACACCGGGGTTGCCTGCGCAATAGCTGCCGCCGCCTGTGATGCTGAATGTACCTGGCAATGGATTAACAGACACCGTAGCGCTGCCGGTCATGGCACCGGTACAACCCGTAGATGCTATAGTGCCCAGCACCGAGTAGGTACCTGCAGTAGTTATGAGGCCAAAATCAATTGCCGCGCTTGCGCCAGCCATAGGGCTGCCCACCGGGGTAGCGCCCATATATAATTGGTAGTTCGTACCTGGGATTGAATAATCGAGGCCAATGTGCGTGCCGCCTGTACCATTACAGTAAGCCCCGCCGCCTGTTACATTCTGAGCTGATGGCACACCGTTCACGAACGTTGTTGCAGAACCGGTCATATTTGTTGCACACGTACTACCGGGGTTAGCAACCACGGAGTAGGTACCTGCAGGCAGCAGCCCGAAGCTAACTGCACTACCCGTACCACCAATAAAGCTGCCTACCGCTGTAGCACCATTATATAATTGGTAAGATACGCCGATATCGGAGTTAGAAAGGCCTACTGCTGCGCCTGAAAGGCTGGCGCAATAGCCGCCGCCGCCAGTTACCGAATAAGCTGTTGGCACAGGGCCTACAGATATTGTAGGTGTGCCCGACATATTAGCCACGCAACCGGTACCGGTATTAGTACCGGATACAGAATAAGTACCTACTGTAGTAAATACGCCGAAGCTAAGCGCAGCACCTGTACCTGTAACAGTGCCGCCAACCGGAGTTGCGCCGCGATATAACTGATAAAGTATGCCTGCCTGTGTATTGCTCAAACCAACTGGCACACCTGAGCCGCCGGTGCAATAAGAACCACCGCCCGTAACTGAATAAACAGGCGATGATGCAAGGATATTGGCAGAAGCCGTATAGCTGGCTGTACAACCAGAACCGGCACCATTATTAACGATCAAAGTGTAAACACCTGATGCCGCCGTTGTAGATGATGGAACAGTTGCAGTAGATGAAGTAGAACTTGTGATAGCAACCGGACCCATCCACATATAGCCAGTTACATTCGATGGCCCTGTAGAAGAAAGTGTCAATGTATTGTTAGCACATATTGTGCCGCTTGTGCTTACACCCGTTACACTTGGAGCGGGGTTAACAGTAGCCGATGTGGTGTAAGTTGCAACGCAACCTGTGCCGGAACCATTATTTACCGTTACCGTATAAACGCCGGCTGCGCCTGTGCCAACCGATGCAACCGTAGCACTTGCCGTTGTAGCACCTGAAGTTATCGCAACCGGGCCACTCCATGAGTAACCGGTAACGTTTGCAGCACCAGTAGTATTGAGGTTAAGCGTGCCGCCTACGCATACCGGGCTGCTGTTAGTAGCAGCCGTCAATGTTGGGGCAGTATTAACCGTTACCGTTGATGATGTTACCGGGTTGCTCGTACAGCCTGCACCAGGGTAAGTTACCGAAAGAGTGTATACGCCGCTGGCAGAAGTTGACGATGGTGTCAGCACTGCAGTTGTACCTGTACCAGTGGTACTGTAGCTTGCAGGACCTGACCAATTATAGGACATCAGCGTTCCTGTTCCGGTAGCACCAGCGCCCGTAAGCGTTAGCGCAGTACCTGTGCATATGCTGGTTGTAGATGGGGTAATGCTTGTTACAGTAGGCAGTGCGTTCACACTAACGACGGTTGTGACAAAGCAGCCCGCTCCCGCTGATGCTGTATAGGTAACAGTTGCCGTACCTGCTGCCACGCCGGTTACAATGCCAGTGGAAGACCCTACAGATGCGATTGCTGTGTTGCTGCTGGTCCAGGTGCCACCGGTAACTGAATTACCCAGTGTGGTTGTTTTGCTGATACAGAGCAGTGTTGTGCCTGAGATAGCAGTCGGAGGGGTATTTACCTGTAATTGAATAGGTGACGAAGCAGTTGAAGCAGCGCCACATGACACCATGTTACGGTAATATATCGTGGCCGATGCGGTTGGCACAAACGTAGCGTTGGTCGCACCCGAAATATTTGTGAAGCCTGTTGTAGCAGAAGACGAGGACTGCCACTGATATGTTATACCGGTTGTGGCAGTTTCACCAACATTGAACAATGCCGCATTGAATGAAGTACATGCACTTGTCGGTGTGCCGCTTACAATACCACCAACCGGGGTACCTGAGCAAGGCGCTGACCCTATAATTACTTTATAGTCCCTCGACTCCCCATATGTGTGACCTGTCATACATGGGTCAAGCGGATAGGGTAATGCCGAACCGGAAAAAGTTGCAACCGCACGCATCCGGTAAACACCCGCAGTTACGGTGGACGGGATACTTAATGTAACGGATGTTGTGCCCGTATAACCTGTATTGGTTCCACCTACCATTTCAGTAGTCTGGAATGTACCATCGTTGTTGAAATCGATATATATCGTGTTAACCTGTGGGTTGGATGCCGGGTTTGACAGGCTGGCCGTGTATGTGTTGCCGGGGTTAAATGTAACCGCCGTTAAAGAGGTACGGTCAAGGTAGCCGGTGGAATTGCAACCCGCAGCATCGCTAATGGACCCTGAAGCGCCCGTTACGCTAAATGCACTGATATAGAGGCCGTATAAAGTGCAGGAATTCGCGCCTTGCGGTGGTGCAGGAGTACAAGAAGCCGAAGGAATAGTTGCTGAGATCGTGGCCGTTACACTTGAGGAAGTAACCGGAGTACCGGTTCCGCACGTTACCAATGCACGGTAGTACCTAGTGCTTGTTAACCCTGAAACCGAATAAGTGGAATATATGGCATCTGCAATGTTTGTCCACGTGCTCCCATCAGGAGAGGCCTGCCATTGGTAATATAGCCCTCCGGCCACAGTACCGCCTGTGAGGCTGAGATTAAATACCGTAGTAGTTCCACCCGAAGTAGGTGTCACCACCGCAGTGCCCGCAGTGGGAGTACCTGTGCATGCCGTAGCAACACCAGTGCCGCTTACGCCAATATTATAGGTCGCTGGCAACCCGCCGCCTGTAACGGTGATGTTACCGCTATAGGAAATTGAAGATGTTGGATTGAATTGCACATATACAATTTGATTGTTAAATGTGCCGCCAGTATACGAAACCGAAACTGAAGTCGACCAAGTGATGCCGTCAAGTGACACTAAAAAGTTAGATGGTGCGGTAACTGTAACGCTGCCAGCTGCAGGAGATAAAGTCGATCCCGACAAAGTAATGAAACCTACGGGCACAGAGCTCGTCCCGGTAGTTACACTGCCAAACGATGTGAATGTCCTGGCTGCACTTACTACAGCAACAACCGGAGTAATTGTAACCACACCATTACCACTTCTAAAACCTGGGGTGGTTGTAGCTGCTGTGACACCAGTGCCTCCTATGTATGATGATCCGCCACAGCCGCTGCCTGCAGAGGCGCCGCCACCGCCATACCAGCCGCCGCCACCGCCGCCGCCATAGTATGATGTGTAGGCATTACCGCCGGCACCAAAGCTGCCTGCGGTTGCACCAACATAGGGAGATGTTCCGGCAGCACCACCGGCAGTCTGAGTGCCGGGGCCGCCTTCCTGGGCTGCATTATAGGATCCGCAGCTTACACCTGTGCCGCCTGTCAGTCCGCCACCGGCACCACCGTTCTCGGAGCTGCAGTTATAACTGCCGCCGCCGCCGCCGGCGCCGACCAGCAAACGGCTATTAAGCGCCGCAGTGGTACTTCCCGAAGTAGTACGGATATCTGACGCTCCGCTGCCGCCAGAGCCGCCGCAACCGGTTGTAGCCCCGTTGCCTCCTTGTGCGCCACCGCCGCTATTACCGCCACCGGCAGAGCCGCTGCCGCAAGTGCTGTTTGCTGCTTGCTGGCCCACATAGATGTATAACACCTGTCCCGGAGTTACCGCTATTGTTCCCTGTGCACGTCCGCCCAAACCACCAGAGGAGCTGGCACTTGTAAAATTTCCACCTTGGGCACCCTGCACATCAGCGACGATTTGGGTACAACCTGACGGTACAGTATAAGTTTGCACTGAGCCGGTGTAGTTAAAGGTAGTGGTCTGGGCTATTGCTTCCCAGCTCCACCCTAGCAGCAAAAAAAGCAGTACCGGCAATTTTCTTAGGTAACTTTGTGTCATACCTTGGTTTGGTGTTTTAGAAGTCAACAATTGTTTATTATTCGCGTTTATTTTCTTTTATTCATCTATCGCTGCCCTACTCACTATCCCGCAGCTTATGCACTTCAGGGAATATATCGGTTTCATTAAAGTTAATATCGCATGGGGGCACGTAACAGTTTCATGTAGCTCCACTTTTACCATCTTAGATTGTACTGTCTCACAGAGCGGTATTAAATGGCTGTGGGGACTAACTTTCAATTCAGGCAAGAGGTACGAGGATAGGTTTTGATAGCATACTGACTGTTAAGTTACCATTAAGTAATAGCAAAAGATTGGTTTTCTCCCGAATTGCCGTTAGTTAATTATAACTACTCTAAAAATAAGCAGCATTAGTATTATTTTAACACTATAAATTGTTAATCAGTTGTTATGCATTGAATTTGTTTAAATCAACTATTTATTGCAATGGATACCAGTATACAAGAAAGCATGTAATTAATAAATTAGTGGTAATATTTAAATAAATACCTGCTATTTGTATTAACCAAAAGAAAGAAAACAGCAAAATGAGTGAAACTAACGAATATTATTAAGGCGTTTCAGCATATGTTCGCATTGCTTGCAATACCTTACAAGATGCTGCCGGAGGAGATGAAGAAAAATTTTGCCTGAGCTGTAACGCCTAACCAGCGCGGGTGGAGGCGCATAAAATTAAAAATCCCCGGATGCTATGCAACCGGGGACTCCCTTAGTGACCGCGTCAGGATTCAAACCTGAAACCTTCTCATCCGTAGTGAGATGCTCTATTCAGTTGAGCTACGCAGCCGGTGTTTTTGGGAGTGCAAAGATAGAAAATGCGCCGGATTTTACAAATACTTTTTAGCGAAAAAATTTTGGCCACCTTTGCAGCTGCAAAACAGCCGTAAAAATGCAGGTAGAAATATGGTCTTTGGGTAAAGAGAACGATGCCTTTATAGAGGAAGGCATGCGCTACTATTTCCAGAAGACAAAGCCATGGAACGGTGTGGACCTGGTGCTGCTGCAGACCCCAAAAAAGGCTGCCACTACCGATGTGGAGCGAACCAAGCTACAGGAGGAAGAGCTAATACTAAAGCGGCTGCAAACGGGCCACTACCTTATTTTGCTTGATGAGCGCGGGAAGCCGCTTAATTCCATCCAGTGGTCGCAGCAGGTGCAGCAATGCATGAACCAGGGCGTAAAGACGCTTGTGCTGCTCATTGGCGGCGCCTTTGGTGTGACGGACAACATACGCAAGCGCGCCAACCAGGTATGGTCGTTATCTCCACTGGTGTTTCCGCACCAGATGGTGCGGCTTATAGTGGCAGAGCAGGTATACAGGGCATTCAGCATACTCAACAATTCGCCTTACCACCATGCATAATGTGTTAGTTGTACCGCAATTTTACAATTGCATTTAGCACAATACTCTTTACTTTTGAGGCCATGAGCTATACTATCATCGTTGTTGCCATCACCTGCATCATCTCTGCCATTGCCTTCAACAACGTTATTCTTTACAATAAGCTCATCCTGTGGCCGCGGTATATGGATACTCCTGCGGAGTATCACCGGCTGCTTACTTCTGGCTTTATACATGCCGACTGGATGCACCTTGCATTTAACATGTTTACGCTGTGGTCGTTTGGTACAAGCCTGGAGACTACTCTGGCTTATGTGAGCCACCGCGAGCTTTTTATCGTTATCTATCTTACCGGTATCATCACTGCATCGCTGCCATCATTCCTGCAAAACAGGAACAATAGTTACTACCGGTCGCTGGGTGCATCGGGTGGTGTAGCTGCGGTATTGTTTGCAACTATCTACTATCACCCATGGGCAAAGCTGCTGCTGTTTATCATACCTATGCCCAGCATTTTGTTTGCTGTTGCTTATCTTGTCTACTCAGCCTATATGTCTAAGAGAGGAGCGGATAATGTGAACCATGGCGCACACTTCTGGGGAGCAGTGTATGGCTTTGCATTTGCATTTGTGCTCGACCCTACACACGGGAGATTATTTATACAGCAGCTAAAGAATTTACAGTAACCGGCGCTTTACTACGAGCACTTTTTCTGTAGTATCCCTTACGCGAAAGCGCTCGTCGCTGCGCAGGCCTGATACCCATGCTATGCGCTTGCCGCACTCCAGTATGCGTATGTTCTCTTTCTCATGTAGCGGTACTTTTTCGTCAACCATCAGCCTGCTTACCTTCTTCTTTTTCATCTTCATGCCGAAGGGATAGAAGTAGTCGCCGGTGCGCCACTTGCGGAGTACAAGTGGAAACTCAACACCTGTCATATCTATCCATGCAGTTTCTTTGTCGCCGGTTATTGTAGCAGGCATTGGTTGCAATGAAAATGTGTAGCGGTGCTTTGCGGTATCGATGGTGCAGGGTAAACCCTCTACCAGCAACATATCTGCCGACTCTGTGGGCACTGTGGTGATAACAAGAAAATTCCGGTTGCGGATGATGCGGTGGGTGGCCGATGATATATAGTGTCCACTCTCGGCAGTAAGCAGGCTAAGCACATGCGGCACCTGCCCCGGTGTAAAGCCGAACGGCAGCAGCACCTCGTAGACAAGCGTAGCCTTTACTTCGCTTTTTTGCAGTTTCAGCACGGGTATGTAGTAGTCGTTTCCGCGCTGCTCTATCATCTTCTTTTGCTCACGGTCGAGCGCTTTGCGATAGAGTATCTCTGCCTCTGCAAACCGGGCAATGCTGTCGCTTACGTGGCCCACTACATTAGGAAACCATTTGTCTGCAACCGGCACAATGTTGTGCCTTACGGCATTGCGCAGGTAGTCGTCGGTATCGTTTGAAGCGTCTTTGCGAAAGGGCACGGCGTGTGCTGCTGCGTATGCGGTTATGTCTTCTTTTTTTGCAAATAAAAGCGGGCGGATGATGTGGCCGTTAACAGGCAGTATGCCATGGAGGCCGCTAATGCCTGTGCCTTTAAAAAGGTTGATGAGTAAGGTCTCCACATTATCATCTGCATGATGTGCCGTGGCAATCTTTGCGTAGCCGTTTGCTTTTCGCACCTCCTCAAACCATTCGTACCTGAGTATGCGCGCAGTCTCTTGAGTGCCCTTTTTCCACTCGGCTGTTTTTTGCTTTGTATCGAAGCGGACAGTATGCAATGGCACATTGTTCGCAGCACACCAGTCGCGCACCAGCTGCTCATCTTTGTCGGACTCAGCAGCGCGGAGGCCGAAGTTGCAATGCGCTAGGGCGCAGGGAATACCGGCGGCCAGGAACAGGTGGGCCATCACCATGGAGTCTACCCCGCCGCTTACGGCAAGCAATACTTGCTGCTGTGGCTGTAGCAGTTGCCTGCCAGCTATATACTCCCGAAATTGACCGATCAGTTCTTTCAAAATTTTGTGTGGTAATTAATAAACAAGATCTTCATGCGCGGCCTGCAGCTCGTTGTAGCTGTGCATATCGTTCACCGCTTTTGCCCGCTGCATGCCCGCCTCGTAGGTGCTTATGGCATTGTCCTGCTCCCCTACCCTTTCAAGCAGCTTGCCCAGGTGGTAGTATGTGGCGACATAAGCCGGGTCGTTGCCGAGGTTCAGCTCAAAATGCTTACGCGCATTTGCTTCATCGCCTTGCTTCACATACTCGAGGGCGAGTGCGTGATTGAGAAAGCAGTCGGCAGGGTTGTCCTTTAAAAAGGCTTGTATCTTTTCTATTCGTTCGGTCATTGGGTTTGTTGTTGAAAGTATATTTCAGGGTTACAGAACAACCAGGGTATCTATGCGCTCGAAATGCTTCTTGTTTAGCGTAGCGAGGGGCAGATCGTGTGTGATAGGTGAGGCGGCTATAAACAAGTCGGCCAGATCTATCTGTTTTCTTTTGCGCTTCAATTCTGTATTGATCTTAACGGCAGTATCAACAGAATTCCCATCAAAGGGAATAATATCGATGGATCTCAATACATCGTCCCAAAACGATAGCTGCGCGGATGTGGCACCGGAGTAGATCTCGTACTTGGTTATTGAAGATATAGCGAAGCGATACTGTTCGCGGACAAGCTTTATAAAAATGGTTTTTTCCTTATCAGTTTTCCGGTAATAATCTATGAGCACCGAAGTATCAACCATTACAATTTTGTCCGCCATTGGTTGATCGCCTTTCTATTACTAGCTATTGTTTCCAGTTGCTCTGCTGTTGCAACCGGACCATTCAGGAGCAAATTTTCAAGGTCGTTTTTCACATCTCCTTCATCTCCGGCTTTTTCAAGCGCTGCACGAAGTTGCTTCAACTGTGCGGGGGGCAATGCCCGAACAATCTTCAGCAATTGGCCGAACCCGATATTTACCTGCACTTGCATGCAACAAATTTAAGAAGTTTAGTCGAAAAATGTGTGAACTCGAATTCGTTGAATTCAAGTTGTATTTCAGTGGACCGCAGAGTGCGCAAAGCACCGCAGAGAAACTGCAAAGTTCATTTCCGATTCGTTTCCGGTTTTTTCCGGTTGGAATGGCTAAGCGGAAATGCATTTAACTGATAATCAACATTTTGTACAGAATTGCCGATTGCCGGTAGAAAATGTTTGAACACGATTTCAATGATTGACGGAAAAACAAGATACGGGTAATAAACCTCCGAATCTTGTCTGAACTCGTATTTATGGAATTAAAGAATTTAAGAATAGAGTTTTATAATCGCTAATGGCACCCCAAAGGTTCGTACAGTTTATTCCGCGAGACAAATTGCTGCCTGAGTACGCAAGGTGTACAATTTTAGTTGCCTTTCCAAAACATGTTTTTATGATGGTGCGTTTTCTGTAACGTCATAAACCGTATGCTGCTTATGGTAAAAATCAATTTTGAGCTAAATAGCTGGCTGGCAGCCAAGTACACGTTAGCGGGCGCCTGATATTTTTGCAGGAAAAGTGGTGATTGGCAGAATGCATTACAATAAGCGTTGCGTCTCTGCGCCTTTGCGGTCAAAACCTCCTTATCACACTTTACTTTATCTTCGCGACACCATGAACACACAAATATTTGCAGACGTTGATAACTATATCGGTGAGCTGCTGGCTACGGAAGATGAGGCACTGCAACAAACCATACAAAGCCTCCACGACAACAACATTGAGAACATCAGCATATCTGCCAGCCAGGGCAAGCTGCTGCAGGTATTTGCTGCTGCATGTGGTGCTAAGCGCATACTTGAGGTGGGCACGCTGGTGGGCTACAGCACCATATGGCTGGCGCGCATGCTGCCCGATGGGGGCAAGTTGATAACGCTGGAGTATGACGAGCGCAACGCCGGGCTGGCAAAGCAAAACATTTCCATAGCAGGGCTGGCCGGCAAGGTGGAAATAAGGACAGGCAAAGCCATAGACCTGATGCAGGAAATGGTGAGCGATAACGAAGCGCCGTTCGACCTGGTATTTATTGACGCCGATAAGCTGCCTTATACAGAGTACTTTCAGTTGGCATTGCAGCTATCGCGGCCGGGCACTATCATAATAGCCGACAACGTGGTGCGCGAAGGTCGGGTGATGGACGACAACTCGACCGATGACAAGGTGCGGGGTGTGCGCAGGTTCAACCAATATTTATCTGAGTGCAACGCAGTGACAGCAACGATATTCCAAACGATAGGCGCCAAGGACCATGATGGCATGGCTGTGGCGGTGGTGAAGTAAAGCCCCTCCCGGCCTCCCCCAGGGGGAGGAGATGTTGCGCGGGGCCTAGGCGTTAAGAAGCGAAGTTTCTTAACGTCGGATATACATAGTAGCTTTATGTAATTCCGCAACTGCATGAGAGCCCTATTTATCATTGTTCTTATATTTAACTGTTTCCTTTGTGAGGCACAGGTAAACCTGGTGCGTAACCCTAGCTTTGAGCAATATTCCGTTTGTCCGGATGATTGGGATGAACTAAAGTATTCCAATGATTGGATGAGCCTTGATAGTGCCTGGAGTCCACCTGATTGGTCACATCTACCCTGGGGTGTGCCGGATCTATGCCATATATGTGCAGGTAGTAATCCATTTGTAGGGATCCCATATAACTTAGCGTTTAATCATTTTGCCCGTACAGGCGGAGGCATGGTCCAGTTGCAGACGTTCTTTGATGAAGCCGATGTTACATTTCCTCAGGCCAGGGATTATATGCAAGGGCATCTTAGTCACACTTTAATTTCTGGGCTATCGTACTGTGTAACTTTTTTCGTTTTACTAGAACCTACGACCTATTTTGCCCATAATAATATTGGGGCTTATTTTGATGATGGGACAATAGATACTACTCTTAATCCAGGGAAGGTTCAGGTGCATTGCACACCGCAGGTCATTGGGACATCTATTATTAGCGATACCGTGAATTGGATAAAGATACAAGGAACATTCGTAGCAGAAGGCAATGAACGCCTAATAAATATTGGTAATTTTACTGATAAAGCGCACACGTCGTATATAGTAGTCAAAGATACAGTTGGCCTAGGAGGATATTTGGGGTCATTATATTTGGTTGATGATGTCAGTGTTATAAAAAGCGATGCAGTAGCAGATGCAGGGCCGAATAGAGTAATACCTGTAGGCAGCCCAGATAGTGTATGGATAGGCGACTCATCTGGCTACCTGCCGACGTGCTGGTATGTAAATGGTGTGATGATAGACAGTAATACTGCGGGCTTTAAGGTTCACCCAGATACGACGACACGGTATGTAATGTCGCTGGATGTGTGCGGACATATTACGTATGATACTGTGATAGTGTGGCGGGGCGTAAATACGGTTGGTACTGCATCGACAGGGGCGGTAAACATCTACCCTAGCCCGGCTGTGGACGCGCTTACCGTAGAGCATGCAGCAGGAAGCACGCTGGAGCTATATGATGTGGTGGGGCGGCTGGCACTCAGCAGCCGTATAATGACAGATCGGGAGACGCTGAGCATTTTTCATCTTCTGCCCGGTGTATATACTGCATTGATAAGGATGCAGAGCGGTAAGCGGGTATTTATGAAGGTGGTGAAGTAGAGGCCCCTCCCAGCCTCCCCCAAGGGGAGGAGATGTTGCGCAGGGCCCACGGACTTCCCCCTGATTTGTCATTGCTCACCATGAGAGGTACGAGATGTTGCCTCCCGTGGCGTCGTACACACATTCAATCCGCTGGGGTTGGCCCTTATTTTATTCTCCCCCCAGTTTCACTGGGGGCTATTCATATTGAAGCCCTTCAGGCTTCCCGCGAGAATAGAACCGGAAAATATTGCATAATCAGGTTTACCGGGCCGGTATACATGAACAAGCCGTTCTAGTGCTTTTCAAATAAAAAAAGCCCGGGAAGATTCCCAGGCTGTATTGGAACCACACTAAAAAAATTAATGGGTTTGTCCCGCGAGTGGTGGCATACCCCCGGTGTTATTCACGTTTATGTTACGGTTGTTATTGACCTGTGGGCCCTCAGACTGTGCGCTGGCGCAGCCTACGTATGGCGCACGTGTGCTTGCGGCTACGTTGTCGCCTATGTAGCACACTTTCTTACCATTGCGGTTTGTGTAGTAGCGGGCTTTGCTTTGCTTATTGTTATTGATATTCACGTACGACTGGTTCGCGGCCACGGTAGCTGCTGGCGCTTCCTGGTAGTCGTTTGCAGCCGTGTATGCGTCCTGCACTTGCGGGGTATATGCAGGCCGGGCTTTTGCAGCGGTCTTCTGCTGGCCGGTTAGGGCAGCTTCGGGATGGCAGCATACAAAATACCCGTGATCATTCTTGCAGACTTTAAAATTTTCTGCATACTCTGTTTTATAGCAGTATGTAGATTTCTTATCAGGTGATGCCCTGCATACCTTATCGTTCTTTATTCCACAAGTGGTTGCCTTAACCTGTGCGTTTGCACCACTGTGTGCTAATCCTAACATTATTATTGTAAGTACTGTTTTCATAATGACTGTGTTTTTGCGTGTGAATTATTTTTCACAAGGCAAAGGTCTGTTAACAGCGGCCCGCAATTATTACACGTTGAGGGGAAAAAGTATCAAGTATCCCACATTGGACTAGGATTTACAGGATTTTCTTAAGATTTTTAGGATCGGCGATGCTGCCCCTCAGCTCGGGCGGGAGCTGTTCATTTGATTTTGCTGCCTTGTGTTGTAAATTATGCAGACGTCGTGTACCACATTCAACCCCGCTGGGGTTGGCCCTTATATTATTCTACCCCCAGTTTCACTGGGGGCTATTAACATTGAAGCCCGCCGTGCTTCCCGCGCGTGAATTGGGCTACGTACTAGCGGTTAGTATTTGTACCCCTTCAGCGTATGGGCAGGTGATGAATTATTTGATCTTGTTGACTCGTGTTGCATTACTCAGATTTGTTGTAACATATTTACACCGCTTCAATATCTTTAAGTTAAGACAAGGCCCGTGAATAACGTACGATACCTTCGGCATCGGCCCTTAAAAAGATCCGATTCTCTATAAACGTTTGATGCCTTCAGCATTATTCATGGTATTATACGGCTTCACTTAGGGATCACCCACCGGGGTTGGCCCGTAGATTTCACTACCACCGGTTTCACCGGTGGCTAACAACATTGAAGCCCGCCGGGCTTCTGTGTGAATTGGCTTCGGATGAGGGGGTAACACAAATGTCTATTATAATTTAAGTTCCCCAAATTTCGCCCTAAAACTTCAAAACTAAAAAATGTCGCATTTGTATCATTTAGCCCTTGCGTATTTCGCTTAACCTTATTTAACCACAGATACCGCGCAAAAGCCATTGCTAACTGACAACTTTTGTTATTTTTGTCGCCACTAATAATATATCATGAATTATCGCAAAATCAACAACCTTACGGGTTGGCTCACCTGCGCCATTGCATTGGTTGTCTATCTAATGACGATGGAGCGTACCGTGAGTTTCTGGGATTGCGGCGAGTTTCTCTCGTGCGCATACAAGCTTGAGGTAGGCCACTCACCGGGCGCACCCTTCTTTATGATATTACAAAGGTTCTTTGCATTGCTTTCGGGCGGGGCGGCATTCACAGGCGGGCCATCTACAACGGCAGCTGTGGCTATGAATGCCTTCTCAGCAACTACCAGCGCGCTTACCATATTATTTCTCTTCTGGACGATAACGCACTTTGCCAAAAAACTCATTGTTGGCAGTAACAACGCCGAGCCCGACAGCAACCAAACGCTGCTGATAATGGGCGCTGGCCTTGTGGGGGGCCTGGCCTATACCTTCTCTGATACCTTCTGGTTCTCAGCTGTGGAGGCGGAGGTGTACGCGACGTCTTCATTATTTACAGCGCTTACCTTCTGGGCTATGCTTAAGTGGGAAGCCGTGGCAGACAATAAATATGCAGACCGGTGGATAGTGCTTATAGCCTTCCTGCTCGGTATCTCGGTGTGTGTCCATCTATTGAACCTCCTTACTATACCGGCGCTTGCCATGGTGTATTACTTTAAGCGCTATGAGCCTACAACCAAGGGCACTATACTTGCCTTCCTGGCGGGCTGCGTGGTGCTGGCGATAGTGCAGTTTGGCGTGATACAGTACATTCCGCGCATCGCCTCGAAGTTCGACATTATGTTCACCAACGACTTCGGTACCAGCTTTGATGTGGGCTCTATAGTGTTCCTGACAATGGTGGCGGGATTGCTCGTTTTCTTCCTGATGTTTGCGAAGAAGAAAGGAATGTACCTGCTGCATACCAGCTTGCTGTGCATCACATTTATCGTAATAGGCTACTCTGCCTACTTCTGTGCCATAGTGCGCTCGCGCGCCGATGTGCCGATAGACATGACCAACCCTGACAACCCTATAACATTTCTCGACTACGTAAGCCGTGAGCAGTTTGGCCAGCAGCCATTGTTCTCAGGACCCTACTATACCAGCCAATACACCGATGTAAAGGAAACGGGTAAGATGTATGCCCAAACGCAGGTGAACGGCAAAGACCACTATGAAGTAGTGGGCAAGAAAGTAGAAGCCGTTTATGGTGGCGACCAGAAACACATCTTCCCGCGTATATGGGACGGCAACGACCAGAACCACGCTAACTTCTACCGCAACTTCCTGGGGCTGGGGCCTAATGATGAGCCGACAACACGGGACAACCTGAAATTCTTCTTTGGCTACCAGATGAACTGGATGTGGTGGCGCTACTTCATGTGGAACTACGCAGGCCGCCAAAATGATATAGAAGGCCAGGGCGATCCGCAGAAAGGCAACTGGATATCTGGCATAGGGTTTATTGATAACCAGATACGCGGACTGGGCAATGTAGATGCAATGGGCGATGGCATAAGCGGCAACCCGGCACACAACAAGCTTTACTTCCTGCCCTTCATACTGGGTATACTGGGTATCATCTTCCAGTTTAACAGGAACAAGCGCGACGGTATCACGATACTTACCCTGTTCTTCTTTACAGGAGCGGCGATAGGCATATACCTTAACATGCCACCATCGCAGCCACGTGAGCGCGACTACGCATTTGCGGGCGCTACCTACACCTTTGCCATATGGATAGGCCTGGGTGTGCTGATGGTGCGCGAATGGTTTAAAAAAGCGCTGCAGGGCGCTACGGCAGCATATGCATCTATAGGGCTGTGCCTGCTGGTGCCTGTGCTGATGGCCAATGTAGAGTGGAAAGACCATGACCGCTCTCATAAGCGCCTGGCACATGATGCGGCGCACAACACACTGAGCTGCTGCGAGCCAAATGCTGTGCTCTTTACCTTTGGCGATAACCAGACTTACCCACTGTGGTATATACAAGAAGTAGAAGGCTTCAGGCGCGATGTGCGTGTGATCAATACGAGCCTGCTGGGTATAGACTGGTATGTGGACCAGCTGAACTACCGCATGAACGATGCGGACGCTGTACCTATGATATGGAAGAAATGGGACTACATGGGCGACAACCATAACGTGATGGGCTACTTCGACAACCCGGCGCTGAAAATACCTGCAGACAAGTACTTCAACCTGTCGGACATATGCAAATTCATGGTAAGCCAGGATGCAGATAAGAAGGTGACCAACAGGGGTGGCGAGCAGATGAACTACATGCCCGTGAAGAACTTCTTTGCCCCATCGCTGAGCAAGGACGAACTGCTGACGCGTGGCTGGATAAAGCCCGAAGACTCTGCAAGGGTGATAACGGACATGAAATTCACCTACCCGAAAACCACTGCGTACAAGAGCGACCTGGCGATACTGAACATAATAGCCGCTGTGGCCAACGAGGGCTGGAAGCGCCCGATATACTTTGACGCCGGCCTGCGCCAGGGCGACTATGGCGGCACAGGCGACTACCTGCACATGGAAGGCCTGGTGTATCACCTGCTGCCCTACAAGTACATAGATTCGGTGAAGGTGAACCAGCAGGTGCTGGGATCGATAAACACCGCAAAGAGCTACGACCTGTTCATGAAGTTTACCTACGGTGGTGCTGAGCGCACAGATGTGTACTTTGACGAGCCTAACCGCCATGAGCTGGTAACCTACAGGATGGATGCATCTTTCCTGGCCAACCAGCTGAGCGCCGACGGGCAGAAAGACAAGGCTGTGCAGGTGCTGGACAAAGTGCTTACGGGCATTACGGAGCAGTCTTATCCTTATGACTATACAGGTTATTTCCTGGCATCATCGTACTACCGTGCGGGGGCTATAAAGAAAGCCAGCGACCTTACGGATAAGATAGTGCGCAATGCAAGTGACAATGTGAAGTGGGTATCGGCGCTTACCGGTGATGACCGTGCATCGATGGCTAATGAAGCACAGCAGCAATTCCAGATAATGCAGTCGCTGACGCAGGTGGCTTATCAGTCTGGCGACAGCGTAACGGCAAAAAGGATATATGACCGGATGAACGTCCTGGCCAAAGATGTAAGAGACCTGATAGATACCCGCGGCCAGCAAGGCGGCGGCGGTGGTGAGGAAGAATAAGGAATAAACTGTATTTTTGTAATGGTCAAAGCCCCGCGATGCGGGGCTTTGATATGGAAAGACCTATATGCCTGCTAAGCATACTGGCACCCAGGAACATTTGCTAATAGAACTGTTGCATTTTTAGTTAGAACTAACGGCCCGGCCCTTGCGGCTGCAATAAAACTCATGTTATGACCAGAGCCTCAAATACCCTTTTGCTGACCATCATCCTGTTTGCGCTGCATATGACACCGGCACAGGCGGCAGATAGCCTGAGCACCAAAAATCGCAAGATCAAAGCTGTGCTGGTGATGCTGCGAGCCGAAACAAACAGAATAGAAGCATTGACCAAGGGTAACCGCCGGTCTCTGCTGGAAGAGGTGCAGCGTGATCTTCAGGGTACTGTCCGTGCCACACAGGCAGACTTTAGCGATAACTTCACTTATTGCCCGGTCTATTATTTTTGGGATACAGAGATGGACCGTATTCGCGACGGGGACTTTGCCGGGGTACTTTTTCGTGCGGATAGCAGCATTGCCACTGATTTGCCCATAAGTAAAGGCAGCAACAATTACCTTGTTGTATTCTATGGATTCCCCACCTCACAATCGAAATGGAGGGGCAAGGTAACGGATACCACGAAGCTTAGTTATGACTCAGGCGAGCCAAATGGCAGAGGGCTGGTGATACAGAATTGGAAGCTGGAACAGATAAGCTATCTATACAAATTCGGGTATAACAACTTTTTCATCAGGCGCCGCCACAAGAAGTATATCTACACGTCAAAGCACTTCGACATTGAATACTTTCCAATGGCTAAAAAGTTCAATGAACGTTTGTTTGAGCAGAAGTGGCGGCCAGTGCATTCGGATTTTTAAACGTTGCTCCTATCTCCTTCCCTTCGTATCCAACAGGTGTCCCACACCTTGAAGGTTTGGGACACCTGGGACCTTAATCTCTAGCAATAACGCGGGAAGAATTGATCGCTGTTCGCATGTGATAATAAACCGCCATCAAAATTATTAAAATAATAATTTACTATCTTTGGATTC
>JAZKFF010000048.1:0-13912 GCA_040386555.1 Bacteroidota bacterium | reverse complement strand
CTGCGCTCACAGTCAGAAAGCAAAGTGTTCCATTTTGTGATGGAGCAGTAGGATACAGATATTTTTATTTTTTTACAATAGGGAGCGCGGTGCGCTCCCTATTGTGGTTTTAGAGGCAGTGACCAAAATTGCCAATAAATAGGTTTAAAAAAAAGAAACGTTTATTAAGCATCGATTAATAGAAAAAAAAGTCTATATTTTTTCTAACAATTTCGCCTTTTACCGCGCCCTTAGTAGTAGGCAATCTTCATATTCAGGCTGTAAGAACTATTCGAATATTCTATTTGCCACTCAAATTAAATGTTTAAATCGCTAGTTGAAAAATTAATGAAAAGTATAATCGCCCGGTATCACAGTACTTGGTAATTTAATATACTTGATCAGCCGATATTATACGGTTAACAGATATGAATTTGATAAAAAGTATTAGTATTTTTGAACGACCCTGACTTTAGCTCAAACCATTAAAGACGATATATGCTCCGTACTTCTATTGATTTTTTGCGTGGAATCGCTTTTTTTTCACTATTAGCTGTTTTAATTTTAATTAGTAATAATGCTAATGGGCAATTGAGCGTTACGGCCACAGCGGGCACTACGGGGCCAACGGCCTATACCACCGTAGAAAATGCATTTAACGCAATAAATGCAGGAACACACCAAGGCATAATAAACATAACTGTAAATGCGGGCACCACGGAAACTGCATCGGCAACCTTGAACGCCAGCGGCACAGGATCTGCAAGCTACACATCTGTGCTTATAAAGCCTGGAACAGCGGCTACGCCGACTATCACAGGAAGTATTTCAGGAGGGCTTATAAAAATACTGGGCAATAATGTTACCATTGACGGTTCGAACACAAGTGGAGGCACCACACGTGATCTTACAATAAACAATACCAGCACAGGTACGCCTTTCGTGGTATGGTTCGGCTCTACAGGCACAACTCCTATTCACGATAATATACTAAAGAACTGTATAATAATAAATGGAATAACCAGTGTTGGCAGCGCTGTATTTACCGGTAATGGTGCAACTGCTACCGACGGCTATTTTTACAATATCACCGTTCAGAACAACGAAGTAAAGAAAGCGAGGATTGGGCTCTATTTCATTGCGATCCCGGGAACGGGTAACGGCAATGGGGTAAATGTAATTGGAAATCAAATTAACGCAACAGGAAGCGATGCTATCCGGAGAACCTGTATATATTTTCAAGGGCTGGACGGCACAGGTGGTATCATTTCCGGAAATACTGTTGGTAATAATGAAACCACTTTTGATGAAAACAAAAATGGTATATGGCTTGCAACTTACAATGCTAATGTTACCGTTTCTAATAATACTATATCAAATATCAGCGTATCGTCTGCCGCTACCGTTTACAACGGCCCGGTAGGTATCTATATTACCACTATTACACCCGGTAGCAATATAATTATCGATGGCAATAATATTAGCAACATGACCGGGAACAATGCGTCTACAGCCAGCGGCATACAGGTGCCTAACACAGCTCCCGGGTCGGGCGGTGTTGTAATTCGCAACAACAAAATTACTAACATAAAAAATACAAGTACTACCGGGTATGGCAGTAATGGCATACAATCCAGCAGTACCGCATCGCCTACCAATATTACTATCTACAACAATTTTATCTCTGACGTTGCTTCCTATGGATCAGGAAGTGTCCTTTTTTATAGAAATGGTTTCGGTATAGTTATCGACGCAGGTACGGGGTATAATATTTACCACAATACGGTAAATATGAATACCAATCAATCGGTCGGCATATCGGCTGCTATGTGTTTTGCCGGTGTTACTACCTCCGGCACGGTGGATATGAGAGATAATATTTTTGCCAGTAATCAAACTGCAGGAGGTGCCCGGTACGGCGTTTATTGTACCGCTTCCAGCGCTATTTTTTCTAGTATTGACTACAACGATTATTATGCATTCTCAACTTTCCTGGGATACATTGGCGGGGTCAATAGAACCACAATAGCGCAGATGCAAACGGGCTTTGGTGGTAATGTAAACTCAATATCGTTAAATCCGACATTCACTTCAGCTACCGACCTTCACCTCACACCGGTAGGTACGAACAGTCCACTTGACGCGGGTATCAATATAACCTCTCCATCTATTACTACTGATATAGATGCGGATCCACGCTATACTCCGCCAACGATAGGCGCGGATGAATTTGTTACTGATTTCATTTCGTACACACCGCTTGCCAATAACTGTACCTTAGGCGACGTTACCCTTAATCCCGTAACCGTTTCCTCCGCTGTGGGTATTGCTACCACAGGCACTACAATACCACGGGTGTACTTCAGGAAAAATGCTGGTGCATGGTTTTCACAGGCCGGCACATTCGTTTCCGGGACATCCACCAGCAGCACGTGGAGCTTTGTAATACCGGCAGCAACCGTGGGTGGCGTGGCCAATGGTGATATAATATCGTATTACGTTATTGCTCAAACTACCGCAGGTGTTGTCTTTGCGAACGCTGCTGTAGGGCTTGTAGCATCAGACGTAAATACAGTTACAGTTCATCCTACAACCCCTTTGACCTACACCATCATTGATGTAAACTTAACGGGGCTCACCACCAGCCAGTCTGTTTGTTACAATTCAACCGGTGCAACTACTGCATCGTATCCGTATACCGGTTCTACCGGAAGCCCAAACCAATATACATTAACATGGTCTTCTGCCGGGCCTACAGCAGTGGCTGTTTTTACTGCATTGCCATCAAGCCCGCTTACGGTAAATGTACCTGCGGCTACTGCTGTTGGCTCTTATACAGGCACACTTACTATTAAAAATGCTACTACCGGGTGCACTAATGTGTATACTATTACGCTTACTGTAAATCCGCTTCCATCGGTTATCACGGGGGGCTTGAATATTTGTCCTGCTATCACTACGACTCTAAGCAGTGCTACGACGGGCGGCACATGGAGCAGCAGCACAACGACTGTAGCTAATGTGGGCGCTACCACCGGCATTGTTACCGGCGTAGCTTTCGGAACCAGCACTATCACTTATACTGCAGCTACCGGTTGTTACGTGACGGCTATTGTGACGGTAAATAACGTGGCGGCGATTGCTGGCTCAGGCAGCGTTTGCCTGGGAGCCAGCACGACTTTCACCGATGCAACTTCAGGTGGCACATGGAGCACCACACCAGGAACCGGCTCAGTGAGCATAGGCAGCACTACGGGAATTGCAACAGGAGTAACCATTGGAACAGCTACAATAACATATACATCAGGTTTTGGCTGTACTACATCGAGAACAGTGACGGTAAATCCACTCCCTGCGGCGATCACAGGGCCAATGACTGTTTGTCCGGCGACTACTACCACGCTTGCAGATGCCACTACCGGCGGCACCTGGAGTGTTTCATCTGCCACCGGCTCCGCGACAGTTGGCAGCACTACCGGAATTGTAACGGGTGTGAGTGCCGGAACTGTGAACGTTACCTATACACTAACTGCTACAGGTTGCTACGCAACAGCGATAGTGACGGTCAACCCACTACCATCCGTAATTGCAGGTAGCTACACCTTGTGTTCCGGGGCAACAACAACTTTTTCAGATGCTACACCGGGCGGACTCTGGGGTACAAGCAATCCGGGGGTAGTATCTATTGTTTCGACAAGTGGCGTTGCAACTGCGGGTATTGCCGGTACTGCCACCATATCTTACACGCTTTCTTCGACCGGTTGCTATCGTACAGCTACAATAACCGTTAACCCTCTTCCATCAGCTATTGGTGGAACGTTAACTGTATGCCCCGGGCTCACGACAACACTTTCGAATGCAACTGCAGGCGGCACCTGGAGCGGTGGCACTGTTGGTATTGCTACAATAGACGCAGGCGGCGTTGTTACGGGCACCGCAGCAGGCACCGCCACCATCACTTACATGCTAGGCACAGGCTGCTTTACTACAGCTGTTGTTACAGTTAATGCACCACCTGCAGCAATCGGCGGTGTGTCATTCAGCTTGTGCGTGGGGTATACTGCTACGTTGACTGATGCTACTGCGGGGGGCACATGGAGCAGCGGCAATATCGCTATAGCAACTGTAGGTATCTCTTCAGGGGTTGTCAGTGGTATAGCGCCTGGCACGGCCACAATCACTTACACTGCAGCTACCGGCTGCTATGCTACGCAAGTGGTGACAGTTAACGCAGCACCGGGAACTGTTGGCGGAATACTTAGTGTATGTATCGGTCAGAACACGACACTAACTACATCAGTGAGTGGTGGCACCTGGAGCAGCAGCAACGGTGCCGTTGGTACAATAAACTCGGCCACCGGAGTTTTAACAGGTATAACGGCGGGCACTACTTCAATTACATATACACTGGGCAGCGGCTGTATCACCACCGCTATCGCTACAGTGTTGCCACTGCCAGCGGCAATCTCAGGCGCAACTTCCGTTTGCCCTGGTCAAACTATAACATTAAGCACGACAACCACAGGTGTGTCATGGAGCAGCAGCGATGTTTCGGTAGCAAGTGTTGCAGCATCTACAGGCATAGTTACAGGCGTTGCCGCTGGTACAGCAACAATAACTGCGACTGTTACCCCCTCGGGATGTTACACTGCCATTATTATTACAGTCAATCCATTACCCGCAGCGATCACCGGAACATTGACCGTATGCCAGGGCCTTACAACTACGCTGAGCAATACAAGCCCTGGCGGTACCTGGAGCAGCAGCAGTCCCACAATTGCACTGGTAGGGTCATCAACCGGCATTGTGACAGGAGGTGTTGTTTCAAGCCCAACCACTGCTACCATTACGTATACTTTGCCAACGGGCTGCAGGCGCACGGCAGTCGTTACAGTTAACCCGCTTCCTACCGCAATCACAAGCTCCACAGGCAGCCTTAGCGTATGCGTAGGATCTACCATTGTACTGACAGGTGCGCCCGGAGGCGGAACATGGGCAAGCAGTACAACCTCTGTTGCAACGATCAGCTCTTCTGGGTTAGTATCCGGTATTACAGCAGGCACAACTACTATAACATATACACTATCTACAGGCTGCTATCTTACAGCAACAGTTACTGTAAATCCACTGCCCACTGGCATCACGGGAACGCTCACGGTATGTCCCGGCACCACAACTACTTTAAGCAGCACCAGCCCGGGCGGCATCTGGAGCAGTGGCAATTTATCAATTGCCACGGTTGGTACATCTTCCGGTATCGTAACAGGCGGTACTACATCAGGTCTCGTGACTATAACATACACAATAGGTACAGGTTGCCGCACGACAGTAGTAGTAACCAACAACCCGTTGCCAGCAGCGATAAGCGGTACACCAACAGTATGTGAAGGGCAGAACACTACACTGAGCAGTGGCACCTCGGGCGGCACATGGAGCGCAACGTGCGCAAACCTGTCGGTGGGTTCATTAACAGGTATTGTGACTGGTGTCTCTGCAGGTACCTGTATAGTAACATACGCCCTGGCAACTACAGGTTGCTACCGTACCATAACAGTGACTGTACTTGCTAACCCAGCTGTCATTACTGGCACGCTTAGCGTATGCGCGGGCTCGTGCACAACTTTAAACAGTACTACTGCCGGTGGCGCATGGATCAGCAGTAACACAGCAGTTGCGACAGCAAGCCCATCGACAGGTGTGGTATGCGGCGTATCGGCAGGTACAACAACTATTACTTATATTATGAGCTCAGGCTGCTACAGCACGGCCGTAGTAACTGTAACAACGGCGCCAACGGCGATAGCCGGTACATTGACCGTGTGTGAAGGCTTATCGACAACCTTAAGCAGCAGTCCTGCGGGCGGCATCTGGAGCATTAGTAGCACCTTTATTGCATCAGTTGATGCGGCAGGTGTTGTGACGGGAAACAATGCAGGTACAGCAACAATAACTTATTCACTCGGCACCGGCTGTACGAAAACAGCAGTCGTAACAGTAAATGCCTCGCCTGGGATCATCATGGGCGGTCTCGGTATCTGCACAGGCACTACGACGACACTAAGCAATGGTACGCCGGGCGGTACATGGACCAGCAGCAATACATCGGTTGCTACAGTAAGCTCAGCGGGAGTGGTAACAGGTATCTCGTGTCCTTCGACCGTAACGATATCTTATACCCTGTCATCTGGTGGCTGCAGCCGCACTGCTACAGTGACAGTCAACTGCCTTCCAGCAGCGATCACCGGCACGATGACGGTATGCCAGGGGCAGACCGCAACAGCCTCAAGCGCTACAGCAGGTGGTGTATGGACTAGCGGTAACATGAGTGTTGCCATTGTGAATTTGGCAACCGGTGTGATCACAGGCGTATCAGGTCCGGGCACAGCGACAATAACTTATTCTTTAGGTACCGGCTGTATCACCACGGCAGTTGTTACCGTGTTACCATTACCGGCCGCTATATCCGGTCCGTTGACTGTTTGTGTAAGCTACACTACAACACTTACGGATGCAACACCGGGTGGTACGTGGAGCAGCAGCAACCCATCGGTGGGCACTATATCTTCAACGGGAGTGGTGAGCGGGTTAACAGCAGGTGTTACAACGATAACATACACGCTTACTTCAACCAGCTGCTACATTACAGCCGAGGTAACAGTAAATCCTTTGCCAGCTCCTATTACCGGCAGCACGGGCTTCTGCAACTTCACTACGACTACTCTTAGTGACGCAACACCGGGTGGAACCTGGAGCAGTGCGAATCCTGCAATGGCCTCGTTCGACGCCGGTCCGTCATCAGGTGAACTTACCGCTTACCTTACCGGTGTAGTAAACATTACTTACACACTACCTACGGGTTGCTATGTGTCAAGGCCCGAAACAATAATTCTTGCACCATATCCGATTATTGGCCCGTCAGATATCTGCGAAGGCTCGTGTGTCACTTTAAGTAATGTTATCAGTGGCGGTACGTGGACAAGTACCACGCCGGCAATTGCTACTGTAACCACACCCGGAGGTGTGCTCTGTGGTATTGTTGCTGGTACATCGATAATTACTTACGAACTTTCCAACAGCTGTTACTCGATGCAGATACAAACAGTGAACCAGACACCGGGTGCTATCACAGGCACGCCTGAAGTGTGTGTTGGGTTAACTATTACACTAGGTAACGCACTGAGTGGCGGTGCATGGTCGAGCGGTGATATTACTATCGCTACTGTGGATGCTGCGACCGGGGCAGTTACGGGCATTAGTGCTGGTACTGTTGTCATCACTTACGCAATGGGTACCGGCTGCTATGCAACAATAATTACAACAGTAGACCCGCTGCCTGATCCGATCACGGGGACAGCAGAAGTATGTGTGGGGTTGACCACTACACTGGCAAGTGCAACGCCCGGGGGCTTGTGGAGCAGCAGCAACGTTGTTATAGCCCCGGTTATACCTACTACCGGAGTTGTTACAGGCGGAGTATCGGGCAATGCTACGATAACTTATACACTGCCTACAGGCTGTATCACTACAAGGGAGGTAACGGTAAATCCGCTGCCATCTGCAATCACAGGAATATTTAGCGTATGCCAGGGATTGACATCAACGCTGGACAATATATCTACCGGCGGAACATGGAGCAGCAGCAACACCTCTATTGCAGACATTAGCGGCGCAGGAGTAGTAACCGGCATATCGCCTGGGACAGCTGCGATAACTTATACATTACCTACGGGCTGTATATCGACAATTGAGTTTTCAGTGAACCCGCTGCCTACAGCTATCATGGGCTCGCTAAATGTATGCGCAGGCTTTATGAGCAACCTTACCAACGGCCTTGCCGGCGGTATCTGGAGCATAACTCCCCTGGCTCCCGGCATTGCCACCATCCATCCGTTCACGGGAGTGGTAACCGGCATCAGCCCCGGCACAGCCACAGTTATGTACGCACTGGGTACGGGCTGTACTGTAGATGCGGTGGTAACAGTAAATGCACTTCCCGGTGCTATAGCGGGCACAGCGTTTGTGTGCGAAGGGTCTACTACGATGCTCAGCGATACGACCGCTGGCGGCACCTGGAGCAGCAGCAACATACTGATAGCAGATGTGGACGCATCACTGGGCATAGTAAGCGGCATCACGAGCGGCATAGCTACGATCACCTATACGGCAGCTACTACAGGCTGTATCAACGTAAGGCAGGTAACGGTCAACCCGCTTCCTGCGGTTATCACGGGCACGCCTGTGGTATGTGAGCAGTTCACGACCATGCTGAGCAATGCGACCCCCTCGGGCGCATGGACAAGCGCTAACCCATCGGTAGCAACAGTAGGGCTGCTGAGCGGGCTGGTAACAGGCGTAACGGCAGGCACCACAGCCATCAGCTATACCATAGTATCTACGGGCTGTGCAAGGAATATCATCATGACAGTTAATCCGACACCTGTGCCTATCACCGGTTCAGCGTATGTATGTATCGGCTCTACGCGCAGCCTCACGGATGCTTACCCGGGCGGCTTCTGGACGAGCAGCAATACAGCTGTAGCAACCGTAGGTTCACTTACAGGCGTGGTATCAGGCATAGCGCTTGGTACTTCAATAATAGATTACACCTTACCGCTTACGGGCTGCTATGTATCTAAGATAGTAACGGTATCACCGCTTCCTAATGTGTATGCAGTGACGGGCGGCGGCAGCTACTGCGCCGGTGGCAACGGAGTACACATCGGGCTCGATGGTTCGCAGATAGGCGTAAGCTACCTGCTGAGCTATGGCTCATCGGCTACGGGCTACCTTACGGGTACAGGCTCAGCGCTCGACTTCGGGCTGCTGACGATGGCAGGCAGCTACAGCGTAGTTGCTACCAATGCGGTAAGCGGCTGTATGCGCAACATGGCAGGCAGTGTGCCTGTTATCATCAATCCATCAGTAGCGCCATCGGTAGCCATTACTACCAGCGTAGGTGCAGGGGATACGGTATGTCCCGGCGGGCCTACGACCTTCACGGCTACCCCGGCAAACGGCGGCACAGGCCCTGCATATGAGTGGAAAGTGAATGGCCTTGTTGTAGGCTCAGGCGCTGCCTACAGCTTCATAGCGGCAGATGGCGATGTGGTGAGTGTGACCATGACAGCAGGCACAGGCGTATGCGCAGTGCCTGCAATTGCAACAGGCACCATGACGCTTACAGTCCTTCCGGCAGGAATGCCATCGGCATCGGTAAGCATAGACCCGGGCGATACGGTATGCCAGTTCACACTGACCAATTACACCGCTACATCACTATTCGGCGGCAGTGCCCCAGTATACAACTGGCTTGTAAATGGCAGTGCAACAGGTAGCGGCACATCGTTCAGCTATGTACCGGAGCATGGCGATGTGGTAACGGTGCAGCTAACGAGCAACTATGTGTGCAGGCTGGCGAACACGGTTACCAGCAGCCCTGTGACCATGACAGTAGACTCACTGGTGGTGCCACATGTGGAGATAGTACCGACGGGCGGCCTGAGCATCCATACAGGCGAGCCACTGACGCTTAATACAGTTGTGACCAATGCTGGCTCCAGCCCTACCTACCAGTGGCGCGTGAACGGCGTACCTGTACCTGGCGCAACCAATGCGAGCTACACAAGCACCTTCAACCACTACGACTCTGTAACGTGCATGGTAACCAGCGATGGTGTATGTGCCACGATATCTACGTTCGACTGGGTGTTCATCACGGTATCACCGCTTGGCGTAACATCGCTTGGCGCGAACAGCGACCTGAAGCTGCTTCCTAACCCTAACAAGGGAGAGTTCATCATCCGTGGCACGCTTGGCAGCACAGCCGACCAGGAGCTGACGGCAGAGATAACGGACATGCTGGGCCAGGTGATCTACCGCGGAGCGATCAATGTAAAAGGCGGCAGGGTAGAGGAGCGCATAAAGCTGAGCAACACGCTTGCCAATGGCATGTACATGCTGAGCCTGCGCTCACAGTCAGACAGCAAAGTGTTCCATTTTGTGATGGAGCAGTAGGATACAGATATTTTTATTTTTCACAATAGGGAGCGCGGTGCGCTCCCTATTGTGGTTTTAGATCTGCCTTCGCTAGCCTACAGTGTTGTGGGAAATGAGATGAATATTGATAAAAGAAGTTTCAGCTATGCAGAAATATATTTTATTTAATATAATTATATTAAAACTAGAGCTTGGCATTAAGTGTTGATTAATAAGAATAAAATACAGATGTTTTTTCCTAACATTTTTACGCAATTTTACGCCATTGTTTCAGGTCACAGCTTTATTAAGTGATCAGCGAGTGATTATTTTATAGTATACGTAGAATCTAAATAAATGAAAAAAGGCTTATTACTCCTTGTATTTTTGGCAACCGCTATCAAATCTTTTTCCCAGTTGTCGATCTCAATGGCAACAGGCACCCCTCCCACAGTCCCGACCGGTTGGGTATTGGGCGGCAGTGCTACTGCTACGACAGGTGAGACCATACAGCTGACTAATAATGTAGGGTCCTTAACAGGGAGGGCCTATTACAATACGCTTACCAACCTGACCGGATGCGGTCAGTTCTCGGTTGATTTCGATTTCCAGATAATTCCTACTTCTGCATCATTTGCGGTAGCCGATGGTATTTCGTTCTTTTTTATAAATCCGCTCACGGCTTTTACTGCTGGCGGCGGTTTGGGATTGCCCAACCCTTTGACAGGTTTCGTACTGGCTTTAGATCCGTATGATAATGACGGTGACCTTCAGAATCCACAAATAGAAATGTTTGGGTATAGTACGGCAAGCACCTATGGTGAAAATGACGTGACACATCGTTTGTCGGCCTTACTGGGTGGACAAGCATGGATGAGCGATGGTAACTGGCATCATGTGCGCATCACTTATAATGGCGGCAATATAAATGTGTATCTCAACTGGAGCCCGACACCATCTTCTACGGGCTATTTTCCAATAACTACTTCAGGATACTTTGGCTTTACCGCATCAACCGGTGGTGCTTATAGCACACAAAGCATAAGGAATGTTTACATCAACTCAAATACCATCAGCCCGATAGTAGGGCCTACCACAATATGCTCTGGCCCCAGCGTGACTTATTCGGATGCTACGGCCGGCGGCACATGGAGCAGCAGCAATACGACCGTTGCCACCATCGGCTCCTCTACGGGAGTCGTATCAGGTCTATCTGCGGGAACTACGAACATCACCTACTACTATTCTTCTACCTGCCAAACAAGTATAACCGTAACGGTAAATCCAGCAGATGTCACTATAACAGGCACCGGTACTATGTGCCCTGGTGCTCCCGTAACATTTACAAATGCCACCAGCGGCGGCACATGGAGCAGCAGTAATACATCTATTGCAACAGTAGGATCCACAACAGGAGTAGTAACCGGAGTGTCGATGGGAACTGCTGTTATCAGCTATTTGCTGCCTGCGGGGTGTTACGGCACAAAAGCGGTCACTGTAAGCATTGGCCCACCGCCACTTACCATTACACCATCGCCGGTTACAGTTTGTAATAATAGCAGTGTTTTACTGACTGCTACTTATACACCGGCGACATTCTTCCTGATGCCAAAGGAAAGTTGGGAGAATGGTGTGCCTACCGTTGCAGGCACCCCGGTAGACGGATGGAATTACATTGGAACATCGAATTACTGGACGCAGGCAAATGCTTACACGGTAAGCAATCCTATTATAACAGGGCCGGCGTCGGGTGTTTTCCTGGCCATGTTTAAGGCGCGTACGCTCGCGTCGGGTTTAACGGCTACATTGTATTCGCCATCGTTCAGTATGACCGGTTTAAGTACTGCGCAACTGACTTTTTATGTGTACCGAGATGTAAGTGCATATAATACCGCAACGTATGACCTGGAGGGGATAAATGTATATGTGAACACGACGCCGTCATTGACCGGAGCTACAAGCCTAGGATATGTGCCGCGTCGTGGGGGACTAGGCATTACTGGCCCCCTTACAGGAACATCAACAACTGGTACTTCAGGCTGGCAGTTATATAGTGTAAATATACCCGCGATCTATACCGGCTCAACAAATTATATACTATTCAATGCAGTTGGGCGTGCAGGTAATAATATCTATCTCGATAGCATTGCATTAAATGGCACCCCACAGACTACATGGTCGCCCACTACGCACCTGTATACCGATGCGGCTTTTGCGATACCATACACTACAGGTACACCGGCCGGCAGCGTATATGTGCATCCTACAACGGTGACAACCGCGACATCAATTACCTATACGGCCGCTGCAACGAGCGCCGGTTGCACATCTTCGGCAACAGGTATTGTTTCCATTAATCCTTCGCCTGCAGCAATAACCGGCAGCTCAGTAGTTTGCCAGGGATTTACAACGCCACTAAGCGATGCTACACCAGGAGGCACCTGGAGCAGCAGCAATACTGCAATAGCTACGATAGGATCATCAAGTGGTATACTATCCGGCGTTGCTGTGGGAACGGCTACAATTACCTACTCAGGCGCCACCTGCTATGCATTACTTACCATAACAGTAAATACAACACCTCCGGCAATTACGGGAACGGCAGTAGTGTGCGTGGGCGCCACAACAACACTTGCCAATACACTCGCAGGTGGTACTTGGAGCAGTAGTAACGTGACTGTAGCTACAGTAAGCACGTCGGGAGTGGTTTCCGGTTTAGTTTCGGGCACGTCCGCTATTTCCTATGCTTTAGCGACAGGCTGCTATGCGGTTCGTGTAGTGACAGTAAACCCTTTGCCTAATCCCATAACAGGCACATTGAGTGTATGTGTAGGCCTCACTACTACACTTTCGTCAACTACAGGTGGTGGTATATGGTCGAGCAGTGCGACAGGAACGGCGACTGTAGGTGTGGGTACCGGAATTGTTACCGGTATGGCCGCAGGTACAGCGATAATCAGTTATCGTGTTTCAGGCTGCAATGCCCTGGCGACCGTTAATGTGTTGGCATCTCCGCCACCTGTAACAGGCACCGCATTAACCTGCGTGGGCTCTACAACTACGTTGTCGCACGCAAGCGCAGGTGGTACCTGGAGCAGCACCAATATTGCTGTTGCAACAATAGGAGCAACTACCGGTGTTGTTACGGGATTGACCGTTGGCACCACCACAATTACCTATTCGTTAGGAGCCGGATGTGTTGCTTCAACTATTGTTACAGTGACAGCAACGCCACCTGTTATGACAGGAACATTAGCGGTTTGCCAACTCTCGACAACAACATTAGCCCACTCAACTGCAGGCGGCACATGGCTGAGCAGCAATACGGGTGTGGCGACGATATCGAGCGGCGGGGTGGTTGCAGGTATTTCGGGTGGTACCAGTACTATTACTTATACACTGCCTTCAGGTTGCTATACAACAGCGGTAGTGACGGTTAATCCTTTGCCTGCAATAATTTCGGGATCTTATACAATGTGCGCCGGTGCTTTGAATACTTTATCAAGTACAACATCCGGAATTTCATGGAGCAGCAGCAATACTTCGGTGGCAACAGTTGGTGCAACAACAGGTGTGGTTACGGGTATTGCAGGCGGTACCACAAATATAGTTACTACGATAACAGCAACGGGTTGTCTCAGGACGATAACAGTAACCGTTAACCCGCTGCCAGCGGCAATAGGCGGCATATTGTCTGTATGTCCCGGCTTGTGCACGACACTTACGGATGCTACTGCAGGCGGTACGTGGAGCATCAGTTCTACAACCATAGCCACCGTTGGTGCGTCGGGTGTTGTATGCGGTGTTTCTGCGGGTACGGCAACAGTTACTTACACAGCCGGTACAGGCTGTTACCGCACTGCTACAGTGACGGTGAATATACCACCTGCTGCAATAGGCGGACCTACAGCAGTATGCTTTGGCTATACAATTACAATGACCAATGCTACCGGCGGTG
>JAZKFF010000047.1:0-15107 GCA_040386555.1 Bacteroidota bacterium | reverse complement strand
TATCCTTCGGGCTCGACAATGTGCGCCGGCGTATAGAGCAGCTAAGTGAAATACTAGATAAGGAGCTTACATTTTTTATCTGTGACCGGTCAGAAAATGATCCGGCGCAACGGGGTACACTTGTGAGGATTACAATGCCGTTAGATTAAAAAAATAATAGTAACCGCCCAATCAATGGAATGAAGGTGCGTTTTTTACCGTTTAGAAACTTTTTCGACCGTTTAGAAACTTTTTGGCCTAATTAACAAACCGGCAGGCTATTTTGTGTACCTAATCATTCCCCCGTGATTGAAACGTATCTTGTGCCATAGCAACAGGGAAAGTATAGTATGAAACCTTAGTGAAATATGGACCTGGATACCCAAGCAATAAAAGTGCTCATTGTTGACGATGAAAAAAAAGCATGTATCAATTTGCAAAACCTGCTTGCAGAGTTTATTGATGCTGATGTAAACGTTGTAGGCATCGCAAACAGCACGAAAGAAGCAGAAGCGCAAATAGCCCTGCACAACCCCGATGCGGTTTTTTTAGACATTCATATGCCTAATGAGAACGCTTTCCACTTCCTCGACCGTATCGCGCCATTTAATTTTGAGGTGATCTTTGTCACCGCATACGATGAGTATGCCGTACGGGCATTCAAGCTGAATGCTATCGACTATATCCTGAAACCAATAAGCATCAAAGAGCTTGCGGCAGCTGTGCAGAAGCTGAAGGAACGGCTGAAGTACAAGACCTTGCTGTCTGCCAGTGAGCTTTCATTCGCAGAGGTGTCAGGCCAGGTCGCTAATAAGCTGAAGCCAACAAGAATAACGCTGCGCGGCATAAACAAAATAGAGGTTGTCGATTTTCGCGACATATATTTTCTTGAAGCCCAAAGCAGTTACTCCAAGATACTTTTTACCCGAAATAATAAGGTGCGCGAAATGACTATGAGCAATCCTTTGTCCGACTATGAAGAGATATTACCGATGAATATTTTTTACAGGATCCACAGGTCTTATCTTGTCAACTGCAGCCACATCACCAGCGTAGTCAACGATGAAAGCAAGATAGTGATCGAGCCCGACTTCATTCTTCCCGTCAGCAGGCGCAGGTTTGGCGCGCTGATCGATTTTTTAAAAACAAACGATTTCTATAATGAATAGGGCGCCGTGGATCTCTACGCTTTTTTTGCTGCTCTTTTTTTCACTTGCCTGCACCGGACAAGACTTTCCTATGCTGCGCTACACTATGGAAGATGGCCTGCCCAGCAATACCGTCTATGAAATTTACCGCGATAGCAAGGGCACCTTATGGTTTGCCACTAACAAGGGTATTGCCCGGTACAATGGAATAAAGTTCGAGGTGTTCACAACATTCAGCGGATTGCCCGACAACGAGATATTTTTCTTCCAGGAGGATAAGCTCGGCCGTCTTTGGCTGGCTACCTTCAATGGTGAGCTTTGCTATTTCAAAGACGACTCCTTCCACACCGCAAAGAATACGCCATTCCTCAAAAAGCAGCTCAGGCTGTCTTTCATTACGCAGATAGAATCTGAGAAAGATAGCAGCGTAACCATCTCATTTTACGAAGAGGGCACCTTCGTGAACGTTAAAGACAACAAGTGCCGGCCCATCTACCTTGACCCTAACTACAACAACGAAAAAATATACCCGGTAGTAAAGCATGTTACCAAGCTGTCGCCCAAGGTGTACAAGCTAACCTGCGTAGACAGGGTACTGTATGTCACTGCCAACGGGAAGATCATCAACTCCATACCGTCAGACGTTGGAAAGAACTTGTTCCTTTTCGGGCAAAACAAACGGTTTATAGTTACCCACGATTCAATATACACAGTAGACGGCACACCCTTGAAAAAGCTGACTGACTCGCGGGTGCAGTCGAACCTCGAGAACAATGCCGGACTTGTACACCGGGTATACTTCGACAATGCAAACACGCTCATTGCCAGTGAGGATGGCCTCAGTGTTAATGACAGCCTTATTTTTAAAACACAAAAGATATCTTCTATAACGCAAGACAACCGCGGTAACTACTGGGTTAGCTCGCTGCAGCATGGCGTGTTTTATCTCAATAAGTCGTTTCTCAACCAGCGGGTCATCAATAATGTTTACAGCGAAAAGCTCAACTTCATAAGCGCAAGAGCCGGCCACCTGTTTTACGCCACAGCCAGTAACGATCTGTATCACCTGGAAAACGGAGTGCCCCGTTGCCTGTTCAACTACAGCAAGTACCGCAAAAAATTCGACCACTTTTTTGATCCCGGCTACCTTATCGACAGCAGCTTCCGCTACTATAATCTTTATAACGAAGATCATATCTTTATCGATAACCTGCTTTCCCCCCAGCCAAGGGTCACAAGGTATCCCAGCACGCTGGCTACGCCCGGTATTAAGAATATGTTCCTGGTCGATAAGAGTATTTACATCCAGGACATCAAAACGATTACGCGTATAGACTTCATACAATCGGGGCTCACCGGCCAGGTGTCTGAGAGCTATCACCCGCTTATAGATGCATATGCACCCCTGCGCATTTTCAGCAGCGCACAGGCGCCCGACAATGCCATATGGTACTCTACCATCAATAACGTCTTTCGCCTCAAAGACGGCAAGACAAAGGCGCAACGGCAGTTTAAAAACATATCCTTCCGTTCTTTCGACTTTTGCGGCACGTACCTGGTAGGGTATACGCATGGCAATAAGCTGGTCGTATGCAATATCATTGGCGATAGCATCATCATCAACGATGTGCCCGGCCAGGATTGCATCTGGGATCGCATTTACAAGCTCGATGCAAATCACATGCTCATCAGCACTAATAATCTCTACCGGGTGGTAACGCTTTATCCTTCTGATGGCAAGCCGGTTTACTCGGTTGAAACGGTAGAGAATCCATTTGTGCCATTGTATGTGGAGGCTATAAGCTCAGATGGTGTTACCTGCTATTTTTTCAAGGGCGGATCTATCACTGCGGTTGATGTGAAAACACTCCTGGTAAAGCCGGATCCCCCGGAACTGTTTTTTACTTCGCTCAAAACAGGCAAGGCGGCATTCCCTATCAGCGACAATATGAAGATGTCTTTCTTCAGCTCTAAGAGCATGACCATCTCCTTTGCCACAGTTTCATTTGGCGGCAGGAATGTATCCTACCAGTATTCGTTTGCAAAAGCGGGCCGCGACAACTGGCGCAATATTACAGGCAACGATATAAACATACTCAACCCGGGTTACGGCAATTATGTAATTAAGGTCAGGGCTAAGACCATTTCGAGCGCTTACAGCAAGCCGATTGTTTTTATGATGCACATTACGCGGCCGTTTTGGGCCACATGGTGGTTTATCACGCTTTCTGCATTATTGGTGGTGCTTGCGGTGCGGGCAGGCGTGCTGAAGCTCATAGCTACATCGCTGGCCAAAAAAGAGAAGCAACACCAGCGCGAGGTTAAATTCATGAAGTCGGAATACAAAGCGCTCAATGCCTTGATGAATCCTCACTTCATCTTTAATACGCTCAATAATGTACAAAGCCTTTTCAACAACAACGACAGGCTCGCGGCAAATGAATACCTCCGCGTGTTCTCTGACCTCATCAGGCAAAACATGCACAATGTTTCTAAGGAGCTCATACCCCTGCAGAAGGAGATGGACCTTGTAGATAACTATCTGCGGCTGGAGAAACTGCGGTTTGAGGACAAGCTTAATTATTCAGTGGATATCGATAATGGGTTCGATCTTTCTGATATAATGGTACCGCCATTGCTCATTCAGCCGTTGGTAGAGAATTCTATCAAGCACGGCATTCTGCCGCTTACCGATGGTAATGGGTATATCAATATTAAGATCAGCGAGCGTTTTGGGGTATTATATATCGAAGTAAAGGACAACGGGGTTGGTCTTACCGGGGCAAGCGCCAATCACGATGACTCGCATGAATCGTTCGGGTTAGAGAATATCAAGAAACGTATTGAGCAGTTGAGCATCATTCAAAATAAGAAGATCACTTTCGATCTCGGTGAGCGCATTAATGGCGATGGTTCCAGGTGGACGGTTGTTACTATTAGTATGAATATTAACTCCTAGTTCAAAATTTTAATGGGTATAATATTGTAAATATAATTAATCAACACTCTGTTTTTACCTGATTTTTACCGTTTAAAAGATTTTTCGACCGTTAGTCAAAGATTTTTGGAACGAAGCACCCACAAGCGGTAGTTTGCATTCAAAATGGTGCAACATCGTTTTTAAGTTGCTGGCCCTTGTAAACCTCCTTTTTGCTTATAGACCTCCTTTAAGCTTATGACTCCCTTTCTTTGACTAATAGCCCAAAAGCCCCGAAGCGATCCGGGGCTTTTTTAATGATGGAATGTGTTGGTGCTGCTAGTGTTTAGTCAATCTTATTTGTCTTATCCCAATATCGTTACAGCTGGTGTTTTCTGCGTTTACACCTTTGGGTTTCGACTTTTTTTTGACTTAAACTAGTACCGGTCGTTATTAAAGTTGCCGGTATTGTACCCGCCGGGGCGGGGTGTGCGTGGCTTATTAAAGGTACGGTTGCCGCCTGAATTGCCGCCGGCGCCGCCGGGCTTAGTGCTATTCTGCTTGGCCTCTTTCACAGATATAATGTTGCCTTCAAAAAAAGTACTGTCAAGGTTATCAATGGCGTTGTAAGCCTGGAATTTATCTGCCATTTCTACAAAGCCAAAGCCACGCGATGCGCCTGTAGCATTGTCGTGGATAACTTTAGACGAAACGATCTCTCCGAACTCTGAGAACAGGGTGCGCAGGGCATTTGCGTTTGTTTCGGGGTGCAGATTACCAACAAAAAGGTTCATGATGCAAAAGTTAAGTAAGTATACAATGAGTTTGGGGCTTCAGGTATCTGGCAGCCGGTTACAACTGCGTTACAATATACTGATTTCCTGACTAGTTAGTGTCATTTTCTCCAAACTGCATGCTTGCCAGCCATATGCCCATTAGTCAATGTCGCTCCATTTCAGCCGCAGGCTGTTGGTAACAACCGATACCGAGCTGAGCGCCATTGCGGCGCCGGCCAGCATAGGGTCAAGCATAAATCCATTGATAGGGTAGAGCACACCCGCTGCAATAGGGATGCCTGCCAGGTTATAAATGAATGCCCAGAACAGGTTTTGCTTTATCAGCCGCACCGTTTTTTTCGATAGCTGTATTGCTTTGGGTATCTGGTTGAGGTCAGAGTAGAGCAGCGTTATTTTGGCCGCATCCATCGCTATGTCTGTTCCACGGCCCATGGCTATGCCTACATCGGCCCTGGCAAGCGCCGGCCCGTCGTTTATTCCATCGCCGGCCATTGCCACTATTCGGCCCTCGCCTTGCAGCTGTTTTATGTAGTCCGCTTTACCTGTCGGCGACATCTCGGCAGTGTAGTGCGTTATTCCTGCATCGGCAGCTATGGCTTGCGCAGTGCGTTTGCTGTCGCCTGTCAGCATGTGCACGGTTATGCCCATGTGCTCCATTATCCCTATAGCCCGTGCCGATGTGGGCTTAATGATATCGGCAATCGCCACTGCGGCAAGTGCATTCATTTGGTCGCACAGCCATATCACCGTATTCGCGTCTTCTATCCACCGCTCGGCCTGCTTGGCAAGTTCCTCAGGTATGCGGATATTCATAGACTCTATCAGCTTGCTGCTGCCCGCAAAGTATATGTTGCCACGGTAGATACCCGTCACCCCAGACCCAGTAATGCTGTCAAACGATTCTATATCGACCGTCTCTATTTTTATAGCCTTAAAAAATCCCGTTATCGCTCGCGCCAGCGGATGCTCCGAACGTGCTTCCAGGCTGTATAGCACAGACGATAGCAGCTCTGTATCAGCGCCTTCGCACCACGCTATATCGGTCACTTCAGGCCGGCCTTCAGTTATAGTGCCTGTTTTGTCCAGCACCAGCACATTTATTTTGTGGGCTATTTCCAGGCTCTCCGCGTCTTTTATCAGTATGCCATTTTCAGCACCTTTTCCCATGCCGGCAATTATTGCCGTAGGTGTGGCCAGGCCCAGTGCGCAGGGGCATGCTATCACCAGCACCGTCACCATGGCCATCAATCCTTGCGTAAAGCCGTTGGCTCCGCCGGCCACGCTCCACACCACCAGTGTTATCACCGCTATTGCTATCACCACGGGCACAAATACGCCTGCTACCTTATCTACCAGCTTTTGCACGGGGGCTTTGCTTCCCTGGGCCTCCTGCACCTTTCTTATTATTTGAGCTAGCAGCGTATTGCTGCCCATTCTTTCCGCCTTGAACCTGAAGCTGCCGGTTTGGTTGATAGTGCCGGTAAACACACGGCTGCCTTTCTCCTTCAGCGCAGGTATGGGCTCACCTGTTATCATGCTCTCGTCTACGTATGAGCTGCCATCCAGCACTTCGCCATCCACGGCTATCTTTTCACCCGGGCGCACTACTATCGTATCATTGAGCTGCACAGCCTGTATGCTCACTGTCTCTTCCTCGTTTTCTGAGCTTATGCGGGTTACGGTATTGGGCTGCAATCCTATCAGCTTCCGTATGGCAGACGATGTGCTGCTGCGTGCTTTTTCTTCAAGCAGCTTACCAAGCAATACGAAGGCTATCACCACTGTTGCTGCCTCAAAGTATACATTGGCTTGCAGCCCGCGGTGTGTCCAGAACTGAGGGTACAGAGTGTTGAATACGCTGAACAGGTAAGCGATACCGGTGCTCAGCGCCACTAGCGTATCCATATTTGTTTTCAGGTGCCTGGCTTGTTTCCATGCACCTATAAAAAATTGCCGGCCAAAGATCGCGATAACGGGTGTAGATAGGCTCCAAAGTATGTAGTGCGAATAGGGGATGTCCATTCCAAACATGCCAATAATCACTACAGGGATGGCTATCACTATCGCGAAGATGGTTTTTACCCGCAGGGCCAGGTATGCTTCCCTTTTCCTTTCTTCTATCCGCTCGGGGTTCAGCTCGTCATCGCTGGTGAGCAGGTCATAGCCGGCATCGCGCACATTGTTTTTTACTTTCGCAAGGTCGGTACCATCTTTTTCGTACTCTATCAATGCCGATGCATTGGCATAGTTAACCGTAGCAGACGCTACGCCCTTTTGAGCCCGCAGTGTCTTTTCCACCGTCAGCACACACGATGCGCAATGCATGCCCGTGACCGGAAACGTTTTCTTGATCGTTTTCATTTCTTAATGCAAAGGTCTGAAATTACTACAGTAACACTGCCTGTATTAGTTTCAAAATATTCTCGTGAATTTATTTTCCAGGTCGTCCCTGAATTTTCATCTATAAATGCATGCCTCCGGCTATGCACGCCGGAAGCATGCTTATCTTCAAATCGAAAAGGCCTGCAGTTTGTAATTACAGCACGTTGAATAGCAGGTGCTCCACTCTCACAAGCAGGCCGTTAGGTGCAGTGCGCACCATATTGCCATACAATTGGTGCTTATAGCCCACATCCACCCGCGTCTGGCTGTTGAATATAAATTGCACCGATGGTGCTATATCCAGGTAGCTTTTGCCGTTGCCTATCAATGTCTGCCCCCACAGCTCCAGCATCACGTTCATGTTTACCTGTTTATACCCGGTATAGGTTTTCGGCAGCACCAGCCTCCCCGCCGACAGAGTATAGTTAACAGCCTTGTTGGCCTGCGCTGCAGGGAATTCATTGCCTGCCCTGTTATCCAGCGCCTGCTCATAATACACAGTGGAAGATAATGCCGTTTTGTGCAGCAGCTGTGTGCCTATCATGCCCAGCTGGTAGCCGCTGTTGTGGCCGTTGGTCGCTATCTCTTCCTGGTGTATGTCCGCGTTGTTCGTGGTCAGTCGCACAAAGCCCGCCATTCGCGTATGCCTGTACATATTGTCCCTGCTAAAAAAGCGGTACTTTGCATACACTGCGCCACCCTCGGCTACGAGCTGGCTGCTCCGGTTGCTTATATACCCTTCCATGTGCACCATCAGGTTTTTATTTACCCCCCACATTACTTCAGGTATCAGGTGGTAGTTCGTTCTGCTGGTATACTGCTCGTCCATTATCCAGTTGCTCAGCCTTATCCCTACCGACTTTGCAGGCATATTGCTGGCAGGCTCTGTATACACAAATAGCTCCTGTGCCTGCGCTGTGCTGCACCCCAGCAGCAGCACAGCGAGTATCTTACAGCGTAGCATGGTATACCCGGTTTTGTACCTGCGCATCCTTAGGGCAGCAGGGTGCCATCATACCCGTTTCAAAGCATTTCATTTTGGTATACTTCGCATATTGCTTGCGCTCTTTTGCCGGCAGGTAGTTCTTATCTACAATGGTTATGGTCTTATCGCCGGTAAGTTTCTGCTTAGGCACATTCAGAAAGTGGAATGTGCTGCCGCCCACATTTACATGTGCGTCGTTATATACTTCCGCATTGTCAAATGAGGCGGTTACCTGCATAGCCGCCACCGCAAACCCTGCGTCCACCACGGCTTTCTTTACTGCGTCGATATCTACCTTTTCATTCTCCTTGAACTGGACTACGAATACTGATTTTTCCACGTTCACATCCACGCTCTTTACAAATGGCACCTTACTAAGCGACTTGAATATCGACTTGCTACACATGCTGCAGGTGAGGCCGCTGGCCGTGAGTGAGGCTGATCTTATCTGTGCCTGTGTGCATATGCTGCCCAGCAGCATAACTATTGCTATGATGAATTTCATTTTTATCCTTTTAAGATGATACAATATTATTTCTTCCGCTTGCCCTCATACTGGCAGCACGAGTGCAGGTTGCTGTAAGCTTTCTCATCCCCTGCATATTTCTCCGTGTCATAGCCAGCGGCCGCTACTTGTTTCTGTATGGCGTCGTTGTTTGTTTTAGCACCATCGTAGCTCACGGTGAGCACTTTTGTTTCTTCATCCCATGCTGCCTTTGTGGCACCTGCTTTTGTAGCAGCTTTAGATATTGTTTTGGCACACATGCCACAATTGCCCGCTACTTTTATCGTTTCGGTCTTAGATTGTGCCATTGCGGTCATGCCTGCACATATAAGTATAGCCGTAGCTAATGCTTTCAGATTTTTCATTGTTTTGACTTTTAAAAGGTGAATTGGTAAAGCGCAAGGCATGCCTTGCCGCAACGTGCCACTGCACGGCGATAACAGTAAGATTCTGCTCGCTCTAAATGCGGAAGTTCCGGATGGTGATATAGATGGGGCAGGTGCCCGGCTTGCCCGGCGGCGCGTTTGCTGTGAGCGCTACCTTGGCACGCATCGCCTCGTAGGGTGCCTCCGTATAGGCCATGTATAGCGCGGGTAATACCGCAGCAATAGTATACTGTGGCAGGTCTATTGTCAGTTTGCCCTGCTGGTGTTCTCCTGCCTTAAATGTTTTATGCTCATCCTTGCAGCAGCCATTATCTTTTTTGGTTTTCACCATGCCGCATTTGCTGCAGGTATGTTCCTCCTTTTGTATCAGCGATGCGTCCACATACTCGCCCATACAGTAGTGCAGGTGCACGGTAGTACCCATGGCGCTCGCCATGTATAAAAGTGCCAGTATGGTTACAAAAAAGCGTTTCATGAACAGTTGTGCAAAAGTACTATATAATTTTTACGCTGGCGAATAACGGTGCCCGTATTAACAATACAAAGGTAGGGTAGAGGGAAGCTCCGGCTGTTATACTATCTTGGCTAAGCTTTATATAATTCGGCTTACAGGTAATGTTTTAGTTTGAATTTTCTTCTTCTTTTGGGTGATCTCTGTTATCCTGTTGATTGTACGGGTGAAGTTGATGGCAATTGCAAATTTTAAGACCAGGGCTACTATTAAGGCATAAATGCTATGAGACCAATCAAAATATACTGCCTCTACACAGAGAAGTACAATTAAAATTGAAAAGCCTACCATCGTAACTATTGTCGCTTTTAATATAGCCTTCTTTCTATCCATATTTAAAATAGCAAAAAGAGGGTGTTTCAAAAAATCGGGATAGCCTCATTTTATTTGGATCCCTGATGGTAACTTTCGATTAAATGATTCCCAGGCAGTTCCAAACCTTTTGAGACATTCTCGTGTTCTTTCTATATGCGGCTTTGGACGCCTACACCTTATCCAGGGGTATCCTGTCGTGAATGCTCTTGTTCTTATAGAAACCTGGCGTAAGGCCCGTTACCTTTTTGAATTGGGCCGATAAGTGCGCCACGCTGCTGTAGCTCAGCCTGTCAGCTATTTCGCTTAGCGACAGCTCATCATACACCAACAGCTCCTTCACCTTTTCTATCTTCTGCTTTATAATGTATTGTTCTATAGTAATGCCCTCCACTTCTGAGAAAAGCTTGCTGAGGTAGGTATACTCCTGGTGCAATTGCTGGGCGAGGAATTCGCTGTACTTTATGCGTGGTTGTTCTTCCTGGTTATGAATAGTGCTCATCACCACCTTTTTCAGCTGCTCTATCAGCCTGCCCTTACGGTCATCTATTAGCTCAAAGCCTACGGCGCGCAATGCTGCATCTAGCTGCTCCAGCTGGGGTTGCCCCGGCTTATCGGCCAGCGTCACCTCACCCAGCTCTACTGAGTTAGTATTTATCTTGAGTTCGCGAAAAACCGCGCTCACCGCTGCCTTGCACCGGTCACATACCATGTTCCTGACAAAAAGCATCATGGTTCAAAAGTACAAATTGAGGTGCGGCTATAAAGTCCTTTCGTGAAAAAGCTTTCTTAATTCGCTATTGTAAATTTCACCGATTGCTGCGATCCTCCTGCATTGAGCTTTACAAAGTAAATGCCATTGCTTAGCCCTTTCAGGTCTACAACTACATTTTGCTCGCCGGCAGTAGTGCGCTCTTTGGTTATGGTTTTTACTTTTACACCTATCAGGTTGTAGATATCCATTTTTACATCGCTGGCAGTCGCCAGGTTGTAGCTAAGCGTTATCTCATCTTTAGCCGGGTTAGGATACAGGCTTACCTGCATATCTGTTTTCACCTGCTGCACGCTGGCAGTGGTAGCAGCTATTGCATTATTTACTGCCGTTTGCAGCGCTGTTGAGCTTAGTGTATTGTTTTGGTTCAGGTACACATGGTGGTCGCTGCCACCCAGCACCACTATCTTAGGCATGCCCGGTGCGCCATACTGCGATTGAACAAATGATGTGGTCGCAAAAGTTGTTATGCCGCTAAAGCCATTTCCGCTGCCCCAGCCGGTAAGTGATGGACATGATGTAGCCGCGTCATCGTCAGCTATGTACAGGCGCACCTTACCGGGGTGCGAAGAAGCGTAGCTGTTTACCACTGTCTTCGCAGTATTAGTAGGCCCTGTGCAGGCACCGCACGGCATCACAAACGATACTACAATTATCTTACCGGAGTCCAGCTCAGAAAACAGGTGGTGCGAGGTGCCCGCACAGTCATTTGCTGTAAAGTCTGTTGCTGTAGTTTGGCCGTACGCTGCACTAAATCCAAGCGCAAGCATGGATATTCCAAGTATTAGTTTTTTCATAGTAGTCTTCTTTATAGAACCGTCTTAACAAATATAGCCCAAAAAATACAAATTTCCTATGTATTTGGCGGCTAATTAAAGTAGCTGGTTATTTTACTATATAAGTCTTTCGGGTCAAAGGGCTTGGTCACAAAGTCGTTCATACCCAGGTTCAGGCATTTTTCCTTTTCACCATTCATGGCATGCGCTGTCAGCGCTATTATAGGTACTTTACTTTTCAGCTCAGTCCGTATAATCGTTGTGGCCTCGTACCCGTCCATCTCGGGCATCTGCATGTCCATCAGCACCAGGTCATATTTTTTAGCGCGCATCTTTTCTACTGCTATCCTGCCATTGTCAGCCACCTCAGTCTCAAAACCATGGTTTTTAGAGAAGTGCATTACCAGCATTTGGTTGAGTGGGTTATCCTCGGCCAGCAGTATCTGCAGGGTAGTCTCTCCGGTTTCGTAGCTTGGTTTAGGCGCATCTTCTATTATCCCTGCTATGTTCTTCGCCTTGGCATACTTTATCGAAAAAGCGAACACCGACCCCTTACCCGGTTCGCTCGTCACCGTTGTTTTGCCCTTTTGCAGCTCCACAAGGCTTTTCACTATGCTGAGGCCCAGGCCGGTGCCGCCATACTTCCGGGTAGTTTCCGCGCTTGCCTGGGTGAACCTGTCAAATATCACGGACAGCTTATCCTGCGCTATCCCGCTGCCGCTATCTTTTACATTGAACTCAATGGTCTCTGTATCGTCGTCTTCCGTTACCAGGCGCGCGTTTACGCTTACATATCCCTTCTCAGTAAATTTCAGTGCGTTGTCTACCAGGTTCGATAGTATCTGCATCAGCCGCGTAGGGTCGCCCATCAGGCTGTCCGATACGTTAGCTTCTGCAGTAAATGTCAGCACTATGCTTTTTTCCATCGCCTTGTGCTTCATCAGCACATTCAGCGACTGGAATACGCTCGTTATCCTGAAGGGTATCTGCTCCAGTATTATCATACCTGAGGCTATCTTCGAGTAGTCGAGTATATCATTGATGATCGCCAGCAGGTTGTTGCCCGCCACCTTTATGGCTCCTATAAATTCTTTTTGCTGCTCATCGAGTTCCGTATTCTCCAGCAGGTTGGTAAAGCCCATCACAGCGTTCATGGGTGTGCGTATCTCGTGGCTCATATTGGCCAGGAAGTGCTCCTTTATTATCGCCGACTGCTCTGCCTGGTCCTTTGCCTTGCTCAGCTCTTCTTCCGATCTTTTCAGCGCCGTTATGTTATCCTCCAGCTTCCCGGTCATATCGTTGAACGAGCGGCCCAATATACCGATCTCGTCCAGCGAATGCACCTTAGCCTTCCTGGAGAAGTCGCCTTTGGCGATGGCCTCAGAGGAGGCAATGATCTCATTAAGCCCCATGCCTATACCCCGGCTCACAAGTATAGTAAGCGATAGCCCTGTGATCTCCACAGTCAGCACTATGCTAAGCAGCAGCGTCAGTATTATGCCCGCCAGCCACCTCGATCCTTCGCCTAGTGTGTATGAAAAGTCGTCCTCTATCTTTGTCAGCGCTTCATTCACCACGCTCACGCGGTCCAGCAGTGCGCCTATGGCTTTTTCATCCCTTACCGGTTTGTTTATCTGCACATGCACCTCGCCGCCTATGGTCTGCAGCTGGGATATAAGGGTATCGCCGTGCCCCCATGTGGTGAGTGCCTTATTAAGGTAAGACACCCAGTAGAACCGCCGCACCAGCTTTATCGCTCCATCTATATCATCGGGGTGCAGCCTGCCTTCGAGGAACCCCTGGCGCGCTACTGCCAGGTCAGGCTCAGCCTTAGATAGCTCCAGCCGCGCTTTGCGGTCTCCCAGCGGCACCTTCAGAAAGTGCAGGTAGGTATTATAGTCGTGCTCGTCGTAGCTCTTGCTGTATTTCTGCAAATAGTATACAGCGTCTTTTTGCGCTTTCGACCACAGCCCTTCACCGCCCACATATGTCCTTACAGATGATAGTGTCTTTATCGCGAACATCAGGGCCAGCATCTCTACGGCTATCAGCAGGGCCATTATCCCCACTGTCAGGTATAGCTTGCGTGCTATAGACATATCCCTGAGCCGCCTGGAAAGAAATAGATTTTTCATTGAGGTATACACCGGATAGTGGGTCCTTGCTACGCCTGGTCTTTAAAAGTGCTTTTATAGCTACACTTTAAGCGATAGTACTATCCTTAAGTGGCTAAGGTATAGATTAATCATACGCCTGATTAATTTCAATAACCCCTTATTATATCATTAACAAGTAACTATACCTGTTTGTAAATGATCTGCCTATCTCCCTTATTATCATTATTAACAATGTTTATTCGATTTCCTTTTCCTTTTAGCTTATCTTCGCGCGGGCTATTAAATTTTTTTTGAGTGAGTAAAGTAAACATCGTAAGGTTCGCGCCGAAGAATGGCGAAGGTTTTTTTGATACGTTGAAGAAGAACATTGACGATTATTTCAAGGAGAACAATATCACCCCCTATGGCAACAGGGCGCTGAGATGGAAGACGGTAGCCATGGTATCGCTCTTCTTCGTTCCTAATATCCTCATCATTACCGGTGTTGGCGCAGCAAGTCCGCTTGTTTTCTTCAGCTTGTGGTTCCTGCAGGGTATGGGCATGATAGGCGTAGGCTGCGCAGTGCACCACGACTCTAACCACGGTTCCTATTCATCTAACAAAACAGTCAATAAGATAGTCGGTGATGTAGTGAACGTGGTAGGCGGCTACGACGTTACATGGCGTATACAGCACAATGTCCTGCATCACACCTACACTAACATAGAAGGCCTCGATGAAGACATCGACACAGGTGGCCTTTTGCGGTTCTCACCTCACGCTGAAAAGCACAGCATGCACAAGTACCAGCATATTTACGCCTGGTTCCTTTATTGCCTGCTCACATTGCAGTGGGTAACCTATAAAGATTACAGGCTCCTCTTTCAATACGAGAAGAAGGGCCTCCTCAGGAAAGAAAAGATAACGCTGCGCAAAGCGCTCCTAGAGCTTACTATTTACAAAGTCATCTACGTCACTTACGTGCTGGTATTGCCTATCATGTTCTCAGGCGCATCGTGGCAGGCCGTTATCCTCGGTTTCCTGCTGCTGCATGCGGTTGCTGGCCTTGGCCTCTCTTGCATATTCCAGCTGGCACACGTGCTGGAGTCATCAGAGTTCCCGCTGCCTGCCGATGACAGGAAGATGGACAACAGCTGGGCTATACACCAGATGCTGAACACTGCTAACTTCTCTCCCCGCAGCCATTGGATGTTTTGGTTCGTAGGTGGTCTCAACTACCAGGTAGAGCATCACTTGTTCCCCCACATCTCGCACGTACACTACCCACAGATATCTAAGATAGTAAAAAGCACCGCCGAGCAATACGGCGTACCATACAAAGTAATGCCGACCTTCCTCAATGCACTCCGCGAACACGGGCGCATGCTGAAGAAAATGGGAACCGAATAGAAGACAAGCAAACTATACACAATAAAAATGCCGGGCGATCCCCGGCATTTTTTTGTGGAGTAATATTGGTGGGGTTTCATAATAAACCGCTATCAAAATTATTAGAAAGAAAATCCAATTGCGAGTTGTTG
>JAZKFF010000046.1:0-1488 GCA_040386555.1 Bacteroidota bacterium | reverse complement strand
CACTGGTTGTTGCCGGGAACGCATATTTAACTAATGCAGCCACTTTCTATTTTGTACCCAACGCCAACTTTAACGGAAATACAGGCTTTTCTTATACGGTTACGGACGATTTAGGTCTAACCGATGCTACGCCAGCTAATGCGACGATTGTTGTTGCTGCCGTAAATGATGCGCCTGTCGTTAATGATGATAGCTTTGCAGTAACTGAAGATACGGTTCTTACCGGCAATGTGTTAAACAATGACACCGATGCAGATGGAGATGCTTTATCTGTTACACAGTTTACTGTTGATACTGATGGCGATACGATTCCAGAAGTTTTTGCTGCTGGTACAATTGCTACTATTGCTGGGGTTGGCACGATTGTGGTTAATGTTAATGGCGGGTTCATTTTCACACCTGCTATTAATTACAACGGGTCAGTTCCAGAAGTTGGTTACACTTTATCAGATGGTACTTTAACAAATACAGGTACGTTGAATTTAGGGCCAATTACGCCCGTGAACGATGTCCCAAATGCAATCGCTGATATAGTTAGTATGCCTGTTGATACACCAGTTACTTTAACACCGCTTAGCAATGATACTGATGCAGAGGGCGACTCTTTAACGCTGGCTACAATCGGTGGCGTTGCAGTTACGCCTGGTGCGCCACAAAGTATTCCAGTATCCAACGGTATTATTAATATTACCGCAGTCGGTGTCATCAGTTTCACACCAAACAGTGGATTTTCAGGTGTTTCAGTTATTCCTTACACTATCAGTGATGGTGCTGATACAGATGCTGCCAATATTACGATTAATGTTAGCGCAAATGTCTCGCCACAGGGCGCAGACACGACACGCACCATTATTGAGGACGGTAGCTACACTTTCCTGAGTGCAGATTTTGGGTTTACCGATTCAGATATAGATCAAACTTTAAATGCAGTGCGTATTGATAGTTTGCCGATTAGTGGCGCACTCTTTTTAAACGGTTTAGCCATCACAACAACAGGTCGAACTATTACCGTTGCTGATATCAATGCAGGTAATTTAACTTTTGTGCCAGCCGCGAATGCTAACGGCAGCCCATATAGTAACTTTACTTTTAGTGTACAAGATAGCTTGGGCGCATTTGATCCAGTGCCTAATACATTTACTCTCAACGTCACCCCGGTGAATGACAACCCGACTGCGACCGCCGACAGCTTCACGGTGGCCGAAGACAGCGGTGCCAGCGTACTCAACGTGCTGGGCAATGACAGCTTCGCGCCCGACAGTGGTGAAACGCTGACGGTCACCAGCGTCACGCAACCGGCCAACGGCACGGTTAGCTTGGTAGGCGGCGTGGTCAGCTTCACGCCGAACAGCAACTTCTTTGGCAGTACCAGCTTCGACTACACCATCAGCGACGGCAACGGCGGCACGGCCACGGCCAGCGCCAGCGTCACGGTCACCCCGGTGAATGACAACCCGACTGCGACCGCCGACAGCTTCACGGTGGCCG
>JAZKFF010000045.1:41818-55024 GCA_040386555.1 Bacteroidota bacterium | reverse complement strand
TGAGCCCTACGTTCATACCTGTGCCGCCTGAGCAGTAGTTACCGCCGCCGGTTACAGTGTATGCAGTAGGCAGCGCATTGATAGTTACACCTGCTGTGCCCGCCATGTTAGCAGTACACGTAGTTGATGCATTTGTTGCCATCGCATAGTAAGTACCTGCTGCGGTCTGGTTGCCGAAGCTGATAGCACCACCTGTACCTGATATAGGACCACCTATTGTCGTTACACCGCTGTACAGCTGGTAGTTAACACCAAGTGCAGAGCCGCTGAGCCCTGTAGCAACACCTGTGCCACCCTGGCAGTAGCTGCCGCCGCCGGTCATAGTATATACTGTAGGATTAGCGTTAACCGATACTGTAGCAGTACCGCTCATATTGCTCATACATGAGCTCGATGTGTTGGTAGCCGCTACCGAGTAGGTGCCCGCTGTAGTGAACATACCGAAGCTAAGCGTGCCGCCTGTGCCCGATACCGGGGCACCTGCAACCGCAGAGCCATTGTATAGCTGGTAGCTCACACCTACTGCAGAACCGCTTACACCTATTGCAACGCCTGTGCCGCCCGAGCAGTACTGGCCACCGCCGGTTACTGTGTATACCGTTGGGTTAGCATTAACCGTGATCGCTGCTGTACCAAGCATACCGCTGATGCATGATGTAGACGGGTTGATAGCTATCACCGAGTAGGTACCCGCTGCTGTTTTCAGACCAAAATCAAGCGGTAAGCCCGAGCCCGATACCGGTGCGCCCGATGGGATAGCACCGTTGTACAGCTGGTAGCTGATGCCTGTAGAAGAGTTGCTGAGGCCGATGCTGACACCTGTACCGCCTGAGCAGTACTGGCCACCGCCGGTAATTGTATATACCGTAGGATTAGCATTAACAGTAACCGTAGCGCCGCCACTCATGTTGCTCGTGCAGCCTGTAGTGGTGTTGCTTGCCTGTACCATGTAAGTACCACCTGCGGTCATCATGCCAAAGTCGAGTGCCAGGCCTGTGCCTGCAAGCGGGCTGCCTACTGCAGCTGCGCCATTGTACAGCTGGTAGCTGATACCAGTGTTCGATCCTGCAAGACCTATAGACACCCCTGTGCCACCTGCGCAGTATTGACCGCCGCCGGTTATTGTATACACAGTAGGGGTCGGGTTAGCAACTACTGCTGCCGTGCCGCTCATATTGCTGGCACAGCCGGTAGTAGCGTTGGTAGCTGATACCGAGTAAGTACCTGCAATCGTCTGCAAACCAAAGTTGATCGCCGAGCCTGAACCTGCTACCGGGCTGCCCGCCGGCGTGCTGCCGCGATATAGCTGGTAGTTGATACCAAGGGTCGAGTTGTTAAGGAACACCGCCATGCCTGTGCCACCTGCGCAGTAGTTGCCGCCGCCGCTTACGGTATACACCGTAGGTACTGCGTTTACTACCACTACTGCAGCGCCGGTCTGGCCTGTAGTACATGAGTTAGATGTATTGGTAGCAAGTACTGTATAGGTACCTGCAGTTGTTATTGTGCCAAATGAAAGTGCAGCACCTGTACCCGAAGCAGTGCTTACTACCGAGGGACCATTATATAGCTGGTAGGTGGTGCCCGTGTTAGAGCCGCTAAGCCCTACACTAACGCCCGTGCTGCCCGCACAATATTGCCCGCCGCCCGTAACCGTGTACGACACCGGTGAAGGATTTACACCTACATTCACTACGCCGCTCATATTGCTGGTACAGCCTGTTGCAGTCGTTACCGCCGATACTGAGTAAGTACCTGCTGCTGTCTGCGAGCCAAAGCTTATAGAGCCGCCTGTGCCTGCTACAGCAGCGCCTGCAGTTGCAGAGCCGTTGAACAGCTGGTAGCTAACACCGCTGGTAGAGCCACCCAGGCCCACTGTAACACCAGTGCCGCCCGAGCAGTAGTTACCACCGCCTGTTACCGTGAAGGCCGTAGGCAGCGCGTTAACTGAAACCATTGCAGAGCCTGTCATGTTTACTGTACAGGTAGTAGTGGCATCTGTAGCACGCACGGTATAAGTACCTGCCGAAGTCTGCAGGCCAAAGCCTATTGACGAGCCAAAGCCTGATACAGGGCTGCCTACTGTAGTAGAGCCATTGTACAGCTGGTAGTTGACACCCGAGGTAGAATTGCTGAGACCCACTGTAACACCTGTGCCGCCTGAGCAATACTGCCCGCCGCCGGTAACATTAAATACAGTTGGCAGTGCATTCACCACAACTGTAGCTGTGCTGCTCATTGCATTGGTACATGTAGTTGTAGTGTTGGTAGCAAGCACGCTGTAAGTACCGGCCGCAGTCTGCAGGCCAAAGCTGATAGCTGAGCCCGTGCCCGCTACCGCCGTTCCTACTGTTGTGCTGCCATTATATAGCTGGTAGGTGATACCTGAGTTAGAGTTACCCACACCGATAGTTACGCCTGTACCGCCCGAGCAGTAGTTGCCGCCGCCGGTGAGCGCATATGCGTTAGGCAATGTATTTATGCCCACTGTTACCGTGCCGGTCATTGCACCGGTACAGCCTGTAGCGCCATTGGTAGCCATTACTGAATAAGTACCTGCAGCAGTTTGCGAGCCGAAGCCTATTGCCGAGCCGGTACCGCTTACAGGGCTTCCTACCGTTGTAGCGCCGTTATACAATTGATAAGTTGTTCCGGAGATCGAATTGCCGAGTCCTACTGCAACACCTGCACCGCCTGAGCAGTAGTTACCGCCACCGGTAACTGCAAAGGCTGAAGGTGAAGAGTTGATAGTTACAGCCGCTGATCCTGATTGCCCACGCATACATGCTGTAGTAGCATTTGTAGCCATTACGCTATATGTGCCTGCTGCTGTTACAAAGCCGAAGTCGAGCGATGAGCCATTGCCCGCTACAGGAGTACCAACGGTTGTTGCACCGTTGTACAGCTGGTAGTTAACGCCGGTAGTAGATCCGCTGAGGAATATATGAACGCCCGAGCCGCCATTACAATAAGCACCACCACCCGTAACAACAAATTGTGTTGGCAGGGAGTTGATCGTAACAGTTGCAGTGCTAGTCATGTTGCCGTTACAGCCGGTTGTAGCATTAGTAGCACGTACAGTGTATGTGCCAGCTGCAGACTGTGTGCCGAAGCTGATGGCAGCACCCGTACCCGCTACAGCAGATCCTGTTGTGGAGGTGCCGTTATATAATTGGTAATTGATGCCGGTTGCAGAGCCGCTAAGGCCTACTGTAACACCCGCAGCACCCGCGCAGTACGCACCACCACCGGTGATACTAAATGCACCTGGTAACGGATTGATCGATACTGTAGTGCTGCCCGTCATTGCACCGGTGCAGCCTGTAGAGCCTACAGTAGCCAGAACAGAATAGGTACCAGGTGTAGTTATCGAGCCAAAGTCTATTGCGCCGCCAACACCCGCAACAGAGCTACCCACAGGGCTGCTGCCCATATACAATTGGTAGCTGGTACCTGAGTTCGACCAGTCGAGGCCAATGTGTGTGCCGCCCGTACCATTACAGTAAGCGCCGCCGCCTGTAACGTTGTAAGCCGTAGGCAATCCATTAGTGAATGTAGTGGCGCTACCTGTCATGCCCGTAGCACACGTACTACCTGCATTGGCAACAACTGAATAAGTACCCGCCGTCTGGGGGCCGAACGTGATCGCCGAACCCGTGCCCGAAACAAAGCTGCCGATAGCGGTAGCACCGTTATATAACTGGTAAGAAACTCCTGCTTCAGAACTGGCAAGGCCTACTGCAGCGCCCGTGCCACCGGCACAATAGCCGCCGCCGCCCGTCACTGAAAACACGGAAGGAACCGGGCCAACTGAGATAGAAGGAGTACCTGACATATTTGCAACGCAGCCCGTACCTGTATTAGCCCCAGATACCGAATAAGTGCCTACCGTGGTATACATGCCAAAGCTCATTGGTGCGCCGGTACCGGTAACCGTACCGCCTATTGCAGTAGAGCCGCGATAAAGCTGGTACAGGATGCCGGGTGTGCTATTGCTCAATCCCAATGGAACACCAGTGCCGCCGGTGCAATAAGAACCGCCGCCTGTAACCGAATAAACTGGCGATGATGCCAGTATGGTAGCAGACGTGGTATACATGGCTGTGCAGCCGGTGCCGGTGCCGTTGTTAATAATAACTGTATATACGCCCGAACCGGATGTGGTAACAGACGGTACGGTTGCCGCAGCAGATGTTGACCCCGTCACTGCAACCGGGCCGCTCCATGAATAACCTGTCACATTCGACGGGCCATTTGCTGTAAGCATAAGGGTATTATTAGCACAGATAGGGCCGTTGTTAGATGCCCCGCCGGATAATGATGGCATTGGCGCTGTTGTTACAGTTGCGCTGCCGGTCATAGCACCGGTACACGATGTTGCCGCCGTAGTTGCCAGGACTGAATAAGTGCCGACACCATTTAAACCAAAAGTGATCGCACCGCCGGTACCCGCTACCGCGCTTCCCACGTTTGCCGCACCATTCCTTAATTGATAGTTTACCCCCGATGTTGAGCCGGCAAGGCCAACAGGCGCACCGGCACCGCTACAGTATGGGCCACCGCCGGTAACAGCAAACGCTGTAGGCGATGGGTTCACTGTGGCAGATGTTACATAGTTTACAGAGCAGCCTGTTCCGGTGCCGTTAGTAACCGTAACAGTATAGTTACCACTTGCTGCCGTTGTAGCAGAAGGTACGGTTGCCGATGAAGTTGAAGCGCCTGTTATTGCCACAGGGCCTGCCCATGAATAGGCTGTCACATTCGATGGGCTATTAGCATTTAATGTCATTGTATTGCCAGAGCAAACAGGGCCGCTGTTTGAAGCACTGCTCAGGGATGGTAAAGGATTCACCGTGATCACTGCGCTGCCCGTCATGCTATTGGTACATGTTGTTGTGGCATTCGTTGCGAGTACAGTATACGTACCAGCACCCGATACTGAGCCAAAGCTGATTGCACCGCCAGTACCTGCAATAGCAGTTCCCACATTTGTTGCTCCCAATTTAAGTTGATAGTTGATACCCGTTTCAGTACCGCTTAGTGACACAGGAAGGCCACCAGAGCAAAGGGTACCTCCACCCGACACTGTGAATGCCGCCGGTACAGTACCTGCTGTTACAGCTACACTGCCCGTTTGCGCATACGTACAAGCAGTATTGGTGCCGTAATAAGCTGCCACGCTGTAAGTACCCACCGAAGATGCATTGCCGACAGTCATCGCAGACCCGGTACCTACCGCCGGACTACCTACCGCAGTAGCCCCATTATACAGTTGATAATTCACTCCTGACACGGAATTACTAATGCCGACAGGAACTGTAGTGCTGCCACAAACGGCCCCGCCGCCAGTGACTGCATAGGCAGTTGGCGCAACTGGGGTTACAATGATGTAACCAGCACCATTATTTGATCCGTCATTATAGGTTGTACCAGAAACAGTAACGCCCGTTACGCTCACTGCGTTTGACGATCCACCGCACGCACCACCATTTTGTGCGCCCCCGGCACCATAATAGCCGCCGCCGCCGCCGCCGCCATCGTAGTAATACATGCAATCACCTCCGTATCCAAGTCCACCTGCCGTTGCTCCACCTGCTCCGGCAAAACCTCCACCGGTAAGCAACCCTGGTCCGCCACATTCAGTGGTATTATAGGTACCCGTTCCGCTTCCTGTACCTTCGTATTTACCTAGGCCACCGCCGGCACCACCGCCATAGGCTCCGATGCCTCCTACATTCTGGTTAAGCGTGTATATAAACGGTGCACTACCACCGCCGCCACCGGCGCCGACGGCGAAACGCGAGGTTAACACACCTGATGACGTACGGATATCGCTGGCGCCACCGCCACCGCCACCTTCATAGTAGCTAGCATGCCCTCCATGTGCTCCACCACCAGAATTAGAGCCGCCAATACCACTATTTGCAGCGCCGCTATAGATGCATGACCCACCTACGTTACCCACATACACATGCAGGGTCGCTCCCGGCGTCACCGCAGCTGTTGTAGTAGTCTTGCCGCCAGCCCCACCATATGATTTACCTTGGTAGTATCCACCAACACCGCCTACTGCGCCCGCTACCTGTACTGACAGTTGAGTGCAACCGGCAGGTACAACATATGTCTGTGCTGTACCTGATGTTCTCGACAAGGTCCCGTTGAAAGAATAATACTGGCTGCATGGACAAGAACCTACTGTAGTCGTGCCAGCAGTTGCGGTATTTGTACCCGCAAATTCGCTCCCGCCCCAGCCGAAATTACTTACAGTCGGAACACTTACGGATATCGTACTCCCTACCGTTGCCGTGTTCTGTATGTTTGCTGTAATATATATAAAGTATGTAGAGCCACTAAGAATGTCATAATAATTAGGATTTACATACCAGTATGGCACTGACTGCAAACCAGGCCCCACGTTTGCCACCTGACCAAGGAGCCAAGCAGTTGTTGGAACTGTCGTTAATGTGTTACCAGCACTCGGAGCCATGTATACGTAGTAATTCGATACGGTTGCTGATGACCCTGCTGTGGTTGTAAAAGAATATCCACGAGCCGTATTATTCGCTCCCGTTTGAGCTAGCGAATAACTATAAATAAGCACATTTGCTTGTCCTTGGCAAGGTGTACTAGTATTACCACCTCCCGCTATATTCCCTGTCTGCCCTGACACAATACCGGACACCAGCAATAAGAGCGGTATAAAGCATACAATTCTCAAAAAGCGGCCATACCGGGCAAGGCCGTTCTGATTACTGGTTTGTGCACCAACCCTAGCGATAACAGAGGAGGAGATTTTCTTCATACTTGTGTTCAGTTTTAAATGGCAATGAAAATGAATCGTTTTAAAGAAGAATGACAAGGCAGGTTAACTGTACTTGACGTTGAAGTTAAAAAATCTCACAATAAAAAGTGAAATTTTCTTTAGTTAACAATTCGTTATTAAATCTAAACATTAACTATAAAACAAACCCACGCTACGGCTATTTAATTTCCGACAATATATCTAGCAATGAAAAAATATCTTTGTCATGTATATAATATTAACTACCCATCAAACGGGGGGGCGTCTCCACAAGTCCGCCTACACAATAAGTACTTCTGCTAAACCAGCCAATAATGCCGTCCCAAGCCACTAGCTTTCACGTGGCACAGATTTTAGACCAACTCCCAAAAACACTTTCATGCAAAACGAATCTACAATTCTTGAAGGCCATAGCGATATGGAGAAGGGGGCCTATCTCGGCGCCATAGCATCTATGGCAACCGCCGACCATGAAGCTTCGCCGGAGGAGCTGGAATATATTACCGGCCTCTGCGATGCAGCGCAGCTTTCGGACGAGCAAAAGCAGCACGTGGTAAGGGCCGCAACCGAGCTCTCGGGCGAAGAGCTGAATAAGTGCCTCGACATTCTTAAAAACAGCGAGCTCAAGTATTCGCTGCTTACAGACCTTATGGCGTTCGCTAAGGCCGACAGTAACTACAGCGAGCAGGAGCAGCAAAACATCGCAAAGATATCTGCCTACCTGGGCATCAACCAGGAGCAGTACTCGCTGCTCGATCAGTTTGCAGAAAAAGCCGCACAAAGCGGCGCACCGGCAGAAGAAATAGCCAAACCGTCTTTCCTTTCTTCACTCGGCCTGGGCGACAAAATGAAAAGCGCGGGCATTAACACGGGCGGCCTCTTCAAAGGATTGCTTGGTATCGCAGCCCCATTCCTGCTGTCTCGTTTATTCTCGGGCAGGCGTTCAGGTAACACAGGTGGCGGTATGTTCGGTGGCGGTGGTGGCATGTTTGGCGGCGGCGGCGGTGGCGGCTTGCTGGGCGGCGGCCTGGGCTCACTCATCGGCATGCTTGCCGGTGGCAGAGGTATGGGCAGCACAGGCGGCCTGCTGGGCAGAGTATTGGGCGGGCGTATGTAATACGTCTTAAATGAAGATAGTCCCGCACAAAGACGAGACTATCTTACCCACCACTCCCGAAAATTCTATATTGCTGTCCCCGCACTGGCGGGGACAGCTTTTTTTAACTAAGGCTGGTATACAAGCCTTACTGTAGTGCTATGCTCATTTACATCAGTGAACCTGCACAGGTAAGCACCTGCCACAACACCTGTAGGCAGCTGCAACTGTGTAACACCGGCACCAACACTGTAACTGGCTACCATCTTACCATCAACGCTGAATATCGCGAACGTGCCGGCAACTGAAGCATTAACAGTAAATACACCATTACTAGGGTTAGGGTAAACACCAACCTCGATACTTGATATCGCTGCAGCTGCACCACGCGCAGCAAGCGCGTTTACGGTAACAACAGCCGAACGCTCGCATCCTGCACTTGTAGTGTATGTAATAACCGATGTACCGGCTGCAACACCGCTAACAACACCGGTATAATAATCCACAGTAGCTACCGCACCATCAGCTGACAACCATGATCCGCCTGCTACAGCATTGCTCAGCGTAGTAGCAGCACCCTCATTTATGGAAGCAGTCCCTGTTATTGGCGATGAAGCGTTAACGGTTACTATCGTACTGGTTTTGCAGCCTGTAGGCAGCGAGTACGTTACAGCAAGTGTACCTGCAGTAATGCCTGTAACAATTCCGGTTGCCGCACCTATGCTTGCACGGCCAAAATTGCCGCTGATCCACGTACCACCGTCTGTGCTGTTCGAAAGGGTTATTTCAGAACCAAGGCAGAACGCTGTAGCACCTGTAATAGCTGCAGGCAGTGGGTTCACGGTGTATACTGCTGTCATTATACAGCCTGTGTTAACAGTATAGGTAATAGTAGCCGTTCCGGCTGCAACACCCGTTACCAGGCCCGACGATACACCTACAGAAGCTATGGAAGAATTACTGCTGGTCCACGATACACCATTTGGTGTGCCGTTGTTGATCACCGTAGCACCGCCTACGCAGGCAGACAATGTACCGCCTGTCGCTGAAGGCAGAGCGTTGATAGTTACCACTACCGTGCGTCCACAACCGGAAGCCGGAGTGTAAGTTATGGTGGCCGTACCCGCAGACACGCCGGTAACAACACCAGTTGTCGCATCAATAGCCGCGCTCGCCGCGTTGCTGCTGCTCCATGCACCGCCTGCGGTAGCATTACCAAGAGTTGTGTTAGATCCCGCACAGGCCTTTGTTGCACCTGTTATTGCTCCTATCGAGTTTACAGTTACAACCGCAGTTACCCTGCAGCCAAGGCCACCTGTATATGTTACTGTAGCTGTGCCGCCTGCAACACCGGTCACCACACCTGTAGCAGAGCCAACAGATGCTACACTTGCATTGCTGCTGCTCCACGTGCCGCCGCCTACATTACCCTCGAGTGTGGTGGTAAGACCTGCGCACATTACAGCAGTGCCACTTATAGACGATGGTGCCACATTCACAGAAACAACTACCGAGCGCGAGCAGCCAGATGCTATAGTATAATTAACCACCACCGTACCTACTGCCATACCCGTCACCACACCTGTGGTGCTGATAGGCGCAACCGATGGGTTGCTGCTGTTCCATGTGCCGCCTGCTGTGCCGCAAGCAAGCGTTGTCGTCATGCCCAGGCACGCACTTTGTGTACCGGTGATCGGCAGTATTGGATTTACGGTTACTACCTGTGTTACTATGCAGCTTGTTCCTGTAGAATAAGTAATAGTAGCCGTACCGCCCGCCACACCGGTAACCACACCACCGCTTACGGTAGCAATCGATACATTTGAGCTTGTCCATACACCACCTGAAACGGTGTTTGTAAGCACCACTGAAGACCCTGCACACATTACGGCCACACCTGAAATAGCAGACGGCGCTGTGCTTACAGTTACTATTCTCACTGCTGCGCAGCCTGAAGGCATAGTGTACGATATGCCTGCATTGCCACCGGCAACACCAGTAACAACACCATTAGCAGCGCCTACCGTAGCCACGCCGGCATTACTGCTGCTCCATGTGCCACCAGCTACAGAGCCTGCAAGCGTCACTGTAACGCCGGGGCACATTGTAGCAGTGCCGGTGATCGCAGGTATAGCATTTATGGTAATAATGCTCAGCGACCTGCAGCCGCTGGCAAGTGAATAAGATATAGCAACAGTACCTGCAGCCACACCGGTAACAACACCAGAAGTATTAACAGTGGCGAGGCCCGAAGCACTTGTCCATGTGCCGCCGGCAACTGTATTTGATAAAGAAATTGCAGCGCCAACACATACCGGAGCTGCTCCTGTAGTCGCAGCAAATGCATTCACAGTAACTACCCTCGTTTGCATGCAGCCGGTGCCCAGCGTGTAGGTAACCACCGCAGTGCCCGGGGCTACTGCTGTCACTACGCCGTTCGCGCTGCCCACAGTTGCTATACCCGCATCGCTGCTCGTCCAGCTGCCACCTGCTGTGCCGCTGGCAAGCGTTGTTGCAGCACCCTGGCATATAGCCGCTGTGCCAGATATTGCACCCGGAAGCGCTGTAACACTAACCACCTTGGTGGCGCGGCAACCCGCTGGCAATGTATAAGAGATGGTGACCGTGAGGCCGGGCGATGTGCCTGTAACAACACCGGCCGCGCTCACAGAGGCTATCGAAGCATTGCTGCTGGTCCATGTGCCGCCCGTAGCCGTATTGCTCATAGTAGCCGTGCTGCCTGCACATATTGCATTTGCACCAACTATCGCTGCAGCACCCGGATTAACAGTAACAACCGCAGTCTTGAGGCAGCCTGCAGCATTAGTATAAGAAATAGTAGTAGTGCCTGCAGCAATACCGGTTACCACACCACTGGTGGCAGGCACCGCCGCTACCGAAGCATCAGCTGCAGACCATGTGCCACCCGCTATAGGGTTGGCAAGTGTTATAGTGCTGCCCGTGCAGGCAACCGCGCTGCCCGTGATACCGTAGACCATACTCGACACTACAGGCATTGTAGACTTGCACCCTGTAGTAGTGTGCGCATAAGTAATGGTCACCGAGCCGGCAGCCAATCCCGTTATCACGCCTGCAGTGTTTATCGACACGATACTTGGCTGAGAGCAAGACCATGCGCCACCCGCAACTGCATTGGCCATGGTAGCTGTTGAGCCCACACATATGGTAGCTGCGCCGGTTACCGCGGCCAGCGGGTTAACAGTTACCTGCTTGGTAACGTAGCAGCCCGAAGGCAAAGTATAAGTAACGGTAGCAGTGCCAGTCGCTACAGATGTAACAAGACCCCATGTACCGCTCAGGTAGCTGGCAGTAGCTACAGCAGTATTACTGCTGGTCCATGTGCCCCCGGTCGTAGCATTCGACAGCGAGGTAACCGAACCAAGGCATACTGTAGGCACACCGCCTATAGCCACCGGCATCTGGTTAACGGTAACAGGTACGGTTGCATAACAGTTAGCGCCCGTAGTGTAGGTCATCAATATAGTACCTACGGTAACACCTGATACAACACCTGTTGTAGCGTTGATCGGTGCATATGCCGGCACATTGCTGCTCCATGTGCCACCGGCAGTAGGATTAGCAAGAGTGGTAGTAGCGCCAGTACAAACTGAAGGAGTACCGGTGATTGCTGTAACAGCTGCATTCACAGTTACGGGTGCTGTTATGTAGCAACCTGTACCCAGTGTATAAGATATAGTGGTGTTTCCTACAGAAGCTGAAGTAAGCAAGCCTGTAGTACCCATTGTAGCTACAGCAGCATTTGCTGTGCTCCAGGCACCACCGGTTGTAGCATTTGTATAAGGCAGATTAACGCCAAGGCAAAGTGAAGCTGCACCCGTGATGGCAGCTGGCAGTGCATTTACCGTCACGGGTATAGTTGCGCCGCAGCCCGATGCTAATGTGTAAGAGATAATTGCAGTACCCGGAGCCATACCAGTGAGCTTTCCACCTGTACCTACGCGCGCTATAGCCATATTGCTGGTGCTCCATATGCCACCGGCAACGGTATTGGCCAGCATTGATATTGCATTTTTACAAACCACAGGCACACCGGTAATAGCGGCAGGCGCTGCGTTGACTGTGATAACACGTGTGGCCGGACAACCCGCAGCTACCGCATAAGTGATCGTAGCTGTACCCGCCGCCACAGAAGTAACTACTCCGGTTGCAGCATCGATAGTGGCAACCGTATTGTCGCTGCTGGCCCATGTGCCACCGGCTACCGCATTGGCCAATGTAGTGCCTGCACCATTGCACATAGTGAATGTCCCTGTGATAGCAGACGGCGAAGTAGCAACTGTTACTACTGTAGTAGTAGCGCAACCGGCAACAGTATAAGTGATCGTTGCGTTACCGGCGGCTACACCAGATAAAACGCCTGATGCATCAATTGTAGCAACAGCAGTATTGCTGCTCGCCCATGTGCCGCCTGCCGTTGCAGAAACCAGAGTGCCGGTCTGTGCGGCGCATATAGTAATATCTCCTGTGATGGCAGCGGGTGCTTCGTTTACCGTTACGGTAGCTGTAGCCGCGCAGCCGGCAGGCATTGCATAAGTGATCAGAGCCGTGCCCGCTGATACAGCAGTTATAACACCGCTGGTTCCGTCTACAGACACTGTAGCATCAGCACTGCTCCATACGCCACCGGCAGTAGCATTGCTGAGTGTAGTAGTGTTGCCAGAGCAGATCGTCATTGTACCGGTAATAGCAGCTGGCTGCGCATTTACAGTTACCTCAGCCGTTACGCTGCAACCCGTAGAAAGTGTATAAGTTACCAGTGAAGTACCTGCTGAAACAGCTGCTACGATACCCGATGAAGTGCCCACGGTAACGTTGCCGTTATCCGCAGCCCATGTACCACCGGCCACAGCGTTAGCAAGCGTGATTACTGCACCCTCGCATATAGCAGCAACACCCGTTATAGCAGCTGGCATAGCAGTTACCGTAACTGTGGCAGTTGCAAAGCAACCTGTAGCAAGCGCGTAAGTAATTATAGCATTACCAGCAGCAACACCCGATACTATGCCTGAGGCACCCACTGTTGCAACAGCAGTATTACTGCTGCTCCATGCGCCACCTGCAGTAGCATTGGCAAGAGTAGATGCACTACCCGCGCAAAGTGCAAGTGTACCTGTTATAGCAGTTGGCTGGCTGTTAACCGTTACTACAGCAGTTGCAATGCAACCTGTAGACAACGCATAAGTAATTGTCGCATTACCAGCAGCTACACCTGATACTATACCTGAGGTACCCACTGTAGCAACAGCAGCATTGCTGCTTGCCCATG
>JAZKFF010000045.1:0-41718 GCA_040386555.1 Bacteroidota bacterium | reverse complement strand
ATACCTGAGGTACCCACTGTAGCAACAGCAGCATTGCTGCTTGCCCATGTGCCACTCACAGTAGCATTGGCAAGAGTAGATGCACTACCCGCGCACATTGCAAGTGTACCTGTTATAGCAGCTGGCTGGCTATTGACTGTCACTACAGCAGTTGCAATGCAACCTGTGGCAAGAGCATAAGTAATTGTCGCATTACCTGCAGCAACACCCGATACTATACCTGAGGTACCCACTGTAGCAACAGCAGCATTGCTGCTTGCCCATGTGCCACCCGCAGTAGCGCTTGATAATGTTGTTGTGCTACCCTCGCATACAGCAGCAGTACCTGTTATTGATGCAGGCTGAGCATTCACTGTTACTACAGCTGTAGTAAAGCAGCCTGAAGCCAAAGTATAAGTTATTGTAGCATTGCCCGCAGCAACACCGCTAACAACACCAGTAGCACTGTTAACTGTAGCAACTGCTGTATTGCTACTTGTCCACGCACCACCTGCCGTAGCATTGGCAAGAGTAGATGCACTACCCGCGCACATTGCAAGTGTACCTGTTATAGCAGCTGGCTGGCTATTGACTGTCACTACAGCAGTTGCAATGCAACCTGTGGCAAGAGCATAAGTAATTGTCGCATTACCTGCAGCAACACCCGATACTATACCTGAGGTACCCACTGTAGCAACAGCAGCATTGCTGCTTGCCCATGTGCCACCCGCAGTAGCGCTTGATAATGTTGTTGTGCTACCCTCGCATACAGCAGCAGTACCTGTTATTGATGCAGGCATAGCATTTACCGTAGTTACTGCACTAGTAAAGCAACCTGAAGCCAAAGTATAAGTTATTGTAGCATTCCCCGCAGCAACACCAGTTACAACGCCTGTACCGCTGTTCACTGTTGCAACAGCAGTATTACTGCTGCTCCATGCGCCGCCTGCAGTAGCATTGGCAAGAGTAGATGCACTACCCTCGCACATTGCAAGTGTACCTGTTATAGCAGCTGGCTGGCTGTTAACGGTTACTACTGTTGTAGTGCGGCAGCCAGAAGAAATAGTATAAGTTATTGTAGAAGTACCTGCGGTAACACCTGTAGCAACACCCGAAGCTGAGCCAATGGTAACATTGCCGTTGCTGCTGCTCCATGTGCCTGGTGTAGTAGCGCTTGCCAGAGTCGTTGTAGCACCTGCGCACACAGCAAGAGTTCCTGTAATAGCAGCCGGCTGTGCGTTTACCGTGGCAATAACTGTCGCTGCTATATCGCCACATGCATTGCTTGCAGTGTAAGATATTGTGGCGTTACCGGCAGAAACTCCTGATATGACACCTGCCGCCGAAACGGTGGCGATCGCATTATCGGTGCTGCTCCATGCGCCACCTGCTGTAGCATTCGCAACAGTAACTGTAGATCCGGCGCAGATAGCTGAATTACCGGTGATCGCATTAACTGTAGGAAATGAAGTTACTGTAAGCGTGGCGGTAGCATATGTTGTGCCGCACGAATTGGTCACTGCATAAGATATGGTAGCTGTACCCGCTGCAACACCAAAAAGATCACCGGTGGCAGCATCGATCTCAGCCACAGCGATGTCACTTATGCTCCACACACCACCGCTTACAGTGCTGTAAACAACACCCGCGCCTGTTTCGCAAATAGTCATGGCGCCCGAGATAGTGCCTGCAGATGGCAATGTGTTCACAGTCACTTCCGTCACGGTAACGCAACCGGTAGAAAGCGTATAAGTTATATTTGAAGTACCTACCGCTATGCCGCTCACCACACCGCTCGAAGTACCAACTGTCGCAACCGGTGTATTACTGCTGCTCCATGTGCCGCCGCCTGAATTAGTAAGGGTAGTAGTACCACCGGTACATACAGCTGCTGTTCCGCCTATTGCAGAAGGAACCGGATTTACTGTAACCTGCCTGCCAACCTTGCAGCCGGTAGACAATGTATAAGAAATATTAGAAGTGCCCGCTGTTAACCCTGTTACAACACCTGTAGAAACATCTACGGAAGCAACGCCCGCAACACTGCTTGCCCATGTGCCGCCCGCTGAGCTGCTGAGCGTTGTAGTCGCATCAGGACAAATAGCAGCTACACCCGTTATGGCCGACGGAAGCGCATTTACCGTGGCAATAGTTGTTGCCGCGCAACCTGTAGAAAGTATGTAAGATATTGTCGCAGTTCCGGCAGATACACCAGATAATATACCGGTAGCCGAACCTATTGTTGCGATGGCAGCGTTGCTTGTGCTCCATGTGCCGCCACCTGTATTGGTTAGGGTGGTACTGCTGCCCTCGCACACTACAGCAGCTCCGCTTATTGCTGCAGGCACATCGTTCACAGTAACTATACCGGCCACCATACACCCGGTAGAAAGCGTATAAGTGATACCCGCAGTGCCTGCAATTATGCCGGTTATCACCCCGGTCGATGAACCTATTGTCGCAACCGATGGATTGCTGCTTGTCCATGTGCCGCCACCCGAGCTGGTAACGGTACTGGTAGACCCCACGCATACCGAGGAAACGCCGGTTATTGCGGCAGGCAGCACATTCACCGTAAAGGTAGTGCTTGACGATGCTCCGCAGCCTGTGCTGTAAGTAATAACGGTCATGCCCGCAGTAAGGCCGGTAACAATACCGGTCGATGATCCGATGGCGGCTATGCTGCTGTTTGCGCTGCTCCATGCTCCGTATTGGGTAGCATTCGAAAGCGTAGCCGAAGACCCTTCGCATATGGTTGTAGACCCCATGATTGCGGCCGGGGCAATGTTTACGGTAACTATAGCCAGCGAGGTACATCCGCTTAAAGTATAAGATATAGTAGCTGTACCATTAGCAACACCGGTAACAATGCCGGTGCCGGCGCCCACTGTCGCAACTGCTGCATTGCCGCTGCTCCACGCTCCGCCAGCCGAAGGGTTCGAAAGTGTAGTTACACTACCGGTACATACAGACATAGTACCTGTTATGGCGGAGTTAGATACTGTTGCTATAGCTGTAGCTGTGCCGCAGCCTGTATTATATGTAATTGTTGTAGTGCCATTGTTAACGCCTGTTACCACGCCCGCAGCGGACACAGTAGCGGTAGCAGTATTCGCGCTGCTCCAGGTGCCGTACAAAGAAGCATTCGACAGAGTAGCCGATGAGCCCGAGCATACCGAAGCCGAACCGCCGATAGCAGCCGCAGGTGCGACAACGGTCATTATTGTAGTAGCGCGGCAACCCGTGCTGAGCGAATAAGAAATTGTAGTAGTGCCCTGCGCTACACCGGTAACTATACCTGTAGCGCTGCCTATGGTGGCCACTGACGGTGTGCTGCTGCTCCAGGTGCCGCCGCCAGAGCCTGTCAGAGTTGTTGTGAAGGTGCGGCATACAGATGAAGCACCGGTTATAGCTGTAGGAGTTGCATTCACCGTTACAGTAGTAGTTCTTACACAACCACCCGCAAGCGCATAGCTGATTACTGCAGTACCGGCAGCTACACCGGTAACAATACCTGTAGAAGCACCTACAGTAGCGATCGCAGTACTACCGCTAGTCCATGTGCCGCCCGCTACTGAGTTAGCCAGAGTTGTGGTAAGCCCGGCACAAACAGATGCCGTGCCGGTAATGGCAGCAGGAAACGCGTTAACAGTAACTGCCGTAGTATTGAAGCAGGTATTGCTGCCTGTGATCGTAATAGTTGCTGCGCCCGCTGCTACACCTGTAACTATGCCGGTTGCCGAGCCAACGGTAGCTATACCGATTGCGCTGCTCGTCCATGTGCCCGCACTGCTGGTAAGCGTAGTGGTAGAGCCTGCACATACTGACGCAGTACCGCTTATCGTTGTTGGCAAAGCGTTTACGGTCAGCGCCTTGGTAGTATAGCAGCTGTTCGATGTTGAAAAAGTTATTGTCGCAGTGCCTGCCGATACGCCTGTTATAACACCGGTAGCAGAATTGACTGAAGCAACATCAAGGTTGCTGCTGCTCCATGTGCCCGATCCCGGGTTTGTAAATGTAGTTGTTGCAGCTGCGCAAACTGAAGAAGAACCTGTGATCGCAGAAGGAATTGCGTTAACCGTCATTGTTCTCGTTGCCGATGTTGCTGTTGGCGTTACTATGCATGAGTAGCTTGTTACCGCGCAAACGATTGTATTACCATTTGCCAGGGCACTGTTGGTATAAGTAGCGTTTGTTGCGCCAGATACATTAGATCCGTTGAGCTTCCACTGGTAGCCCGGTGTAGTGCCGCCATTGGTAACCGATGAGTTGAAAGTAACACTTGTGCCAGAGCATATAGCGCCAGATGGTGTACCGGATATGGTAACACCGGCAGTGCCTGCAACCGGCGCCGACGGCGTCAGGTTAGCGAATACTGTGCTGGTCGATATTCCAGTGGCAGTACCTGTAATGCCCGAAGGCTTCACAGTACCCGCAACAGCGCTGGTGCTGGTAGGCTGCACCTGCAGGCCGATTATCGTAACGCGGTCGGTCTTCTGCTTGTTGCTTCCCGCAATGGTTATCACCAGCGACGAAGCTGTATAGGTGCCCCGTGTAACACTAGAGACGTTTTTAGACGCCGAAAAACCCAATGTCGGGTTAACTGCAGTGTTAAACTGCCAGCCCGTTGGCGCCGCCAGGGTGATCGATACCGACCAGGCTCCGCTCACGTTGCCAAGGTCTGAGCCTGAACCCTCGCTAACGGTTATTGTGCCTAATGTAGTCCATTTCGGTGCCGTTCCCGTTGATGCGTAGTTCGTACAGATCGATGATGACGCCGCCGTAGTTGTTATAGTAGCTCCGGACCTAAAACACAGACCCGCGATCATCAGTAAAGTGATGAGCAAGCTCTTTGGAGCAACTGTAGAAACCGACTTACGAATAAATGTGTTCATATAGCTTTGTTATGCCAATCTCCAAGCAATGCCCGTGCCATTGTGCTATTTCATTGATAATCAATAGTTTACGGACAGTATTTTACATCCTAATTTCCTTAAAATAGATTTATATTCCAAAAAATGGAAAGATACAGAAAATGGAAACCAATAACAGCTGTTCCATTTTCGAGATATTTTTAGTAATATTGATGCGTTAATATGCCGCAATTCAAGATTTTCGTTGTTGAAGACGACCCATGGTATGGCGAAATTCTACGCTATCACCTTTCCCTCAATCCCGACTATGATGTATATATATACACCACCGGAAACGAGTGCTTGCAAAACCTATCTGCCGGCCCCAATATCATAAGTGTCGACTACCTTCTCCCGGATATGAACGGGAGTGAATTGTTGAAAAAAATAAAACAGGTCAATTCAAATATCCCGGTAATTGTTATCAGTGCGCAGAAAGATGTTAACACAGCTGTTAAGCTGATACGCGAGGGCGCCGCCGATTATTTCATTAAAGACGACAACACTAAAGACCTTCTCTGGAATGCCGTAAAACGCGAAAGAGAGCATCTGTCCCTGGTGGACGAAGTCGAACATTTAAAGGAAAAGCTGGGTCAAAAATTTGATTTTCAAGCTGCAATAAAAGGTAATAGCCCTGCTATGAGTAAGGTGTTCGCGCTACTGGAGAAAGCTTCAAAGATCAATATTAACGTGTCAGTTAGCGGCGAAACCGGCACCGGTAAGGAGGTTGTCGCCAAGGCCATCCACTACAATTCCGAACGCCGCAAAAAACCATTCGTAGCGGTAAATATGGCCGCAATACCCCGCGAACTGATTGAAAGTGAGCTGTTTGGCTACGAAAAAGGCGCATTTACCGGTGCCGTGGGCCGCAAGAAGGGCAAATTCGAGGAGGCAGATACGGGCACGCTTTTTCTGGATGAGATCGCAGAGCTGGACCTCAGCCTCCAAAGCAAGATACTGCGTGTGCTGCAGGAACGGGAAATTACCCGCGTAGGCGGCAATGAGCGGCTGCCAATAGATATACGCCTGGTGGTAGCTACGCACAAAAACCTGCTGGAAGAGGTGAAAAAAGGGAACTTCCGCGAAGATCTTTTTTACAGGATAATGGGTATGCCGATAGAGTTGCCGCCCTTGCGCGAGCGTGGCAGCGACATTCTTATACTCGGCAGGTACTTTCTCGAAGAGTTTTGCCGGGCCAATAAACTGGGCAAGATCACAATTGCACCGGAGGCTATAGACAAGCTGGTGACATATAAGTATCCAGGTAATGTGAGAGAACTGAAATCGGTAATGGAGCTGGCAGCTGTGATGTGCGATGGAAGCGTTATTACTGAAACAGATATACACTTTACGTCGCTTTCTAAAGAAGAAGCTTTTGCATACGATGAAAAAACATTAAAAGAATATACAAATGATATCATTGCTCATTTCCTGCGTAAGTATAATAATAATGTGATACAGGTCGCCGATAAGCTAGATATTGGCAAATCCACCATATATAAGATGCTGCAGGAAAAAAAGACACATACCCCTTAACCAATGTCTATTGAGTCATTAAACAACGATCTGCCCGCCCGAAAGCCGGCGAAGCAACCCGCCGCCGGACAGTTGCCCGCTATCATCGACCGTATTGATGCGCTGGGCCGCATGATCAGTGAGATCACTAACGCGGCCGCCTCATTAGAAGATACCGGCCTCTCTACCGAGCAGCTTTCCCGGCTGCACAAAATAAACTCAGCCGCTGAGCACCTTACCGTGGCCCTTACCAATATAGCTCGCGACATGGGGAACATGGCCGGCCCGGCCCCTGTGCCCGATACTAAAAAAACAAAGAAACTCATAGGCAAAAAAATATTACTGGCGGAAGATGACGAAATAACACGCATAATAGCCCTCAACATCCTCCAGCGCAATGGAGCCGAAGTGACAGTAGCGATCAATGGCAGGGAAGCAACCGATATGGCCGCCGCACACAATCACGACATCATACTGATGGATATGCAGATGCCTGAGCTCGACGGCTTCGAAGCTTCGAAGCTCATTCGCCGGCACCTGCCCTACCCCACCCCTATTGTAGGCATTACTGCTAACACCGTAAAAGATACTGCGCCCTACCTCGACGCTGGCATGAACGACGTATTAACTAAACCTTACAACGAGGAAAAGCTCACCGGCATCATCCTGAAGTGGATAGATGTGCAACCGGCAGCTGCTACCGGTGCTGTGGCCGCCGCTCAGCCTTCGGGGCTATATACGCTGGATAAGCTTAGGGAGATCGGCGACCAGAATTTCGTTACCAAGATGCTCCAATTATTTGTAGCGCAGATACCCGCCGCCGTTACCAAGTTGTGCACCGCTTACACCGATGGCGACTTCGAAACCATGCGCTATACCATACACCGCATACGGCCATCACTGCTCAACATGGGCGTAGAAAGCCTCAGGTATGAGCTTACCGCCATAGAAGACCTCGCAGAAGCGGGACAAAGGTCCGCCGACCTTGAGACAATGTTATCAAAGCTCGAGCGTATCGCCGGCGAGGTGGTTACCGCAGTTACGGAAACACATCTAAAAGATTAAGGCTATATCGGCTCTGCCGGGAAATACAGGTGAAACTCCGCCCCTTCGCCCGGCACACCCCTGGCCGCTATATACCCCTTATGCGACTGCATGATCTTTTTGCAAAGCGCCAGCCCCATACCGGTACCGGGATAGGTACCATGTGGGTTCAGCCTCGTAAATATGCGAAACATTGTTTCTGAGAACTTAGGATCGAAGCCTATGCCCGTATCCGCCACTACAATATGTATATAATCCCCCTCCTCCGGCAGTCCCGGCGCATTAGCAATATCCCCTTCCACAATGGTGATCACCTGCGCATGCTTTTCTGAGGTGAACTTAAGAGCATTGGTAAGCAAGTTGACGAACAGCTGCTTCAGCAGCACCGGTATACCGTTTATCTCTGGCAAGGGGCCTACTACTATTTTTGCCATCTTCTCCAGCTCCATATCATGCAGCTGTTCCATTACCTCCTTCAGCACTCCTTCCACCTTCACCCGCTCTATAGCATCCTTTGTATTCTTCACCTTCGAATGGTCCAGCAGCTCTGAGAGGAGCATTTGCATCTTGTTGGCAGAGTCGTTCATTTTTCGCACCAGCTCACTATCTGCCACCTGCGTATCATCTTCAGACAGTATACGCGATGCCATAAGCTGTATTTTCCGCAGTGGCTCCTGCAGGTCGTGCGTGCTTATCCAGTTTATGTTCTCTAGTTCCTCATTGCTCTCCTTTAGCACTTCTGAGAGCCTCTTGTACCTTCTTTCTTCTTCTTCCAGCGCCAGGTAGGTAACATGCTTCTGCAGGGCATTGGCATAGTTGGCAGCTGCATTCAGCTCAGGTCTCAGCCATGGCTTGCTCCTGCACTTCACCACTTCCTTCCATAGCTCGAACGACTTACGCGGATGCAGCCCGTTGGCGTCCTTTATTATCGCCTTATTAGGATCTCCGGCCCAGTTTACTTCCCTTATCGTCTGCGGCCTGAACCATATGATACAGTTTCGGTCAGCAATATCCAGCGGATGGTAAATAACACCCGCAACGGTAACACACATATTTTCAACCTCCGGCGTACTTGCCGCAAGGTGCGACGAATTGAAGCTCGCGCCCGGCGCCAGGGTCCGCATACGCGCTACAATTTGCTCTATCTCTGCATCCGCCGGCACCAGGCCACCCTTATACAATACGCCATTGACAATGATACAAAGCCCGGCTGCATTGCAAACGCGCAACACATCCTCATTGGCCGCTATCTGCACCAGGCTAAGGCGCTTAAGCGCTATAGTTGCTGTGATAGCTTGCTCTAATGCCTCGTTTACCCTGCGCGACACATCATACTCCTCATTGGTCTGCCGCACATCTATCTGCGAGGTAATGAAGTGGCCCTGCAGCTGCGCGGCGAGGCGCACCGGCGGAGTAATATTTTTAGCCGAGTAATGATGGCAGGCTATCAGCCCCCATAGCCTGTTGTTGTGAATAAGAGATATAGTCAACGTGGCCCCTACTCCCATATTCTGCAGGTACTGCACATGTATGGGTGATGTGCTGCGCAGCACGCACAGCGACATATCCAGGTCTTTATTAGTTCGGTCTCCGTTGTCTATTGTATAGATAGGCACCGGCTGGTAATTGATATCTGCTATCAGGCGCAGCAGGTTGGTCATATACAGCTGCCGTGCCTGCACCGGTATATCTGTATGCGGGTAGAAGAGGCCCAGGAACGGCTCCAGGTCATCGCGCTTCGCTTCGGCAAACACCTCTCCGTTATACTGCTCGTCAAACCGGTATATCATCACGCGGTCATAGCCCGTTATCTCGCGGGTGCCGCGTGCCACAGAGGCGCACAGCTGCTGCAGTGAGCTGGTGTGCTCCATGTACGACAGGAATTGCCTTGTCTGCCTGTATGCGTCGGAAGAGAATTTTTCCGCCTCACCAGCTGGCTCTGCCTCGAAGATAAAGGTATCACCCCTCTGATGCACGCTACACAGGAAGTACTTATCATCGATCGTTATTGGGAAGGGCTCAGCCGCAACATTGCCCGAAGCCGACAGCTTAAGCACCCCCTCACTGGCCGCACCAAAAATTGCGCTGAAGGTTTTGCCCAGCAGCTGGGTGTGGCCGTAAGCTATATAGTCGGCACAGTTGCCGCTGGCGAATTCTATAGTGTACTCATCACCCGAGAGGCCGAGCAGGAAGCCATGCGGCTGTATGCTGCCCGGTATATGTATGGGCTCCTGCTCACAATTGGTAAGATTTACGATGCCCCTGTTAAGTATGTCCGTTACTTTCATGCTAACCTTTTTTCAATAGCTCAAATATAGTGCTGAAAGCATGGTTCGCCCCCGCCACTATTTCATTGTCCGCATTGTGCTTGCTTGCATACACCATCAGCTGCATCAGGAATCCTTTCCATAATGGCCCGGTTGCTGCACCATAGCCTGCAAAGTAATTGCAACCACGCAGATCACCAAACGCGAGTGCCGGTTGCACGCTTTTCAGTATCACGCGGCCACCCAGCGTAGAGCCTTCTATCACATACATAATGCCCATTGCATATGCATGCGACATCGCGGCATCAAATCCCGGCACGGTTGCTGTTTCGGCCGTTCCTCCTAATACATCGAGGTCGGCTTTAAGCAAATGCAGCTTAGCGCGCTGCGATAAGTCGGGCAGCACATCGCTCACGGCCCGGAAAACGAAACGCTCCACGCTTCGTATCACGGGGTACATTATTTCGAGGTACCGCACATAGGCGTCCCTATCTACATGGTCCGCAGTTAGGTTCAATGAAAGTGGCAGTTGCTCCAGCGCCTTATGGCTGGCGCCCGTTGCTGCGCGCAAATGACTAATGAACAGCTCACCCCGGGTCAGCTGTTTCGGCTTTTCCAGTTCTGGTATCATGCTGTTCTTTTAAAGACAAAGTTTTTATCGCCTGGCTCAAAGGTGTCCCAATCTATGCTTAAGGCATGCTGTATTGACCGGGTGAGCGTCTTGTAGTCGTTCGATTTAGGAATGTAATAGCTTGCGCCAAGCTCCCTGCACCGGTCTATGGTATCAGTGTCGGCCGAGGTAGAGATCACCACTACCGGCACATCCTTTGTTTGGTCAGCCTTGCGTATCTCTTCGATAACCTCGAAGCCGCTGATGCCAGGCATATTGAGATCCACAAACACGCATTCCGGCTTCGGTGGTGGGTTCTTCAGCGCTGCCAGCAGCTTTTCACCCTGGTCATACGTATACACCGAAATATCTTTGCTTTTCTCTTTCGCTATATCATGAAATAGCTCACGGTCGTCCTGGTCATCATCCACATAAAACACCACGGGATCATTCACACTATTCATCTCCATCTCTGTATTTTCGTTTGTAAAATGAGGTTTAAAAGTACTGTATTAAATAACAAAAAACTAAATTAGCAGTATAAATAATTTAAATAAAACTTATTTGCTTTAAAATATCCATAACCTATTGATTTTGTAGCCATTTGTACATAGTGGTTGGCTCCCCTGCTTCGCGCCAGGTAGGCTCGGCATCGTAGTTGAAGATGCCGCTAAGCTCAAAACCCAGCTTCTCCAGCACCCTTCGCGATGCTGCATTATCCACATCGGTCATCGCATATATGTCTTTGAAGCCATGCTCTTTTATGCCATAGTGCAGTGCTGCATGCCCGCTCTCAGTGGCATAGCCCCTACCCCAGAATTTCCTTTTGAGCCGGTAGCCGAAATCGTAGTAATCGCTGAGCCCGTTTATTGGTCCCTTCATAAATTTAAAACCCGTCCAGCCTGCAAACTCATCTGTCCCCTTCTCTACTACGGCCCACCTCGCTATCCCAAAGTCTGTATACTGCTGCCTGATAAATGCCACCACGTCTTCAGATTGTTTCAATGATTGCACCGGCGTTTTACCTACATACTTATGCACCTCTGGGTCTGCGTCCATCTCATACATACCTGCCGCATCGCCGGGCTGCAGCTCCCGTATATACAGCCGTTCTGATTCTATAAATACACTCATATGCTATGCTTTTTTCTTTAAGGCGGCCATTTCCATATTCTCTCTCACACGGAATTTCACAATTTTGGTAATGAGCCCCAGCGGCATCGGCTGATCCACAGGGAACTGCACCGAGCCCTTCGCACCCTTATATACCGACAACTCATCCTTAAATGCCTCGATGGCCGATGGCATGGGGTAAAAGCCTACATGCCCCTTATACCCGCCAAAATATACCAGGCTGCCATGCAGCTTATATGCTGGCATGCCGTATGCAATGACCTCCTCCGCAGCAGGTGCCGCCTTCTTTATAGCTGCCCGCACCTGCTCCAGTAGCGCCCGTGTTTCCCTTGGAAACCCGACTATATAAGCATCCGCATCAGCTGGCTTTATCGCGATCATATCTCAGAAGTTTGAGTAGCTAAATTAATCGTTTGCCCGCATCTGTGCAATGTTCCGGGAGATAATAATTCCGGAGCTACAACGAAATTGCTACGCCCAGCAGACGAAATGGGCCGCATTAAATGCAGCCCACTTTTATGGCAAAATCAATATCCGAAAACAGCCAATCCCGAAGGGATGAAACGATTGTAGCAAATCGCTGCGCGATCGGCACAAACCCTGAAGGCGTGACACCGGCATATCGGCGGGGCACGCACCTCACACAACCTATTCGTGCACGCTATTACTATACGCCGCTATACCCGAGAGTATGCTACCACACAGCTCACGCAACTGCTTATCGTCCTGTAGCCTTTCTATATCTTGCTCATTGTCTATGTTGCCGCACTCTATTGCCACTGCGGGCAAGGCGTTCGACTTTAGCACAAGCACGCCTTTTTCTACCAGCTTCGCAGGCACCGCCATAGCATAGAGCTTGCCTATAATGGCTGAGGCCAGCACATTGCTCTCGTTGTATCGTGCGTTCTTATTAGATACGATCACCTCGAACCCCGGGTGCTTTTCGGCGGACAGTACATTCCTGTCTGCCGGCAGATCCTGGTTTACGTGTATAGACACGAACAGCTCCGCGCCTGTAGCCGCACATGCGGCTACCCGATCTTCTGCAGTCAGCCGCTCATCGCCATTCCGCGTAGTTACCACCTGCACGTTATATGCAGGCGCCATGCGGGCGAGCTCTTTGGTTATGCGCAGCGTCATGTCTTTCTCAGTGATACCGCTCTTCCCTACGCCACCGTTATCGGTGCCGCCGTGGGCTGCATCTAGTACTATCACTGTTTTGTGCTTCGCCTGCTCGGGGCTGCTGTCTTTGGCAGAGAACGAGAAGAGCAGCGCAGCGCCTGCTGCCAGCGGCAATACCATAAGCCTGCGCAGGCCGGCAAGTTTTGTCTTGTTTGTTTTTTGTAGCATGGTCAATCTGGTTTTTACTGGTGAACAAAAAAATGGTTGTATCAGTCCGGCAGCCCGGCCTTTGAAATGTGTTTGTAATAGCATCAGCGCGAATAGCTCTGTATCGTTGTCCTCTGCGGCTGCTTCATCGGCTATAAACTCATGCACTATTGATAGCTCCCTACGCACCAGCCAAAAGAACGGGTTCATCCAGAAGAACGCCAGCACTGCATTTGCGGCCAGCTTATCGGCCGAGTGCCACTGGCGAATATGTGCCAGCTCGTGGCGCATTATAGCTGCGCCCGCTGCCGACTGCCTGTTGGTGCCGGTATGCCAGAAAAGGTTGTTAAGGAAAGAGAACGGCGCATTGTCCAGCTCCGTTTCTATGAAGTGCATATTGCCCTCTGCAGTTACCTTACTGTTGCGCTTTATCCGGTATAGCTGGTACACACTGCGGGCGGTAACAAACAGCGACACTGCAACAATGCAATAATACAGCACCCATAGTATGGCAGCATAAGATCGTGGCGCGGCCACAGCCCGCACAGCCTGCTCTTCATTCTGCCCCGATTGCAGCACCTGCAGCAGCTTTATGGGTGCATGCGCTGCTGTGCCATTGAGCGCCGCCCACTCTATATGCACCAGCGGTAGCAGCAGCGCCGCTGCCATGGTGGCCAGCAGGTAGTAGCGGTTAAAGACGTGCATCTTCCTGCGGCGCAGCAGCAGCGCATAGTAGCCATAGCCAATACCTGATATGGCCAGTCCGCGGAGTATGTACAGAATGAACGGGTGCATACTATTTCTTTTTTAGCTGTTTCAGTAATAGCTCCAGATCAGCGACCGAGAGCTTTTTTTCATCCACCAGGAAGGACACGATATTTTTGAACGAGCCGTCGAAGTAGCCCTTGGCCACACCCGTCAGGGTAGCCCTGGAATAAGCCTCCTTGCTCACCGCGGGGTGATACCTGTGTATGCGCCCCACCTGCTCCACCCGCACAAACTCCTTTTCCACAAGTATCTTGAGGATAGTGGCTACCGTATTTTTGTGTGGCTGCGGCGCGGGCATAGCCTCCACCACCTCCATCAGCAGCCCGCTCTCCAGCTGCCACAGCATCATCATTACCTGCTCCTCCGCCTTTGTCAATGTCTTTGCCTGCATATCAAAACTAAATACTTAGTTCAAAGGTAGAACTAAGTTTTTAGTTTACCAAACCCAATGAAGATTATTTTTCGGCGAGCCTCATCGTTTACGCACAAAGGAGCTAATGGAACCATGACGCCTTGTGCGCATTTCCTTTAAGTCCGTACATTCGTACCCCGGTTCAATATAATGCCGGTGTTTAACAGCGAAAAAACTAACCATGCAGGGAACTATCAAAACAAATATGGGCGATATCGTCATTGATTTCTTCGAGAAAGAAACGCCTGAGACAGTCAACAACTTTGTTAAGCTTGCCAAATCCTGCTTTTATGACGGAGTTAAGTTCCACCGTATCATCAACCACTTTATGATACAAGGTGGCGATCCGCTTACAAAAGACGAGACGAAAAAACGCCAGTGGGGAACAGGTGGTCCCGGGTATAAGTTTGATGATGAAATAGGGCCTGCCAACAGCAATGAAATGGGCACCATATCGATGGCCAATGCCGGCCGCAACACCAACGGCAGCCAGTTCTTCATCAACCTCGCCGACAATGACTTTCTCAATTCCAAACACACTGTTTTCGGGCGCGTGGTAAAAGGCACTGAAGTTGTCGCAGCTATCGGTTCTGTGGCCACCAACTCTTCTGACCAGCCATTGGAACCCGTGGTTATTGAGTCGGTTTTGTTTGATCAGTAAATTTGCAAAAGTGTATCATTAATAGCCGAGTCCCGGTTTTTCATCGGGGACTCGGCGTTTGGTGCTCTCCTCCACAAGCAATTGCCAACCTGTAGCCCATGACGCCGAGTCCTGCGAAGGGCAGAGACTCGGCTACGACGTAAAAAACGCCTATCTCTCCCGGCTGATATCTTCCGTCGTAGCCGAGTCTCCGGTTTTTCACCGGGACTCGGCGTTGAGTACTACCCCCACAAGCAATTGCACATTATTGCCACATAACGCCGAGTCCTGCGAAGGGCAGAGACTCGGCTACGACATTAAATTTTGTTATACGCTTTTAGAAGACGTAATGTATCGTACCCGTCAATAATACAAAATCTGCTGATTTGGTTAAATCTACTGGAAAACGCCTGCATAGTTTTATAAACGGAAGGTGTAACACTATGGCAGTGCTGAAGAATGTACATGGAAGCCGGCTCATCATACAGCCTCGTTATTTGGTCTCCATTTTTACCTAAATCGGCAGGTGTCATGGGGTGAAACTTTGAAGGCCCTTTCAGTAAAAATGCGGCGTTCAGGCGCTGACCACATACATGTATATGGTTTGAAAACAAATCGGAATATTCGCCACCCCAGTCTTTAGGAACGTTTTCCTCGTAAAGTATTTCAGCTATCCAATGCTTTATTTGTTTTTCGGGGATATCCTTGAGGCGATCAAGTTTTAGAAAACGATGTGATGTTCCACTGACTTTCTGAAATTCATCAATATCCTCAACATCAACTTTTAAAAGGTCAGATGAAGAGCCAAATGGAGTGCCCGTGTCAATCATTCTGCCGCCAATAAAAATGGGGCGTAATTTGATTTCGTTGGCTTTGCACTCCTCAATGTAAGCAAACAAAAAAACACTTGCTTTTCCAGAAAGCCTGCTTACTGACGACACTCCAAATAAATGCTTGGGGCTGAATACCCCAGAAAGCTTTAGCTCATTAAAATCTTTTAAAAACGTGTGGAATTTGGCTTGCCCTTGTCCCTCTTTTTCGAAGTCATAGCTCGCTTGGATAGTACCTTTAAAGTAGTAAGGATGATCTGTCCAAACAAGATCCCCCTTCCTTAAAATTTTGCCTTGCAACAACTTTTCGATTAGTGATTCCACCTTGTCGCGCTTTAATATATCTAACACCTCGTGAGTGAAAATGGCGTTTACAAAGGCAGCTCTCAGCCCAGCTGAACTAGAGTTATTGACGTGTTCAATTTTGCCCTGCAGTGTTACCATTTGGTGTTGGTTTAATAACTGTACTACAAGCTCTTGGTGAAGGAATGCACAATCTAATTTAAATTGAGTTTGTTGCATATGGGAGAATGGACTGGTTAGTCTTCTTTAAGTTGATATTTTCGCAGCTTATACGCCTTGAAACAATTTATATTTGAATATCGTTTTCAATTTCCAACTTACGGATAAGATCATCAACTTTCTGCTTGTCGTATTTATAATTATTTACCCCGCGTTCAATAAAGCAATCCATCATCTTCTCATTTTGTCTATCAATAAAATCTGGAGCGAAATGAGGCACCAAAAAGTCTGAATTACGAAGAAAGGAAGATGTATAAACATCTCCTCCGTCCTTTATGACGCAAAGCTTAAAATTTTTGAAAATATTGAATAAGTTTGCGTCGCTGGTAAGAAAATATGGCAGGAAGTTTCTGTCCAACATTTTAAACAAACGAAAGCTATTAGATGTTGTATTAGAGTGGAATATATCCCATGTTGTGCCAACAAGCCGTTTTATTACTTCGTTTGGTTTGCAATCAAGGCCGATCATTTTTCTATATACTGAATTGCCCCCAAAAATATTTAGGGCCAATTTGTATTCTACAGCTCTAACAATATCAAGATCAGTTTTCATCCATTCTAAAAAAACACTAATATTTTTTTCTGCCATTTCTCGCGTCAGGCCTTTTTTTGCTAGACATCTAATTTTTAATAACGCGCAATAGCTATTGCGTAACGTTGGTTCAATAGCCTTGTAAGGGTTGACTAACCAGCCTGTATCCGGCCTGAAAAAAATATAGTTTTGCGCGAAATCATATTTAAAAGTCTTAAATATCTTTAGTGATATCTTTTTGAAAAAATCGATGCGATGGTGGAAGTCCCAAAGTTTGTCTTCATCTAGCTTTCCGTCCTTAAGACACAGTTCTAGCAAACCAAAAAACGGACTTATTTCTATCTGATGTTTCGATGCATATTCTTTTAAAGCAATGATCTTGGCGAAATTTACATTTTTCGCTTGCTTTTTGTAGTCGACTACTTTAATGATTTCCAGGCATATGCAGCTATCCAGAAAAACTATGGGTTCGACTTCATCTTTTAGAGATGACAATACCTTGCCGGTGGGCAAAACATCTTCACCTTGCTCAGAAAAGCAACTGTAAAAAGTCTGATTTATCATTAGCCCATTTTAAAAAAAGAAGCTATTGTTCGATCAAATGGACATTTCTGAGCTCCTGAAAATAATATTATCTAATTACAGTACCAACCGGAATCACTATTTTCTATTCAATATGATATCCGACCAACCTTGTAGCCCATTACCTTCGTTAGAAGATTTGACCTCCAATTTTTTTAGCTTTTCTACCGAAGCATTTGCTAGTTCGTTGATTAAGGCAGATATTGCTTCTTTATGCGATTTCGCTTTTGATACACTGAGACCATTATCCTCCCGAAAGAAATTTATTTCTCTTACAGAAGTAAGAAATTCACGAGCGACAAGTTGTTGGTAAAACTGGTTGAGGATTTCAAATTTCGGTAAATCTGTATGGCTTAAATTCTCTAACCCTTTCGGAACTAGATTAGCAGGCTTTTTTTGTTTTATTTTAGTTGAGGAAATGTCTTTTTTAAACTTAGAGGAGCTTTCCAATATCAATATTAGACTGTCAATATGACTTGGATCTTTTAAAAAATCCGCTAGGTCCCCAAAAGAATTTGGACCATGCTTCTTATAAAGCTTTCCAAGATCAAGTATCAATTCGGCATTTACCATGTTAAACCTACACTTTTAATAAATTCAATAGCAAAATTTTCAAATTTTCTTGCTGGGGTCGTTCTGGCATACGTGGTACGAAATATTGGCTGTCCTTCTCTTGCACCTTTAGGGAACGATCTGGAATAAGGAACACCATTTTTATATATAGGCCACCCATTAGCTGCTGCAACGGATTTAACCTCTCGCTTTGCAATGTTCTCCTCTGGAGAATATTCAGTAGTATGGTTAAATACTATACCAGCGATACTTAAACTGCTTTTTTTATACTGACGTTTAAATTCACTCAACGACCGTGCTAACAAAGGTAATCCAATTGATGATAGATATTCTGGTTTTACCGGAATAACTATATGGTCACAACAGTGATAAGCTGCTGTTGTCAAAAGAGATTCAGTTGGCGGACAATCAAACAAGACTAAATCGTAATCAGATTCGATATCACCAACAAATGTCGATAAAATTAATTCCTTATTGATAGGATTTTTTATTGAGGATGCAAGTTCCAATCGGGATGGAATTAAGTCAATTTTGCTTCCATCAGCTCGTTCCGATAATACATTTTGAATTACCGAATTTGGATCTATAGCACCATTGGATTGTTTACCAGGCACGGTAGTATACTGCTCAAATACATCCCAAATAGTGGGACTCTCGTCACGAACCAACTTTTCATATTTTTGCATTCCAAGCATATACTGACTTGCATTAAATTGCGGATCCAAATCAACTACTAAAACTCGAAAGGGGTTAACTGTTTTCATAGCGATATGCCATGCTAAATTTACAGTGAGAGTGGATTTTCCAACACCCCCTTTCATATTAATCATTGCGACTTTAACGGCCATAGCTTTTTCGGATGAATGTGAATTGATACGGTACAATGATAAACGTTGAACCTTACATGAAAAATGTGGGAAATACGTTTTTTACTCTTAAGAAAATTAATATAGCAGAGAGGGGCATACTGCAAAAACCACCCAGTTCATCCCACCACGCCAACAACTTTCCACCATACCCAGCTAACCGCACACCATATAGCAGAAAACGCCACACCATAAAAACTTTCCTCTGCCACCTCTCACTTTTGCACGATTTTTGATGTACCTATTCAACCAATTGCAACCAGGCAGACAAAGAAAATTCCCCTAACAAAACACCACGGGGAATGATGGGAAATTTTGTTTTCAGCTATACGGTTGCTAATGCTGCCTTTCAGCCAATAGCCGCCAAAAAAATTCCCCATCAGAGGTTTTATTTCCCACGGGGTTTTATAAATGATTGCTCTTGCCACGGTAGCTTGTAACCGAAAATGATTCGTTGAATCCGCTGATCATGAAAGCTCAAATTTCCGACAGAAATTTTAAACCAGAAACCGGAAATCCTTCGAAAAATAGTCACAACAAACTAACAATCAATAATTTACAAACCACCCTCCTTTCCGACGACCGACAAAAACCGGAAGCAAATCGGAAATTATCATTAAAGAAAATCGGCACTATGAATGTAGTACATCGGCCTGCGTAACGTCACCCTCTCCTTTGGAGAGGGATGGGGAGAGGTACCCCTTGGGGGAGGGCCGGGGTAGCGCTCCCTGTTAATTAAACGCAAAACACCCAACACCCATACACAAATAAGAAAAATAATACGTATTTTCGCTACCATCATTCATTTGCTCAACAGCTAATTCCTCCTATACGTCATACCGGTTTATGATCTATAGATCATTATTGACCATATTGCTCTCTGTTGCGCTTTTCCCGGCTTTCGGGCAAAAAGCTACCGACACCTTCCGGCTCTACTTTGACCTGGCAGTACCCACTATGAATAAAAGCATGGAGAACAAGGTAGACCTGCTGATATTCAACGACAAGATACTCAGCGGCAGCCGCGTAATGATAATAGGCTATGCCGACTACCTGGGCTCCCACGGCTACAACAAGGACCTCTCTATGAAACGGGCGGAAAATGTGAAGAAGTACCTGGTAAAATATGGCGTTAACCCAACCGATGTGCAGCTGTGCATAGGCCGCGGCAAGATAGAGCGCAACGGCATGACCTCGCGCGATGGCTTCCCCATAGACCGCAGGGTAGACATAGTGATCAACAATATAAGCGACAGGCAGCCACCGCCAAAACCCCTTACAAAGCGAAAAGACACCGGCACTAATGTGAGCCTTACCAGCATAGAGGAAATGAAAAAGCTGAAGGCAGGCACCACCTTCCAGCTGAAGAATGTATACTTTCCGCAAGACCGGCATGTGATAAAGCCGGAGTCTTATAAAACGCTGGAGAAGCTATATGTGGTGCTGAGAGATAACCCGGCTCTGAAGATAAGCATTGAGGGCCACGTATGCTGCATTGCCGCCACTGCGCCCGATGCGCTGGATATTGATACCAATGAGCCTGTACTATCGGTAAACAGGGCCAAGGAGATCTATGGCTACCTTGTAACCAAGGGCATAGAGCCTGAGCGGCTGAAGTATGCAGGCTTTGGCAAGCGCCGGCCTATTATAAAATTTGAGCGTACTGAAGAGGAAGCGGAGAAGAACCGCCGGGTAGAAATAAGGATCGTGGAGAATAGGTGGTAAGCACCCATCGTCCACGATATCACACCTAAAAGTTCGTTGTTGCGGGTTTATGCCCGCGCATTATATATAGGAAAGGGTATGTTCTGGTGCGGCAGTTTTATAGTTTTGTCTTTGTCTTTTTTAGGAGCGGTCTTGTTGCTGCGCAGCGCCATTTTTATAGCATCTACAATATTATCGGCAATGATGGTGCGCTTATCTTTTGGTGCGGTCCTTTTCCTGGTCACCAGGTACACATCATCTTCAGAGAGCGTAAATATAACCGGGACGCCGGTATGGTATATGCCGTTTACCAGGCTGTTGTAGGCATCAGTAATGGCATTGCTTGACTTATGCGGATCAAAGAAGACAATGTCGGGCTTAATTTCATTGATAAGGTCGTTGATATTCAAGAGGTTGAATGCTGTGTAAACCAGCATGCCGCGGTCTCTAAGTAGCTGACTATCTGCTAAAACCGATAGTGGATCTTCCCCGAGCAATAGTATTTTAATTCGCATAAACTCCCATTTTTCCTAATGGGATTAAAAACTATGCCAAAGTCAGAAACCCTTGAAAACAGGATATTATAAAAACTGATTTTAATAAAAATTCCCGCTAATACAAGTCAAATATGGGAATAATAAGGGACATGTGCGGGCTAAGCCTGCTGAGGCAGCGATACCCTGCCTGCCAGCCAGCTCTCGCTTAGCGGCACCAGCCAGTTCTCCAGCAGGCCCTGCTTGTCGGTGACTATGTTGTTAAACACAGCAGTATCTTTGTTTATATACCCCTTATCTATAGCATACTGCACCTGCCCGAACGGCAGCATCTCGGCCTTGCCCTTTACCAGGAAGGTCAGCATCATACGGTCAAAGAAATTGACATCGTACTGGCGCTCAATGCTTTTAATGAGGCGTACTGAGCTATCGGTGCTGCAGCCGCTCACTTCCACATTGGTCTCATCGGCCAGCACTACTACAAACTGCCTGAAGAGCAGCTGGGCCCACCCCTTTACCGGTGCGCCATGGGCCTGCCACTGGCTGTAAAACTGGAATAGCTGCTCATTGATCTCGTTGGCTTCCTTCTCTATAAATGCACGGCTGCTCTGGTATACCCATGCACGGGAACCGGCGGGAAACTCAGCGGGCAGCAGGTTAGCTACATCAACATTTACCATGGTGCAAATATACGGAATAACGTGGACCTCTCCCAAGGAGAGGGAGCGCTGATGTACTCGCTGTCGCTCGGGTGTTACGGGGACCTCTCCCCGGCCCTCTCCGAAGGAGAGGGGGACGTGAGATGCCCATGTGACGTGGCCAGCCGCGAGTGACCTCTCCCGGGCCTCTTCCGGTTCGAAGGTCAACATAGCAGGGAGAGGGAGACGTTAGGCAAGGCTTGTGTGGCAAACAACAAGAGCGCCTCCGAAGAAGCGCTCTGTAATGAATCACATTTGTTATGCACTATTGCTCTATCACTATATGGAACACTTTGCTGTGTGCGCCTGAGCGGACGCTAAGCATATACATTCCATTAGCGAGTGTGTTATCGAGCGTGATGCGCTCTTCGATGCTGCCGTTCTTAATAGTGGCTTTGCCGCTGTATACGCTTTGGCCCAGCATGTTGGTCACCTCGATGGTGGCCTGGCCGTTATCTGTACCTATGCTGCCGCTGATGCTGAATGTGCCCTTGTTAGGGTTGGGTATTACCCTTACATCCATATCAAGTGCAGCTACGTTTACAACACCAACTGCGCCCACAGTCATGAACACTGTATTGAACGAGTTGAGCCCGCCGCAAGCGCCGCTGCTCGTGATGCGTACGGTTACCGAGTCGTGGTTGTTCAGTGAGTTGCTGGTGTATACTGACGAGGTAGCACCGGTTTGTGGCGTACCATTTACAAACCACTGGTATGCAGGCGACGCGCCTCCATTGGTACCTGTTGCTGTAAAGGTTACCAGCTGGCCCGGAGCTATCGAAGTGCCGGGGTTAACCGCTATGCTCACCGAAGGCACAAGCGGTGCAGTAACATCCATTGTGATGTTGTTGCTGCTTACCGTTGTAGCGAGGCGACATGTATAATTGCTGGTCATCTTAGCAGCCACCATATCACCATCAGCAGGTATCAGCGAGAAGGTAGCGCCAGTGCCTACCAGTGTACCGTTCCTGTACCAGTCGTATACCGGCGCCGTGCCGCCATAGGTTGATGCAGGCGTGAAGGTAACCGGCGTGCCGGTGCATACTGTACCGCCCGGTGCAGCAGTGATGCTTACCGTAGGGAGGAACGATGTATTAACCGTCATAGTCACCGCGTTGCTTGCCGTATCAGGAGATGCGCAAGTAGCATTGCTGGTAAGCACTGCACGCACCACATCGCCATTGTTTGGCAGGTAGCTATAAGTGCTGCCGATGCCCGCTGTGAGGCCGTTCACCTTCCACACGTAGGTTGGTGCAGAACCTCCGTTAACCGGCGTGGCCGTAAATGTAGCCGCGGTACCGGAGCATATATTCACCCCAGTGCTTGCAGATACAGTAACCGATGGTATAACTGATGGAGTGCTGCTGACGCTGGCCGTGCCGCTCATGCTGCGTACACAGCCTGTAGTGCTGTTAGTAGCTACTACCGAGTAAGTACCCGTCATAGACTGCAGCCCGAAATCGAGCGCGCCGCCTGTGCCGAAGAGCGGGCCACCCATTGTGGTAGTGCCGTTGTAGAGCTGGTAGCTGATGCCCAGTGCCGAGCCTGCCAGACCTACGCTGATGCCACCTACGCTCTCACAGTAGTTACCACCGCCTGTAACTGAGAATACAGCAGGCAATGGATTAGTTGTGATGGTAGCGCTGCCGGTCATACTGCGCGCACAGGTTGTAGATGCATTTATGGCGAGTACCGAATAGGTACCTGTTGCAGTGAACGTGCCGAAGTCGAGCGCTGCGCCTGTGCCTGCAACCATAGTACCTACGGCAGTACCGCCGTTGTATAGCTGGTATGATACGCCTGTTGCAGAGTTGGCAAGGCCAATGTGCATACCTGTACCGCCTGCGCAGTAGGTGCCACCACCTGTAACGTTGTAAGATGCAGGAAGCGGGTTAACAGAGATTGTAGCAGTCCCGGTCATGTTGCTGGTGCAGCCTGTGGTAGTATTTACTGCAGCTACTGAGTAGGTACCGGCAGTGTTATAGATACCGAAGTCGAGCGCTGTGCCTGTGCCCCCAACCGGTGCGCCTACTGTAGCCGCGCCATTGTAGAGCTGGTAGTTAACGCCTGTGGCTGAATTACTGAGGCCTATATGTATAGTTGACGCAGTGCCGGAGCAGAAGTTGCCGCCACCTGTTACTGTATAAACAGTTGGCAATGCGCTTACAGATATAGTTACTGTGCCACCCATTGCGCTAACGCAGCCAGTAGTATTGTTGGAAGCTATTACAGAGTAAACACCCGGTGTTGTTTGGATGCCGAAACTGAGCGCGCTGCCAGTACCTGCTACTGTGCCGCCAACGGCCGTGGCCCCGCGATATAACTGGTAAGTGATGCCGCTTGCAGAGTTAGCAAGGCCTACCGGCACGCCTGCACCACCGGTGCAGTAGCTGCCGCCACCTGTAACAGTATATGCTACGGGCAGTGGGCTGATAGATATTGATACAGTGCCCGCCATATCGGCCGTGCAGCCAGTAGTGGCATTAGTAGCGCGGACGGTGTATATGCCCGCCGGGGTTTGAAATCCAAAGTCGAGCGCGCTGCCTGTGCCTGCCAGTGGCGAGCCTATAGCAACTGAGCCATTTAAGAGCTGGTAGCTAACACCCGTAGTGGAGTTGCTGAGCGATATTGCAATGCCTGCTCCGCCTTCGCAGTAGCTGGTGCCGCTGCCGCCTATCATATACGCGGCAGGCAGTGGATCTATACTGATCACCGATGTACCTGTCATATTGCTTACGCAGCCTGTTGTCGCATTAGTAGCTACAACTGAGTAGGCACCTGTTGCTGTATATACACCGAAATCTATACCGGCACCTGTGCCTGCCACGGGTGCAGTCACTGCTGATGCGCCATTGAATAATTGATAATTAATGCCCGCATCAGAGCCATCGAGCCCTACTGAAACACCAGCACCACCAGTGCAGTAGCTGCCGCCACCTGTGAGTGTGTATGCAGTTGGCAACGGATCGATAGAAACAAGTACTGAGCTGCTCATAGTGCCTGTGCAGCCTGTGGTAGCATCGATGGCTACTACGTTATAGCTGCCAGCACCGGTCTGCATGCCGAAGCTGATGTCGCTGCCAGTGCCGGCAACTGTGCCGCCCACCGGCATGATGCCATTGTAGAGCTGGTAGTTAACACCTGCTGTAGAGCCGCTGAGGGAAACAACAACGCCAGTGCCACCTGAGCAATAGCTGCCACCGCCAGTAACCGTATATGCTACAGGCATAGGGCTGATGGTAACATCAGCACTGCCGCTCATTGTGGTAGTACAGCCTGTAACTGCGTTAATCGCAAAAACCATATAGGTGCCTGCACCCGTCTGCATACCGAAGCTGAGCGCACCACCTGTGCCTGCTACGAAGGCAACCGGTACTCCACCATTGTACAGTTGATAACCGATACCTGCCTCAGAGCCGGATAGTGAGATAACAACGCCTGCACCACCTGTGCAGTAGCCACCGCCACCCACTACGGAGTAGGCAAGTGGGAGCGGGTTGATGCCTACAGATACGCTGCCGGTCATATTGGCCGTGCAGCCTGTAGTAGCATTTACTGCTGCCACACTGTAAGTGCCTGCCGCGGTAAGCATGCCGAAGCTAAGGTCTGAACCTGTGCCTGCTACCGGTGCGCCTACTGCTGTAGCGCCATTATACAATTGATAGTTAACCCCTGTTGTAGAATTAGAAAGGCCAACCAATACGCCCGCATCGCCGGCGCAATAGTTGCCGCCGCCTGTTACATCGTATGCCACAGGTGTGGGGTTGATGCTGATGATGGCAGTGCCTGTCATGTTATTGGTGCAGGTAGATGCTGTGTTGATCGCCTGCACGCTGTATGTGCCTGCAACCGACTGCGCACCGAAGGTGATGCCGCTGCCTGTACCCGTTATAGTGGTTACCAGGGTCGCACCGCGGTACAACCGGTAGCTTACACCTGCTTCTGAGCTGCTGAGGCCGATGACCGGAGCAGGGTTGCCTGTGCAGTAGCCGCCGCCACCTGTAACTGTGTAAGCAACAGGGAGTGGATTCACAGCCACTGGCGCCGTGCCTAACATAGCGCCGGTGCAGCCTGTAGCGCCATCGGTAGCTAATACTGAATAGGTGCCTGCCGAGGTCTGCAAGCCAAAGCTGATAGCTGATCCTGTGCCTGCTACTGATGCGCCGCTCATTGATGCGCCGTTGTATAATTGGTAGATCACTCCTGTAGCCGAACCGCCGAGGCCAACGCTTACGCCACCGCTACCGGCACAATAAGCGCCGCCGCCTGTAATGGTATAAGCAGTTGGTGTAGCATTGATATTGATGATCGCACTGCCCGTCATGCCTGCTGTGCAGCCCGATGAAGCACTGACTGCTGCTACTGTATAAGTGCCTGCCGCGGTTTGTATGCCGAAGGTGATGGCACCCCCGTTACCGGCAACAAGACCGCCTACAGCCGTAGCGTCGCGATATAACCTATAGTTGATACCCGTGTTAGAACCTGAAAGACCTATAACCACACCTGCGCCGCCTGCACAGTAGCTGCCACCACCGGTAACAGTATAAGCCGTGGGTAATGGCAGTATGCCTACCGCCGCGCTGCCCGTCATAGGTGCAATGCAGCCCGTAGAGGAACCCGTAGCTACTACTGAGTACGAACCAACTGATGTAACAAAGCCGAAGCTAATGCCGCTGCCTGTGCCCGCTACCGGGGTGCCTATCGCAGTAGCATCATTGTAAAGCTGGTAGTTAACGCCTGCCGCAGAGCCTGAAAGCGCTATTGACACGCCTGTGCCACCTTCACAATAGTTGCCGCCGCCGATAATTGTAAAGGCCGCTGGTAAGCTGTTGATGCTTACAGCAGCTGTGCCGGTCATATCAGCGGTGCATGATGCTGATGCGCTGGTGGCGAGGACCGAGTACGTGCCCGCAGCAGTTTGCATACCGAAACTGAGCGTAGCGCCCGTACCAGCCACTGTAGCGCCGACTACAGTCGAGCCGTTGTATAACTGGTAGTTGACACCGGAAGCTGAACCGCCGAGGCCAACTGATACGCCTGTGCCACCTGTGCAGTAGCTACCGCCGCCGGTAACATTATATACAGCTGGTGTAGCATTGATAATTATTGTTGCACTGCCGCTCATTGGTGCGGTACACGTGGTAGCTGTGTTGGTAGCCAGCACTGAGTAGGTGCCCGCTGTGGTTTGCAACCCGAAGCTGATAGCTGAGCCTGAGCCCGCTACCGGTGCGCTCACCGCAGTGGCGCCAAGGTATAACTGATACGTAATCCCTGTAGTAGAGTTGCTCAATGCAATAACAACACCAGATCCGCCTGAGCAATAGCTGCCGCCGCCAATAACGGTGTAGGCCGTTGGCAGTGGGTCAACATTGATCGTTGCGCTGCCGGTCATGTTGCTGGTGCAACTTGTGGTTCCATTGGTGGCAAACACTGTGTACGTGCCTGCTACGGTCTGGCTGCCAAAGTCGAGCGTGCTGCCTGTGCCTGCAACCGGGGTGCCTACTGTAGCTGAGCCACGGTAGAGCTGGTAATTGACCCCGGCAGTAGAGCCGTTGAGGCTTATGAGCCTCCCGGTGCCGCCGGCGCAATAGTTGCCGCCGCCAGATACTGTAAATACTGTAGGCACTGCATTGATGTTGATAGCAGCGCTGCCGGTCATGCTGCTGGCGCAGCCTGTAACCGCATTGGTAGCGCTTACCGTATACACGCCCGCTGCTGCGAATGTGCCGAAGTTGATAGCAGTACCTGTGCCGGCAACAACGCCGCCTACAGGAGTACCGCTTCTGAATAATTGATAGTTGATGCCAGCCTCGGAATTACTGAGGCCAACCGGTAAGCCCGCGCCGCCAGCGCAATAACTGCCACCGCCGGTAACAGTGTATACCACCGGCAATGCATTGATGCTGACTACAGTGCTGCCCGTCATGGCGGTGGTGCAGCTAGTTGCTGCATTAGTTGCCAGTACTGTGTAAGTGCCCACAGTGGTGATGAAACCAAAGCTGAGCGCACTACCCGACCCTGCTGTAACAGCGCTGGCTGCGGTAGCTCCCCTGAACAGCTGGTAGTTAACACCGGTAGCCGAGCCAGTAAGGCCTATAACAACACCGGTGCCGCCAGAGCAGTAGCTGCCACCACCGCTAACCGCAAAGGCTGCAGGCGAAGGATTTACCGATACCGTGGCGCTGCCGGTCATTGCTGCTGAGCAACCGGTAGTAGCATTAGTGGCCATCACTGAATAAGTACCCGTAGTAGTGAATGTGCCGAAGTTGATGCCTGCACCTGTAGAGCCGGCAACAGGTGAGCCAATTGCCGTTGCGCCATTGTAGAGCTGGTAATTAATTCCTGTTGTTGAGTTGCTGGTGCCGATGTTAACGCCGGGAGCGCCTGAGCAATAGCCACCGCCGCCGGTAACTGAGTACACGGTTGGCAGGCCGCTTACTGTTACTGTAGCGCTTCCCGTCATGTTAGCCACGCAGCCAGTCGTTGCATTGGTACCAATTGCTGTGTAAGTAGCGGGGGTAGCAAATGAGCCAAAGCTAATGGCACCACCTGTGCCGGCAACAACGCCGCCTACCGGTGAGCCACCTATGTAAAGCTGGTAGTTAACATCTGCTGTAGAGCTAGCGAGCCCTATGACAGCGCCGGTACCACCTGAGCAATATCCACCGCCGCCAGTAACACTATAAGCTACCGGTAATGAATTGATAACTACTGATGCGGTACCAGTCATATCGCTGATGCAGCCTGTGGTGGCATTGACAGCCGATACGCTGTAGGTGCCTGCACCTGTCTGCAAACCAAAATCAAGTGCAGCACCTGTGCCGGCTACTACGCTGCCCACTGCCGAAGATCCATTGAACAACTGGTAGTTGACACCGGCCTCCGAGCCTGCTATGCCAACATTGGCACCAGAGGCACCTGAGCAGTAGCTGCCTCCGCCTGTAACCGCGAATACAACAGGCAGTGCGTTAACCGTGATAACAGAAGTACCCGACATGCCGCTGGCACAAGTTGTAGTGGCATTCGTAGCGCGTACGGAATACGTGCCTGCGGCAGACTGCAGGCCAAAGCTGATAGCAGCTCCTGTGCCCGCAACTGCGCTCCCTGTAGCAGTAGCGCCGTTGTATAGTTGGTAATTGATGCCTGCTGCTGAATTACTGAGGCCAACTGCTACACCTGTGCCGCCTGCGCAATAAGCGCCGCCGCCGGTAACAGTATATGCCGTTGGCACTGGGTTAATAGAAACCGTGGCGCTGCCAGACATAGCAGAGCTGCATGAGGTAATAGTGCTGGTGGCTAGGACAGAATAAGTACCTGCTGTAGTAATGAAGCCAAAGTCTAAGCCTGCGCCCGACCCTATAAGCGGACTGCCGATAGCGGTAGCTCCGCTGTATAGCTGATAGTTAACACCGGGGTCAGAAAATCCTACGCCGATGTGAACACCCGGGCCGCCTGCGCAATACGCGCCGCCACCTATAACTGCATATGCAGCTGGTAATGACAGCGCAGTAACCGTAGCACTGCCTGTCATTGCATTCGTACAAGATGTAGTGGTATTGGTCGCAAGCACTGTATATGTGCCCGATGCTGTTTGCAGGCCAAAAGAGATAGCAGCGCCGGTGCCTGCTACCGCAGTGCCTACCGCAGTAGCTCCCCTATACAGGCGGTAGCTGATACCCACTGCTGAGTTGGCCAGGCCTACAGTAACACCAGTGCCGCCAGAGCAGTAGCTGCCGCCACCGGTTACTGCATATGCAGTTGGCAGTGGATTTACTATAACTGTTGCGCTGCCGGTCATAGGCTTGGTGCAAGATGTAATGTTGTCTGTTGCAAGCACCGTATAAGTGCCTGCCGCCGTTTGTGAGCCAAACGATATTGCAGCACCTGTGCCGGCCATGCCTGAACCTACCGCCGAAGCGCCGTTGTATAATTGATACGTTACGTTGAGGCTGGTGTTAGCCAGGCCTATTGCTACGCCGCTGCCACCTGTGCAATATGCACCGCCGCCGGTAATAGCATATGCTATAGGACCGGGGGTGATGGTAACCGTAGCACTGCCAGACATGGCATTGGTACAAGATGTAGTGGTATTAGTAGCCAGCACCGTGTATGTGCCTGCGGCTGGCTGAGGGCCGAACGATATAGCCGCGCCTGTGCCAGCTACTGCCGTGCCGGTAGCCGTAGCACCGTTGTACAGCTGGTAGCTAACACCCGCCTGAGAATTGGCCATGCCGATAGTGGAACCAGCACCGCCTTCGCAATAAGCGCCGCCGCCCGTTACAGCATATGCTATAGGCAGCGGATTTACTACTACAGTAGCACTGCCCGTCATAGGTGCGCTGCAGCCTGTAGTGCTGTTGGTGGCAAGCACTGTGTAAGTGCCGCCGCCAGTCTGGAAGCCAAAATCTAATGATGCACCTGAACCGGCTACAGGGCTACCTACTGCTGTGGCGCCATTATATAGCTGGTAGTTGACACCGCTGTTAGAGAAAGTGAGACCTATTTGTACGCCCGTGCCACCTGCACAATAGCTGCCGCCGCCCGTAACTGTATATGCCGTAGGGAGCGGGTTGATAACAACCGGAGCGCTGCCCAGCATAGCGCGAGTGCAAAATGTGATAGCATCAATAGCCTGCACGGTATAAGTGCCTGCTGCTGTTTGCGAGCCGAAGCTGATAGCCGCACCTGTACCTGCTACAAGGCCGCCTACAGTTGAGGCACCATTGTAAAGCTGGTAGTTGATGCCCGTGTTCGACATATCGAGGCCAATAGCCACACCGCTGCCGCCTGTGCAGTAGCCGCCACCGCCCGTCACATTGAATTGAGCCGGTGTAGCGTTAACTGTTACTGAAGCACTGCCGCTCATGGCATTGGTGCATGAAGTTGTGGTATTAGTGGCAAGCACTGTGTATGTGCCGCCTGCCGTTTGGTTGCCAAAGCTGACAGTAGCGCCTGTGCCGGCAACTGCTGTGCCTGTAGCCGTAAGACCATTATAAAGCTGGTAGCTGATACCAACTTCTGAGTTGCCAAGGCCAACCGCTACGCCTGCTGCGCCGGCGCAATAAGCACCACCACCGGTTACAGCATATGCTGTAGGAAGCGGGTTAACTACTACCGTAGCGCCGCCCGTCATGCTGGTGGCACACGAGGTAGCTGCGTTTGTAGCTAAGACAGTATATGTGCCTGCCCCCGTCTGCGCACCAAAGCTAATAGCAGAACCGCTGCCTGCCACAGGCGTACCCGAAGTGACTACACCATTGTATAATTGATAATTGACACCGCTCTGTGAATTGGCAAGGCCTACCGCAACACCTGAGCCGCCTGCGCAATAGCTGCCACCACCGGTAACTGCATATGCCGTGGGCAGCGGGTTCACTGTGATTGCAGCACTGCCCGCCATAGCGCCGGTACACGATGTGCCTGTATTCGTAGCCAGCACTGTGTATGTTCCGCCAGCCGTCTGCGCACCAAAGTTGATAGCTGCGCCAGTGCCTGTAAATGCGCCGCCTACAGTAGCAGCACCGTTGTAGAGCTGGTAGCTGATACCAACTGCCGAATTGCTAAGGCCTACTGCGATGCCACTGCCGCCTGTGCAATATGCGCCACCACCTGTGACTGTATAAGCCGTAGGTGTCGCATTTATATTCACTACTGCACTACCCGTCATGGCATTGGTGCAGAACGTTGTTGTATTTGTAGCCAGTACTGTATAAGTACCCGAGCTGGTTTGGTTGCCAAAGCTTATTGCTGCGCCTGTGCCTGCTACCGGGCTGCCCGTTGTAGTTGCACCATTGTACAACTGGTAGGTCATTCCCGTTTGCGAGTTGGAGAGGCCTACTGCCACGCCTGCACTTTCGCAGGCAGTGCCGCCGCCGGTCACTGTATAAGCAAGCGGAGCAGGGTTGATCGTAACCACTGCGCTGCCCGTCATACTGCTGGTGCAGCTGGTAGATGCGTTAGTAGCGCGCACGGTATAGGTGCCTGCCGCAGTCTGGAAGCCGAAGTCGAGCGCAGAGTTAGCACCTGCCACAGGAGTGCCAACAGCAGTAGCACCATTGTACAACTGGTAGTTGATACCGATCACGGAGAAGTCGAGGCCAATGTGTACGCCGGAACCATTCTCACAATAAGTGCCGCCACCTGTAACATTATAAACGTTTGGTGTGGGGTACATTACTATTGTTGCGCTGCCGGTCATGTTTTTCTGGCAGGTAGCTCCCGGATTTGCCACGACAGTATAAGTTCCGGCTACAGTTTGATTGCCAAATGAGATAGCGGCACCTGTGCCGGCTACAAGGCTGCCTACGGCTGTAGCGCCGCGATATAGCTGGTAGTTAACACCTGCGTCTGAGCTGGCCAGTCCTACGGGAAGCCCGCCTGTGCCCTCACAATAAGTACCACCCCCGGTTACAGCATAGATTGCAGGATCTGTAAGAACAACCACATTAACAGTTCCCGACATGCCCCTTGCACAAGTAGTTGTTGGGTTAGTGGCCCTCACCGAATAAGTTCCGGTTACAGTTTGTAAGCCAAAGCTGATGGCGGCTCCGGTACCTGCTGCGGGTGCACCTGATACTGATGCACCATTATAGAGCTGGTAGTTTACGCCAACTTCTGAGTTGCTGAGCCCTACTGCTACACCTGTGCCGCCTGAGCAATATTCGCCGCCCCCGGTAACAGTATAAATAACGGGTAACGGATTAACGGTGACAACAGTTGAAGCTGCGGCATCGCTGGTACAGCCTGTACCCGCGTAGGTAACAGTAACGCTATATGCACCGCTGGCTGTTGTAGCAGGTACGGTATAGGTCTGAACTGCGCCTGCAGTTGTGCTGCTGTAGCTGTTAGGCCCGCTCCAGTTGTATGATAGGATGCTTCCCGGTCCGGTTGCACCCATTGCTGTTAATGTAAGCACATCGTTGATGCACAGTGTGGCCGGCGTAGCTGTGACACCGGTAAGCGTAGGCTTGTCAGCTACTGTTACCGTTGCAGACGATACCGTAGAGCTGGTGCAGCCTGTGCCGGGGTAAGTAACAAATAAGCTGTAGCTGCCACTCGCCGCTGTAGTGGCCGGAGTTAAAGAAGTTGTATTTGTTGCGCTGGTGGCTGAGTATCCGTTAGGCCCGCTCCAGTTATAGGTCGATGTACCGGTGCCTGTCACCGCGCCTGCGGTAAGCGTTAATGAAGTACCGGTGCAAATATCAGTAGTAGATGGCGTGATGCCTGCGACTGTAGGCAGTGCATTAACGGTCACCGATGGTGATGTTACTGCGGCTGCGCTGGTGCAGCCTGTGCCGGGATATGATACAGTAACGCTGTAATTTCCGCTGGCAGCCGTAGTGGTGGCGGTAAGCACGGCAGTGTTTACTGCTGTAGTCTCCGTATAGCCGTTAGGCCCGCTCCAGTTGTACGATGGTGTACCTGTGCCTGAAGCGCCGGAGGCAGTGAGCGTTAAAGCGGTACCTACGCATAGAGTGCCCGGTGATGCCGAGATACCAGTGAGTGTTGGAAGTGCATTAATAGTCACAGATGGAGCAGTTACCACTGCTGCGCTGATACAGCCTGTGCCGGCATAGGTAACTGTAACGCTATAATCTCCGCTTTCTGCCGTGGCTGTAGTCGTAAATACTGTACTGCCAGATGCTGTTGTTGCGCTATAGCTGTTGGGGCCGGTCCAGTTGTAAGAAACAATGCTGCCGGTGCCCGATGCACCCGATGCAGTGAGTGTGAGCGGCGTGCCTACGCACAATGTCGTTGATGATGGTGTGATGCCGGTTATTGTTGGCAATGCATTCACCGTAACCGAAGGTGAAGTGACTGCAGCCGTACTTGTACATCCCGCTCCAGGATAAGTGACAGTTACTGAGTAATTACCGCCCGATGCTGTGGTTGAAGGCGTAAATGCCGCGCTGTTAACCGCTGTTACATTAGAATACCCATCCGGGCCGGTCCAGTTATAAGAAGTGAGTGTGCCTGTGCCGGTAACCGCACCGGCTGTAAGCGTAAGCGGCGTTCCCAGGCAAAGTGTAGATGATGAAGGTGTGATGCTTGCTACGGTAGGCAATGCATTTACCGTTACCGATGTAGTTACCTGTGCGCTGGTGCAGCCTGCGTCAGGGTATGTTACCGTGAGTGTGTACTCGCCGGATGAGGCTGTAGTAGTAGGCGTCAATACCGCAGAGCCTGTAGCAGTAGTTGTGCTGTAGCCGTTAGGCCCGCTCCAGTTGTAAGATACCAGTGTACCTGTGCCTGTTGTGGCACCCGCTGTGAAGGTAATGCCCGTACCAACACATACTGTCGAAAGCGACGGAGTAATAGATGCAACAGTAGGCACTGCATTTACCGTTACCGTGGTGTTAGCTGTACCTGAGAAGCCATTGACATCAGTCACAGTAAGGGTATATGTAGTGGTAACGGTTGGTGAAGCCGTAACTGAGGCACCCGTAGTCGCTGATAAGCCTGCTGCTGGCGCCCAGGTGTATGTAAAAGGCGGGTCGCCCACGGCTGAAGAAGCGGTAAGCGTGGTGCTGCCCCCATTGCATAGAGCTACATCGGGCGAGCTGCTAACCGTTGGTGGTGCACTTGAGATTGCTGTAATATCAGACCCTATAGAGGTCATAGAGCCCGTGGTAAGTGAATGTGTGCCTGTACTTACAGATGCATACCTTGCCCATGGCAGTGATCCGCTGTAGCTGCCTGCAGACATGCTGGCCTCAGTGCCGGTAACGTCGCCAATTACATAAGTAGCGGCTGCAGTGTATGACGGTGCAGTAATGCCTGATGTTCCGATGCTCCAGTAGCGGTTAAGATGATTTGAAACGTTACCATTATTCGGATGCTTCACCGTGCGAAGGTTAACGCCTGTGTAGGCGCCACCGGCATATGCACCTGCTGTCATATTAACAGTTGCCGGCGTATAGTTCGCCGCATCGCCTACCGGGAAGGTAAAGCTGCTGTTAGCAGTCATCAGCCTTCTCAACTGGCCGGTGCCTGTGGCTACGATCATTCGGGTAGATGAGAATGCACCCGGCATAGTTGCCGCAGTTCCGAGCGTAAGGTTACTTGCACCGATGCTCATCTTGCCGAGAGTAAGCACACCGTTTACGGTAGCATCAGCACCCAGGGTGTTTACACCACTGGTATTGTTCAGCGTAAGATTATTATATACCGCACCGCCAATAGATTGTCCACCGGTTAACGTTGTATACACTACGGTGTTGCCTGTATTGATGTAGCTACCAATACCGGTCGCTGTTACAGAGAATAAGCCCGAAACGTTTACAGTACCCGAAGCAAGCGTGATGGCTGCGCCGCCACGTGCTGACGTAAGCCATAGATCCCCATAAGACCCGGCAACTATAGTCTGAGCGCCGGTGCCGTTGTAAGTGAGTGTCCCTCCCCATGTTTTGCCGGTCGGTATTGGTGTAGCACCTGTGGCCTGTGTTTCTATTGCGCCGCTGTTTGCTATTGTTGACAATGTGCCGGCAAGCTGGTTGGTACCCATGTTCAGTGTTCCGCCCACTGTTGTGGTCAATGTACCATTAACCGTAAGCAAACCTTGTGCATTCGTAGTACCGCTGGTATTGCTCAGCATTAGATTGTTGTAGGTGCCGGGTGGAATTGTTTGTCCACCTGTGGTCCTGTTAAATTCTATGGTACCGCCCGAAACACCCCAGTTCTTACCGGTAGCTATTGCCGGCATTGTAGTGCTCTGAGTGCGTATAGTTCCGGCATTGGTTATCGTGGTCAGGAAGCCGTTCAGAAAGTTCGTCCCCATGTCGAGCACACCGCCTGCTGTGGTGGTAAGCGCACTACCAACAAAAAGCTCGCCACCTGTAATTGTATTTGTACCACTCGAATTCAGGAATGTAACGTTATTATACACCATCGGGTAGCCGGGTACTGATTGCCCACCGGTAGTAGCCCCATACATAAAAGTATTGCCGGCATTAGAATAAGTACCCACACCAGTTGTTGTGTGGGAATAAGTATTGTTTACTCTTATGGTGCCGGCCGGGAATGTAACGGTAGGAGACCCTATGCGGGTACCAGCGAGTGTCAGGTTGTTGTAAGTTCCGGTTACCACTGTTTGCGCTGCTGTGCCGTTAAACTCCACTGTACCGCCCCATGTCCTGCCAGTGGGGATAGGCGTAGCACCCGCGGCCTGCGTTTGTATGGTGCCAGTGTTGCTGATCGTCGAAAGGACACCCGCAAGCAGGTTAGCTCCCATATTGAGTGTACCACCTGCCGATGTGGTCAATGTATTATTGACGGTAAGCGCACCTTGAGCGGCTGATGTGCCGCTTGTGTTGTTTAAAGTAAGATTATTATACGTGCCGGCAGCAACAAACTGCCCGCCAGTTGATGCATTGTAATTGACAGTACCTCCCCAAGTCTTGCTGTTAGGTATTGCAGGGTTAGCAGTGCTCTGTGTCTGTATAGTGCCGCTGTTACTTATTGACGTAAGTGAACCCAAAAGCTGGTTGGTGCCCATATTTAGTATACCGCTTGCTGACGTAGCCAATGTACCATTTACGGTAAGTACTCCCAGTGCGGTAGATGTGCCACTGGTATGGCTTAGCGTAAGATTATTGTAAGTACCGTCCATTATGGATTGGCCGCCACTGCTGAGGCTATAGTTAACCGTACCACCCCATGTTTTACCCGATGGCACCGGCGTAGCGCTTGTATTCTGGGTACGGATCATTCCCAGGTTTGCAGCCGCATTAAAAGCTCCGCTCAGCGTAAAGGTGGACAGATCCAATATGCCGGGCGAGGTAGTGGTAAGTGTTGTGTTTACAACAAGGTTGCCGTTTGCCGTATTGGTACTCGATCCGGCGCCACCGGCCAACAGTGTTGCATATGTGCCTGAGGCTACCGTCTGTCCGCCAAATGTTGCATTGTAGTTGACTGTACCGCCCCACGTTTTACCTGCAGGAATGCCTGTAGTCGATGTGCTTTGTGTCAGGATAGTTCCATTGTTACTAATAACTGCTAATGTACCGCCCAGCGTATTGCTCGCCATATTGAGCGTACCACCTGCGGTGGTGGTGAACGTGCCGTTTACCGTAAGAGTTCCCTGCGCAGTGGAAGTGCCGCTTGTATTGCCAATTGTAAGACTGTTATAAGTACCGAGCACTATCGACTGGGATCCCGTAAGGTTGTTATAATGGATCAGGCCTCCCCATGTTTTGCCGGAAGGTATCGGAGGATTGGCAGTACTTTGTGTTTGGATGGTACCGTTGTTGGTGATAACGGATAGTGTACCTGTCAGCTGGCTCGTAGCCATATTGAAGGTTCCGCCGGAGGATGTGGTAAGCGTACCATTTACTATAACAGTGCCTTGCGCTGTTGACGCATTGCTTGTGTTAGTTAACGTAAGGTTGTTGTACGTACCTGAAGCTATGCTTTGCAGACCCGTCGTATTATTGTAGATCACGGTCCCTGCCCAGGTTTTGGCGTTGGGTATTGCAGGTGTCGCTGTTGATGCTGTCTGAACCGTACCGTTATTCGCAGGGGTAAAAGAACCAAGCAGCTGATTAGATTGCATGTTCAGTATAGTGCCCGATGCCGTACTCAAGGTGCTGCTTACCGAAATAGTGCCCCCTGCATTCATGTTACCTGAAGTGAGGATCAGGGATCCGGTAATTGTTTTTGCGCCAACAGTAGTAATGGCCGCGCCCGGTTTATTTACAGTTACCGTGCCGTTCAAACTGATGGGAAGCTCATTTCCCGAGCTTACCGCGGTCGTGTTAGGGCCGAGGTTGACATAAGACAAGTTCACTCCAGTATAGGTTGTGGGCGTCACAGAGAGCGCTCCATTGTCGCGTTGAAGGTTTGACCCGCTGTTCATCCGCAGGCTGGCCGTAGTGTGGCTTAGCAAGCCGTCTTGAAGCCGCAATGAAGACCCGCTATTAAATGTGGTCGGATTGTTTGTAATGCTGACCCCGCCGCTGTTATTAATTGTCACAGTACCATTGAGCGAAATTGGCAATAGTGTGCCCGTACTTTGCGAGGACGACCCGTTAAAAACATAGTGGCCAGATGTAGAAAAAGTTTTTGTGCCTGATGTTGTGAAAGCACCGGTTACTCCTCCCGAGTTAGTAGTGTAGATTGTACCTCCGGTGTTCAGAGTAAAGCCCCCTGTGCCACCGACCGTGAAGGACTGGCAAATAAGATGTCCGGATACCGAGCTGACCGGGCTAGGTGAACTGGCAAGAGGGAAATTACTGTTAAGTTGAACAAATACATTTGCCAGAACCTGGTAATCAACGCGTGTTCCGGCTGACGCCGAAGTATACGATATGATTTGAGGTACCGATAAAGAAGAGCTTGTATTGGAAAATCTTATGTGCGTAAAGCCTAAAATATTTTGAATTGAACCGCTTCCTGACACAAGTAAATGGCCAAATAGATTAATTGTAACTGTAGAGAGCCCGCTAAGAGTACCGCCGCTAACTGTTAGGCTCCCCGAAATAGTGTGCGTACCTATCCCCATCGTGCCCGTGCCGCTGCTCGACTGTATAAGGTTACCCCATGATTCCACAGGAATAGAGTGGGCTGCAGTACCTGCAAAATCCACTGTACTTGTCGCGGCCATCGTCCCAAGGGATGGCACTGTCGCATTTTGTATAGTTAGCGTAGCATTGGCATTGACATTTACAGTGCCTGATGTACCTAACGCAAAGCTGGAAGGAATAGTAAAGTTCAATGCTGAGGAGCCGTTACCAACGTTTAGCGTTACGCTTGACCCCAGTGTCCATGCCGCTGTTATGGTTGCGGCTGTATTGTTGTACAAGTTGAAGACATCCGAAGCCCCCGTAAAGCTGCCTGGCGTTGTTCCCGTGCCATCCGTATTAGTGCCCCAGTTAGACAAAACCTGTAAAGAACCGCTTCCACCTGCTTTATTGTAATAAGTTACTGCAAATGCACTAGTGTTGACCAGTAGAAGGATTAAAAAAGATAAAAATTTTCTCATTTTAGTTTTTTTAATAAATAAACGTTTCATTTAGGATAAGTCTAACTTGCCTCAGTACTTTTACCTATAATTGGGGGTTCAAACCGCACAAGTTACTGGATTTTTTATGAACCCTTAAGAGTTATCTGGCAAAAAAAGCACCGTTATCGCTTTCGGTTAAAAATCAAAAATTAAAAATAATTAATGTGCGATATGCATACCACCTGTATATCAGGGTAATCAACAGAAGCGGGAAAGAGCAAAAATTAAATGAGTATAACTACTGATTTATATGAGGCTGAAGCATGGAAAATTTGAGTTTAAGTATTACATTTGGCATAAGAACACTTTGTATCATTTCAGCGGCATGGAGAACAATATAATCTCGGTTTTAATTGTAGAGGATGAAGAGATATGGACGCGAACATTACAACTTATCCTTGCTGATTTTGGCTTCTCGGTTGTAAAAGCGGTCAGCACGGTAGAGGATGCTCTGGAAGCTTTCGGCTCCTGCGAGTACGATATTATCCTCATGGATATTCACCTCAATGGGAAGAGCAGCGGCATAGAGCTTGCCAAGATTGTGAGAAAGCTGTATAACAAGCCATTTATATTCATCACTGCAAGCAAGGAGCACAGTGTGATGCAGGCGGCCGAGTCGCAGCCCTCTGCTTACCTGCCAAAGCCGATAAACCCATCGTCTCTATTCATCGCCATACAGAATGCCATTAATAACTTCAACAATAACGAAACGGCAGGCCAAAGCAAAGAAGACGAGTCTTTCTCCAGCTTTTTCATAAAGCAAGGCAACAGGTACAAAAAGATCGACTGGAAGGATGTGTCATTCCTGTCGGCCGGCAAGAACTATGTGAGCGTATATAACACTATCGATAAGACCGAGTATTATATAAGAAGCTCACTGCAAAAAACGCTGCAGCATATTATCCCACGGCAACTGCAGAAGCAATTTATCCAGGTCAACAGGTCGGAAGCTGTTCAGCTATCCTACATACAGGAGTTCGTAAATGATGAGGTGAAGACTAGCTTTAAGAGCTTTCCCGTATCAGAATCTTACAGCAAGGAGCTAAGGCAGAAGTTAAACATTGTGTCTTAATTGTTCTCTTACGCAGCCAGAGGTATTTCGAAATAAAATGTAGTGCCTTTACCCGGTGTGCTTTCAAACCATATATTGCCATTGTGCGTCTCAATGATCTGCCGGCAAATAGATAGCCCCAGGCCAAACGCTCCCTCACCATAGGTACCCAGCCTTTTTGCGGAGGTGAACATATCAAATACAAAAGGCTGCAGATCTTCCGGTATCCCTATTCCATGATCTTTCACTGCTACCCTGGCGCGGTCTCCGCTCTGTGATACTATTACTTCAATGGTGCCTCCCTCCGGGCTAAATTTGATAGCGTTAGATACAAGATTGCTTATCACCCGCCATATCTTGTCCTTTATAGCTTGCGCATTCACTGGCTCAGCAGACAAGTTAAGTACAAGTCTCTGTTTCTTTGTATTTGCCTGGAAATGCAGCAGTGCTGTTACCTGCCCGGTCAGCTCGTTCAGCTCCGTTACATCGCCCTCCGTTACATTTTGCTGTATGTTGTCCACCCCTATCTCCAGCAGCTTATTTATTAGCTTCAGCGAATTGTGCGACGTGTTGTTAATAACCTCCAGTGATCTCTTGTGCGACTCGTCCATTTCATCGCTCATCACAGCTTCGCTTAGCGCCAGGATACCACTCATAGGATTCTTCAGGTCGTGGGCAACCACATACAGTATCCTATCCTTTTCCCTGTTTATTTTTTGCAGCTCGGTCATGGCATACTCCAGCTGATCTTTCTGTTCGTTGATCCTGTAGTTAAGCACCGTTAGCTTCTGCACATTCTCCTTTGTTTTGCGGTAGTTCAAATACACGAGGATAATAACAAGAATGGTAAGCAGTGACAGCCCTATCGTAATTGCCAGGTAAAGCCGGTTGAGTTCATTATCTTTTGTGAGCAGCTTTAACCGGTACTCGGTTTCCAGGTTCTTTACAAATTGGTTTACGTTGGTTTGGTTAAGCGTGGTAGAAGCGGCTGAAAGAGAATCTTTGAGTAGCGTGTAGTTGCGAAGCTGGTCGAAGGCAAGCGCAGATTGGCCTATGCCTGTGTAATATTTGTATAGTAAAAACCTCCTTTTGAGCTCTACCTGTGGATTGGGTAGCGAGTCACTAGCTGCTTTGACCTGGCTCAGCAATGCAAACGCTGCGGGAAACCTCGAAGAATTATTATAGAGCTCAGCAAGCTGCACTTTAGCAAGCAGCGCATCTGTATTATCATATCCCGGCCGGCTATTGATTGCTATGCTCCTGATCAGCAATTGCTCGGCAGTATCCGGTTTATTTTCGTAGATGAATAATTTTGCAACGTTGCCATATATTACCCCTGCGGCCATTTCAGAGAACTTGCGCACCACCGCTCCATACTGTTTACTTTCTGTAGTAATGTAATCGAGTGCCTTGCCATAGTAGAGGTTTGCACTGTCGTATTTTTTTTGCTGCGTGTAGCAAAGCGCAATGTTATTATACAGCTCCTGCACCCTGTAAAATGCGATCGAATCTCTGCCGCAGCTGCGGTTCTCAATCAGCGATTGCTGAAAATAATTAACTGCTTCATTATACTTTTCCTGCCTGTACGTTACCATTCCCAGGTGATACGTTTGGTTGGCGTAAGCACATGTGTCCTGGGCCGCCATCCTGCTGCGATAGTAAAATTCGAACGCTTTATCAAAATCGTTTGCATTATAGTAATAGTCGCCCTTGGCATTGAGCGTCTGTGCATACTCGGTAGGATAAGCCGCTGCAATATTTCCCGACTCCAGTGCATACAGCATGCTGTCCACATAGACATCGTTGCTGTCAGGCATATGCCTGTCGTAAAAGTAGTACTGCTTTTTTCTAAAGTAACGGCGGTACTGATGGTACGGACCTGCCTGTCCCTGCCTGGCGAAAGCAACATCTACATAGCGAATAGCCTCGTCCCTTTTGCCACTATTGTCGAGTTGATCAGCGGTATCAAAGACTTTGGTATAATAGCTATCCCCTCCCCCGTTTGAATTGCAGGAAAAAAGCGCTCCGATAATAAGGAAACAGCGGAGCACGTTAAACAATGGCGAGCCAGGAAATTTGGTCATTATCTGTTGGTGTCGTACTAAGGGGTTCCCAAATATACTGTAGCAAACTGATTATAGGAAACTGCGGGGTATTTTATAACACAAAGGGCGCCAACCGGCGCCCTTTGCTTTGTGTATCTAAAAGCCTCCTTATTGTCCTACAACAAAATGGAAAGCCTTGTTCTCTGTTGCT
>JAZKFF010000044.1:0-14610 GCA_040386555.1 Bacteroidota bacterium | reverse complement strand
CCTTCGTTCTTTTTATGGCAGCTATTGTCTGCCACAGGCTCCGGGAAAGAAAATTCGAAGTCCGTTGCAGATATGAAGAAAAGTTCTACCTTCGCGCCGGTATTCAAAATTCTACTAACATGCGTACGCTGATGATATATGCTCTTCTGCGGCCCTCTGATCTACAGGGAAGGCGTACCATATCTGCGTCTTTCTATTAGGTAGCCCCGGGGCTATTGTTGCAATTACTCTGGTGAGCAGGCGCTCACCTTCAATTCCATTTTTTTACTACTAAATTTTACAGCTATGAACGCTGCTGATAAATACTTTTTAAAAGCAAAAGAGAAATACCCTTACGAGGTTGATGATGCGCTGGAGTCGCTCGACTACGGCCTGTCGCACGATGGCGACCATGCAGGCCTGCTCACCATGAAGGGAAATATTTATTACGAAGACCTGAAGCAGTTTGATGCGGCACGGGAGTGCTACGAGCTGGCGCTGATAAACGACAACGCTTACGTAGAGGCATATTACGGCTACATACGCTTCACCCTTACAATGAGTGACTACGCAAGGGCGGAGCGGCTGGTAATAGCCGCGCTGCAGGTAAAGGGAATAGACCTCGCAACGATCTATTACTACGAGGCACTGCTCCGCGAAAAGCAGCAATCGTTTGGCAAGGCCGTAAAGAGCCTGGCCAAAGCGAGGGAGCATTGTACGGTAAAGAAGACTTACTCATTTTACGAGGAAGAGGCAGAAAGAATAGAGCAGAAGAGCAGGGATGTAAAGAAGAAGTGCTAATGGTACGCCTTCCTTTACTCCCGTAACGAAACAAGGAGCGCCTGGGAGACCAGGCATTCTTTGTTCCGTTTGGTGGGTTATTAGGTATCGCTTCTAGTTGCCGGTTATACTGCTTTTTCTTTTTTCCAGATGAACCCATCAAGAACATAGTGAGTGGATTGTGGCAGCGATAGAAGTGGCACCAGGAGTGCTAATGCTTCCTTTGTCCGCATTGTGGGGAGCCAGGTGAAAGCAGTGAATACCTGCTGGTGTTCGCGCCACACAAGGCCATCCCACAGGCCTTCTTCGAGGTAGGCAAATAGCAGGATGGATAGTACAAAGAATACCAACGTGTGCCTGAAGGTTCTTTTCGAATTGGAGGTGATACTATTGACCTCTTTCCGGCGCATGAGCCATACAAGCGCCATATAGGGTATGCCGTGCGCCACTACATTCAATAATGTAAATGCCATATCGCCGTTATACCATACTATCCCGAAATACCACGATACAAGGGTCACGGCAATTAGTATGTTCTTCGGGATGTTTATCTTCTTTTGTGTTGTGGCCACAACTATTTCCTTTAGTACATAAGTGGCAATGATCAGCAAATAGATTGCCAGTGCAATTTGCTTTACCACAGCTGAGTTGCTCAAAATAAAGTCGCCCTCTACGAACCATGTAAAATTTCTTTGGGGGGTGAAGTGCCAATAAATAAGGGGATATAGCGTGGCAGCATAAATTGTTACCGCATCTATTTTGGCTGCTAAACCTTCTTTTTGCTCGTGCCGGGCGTAGAGGCGCATAAATCCGTATTGCTGCCGCACAAAATGGAACACTGCGAGGTATGCCAGTATGCGCCAGAAGAATAGTGCATCGGCTGAGTATAACAGAACACCCGCGATGTAGCACGCTACCGGTACTGCTATGTATAGCGTTCTGTGTTTGGCCATGCGGCCTTTATCCCAGTATGTCCGGAAGAGGGTGCTGTACACGTGCGCTACGTCTATAAATATCACCAGTATTACCCAGCCGGCAAGCGAAGATCTGTCGGTTAGCTTGTACTCCGCCGGTAGACATAACGTTATGGCCAGCGCCACAAAGCCGGGCAGCAGTATGAACGGCAGATCGAACCTGCCGGAGTGCAGCCATGGCTGGATATTTTTGCCGGGTGAGATCATAGTGTGGCGGATATTTTCCGGGCTGCTGTTATGCCCTGGTAAAAAGCTTCTTCAAAGATAGAGATGCCACTGAGATCCGAATGGGCGAAGAAAATTTTATCGTCGATAGGTTGCATGGCTTTTTGCCTTTCAGGTCCCCAAATGTAGCCAGGGGCGGGGAGTATCATGCCGTGCCCCCATACCCATATGTCTATGTTAGTGATGAACTGTGCGATGCCGGGATGCGCAAATGACAGGTCGCTTATTACCCGCTCCTGCAGCTCTTTGTAAGACGATCTGTGCAGGATAGCGCGCGCAGTTGCGGTATCGGGCGTGGTTATTGGCCGGTAACAGGTTATTACCCCTTCGGTTTTCTTCCGCAACTCCTGGTGGTTAGCATAGACATATCCTACAGATTCCTGGCCATAGATCACATTGTCCCAGCACAGTGGGAACCCCTTGGTATGCGGCAGGTTTTTGAAGGTAACATTAGCCACTACCCACGGCGAGTAGCTTGGTGCGGGATTGCCGCCGGGCCTGTCTGAAAGGCGGGATGTGATGAATTGCGGCGTGGCCACTAACGCTCTTTTTGCGCTTATCAAAATGCTTGTTTTGCTGTGGGTGTCGTAGCATAGCACATCCACTCCTGTGTTGGTGGGTATAAGCTTATAAGCGAGTATGCCGGTTTTTATATTTTCTTCATTCCCGGCTGTAAGTGCTTTCGCCAGGAAAGCATTTCCTTCGGGCCATGTGAGCACAGCAGACGATGCGGCATTGGCAGCTTTGCCCCGCCGCGATGCGAAATAGTGGAGCCCGGCCCATGCAGAAGTCTGGGCCAGGGTGGCGCCGTAGTCATCCTTACAACAATATTCAAGATACCACAGCAGGTAGGGTGAGCTATAGCCCTTACCTTCCAGGTATTGGGCGAACGGAATACCGTCCAGGCTTCTATATTGCTCATCTGTAGACGATGTATCGAGCGGAATGCTAAAGCAAGGTTTGCCATCGTTTCCCTTTGCGGTTTTCAATGCCTCCACTTCTTTGAAAAAATCCGCTATCTGTTTGCGGTCTTCGCTGGTGATACCAACATGCGGTACCAGCCCTTCCTGCCAATAGCCATTGATGTATAGCCGCTCTTCAGGATCATGGCAGAGATAATAATCGTTGTAGAATGGCAAGCCATCGTGATCAAAAGACTGGATGACACCCGCTTCCTGTAAGAACGCGATGAGATCAGTATCTGCAACATCAGGTATAGGGAGATAATGCGCGCCCCACGGATAGGCCGATACGGCATTAACATCTGAAACTGAGTTGCCACCTACGCGGTTATCCATCTCCAGCATCATTACACCCGGTGAGCCGTTTTTATTCAGCCATCGCTTTGCTGAGAGTCCTGTGATGCCGCCGCCAATTATCAGCACATCTGTTTGCCATCTTGCTGTTGCAGCTGGAAAATTGCCGCTACGGAGCATGTGGCCTGTGGTTGCGTTCGCCCCTATTATACTGCCGGAAATGCGGTGCTTGTGATTGCCGCATGAGGTATGCAGCGCTGATAAGGCAGGCATGCCGCACAGGCCGGCCACTTGCTTTATAAACCTGCGCCGGCCGTAGGTATCATCAATGGATGTAGGGAGCCCACTCATCTTCAAAATAGTTTACAAGAACCTGGTTGTTTAGTTTGTTGACCTCTGTAGGTACTTCGCCCATATCGGGTGGAAAGGTGAGCATTTCTTTCATTGTAGCGGCGTTAATATACCGGAGGCCGGCGGGGAACGATCCCTCGTTAGCCCACACGTGTTGTTTCATGGCCATCACATACCCCCATTCGCCAAATGATGGCACGTAGGCGTGGTATGGAATAGTAATAAAACCGGCGGAAGCAAGCGTATGCGTAATACACCAAAATGACCGGCGGGCCACGAACGGGGACGTGGACTGCACCACAGCTATGCCACCCTCACTTAGCGAGTGATGAAGCTCTTCATAGAACCGGCTGCTGTATAGCTTGCCGATAGAATAGTTGGAGGGATCTGGGAAATCGATCACCACCAAGTCATATTGCTTTGTATTTGCCCGTATCCAGTTAAAGGCATCCTGGTTTATAACCTTTAGCTTTGGTGATGAAAGGGAGTTTTTATTAAGCTGCCGCAGCATCTGGTTGCTGCTGAAAAGCTGTGTCATTGCAGGGTCCAGGTCTACGAGCGTTATGGAATCGATCTGCGCGTACTTTAAGATCTCTCTTACGGCCAGGCCGTCGCCGCCACCGAGCACGAGCACGTTTTTTGCATGGGTGAGCGCATGCAGTGCGGGGTGTACAAGTGCTTCATGATACCGGTACTCATCGGCCGAGCTGAATTGCAGATTGCCGTTGAGAAACAGTCTAAGCTCCCGGTTGTTGCGGGTAAGCACTATGCGCTGGTAGGCAGTGTTTTTAGTGTATATCACCTTGTCCTGGAAGGCCAGCGTTTCTGTGTATGACATGATCCGGTCTGCATATACAAACCCAGCAGTTAATATCAGCACAGTGATCATTATAGCCGATACCAGGCCCTTACGAAATGCCCTCGCTTCTTCGAAGCGATACAGGAGCAGGGCTGCCACAGCAGTATTGATTATCCCGAACAGTAATGATGAACGGATGAGCCCGAGATGAGGGATGAGCAGCAGCGGAAATATAAGCGCCGCAAGCAGCGCGCCGATATAGTCGAACGTGAACACCCTTGCCACTACCTCCTTAAAGGCAAGGCTATTCTTTAGTATCCGCATGAGAATAGGTATTTCAAGGCCCACGAGAATACCGGTGAGGCTTACCAGGGCATAGAGTATAATGCGAAAGGAGGAAATATGCTCGAATAGGAGGAACAGCAGTGGCGCGCTGCAGCCTCCCACAAGCCCTACCAGTATCTCTATAAGTACAAACCACTTCAAGAGGTTGCCTTCAATATACTTTGATAGCCACGACCCTACACCCATGGAGAACAGGTAGGTGCCAATAACCGTAGAGAACTGTGTGACCGAATCGCCGAGTAGGTAGCTGGCAAGCGTGCCCGCTACCAGCTCGTATATAAGGCCGCAGGTAGCTATTGCAAAAACAGAGAACAATAAAATGTTCTGCCTGCGCTGCGGGTCGATAGGAGTGGCGGTGCCTAGGTTACCCATGTATGGCAGAGCTGATAATAATAGCTATGGCGATCATAAGCGCCGCAGCCATAATGGCCAGGGCCATGTTCTGTTTCTCTATAATTTCCATCCAGAGCTTCTGGGGAGATACTTTTTCGATAACTACAAAGCAGATCAGCAGTATTAGTATTCCCATTACAGAATAGACTATCGATGCCACAAGGTATTTGAGTTTGAGCGCTTCCATATTCATTTGTTATTTGTGGTAAAAATTATTTCGGTTTTGGCGTGCATCGCGGGTTTCTTTCACTTCATTATCATCGCCGGTTATTTTTGTACCTGTTATGCCGGCCCAGGCATACACCAAGTATAGCACAGCTATGACTATAATGTAACGGAGTATTTTGTCGAAATCTTTAAAGTAATTCATTTTATCCTGTTATCCGAAAGCGTGATTCTTACGTGCATTATTTCTGATAGCCCTGATTACCGGCACTAAAAGTATTGCCGCTATTATCAGTGCTATATTTGAGTAAAGTACCGTGTTGTGCACTATGCCTACAGATATACGGTGTATCCTTTTTGACTCTGAGTACGGGTAAACATTGAAATGGTATTTTCCCTTAGGTACGTTTGATAATATTACCGACTCGCTATAATTTCCTTCCGACCAGCTTTCACCACCCTCGTAGCCGTGATAGTATTCCAGCGTCTTGGTCATCTCATAGATCTTGCCCGTGTTATCGTTTACGAGCGCCATTGATAATTCGATCCAATCGTTATCAAGGTCTGCATCTACCACTATCTCCATGCCCCCTGAGTTCTTTAGCTCAAACTGCCGTGTGACCAAAGGGCTCATTGGCGACCATGAAGTTGAGTCGCGGGTGGTCTCATAAGATATTGATAAGACGTTCTCTGCCGGTTTTGCGAAACTTATCAGCATTTGTGTAAGTATGACCAGGACCAGCATTAGAATTGTAAAACGCACCAATGGACCCATGGTGCCGTCTTTTACCGGTAGCTCCAGCACACCTTTCCCTACCCGCGTTGGTAGTTCTTTTTGCGAAATGCTGAATGCTTTGCTTACATCCTCCGGCTCCACATACCGGCCCCAATACCACTCTGTGGTGCCATATACCGATTCACTCACAATAATGTTCGGGGGAGCTACGTACTCTATCACACGCATGTAGCTGGCTTCTTCCAGCGCATACCAATCGAACTCGCCAACCGCCCACGCGATGTGAAAACGGTAAGTTAGGTGGTGTGTAAAGGTCCGGCCCGATCTGTGGCTTTTTAGCTGGTACCGGGTCTGGCCAAACGAGCCTACATCGTAGGCTGTATACTCCGCAAGATCTTTGTCCCAAACGAGCATCCAGTGGCCGTCTGACTCTGCAAGGGTATGGTAGTTGGGTAAGTCAGGATTATGCAGCAGGTATTCTCCCCAGCAGGCGTCACCGTCCGCATCTCTTTTTTTTATGTAGGCTACTACCGTAAATTCTTTCCCGTCTATGGTGCCTTGCGTTCCTATCGGGATGATAGGGGTCACCTTTTCATATTGTGCAAACTTCCTTATGGGCCTGGCCGTTCCATCGCCGTCATCTGCGAAAAACAGCCCGCAATTAGTGCAGGCAAAATAAATGCTGTTTTGCTGATCATAGCAATGTATATGCTCACCGCACTCGCAGTTGACTATTTTATAACGAAACCCTTGACCGTGTAGTTGATTGCTCATAGCTAACGAACTACCTCCTGAGTATTAATTTCTGCAGCACCGAAAAAATCGAGCGTGCGATGGTGAAACACACGTGCTTTTTCAGTGTTGTCGTTTTTGAAATTAGACAGGAAAACATCAAAGGTAGCCAGGCCGAACTCCGGCCAGGTATGAATGGATACGTGCGATTCGGTAAGGCATATAACGGCGGTAAACCCGCCATTGTCGAACTGGTGATATACCTCGCCTACTTTACTCAGGCCGCTCTCTTCTATAATGCTATCAAAGAAGGCCTTACAGGCACCAGCATCCTGCAGCGCGGTGCCTGCAGCATTAAAACTAGAGAGAATATGCAAGCCGGGAGTATACGTGTGCATCAGGGAATATTGCGAATGTCAAATGTATAAAATATTGACTTATTTACTAAAGCAGGCAGGCACTTACTTGCTCATTTTTAAGATAAGGGCTTTTATTTCCTGCAGGTCAGTTTCAGGTTCCGGCAAGGTATCTGTCTGGTGCTTATAGTACTTCCATATCTCTAAGACGTCTTCGCTTTTTACTATGTAAGGAGCAAAGTTGCGATTTAATGATCTGAGCAAAATCTTACCTTCCTCAAGTATCGTTATTTGCTTAAAAACGAAGTCCTGCTGACCTTTAAGAATTACGATGCAGGGAGTATCGGGTTTCAGGCTTTTCCAGTCCTCCAGGTATTGACCAATTACCTCGCTGTTTTCCGGTATTGGTAACATGGAATCACCTGTTGTAGGAAACATCCTGAATGTGCCGGATTTGGGAAGATTGGGCAGGCTGAACCTGGGCAGGCCCGCTATAAACTCCGGGTCATTGTATCCGGCCATATAGCCGGCTTTTGCCTTTATGGGCACATATTCGGCATTCTCCCTGTTGTCCTTATCTACAGTTATAGCCAGCACCCTTATCTTACTGCCGGTCATATACACATCGTTGCCTGCCAGCAAGTCTTTTAATTTCAGCTCGCCCAGTTTCAGTAGATCCACCTTTAGCAGGCTATCCACACTTACTTTAAAAAAGTCCGAGAATTTTATAAAGTCGATCGCAGAGGGATTCATCGTTTTTCCTGATTCCAGGGCTTGCAGCTTATTCCTCGACAGGTTAAGCTCGGCAGACAGCTCTTCCTGGCTCATCTTGCGGCGCTCCCTGAGCAAACGAATGTTATTGTGGAAAAATACTTTTGGCGGCATCGTTTTGTATTGTTATCATTGGAAACATATTAATGTTGCTATTGGAAACAAATGTACATGATTTAGTTGATAATGCACCCCGCAAAACACGATATTATCCGGCAGCTGCAAAAAGAAGTGCTTTCGATGCAAAGGCCCAGGAAAGGTTCAGAACAAACTCTGGATACCGGTCTTTGGGAAGTGGAGAAGGCATTTCCCGACCAGGTCTTTCCCTTGGGAGCAGTGCATGAATTTATAAGTAATGCCAGGGAGCATGCTGCGGCAACAAATGGATTTATGGCCGGATTATTAGGCAGGGTGGTAAAAAAAGGAACAGCAGTTTGGGTGAGCAACAAGCGGACTATATACCCGCCTGCTTTAAAGAATTATGGCATTGAACCTGACCGTATCATTTTCATTGACCTGTGGAAACAGAAAGATGTGCTCTGGGCTATAGAGGAAGCACTTAAGTGCGATGCTGTGGCTGTGGTAGTAGGGGAGCTAAGCGAACTGTCCTTTACCGAATCGAGAAGATTGCAGCTTGCTGTAGAGCATAGTAAGGTAACGGGCTTTATTCACCGCTATGCTCCTAAAAATGAAAATATTACTGCCTGTGTGAGCCGGTGGAAGATAAGCGCCCTTGCCAGCAGCGTTAACGGGATAGCCCTGCCGGGCGTGGGATTTTCGCGATGGAACGTGCAATTGGTTAAAGTAAGGAACGGGAAGCCCGGTTCGTGGCAGGTGGAATGGGCCGCAGGTCACTTCAGGAATATAGCCCGGCCAACATTTTCCATTACAGAAACGATCAAACAAAAGGCAGGGTAATATGCGCAGGTATGTTGTTATATGGTTCCGGCATTTAAAAACGGACTGGATGGTACGGCGGCAGCCGCAGCTAAAAGATGTGCCATTTGTAATGGCGGCTCCCGAGCGGGGCCGAATAGTGATTAAAGCCGCCAATGCAGTGGCGCAGCAAAAAGGAATAGATGTGGATATGGTTGTAGCTGATTGCCGTGCTGTGCTGCCATCGCTGCAGGTATATGACGATAAGGCGGAGCTGGCAGACAAGCTGCTGAACGGTCTTGCTGAATGGTGCCTGCGCTATACGCCTGTTATTGCCATTGATAAGCCAGGCTGTCTTATACTTAATGTAAGCGGCTGCCCGCATTTATGGGGTGGAGAAAAGTTATATCTAAACGACATCGTTACAAAGCTCCGCGGCTTCGGGTATGACGTAAGAGCGGCTATCGCAGATACCATAGGCGCAGCATGGGCGGTTTGTCATTACGGCACCGTTTCACCTATAGTAGCGCCATGTCATCAGCAGGAGGTATTGCTGCCCTTGCCGCCGGCAGCATTGCGGCTGGATGCGCCTGCCTTAGAGCGTCTTGAAAAATTAGGACTATACCGCATAGCAGATTTTATTACCATGCCCCGTAAGGCACTCCGCAGGCGGTTCGGGGAGATGATACTTACCCGGCTGGACCAGGCATTGGGGTGCGAATTTGAAACATTGAAACCCATACACCCGGCAGAGCCCTACCAGGAGCGGCTACTCAGCCCTGAGCCCATAAGAACAGCAACAGGCATTGAAATAGCTTTGAAGCAATTGCTGGAAAGGCTTTGCCGGCGGCTTGTCAACGAAGAGATGGGCTTGCGCAAATGTGTGTTTAAATGTTACCGGGTAGACGGCATTGTGCAGCAGGTAGAAATAGGCACTAACCGACCTTCGCGCAATGTAATGCACTTATTCAAGCTGTTTGAGCTGAAGATAGCCACCATTGCTCCTGCACTCGGTATTGAAGTATTTACCATCGATGCACCAACTGTTGAAGCCATTGCCCCCGCACAGGACGCGCTTTGGAATTTTAATGAGGGTGGTAATGGCACCGCTATCGGTGAACTGCTGGATAGGATTGCAGGCAAATTAGGCGCAAATACTATACACCGTTACCTGCCAGATGAGCATTACTGGCCTGAGCGGGCAATTAAAATTGCATCATCACTTTCCGAACAGCCACAGGCTGATTGGGAGACTCATAAGCCGCGGCCTATACATCTCTTACGCCGGCCAGAAACAATAGAAGTGACAGTTCCTATGCCCGATTACCCGCCCATGCTATTTATCTACAAAGGTGAGCTGCACCACATAAGTAAAGCTGACGGCCCTGAACGGATAGAGCAGGAATGGTGGCTGCAGCATGGGGTATACCGCGACTATTATTGTGTGGAAGACAATAAGGGCGCAAGGTATTGGCTATTCAGGGCGGGCAGTTATGAGCAGGGCAATCCACAATGGTTTATTCATGGTTTTTTTGCGTAGAAATTATGAGCTATACAGAGCTGCAGATCACCACGAATTTCACCTTTCTGCGTGGTGGCTCTCATCCCGAAGAAATAGTAGCACAAGCTATAGCACTAGGGTATAAAGAAATTGCCATTACAGACCGCAATACGCTTGCCGGTATTGTGCGTGCTCACATAGCTGCAAAGGATAAAGATATACGCATCATCCCTGCGTGCAGGCTAGATCTGCTGGATGGTACAAGCCTGCTGGCTTACCCTGCAGATAAAGAAGCGTATGCCCGGTTATCTGCATTACTGACACAAGGCAACAGGCGCACTGAAAAAGGACAATGTCATTTAGAAAGAAAAGATGTATTTGAACATGCAAAGGGAATAAAATTCATTGCTATTCCACCTTCCTCTCTTGATCTGAATTATGAGTTTGAGCCGGAGTTCATTGATGCATTACGGCAATACAAGGCTGCGTTGGGTGGCAATCTTTATTTGGGAGCGATCCGCTCCTACCAGGTTTATGATGGCAAAGTGCTTTATCGGCTCCAGGAATTATCCGATGAGCTGGGTATTCCACTTGTGGCCACCAATGATGTGCATTACCACAACCGTGAGCGCAGGGAGTTGCAGGACATTTTAACATGTGTCCGTGAAAAGTGCACGATCTATAATGCAGGTTACCGCCTGCACCAAAATGCGGAAAGATATTTGAAGCCTGTTGCCGAAATGCAGCGCTTGTTCCGGCAGCATCCCGATGCCATAGCGCGGACACAGGAAATTGCTACTGCCTGCCAGTTCTCGCTAAGCGAGCTGCAGTATGTTTATCCGGAAGAAATAACGACCGAAGGCAGAGCGCCACAGGAAGAATTGATCCGTCTTACCTGGGAGGGTGCAAAGGAGAAACTAGGAGCTGCAATGACGCCGCAGCTGAAAGAGACCATTCAGTATGAGCTGGATTTTATCGAGCGAAAGAATTATGCCGCTTATTTTTTAACGGTGTATGATTTCGTCAGGTTCGCGCGGGGTAAGCAGATATTGTGCCAGGGGCGTGGCTCAGCAGCTAATTCGGTAGTTTGTTTTTGTCTTGGTATTACATCGGTAAACCCTACCAAAATTAAATTGCTGTTTGCGCGCTTTATGTCTGATGCCCGCAATGAGCCACCTGATATTGATGTGGATTTTGAGCACGAAAGGCGCGAAGAAGTGATACAGTATATTTATAATAAATACGGGCGCGACCGGGCAGCTATTGTAGCCACAGTAACTGAAGTGCATTATAAGGGTGCAGTACGTGATGTAGCAAAGGCAATGGGACTTTCGGTAGATACCATAAACCTGCTCGCCAATGCCAGGTGGGAATTTACTGATGAATGGCACAACGGCAGGCATGCATCGGGAGATGGCTTTGACGCAAACGACCCTCACCTGAAAAAGGTGCTGGAGCTTACAAAGCAATACATAGGTTTTCCCCGCCAGCTGGGGCAGCATACGGGCGGCTTTGTAATGACGCAGGGGAAATTATCTGATCTATGCCCTATACTGAATGCGCGTATGGAAGACCGCACTTGCATTGAATGGAACAAGGATGATATTGAGGCGCTGGGCTTTCTTAAAGTGGATGTATTGGCACTGGGTATGCTTACCTGCATCCGCAAAGGTTTTGATCTTATAAGGCAGCATTATGGGCTTAGCTATGAGTTGGCTACTATCCCACAAGATGATCCTGCCGTTTACGATATGATCTGCAAGGCAGATACTATAGGGGTGTTCCAGATAGAAAGCCGCGCACAGATGTCTATGCTGCCACGCCTGAAGCCCCGCGAATTTTATGATCTCGTGATAGAAGTAGCTATAGTAAGGCCGGGCCCCATACAGGGAGATATGGTGCATCCATACCTGCGCAGGCGCGATGGGCTGGAGAAAATAGAATATCCGAAGCCGGAATTAGAAAAGATATTAGGACGGACAAAGGGGGTGCCTCTTTTCCAGGAGCAGGCAATGGAGATCGCCATTGTAGCAGCAGGCTTTACTCCGGCAGAAGCAGATGGGCTGCGCAGGAGCATGGCAACATTTAAAGCAAAGGGTAAAGTAAGCGACTGGCACCGGAAGCTGGTAGGCGGTATGGTAGAAAGAGGCTATACCGAAGAATTTGCCAACAGGGTATTTAAGCAACTGGAAGGCTTTGGCAGCTATGGTTTCCCGGAAAGCCATGCAGCCAGTTTTGCATTGCTGGTATATGTATCATCATGGATAAAATGCTACTACCCAGATGTGTTTGCTGCGGCCCTGCTCAACAGCCAGCCGATGGGCTTTTACCAGCCTGCACAAATTATCATTGATGCAAGAAAGCACGGTGTCGAAGTTTTGCCGGCAGATATTAATCATTCTCAGTGGGATAACATGCTCAATGCAAAGAATGATAAGTATTGCCCGCTCCGCCTTGGGTTTCGCCAGGTAAAAGGCCTGAACCCGGAGGATATGAAATTGTTGCTGTCTGCAAGAACAGATCCTTTTAAAAGTATTCCCCAATTGCGCGATGCAGGAATATCGATAGCAGCATTGGAAAAGCTGGCTAATGCTGACGCTTTTCGGTCAATAGGGCTAGACAGGCGGCAGGCGCTATGGGAAGTATCGGCGCTTGGCGACCGCCCTACAGGCATGTACACAGGCCAGCAGCCAGAGGCGGGCTCTGAGCAAGGCGTGCAGTTGCCCGCTATGTCGTTATCTGAGCATGTAGTGCAGGATTACAGTGCTACATCATTATCACTGAAGGCACACCCCGTAAGCTTTGTAAGGGAAAAGTTGTTTATGCTACAGGTAACGCCCTGTGGCAATCTTAATCAGTTAGCCAATGGCGCAATGGTAAAAGTGGCCGGGCTGATATTAGTGCGCCAGCGGCCGGGAACAGCCAGCGGGGTAGTTTTCATAACACTTGAAGATGAGACGGGAATTGCCAACCTGGTAGTGTTCTCAAAGATATTCGATAGCTATCGAAAAGAGATACTGCAAGCGAAACTATTGATGGTGGAAGGGCAGGTGCAGATAGAAGGTGAGGTTATTCATGTTATCGTAAAGAGGTGCAGTAATATATCAGGGCTGTTACAGAAACTCAGTAAAGCAGGCAGAGAGAATCCGCAACTGGTCGCACCGTATCGTGCAGATGAAAAAGACACTGAGAATTATGCAACACAGGATAAAAGGGTGCAGCGCCATCTTGCGGTTCAGGGTGATATCTTTCATGGAGGCAGGAATTTTAGGTAGCTATTGTATTGGTTTCTGGGCATGAAAAAAGGCAACCAACATAGTCGATTGCCTTCTTAAGAGTCGGGGAGACAGGACAGTGTCGAACCTTTTATTAAGGATTTATTGGTAATTCAGCATACACTGGAACAACTCGTCCTAAAATAACATAAGGCTGCATAAAACGTCCCAAATTCACCTATTTCGGAATGAAGTTGACTGGACAAGTGTCGAACTCAAGTTATTCTGCATTTGTTTAGTTGTTATCACAAACTGGAATAAACGGGGAAAATCAAAGCTCATTTTTTTATTAGAAAAACACATAAAATACAATCAAAAAAAACTCTACAGATTGCCGAATTTATTCACAGATAACTGAAAAATCTTAGCAAGCTCTTCAGATTTTGTTCCAACCATCATTCTGTTTTGTTTATCATGTTCAATCATTATCCCCATCAAATAAAAATCAGCGTCCTGTGGATTTGCGATTGTATAGGATTGTATATACCAAAGACCGCACCCACTAATACCTTTAGGGGTTGGGCTCATGCTCATTTCATTAGAACCAATAATTGTCCCTCGCCGTTGATCGTAGCTTATTAGCGTATTAATTGCTTTTTCATAACCCTTTTTTTCGTAAGCTTTTTCATCTAATGACTTGCCAATATGTACAAGAGGCTTTAGTTTTATTTTTCGTTTCTTGTTGTCAATATTGGTTTTTGATATTGTATGTCCTACAATTAAATAGTCAGTTTCATGATCAATATTTGTTGTTGGACGAACCTTCGAAAAGTCCAGGAATTTATATCCTTCAAGCAAGATTTGAATAGACTCAGGCTGAAGTTTTACGAGAGCAATATCTACTTTATCACCAACCCCACTATTAAATACTGTAAAGCCGGAAATCAATCTTAAATGACCTTTCCCATTTAAAACACCTACTTTAATTTGTTGTCCTGCTTGAATTAGGCAATGACGAGCTGTGGCCATGTAAAATGTGTTCCTCAATTTAATTAGGACACAACTGCCGTGTGATTGAATCGTTTTACCTTCATAGTCTTTAACCCAGATTACGCAATAGAATGTTTGAACGGTAGTTGGAAGGATTTGGTTTTAT
>JAZKFF010000043.1:0-2159 GCA_040386555.1 Bacteroidota bacterium | reverse complement strand
AAGTGACGGATTTTTTCAAACCAGTGCAGAGCTGGCAATGCGTACGGAAGTGGGTGGACTACAAGGTTCCCACTACTGACCTTGGACATAGGTTTGCCTTCATTCTTGTTATTGCCCGGTTATGGCTCTAAGGCAATTAACGTTTATAAATGCTTAGAGGCAATTAACAGGGCGGGGCAGTCCAGCTATTTTACAGGCGACCCTGGCCGGGCTTTCGGGGAATAATCTTAGCAGATAGAGGCTGTTTCCCTTATCGGGACCGCATGCATTTTCAACTATTTTTACGAGGATTCGCATGACAGGCGACAAGCCACGGCGTTTATGAAAATCGCGGATGAGATTCAGTATTTCCCAATGAGCGTCGGTGAGCTCAATTTCCATTTCTGCAGCAAGCATTTCCGCTACGTCCACAGACCAGTCATCCAGGTTCGCCAGATACCCATCTTTGTCCAGAGCCAGAAAATTGCTACGAGCGGCCATTGCATTTGCCATTGTGTTCTCCATCCATAAAAAGGAAAGATCCAGTATTCATACTTTTTATGCTAGTTCCAGTTTACTACCTTGCTGCATGCCAGGCTCAAACTTACGAAATCGCGATAGGTAATCCTGGTGAATACATCAGAAATTTTCTCGCTTATCCCACGTGCCGCAAGATCTTCTGTTAACGCGTACAACTTGATGCCCGCAGGCAGAGTTGCCGGATCCAGCGGACTATGGGTACCGTCAAGCGCTGCGTACACACCATCCTCAAGCAATAGAAGACTATCCTCTGGCCCCAGCGCAGAAATGCAGAGGTGTACCAGATCGCTCCTGTGTTTATTCAGCGTATGCAGTGTCATCAGAAGACCAACACTGCTTTACTTTCTGCTATCAGAGACTGTATTTGATCACAAGAAAGTACGGTAACGGCTTGCAGCAGATCACGTTCCTGCAATCCGCGCTCCTGCAAAGCAGATTTATCGGCATAAACCTGCTTAATTCCGTACAAGTCCATGGCGGACAGTTGTTTTGCCAGGGTTTGCATGCCGCATGAAGTGCCATCCTGGTTTTTCAGCAACTGAAAAACGCCGTCGCTGCAAAACAACAATTTCACCGATTGATCAAATATTGCGGCAGTCATGGCCATGTCGCTGCATGAAGCGGCACTGCTGCTGGTCCAGGGGCTTTTGGTTGTCAGGAATAACAGGTGATCTTTAGAAGCTTCGCTAACCATTTGGATATCAGGGAGCAAAATTGAGAACACGATCACTGTTCAGTGTCGCATCCAGCCAAAGTCCCAAACCTCCGATAGTAAATCCAGGTAACAGGTTGCTGGCAGGAAGCTCATAGCGATCTGCTTCACCAGCATCGACGATGCCGCGCTTGAGAGCTGACGCGATACAAACTACGGCGTCCAATTTGAAATTGCTAATCAGGCTCTGCCAGTTCTTCGGTAAGTGAATTTCATCCTGTGGCGGAACAATCAGCGCAGAGGCATTGTGTACGCCGTCCTGATAAAAAAACAGGCGGTAGATTTGATGTCCAGACTCAAGTGCCACTTTACTGAAATTAAACGCCGATGAAGCAGCCTGGCTGGAGTAGGGTGCGCCCTGGACAATTATTGAAAAGGTACTCATAGGGCATTCTATAAAACAAAAGCCCCACGATAGTGGGGCCTGTTTGGCATAAACCGGATTTTAGTCGTCGCCGCTAAATGCACCGAGGAGATGCAACAAGCTGGTGAACAGGTTGTAGATGCTCAGGTACAGCCCCACCGTTGCCCTTATGTAGTTGGTCTCACCACCGTTAATGATGCGGCTGGTATCGAAGAGGATAAAACCTGACATCAGCAGAATAATGGCAGCGGAAAGTGCGAGGCTCACGGCAGGTACCTGAAAAAACAGGTTTGCCAGCATCGCAACTATCGCAATAACCATGCCGGTCATCAGAAAGCCTTGCATGTAAGAAAAGTCTTTACGGGTAGTAAGTACGTAGCCTGACAAGGTCAGAAAAATAAGCGAAGTTCCACCCAAGGCCTGCATGACCAGAGCTGGGCCGTTTGTGAGCGCAAGATAATTGTTCAGCATTGGTCCCAACGCTGCACCGAGACAGCCGGTAAACGCAAAAACTGCAAGAAGACCTTGAGAAGTATCTGCAGCCTTATGTACCCAGAACAGCAG
>JAZKFF010000042.1:0-44433 GCA_040386555.1 Bacteroidota bacterium | reverse complement strand
AAGGAGGCTTTTAGGATACACAAAGCAAAGGGCGCCGGTTGGCGCCCTTTGTGTTTATATACAATTAGCTACCCGTGCATATGTAGTTGGCATACTTATTTAGCAATGAATTGTTTAAAACCAATTTACCATAAATGGGAATGAACGTATACCCCGGGGAACCCTTTCCGCTTGGAGCTACCTGGAACGGAGAAGGAGTGAATTTTGCGCTCTATTCGGAAAATGCAGCACATGTAGACCTTTGTCTTTTTGAACACACAGATGACGAAGCGGAATATGTGACTATAAGGATGCCTGAGCGCTCAGGCAATATCTGGCATATGTATATACCGGAGTTGAAACCGGGCCAGCTATATGCATACCGTGTGCACGGGCCATACGAGCCACAAAACGGCTGCCGGTTCAATGCCAATAAGCTGCTGCTGGACCCCTATGCCAAAGCAATAGACGGAGAGGTAGAATGGGATAAAGCGTTATATGGATATGAGCAGGGCAGCGAAGAGCAAGACCTTAGCTTCAACAATGACAACAGCGCCAGGTTTACACCCAAGGGCGTGGTAACGGATAATACATTTGACTGGGAAGGTGACAAAAGCCCTAAGATCCCCCAGCATAAAGCCATAATATACGAAGTGCATGTGAAAGGATTTTCCCAGTTGTGGGCAACGCTGCCGGAAAACATAAGAGGTACCTATGCCGCCCTGGGCCATCCGGATGTAATAGCATACCTGAAAGAGCTGGGGGTGACCACAGTGGAACTGATGCCCGTGCATTATTTCGTTACCGACCACTACCTTAAAGAAAAAGGACTATCGAACTACTGGGGGTATAATACCATAGGGTTTTTTGCGCCGGAGATACGGTATGCTGCAAGCGAGGCGCCGGGGGCACAGGTAGCCGAGTTTAAGACGATGGTGAAAGAGTTGCACAAGGCCGGGATAGAGGTGATACTCGATGTAGTATACAACCATACGGCCGAGGGCAACCAGATGGGGCCAACTATTTCTTTTAAGGGAATAGACAATACTGTGTATTACCGGCTGGCAGAAAATAAGCAGTACTACATGGACTATACCGGTACCGGCAATACCCTGAACGCACAGCACCCGGCGGCGCTGAGAGTGATCATGGACAGCCTCCGTTACTGGATACTGGAGATGCACGTGGATGGCTTCCGGTTTGACCTGGCGGCGACATTGGCGCGGGGACTGCATGAAGTAGACATGCTCGGATCATTCTTCAACATCATATTCCAGGACCCTGTGATATCGCAGGCTAAGCTGATAGCCGAGCCATGGGACATAGGAGAGGGGGGCTACCAGGTGGGTAATTTCCCATCGGGCTGGTCTGAATGGAATGGCAAGTACAGAGATTGCATGCGCGACTTCTGGCGCGGGGCAGATAGTATGCTGGGCGAGTTTGCCGAGCGCTTCACGGGTAGCTCAGACTTGTATAAAGACGACTCGCGCAGGCCAACGGCCAGCATCAATTTTATCACTGCGCACGATGGCTTTACACTCGAAGACCTGGTATCTTACAATGAGAAGCACAACGAGGCCAACGGAGAAAACAACAACGATGGCGACAGCCACAACCGCTCGTGGAACTGCGGGGTGGAAGGACCAACAGAAGATACGGACATAGTGAACCTGAGAAAACAGCAGAAGCGGAACTTCCTCACTACGCTGTTCCTTTCGCAAGGTGTGCCGATGATGGTGGCAGGCGATGAGATAGGCAGAACGCAGGGCGGAAATAATAACGCTTACTGCCAGGACAATGAGATCTCATGGCTTAACTGGGAGCAAACCGACCAGGAGTTACTGGAGTTCACAAAAAAACTGATAAAGCTGAGGACCGACCACCCTGTGTTTTGCAGGAGGCGCTGGTTCCAGGGGCAAAAGATACGGGGCACGGGTGTTGAGGATATAGCATGGTTCAAGCCGGGCGGCGAAGAGATGTCTGAAGAAGACTGGGTGCAGGGTTATGCCAAATCACTGGCGATATACCTGAACGGCAAGGCGATACGTTTCCCCGGTACGCATGGCGAGAAGCTGACGGACGACGATTTCTACATCATATTTAACGCCTATGAAGGCGACCTCATGTATAAGCTGCCGCCTAAAAAGTACGGCACCGGCTGGACAAAAATAATAGATACCTATGACACGGGCGCGGAGGAGAAAGGGTATTATGAAGAAAGCGAAATTGAGGTAAAGGGCAGGTCTGTAATAGTCTTAAAAAGTAACCCCGCAAACGCAGCTTAATGACTGATCTTGTCAACACTTATCGCATACAGTTTCATAAGGGTTTTGCCTTTACTGACCTGGAAAATATATTGCCTTACCTCCGGGAGCTTGGCGTAAAAACCATATACGCTTCGCCCATTTTTAAAGCGGTACCCGGCAGCGTGCATGGATACGATGTCACAGATCCGCTGGCCGTAAACCCGGAAATAGGCACCATGGAACAGCTGCGCACGATAAGTGGCAGGTTGAAGAGTGCCGGTATTAACTGGCTACAGGATATAGTGCCCAACCACATGGCCTATCACCACGACAACCAGTGGCTGATGGATGTGCTGGAGAAGGGAACAGCATCGCAGTATGTGTCTTACTTTGATCTTGTGTTAAGCAGCGACCGGAAGATCATGGCTCCGTTTTTGGGAGATAGCCTGGCAGCTGTAACAGAGAGGAAGGAGCTCAGTATCGTATATCGTAACGGAGGTTTTGCGTTCAAGTATTATGAGAGCTATTTTCCGTTGCAGTACACCACATACAGTTACCTATTGGAGGCCGGAAATATGCCTGACGCAGTAAAGGCCGCTATGGACGATCCGGGTGAATTGATGAATACATTGGCCTACAGCTATGAAAACAACAGCGAGATAAAAAGTTATATTGACGACCGGCTGGCCGCAACTAACGTAGATATCGAAGCGTTGCGTGCCATAGCAGATGAGCAATTCTACATGCTATGCAGGTGGCAGAAAACAGACAGGCACATTAACTACAGGCGCTTCTTCACTATAAACGGGCTTATAAGCCTGAACATGCAGAACAACGAGGTATTTGATGACTATCACCAGCTGGTAAAGCAATTGCTGGATGAGCAGGTATTTCAAGGACTGAGGGTAGACCACGTTGACGGCTTATATGACCCCACAGGCTACCTGCAGAAATTGCGCGATCTCGCCGGACCGGACGTGTATATATGCGTAGAGAAAATACTGGAGCACAAAGAGGAGTTGCCTTCACACTGGCCGATACAAGGTACTACAGGCTATGATTTTCTCGCGGTAGCGAATAATCTGTTTACCGAAAGCAGCAACAAGAAAGCCCTTGCCGCTTTTTATAAGCAAATAGGCAATGAGGCTGCATCGTATGAGCAAGAGGTACACGACAAGCAAGCTGATATGCTGCACCAGCACTTTTCAGGTGACCTTGATAACTTGTGTGAGCTGTTTTTAGAGCTTGACCTTACTGCCGATTTCGAATTAGCAAAAGTGGCTCCTGACGAACTGAAGATGGCGATAGGAGAGTTCCTGGTACACTGCCCGGTATACAGGTACTACGGCAACAAGTTTCCTCTGGGCGCAACAGAAACGCGGGCCGTAGAGGTGACCCTGGGCAACACCCGGAAAAGCAGGCCAGACCTGAAAGCTGCAATAGATGTGCTGGAGCATGTATTGCTGCAGGAGCCCCGCAACAGGAATGATCATTACAACAACAAGGTCGCTAAGTTTTACATGCGGTGTATGCAGTACTCCGGGCCACTGATGGCGAAGGGTGTTGAAGACACGCTGATGTATACTTACAATGCTTTCATTGCACACAACGAGGTTGGCGACAGCCCTGCTGCATTTGGCATAAAACTTAAAGCCTTCCATCATTTTATGCAGCAGCGCCAAAGCAAATGGTCGCAGACGCTGAATGCCACAGCCACACACGATACTAAGAGGGGAGAGGATGCGAGGATGCGCCTTAACGTTATATCAGACATGGGCGACGAATGGCTTGCTGCTGTGACGGAATGGCAAGAGCTGAACAAACCGCTATTAACCGGAGGGATACCTGATAGTAACGAAGCGTATTTTATTTATCAGTCGCTGGTGGCCTTTTATCCTATGCCCGGCAGCGGGCCGGAGCATTTCAGCGAACGGTTTAAAGCCTACGTAGAAAAAGCTTTGCGCGAGGCAAAGCGGCACACCAATTGGGCTGAGCCGGCTACCGGCTACGAGCAGGCGGTGAGTAAATTTATCGATGCGCTACTTGATCCATCGCATTCCTTCTTAAGATCGTTTGAAATATTTTTGGAAAAAATAGTTGACCATGGTATTGTGAACTCGCTATCGCAGGTGGTACTCAAGTATACGTGTCCCGGCATACCAGATCTGTACCAGGGCAATGAGCTATGGGACCTGAAGATGGTAGACCCGGACAACAGGACCGCAGTAGACTACAATGTACGTACCCGGATGCTTGGTGAGGTAAGAAGCAACACGGCTGATGCTGCAATACTAAGCACACTATGGCATGACCGGTACACCGGGAAAATAAAACTGTGGCTGACGCAAAAGCTGATGGCCGAACGAATGAAGGGGGAGCAGCTGTATAGAGAAGGAACGTATCTGCCGCTGAAGACCGAAGGGAAGTATAAAGACGCGCTGATAGCATATGCCCGCCACTATGCGAACACCTATGTAGTAGTGGTGCTGCCACTGCATACTTACGAGATTGCAGCCAAATATGGGGGTAGCATTAGCAACATTGATTGGAAGGATACGGCGGTACAGTTACCGGAGCACATGCCCGCCGGGTATAGCAATATACTTACACGTACAAAAGGAAAAGCCAACGGGAAACTGGAAGTCAAAGACCTGTTTAGTGAATTACCTTTTGCACTACTAAAATTTGAAACGACTATGAACAAACGGTCTGCAGGTATTTTGTTGCCGGTATTTTCGCTGCACAGCGATTACGGTATTGGTGACTTTGGCAGTGGTGCTACCTCGTTCATTGACTTCCTGCATCGCAGCGGGCAGCGATACTGGCAGCTGCTGCCACTAAACCCCACAGAGGCAAAGATGGGCTATTCGCCTTACAGCTCCGTATCGAGCATGGCTGCAAACCCGCTGCTGATAAGCCCTGAGCTGTTGCTGGAAGATGGCTTGCTAAATGAGCAGGAGCTAAAGGATCATCGCGTAAAGGGCGGGGATTCTATCGACTATAAAAAGGCAGCGAAGGCAAAGCACGCACTATTAGAAATTGCATGGTCGCGATTTGCGGATGGAGATTTTCCGGCATTGCGCCAGGGCTTCAATGCCTTTTGCGATAGAGAGGCATATTGGCTGAATGACTTTGTGCTCTACAAGGTGCTGCAGGAACACCACGATGAGGCCGCGTGGCACCAGTGGCCTGACGAATATAAATGGCGGAATGCGGAAGCGCTTGACCACTTCAGGCAATCGCATATTGAAAGTATAGACATGCGCAAGTGGGGGCAATATATAGTTGCGAAGCAATGGGAGCAGTTGAAGAAGTATAGTGCTGCAATGGGCGTAGCGTTACTGGGCGATATGCCATTCTATGTAAGCTACGAATCGGCCGATGTGTGGGCTAACCCCGGCATATTTTGCCTTGATGATGCAAGGAATATGACCGGTGTAGCGGGCGTGCCACCCGACTACTTCAGTGAGGATGGGCAGCTGTGGGGTATGCCTACATATAACTGGGATGTGCTGAAACAAGACAGCTATAAATGGTGGGTTGATCGCCTGCGCAAAAATCTTGAGCAGTTCGATCTCGTTCGGCTCGATCACTTTAGGGCCTTCGAAGCTTACTGGCAGGTGCCTGCAGGGGAGGAGACGGCGCGCAATGGCGAATGGATCAAAGGCCCGGGCATGGAGTTCTTCAACACTGTGAAGGATGCGCTGGGAGGGTTGCCCTTTGTCGCAGAAGACCTGGGCGATAATATGGATGATGTATACAGGCTGCGCAACGAAACAGGCTTGCCCGGTATGAAGGTGCTGCAGTTTGCATGGGGCGATAACCTGCCGCATTCGGTAGATATACCGCATAACTATCCAAAGAATTGCATTGTATACTCCGGCACGCACGATAACAATACCACGATAGGCTGGTATAACGGGGAAACAAAAAAGGCAGATCATAAACGCATGAAACAGTACCTGGGTATAGGTGTTGATGAGGACAATGTGCACACGGCAATGGCCCGGCTGGCTTATGCATCTATAGCCGATACGGCAATACTGCCTATGCAGGATGTGCTGGGCCTTGATGAACGCGCGCGTATGAACACACCGGGCAGTGCGAAGAACAACTGGCTGTGGCGCCTGCCGGAGGATGCCCTTGACAGCGACATAGAAAAGCAACTGCTGAACTGGGTGACATTATTTAACAGGCGGTAGCAAGCAAGGGCTAAGTCAAAAGGGAAAGGTTAAAATCCAAAGGTGTGAGACGCAGAACTGGGCTGTAACAACGTACCGGCAAGACAAAATAAGGTTGGCATAACACTAAAGGTTATCGCCGTTCCACTCCAGTACCAGCATAGCCAGTGGCGGCAGTGTCAGCGACATAGAGTGAGCCTTGCCATGGCGCGGGATGGGCGCGGTCTCTACTTGTCCGTAGTTATATACATTGCTGCCCCCATAGCCCGACCAATCTGAGTTGAGTAATTCCTTGTAGTATCCACGCTCCGGCACACCTACTCTATAGTTCTCACGCACTACCGGTGTAAAGTTGCAGATGAATACCAGGAACTCGTTATCGTTACCTTTTCGCAGCCAGCTGATAACGCAGTTGCTCGTATCGTCAAAGTCGATCCATTCAAAACCCTGCGGGCTGAAGTTATATTGGTGCCACGCAGGCTTACTCTTATAGAGCTCATTTAGGTCCTTCACGAACCGCTGTATGCCGTTGTGCGATGGGTTGTTGTTCTCATCCCAGTCGAGGCTGAAGTCGTGCCGCCACTCGTGGCGCTGCGCAAACTCACCGCCCATAAATATCAGCTTGGCGCCGGGGTGGCCATACATGTAGCCATAAAGCAGCCGCAGGTTGGCAAACTGCTGCCAGCTGTCGCCGGGCATTTTGTTGATGAGGGAGCGCTTGCCATACACTACCTCATCGTGAGAAAGTGGCAGCGTGAACTTCTCTGAGAATGCATAGTAAATGTTGAAGGTGAGGTTGTTTTGGTGATAGCTGCGGTATACGGGGTCGTAGGCGAAATACTGTAGTGTATCGTGCATCCAGCCCATCATCCACTTCATATCAAAGCCCAGGCCACCGTATGCGGTAGGCCGGGTAACGCCCGGCCACGATGAAGACTCCTCAGCGATCGTTATAGTATCGCTGTGGTGTGCATGAACGGCATCGTTGAACTCAATGAGGAAACGCATTGACTCCAGGTTCTCACGGCCTCCGTATTCATTAGGCGACCACTCGCCGTGGTTGCGCGAATAGTCGAGGTACAGCATAGATGCCACTGCATCTACACGCAATCCGTCGATATGGTATTGATCGAGCCAGTAGAGCGCATTGGAGATCAGGAATGCCTTTACCTCATTGCGGCTGTAGTTGAATATGTAGCTCTTCCAGTCGGGGTGAAAGCCCTTGGTGGGGTCGGGGTGCTCATACAGCTGGGTGCCGTCAAAATAGCTCAGGCCATGCTCATCATCGGGGAAGTGTGAGGGCACCCAATCCAGTATAACGCCAATACCCGCGCAGTGCAGCTCATTAATAAGAAAGGCAAAGTCCTGCGGCGTGCCAAAGCGGCTGGAAGGGGCAAAGTACCCGGTGATCTGGTAGCCCCATGACCCATAGAACGGATGCTCCATTACAGGCATCAGCTCCACATGGGTAAAACCCATGTAACGGCAATAGGCGGGCAGCTCTGCGGCCATTTCGCGGTAAGTAAGAAAGCGTCCATCCTCTTCCTTTCTGCGCCATGAACCAAGGTGTACTTCATAAACTGATATCGGTTGCTGCTGCCAGTTTTTTTCTTTGCGTTCCTTCATCCATTTATCATCGGTCCACTCCATGTTCCGGTGCCATACTATGGACGAGGTGTTTGGCGCAGTTTCCCAGTGCGTTGCATAAGGGTCGCCTTTTTCAACACTATACCCGCTGTTGGCTTCGATGTAGTATTTGTAGTATTCAGCATTGCCCAGAAAGGGTACAAAAAGCTCCCATATGCCTGTGCTATCCCAGCGAACATGCATATGATGGCTGTGGCGGTCCCAGCAATTGAAATTACCAATAACCGAAACATACTTTGCATTAGGCGCCCACACGGCGAAGTACACGCCCTGTACCCCATTGTGGGTTACAAGGTGCGCGCCAAACCGCTCGTATAGCCGGTATTGCCTGCCGGCTTTGAAGAGCTCTATATCGTATTCGGTGAATAGCGAAAAATGCGTGCCTGTCACCGATACTTTGCCTGGTGCTTCCATGTTCTTATCCCTGGTTTCCCTTTTCATTCATTATAGACTGTATGCCCCGCAGTGGTATTATTATCCAGTCGGGGCGGTTATTGAGCTCGTAGTATAGCTCGTATATCGCCTTTTCGAGGATGTAGGTATGCAGCATCACCTCCAGGTCGGCCTTCTCGGCAGGCAATACAATGCTGCCCTTCATCACCTCCAGGTATGCTGTGAGGAATATGCCTGACATGTAGTGATACCATTGCTCCACGTATGGAGTAAGTGTTTTTATATCGTTCTCCTGCAGGCCTTTGTTTTGCAGCAGGCTGCTGAATGCTGCGTAGTGGAATGAGCGTATCATGCCAGCCACATCGCGCAGGGCCGACCTTTTGAGGCGGCGCTCGCTGTAGCTGCGCGATGGCTCTCCTTCAAAGTCGAGTATCGTGATGTCCTTGCCGGTAAACAGGGTTTGCCCCAGGTGGTAGTCGCCGTGTATGCGTATTTTCACCGTGTCAAATTTCCTGCGGTATATTTTCTTTAGCTGGCGCAGCACATCGTCTTTCATGCGTGCCACCGTTTCTGCCTCAGGCTTTACATGTGCAGGCAGCTTATGCATATTTTTGCTAAGCGCCTGGTAGGATGTGCGCACTAATGCCTGGAATGATGAGAACAGGGAACGTTGGTAGTGCAAGGAGAATGGTTCCGGTTTAAAATCAGGCAGCTCGTCTGTGGAGGCAAGAGCCAGGTGCATCTCTGCGGTCCGCACCGCTAACAGCCTTACCCGCTCTGCTACAGTAGCATCGAGCAGCTCTTGCAGGTTGGGTGCAAGTTCTTCGTAAACCACTGGTGTAAGCAAGCCGCCCTTCAGCTGCGGCATTTGCCGGCTCCTATTGTTGTCAGAAAGTATGGCTTCATTAAATGCGCTCAGCTTGTCGAGCATATAGCTCCAGCCATCTACATTATTTTCCACCACTTCCTGCATCATCCCCAGCACTAAGGTGCCGCGCGATGAGGTCCACTCTATAGCGCCCACATAAGCGGGGGTATGCGTAAATTCTGTGTGCTCCGTAAGAAACTTAGAAATTTCCACATCGGGGTTAATGCTCCTGTCTACTTTCCTGTAGAGCTTCAGGAAGAATTTGTTGTCAAATATCACTGATGTATTGCTCTGCTCTACAGACAATAATTTCGGCTTTATGTGCTCCTTCTCCTTCACGTGTGCCTTTAAGGCCTTGCTCCCGCTAAAGTTGATGGCTTCATGTTCGTTTACTTCCAGCGCATGGTTGCCGCTCATGTGCTTTGCAATGGTTTGCAGCAGCTCATGGTTATAATATGCGTCATACAGTATGCCGGCATCATCTCCCACCTTCAGCTCGTGAATGACCGCGCCGGGATGGTCTTCTTTTATTTTGGCTGCATTGCCGCCCTTTGCAAAAGCCACCGGCAGCTGGTAGGTGTCGGGCAGGCCGCTTTTGTAGATCACCTCTATCAGCAGCAGCATAGCGCTTAGCTTCTCTAACGGGATCTCTGCGATATCTGAGATACGGATAGTCTGCACACTGCGCGCCTTACCGCCAAACCAGCGCTGCTTCATAAGGTAGGCAGGCAATACCGATGCTGCGAGCTCCTCGGCTACTACATTAGACAGCATATCGTCCCACTGCTCTATCTCGGCTACATAGTCACTTGGTTCGCTCTGCACGTCTGCAGTAGCTTTTTGCAGCACGAACCACTGGCACTCATACTGGCTCAGCGTAAAGAAGTAAGGCGTGTCATTTTTAACAGCCGGAAAACGGTTGTTGCTGAAAACTTCTACCAGGTGATAGCCACTGTAATCCGAGAGGTCGAGCTCGGCAGGTTGCGAGAAGCGCGACAGGTTGACCAGCACCAGTATTACTTCGTCTTTATAGCTTCGTGTAAATGCAAATACTTTCGGGTTTTCGCAGTTGATGAATTTCATATCACCACGGCCAAAAGCGAGATACTTTTTGCGCACCTCTATCATACGCTTCATAGACCACAGCAGCGATGAAGTGTTCTTTTTCTGCAGCTCAGTGTTTACCGATTGGTAGTGATAGAGCGGATCGAGTATCACCGGCAGGTAAAGCTGTTGGGGGTTTGCCTCAGAGAAGCCGGCATTGCGGTCGGCCGACCACTGCATGGGTGTGCGCACACCGTCGCGGTCACCAAGATAGTAGTTGTCGCCCATACCTATCTCATCGCCATAGTACAGCACTGGTGTGCCCGGCAGCGAGAAGAGGAGATAATTCATCAGCTCTATCTTCCTGCGGTTGTTATCCATCAGTGGTGCCAGGCGGTGGCGGATGCCGAGGTTGATGCGGGCTTTGGGGTCCTTCACATAAGCCTTATACATGTAGTCGCGCTCTTCGTCGGTCACCATCTCCAGCGTCAGCTCATCATGGTTGCGCAGGAAGATAGCCCACTGGCACGACTCAGGGATTGCCGGCGTCTGCTCAAAAATGTCGGTGATCGGGTAACTCTCTTCCATTTGCAGCGCCATGAACATGCGCGGCATAATAGGGAAGTGATAGTTCATGTGGCACTCATCACCATCGCCAAAGTAGTGTGCGGAATCTTCGGGCCACATGTTGGCCTCAGCCAGCAGCAGCGTTTCGGGATAGGTGCTGTCTACGTGCGCGCGCAGTTTTTTCAGGAAGGCGTGCGTCTCAGGGAGATTTTCGCAGTTGGTGCCTTCGCGCTCAAATAGGTATGGAACCGCATCGAGCCTAAAGCCGTCAACGCCCATTTCGCACCAGTAGTCCAGTACCTTGAACACTTCTTCCTGTACAACAGGGTTGTCGAAGTTGAGATCGGGCTGGTGGTTGAAGAAGCGGTGCCAATAGTATTGCTGTGCCACGGGATCATACGTCCAGTTCGAAGCCTCAAAGTCCTGGAATATAATACGTGCATCTTTGAACTGTTTGGCATCGTCTGTCCACACATAGTAGTCGCGCTCCGGTGAGCCCTTGGGCGCTTTGCGCGCACGCTGGAACCAGGGATGCTGATCAGATGTGTGGTTGATAACCAGCTCAGTGATCACCTTAAGGCCACGCCTATGCGCCTCCTTCAGTAGTTTCTTGAAGTCCTTTATAGTACCGTACGATGGATTTATGGTATAGTAGTCGGCTATATCATAGCCATCATCGCGCAGGGGCGATGGGTAGAAGGGCAGCAGCCATATGGCCGTGACGCCCAGGTATTGCAGGTAGTCGAGCTTTTCGAGCAAGCCCTCGAAGTCACCGATGCCATCGCCATTTCCATCGCGGAACGCTTTTATGTGCAGCTCGTAAATGATCGCATCTTTGTACCAATGCAGATTTTTGCCTAATGGTTTTGTGTGCTTGTCAGCCATAGAAGTGTGTGTGATTTATTGTTCTATTCTTAGTATGTGTGCAGGTAAGTCGTGTGGATTGAGCGAAACAAAGTTCCACTCGCTGCTCCAGTTATATTTATCGCCGCTAAGCAGGTCAGTCACGCGGTAGCTCCCATGCTCAAAGCCAAATTTGTAAAGAGGTACCTTCACGGTGCCTGCATGTGTGCCATGCGGGTCCAGGTTCACTACTATTATAAGTATGTTACTGCGGTCCTCGCTAGCCTTTGCGTAGCAGATGATGTTCTCATTGGTCGTTTGTGCCAGCTCTATATTCCAGGTGCTATGCAGGGCAGGGTTATCTTTGCGTATCCTGTTCACACGTATCATCACCTCTTTTATCTTGCTGTAGCGGTCCCAGTCCCACTGCTTTATCTCATACTTCTCGTTGTGTATATATTCTTCTTTTCCCGGCATTGGCTCGGTAAGGCCATATTCATACACCGGCCCATAAAGGCCGTAGTTCGATGAAAGTGTAGCAGCGAGGATAAGCCGCATAATGTGCGCAGTTTCGCCGCCTGCTGTTATCTCGGGAGGAAGTATGTCAGGCGTATTCGGCCAGAAATTTGGCCGGAAGAAATGACGTGAATTAGTCTTCGTCAACTCGGTCATGTATTGCTCCAGCTCCTCCTTCGTATTCCGCCAGGTGAAGTAAGTGTAAGATTGCGAGAAGCCCGACTTGGCAAGGTGCTCCATGATGCGCGGCCGGGTGAATGCTTCTGCAAGAAAGAGCACCTGTGGGTTGTCGCGCTTTACTTCTGCTATCATCCACTCCCAAAATGCGAGGGCCTTGGTGTGCGGGTTATCTACACGGAAGATGTTTACGCCCTTATCTATCCAGTATTCTATTACGCTCTTCAGCTCGTTCCAAAGCGCTTCCCAGTCTTCTGTCTCGAAGTTGAAGGGGAGGATGTCCTCATATTTTTTTGGTGGGTTCTCTGCGTACTGCACCGTGCCATCGGGCCGCCATTTGAACCACTGGGGATGCAGCGCCACATAGGGGTGATCGGGTGCGCATTGAAAAGCAATGTCAAGCGCTATCTCTATATTGTGCTTTTTGCACTCATCTACCAGTGCTTTGAAGTCTTTGAGTGATCCTAGCTCAGGGTGTATTGATTTATGTCCGCCATCTTTGCTGCCTATGGCCCACGGAGAGCCAGGGTCGCCCGGCTGCGTAGTAAGTGAGTTGTTTTTACCCTTGCGGTTCTTTTCCCCTATGGGGTGTATGGGTGGCAGGTAGATCACATCAAAACCCATATTAGCAATTCCGGGTACCAGGGCCTTCACGTCTTTAAAGGTGCCGTGGGTATCGGCTGTTGTCGCGGCCGACCTTGGGAAGAGCTCATACCATGTGCTGAATTCTGCCCGCTTAGGGTCTACGAGTATAGAAAAAGTATCCGGGTGCAGGGTAACGGCATTTTTATCGCGGCACCTGCACAGCAGCGATGCTATTGCCGTGTCTGTCGCTATGCTCATAGCCTCGCTATCATCTGTTGCGCCTTTCAGCTCATTTACCCATTTGGTTATGGCAGTCTTATCTTTTCCTTTAGTCCGTGCGGCCACCCCCTCAGCCAGCTGCCAGCCTATCTCCAGCTCTACCTTTACGTCCAGGCCGGCTTTATATTTCTTGGTGATGCCTTTCTGCCATGTAGCAAAATGGTCTATCCATCCCTGCACCCTGTATTGATAGATACCTAATTGTGTTGGAATAAAAGATGCTTTCCAGCAGTCGTTACCGGCAGCTTCGAGGCTATGCTCCTTCCATGTTTTTTCAGACGTATGCTTGATAAGCATACTGCCGCCCAGCTCGTCATGGCCGTCTGCAAACAGGTTGACGGACACTTCAATGCGTTGATCTACAATCGTTTTTGCCGGATATAGGCCATTATCAACCACTGGTGATATACCATTGATGATTACTCTTTTCATGGCAGTGCGCTCCATATAAGTAGTGTGTGTATTTAATACAGATAAGGCAGACTAAAGCCATAAGCTTTTTACCTGCCGCCCATAAATTGTGCTGTTATTTGTGTTTGCAATAAAATTCGTACCAGCAATAATGAAGCAAGTGCCTGATAAAGTGCGCACTACGTCAGACTGCATGAGGTATGAAATTGTAGATTTATATGAATATGAGCATTCATTGTACAAAGCCTTCCGAAATACTGAGGCACACCGCACACCGGCCATACCCCCTGCCGCGCACGCCCTGGCTGCTGCACCAGTCGTGGCGAAATGTGCTCTTTCTGCACTGGCGATAGAGCCTGCGATTATCCGGTCGCTGATACCACAGCACGAAAGGCTACATCTCGATACTTTTGATGGCAGTGCGTGGCTCTCGCTGGTGCCATTCCAGGTATATAATATGCACCTTCGGTTCCTGCCTTCATTACCCGGTATTGCTCATTTTCACGAGATGAACCTGCGCACCTATGTTACCGACGGCCGGCACCCCGGAACTGTGTTCCTGCATATTCATGTCAATAAGCTGCTGCCGGTGCTGTTTCATCGGGCAGCGGGCTTGCCTTATCATAAGTCACAGATAACTGTCACGGACAACCAGATAATATATAATGGTGCAGGTCATGAGCCGCAAAGCACACTGCGCCTGGAACACAGGTCCGGCCAATATCTAACCGATAAAACGGAACTCGACAGATGGCTGACCGAGCGCTACTGCACTTACCAGCAAAATGGCAGCGGCATTTACCGCTTCCCTATACATCACCAGGAATGGCCACTGCGTAAAGCTGATATTGATACCCTATCAATTGACTATCGCTGGAAGAACATCCACCTCGGTAATAACATCGCGGCGGCTCACTATGCTGACGGAGTAGACACACTATTCTGGATGAAAGAGCACCTGTAGCGCAGGGTGGTAATAGCAGAATTACTACACAATTTATTCCCCATGGGGTTATAACTGTGGAATTGCGGCACGTGTATATTACCTAAACCCCAATTGTTAATGAAAGAAAAGTTGGGGCTTTTTTGCGGGTTTATTTAATGAAATGCAAAAATGATGTAGTGCAAAGGAATGCCTCTCCAAGATATTATACTCAGTAAATTTCACAATATGGTGTTAAGGGCTGAAAGCTAATATGTAAAAACATATTGTGAAAATGTTACCAGCTATTTATTAACCATACTGTTAGCTCGGGTGGCATACTCTTTTATAGATTAAAGGAAATAAAGGATAAGACGGATGAGGACCAACGAGCTAAAAGGCAAACGCATCATTAACGTATCAAACCGGTTACCGGTTAAGATATCGTTCACAAATGGTAAGATGGTGTACACCACCAGCGAAGGCGGGCTTGCTACCGGCTTAAGCAGCGTCTTTGGTGCTTATGAGAACCTGTGGATCGGCTGGGCTGGTGCGGAAGTGCATGAAAATGAAAAAGCGGCCATCAGGGAAGACCTGAATGATATGAATTTGCATCCCGTTTTTTTGAATAAAACAGAGATCGCCAATTATTATGAGGGATTTTCGAACGAAACAATTTGGCCACTGTTTCATTATTTCCCCACTTCATGCGTTTATGACCTCAAGTACTGGGAGACTTATAAATCGGTAAATCAAAAATTTGCCAATGAAGTCTTAAAACATGCTACTGCTGATGATATCGTTTGGGTGAACGATTACCAGCTAATGCTGGTGCCGCAGATGCTGCGCGAAGCACTTCCGGGCATCACTATCGGCTATTTTCAGCACATCCCTTTCCCTTCTTACGAAATATTCCGTTCGCTGCCATGGCGTGCTGAAGTACTTAAAGGATTGCTCGGAGCAGATACTGTAGGCTTCCAGACCGCTGAGGACAATGAGAATTTCCTGGCAGCCACAGCAAGTATACTGGGCGTTAACCGCACTGAAAACGAAATACTGCTTAACGATAGGGTAGTGCGCGCAGATGCATTCCCTATAAGCATCGACTATAATAAATACAAGGATCTGGCGAAAGAGGACGCAACAATTGTAGCGGCTAAGAAGATACAAAAACGTATTAACACCAAGCTAGCAGTTTCGGTAGACCGCCTGGACTATAGCAAGGGTATCATACAACGCCTCAAGGCCTTCGCTCACTTCCTCGATAAGCATCCGGAGTGGCTGGAGAAGGTGACTTTATTCCACCTGGTAGTGCCATCCCGCGATACGGTAAAAAACTACAAGGAACTTAAAGAAGAAATGAATAAAGTGGTGAGCGAGATCAATGGTAAATATGCTACGCTCGACTGGCAGCCTATTCACCACCACTACCGCTCTATGCCGCCAAATACGCTGTCTGCATTGTACAAGTCTGCCGACCTGGCGCTAGTGACACCACTGCGCGATGGTATGAACCTCGTGAGCAAGGAGTATGTAGCGAGCAAGACGGACGGAAACGGCGTATTGCTGCTCAGCGAAACTGCAGGTGCAGCACGTGAGCTTACAGATGCGCTCATCCTTAATCCTAACGACATCGAAGAATACGCTGCCAGGATCTATGAAGGACTTATGATGCCACTGAAAGAGAAAAAGGCTCGTATGGCAAATATGCAGCAGCTCATACAAAATGCTGATATTTTTAACTGGGCTTCCCGTTTCTTAAAAGCAATAACAGATACTGTGAACGAACATCCTGTAAATGTATGCGAGCCGGTAAACGCTGCCGTGCTGGAGCAAATTGACTCTCGCTACGCCTATGCGCAAAAGCGGCTGATACTACTCGACTACGATGGAACGATAGTGCCCTTCTTTAAAAAGACAGAAGACGCGTGCCCCGACAAAGCGCTGCTGCAGCTGCTGGAGAACATGGCCTCAGACAAGCGCAATAACATTGTTATCATCAGCGGCCGCGATAGCGCCACACTTACTAAATGGCTCGGTCACCTGCCAATAGAGATCATTGCAGAGCATGGCGCACAATACCGCGAAAGAAACAAAAAATGGTTTAGCCACCCCGGATTGAAAACGGACTGGAAAAAGGCTGTCACCAACACCTTTGCATCTTACACTATGGCTGTGCCCGGTTCGTTTATAGAAGAGAAGAGCTACTCTATAGCGTGGCACTACAGGGCTGCTGAGAAGTCGGTAGGTGAGGATACCGTGAAAAAAGTTATTTACGAGCTGCGCAGCAAGATCAATACCACTACGGTGGATATAATGGAGGGCAGCAAGGTGATAGAGGTGAAAAGTAATGTAGTTAACAAAGGCAAGGCCGCCATGCAGCTCGTGGACAAGGGCGACTATGACTTCATAATGGCTATAGGCGATGATACCACCGATGAGGATATGTTTAAGGCGTTGCCCAAGGATACCATTACTATAAAGGTGGGTTCTAATATATCAGCCGCCACCTATTGCCAGGCATCTTTTATCGAAGTAAGATCCCTGCTGCAGGAAATGCATAAAAGCGCTTCAACAGTATTTTCTAACTGAAGGAGAGGGTAGGCTGCAGAAGTAGCACAAATGATCAACCGACAAGTAGTAAGATTTTATGATAAAGCGCTGGATTGGGCTTTGGTCTTTGGGCCAAAGCTCATTCTGGCTATTCTATTGCTGGTATTCGGCCTTTGGGCCATCAGGCTTATCCGCCGGAAGGTTATCAGCTCTATGGACAAGAAGGATGTACATTCTTCTTTGCGGCCATTCTTTGAGAGCCTCATATTCACAGCCCTCTATGTAGCACTCTTCTTTTTCATCATGCAGGTGCTGGGTATACAGCTCACTGTATTTGCTGCCGTTATTGCTGCTTTTGGCGCGGCGGCGGGCCTTGCATTATCGGGCACGCTGCAGAATTTCGCCAGCGGCATCCTTATACTTTTATTGAAGCCTTTCATTATAGGCGATAACATTATCGCCCAGGGTTTTGAGGGCACCGTTACTTCAATTCGCATTTTCTATACGGTCATCACCACCTACGACAAGCGCACCGTAGTGGTGCCCAACGGTAAGCTGTCTAATGAGGTTATAGTCAACATCACACGTATAGGTTCGCGGAGACTGGATATTGAATTGCAATTCAATTTCAATACCGACCTTGCCCAGGTTAAGGCCGTTCTCCAGGAGGCTATCTCAAGCTCAGCTGATGTGCTGAAAGATCCTGTTGCACGCATCGGGGTATCGGGCATTACAGAAAATGGCTACAAAGTAATGTCTAACATGTGGCTCAATGCCCACGGCTTCGAAGATGCGCGCATGATATTGAATGAGCGGCTGGTGAATGCGCTTAAAGAGTCTGGAGTTGTAGTACCCCTTAAATAATATCCACTATGAAGCGGACCAATACGAAGCAGGCGGCAGGCAAAGCAACTGAGCAACCCGCTGATATTGCTCCTATGCTTGCTACCCTCGTTAGCGAACCAATTGACGCCCCTGGCTGGCTGTACGAAGTAAAATGGGATGGCTACAGGGCGCTGGCATACGTCAGTAAGAGCGGCGTAGAACTCCGCTCTCGAAATAATAAATCATTCAACGATAAGTTTTACCCGGTATTCGACGCACTCAGCGAATGGAATACAGATGTTATCCTGGACGGTGAAATAGTAGTGCTCGACAAAAATGGCCTCGCCGACTTTGGCGCGCTGCAAACCTGGCGAAGCGAAGATGATGGAGAGCTGGTGTTCTATGTCTTTGATGTGCTTTGGTACGACGGTAATGACCTTATGAATGAACCGCTCTCCCTGCGTAAAAAGCTGCTGGAGGATTTGCTGCCGGATAACGGCATTATAAGAATGAGCCGCACCTTCGATGCCGATGCTAAGGAGTTCTTCAGGCTTGCAGAGCAAATGGGCTTGGAAGGAATTATAGCCAAGAAAGAAGGTAGCACGTATGCCCCGGGCGCACGCTCTAAAGAATGGCTGAAAATAAAGACTGAGAAGCACCAGGAAGCGGTAATAGGTGGGTACACGCGCAATGAGAACTCTCCTAAGCTGTTTAGCGCATTGCTGCTGGGTGTGTATGAAGGGAAGTCTTTTAAATTCATAGGGCCGGTAGGCACAGGTTTCAATACCACAATGCAGCGGCAGTTATTAGCTATGCTTGGCCCGCTGGAAACTCATAAGTGCCCCTTCTCAGAAGTGCCGGAGTACAACAAACCTTCCCGTTTCCGGCCCAATCCGCCCAAAGCAGAGGTGACATGGGTGAAGCCCAAAGTGGTGGTAGAGATCAGCTACCGTGAGCTTACAAGCGATGGCGCTATCCGTCACCCATCGTTTCGCGGGCTGCGGCCCGACAAGAAGGCTGCGGAGGTGAAGATGGAACTGCCACAGCCAATGCAAACGGCTGTAAAAGGCTCAGCGGCGCTCAAAGAAAAGAAGGTCATCACAGCTCCCGGAAAAAAGGAGCGCAAGACCTTACTTAACCCCACCGATGAAACTCAGGTAAGGACGGTCACCGGGCATGAACTTAAATTTACCAATCTCAGCAAAGTATTCTGGCCAAAGGAGGGCTACACCAAGCGCGATGTGATCAACTATTACTACCAGGTGGCCCCCTACATGGTACCCTATCTCAAAGACCGGCCGCACACGCTGTTTCGGCACCCGCATGGCATCAATGGCCAGGCGTTTTACCAGAAAGATGTAACAGGCAAGGCACCCGGCTGGATAAAGACATTTCCCTACTACAGCGAACACGATGAGCGCGAAAAGCAGTTCCTGGTATGCGATGGGGAGGCCAGCCTGCTCTACATGGCATCGCAGGGGTGCATAGAGATCAATCCGTGGAGCAGCCGCATACAATCGCCCGATAACCCGGATTGGTGTATCATAGACCTCGATCCTGACAAAAACACCTTCGACCAGGTGATACAGACGGCGCAGGTGGTAAAACAGCTGCTCGATGCCATAGGAGTGCCATCGCATTGCAAAACCTCCGGCTCATCGGGCCTGCATATATACATACCGTTTGGCGGCAAGTACACCTACGAAGACTCCAAAGAATTTGGCCGCGCTATTGTGAAGATCGTGCATGCTGAGCTGCCGGAGTTCACCAGTATCGAGCGCATTACCTCCAAGCGTGGGGGCAAAATGTACCTTGACTTTTTACAAAACCGTCCGCAGGCTACTATAGCAGCACCTTATTCGCTGCGCCCGAAACCGGGCGCAACTGTATCGGCACCGCTGCATTGGGAAGAGGTAAAGAAGGGATTGAAAATGAGCGACTTTACGATAAAGAATATGCCTGCCCGCTTGCGCGAGCAGGGTGACATATTCAAAGGAGTTTCCGCAAAAGGGATAGATATTACAAAGGCCCTGAAAAAGCTCAGTACGCTGTATCCTTAGATTATTTCTGCTTAGGCGGGGCATCATTGCCCGTATTTACGTCATCTGCCTCCCAGCGCTCGTTATCATAGTTTGCACCCGAGCTGGCTGAATCTCCCTGCTTCGCTGATTTGTTGCCGAGGTTAGACGAGCCTTGCCCAAAATTAGAGCCACCCTGAGTCGTTGACCCCGGGTAAAAGCTCGGGCGTATGTCGGGTTCGTTATCAAATGCTTTATTCTTCTTGCGCGGATTTGTTTTCTTAGCCATGGAGTCGTTTTGCTAAGAAAGGCACTAAAATTATACCAGCTGCATGCGCTAAAAAAGCGCCCCGCGAATGGTTCACGGGGCGCTCTTTATCATTAAGTTCAGATAGGTTAGTTCTTTATTACTATCCGCGTACCTATTTTCATATTGTCCTGGTATAGGGTTGTCATATACGTGCCCGGCGCCAGGCCGCTTACGTCCATCGTACCCTTGCCATTGCTTAGTTCTATAGTGGTAATTACTTTGCCCGATACATCGCTAAGCCTTGCCTGCAAATTATCGTTGTTAGCAATACCGGTCACCTGTATCGTTATCCTCGAGTCCGATGGATTTGGGAATACCTTGATATCGGCAGCACCACCGGTAGTGGTAGTTACACCTGCAGGTATATTGTAGTAGGTTTTTTGCTTGCAGCCGCCGTGGTTCGTCATTACCCAGTAGCTCTTATTCGCAAAGTCTGGCGAAGGCAGGAACAGGTCCTGGAAAGTAGCGAACGGAATCTTTGTAGAGTCGTAGCTTATCTTATCATCGTAACCCCACTGGTAGCTATCAGAAGTATTGTCTGAGCATACCAGTTTATCGCTGTAATAGTTCACTTCAGGAACAGCAGACAGGGTAGGGCTTACAAATGCTATAAAGCTATCGGCAAGCACGCATCCTGAGCTGGTAAGCGTAGACGACAACCGTACCACCGCGGTGCCCGGCCCTTCGTAGCTGATCAGCGTGTACTGCTTGTCGGCAGACTGCCTGAAGATAGTTGCATTTGTTGTGCTCCAGGTATAGACCACTCCTGATGGCTGCCCGTTGGCCGTACCGAAATTCTGGTAAAGCGTATTCGAGCACATTACGTTATCAGCAGGGTGTATGGTTATCTGCGCATGTGGCGGAGCCGATGATACGGTAACCAACATTGTAGCATGACAATCTGCGCCGATAGTATAAGTGATAGTTGCGGTGCCCAGTGCCACGCCGCTTACAATACCTGTTGTATTTATGGGCGCTATCAGTATGTTGCTGGTGCTCCATCCGCCGCCAGCTACGCTGTTGGCCAGGTTTACGGCCGAGCCCTGGCAGATATTTGATGTACCTGTAATAGCGCCGGGCGCCAGGTTCACGGTTACTACAACGGCCGTGCTGCAGCTGCCTACTGTATAGTTTACAGTTACTGTGCCGGTGCCTGCACCTGTTACAATACCTGTAGTGCCACCCACTGTTGCAACGGCAGTATTGCTGCTGCTCCATGTGCCGCCGCCTACAAAGTCACCGAGGGTTGTTGTCTGCCCAAGGCATACCCTGGCAGTGCCGGTAATAGCTGTTGGCGACAGGCTTACTGTTACAAAAGATATCACCCTGCAGCCGCTGGCCATTGTATAGGTAACACCCGTTACGCCTGTAGCCATGCCTGTTACTACGCCTGTTGTTGGGTCAATTGTTGCTACCGATGTGCTGCCTGTTGCCCATGTGCCACCTGCTGATGCATTGGCAACTGTAAGCGTTGAGCCTGCGCATATGGCGCCTGTGCCGGTAATGGCAGGGGGGGTAGCGTTCACTGTTACCACTGTAGTTATGCGGCAGCCTGTCAGTAAAGTATAAGTCACATTTACAGTACCCACGCTGATGCCGGTAATTACGCCTGTCGATACGCTGGCTGTAGCTATTGTTGGGTCGTTGCTGGTCCATGCGCCGCCCGATGGGCTGGTGCTGAGTATAGAGGTTGTACCTACGCATACGGTAGTAGTGCCATCAATTGCTGCAGGCAGCGGGTTCACGGATATTGTTCGTGTGCGCTTGCAGCCTGTTGCCAGCGTATATGTTATTTCTGTGGTGCCTGCGCTTACGCCCGATACCACGCCATTGCTGCTGCCTATGGTAGCCACGGTGGTGCTGCTGCTGCTCCATGTGCCACCCAGGGAAATATCAGATAGGGTAGTGGTGCCATCAGCGCATATTATTGCCCCGCCGTCTATTGGCGCAGGCAGTGCATTTACCGATACCATAGCAGATGCTATGCAGCCCGTGGGCAGCGTATACGTTACCTGCGTAAAGCCTGCCGCTATACCGGAGAGTATGCCAGACGATACACCCACGGTGGCTACGGCAGCGTTTGCTGTTGTCCATATGCCGCCGGCCGCTGTGTTGGTCAGTGTAGATGATGAGCCCGCGCATATAGTCGTAGCGCCAACTACGGCACCCGGCAGCGGGTTCACGGCTATTGTCCTTACAGTATAGCAGCTGGTAGTAAGCGAGTAAGTTATTACCGTGGTGCCTACTGCTATGCCCGTCACGTTGCCAGATCCGTCAATGGTGGCTACAGATGAGTTGCTGCTGTTCCATGTTCCTCCGGCTACTGCATTGCTCAGGAATATTGAGGCACCTACACATACGCTTACCGGGCCGCCGATAGATGATGGCAGTGGGTTAACAGTAACAGTTTTTGTAGTGCCGCAGCCTGTTGGCAGCCTGTAGCTGATTATTGCTGTGCCGCCGCCTACGCCGGTCACTATACCTGTGCTGCCCACTACAGAGATGGCGGCATTGCTGCTGCTCCAGGTTCCTCCCGGTGTGGCATCGCTTAGCGTGGTGGTAGCGCCTGCACATAGTATACCGGTGCCGATGATAGAAGCCGGTAATGGGTTGACGGTAACGGTCTTGGTTGTGCGGCAGCCAGTACTCAGCGTATAAGTTATTGTAGCCGTGCCCGCCGATTCGCCAGAGATATAACCGGTGATAAGTGTAGATGAAGCGATGGCCGGTGCACTGCTGCTCCATGTGCCGCCGGTAGTGGCGCTGCTAAGTGTTGTTATAGAGCCCACGCATACAAAGTTAAGGCCGGTAATTATAGAAGGAAGTGGGTTAACGGTCACTATCTGTACCTTCCGGCAGCCATTGAGCAGGGAGTAAGATATGATCGCAGTGCCTGCACCTGTACCTATAACCACGCCGCCCATAGGGTCGACTGCTGCTACCGAGCTGCTGCTGGTCCATGTGCCGCCCGCTACTGAGTCAGAAAGGGTAACCGAGCCACCTGTGCACAAAACAAATGTGCCGGTGATGGCAGAAGGTGCTACGTTAACGGTAACAGCAGTTGTTGTAGTGCAGCCTGCTGCGGTAGTATAAGTAATATTAGATGTGCCCGGTGCAACACCTGTAACTACACCGGTGCCGGTACCTATGATCGCTACTGCAGTATTGCCGCTGCTCCACAGGCCTGTAGGTGTTCCGTTGTGCAAAGTTGTTGTGGCACCCACACATACCGTTAGTGTGCCGGATATTGCTACAGGTATCGGGTTCACGCTTACAATGATAGTGCGCTTGCAGCCGGTAGCCAATGAGTAAGATATGGTACTAGTGCCGGCTGTGATGCCGTTTACTATACCTGTTGCACCAATAGTAGCTACTGAGGTGTTGCTGCTCATCCATGAGCCGCCTCCTGTAGTACTGGCCAGCGTAGTAGTAGTGCCGGCGCACAGCGAGGCGGTGCCGGTTATTGCGTTTGGTACTGCATTTATCGTCACAGTCGTAGTAGCTATACAGCCTGTTGGCAGTGTATAAGTGATCACTGCGGTGCCTTCAGCAATCCCGGCTATTACGCCGCTGCCTGCCGCAAATGCAAAAGTATTGCTGCTGCTCCACGAGCCGCCTGCCGTAGCACTGGACAGTGTGGTGGTAGCGCCTGCGCACACTACGGTGGTTCCCGTTATTGTAGCCGGTAATGCATTCACTGTTACGTTGTAAGAGCGCGAGCAGCCCGTAGGGAGTGTATAAATTATAGTGGTCACACCCGGTGTGCTACCGGTCACAACGCCTGTTGTAGGCCCTACAGGTGCTATTGTAGGTACGCTGCTGCTCCATGTGCCGCCTGTGGTTACATTGGCAAGGGTTATCTCCAGTCCGTGGCACACGCGTGTAGGTCCGGTGATAACAGCGGGCAGTGCATTTACAGAAATTACTGCAAAGCGCTTACAGCCAGTTGTTATAGTATAGGTAACAGTTGCAGTGCCTGTTGTGAGTCCCGAGGCTATACCGGTGCTTATGTTAACGGCCAGTGTGGTGGGGCTGCTGCTTACCCATGTGCCGCCAACTGAGTCGTTAGCAAGGGTTATCGATGAGCCCACGCATACAGTGCCGGGGCCTGTTATTGCTGGCGGGGCAGGGTTAACAGTCACGTTAGCCGTGCGGCGGCAACCTGTAGATGTTATAGTATAGGTGATCGCTGCGCTGCCGGCAGTAACGCCTGTTACAATGCCGGTGCCTGAAGTAATTGTTGCTATTGCTGTATTGCCACTCACCCATGTGCCGCCGGCTGTTCCGTTAGTAAGGTTGGCGGTGAGGCCCTGGCATACTACAGATGGCCCGCCTATAGGCAGCGGTAAAGCGTTCACTGTTACCTGCGCAGTTATCCTGCAGCCTGTGGCCGCGGTGTAAGTAATGTTGGCAGTGCCGGCACCAATTCCGGTAACCAGCCCGCTCGATGTGCCGATGGTGGCAATGGTAGCGTTGCTCGATGTCCATATGCCGCCGCTAGTGGCGCTTGTCAGCGTTGTTACCTCGCCTATACATACTCTCGCGGTTCCCGTAATGGCAGCCGGCAATGCGTTAACCGTAGCTACTGCAAATGCTCTGCAGCCGGTGGTCGCTGTATAAGTAATATTAGATGTGCCGGCAGACAAACCAGCAAGCACTCCGTTAGAACCGCCTATAGGTGCAATGCTGCTGCTGCTTGCCCATGTCCCGCCCACTGAAGTATTAGTAAGCGTAGTGTTAGCGCCTGCACACACTGTCAATGAGCCGCCGATTGCTGGCGGAAGTGCGTTTACAGTAACTACCGTTGTTCTGTAGCAACCTGTAGACAGGGCATAAGTTATGCTGGCAGTGCCAGCTATCAGCCCTGATACTACACCGCCCGCATCCACGCTTGCAGATGGGCTGGTGGTAGACCAGGTGCCGCCTGCTGCTGTATTGCTAAGGGTAGTGGTAGCTCCTGCGCATACGGCCAGTGTACCGGTTGAGGCCGGCGGCATTGCATCTACAGTTACGACTGTAGTTGAAGCGCAGCCGGAAAATAGACGGTAACTAATAGTTGTAGTTCCCGCAGCCACACCGGTGATAATGCCCGATGCGGAGCCTGCTGTAGCTATAAAAGTAAGAGCGCTGATCCACGTGCCGCCCGGCGTAGGGTTGGTGAGTGTTGTCGTCGACCCCACGCATACAGTGCCAGTCCCCAGTATATCTGCCGGCAATGGGTTTACCGTCAATGTGGCTGTGCGATAGCATCCAGTAGGTATTGTATAAGTTATGGTAGTTGTGCCCTGGTTCACTCCGCTCACAAACCCTGTGGCCGATCCGATTGTGGCATTGGCAGTACTGCTGCTGCTCCAGGTCCCGGCGCCGCTTGCATTGCTAAGCGTTACAGTTGATTCCTCGCAAACCGCCAGCGTGCCTGTTATGGCAGCAGGTATCGGGTTCACGGTTATACCGGCTGTTCTCCTGCAGCCTGTAGGCAGCGTATAAGTGATCACGGCTGCGCCTGCAGCGCCGCCGGTGATGATGCCCGTTGTTGCGCCTATTGCCGCTATTGCAGTATTGCTGCTGGTCCATGTGCCGCCCGTCGTTGCGCTGCTCCATGTCGTTGTGGCTCCGCTGCAAATTGGTGTAGTGCCTGTCAGTACTGCAGGTAGCGCGTTTATTGTTACCTCGGCAAATGCCATGCAGGTAGTCGATGCTGTATAGGTTATGGAAGCCACGCCGCTGGTTACTCCTGTTACTATGCCAGTGGTAGTGCCTATGGTTGCAACAGCAGTGTTGCCGCTGCTCCAGGTGCCCCCGCCGCTGGCATTGCTCAGTGTTGTGGTAGTGCCGGGGCATGCTGTGAGTGTGCCGCCTATAGCGGCAGGCATTGCATTCACCGTTACCGCAGTAACACGGTAGCAGCCCGATGGAATGATGTAAGAGATATTAGAGGTGCCGGTAGTAAGGCCAGATACAATACCCGTTGATGACCCTACATTGGCCACGCTGGTATTGCTGCTGCTCCAGGTGCCACCGGTGGTAGCATTAGAGAGGGTAGATGCTGCGCCAATGCAGATGGCCGCAGAGCCTGTTGTAGGCGCCGGCACTGCATTCACGGTCACGGCAGCTGTTCTGTAGCAGCCCGTTGGCAGCATGTAAGTTATTGTGGCCATGCCGGCTGTTCCGCCTGTTACTATGCCTGATGCAGAGCCTACAGCGGCTATGAGTACGCTGCTGGTAGACCATTGTCCGCCTGCGGTGGCACTGGCCAGCGTCACTTGCGAGCCTGTACATACGGGCGCGTTGCCTGTTATAGCGGCCGGCAGCGGGTTGACCGTAACAACGGTTGATTCTGACCCGAAACCAGCAGAATAGGTGATCGTGGCAGAGCCGGGCGATACCGCAGTTACCTCGCCCGTTATAATATCCACGGTTGCTACCAGTGTGTTGCTACTGCTCCAGGTACCGCCACTCTCAATGTGAGATAACATTGTGGTGGATCCCATACACACGCTTGTTGTCCCGCTGATGACGGCGTATGATTTTAACGGTAACAGTGTAAGAACGTTAAGCAATAAAAAGAGACAGAACTTTAAGCAGGGGGTAATACGTTGACTCATACTCTCGTTTTAAAATTGAAACTGATACAAATAGATAGTGATTAAATTTATCATTCCAAATATAACAATATTTTAAGGAAATTGCGACTTTCAACCGGCATTATGCTACTCTTTTACCCGGATTTTTTTATCATTTATGTGTTTTATGAAACAACTGATACCTAATGCACTGAAGGTGATTATTTATAATGCAAAACGGGCACTATCTTTTTAATTAATTTTTCACTTTTGTTCTTTTAATTTTGAGCCGATGCACGAGATAGAGCCATACTATAACTGGAGACATTTATACAATGCCGAGGAAGATGAGGCATCGCCTTTCTTTGGTGCGGAGCATAGCGAGTTCGAATACTCCAATACAATATATAACTACTACATACATCCTCAGTGGGACGATTTTGGTTCAAGAACCTTGTACCTGAAGACGCTCTTTGTAGATTACGAGCTCAACTACGCTATCATAGAACTGATAGGCGAGTGGAATGACGCCGTGGAAAATGACATTATGCAGCTCAAACGGTCGGTAATTGACCTTATGGTTGCGAAAGGCATATATAAATTTGTACTAATAACTGAGAATGTCCTTAACTTTCACAGTAGTGATACCGACTATTACCAGGAGTGGAGCGAAGATATCGAAGAGGGCGGGGGATGGATAGTATCTATAAATATGCCCGAGCAGTCACAATACGACTTTCACCGGTCACACATAGATTATTATGTAAAATTGATGGAAAGCCCGGCATGGCGCACCTATCAGCCCCACGACTTTTTCCAGTCAATAGACAATAAAATGCTCAGGCTGCACTAGCATAAAGTCGATCTTCCTTTGTCTTGCCCGGCTTTTATTACAACCAATTTGTCCGTTTCACACTTTTGGTTTTGACTTTCCCCCTTTTTGACTTAGTCAGCTTACATACCCGACAGCTTGCGCATCAGGTTTACCCCGCCTTTCTTATTGCTGTTTAAGCTTGTCTTGCCTTGCTTGCCATTCTTAGCTACAGGCTGGTTTGAGAAGGTTATCTGTTTTGAAGGGAGTTTTGCCGGTCCTTTCTTTTGTCCTTTGTTGTCCTGGTTAGTTGTTGCCATGCTGCAAGATAACTAATATTTCATTTTGGGCAGCGCTTTGAGGCACACAAAAAAAGCAACTCCTGACGGAATTGCTTTTTTGTGACGTGGTAGCTATAAAGGTTAGGCTTCGCTATCCCTCATATCCCTGATCTTATCATGCGACTCTCTCAGCGACTGCTGCTGGGTAGCCACTACGTTGCGCACTTCTGGCGTCAGGTCCTCATCGCTCAGTGCAGTTTTGTAAGCGCGCTGTGCAGCATCTTCGCCAAACTCGCAGTTCTCGAGTACAGACTTACGGCTGTTGCCGCTGAATGTGGCCTTCAGGTCCATCCATACCCTGTAGATCTTGCCGTCTGTGCGGGTGCCGGTTTCAGGCTCCTCGCCCAGCCGGCGCGCCAGGCCCGACAGTTCTTCTTTGTACTGTACGCTCTCACGCTTCATACCTTCAAAAGTCGACTTCAGGTCGCTGTCTTCGTCTTTAGCTTCCCTGATGGCGCGGTCGTATCCCTCGATACGGTCGTTGTTGATTTTTACAAGATCGTTCACGATCTCTGCAGCTCTTTCATTGCGTTGCATAGTAATCCGGATTTTTGTGTGTTAAGGATACTAACAGCCACATAATTTTCGTACCAAGGGTATGCGCAGGTGCTTATACTCACCCGTTAAACCACTTGCTGCGCTTTATTGTTCTCCCTTTCCTCATCTGCACAGCATGATAGAGGGATGGCACATCATTGGTCCACTGCCTCAGCAGCAGCAATATGCCAATTATCTCCAGCCGGGAAATCAGACCTGCGTAAAAGCACAGGTAGAACGACCATGTGGCTGAGCCTGTGGCTATTGCATCTACGAGTGTTGTAAATATAGTCAGCGTCCACACCTTGGAAAGAATAGCATGGGTAGCTACCTCTTTTTGGAACTTTATATATGATAATACGTATGTGGCCACTTCTGCGGCAACAATTATCGCCAGGGCCAGGTAGTGGTCTTTATAGAAGGCCGGGGAAACAATGCAGGTACCTGCGATCACCAGCGTCCAGAATACCTGGTCCACACCTGAATCCAGGCGCCTCATTTTTTCAGTGGAGATACCCAATCTCCTTGCCACAATTCCATCGAGTATATCGCTCACCAGCCCTACCGCGATCATAGCTATGATAGTAGCCCGGTAAAATGTGGGCTGCCAAAGAGCAAGGAGCATAATAGCCAGCCCCAGCACTATACGCGAATAGATCAGTATGGCAGGAATATTCCTCACTTTTGTAAATATATGCCGGAAATAACTTAATGCACCCGCTCCATGCTTACCCTTTTGGTTTTTTCTCCTAACTTCGCACTCCATTTTTTACTTATTACTGTCTTTTTCTATTTCGATATATGTTTGATAATTTAAGTGAGCGGCTCGAGTCCGCGTTTAAGCAGCTCAAAGGTGAAGGCCGAATCAATGAGATCAATATCGCCACCACGGTGAAGGAGATCCGCCGCGCGCTGGTGGATGCCGACGTGAACTACAAAATAGCTAAGGAATTTACCGACAGGGTAAAGGAAAAAGCTACCGGTGAAAAAGTGCTGACTGCTATTAGCCCGGGCCAGCTGATGGTGAAGATCGTAAAAGATGAGCTCGCTGAGCTTATGGGCGGCAAGGAAGAGGAGCTGGATCTTACCGGTAAGCCGAGTGTCATACTCATTGCAGGCCTGCAAGGCTCCGGTAAAACAACGTTCTCGGGCAAGCTGGCAAATTTCCTTAAAGGCAAAAAAGGGCGCAACCCATTGCTTGTAGCTGCCGATATCTATCGCCCTGCGGCCATGGAGCAGCTGCGCGTGCTGGGTGAGCAGATAAAGGTGCCGGTATTCATAGAGGCGGAAAATAAGAGTGCCGTATCCATAGCGCAGAATGCAATAGCATATGCTAAGCAGAACGGTCACCATGTAGTGATTATAGATACCGCCGGCCGCCTGGCCATCGATGAGGCGATGATGCGCGAGGTGGCAGATATAAAGAGTGCCGTTAATCCTAACGAGATACTCTTCGTTGTCGACTCTATGACCGGCCAGGATGCTGTGAACACAGCAAAAGCCTTCAACGAGCGCCTTGATTTTACGGGGGTAGTACTTACCAAGCTCGACGGTGATACACGTGGTGGTGCAGCCCTCAGTATCAGGTATACCGTGGATAAGCCTATCAAGTTCGTGAGTATGGGCGAGAAGCTCGATGCGCTTGATGTATTCTACCCTGAGCGTATGGCTCAGCGTATCCTCGGCATGGGCGACATTACCACCCTCGTGGAGCGAGCGCAGGCGCAGTTCGATGAAGTGCAGGCCAAGAAGCTGGAGAAAAAGATACGCGCCAACAAATTCGACTTTGAAGACTTTAAAGAGCAGCTCAACCAGATCAAGAAAATGGGTAACATCAAGGACCTCCTTGCCATGATACCCGGTGTAGGCAAGGCTATAAAAGAGATAGACATATCAGACGATGCATTCAAGGGTATAGAGGCGATGATCAACTCTATGACCCCATTTGAAAGAAGCAACCCTGATGTGATAGACGGCAGCCGCCGCAAGCGTATTGCCAAGGGCAGCGGTAAAGACATAAACGAGGTCAACGCCTTCATGAAGCAATTCGACCAGATGAAGCAGATGATGGCCCAGATGAATAAAATGAAAGGAATGGGTATGCCCGGCATGATGCCCGGCCGCCGCTAATAATATCACACGAAGGAAAATAGTGAAGCCATCTTTTGCACCGCATCAGGTGGCTTTAAATTTGGCACTCAAAGCTCCTCAGGATTTGCGACTAAAATGCTTTTAACTTGTGGATTTACGACTTACACTAACACACTTACGACTTACCAATACACACTTACGACAACACCTCCCTTTACGGCCGGGGTTTACTTACGACTTAAACAACGCTCATCATCCTGAGTTTTTTACCGAAGGATAGGGCAGGGGTTTCTCGCCACACCTCCCCTCATCCTGAGTTTTTACCGAAGGGATAGGGCCTGACTTACTCGCAGACTTACGACTTATAATTTACGACTTACGACTAACCAACATGCAGTTCAATCTCACCGACGCCGTCCTCCAAAAAGTATCCGTCCATTTTATAGGCAACAAAGGCAATGGCCAGGACCTGGTAACATCTAAGAAGCCTATCGATCTAGATGTCGAAGACAGGCGCAGGATAAAAGATGGCTTTCTCACCAAGTTCAACCTCGAGTCGGACAAGTACGCATTCCATCACCTCACCTCGCTCGACTATAACGAAGTATACAATTACTGCCTGGAGTCGCTGGCTGAAGGTGATACGTTTCACAAGAACTCTGCAAATATTGCGAGGCACCTCTATGAAGCAACCACGCACCCTAAGATAAAGAACGGCGAACTATATGTATGCTACTACGAGAACTGCCTTGTTCATGGTGCATTCGTAGACGCCATTGGCTTATACAAAACAGAAACGAAGAATGACTTCCTCGACCTCGCAATGGAGGAAGGCAACTTCTCGCTCACCATGCGTAATGGGGTAGAGGTGACCAAGTTTGACAAAGGCTGCCTTGTATTCCCTACTAATGCAGAAGCAGGCTTTGACGTGCTCATCTACGACAGTAATAACAAGGGCGAGGAAGCTGCATTCTGGCGGGAAACTTTTCTTAATGTACTGCCGCAGGCAACAGAGTACTACCAAACAAATCAATTCCTCGACCTTACCCGCCAGTTCATAGCCAAGCAGCTGCCCCAGGAATACGACATAGCGAAAACCGACCAGATAGACCTGCTCAACAAGTCAGTCGAATACTTCCGCGCTAACGAAGCATTCGACAAGAAGAAGTTTGAAAAAGAAGTGTTTGAGGATGGTGGTATGATCAAAGCCTTCCGCCAGTTTGAGCACAGCTACTCAGAGATGAACGACGTAGACCTGCCCGACCAATTTGATATATCCACACAGGCAGTGAAGAAACAAGCTCGCGTATTCAAGAGCGTCCTCAAGCTCGACAAGAACTTTCACGTCTACATTCACGGCGACAAAGACCTTATAGAAAAAGGCTACGACGAGCGCATGGGCAAAAGCTACTACAAGATATATTTTGATGAGGAGAATTAGGAGGACAGCAAATCTTCTATTTCGTTCACCATCGCTTTCGCAGGTTCTAACAAAACACGCACATCTGATTCGGTATAATCTACAAGGTCATCGTAGTCACCGGTCTGCCGTTTGCTAAATAGTTTGGAATAAAATCTGCCGGTGCTAACTTGAACTTTTCCCTGGTCTATAAAATGCAAGGCGAATAACTGACGAGTGCCTGCATGAGTTTTTGCCTGAAATCCATGCCGAAGCAGTAAGGAGCTAACAGCATAGTAGCAAGCATAATACAATCGGTTGACGGCAGCATTCCACATCTTATTTTCAATAAGCACATCAGCTTCTTTTATTGTTTGTTTGCTACGTTCGAGCCGGTATTTAACGAGGTCTTCTATACTGCCAGCGCTCATAGTATAATACCTTCTTTACTAACATTTTGAAAAAAAGGAGTTATGCTTCGTTTAGCCCACGACTCTTTTGTATAAACGACGGGATGTATCAGCGTACCGGTTCTAAATTCAATATCGTACAGGGGGTAGGTAATGCTATCCTCTTCAGTGTGTGTCACCTTATCTTTATCTACAAGCACCAGCAAGTCTATATCAGACTCTTCATTATGATCACCCCGGGCATACGACCCAAAAAGAATAAGCGTAGCGCCCGGCGCCGTAGTGCTCACCGAGTCTTTGATCTGCTGCAATATGTAGCTTTTATCCACCACTATGTAAATTTACAAAATTACCCGGTCAGTTTCTTCCCCACGCAAGGCACTCGCGTAGGGCATCTCACGATGGTACTTACGTTTGGCACTCGCATGGAGGTCTCACGTCCCCCTCTCCTTTGGAGAGGGCCGGGGAGAGGTCCCGTCGCGCAGGGCATCTCAACCCTCTTTTCTTGCCGAGTTTATCGAGCTAGGGAGGGCCAGACGCGGCCTACTCCGGAAATGCCACCTCATACCTTTTCCCCGCTCTCACAGTCAGCTTATGTCCGCGCAGCCAGGGGTTATATATCTTCAGCATCTTGTAGCTGCTGTTGTTCTGCTTGGCAAAGTCCGTAAGGTTTTCTATCGTCTTATCTACCACTACCATCCGTCCCTTTAGCGGCTTGTACGCATCGCTTTCATCCATCATCAGCCCATATTGCTGTGGGTGGGTAAGTATCTGCTTAAAGGCGAGTATACGGTATACATAGCGGTTAGTTTCATCGGGGAATATCAGGTCATAGTAGTTCGTCGCCTGCTGAAAATCTGCCTGCTTGGCATAGCCAGCCTGCCCGCAGTTATAAGATGCTACTGCCGCTGCCCAGCTGCCAAATTTGTCATGCGCCGCCTTGAAATATTTGCACGCAGCATCAGTCGCCTTAACTATATGGAACCGCTCATCTACCTCCTCGTTTATCTCAAGCCCATATGCAGGTCCCGTATCCTTCATGAATTGCCAGAAGCTCGCTGCCCCTACGCCAGATAAGGCATTCTGCTGCAGTGCGCTTTCCGCCACACATACATACTTAAGGTCATCGGGCAGGCCGTTAGCCCTCAGCCTTTCCTCGATTATGGGAAAGTATCTGCATGATAGCTTTATGATAAAAAGCTGCGAGCCGTGCAGGTAACTGTTTACAAGCAGTTCGCGATCCATCTTTTCGTGTATGTCCCAGCGTTCCAGCGGCACTTTTTCCCCGCAGAATTCCATGGTTGCAGGCACCTGCGGCGGGTACCACTTATATTGCGGCCTGCCTTCGGCGCTTATCTCTATAGGTGTAGTTGTAGAGTCTGCTTTCCTTAGCGCAATGCCGGTAATAATACCTGCGCCCGCTATCAGTCCGCAGAATAAGTAGATGAGGTAACGTGTTCTTTGTTTCATATAGTATGGCAATAAATTTATGCAATTTTAGTGCTCCCGGTTTTTTTATTTACTCACAAAAACGAAGCCAGCCGATTTCCTTAAGAAACGGCTGGCTCTTCTGCCTTATGATCGATCACTGAGGCAATTATTTATACACCGTAGGGCTCAGCAGCTGTATAAGCTCTTCGTACTTTGGTTCCATTATTATTTCTGTCCTGCGGTTCAGCTTCCTGCCTTCAGGCGTAGTGTTCACTGCTATCGGGTCATATGAGCTGCGGCCGCTGGCAATAAGTTTCAGGGGCGATACACCATACTCATCGGTAAGCACATGGGCTATCGAGGTAGCACGCGCAGTGCTCAGGTTCCAGTTGTCATCATACTGGGGAGTATGTATAGGCACATTGTCCGTATGCCCTTCTATGTTCACGCTAATATCAGGGTTTACGGTAAGTATGCTGGCCACTTTCGCCAGGGCTTCTTTACCCCTTGGGTTTACCTCTGCGCTTCCCGAAGGGAAAAGTAGCGCCTCTTGCATGCTCACATATACCCGCCCGTTCTTCAGTGCCACGGTCAGCTCATTAGCTTTAAAGCCTACGAGTGCACCGGCTATCTTCATCTTCAGTGCTTCGGTAGCCCGGCGCTGCTGCTCTAAAAGGGTTTGCAGCTGCTGCATGCGCTTCTGCTGCGCTTCCATCTGGTCGCGGGTCAGGTTCAGCACGCCTATAGCAGTTTCATTGGCGTTATCGCACACACCCAGCTTGTTCTCTACCCGCCTTATGGTGTCTTCCAGTTGTTTTATGTGCTGGTGCAGGGCTATGTTATCGGCCCTGGCCTGTTCGTGCCTGCCCTGCAGCGTCATGTAGCGCTTGCTCGATACGCAGGAAGCAAATGATAGGAGGGAAAATATAAAAAGTATAATAGACGATGTCGTTTTCATGGTTTGTCTTTTTACGTAAGTTTTTAAAAAGCATGCCATTCGTGCTTTTAAAAAGTTAAATAGCTGCACACCGCCATAGGCCGTTGCATAGGCTGCGTTTGTTACTTTCCCTCCCTATTTCACCCCTGCACTAATACCTGTTTACCAGATATTTGGGTACATTTGTACACCTTTCAAAAAAATTATCAGAGAAAAATGAAGAAGTTATCGATGCTCGCATTGGCGGTGTTGCCATTTATAAGCAGGGCGCAGGACGACCTGATCCGCAAGCTGGAATCAAATAAGCGTTACGACGAGCCAAAAGCCAAAACTGCAGTAGCTGATGATAAAAAGTATCGCTTCAACACGCTAATAGACCTTGAGCGTACTACCGTTAAAAACCAGGCGAGCTCGGGCACCTGCTGGAGCTACTCTACCAATTCATTCCTCGAAAGCGAAATGATGCGTATGGGTAAGGAGCCTATAGAAATATCGCAGATGTTCAGCGCGCACTGTGTATATCTCGATAAAGCAGAGAACTATGTGCGTATGCATGGCTCGGTAGCCTGGGGCGATGGTGGCTCCTGTCACGATGTGATCAATATGTACGCAAAGTATGGCGCCATGCCGGCAGAGGCTTACACAGGCCTCCACTATGGCACCACTAAGAACAAGCTGGCAGAAATGCAGGCCATCCTTAAGTCGATGCTCGATGCTGTGGTGTCTAACCCCAACGGCAAGCTCACTCCATCATGGAGAAAAGCATTCAGCGATGTTATGGACTCTTACCTCGGTCCATTGCCCGCAGCGTTCAAATGGGATGGGAAAACATATACGCCCAAAAGCTTTGCAAAGCAGCGTATAGGTATACATCCTGAAGATTATGTAGAGCTGTCATCATTTACCAATGCCCCGCTCTACAAAAAGACGGTACTCATGGTGCCCGACAACTGGTCGTTCGACAGGGTATATAATGTAGAGATGAATGACATTACTGAGATCATTGACTACGCCCTCAACAAAGGCTTCACTGTAGCATGGGCTACAGACGTGAGTGAGAAGTACTTCAGCTGGAAGAACGGCGTGGCCTTTGTGCCTGAGAAGAACTACGACGACATGGACGACTCAGAAAAGAAGTACATGTTCGATGGGCCTAAGTACGAGCGCATCATCACTCCAGAAATGCGCCAGGAAGCATTTGACAGTTACGAGACCACCGATGATCATGGTATGCACATAGTAGGTATGGCCGAAGACCAGACCGGTAAAAAATACTACAAGGTTAAAAACTCCTGGGGCGATAAGAACGACTATAAAGGGTATATCTATGTTACCCGCTCGTACGTTAAGTTTAAGACCACCGCTATACTGCTACATAAGAACGGTATACCCAACAGGTTGAGGACGACAATGGGAATAATATAGTGAGGAGATCAGCGCCGTGGTGGTATCTGCCACAGGGCGTCTAAGAACCACATTTTGCTGTCATAAAAATGCTGCAGCGGCTGGAATCCGGCCGCTGTTGCTATTTCGTCCGTTTGCTCCACCGTGTACTTCTGCGATACTTCCATATATATGCGTTCCCCTTTCTGGAACGATATCGACTCGCCCGCTATCTGTACCGTCTGGTCTGCAAGGCTCTCGAGATAGCTTTTGCAGGCCTGTGTATCACTACAGTATACTGGGCTGTGTTCAAAATTATTGGTGTCAAAGTCAGCGCCTAAAGATTTGTTGATACGGTCCAGCAGGTTCAGGTTGAACCGCCTCGTTATTCCTGAGCGGTCGTTATAAGCAGCAAGTATGGTCTGCGGGTCCTTCACCAGGTCGAAGCCGGTAAGCAGCAGGTCTCCTGGCAGCAGGTGGGTGTGCAGCTCTTTGAAGAACTCCACTGTATGCTCAAGCGGAATGTTACCGATACTCGACCCCAGGAAAAGCACTACTTTAAATCGCGATGAAAGTCTTTTCATCTCATCGAGCATATCAAAGTAATCACCGTTAAGGCCCTGTATCTTTATGTTAGGCACCCGTGCCTTCACACGTGTATCCACCTGGGCTATCGTGTTAGCCGATATATCTATGGGGAAGTAAGTGAACCTCGGATTATGCCCCATCAGCGCATCGAGCAGGTACACCGATTTGCTGCAGTCGCCCGCGCCCAGTTCCACCACGTCAAACGAATGAAAGCGGTCATACATGGCCTGCACCAGTGCTTCGCGCTGTTGCATAAATATTTCCAGCTCACAGCGGGTAAGGTAGTAGTCCTCGCAGTTCATTATCTCCCTGAATAGCTCATCCCCACTCTCGTCATAGAAATATTTCGATTCCAGGTACTTTTGTTCTGCTTTAAGTCCGCGCAGGGTATCTTCCAAAAACTTGCTCATAACAAAAAGATTTTTATGCTGCCAGCCTCAGCCCGGTGTATTGCCAGCGCAGGTGAGGATGAAAAAAATTTCTATAAGTAGGGCGGCTGTGCCCGGGTGGTGTAGCCTCCGATGCGCCTCTAAGCACCATCTGGTTCACCATAAATTTGCCATTGTATTCTCCAAGCGCGCCATCGGCCTTTTTATAACCGGGATAGGGTAGGTAGGCGCTGCTGGTCCATTCCCAGCGTTTGCCGTAGTTTAGCTTTTCGGCCGCGGCTTCCCATTCAAATTCTGTAGGTAGCCGCAGTTGTTTCCATGCTGCAAATGCCGCTGCTTCGTAAAAGCTTATATGGCAAAGCGGTGCGTGCTCATCTACAGGCACCAGGCCGTGCAGTGTATAGTGCTGCCACGCACCATCTATATGGTGCCAATACATTGGCGCTGCCACGTTGTTTGTCTTTATCCATTCCAGGCCCTCGGCATGCCAGTAGTTATGGTCTTTGTATCCACCGGCATCTATAAAGGCCATGTAGTCGCCGTTAGTCACCACGTCCTTAGCTATGGCAAAGTCGTGGAGATAAACTTTGTGCCTCCCTAGCTCATTGTCATAGCAAAAACCATTTCCATCGTGTCCTATTTCGTAGTTACCGCCGGCTATAGCGATCATCTCATTTGCCGGTGCTGCAGCTTGTATAGCAGGCTCTGTATGGTAAAAAGGGAACAAGGGGTTATTCCCAAGTATATATTTCAGGTCAGTGAGCAGCAGTTCCTGGTGTTGCTCTTCATGGTTAAGTCCCAGCGTCACCAGGTGCCTTATGTCGTCAGTTACAATGCCATTGAGCAGACCTGCCATAGCGGTGTCTACATGCCTCCGGTAATCATATATCTCCTCCACCGAGGGGCGGCTCAGGTTGCCGCGATCAGTTCTTATCACCCGTGCACCTACAGTCTCATAATAGCTGTTGAACACGAAGTTGTACATCGGGTTAAATTCCCGGTAACCCTTCGCATTGGGTTTGAGGACAAATGTTTCAAAAAACCACGTGGTATGTCCCAGGTGCCATTTGGGAGGACTCACAAATTCTACCGGCTGCACCACATAGTCTTCAGTCTTAAGGGGTGCGCATATTGTCACCGTCCTCGCCCTGGTCTCTCCGTATTTTTGCGCTATGTCCATCTCCCGTCTCCGGGAGAGGACTTAATAAAGTTGTGCCAGAAAATCTTATGGAGTTATAGCAAGTAGTTATATTAAAATTTATTATCAACTACTGCTATCAACCTTGCAGATTTAATATTTCATGTTAAATCTGCAAGGTTGTTGTCATATTTTGTACGTTATAGCGCTAATCAATGCGCTGCCCCTTATGCTAGAAATCCAGCGCAAGATCGCTGACTAGCTCTTTCTGACTATAATTTCCGCTTCACGCTTCTTTTCTTTATTTTGTAGCTCTTTAATGCAATTACTTCAATGAGCACACAATTAGGAATAGGCTCTCGCGTAGAGCACCCCCATTTCGGGCGCGGCGTAGTAGTAGATACAGCCCTCGAGTTTTATATCATATGGTTCAAGTCGCAGCAGAGCACCAAAAGCATAAGTAAGGATTACGAGATGAAGACGCTTGAAGCCACAGAAGGCGCTGTAGCTAATGAAACTATCACAATAGCCGACATAGAGCAAGCCCTGCACAACATACTCGATCAGCGCCTCAACGATATGCAGATAGTGCCGATAGCAATACGCTGGAAGCGCGGCAACATGATACTGAAGCCGGGAGACCCTACCATGCAATCGAAGGAAATACCTATAGAAACCTTCTTCCACAAGATCGTTATGGTGCGCGACAGGCTGCGCGTGATGGAGCAAAAGATAAACGCGCACAAGGTAATGGAAGACGATGAGAAGGTGGAGCTGCAGCAATACATCACCGCCATCTACGGCTCGCTCACCACGTTCAATGTGCTCTTTAAAGAAACGCACCACCAGTTCAAAGGCGCCAGCAAAGAAGGCTAATGTGATCGGGTAAGTATAATTTTAATTGCCCCGGCCTTTAGGCCGGTTATATAAAAGTAAACAGGAACGGCCTTAGCAAAAACACTAGGTAGGAATTTTGGTAAAATAGGCTGTTCAATTGCCCCGGCCTTTAGGCCGGGGTATAAAGTAATAATAAGAACGGCTTTAGCCGAAAATACGCAACGGGTACCGCCGGACTGGAACCGGATATTTTCACAGTTCAATTAGTAAAATGAAATTACGCTTACTTGCTGCATCACTTTTGCTCAGCTCATTCCCGGCCTTTGCGCAGGAGCAGGATTCCATCATGTTCCGCCGCATATCAGACGAGGTGATGCTGCGCGGGCAGTGCTACAACAACCTGCGCGTGCTGTGCAAATCAGTAGGTCATCGCCTCAGCGGCACCCCACAGGCTGCAAAAGCAGTTATCTGGGGCGAAAAAGCTATGAAAGATGCAGGTGCCGATAAGGTGATACTGCAGCCGGTCAATGTACCGTGCTGGGTCCGCGGCAAGGAAAGCCTGGAGTTGAAGCTAAATGGTGTGTATAAAAAAGTACCTGCGCTATCCCTTGGCAATAGCGAAGGCACCAAAGGCAAGCCGCTGGAAGCGCCCATAGTTATGGTAGCCTCTTTCGATGAGCTTAAAGCGCTGCCCGATGCAGCCATAAAAGGCAAGATCGTATTCTTTAACTACCGTTTCCGGCAAGACTTCATCAGCACTTTCGAAGCTTACAGCGATGCGGTAATGTATCGCTGGGCCAGCCCTAATATAGCTGCTCCCCGTGGGGCTGCCGCTATCATCATCAGGTCTATGTCTACGGGCGAAGACGATTTCCCGCATACGGGCAGCATGCACTACGCCGATACCGTGGTGAAGATCCCCGAAATGGCCATCGGCAACCGCTCGGCAGATGCGTTGGAGCTTGCCTGCCGCAAGGGTACCGTTACAGCGAAGATGACCTCAGAGTGCCACATGAAGGAGGCCATGGCCCCTTCATATAATGTCATCGGTGAGATCAAAGGCTCCACCCACCCCGAGCGTATCATAGTTGTCGGCGGCCACCTCGACTCATGGGATGTAGGCGAAGGGGCGCACGATGATGGCGCGGGCTGCGTACAATCTATTGAGGTGCTCCGTGCTTTCAAGGCGCTGGGGATGAAGCCTAAATACACTATCAGGGCAGTCCTCTTTATGAACGAAGAGAATGGCGTAAAGGGTGGCAATGCCTATGCCGACTCGGCAGCCGCTAAAAAAGAAAATCACGTATTGGCTATAGAGAGCGATGCGGGTGGCTTTGCGCCGCGCGGCATTGGCTTCGAGATGAGTGCCGACAACAAAAGCCGGATACTGGCCTACAAAAACCTGTTCCTTCCATATAACGTTTACGACTTTTCGCAGGAGGAGGGTGGGGTAGATATCGGGCCGCTGCACCGCAAGATGAATGTACCGCTCGCGGGGCTCATGCCCGAATCTCAGCGATACTTCGATGTGCATCATACCGCAAACGACGTATTCGAGACGGTGAACCACAGGGAGTTAAAGCTGGGCGCAGTGGCCATGGCACAACTTATATATCTCGTTAGCGAACACGAGTTGTGGTAGCGGAATACTTGAAACCCATACAGGGTTTCAGTATATTTACATTTCACCTTTAAAGGTCTTCAATGACATATCCTGTAAAGAACCCCCTAAAGGGTTTGGCGTTATTGTTGCTTACGGTGGTCGTAGTGGTGTTGCTCAATATACCCCTCGGCAGCCTGCCCGCTATTGGCAAACTGCTTGATCCTGTCAATGGCAGCCTCGCCAATGCAGACCCTGTAGATGAAGACTTTACAGCTGAGCTCGACCTGCCGGCTATGAAAGGCGCGGCAACCGTATGGTTCGATGATCGCCTTGTCCCCCACATTCACGCCGCCAATGATCACGACCTATACTTTATTGAAGGCTATGTGCACGCCAAATTCCGGCTATGGCAGATGGATATGGAAACCCGCGCCGCAGCCGGCCGTGTAGCAGAAGTAGTTGGCGAAAAGGCCCTTCAGTTCGACCGCAAGCAGCGCCGCAAGGGTATGGGCTATGCCGCCGAGAATTCGCTCCGCGCCATGGAAGCAGAGCCACGCACCAAGCTGATGATGGATGCTTACACCGAGGGCATCAACGCCTACATAGCATCACTCAGCTACCGCGAGCTGCCTATAGAGTACAAGCTCATGGGCTTCAGGCCTGAGCGGTGGACCAATCTCCGCAGTGCGCTGCTGCTCAAGTTTATGGCCGATGACCTCACAGGCCGCTCCTACGATATAGCCTATACTTACCTGCGCGATGTGCTGCCCGCATGGCAGTTTGAGCTGCTGTTCCCTGAAAAGGTGATGGGCAGCACGCCGGTGATACCCGGCGGCACCGTATGGGATAGCACCACATTAGCCACTCCTGTCGCTCCATCTGATAGCCTCGCGTTTCCCCGCTTCAAGCCGGCTGATTTTGGTGAGCGGCACGAAGAGGGCAAGGGCAGCAACAACTGGGTGGTCAGCGGCAGCCGCACCGCCAGCGGCGCTCCCATCCTGTGCAACGATCCACACCTCGGTCTCAACTTGCCTTCGCTTTGGTACGAGGTGCAGCTGCAGGCTCCTGGCATCAATGTATATGGAGCTTCGCTGCCCGGCACGCCCGGCGTGGTCATAGGCTTCAACGACAACATCTCGTGGGGCTTCACCAACAACTACCGCGACGTAAAGGACTTCTACCTTATAAAGCCCGTAACCGGTAACAGCAACAGCTATTGGTTTGCCGGCCGCCACCTCGACTACTCAAAGCGCATAGAGCACATAGCCATTAAAGGCCGGCCCGATATCACCGACACCGTGCGCTACACCATACACGGCCCCCTCATGTACGATGAACGCTACAACGACAAAAGCGGCATGCGCCAAAACCTCGCCATGTGCTGGATGGCCCACCGCGCTACTAACGAGATGCTCTGCGTGTACCTGCTCAACCGCGCAGGTAACTATAATGAGTACGTGAACGCCATTATGAACTTCCAGTGCCCTGCCCAGAATATGGCCTATGCCGACCGCGCCGGTAACATAGCCCTTTGGGGCCAGGGCCAGTACGTGAACAAATGGAAAGGCCAGGGCAAATTTGTGATGAACGGCGCCGACAGCAGCACGCTGTGGGGTAGCCTCATCCCCATGCGCGAGAACCCCCATGTGTTCAATCCGCAGCAGGGCTTTGTAAGCTCTGCCAACCAGTCGGTGACGGATACCACATACCCGTACTACTACAATGGCGACTTCGTGGAGCTGCGTGCATGGCGCATCAACTACGTGCTGGGCAACCTGCAAAAGGCAACCGTGCAGGATATGTTCGCGTTGCAAAACGACAACTATTCATTGCTGGCGGCACAGGCATTGCCTATAATGCTCACCAACCTGCCATCAAAGCTCACACCCGCCGAGCAGAAATATGTGAACCTCCTGCGCAGCTGGGATCATCTGCTGGAGCCCGGCAGCGAAGCGGCTACGGTGTTCCAGGTCTGGTGGGCGGTACTGTACAACGAGCTGTGGAAGGGCGTACTCGTAAGTGTGCCCGACCACATATGGCCACTGCAGGAGCGCAGCATGCAGCTGATGAGCGACTCAGTATTTATGATGCAGGGCCTCGGCAACTGCGCACCTATGGACAACAACTGCACCCGCATTGCCAACTCATTTCACCTCGCCGCCGACAGCCTTGCTAAGCTGGAGCGCACTGTAGGGCTGCAGTGGCACAAGGTTAAGAATACGTCAGTGTCTCACCTTACCAAGCTCGCGCCATTCAGCTACGATCACCTGGATATAGGCGGCTGGGGCAACACCGTTAACGCCACCAAGAGCGACCAGGGCCCCTCGTGGCGCATGGTGGTGCAGATGGGTAAGGAGATAGAAGCCTATGGCGTATACCCCGGCGGGCAATCGGGCAACCCGGGCAGCAAGTACTATGCATCCTTCCTGCAGCACTGGGCAAAGGGTAAGTATTATCGCCTGCAGTTCCTGCCAAATGCCGCTACGCAAAATAACCCTTCACTAAAATACACCTGGACGATACACAACTAGCCATGCGATCTTTCTTATCCGTAATACTGATAGCCATCCTGGCAGCCGTAGCAGAGTACTTCCTGCCCTGGTGGACCATCGCCATAGTGCCCTTCCTGGTTTCGCTGCTCACCCCCCGCAGGCCGGGCCGCGCATTCCTTATAGGCTTTTGGGGCATCGCCATCTTTTGGCTCATCGCCGCCCTCATCGCCGATGTGTCCAACGAGCACATACTCTCCCGCCGTATGGCCGCCCTCTTTCACCTGCCGGGCTACTTCTTCTTTATAATAGTCTCAGTGCTCATTGGCGGCCTCATCGGCGGCATGTCATCCGCCGCCGCCGCCTACTTCAAAGACCCGGTCAAAGGCAGACATTAGTTAAGCTGGAAATCCGTTGGTATCCCATCCAACTACAGTCCACACAGAAGTCACTACAACAGCCCAGCCCCTAATGGCGCCTTTTTGCGTCGTAGACTGCTGAGGATAAAGCCGAAGCAATTGAGCCCGCTGATACGAAAACAGTTGCACCTTCTTCTCCCATCGTTGAAGCAAGTACAACAGCCCAGCCCCTAATGGCGCCTTTTTGCACCGTAGACTGCTGAGGCCAAAGCTTAATAGAACTATGCAAGTCGACTTAGATTCAACGCCTAATAGCAGCAAGCGATAGGGGCAAAACCAGCGCCACCCAGCCGGGAGGAGCGGTGCGAAAACAGCGTAGAGCCTTTTTTGGGCGGGCGGAGCCATTCGCCCAAAATGCCCTTTTCTTTTTGCTACTTTTTCTTTTTGGCAAAAAAAGAAAAAGTAGGGTAATAAGAGAAGTACATACCGTTGTAGCAACATATCCAAAATCCCGCCGCCATCCAGCTGAGCAAAGCGGTGCGAAAACAGCCGCCAAAAGAAAGAACACTCACGCAAGGAATAAAATATGGAGCGATAAAACTCAATAACAGGAGGTGATCACCACACAGCCGAAGTCACCACAACAGCCCAGCCCATAATGGCGCCTTATTTTCGTCGTAGAACCTAGCACTAAAGCGCTATCAATGCTATAAAGCTGAACGAGCACTATAGCTCAATAGTAGTAGGAGATAGGCGAAAATCC
>JAZKFF010000041.1:0-1204 GCA_040386555.1 Bacteroidota bacterium | reverse complement strand
AAGTCAATCAGCTCCTGCACATGGTCGGCAAAATCATCGAGTTGAGCTGCCATATTTTTGGGTTTTAATGATTGTAATAGACTTAAAGTCAGCGTCCTAAGAGTCGACAGCGTCCGCTGTAACGGGTCGGACCTACTCAATAAATCATCTTCCGCCAACACAACGTCCCGACGGTAGTGCATCGTCTCGATTCCCCAGTGTCCTCGGATGGCATCATAATACCCAGCTGCCTCTGACTGGGTCGTTACTGACCCATTGGTCACAAAGTAACATTCGGTCTGACCCGTCTCTACGCCCGCCAACGTCCGACGCACCCGCCTGACCACAACTACCGTCGTTAAACCCGATTTGGCCCACCGTTTGGCCTTAGCCAACCCGGCCAGCGAATAACAGCTGTAGGTGCGTTGCTCGATACGGCCATGCGCTCGCACAGGCTCATCCACCCGCTCAAAGCTGGGCTTATGCAGCAACGTCTGGAGGAGACAAAGCCTGTGCAACAAGTGCTGATTGGCTTTCAACCCAATTAGGTACGTTCCCTTTTGGTGGGCAATAGCATCCAGTAGTGCAGGCACCAAATGCAGCGCATCAAGAACGATCTTTCTTTTTAATAGGGCATTGTCAGTCAGTAGTTTGACTATGGCAGGCCGTTCACTTTCCTTAGTTCCGCTATAGTAGGTTTGGACCACGACTGCTTCAGAGGACTGCGCGACAATCGACACCAGTACCTGCCCCCGCTGCTGGCCTTTAGCAATCGAGCCACGCAATTCTTTGCCATCCCCACTGAGCCAATCGGCGAAGCCCGCAGGCAGAGTAAGGCCATAGTGCTGGTGGATGAGCCTGGCTAAAAGGGGGTAGTTAACTCGGGCCAGCAGGCGGGGTAATTGGGGGCGGGAGATGACGCGGTTAGCTTGCAACGATAAGGTCAGGCATAGGGCCTGAAACTGATTTTTCATGTGCCGCTGGATGGCGGAGAGATTGCCATCACGGCCGGCTAAGAGGGCCATCACAACGCCCATGAGTACTAAAGGCAAGGAATGGGTTTTACCCCTGTTGTCACGGTCATCGAGTTGAGGATATTGCTCGAGGAGGGCGAAAAAAGCTTTATCTTGCTGGGGGCAGGTGGGTAAGTGCATTGGTATTGACGTCTTGAGAAGCCTCAAAACTAAGCACTTAACTCACTTGCCCGTTTTATGAGAAAGCCCTG
>JAZKFF010000040.1:0-3314 GCA_040386555.1 Bacteroidota bacterium | reverse complement strand
GGCTCGAAATCAGCTACCGGAGTTAACCAAGCTGTAGATGTTTTTACATCTGACGTATCACTACAAGTAGTCGTTTTGTTAACCACCACTAATTTGGTTTTGTAACTGCCCGGTGTAGCAAACGAAGTACTGAAATTCACTTTCTCTAAACTGTCTATCACTTCTGCATCATTCACATACCATATATAGTTACTACCCGGTACGCCCGATGGTACTGCAGTATAGTTTACATTTAACGAAGTAAACGGTGCATGTGTTCTTACACATCCACTGTCTATACCACTAAAGTCAGCTACAGGTTTCTTGTATATCGTGAATATAGCGGTATCGGCTCCGGGTATAGGACATAAATTGATTCCTTTAGGATCTGTCGTTACCACTCTCACCTGTACCAATCCATTGTTGATCTCGGTCTGCGATGCTCTGTATATCAATGAATCTGTTGTCTGTTTTACTATAGTACCTGACTGGTTTACTACTTCCCATGCCAATCCATAAGGATAAATTGAGAATTTTGATGGTGGGTCTACTACATTAATCGTAAACTCTGCTCCATATTCACAAGCCGCTGCATCAGGCCCTAAGTTTACTTTTGGTGGATACTGGATGCGTACATTGAAACTGTCTTTACCTGAACAACCCTCCGGTGTTCTATAGTAATACTGTAGCTTATATACCTGCTCTTGTATAGAGTTACCTACAAACCTAAACATACCTCCATCTCTGCCATAATCTGCTGTTAAACCCGCTCCTCCACCTGTCAATGACATAGAGTCTGAGCCTGAACTTAAAAACAACGGATTAGGGGTTAATACCAATCGTAATGAATCTCGGGTTAAACATACGGCACTGTCCTTGATGTTAGCCGTTACTATATCTACTGTAGGTAATCCTTTTACCGTCAGATTGGTCGTATCAGCTGCTCTGCAACCAGTAGCCGTATCTGCATAAATTACCTGGTATACTTTCGACTGGTCTTTAGCCACTACGATATCCGGATGAAAAGGCATAAATACCTGTCCTCTTGCTATAGCGCGTAAGTTTTTGTTGGGCGCTGCAAAATACCAATACGAAGTAGCCGGATTGGCGGCTGTCGTTGAATTGGTTCCTGCAAATGCACTCGTTGTTAAATACATGCTGTCTTTACCAACACATACCGTTGGTAAACTTCCTGCTTTTAACTTGGGTGATTTGGTCACTCTGAATAATACCGTATCGCTCGATGGACAGCCGTTAACCGGAGAACCCATCGTTACAACACCTGTACGGGTAGGACTAAAAGCAACCTGTACACTCGCTGCAAATCGTCTGGTAAAAATATAGGATAATATGTTGGTATCGCTTGGGCTCGATAAACCCGCATTGACTGTTCCTCCCACATTAGTCCCGCCTACTATATTAGGTGTATCGGCCGGGTTGAAAAACCACCTGTTGATACTCGCATTATACGTTACGCCATTACCCTGCCACTCTTCATCTATAGCTGATCCATTAATCGTTCTCGTTAAATTATACAAACTATAGTTCGCATCAAAATCACAAAACTTAGGCGGTGGGTTGATATTCACCGGTGATACAGGGAAGATACCTAACAACGCGGAATCGCGTCTGATACAACCCGTAGTTGTAGCCGTTACTGTAATATAAGCATAGTTTCCAAAAGCCTTACCCGCCCAGTTGGTGGGCGTTGGTAAATATTTTAAACTGTCTATACTGATTAAACTCTTATTGCTCGCATTTGGGAACGCATTCACATTTGGCGGATAAGTCCATACCTGACTCGTCTGGGCTGTCGGGGGATTGGTCGTTTGAACACTACCTAAATTATACAAGCCCTGATCCTGACACAATGGTACTGCCTGAGGCCTATTAGTTATAACAGGTAAGCCGTTTACTTTAAATGTGGCCGTATCGTCTTTATAACATTGTTTGCCATCATAGGTATTATAGCCTCTCACCAAATACTGCTGGGTACCTACTACCGTTGTCGGTTGTAAAAAGGTATCGTTCTCTTCATAACGGGTATTACCATCTATACTATACCATACAAAACTGTCTATATACATCGAACTCAACTTCGCTTGAAAGGGAAATACAGGGTCGTTATTACAAGCCGAATCTTTAGGGGTCACAAAACTTACAGGACTATTGATCAACAGCTGAGTCGTATCCAATACAGTACAACCGTATACATCTATTTTCTTCAATACATAAGTAGCTGAATCGCTAAACTTAACATCGGTGATTGGATACGTTAACTGCGAATCACGCACTAACGTTAAATTAGGTGCTATATACCAATATGCTTTTTGTACGCTCACACTACCATTATTACCCACAAAGAAACTCGTATCATCGCCCTCGCATAAACGTATTTTTGGGGTCAGTTCTTTTAAGGGTAATGCACGTGTCAATACACTGAAAGTCGTTGAATCCACGCAGTTATCCCAATCCCCTATTTTTACTTTGTACTGCGTGCTGTTACCCACATTGGTCGGGCTTACGCTTAAAGTTGAATCAGCTTCCCTATTGGCTCCTATTGCTAAACCTTTGATGTGGGACTGGCTGTTAATGCCACCCAGGAAAAATTCATAAAATGCTATGTTTGCCAAACGGTTACCACCACTCGCATGCGCTGTGATATTTGCAGGGGAACCAATACAGTTATATGTGTTCGCTACCGATACATCCAAAGGCTCTGGGTTTACTATAAAGCCACTGTCTAAACTTGGACAGCCGCTCGGTGAAGGCAAGACACTGTTTAAACGCAAGCGGTATTTATAGGTGCCGCCTTGCGTAAATTTATAATTAGTCAAGGACTGGCTGTTCATATTCGTGAAGAAGCCCCCGCCCGGAGTCGTCTCCATCTGCCACTGCGTTTGACTGGTGTTCAAACTCGTTTGGGCTGGGTTGGCAAGCACAAAACTAAAGTCCCGGAATCCGCATTTTTTATCGATAACCGTAATGATTGGAATAGGAATAGCTACTACCGTAATATTAATACCGCGGATAGCAGCAGCGGGTATGGGACAAAACCTGTCAACTCCTTTTACAGTAAACGAATGGGGCTGGGTGCGGGCGGCTGCAACTGGTGGGGTCCAGCAGAATTTAAAGCTGTCGGCTTTGGGGCCTTGAATACCACGTTGAGCCAATACATAAGTACGTACCCAAGTGGCATTGGCCATCACTGGGCTAAACTGACCAGGGTTATTCCATGTTAAGTCTGTCGTATCAGCTAAGATAGGAGCAGGCGTAGCAGCTAAATTTTGTTGATCTTCTGCTACAATGTCTAAACAAATCTGTTGGCCGGCACA
>JAZKFF010000039.1:0-2786 GCA_040386555.1 Bacteroidota bacterium | reverse complement strand
TGGACCAATGGTACCAACTCCTACACGGTTGCTAATCCCACCAATTTAACGGCGGGCAATTACACGTACATTGTTACCGATGCCCTTACAGGTTGCAACATCAACGGTGGATTTTTTATTTCTCAACCACCAGCAATCCTCATCCAGATTACACCCTCCAGTCCAACCGTTTGCGCGGGCATGGGCGTTGCCTTGTCGGGCACTGCCTCGGGCGGGGCCATGATCACACCCGGACCGGGTTATAATTATACCTGGACAGCGGGACCGGCAGCTTACAACTACACCCCTACACAAATTACCGCCGGCCCTTACGTGTACACGCTCACAGCGCGTGACGCCAATAATTGCCTTGCAGCGCAATCCATCACCATCAATGTTATTCCCAATCCTGTTCTTGTGGTTTATAACGCCATGATCTGTCCTTTAGAAACAGGCACCCTGGCCGTAACCGGGGCCAGCAGCTACACCTGGAACGGACTTTACACCGGCAATATTTTTACTGATAATCCCATGACCACCACCCAATACACCGTGGTGGGCGCCGCTATGGGCTGCAGCTCAATGGCCACAGGTTCCATTATCTTAAAATCTTTGCCCGTACCAACCCTGAGTACTAACGGCCCGCGTTGTAACGGGGACCTTTTTGCCCTTTCCAGCAGCACTGCCATTATTTATCAATGGACAGGCCCCCTGGGTTTTAACTCCAACCTTCAAAATCCGGTTATTAATCCCATCAGCATGGCAGGGGCCGGGGTTTATAACCTTACCGTAACCGCTGCTAATGGTTGTACAGCCTCTGTCAGCAATACCCTCACGGTGTTTCCAACACCAACACTTGCCACCTCAGGCAGTACGGTTTGTATAGGCCAGTTGTTTGGTATGTCGGCCAGCTCGGTACCGGGGGCAGTTTACGCCTGGTCGGGACCACTGGGCTTCACCTCCAGCCAGCCAGGCAATACTCTGCTTAATGCTGCCACGAACCAGTCGGGGCCCTATACCGTAACGGTAACCAGTATTAGCGGCTGTACCAATACGGCAACGGCACTGGTAAATATTATTCCACCCCCTGTGCCGGTAATTTCATTGAGCAGCGCCAGTCTTTGCGCACAGAGTCTGGGAGGCTCTCCCAACAGCATTTTCCTGAACGCCGGCGGGGCTTTGTCATATACCATTACCGCACCTAATTACATGAGCAACAACAATCCTTCAGGACCTTCAACAATGCTGAGCCCATTGCCCCCTTTTCTTAATACAGGGCCGGTAACGGTGAGCATGGTGGGTTCCAATGGGGTATGTGCGGCAAACACTTCTGTTACCTTCACCATAGTTGGCAACCCGGTGGTGAGCATCAGCAACCCTTCACCGGTTATTTGCGCCGGACAGAGTTTTACCTATAACAGCTCAGGGGCGAATACTTATACCTGGTCGGCAGTCAATCCTTTACATACCATTACCCCCATGGGCAGCATGGCAGTGGTGAACCCAACCATGAGCGCTGTATTTTCAGTAATGGGCAGCAGCCAGGGATGTAACAGTGCCCTGCAAAACAGCACCCTTACCGTTAACCCCCTGCCACAGTTTACAATCAGTCCCAACCCGGCTGTGATCTGTATTGGCGATGCGGTACAGTTAGGCATTAATGGCACAGGTACCAGTTATGCCTGGTCTCCCCCGTTTTTTCTGAATACCGGCAATGGGGCTGTAGTGAGTGCTAACCCGCCCGCCCAGCAAAATTACATGGTGGTGGCCTCTCTAAACAATTGTACCCTCTCAGCGGGCATAACTGTTTCGGTAATGCCGGCCCCTGTTGCTTTGATCATAGCCCCAAAAACAGTTTTTTGCGCCGGTGATTCGGTGATCCTATTTGGGAACGGGGGTGTGAATTACGCATGGAGCGGACCTACAGGATTGAAGGTTTACACCAAGAATATTGGTTTCACAGCCCTTTCGGGGGGGTATAGCGGCATTTACACTTTAACGGTAAGCGATCAGAATAATTGCAGGGGCACAACCACACAGGCCCTTACCATTTATAATTCGCCACAGGGTTATTTAAGCTCTGCCAACATGCAGGGCTGCGCCCCGCTGTGTGCTGACCTGCTCTTTAAACCCATACCGGGCTCTGCCTCTGTTACTACCATGAACTGGCAGGTTGAAAACCTTAATTTTTATGGTGATGCCTTTAAATACTGTTTTGATTTTCCGGGCAATTACAAGATCACCGGTGATCTCACCGACCTGAACAATTGTGTGGGCACCCTCACTGCCATGGTAACGGTATACCCTAAACCACTGGCCGATTTTAATTTCAGTCCCGAACAACCCATCGAAAGGCTTGATGACATACAGTTCACCGATATTTCAAAAGGTGAACCCGTGAAACATTACTGGGAGTTCGGCAATAAACTTCACACCTCCAATCAAAAAAACCCGGTGTACAATTATCCCGACATGGGTACTTACCCGGTGGCCCTGATTGTTCAAAACCAATGGCAATGCAGTGATACGGTATTAAAAACGGTTACAGTGCATCCTGATTTTGGGGTGTATGTGCCCAACAGCTTTACACCAAACGATGATGGCTTAAACGAACTCTTCGGCCCGGTATTCAGGGGCGTGAAATCTTTTAACTTCAGCATTTATAACCGCTGGGGAGAAAAACTATTTGAAACCACCGACCTTGAAAAAGGCTGGGATGGCAGCTACAAAGGCAAAGCATGTAAAGAAGATGTGTATATCTGGAAACTGTTTGTGATCTCACAAAATGAAGATATTTCAACCAGCGG
>JAZKFF010000038.1:0-3228 GCA_040386555.1 Bacteroidota bacterium | reverse complement strand
TCAAGCAGGGTAATATGTCCCTGAAGGTTTTTGGTTTTGCCGGAGTTGCTGGTCACATCAATTTTCCAGGTGTATACATCCATTTTACAGAGTCCTCCTTTAAAAGTGCCGTCCCAACCTTTAAGGAAGTCGTTTGACTGGAACATTTTTTCGCCCCATCGGTTAAACACCTGCAGGTTGTAGCTGGCAATGCCAACGCCTTTTGGCTGAAAGATGTCGTTTTTACCGTCGCTGTTTGGCGTAAAAGCATCGGGCACATACACACTGAAATCTTCTCCCACAACAATTGTTTTAACCACGGTATCTGCGCATCCCCAGGCATTGGTGGCTATCATGGCAACCGGAAAACTGCCCTCTTTGAGGTAGACCATTGATGGGTTTTTATCCTGGCTTTGGGGCCCGTTGTTCTGGTTAAAGAACCATGAGAATTTATACAGGTTGTAACCTATTGAAGTGTTGGTAAAAATAACCTCGTCTATATTTTCAATGGGATTTTGGGGATAATATTCAAAATCGGCAATGGGCTGTGGGAAGGCTGTCAGTGCCAGGGTTGAGGAATTGACACAGCCATTGGTATCGGTAAAAAATGCCTTTATCAGGTGAGTTCCCCCCAGGCGGATGCAATAACTGAACACCGAATCAGAGGCGTATAAACTTGATACCACCAGGTCGGTCTTTACGATGGGTGCAATATTGTTGGCCTGTGTAAAAGAAAAATCCACGCACAGCGGAACACAGGTTTTATCGTGATTGGCCCCCACGGCCCCCACGGGCAAAGGATAAACTTTAAGTTGTATGGTAGAGGAGGCGGCACAGTTACTCTCGTTTCTTACCGTTAAGGTATAAATACCACTCATGGCTATGTTGCCGGCCAAAAAGTCAAGGTCCTGATTGTGTGAAGTAAAGTTGGCAGGGCCATTCCATAAATAACTCGCCCCACCCGAACCCCGCAGAACTATCCTGGAATTGAGGCATATTTTTTTTGCTCCACTGATAGTAGGGGTGGGCACAGGAAAATTATAACCTGCTACCTGCACTACTGTGCTGCTGCTACAGCCATTGAGGGCTGTTATAAAAACGGTATAAGGCCCCGCGGAATTATTATCCACCACCGCAATAAAAGGATTGGCCAGGTTAGAGGAAAACCCCCCGGGCCCGGTCCAGAAATAACTTACCCCGCCAAAGGCACTTAAGGTGGCCGGCTCGCCAATACAAACGCTGGCCCCGCTGGCACTCACCACAGGGTTGGCAAGAACGGCAATAACAGTGGAGGTGGAAGCGCTGCAATTATTGTTATCGGTAAGGGTTAAAGAATACACCCCCGCGTTAATAAAACCAACTGGTGCCACCAAAGTGTTTTGACTGGCTGAACTAAAACTGTTAGGACCCTGCCATAAAAAAGTACCCACGCCACTGGCGTTAAGGTTAATGGAACCCCCCAGGCATACACTGCTGCTGGTGTTAATGGCAGGAACAGGTGGCGCGTTAACAAGAATGGTAGTGGTTGCCGTGGTTGCGCACCCCAGTGTTTTACCGGTCACAGAATAAGTGGTGTTGGCACTAACAGCCACATTAATGTTGTTGCCGCTGAACCCCCCCGGGTGCCATAAATAGGTCTGGGCTCCCGATACCGACAGGGAAGCTACCGCCCCATTGCAGATGGTGGCGCTGCTGACACTTAAAACAGGGTAATCTACAAAGATCAGCGAAGCGCCCGAGGAAGCCTGGCAATTATTGGCATCACTGGCATTTACTACATAAGTATAAGTTCCCCCGCTGCTTTGTGTGGTGGCATATATAAAATTAGAAGGCCCTGAGGTCCAGGTATAAGAAAAAGGAGCGGTGCCCCCCGAGGCGGTGGCCGTCATCACAATGTTGGCGCCCACGCAGGCAAGCGAGGCACTGGTGAGCACCCCAATCGACAGGGGCAGTGGCTGGGTAACCTGGAAAGTTTCCGTCACAGTGCAAAACGTTACCGCATCGGTTACCACGATGGTATGTATGCCCGCGCCAAGTCCGGTTGCCACAGAAGAAGTTTGTGTGCCCGGTGCACTGCTCCATAAATAACTTTGGTTGCCCGAACCTCCGGCTACCACAATACCCGCGGTTGCCGTGCTGATACCATTACAGCTCAGGCTATTGGTGGCCGACAAGGTGCCCGTGAAAGGGATCAAAGAAGTAAAAGTAGTGGTGGAAGCTGATGTACAGCCGGAGCCGGCATCAAAAACAGACAGGGTATACACCCCGGGATTTAAATTAACGGCAATGCTGGTGGTTTGTCCCGAAGGCGTCCATGAATAGGAGTAGGGACCAAGGCCTCCACCCGAGGCGTTAACGGTGGCCGATCCCAGACTGGCGCAGGTAATGGATGCGGTGTTAAAGGTAAGGGAAGGAAGCGGTTTTAAGTTAATGGTGGTGGTGGCCCCGGCCGTACAGCCGGCTGCTGCCCCAACCAGGGTATATGTGGAGGAAACCAGCGGTGTAACCATAAAAGGATTGCCTACTATATTACCGGGCCGCCAGGTATAAGAGGTGGCCCCCGAAGCGGTTAAGGTGCCGGTAGTACCCGGACAGATGGAAAGGGCCGGGGCACTGACGATGGGCGGGGCAACAAAACTCAATGAGGTTGTTTTAACAGCGAAACAATTATTAAAATCTTTACCGGTAACGGTGTAAATATAAACACCGGCAGGCCTGGTGGTGTTGTAAACGGGGGTAAAGGGACCCCCGGTCCATGTAAAGGAATAAGCGGGGTTGCCACCCGCCAAACTGGCCGTAAGGGTAATGTTACTGCCCACGCACACCGAAGGGGCGCTGGCCGCGATATTAAGGGTGAGGGTAGAGGGTACAAAAACTGTTTTGGTGGCCGAGGCGCTGCAGCCGGCAACAGAAGCGCCGGTAACGGTATACACAGTTGTTGAGAAGGGATTGATGGTCACGCTGTTGCCGATCAATGGTCCGGGGTTCCAGGTGTAGCTGTTGGCCCCGCTGGCAATAAGGCTTGCGGTGGCACCCGAACAAACTGTTGAGTTGCTCACGTTAATGGTTGGGGTAGGGTTCACCACCACGTTAATGGTTTGTGTTAAAAAAGGAATGCAGTTGGCAGTATTGGTTGTACTCAATGTATACGTGCCCGCCATGGGCGTGGAGGTATTTACAATAGATGGGTTTTGAATAAAAGAAGAAAAGCCGTTGGGCCCAGTCCAGGTGTAGCTTGTAGCTGCAGCG
>JAZKFF010000037.1:0-64881 GCA_040386555.1 Bacteroidota bacterium | reverse complement strand
ACCATCTAATGCACTAGGCGTTGACGGAGACTATTATCTTGATACCGCTAATGGCGATGTATATTTGCGGATAGCAGGTACATACGCAGTCGTAGCTAATATAAAAGGTCCCGCAGGTACAAACGGTACAAACGGTACAAACGGTACAAACGGTACAAACGGAGTCGTGCTTAGTATAGTAGCAGGAACAAATGTTACTGTTGACAGCACAGACCCCGCTAACCCGATAGTCAACGCAAGCGGTGGGGGCGGCGGTGGCTCGGGTGATAGCGTAGCATTTAGTGTTACGCAGGCTGCGCACGGATTTCCAGTCGGTGCCGCGATATACCGTAATGGCAGTGTATGGGCTTTAGCAGACCGCGATGTAGAGATAGCTTCCTGCGATGCGTTTGTTAGCGCAGTAGCGGACGCTAACACATTCACTCTAATGCAGTCAGGTAAGCTAACGCTTACAGCGCCACAGTGGGCCGCTCTATTAGAGGAAGGCGGGGTCCCGGTAGCGGGAGATTACTATTTCCTATCCTCTACACCGGGTAAGGTAACAGCGATAGACCCCTACACTGTGGGCGGCGGGTATCGTCAGTTTGTGCTTACGGCTATAGATGCGCTTACCGCACTCATTAGCATAGGTGAAGTATATGTTGTGCCTGCGACAGCCGGAAGTAATGGGCTACTGCCTGCCGGTAGTCAGATTGGGTACAAAACCCAAACGCACGCTACGTCCGAGAGTACTGTTACCGCTATCCCAGTGGATAATTCTATACCTCAGATTACCGAGGGTAAAGATATATCAGGGCTAGCGATTAGCTATACTCCTAGGCGCGCCGATTCAATTATTGAAGTATATGTAGTAGTCCCATATATAGCAAACTCTGCTACAAGCACCGCCGTTCTAGCTCTTTTCAAAAACGGCGGGGCAAATGCAGTACAAGCAGTGTTTACTAACTCACCTAATGCGGCCAACGCAATCTCTATCCCCGCACCACTAGTGTATACGTTTGTTCCCGGTTCTCTTGCCGCTATCACATTTAACGTGCGCTACGGAGGTAACTCTGGCACAACATATCTACTTAGTAACTCAGGCGACCTTTTAGGTGCTGTAGACGCGTGTGCTATAATGATAAAGGAAATCTCCACAGTAGACATAGCTGTGGGGGGCGCGACAATAAGCAGCAGCGGGCTACAGATAGGGTACGCAAAAGCAAGTAGCTATACGCAGGATAGTACAGCGTCGGTCATACCTATAGACAACACAATCCCGCAGATCAGTGAGGGTAAAGAATATAGTGCGCTGACCTTAAGCTATACCCCAAAGATGGCTAGTTCGCTCCTAGAAGTAGAAATTATAGTACCCAGCATGGCTAATAGCGGGGCTAATAACCCCATACTAGCTTTATTCCGGGACGGTGGAGTTAACGCGCTAGCATCGGTACTATACGACAGCGGAAACGCAAATTGGTTTGTGTCTGGCGAACCCATTAGGGTGATTGTACCAGCTAGCGCTACTACAACTACCACGTTTACCGTGCGCTTCGGAGCGGGGGCAGGCACAACGTACCTAGGGTATAATGGAACGTCGTACCTAGGCACCAACATAGCAAACAGCATAACCATACGTGAAATAGCCCAAGAGCCAGTAGCGTTAGCTACAGGGGGCGCGATAGGCGCGTACCGGTACACCTATGCTCAGCCCGCGTTTAGTAATGTCATTACGAACCTACCGTTTGACGGAACGAATGGGTCAACCGTAATCACGGACTCTGTTCCCGGTAACGTATGGACAGCATACGGCGCAGCAGCAATAAGTACAGCGCAGAGCGTATTCGGGGGCGCGTCCCTAGACTCGTCAGGCGGGGGTACTACAGGCATTAAAATGCCAACCAACAGCAAGTACAACATCGGTACGTCCGAGTGGACGATTGAGTTTGACTACCTCTACAAGACCGCACCCGCAGCCTCAGGGCGGGTATTGCAGACACGTGACGGCGATATAATAGCAGGGTTCTCGCTCAGCTTTATTGGGGGGATACTGACTATGTATATGTCTAGTGATGGGGCGAATTGGGATATTGTATCGGGGGCAAGCCTAGTAAATCTAGGAACGTCAACAACCGTTTTTAGGAAGGTATTAATAGAAAAATGGATTAGTCCGGCGGGGCAGCCGTTCTTAATTTGTATTGTTGACGGCATTGAAGTCTATAAAGCGAGTATGCCCAACACCGCGCCGTACTACAATGCAGCCGATACAGTTGTTGTGGCAGGACAGTCCATCACTACGGCAAGACCGATAAACGCATACTTAGACAACTTCAGGTTCTCGCTAGGTAGTCTTGCCAAACCAAGTATTGACTACGCGGTACCAACTACTGCGTTCCCGACCAGCTAAGATTGGACCTATAATGAGTCTCGTAGATCGAGTAGTGGAGTATAAGATATGAGTACTAGTCGTGCAGTACCGGACTTAATTAAAAATATGTCGGGGTCGCAGATAGGGTACGGCTATGCGCAAATCGCCACATCATCATCTACAACATCAATCATACCTCAGGACAATACAATCCCACAAAGCTCGGAAGGTGTATCGCTAGGAGTAGATGTAACAATAAACGTCAAGCGAGCAAACTCTTTACTAGAAGTAGTCTTAAACTGTGACCAAGTATCTGCTAGCGGACTTCTAGCTATAACGGCGGCGTTATTCCGTGACGCAGAAGTAAACGCTTTCGCAGCGGGAATGGTAACTATTACGGGAAGTAACTATTCTCATGGGCTAACGGTAGCACGCGTGATAGCGGCAGGAGTCGCCGGACCTACCACTTTCAAAGCCAGATGGGGTGTAGGTAGCTCGACAGGGTATATAAATAAAATAACAGCCGGCGACTACTATGGCGGGGTCATGCACGGTATCAGGATGACGGTACGGGAGATAGCACAATGAGCTTAGTAGAACGTGTAAACTTCGGGTGGGTGCCCCAGCTACCAGATCACCGCGACCGTATGTTGGCTATGCCGGATATGATGGCGGCAGCGCTTCCTCCTAAAGTAGACTTACGCAGTAAGCATACATTCGCAGTACTTGACCAAGGCCAGCTAGGGTCATGTGTTGCACATGCCGTAGGTTCAGCGATAGAGTTTGCCCAACATACACGACCGAACGATGCTAACGTACCGGATTTTTTAGAAAACGATAGAAAATTCCCCACCAGCCGTTTGTTCCTGTATTATGAAGCCCGTAAAGCTATTGGCATGGTGTCAGAGGACTCTGGCTGTGTTATTCGTGACGCGCTACGTGTAGCCTATAACATGGGAGTACCACGGGAGACAGGCTGGAAGTACGACATAGCGAAGTACGCTAAGGCCCCGCCGAAGCATTCCTATAAGTCTGCACCGTTCCATAAGATCACATCATACAAAGCGGTACCTGTTAGTGTATCAGGAGTGAAAGCAGCGCTAGCCCAAGGCTTCCCGGTAGTATTTGGAGTAGCAGTATTCAATAGCTTCTTTACAGGTGACGGTAACATACCGATGCCCAACTATAGCGATCAAGTTATAGGTGGACACGCGATGCTAGCAGTAGGATATGACGATTCAACAAATCGTTTCGACATACTTAATTCATGGGGCGTCGGATGGGGCGTGAACGGGTTTGGCACCATCCCGTATAACTATCTAGGCAATCCGATGCTAGGGGACGATTACTGGACCCTACAGGACGAACAGTATAAAGAGCGCATGGAGTGAGCCGTGAGAAAGATTACCGAAATTGTAGTACACTGCTCAGCAACCCCAGCGGGGCGGAACGTCACCGCCAAAGATATAGACAAATGGCATAGGGATAAAGGATGGAGTAGCATAGGCTACCACTTTGTTATCCTGCTAGACGGAACGATACAGGTAGGTAGGCCTATTGTCGCGCCGGGAGCGCACGTACAGAACCATAATGCGACAACTATAGGTATATGTCTAATAGGAGGCCTTGGCCCCAACGGGCGAGGACTTAACACATTCAATGCGGCACAGATGGAGTCGCTGCATTCATTAGTACATGACTTAAAGGTGAAGTTTAAGACAGCTAACGTTTGTGGGCATAGGGACTTTTCCCCCGACAAGAACAAAGACGGTAAGATAACACCTAACGAGTTTATGAAAGACTGCCCCTCTTTTGACGTTCGCCTCTGGTGGTATGGCGGGCACGGGACCAAAGGCAATGCACTGTGATGGCAGACATAGCGTATATATTAAAGGTAGGGGGTCCACCTACCGCTATGCTAGTAGCATCTGCTAGCGGAGCGATTAATGACTTTAGCGTTCCATTGCTAGGGGTTCCGTTAACAGTAATTACAATGTCAGCAGCTGGGGCCATGTGTGCGTTCGCATGGCCTAAGGCAGAAGCAAGCAGAGCTAAATTGTTTGCAGTTACAATAGCGTCAACATTTGTAGGTGCAGCATGTGTAAGTGTTATACCGCAGTTGTTCGGACGAGATTGGCCTAGAGAGCTACAAGGTCCATTAGCATTTTTATTCGGATTGTTAGCCCCATGGGTCGTACCTGCGGTACGTACAGCAGTACCTAGTTTTGTTAAAGGACTAGGCAATATGATTATTCGTATGGTAGGCGGTAAGGTAGCCGCAGTACAGGACGATAATGAATTCCCAACATATGTCCCTAACAGCCCTAAACCCAAAACTCCTAACGAAGACCAAGGTGACTAACATGCCACGCCGCTTTTTTGAAACGCTAGTCCCAAAAGTAAGTTTAAAAAAGGAAGCGATAAAGCCCCATCTACTTCCGTTTCTGTGCGTTGTGGCGCTCTTGATGGCGTTCTACGCTGCTAGTAGATTTATTGCGCCGGGGTGGGTAACATACACTCTAAGCTCGCTCTGTTTGGTCCTGATCGGCATAACGGCACTAGCCCGAGTAAATGATATCACACAGAACCAAACAGGAACACGCTGGCAGGTACGAAGGGCAGGACTAATTCTAGTAGGTGCAGCTTGCCTAGGGCTTGTGATATCGCCATGGATATCGGGATTCAGTATATCCGACACACCAACATGGCGTGAAGTTATGCTACGCCTAGGAATCGCGCTAACATGGATAACAACTCCCATGATGCCGCCGTGGCATATGTATATTACAGGTGAGCATAAAACACTGCGGCTAGAAGTACCCGCTAACGTAGCCGTAGAAGTAACACGTACCGAAACAGACCCAAACTCTGATAGCATGTATTCAGACAAGAAATGAGACAGAAGACATACTTCCTACTATTTATGCTGCTAGCAGTGTGCGTATCAATGGCAGCGCTGTATGTTGCAGCCGAAAACCTCATAGCAGTAGTTGGCGCTCAATTAGACGCAAAGGATAAGTAATGCTAATCCCACTGTGGGTAAAAGCAACAGTCCTAGCAGGTATTGTAGGGTCGCTGGTTGCAGGCGGCTATTACCTTAAAGGGGTGATTGCCGAGAACAAGCAAATGAAAGAGGATTTGGCAGAGTTTAAGACCGCGCTAGAACAAGAGCAGTCTAAGAACCGCCTGCAAGATCGAATCTTTCTAAGGCGTGACGAGCTTAAGCAGGATGTTCGTGACGGCATCGCTGACGTAACAGTGCGTATTAAACAGGAAGCAGCTAATGACCCCTCGACACGTAGTTTTACTTCTACCGTTCTGCCTCGCGGCTTGCGTGACGCCATCCTCAAAGCCAATGCAGCAACCGCCGAACGTGCAAGCGCTAACGGCAGCAACACAAATAGAAGGGCCGTACAAGACAAGCATTGACTTAGCCAAAGACCCGACAAGCGATGGTGAGGCGCTTACCCTATTCGCGCTACAAGCGGAGGGCGCTGTCAAAGCATGTAACATAGATAAGATGCTTTTACGGGAATACTTGACTCCCGCGCAGATAGTCAAGTGCAAATGGTATAACTTTGGCTGCAAGAACACAGGAGAGAAGTGATGGGCTTTACTAAAGAAATGGGTACCGGAACCAAAGCTAATCCGGCAAAGGGTCCTGTCAAGTTCGGTAGCCCGAAGTCTGACAGCAGCAATATCGTTAAGGGTAAATCATCCAAGACAATGGGTGTTAAGCGCAATGGCTCGGACAAGAAGCAAGGCAGTCGGTAATGGCGACCACTGCCCATGATCGTTTTGTAGCGATGATGGAAAGCCCCTCCGCTAAAGCAGTTTTAGCGGAGTTTTTCCGTGACCGATTACAGAAGCAGACAGATCAATTCGTAATATGCAGCAAAGAACAGTTCCCAACCCTTCAAGGCAGGGCGCAGGAACTTCAATCACTACTAGCACTCTGTAACAAATAAGGGAGTAACATATGGCAGACATACAGACAGCACCCCCCGTTCCGACAGGTTCCGCTCTACCCCGTGCCATGCAGGTACGGCTAGATGCCATGGAAGCTAGCAATAGCAATCCGCCCACAGAGCCAGTAACACCTGTTGCGCCGGTAACAACTACCGAACCGGCAACCCCCGTAACCCCGGTAGCGGAAACAGTTACAATTAGCCGTGACGAATTTAACACCCTACAAGCCAACGCAGGCAAGACTCAGGCTGCACTTGCTCGGGCGGAAAATGAGCGGTTGAAGCAGGAAGATATGTCACACCGCTTGACAGAGCTTGAAAAGCTGTCTAAGTCTGTTCCTGAGCCTACTCTCCCGGCCCCGGCGATAGCAGTCGAAGCGGTGGAGTTTACACAGGACGAGGAAAAGGAGTTTGGCGACAGTAAGGAATATATCGCCAAGGTAGTAAAGCAGCAGCTTGGAGCCGCGTTTGCACAGATCAATGCACTTGTCACAGAACTACGAACCGAAGTTGCCGCAGCACGGCAAACAGCAACAGGCGCAGCAACGACAGTAGCCGAGTCTACAGCACGTAGTTTCCTAAGCCAAGTGCAGGCAGCCGTACCGAATCTACAGCAGATCAAACTGCATAAGAATTGGGGCGACTACCTTGACGAAACGGATGAAATGTCGGGCGCAACATATGAGCAGCTTCTAGCTCACAATGTTAAGAACGGCAAGCTCGACCAAGTAAAGAACATATACAAGCGATTTGAAGCGAAGTATATGCAGGGCGTGGATACAACAGCCGCAGGTTATAATGGCGGTGCGCCTTCAGGAAGTGCAACAGAAGTACCAGTTGTACCTGCCGCACAAGGTAAGCTGAAACAGTCAGACCGTCGTAAGGCTAGCGAAGATTACCGTAAGGGCAAGATCACGTGGGACCAGTTGCAGACAGTCAATAAGAAGTTTGAAGAAGCCGATAAGGCCGGTAACATAGATTTCGACCACTAATCGTAATATTGGAGAAGTACAATGGGCATTACCGCTGCAAGTGGCTATCCGCAGTATAGCGGCAACCTAATCACCCCTATCTTTCGGATGCAGCTACTAGAGCGGTGGTATTGCTCTACCCTATATTCCGATATCAGCTCGACCGAGTACACAGGCGAGCTAAACAAGGGTGGCGATGAAATCATCTTCTGGCGTGAGCCGAAGGTGCAGGTGCATAAGTACATCAAGAATCAGCCTATCACACACGATACGATTGATTCTGAGCCGGTCAAGATGGTTATTGACCAAGCGTACAACTTCTCGATCAAGATGAACCACATTGACGAGCAGCAGATTCAGAATTTCGATACATGGAAGGCAGGATTCCTAAAGAGTGCCGGTATCGAACTAGCTCGTACGATTGACCCGGTGCTGTTGACCGAGATGTATACTTCGGCGGCCGCAACAAACTCCGGCGCTACAGCAGGCGTCCAGTCTGCTAACATCAACCTTGGTACCGCAGGTGCTCCGCTAGTCATTACTAGCGCGAACATTGTTAGTACACTCTCACTTGTCCATCAGGTGCTAGACGAGGCTTGCGCTCCGAAGGAAGGCCGCTTCATCACGTTGCCGCCTGCCGGTATGACCGCCCTACGCAACAGCGATCTACAGAAGGCGTATCTAACCGCCCTAAACTGGTCGCCGCTGATTAACGGCAAAGTCCCTGAAACCGTTATGGGCTTCACGATCCTTGAGTCCATGTACATTCCGCGAGTGATTGACGGAACGGTTAACAAGCTCTCCTATCACCTAGTCGCAGGTGTCAAGATGGCTACCGCGTTCGCGGCCACCATCGAGGATAGCCGTGTAATCACGGATAAGGACGACTGGGCTAACTACTATCAGGGCTTGAGCGTGTTTGGCTTCAAGACTCTGTATGAAGATGGCCTTGTGCATATCTACGCCACCTTCGACGCCTCGTAACAGGAGAGATACAAATGGCAACATATGAAGTTTATCTAGGTGGCCCTAGCAGCAACAACGCTAGTCGTGCCGCATTTCCTGCTCCGACTTTTGCGGCGGCGGGTGCAGCGTTCAAGGCGATGCGGCCAACGCAGCATAAGGGTCGTTTCCTTAACCGAGTCCTAGACTTCGGTAAGGATATGGGGCTAGCTCACTTCATCCGTACGCAGTTGGAGGATGGTGCGCCAGTCACTACGGCAGATATTTTGGGGGCGCTTATGATTCCCCAAAACGTCGTTGTCCATGGAGCCTTCTACGAGGTCGAAGTGGCAGGCAACGCCGCATTGACTATGACTCCCGCTTTCCGAGTCGGTGCACAGACTCTACCGATTATCGTGTGTAGTGCCTTGTCTAAGGGCTATGCCGGTATCAGTGAGGCTGCTTGGAGTACTAGCAACGCTAGCGTGTTGGCAGGTGCGCCGGTCATTATGCACACGCCGGATATGCTAGACCTAGCCGTTACTGCTATCGGTTCTGGTTTCGGTGCCCTTCGTCTGAACATCGGTCTGCTGATTAGCGACTTGACTTCCGGCGAATACTGATAGCTAGACCACCGGCTACCCCGCTGTGCTTTACCGAAACGGGGCCTTGCGCCCCGTTTCTTTTGGCGCTACACTATACGCACTTTAGGAGACAGAAATGGCTATCAACTATATTCCGGGTAAAGTTTACTTGCGCGATACACGCAACGGAAACGAGTACGAGTACGAGTCGAACCTAGCTAACAGCAAACATATCGTTTCGTTTGTTGGTGTTGAACATACCAAGCGAACCGAAAATGCAGCCGCTAAAGAGGAAGCACGTGTCGCGGCTGAGCAGGCGGCTGAGCAGGAGCGGCTTCGTAAACTTGAAGCCGACGCGGCAGATAAACCAGTCGAGCCAGCACGTAGCGAAGTAGTGGCTGCTGTGGAGGCAGTGCGTGAGGATAGCACAAAGCCAGCAGTACCGACTCCGCCTGCCGTACCCAAGCCGCCTGTAAAGCCTGTTGTGGCCTCTAAGTCTGTAGCCCGTAAGGCTCCTGCCCGTAAAGCCCCGACCCGCCGCTAATGTGTAGTGGAGTAACACATGAACACTGTCGGCAAGATCATTGAGCATGTTTCAGGCCAGCTTAATGACCAAGGCTTTAAGCTAGAGTACACACGCTGGAACCGTGAAACGCAGCTAGAATATATGAACCAAGCGCTAAAGGAAATCGGGACATATCGCCCCGACGCTTTTACGCGCACGGAACCTATAACCCTAGTGGCAGGGACTAAGCAGACCGTAGGGGATTTCAAAACCCTTAAAGGCATACACGATAGTAATGGACTCCCCATCCACGAAGGGGATGCTTCGCTGCTTAAAGCTTTCATGGCGTACGACTACTGCACCCCTAAAGTGCAGTACAAGAACGGTACGCCGGTTTACAACGTCAAGTCATTTGGAGTAAGCGCTGCCGATAGCAAAGTGTTCTACGTGAGTCCACCTGTACCCAATGGCGTAACCCCCACGATCACGGCAACACTGATCGGTGAGCCACCTGAGCTAACGCTAGTTGACTGGGATACAGAGCTAGCTATGGAAGGCAAGTACTATAATAACCTGATTGACTTTATGCAGGCGCGAGCTTACGAGCTAGATAGCGAGTCCCCCAATTCACGGGCTAACAGTCAGATGTATTTCACCCGTTTCTATCAAGCGATGGGTGTTAAGTACAGGATTGATGCTGCCGTAAAATCCGGGTACTACAAAGGCGAAGTAGGTACCGGCGACCCAAGGGCGGTGATTAGATGAGTTGCTGCATTAATGACAGCGATACTGTACCGCTTGACAGCTTGCTTAGGCATATGTCTGTCAACGTACCGCAAGTGCCATATGTTGTGGCGCTGGATATGGTGCGCGAGCGCTATATCGAATTAGCTCGCAAGAGTGGTATATTGGTAGCGTATACTGAGCTTCCAATACAGAAGGAAGTAACTAATTATTTCCTAGAGCCACCTGAGGACTACGAAGTATTCGCAGTCAAAGCGGCAGGACACCCTACCGGATGGAATTGGCAGAACGCTGACGCCCATCATTGGTTTTCTACGTGGGGATACCGCTTTTGGGTAAAGGATAATACGGAAGTAATCTTTGACCGCGCCCCTTCCTCCGACGAATCGGAACGGTTCATCCTTATGACCGTCATTCCGGCCCCGTGCTGCGCCACCATCCCGCGATCTATAGCGACCCCGTACGGTAGGGGCATTGCCTCGGGGGCCGTCGCAGACGCGCTTAGGATGCCGAATAAGCCATGGTCGAATCCGGGCCTAGCCAATACCTTTGAAGCCAAGTTTAATCAAGCCGCTTTATCTGCCAGGAACCTAGCGATAACGAATCGTGGGGCGGTTACTCCCGAAATGAAACCTATACGGATACTCTAATGCACACTACGCTACCATGCGCGAGAGTAACCCAGCAGCTACCACGTGTATCTGTTACTATGTCTTGGGGTGGCCCTAAGCCTGTAGGTGAGTATCGGCTATATGTTAAGCGTGTAGGAGACATAGAAGAATTCGCATACTACCCCGCTATTGAAGTGAAGGGCGGCGAAGCTATATTCCAGCTAGATGATCTGTTGTTTGTTAAGGGAACAGGGCGATACGAGGGTAGGCTAGTTGTCAATACGGTAACATACGCGACGGTACAGATAGAGTACCGCGCAACCAACACACTAGTCTCAGTGGAGAACCCGAATGTTTAAGCCAGCATACGGAGTAGGCGGCACCCTACTTGCAGGTATATCGAACGTAGCCAACCTAATGCAGCCATCCAGCGCGTCCTACGCGCAGATGCTAGCTGTGCTGGGGGAAGCCGGTACCGACCACACGTATATGTTTTTGTCGGACGGCGTGACGATAGAGCTAATCAAAGTAACCCAGTTGAATGCCGGGTACGCATCTATTGAGCGAGGCAAAGACGGCACAGTTGCCCAAGCTTTCCCACTAGGGACCTCGCTGTTTTTTGAAATGAGCGGTATCGCGGTAACAGAAATGATTAATGCAGCTATAGCAGCCGCAGGCTTACCGGCCACACTTACGTTCTCCATTAATGCCCCTAACACAGTGGTAAAAGTGGGTAGCGCGGTTACAATCAACGTACCTAAACTCCCACTAACAAGCCCCGACGCCACTGTAGATGTAACAGTAGTAGGCGACGGATATGGTATAGACGTAGAACGCGGTGCGTTCGGTTGCTGCCCCTAAGGAATAACAAATGGCTGTTAAGAATCTATATGGGCTATACGGGCAACTAGCACTAGCGGCTAGCAGCGTAGCTACCATAATCAAAGTGGACGCAACTCTAGCGGGCGCTATCGTTGCCTCGGGGTTTGTCAATGGTGTGGATGAAACATACTTCGCAGTAACAGCCAATAACGTGTACGAAGTGGTTAAGGTCACTCACGTTAATGGACAGAATCTTACGGTAGTGCGCGGAGTCGAGAGTACAGCGCAAGCATTCCCCGTAGGTAGTGCGCTCAATTTCGTGGTCACGGCGGCGGCTGTCTTAAGCATCATTGGCCCGATCACTTCTACTGTGCAGCTAACAGATAGCGGCATGGTGACAGTACAGAATACATCCGGCGACATATGGAATGTTGACGTTCCCGCGCCTAACTTTGTCGGCGTCAATGGCGTAAGCATTCTCGGCGCGTATCCAAACTACACATTCACATATACGCCAGCTGATTGCTGCGGAGATATAGGTGGCGTAGTCGGTGGGGGAATGACAAACATTATAGGTACCGGCATTGCTACGGCGTTTGAGTCGGGCGGTATCGCGTATGTTAGTGTACTAGCTCCGGCATTCGTGGGCGCTGGCGGATTGGTGATAACCGGCACATGGCCTAATCTTACATTTACCCAAGCGGCAGGCGGGGGCGGTGGTACCGTAACCTCCGTTGCAGCGGGTACCGGCCTTACGATAACAGGCAATCCCGCTGTAAACCCAACGGCCAGCATTACTAATACCGGCGTTGTAGCAGGCAACTACGGTGGCGTGGTTGTTACAGCAACCGGCCAGATATCCGCAGTACCAGCTACATTTAACCCCATCAGCGTAGCAGTTGCAGGTACAGGCATCGGCATCGTCCGTGCCGGCGACCAGATTACTATTAGCGTAGGTAATGCAGTTATAGGTACTCGCGGTGCGGTAGCCTTAGTAGACCATACAGACCCGTTTGACCCAGCTAATGTTACAGAAGCTATGACGCCTGCGGCAGTGGCCGTAGCCATGGCTACCCTTGCATCAGGTTCCACGACCGGCGCTAATGTGTACAGCGGTGAAGCTTCAGGTGATTATAGCAACACGATAGCTGGCAGTGTTACAGCTATCGAGCTAGCCGCAGGCAAGAAAGCCATAGTGTACGCAGAAGTTACTATGATTAACGGGGCTACTCCACTTACTCCAGTAGACTTCGGTATGGCGATATTCAACGCGTCACCATCGCTTGTGAAAGCTAACCGTAAAATGAACCAAACGCAGCAGAGTATGTCCTTCTTGATTGAAGGGCCTATTGCATCTACAAGCTTTGCTATCCTAACAACGGCTGTGCCGGGCGGTTCCAGCATAGTTTCCTATAGCATGTATATCCAAAAGCTACCTTAATGCCTAGCATTCGTATAACGCAGTTTGCAGGACTAGTACCTGAGATTACAGGGCGCAACATACCCGCTGTGTCTGCACAGGTGGCGCATAACTGTCTGCTATCGAACGGCACCCTTCGACCTCAGGCCAAGTGGGTACAGCTAGAATCTTATGTACCGCCATCGGGAGAAATTCGCAGTATCTCTTATGATAGAGCTACTGGGCGCGCAGTAATGTACGCGTCGCATGATGCCATTACAATGGAAGGCGCTCCGTTTGTTAGCAATACAACGCTAGGAGCCGCGCTAGCACCGGCTGTCGTAGCGCACGTTACTGGAGTACCTCTTACGTATGTTGACGTAGGGATTGAGTCTACCGGCGTAACAGGTAGTGTATCGTACACTAGAGCCTATCTCTCCAATAAGCCAGTCAATAGGCTATATGCTGTATCGCGGGTACGTACTAAATTTGATAGGACCGAAGAAGGTCCTTTAGCCTGCCTTATAGGTAGCCCCGATACTATCGTATATGAAGGCGATACAGCCAACATATCTCTTTCGGTCCAGTCTCTTTCGGACGGCGTAACACACATACGCCTGTACCGTAGCATAAGCGGGCTAGACACAGGACAGGAGATAGCGAATACGCTTGATACCGGCTGGTTTCTAATTGATACCATCGCGGTTCCCGCAGGCGGGTCTATAAACTACATAGACGGCGGCAGTGTAACAACCGACTATATGGATGCGTACTACGCGGGGCAGTTTCACGCCCCTACGCTACTAGCCAAGTTTTTCGGGCTTGCGGAATCAGGCTGGTTTACAGCCATCGCGTCTAACGGCGACATAGCCATATCTGAGCGTTACCTGCATCACGCATGGCCCGTGGAGAATACGCTCAAGCTGCATGAAACGGTGAACGATGCCGTAGTCCACATGGATAACATATATGTCGGCACTAACCGCCGACCGTACCTAATCCCGCTTCAGATGGGGGAGAAGGCACTTATGTCGAATCCGGTACCATTTCCTGAACCGTATAAGTGTCTGCCGGGGTCCATGACCGTAGCGCCTTCTGGCGCAATATACGCTTCCAACATCGGCCTAATAGGGCTTAGCCGTGAGGGCCAACGGGTCCTTACAGCTTCCATAGCCAATGCAGGTGACATACTGTATTCCCGCGTATTCGATGGTATTACCACGATTGCTAGTATAGACACAACGACCTTCGGCGCGTACCATAATGGATGGTACTACGGTTTTTGCGGAGGGACACCTTCGGACACTTTTTTTTAACTAGCAAACCCTACTTCGGTCTAGATAACGATAGCTTTCTACAAACAGATTTCGCGGTACTCTCTGGACGGATAACGTATCAACCGCAAGAGCTAGATAGCATGACTGCTTCTAGCATATTACTTTCAGCCAATGTATACGGCGGCGGCGTGGTATACGCTCATCCAGCAGAGGACTATCTAACAGCTACAGCTATTCTACTTTCTGCGAACGTATATGGCGGCGGTATTGTGTACGATCATCCGCCAGAAGATTTCTTAGCCGCCACAGCTATACTGCTATCTGCTAACGTATATGGTAATGGAATAACCTATATAATAGAGCCGGACGAAATGACAGCAACAGCCATACTACTTGAGTGCACCGTGATATGATTATTGTACCAAAGCGAGAGATAATCAAGCCTAACTTCGGCGCCCATGCGCAATTAGCAGGGTACTATAAGCTAACTGTGCGTAACTCAGAAGGGCATATAACAAAAGAGACAGGCTGGTTTGAGAATCTCATTACCAATAATGGACTTGATCTAATCATAACCTCACCCGCCCCAGTCTTCCAGATTAAATCATTCATACCCGGCTGCTACGTAGGTACTGGTAGTGCTGCACCTGCGTTCACAGATACAACCCTTCAAGCGTACTTAGCGGGGGCAGGACAGTATGGTGCCGATACCGACCACATAACAGTAACAGGACCCCCATTATACTGGACTCGCACACGGCACTATCGTTTTGGCACCGGCGTAGCAGCGGGTAACTTAAGCGAAGTAGGCGTAGGTAGCGATTTCAATAACCTATTTAGTAGGGCGCTTATAAAAGACGCGTTCGGTGTCCCCACCACTATTACAGTACTGGCGGACGAAGTACTAGATGTATCATATACATTACGGGTATACCCACCAGTCACAGACTCCACGTTCAATATGGTGGTTAATGGCTCCAATGTGAGCGTCACCGCTAGAGGATTTGCACTAAACGGCCCCGGCTTAGTAATAGACGCTATAGCTTCTAATTCACCTTTTAGACAGCCGCCAGCGTTAAATGCGTACCACACCGGGACTACTTTAGGCAACGTATATACAGGCGTAGGCTTCAATGGCGTCGAGTACGGCGGCAATGGCGGCCAACCTGATTACACAGCGCAGCCGCCATACATTTCTGGAACATACTATTGCGAGGGCATATGCTCATTCGGGCTACCTAAGGCAGCGGGGTCTAATAGTCTTTGGATACTAGAATGGCCTCAGGGTAGGTATCAGTTCAAGGTAGCCACACCTATAGTTAAGACTGGTGTACAGAGTATGGACATATCCTATCGCATTTCATGGGGCAGGTATCCGTGATATGCCATACCGAAGTCGCTGGGCGCTATAAACTAAAAGTGTACAAAGGCGACGGTACGTTGCGCCTAGAAACCCCGTGGTTCGATAACTTAATAACAAACTACGGCATGGAACGGTTCGCGGATACAATTGCGTTGTGTCCCCAGTGCTACATCGGACGAAGCGGCACCGTACCGGCGGTAGGTAACACACAGCTAGGTAGTCTAATAGCTACGGCCAATAGTGTTACTGCACCAGTATACACGTTCTTTGACGGACCACAGGCGTTCTGGCGAGCGTATAAGATATTCACATTCAACGCTGGAAACGCTACAGGAGATGTACAGGAAGTAGGCATAGGCAGTTCTCCTACCACTTTGTTCAGTAGGGCCTTAGTGCAAGGCGTCGAGGAAGTACCGATAACGATAACAGTGTTAGCTGATGAGAAGCTAGAAGTATATTACGAACGTCGCAACTATCTTGATAAGACAGACGTAATCACAGCGTTTGATATGTCGCTAAATCATATAATCACAGCACATAGCGCCACTATTCGTGTTTCTGATATTGACTTAATACCAGACCTGTTTAGCGGTTTTGGTCCCACACGATTAAATGGTGTCAGCTTCACTGCGTATCAGCAAGGAAACTTAGCTACCGTATACGAACCTTTAAGCGGTATATCGGCAGGAGCTAGTCTTGCTAGTGCTGCGGCATATATACCGAATTCGCACTATATAGACTACACGTTTCAGTTCGATATATCTGCGGCTCTGTTTGCCAACAACGTTAGATCGGCTATGTTCACCACAACCCAATCACGCTATCAGATGCTTTTCTCACCCACCATAATAAAGACGAGCAGAGATAGAATGCGTTTTTCTGTACGGCATTCGTGGAGCAGGTTCGTACCATGATTCCACTTAACCAGCTATCTACTAGCTTTATGAATGCCCCGTATGTTGAGAAAAGCAACAATCTAAACGCGCCGCTGGTGGATTACGAAATGGGCGGGGTTAATCTAAACGATGCTTCCCAAGGTCTAAAAGTAAAGCTATGGACACTATATATGTCCGGCCAAAACGTGATGGTATCGGCAGAGGGAGTCACGCCGGTAGTGTTGTTTACGCGGCCCGGCATACGTGAGCTAAGCCTAGCATTCGATCAGAACATGAAGCCGTTTGTCGCATTCGTGCAGTATTCCGAAGCATGGTATTGGTGGTTCGATACTGTGGACGCTACTCAGAAATTCACAGCATTACCGGGGGCAGTTAGTCCGCGTTGCACTCTTGACGATAAACGCTTGATCGCCCAAAATACTTCTGATATCATTCTGGCGTACGTCAAGGCCAATAACCTATACATGCGCTACCAGCGGGACCGTTACACTATTGAGTACCTACTGAAAACAGCCGTAGACGCAACTCTAGTAACTATTGGAATGGCTACAAACAATAGGATACGTTTCAAGATGCGGCATAACGTGAGTACATTCTAATGGCGGATATCGGACTAGGGTATATTTTTAGTACGGGTAGCGGTACAAGCGACCCTGCGCAGTTCCAGCAGCTAGTGACGATAGACGCTCCGACAACGGGTAGCGTCATATCTTCTTGTCAAGGCAGACAAGGAGTATACTTCCTATCGGAAGAATCTATCTTGGACGTAACAACATACAAGACACATGTGTTACCGCAGCCAGATAACATAACTGACGTAAAGTATGCTACAGCGCCGAAGATGGAGTATACATGGCGTAGTAAGCGCTTTGTTATGCCGGGCCGCGCTACCATGGGCGCCGGTAAAGTAGTTCATTCTGATGGACATATACGTATTCGTATTATAGTGGATGGTTGCTGCCGCCACGAACAGCAAGTGCGAAGTAACAAACCATTCCGCCTACCGGCACAAATGGCAGGCGTAGAGTGGGAGATTGAGCTAATAGGTACAGCTACCGTGTATGAAGTCCACATCGCACCCTCAATGGAAGAACTAATCAAATGAATGCTATGCTACAGAACATACGAGAGATAGTAGGTAAGAACACCGATGTTGATGCACGTATCCAGAAGATACTGATTGAGAACCTAGGGCTTGAATCTAAAGACGCAGAGCCAGGATATAAGGCCTACGGCTACATGGCAGTAGAAGTAGCCACCGCATTAGCGAATATGTTTCTGGCGCTCAAGCATCCCGACCAAGGCCGGTCGTACAAGGCTTTCTGCGACCTAACGTATCAGCTTGCAGGTAACGACTTCTGGAAGAATAATGCTAATGTCATACTCCCAGTCGTACATACGGCACTAAACGCATACAGGGATGGCGTTACACTAAGCGTAGACCGAGCTACAAAGGGAGAGTATGGCACCAACGATACCCTTATTGCTGCATCCCTAGCCGCACCGCTTGAATTGTTCCCGCTTATCGCGTATCTTGTTGGTGGCCCCGGCCTTATGGTCACTGCCTCCATACCTCTAAAGAGTGAGCTTGCGCCATACTTCCTATGAGCTAATTCATGGCATCTGTTACAGGGCATACAATTGATGTAGTAGAAATTCTCACGCAGGCTGTAGAAGCCGCTGCGGGAATAGCGTCTGTTGTTGCCAGTTTTAAGGTGCTAAGTCTATCTAAGAAGTACTACGAGCTATATAAAGATCAGCGTGATTTCTATGTTACAACGTTCGTATCAGGACTAGAAACACCGCTTGCTGCGGAAGTATACGCTGATGTACCATATGTCCTGAACCATTCGGCGCGTGTTGCCACAGCATACAACACTATAACAGGACCCTTCGGTGGCAGGTCTACGGACGCCGCAAGCTGGTGGTCGCGCCATGGTGCAGCATACAACACCCCGAATGATGCGCGTTTGCTGAAAGAGCTAACGTTCGATCTAGCCAGAATCAAGACCGACTGGACAAACTACCTTTTTCGGCTTGAGGAACAGTTCTACGATACCGCCAATGACATACGCTGGCGCAAGCGTATTGCGCTGCACAACATAGGTATCCGTACAGGTACCGCTGTAACAGCTTCGCTAGACAGCGCCCTTGGTATGTTCGTGGAACAAATGGACGACTTTGGGGATACCCTTGCAACATACGGTAATGGAATAGCCAAGTACGCTGGGTACAAGCGCGGTCTAGCCGATGCAGCCGATAGCTTCAATGCAATGGAGTATACGCAGCGGGTTCCGTCGCAGCAGTCTTCGCAGCAGTCGTATCAGCCTGATTGGCGTTCTAAGGTATATAGCAAGCAGTCAGATAGCAACCTAGACCATATGCCTAGGAAGGAGTACAGGGGGTGAACAATAACTTCCAGCAGACTACTCCTACCACGTTCCGTCCTCCGACGAGTGGCTACGGTAACGGGGATACTACCGGCGCTATGCCAATAGAAGCCGCCGGTACTTCTATTGATAAAGGCGGTATGCGTGGCCTCGGGCTTATAGCTGTGGCTATAGCAGAGGCCAAACTAAAGTATGACGCAGTAGAGATTGCAGAAGACTATTACGACCTTAACAAGCGAGATTTCGACAATTTCGTAGCGGTGCACGAAGGCGCTATTGCTCAGACCGTAGCCGAAGCTATGAGTCCGACAGCCAACCCTAAACTAGAATATGATCTATTCGCCTCGGTTCCAGCAGGCATAGCTAAAGCTGCCATAGCTGACCAACAGTGGTTTGAGACTCGCCGCCGAATGGGGCGGTATTCTATTGGGGCGCAAAAACGTGCCGACTATGAATTCGCGCTGATGCGGACACACGGTATCGTGGCAGGCTGGAACATAGGTACCCGCTACGAAATCAACTATGCCGATGAACATAACAACCGCCGCTTTGATCGAAAGATTGCGGCTAGCAATATCGGTATCGGCATTGGTAATATCGTGGCTAAAGGACTATCTTCCTCAGTAGCTAATCTAGCTTCGGCGCACGATAGCTTAGGTGATACTATAGCCACTATCGGCAATGGACTAGCCGCAGGTGGCGGATACAAAGCCGGTAGGCAAATGGCAAGCGAACGTTATGCCGCAGTAACACAAAGCGGTGTTCAATCAGATGTTTCAGGAGAAGCGCAATGACACGGCGAGTACACTTCGACCCGTTCGGTATGCGCCTGCAAGGGTACCAGCAGGGCATCAATGATGAAGTGCAGCTACAGGATACTACCCGCCGTGCTAGGCAGGCTGACTACCAACACAACGTAACTCAGCCGCTAGAGCTTAACGCTATGCGTCGAGCGGACACACTTGGGCAACATATACTGCCGTACCAGATGAACGCCGCCGACCGTAGTGAGCAGATGGGCGCGTATACTCAGCCATTTGCGATGAACGCCGCTAGACGCGCCGACGAGATGGGTACGTTTGAAGTTCCCTTTCTACAAGGCCGCCTCAGGAATGAAGCTGCAACGGCGCAAGGCAACATATACGATGCTGAGAATCAGCGCCTAATAGAGTACGGTCTACGTACAGGCGACTGGGGACGCGTTATGGGCCACGATACAGGACGGTATGCTCCTACGGAGAATGTGGCTCCTAGCACTACTGCGGTTGATAGCCCTGCCAATAAGGCGTACGATGATTGGACTGGCCTAATGCAGCAAGAAGGGCTAGACATTACCGACCCTATCTCCCAGCGCTATAGGGAGCAGTTGGAGCAAGCATACGGAATGCAGCCGGGTGAGTTAATGAACCCACAAGCGCAGATGCAAGACCAGAATTACGAGACTACGCCGGGCTATCAGGTGTATGTTGACCCGATTACAGGACAGCGTACTCAGTATAGCTTGGACCCACGCAGCTATCAGCAATATGGCTTCTATCCGCGCGCTCTACAGATGCAGCAGGAACGTCGCGCAGCACAGAACACCGCTATCCAGCAAGGATGGCAGGACCTCAAAAATAACCCCGCTGCTGGTGAGCAGGCTGACACACCGTTCTACTTAGGCGAATGAACGATAACCCATATGGAATGAAGGGGGCAGACCCCCTAGATTCTCCGTTCGGTTTACGGGTGGCCCCGGCTGCGCCTATGCCGCGCCCTGTGCCGGTCCCTACGGTCCCGGTACCCTTGCCCTCGCAGTATTCACCCATGGGCGCTATGCCCCGCATGGCCGCTCAGATGCAGCCTATACTATCGGCATTGGCTAGGGCAGGCCGGGGGGCCGCGACTGTGTTACCCTTTAGGCCGGTGCAACATGCCGCAGCGGTGCTAACAGAGGCCGAGGGAGATAACAAACCCGCCGCAGCTAAAGGGCCGGTATCTCTTGCCGATCTTATAAACTGGCAACGTAAAGCCGAGTCCAGTGGTAACTACACAGCCCTCAACAAAGAACGTAAAGGTAATACAGCTTCCGGGGCGTACCAGTATACAGATGGTACATGGAACGGGTATGGCGGATTTGCGAAGGCGCTGTATGCTCCTAAGGAAGTCCAAGATCGCAGATTTGCCGACGACATATCTGGACGCTACAAGAAATATGGCGGCGACCCGTTCAAAACTATCGCAGCGCATTACCTCCCAGCATATGCTGGGAACCCGAGTGTATGGAACCAAAGCATTGTAGTGAAAGGTCAGCGGGTTCGGCCAGTCGCAACATATATCCGCCATGTTATTAAAGGCACTCCTTTAGAGGCACAATTCGATGAATACCTCGCATCTATCAAAAGTAGATGAAAACCTACAAAGCGAGTTAGCCGAGTACGGTCTAATTCGTGCAGTAGCAGCAAAGAAGGCACCAGTAAACCTAGAGAAGCCTAATTTCTTTGGGATAGAAGATCGTGGAAGCGAAGTCGAATTGTTGTTTAGTAAGGACGATAAAATACTTGCAGAAGCTACCGAAGAAGGTATGCAGTTAGCGCTTGTTGCTCCTGAGAACGAACCATTTAATATGTTACTTACAAGGGATTTTCCGGCCGCCATACGTGGCAAGGACCCGGAAACGCTACGTGAGTTCCTACGCCGTATACTGGATGAAAGCTAATGAGCGTACCTGCCGAGCAGATGAATGAGCCGTACTTTGCCAAAGGGCTACGGCAGACGCAGGAAGATATGTTTCCTGCTGAGTACGGTTTAAGAGGCCCCGCAGGTGGCGCACCAGCCGCAGCCGCGCCTAATGGACAAATGACGTTCGGACAGACGCTTGCGGACCTAACAGCTAAGCGCGGCAAGCCTTTGTCAGACGACGAGATTCAGGACATACGCAGTCAGTATGTTGACAAACACGTTGTGCCCGGCCTATGGAGCCAGAAGGGCATGACTCAGGGCAAGTTTGATGCCCTTAAAACAGTATTCGACAATAACTCCGAACGGGCTATCGCTAAGTATAAGGCTTCGCTAACCGAAGCAGCTAACGACTCAGACGGCGGCGAGAAGACAGGTGTAGGTGAGGCAGGTCGCAGGCTCTCAGATTTCGGTGTCAGCCTAGGCGGGGCTGTGGCATCTACTGTTCCCGGTGTGTTGGGGCTAGCCGATAATGCGCACCGCTACGGACTAGGCCGCTTTGCCAATGCAGCCGAAAACATACGTGAGCGCGGAGCGCCTAAATCACTAGCCGAGCTAGCGGAATACTTTGGCCCTGCTCGTAGGACACCAGTAGGTGACGCAGCTGCATGGATGGACGAACAGCGCCGCGAGGCCATGGAATTCCTGACTAGCGATAAAACAAAGGCAGAGCGTTCTAGCCGTGATGCAGCACTAGCAGATTCAGAAGGCTTAGGTTTCTTCCCTGAGGCCGCAGACTACATTGCGGAGACAGTTAAGCGTCCCGATGTGTTTATGCAGGACATTGGACAGGGCATAGGCTCTCTAATTGGTCCCGGTGCCGCGATAAAGCTAACAAAGGCCGCGTCAAGCGCACCGTTCCTAACAAAGCTAGTCAATAAGCTTATACCAGCCGCAGCTATCGGTGGGCCGATGGCGGGTTCGGCTATTGTTGCGGCGGAAGATCAGATATACAAGCGCCCAATAAAAGAACTGCTAGAAAACCCGATTGATGCTGGCCTATACGAAACACTGCAAGAGCTAGGTCTTAGCCCGAAACTTGCTGAGCAGAAAGTCAAAGACAACATCGCACGTAGGGCGATGCCTTCTATCATAGCGGCTGAGCTAGCCGCTAACGTTGGCGCTGTAGCTTTACTACCGGGTGCCGAAGGCGCTATAGTCAACAGGGGCCGTGCAGCTACAGGTGGGCAGATAGGTCGTCGGCTTCGCAGCGGTGGAGCCACAGCAGCTACCGAGACATTACAGGAAGGCGTGGCTGGCGCTATCTCACAGGTCGGTCAAAATATATCTGAGGGTAATGTAACAGGGCAAGACGTACCTCTAACGAAGGGCGTTGGCGGCGCTACCGCAGGCGGCGCACTAGTCGGCGGTCCAGTCGGCGGTCTAACAGGGGCAGTGTTTCCGGGCCAGGATGCAGCCCCACCAATCGTTCCGCCAGCGGCAACAAACGTACCGCCTACAGCCCCACCTACGGGGCCGGTGCCTACAGTTGCGCCTACAGCAACCGCCACACCTTCTGCCGCACCGGCCCCAGTTGTCGCATCTGGCAAGGGTATACCAGCAGACGAACATACGACTGCTTTGGCAAAGGCAACAAACGCAGCGGCAACCGCAGCGGCCAATGCTAAGTCAGCAGTGGGTAAAGGTGTTCGCGCTACAACAAACGCGCAAGACGTTGTAGATAAGGCACGTGCGTTCGCTACAGCCAGCATACCTAAGTTTGCGCAGATGACACCTATACAGCAGTTAGACGTTGTAGAAGTGGTGTCCGCAGAGTTTGGTAAAAAGGCTGCAAAAGCCCCGCTAAGCGAAATAGCTACTTTGCTGGCCGCAGAGCGTACGGGCCTTAATGCCGTGCCTGCTACCCCGACTGTAACCGCTCAGCCGGTCCCTGCAAGCCTGCCTATCACACAGGGCCAGCCGGTTGGAGGTCAGGGGCCTGCACTTACAATGCCGCCAACATCGGTGGCAACCCCATATGTTCCGCCAGTCAGCCCTGCCCCGGTAGCGCCAGCGGCCCCGCCGATGCCGCAAGAATACTATGAGGGGTTCTTTGACACCATCGTAGCTGGCCCGAAAATGTCCGGCACGTTTGTTAATGACCCGATGTATGAACCCGCTAAGGCTGCACAGGCCCGAGGCGAGTTTAATGATGCCGCAGGACTAGCCGCATGGCTAATGAATGGTGGTAAGCCGCCAGCGGGTGCCGTACCGACACCGCCGCAGAAGCGTTTACGTAAGCCGAAGGCCGCTCCGGTAGTGGAAACTGCACCTGTTGTAGCTGAGCCGGTAGCTGAGCCGGTAGCTGAGCCGGTAGCTGAGCCGGTAGCTGCACCAGCCAAGAAACCGCTTAAGGGGAAGACTACACCCACTAAGAAGGCTAAGCCGCTAAAGAAAGCGGAGGAAGCGCCGCCCCCAAAAACGCAAGCCCCGACACCAAAGCCGGTGGCCGGGGCGCAGGAAACAAACTCCGAAGCGCCAAGCCCGCAGCAAAGTCAACCAAGCTCAGGAAGCCGTGAAACATCGGCAGATGCAGTAAAGCGCATTCTTGGAGACAGCATCGAAGAAGCCGACGCTAAGACGTTGGCTGATGCTATTGATCTTGCGCGTGAAGGTGATAACAAAGCGCTAGAGGCTGAAATCAGGGATTTGTCGGGTGTTACAGTAGCCGACAAGAAAGCTCTACGTGAAGCAGGCAAGAGCTTAGCTCCCGCCGAACGTGGGGAAGCACAATCAAACGAGCCGGTCGAAGCACCATATATTACGGATGAAGCATATCCTGATGAAGCCGAGCGGGTCGAAAAGAACATTAAAGGTAAGAGTGCAGAGGAAGCGCTAGTATGGCTAGCGGCTAACGGACCTAATCCTGCTTATAGGCTTATCGCTAGGGCGGTTCTCAATCGTCTACAAGCGCTACAGAAGCGCGGAGTCTTGTTTAGCCTAGTACTAAAGAAGCTAGACCCATCTAACCCCGGCATAACCGAGTCTAAGGTAGCTATTGATCGCACAAACAAGCTTCGACTCAACTATACGGTCAAGGTAACGCTATCAACAAATAAAGACGGTATGTTCCGTGGCACTGTTTTTGATACAGCGCTACACGAATATATCCATGCGGTGACGGCATATACTATAAAGCTTGCTGTTGTCAAGAATATAGGTACCGCAGCTACCAAGTCTACCAGTGCAGACCTACAGGCTTTGTTTAGCCACGTTAAGAAGTACATGAAGCAGCATAGTATAACGCTGCCAATGGAAATACGCCGGTCGAACGCACTCCTAGACGCCGACGAGCTATTAGCGTGGGGCCTAACAGATCGCACGTTCCAAGACTTCCTAGCGCGTATACCGTTTGGACCCGATAAGTCCACATGGTCGAGGCTAGTCGAGCTTGTGCGCAATGCGTTGGGCCTTAAGCAAGAGTACGAATCCACTTTGGACAAACTGCTACAGGTCGGGCAAGACTTGATAGAGAGCGACCCCGAAACGTGGTTCAATGAAATTGCTAAGATAGCTGGTGTGCAGAACGCAAACGAGCTAAACACTGGCATCATAAACGAGAACATATTTAACGAGGCCCGTAGAAGCGGCCCACCTAAGCCTATGCCTGTGTCCACAATGCAGCGCATCGGTGAGACTATGGCTAATTCAACATACGGCCTAGAGCGTGCTGAGCAGGAAGTTAGCAAGCTAGGCGGTGTGATTCCAGCCGAAGAAAGCCCGTACTATGCAGGGCGTAAATACACATCGGATAAGGCCGAGATAGCGTCGTGGGATAACGAAGAAGTAGTTACACCCATAGCTATATGGATACAGAAGAATTGGCGCAAGTTTGGCGATAGCCTAAGCGAGTTTCATAAGCGTTCCGATCAGTTCCTACAAGCTCACCATGAGCTACATGAGCGTGTGCCCGACCTATGGCGTCAGAAGGTGCCGCTAAAGAACGGCATGGACATAGCGCGGGATATGTTGATAGACCAAGCGAATCAGGGCGAGATAACGCCGGAAGATTTTTACGCGCAGCTTAAGACGCTAGTGAATGCTAACGCGTCCATGACCATATCTGAGTGGGCGGTCAAGACCGGCAACAAGCAGCCTGCCGAGCTACGGGCTAAACTAGCTGAGCTAAAGCTACTAGGCTATGACGAAAGCACCATGGCCGAGTATAACAGTATATTTGACCCGGCACGCGACCGCCTACAACAGCACATGCTTAACTCTGGCCGTATCGCAGCAAGCGACCCATGGGTTAAAGCACGTGGCTGGAAGTGGTATTTCCCGCTTAAGGGTCGTGAGGACGTAGCAGATGAAGCCGCTGATTCCGACTACGGGACGTTCAAGGGCGCACCGCGTCCGTTCAAGTCACGGGACATAGCTACAGCAGAAGGTCGTAAGAAACAGGCTGGCTCCGTTGCAGAGCAGCTAATAACAGATATGAACCAAGAGGGTGAGAAGTACGCAGAGGCTCAGTTCAAGGCTACTTTGTTTGCGTTCTACAATAGCCACAAAGAACATATGGGCAAGACCGTTATGACGGTCATACGCGGTACGCCTAAGCAGGGGTTCACCAAGACGGTATTTAAGCGCGGCCCTAGAGGCAGGCGCGTTGCCGTGGAAGTATCCGTACCCGCCAAGAATGTGTTTAAGGAGCCAGCTAACGGCTTCGTGTTCCACGATGGCGATACACATTTCCGAGTGGAGTTCGACATAACAAATGCGGTTGCATCCCAGCTAGACAGGGGTATCAAAGGGTTCCGTGGTATCCACACACCGAAGCATCCATTCTGGCGGGGCCTGAGTACCGCAACAAATTTCATAGCCCGGTCCTATACAACATATAGCCCTGAGTGGCAGTTCTTTATCGGCTTCGCACGTGACGTAAACTATATACCGGCGACTGTGGCAATGGAGCTATTCGATAGCCCACTACAGGCGGGTAAGTTTACACGTGGGTACATGAAGCGTGTGTTCCTGAATACAGCCGGTGTGTTGAATCTCAAGCGCACGTTCCGCGAGCTAAGGGGACGTAAAGACCTACTACGTGAAAACGTAGCCAATGACCCGTTCCTACAGCAACTAATGAAGTTCCGCGCTGCCGGTGGCAGTACAGAGTTTGCGCAGTCGCTTAACCCCGATATCGCTTACGATGTACTGTTCGGCAAGGCCGAGCGCAAAGGACTTAAGAGCGTACCCGGTAAGGTATACGAGGGCGTAAATGAAGTAACAAGCAATTGGGCGCAGCTTCTAGAGAACAAAGGGCGCGTAGCCGCGTTTACTACTCTAGTAGAAGATATGGGCATGGACCCTGAGGAAGCTGCCGCCAGAGTCAAAGGCGTTATGGACTTCGGGCAGACTGGCGAATATGGCCGCATGATTAACGCATGGCTGGCCTTCTACCGCGTCGGAGCCACAAGCACAGACGTAATGCGCCGAGCCTTTACAATCAAGACAGGTAAGGACGCAGGCACACCGGACTGGGCTAAACTATCCAAGTGGAGCGGGTTCTTTGCAGCGCTAGGCACAGTCGGTTACATGGGTATGGCTATGGCTCTAGGCGATGATGAGGATGACGTATCGCGCATAACCAAATACGATATCAACACGCTAACACAGAAGCTATTGATACCTACAGGCGACGATAAAGTTGCCGGATACGCGATTGGCCTAGGTCTACCGCAATTGCTTATGGCTCCAGGTGTCATAGGAGCCGCGCTTGTTAACGGGCACATCTCTGCTAGTGAAGCATCCAACGCATACTATGAAGTGCTGAGTCGTAACTCCCCATTCCAGCCTGCCGGTTGGAAGAAGGGTACAGGCGTACGTGGCTTTGCTAATAGCTGGGTAGATGGTGTGCTAGTGCCGTCGTTTGCTAAGCCAGTAGGCGAGACAGTGCATAACCTTAACGCGTTTGACACGGCCATACATTCGGAATTTAAGAATGACAAAAAGTTCCGGTCGGAGCAGGGTAAGGGCGTCACACCTAAAGAGTGGAAAGACAGGGCTATAGAGCTACGGGAGCTTACAGGTGGCCTAGTTGATATGTACCCGGAAGACCTACGCCATCTAGCTAAAGGGTACCTTGGTCAGCCAGCATCGCTGGTCAGCCGCCTCGCTGCCGACTTTGACGCGCAGGATGACGCAGGGCTAGAAAGCAACCCAGTACGCACCAGTCTACGTGTTGGTGTAGCAGATGAACAATACTACTACAGTCGTGAGCTAACAAAGACACTACGTACCCTTAACAACACGAAACAGCGCCAGAATGCTGCCAACGCTGCTGGTACAGGGGACGAGTTTAACAGCCACCCTGAGAACCGGGCACGAATCGCGGCGCTAAACGCGTTAGAGAAAGCCAAGAAACGGTACTACGACGAGCTTACCAAGATACGCGAGTCCGATATAAGCATTCAAGGCAAGCGCGACAGGCGCAAGCTGGCTGATAGTGCCTTGCGTCGGGCTGTAGAAAGCGCTCAGGGCGTGGTCGAAGCAGACGACTAACGTGCCATAAAAAAGGGGACCCCCATAACAGGGTCCCCAAAGGCGCGGGTGGGCATCCCGCTGCAAGTTATATGTTGATAGTGAGCTGCGGCTTGGTGAAGTCAATCTTCAAACATGCCACCACGGGATTGTGTAGTTTCGTCCCAGTGGCAAGCCGCTTACTGCACACAGACACTAGGCCAGCATTTGTTAGCTCCCCTACTAGCCAAGCCCTGTCTATGTTGGAGTCTTTGCAGTAGTCGCTCAGGGCTTTAGCTGAAACATATCCCACTTCGACTACATCACCCTTAAGCTCAATACGTCCTCGTATATGTCGTGGCGCGTTGCCTGCCACAGATAGGTCGGGGTGTCCGTCCTTTATGCGGATAATGCTATCTACGTTAGCGTTGAAGAATTCACCTAGTATTGCTACTGGGTCGGAATTAGCCTTGCCGACAGATACGCGAGCTTCATGTACCTGCCCAGTGGCCCACTTCAACAAACCCTCTATATCGTAGTCGTGTAGTTTCTTAGCCTTCGCAATGGTGCTACCCACGTAGAAGCAGGCTAGCAGTGTGGCCCAAAAGCGTTCTGCATTACTGGCCCCTGTTACTGCTAGTATTTGTTTCGTCTTTGTTTCGATTGCCTTGCGAATAGCGTCCCGGTTGCGGATAACATATGGGATATACTCGCGGCCTGCTACCCCGTAATTATTGGACATTATCTCTGTAGCTTTGTCTAGTCTAGGCATATACTTAATGCTCTCAGACTTCGGCATTTCTGGAACCTTGACTTCAAACAACCGCATAGCTTCTGCTGAGTAGCCCTTTCGCGCCGTGGTGAATTTGTCGTACATGCTGGTATTGCTAGTACAAACAACGATGGTATCCCATTCTGTTGTGTTTGCACGGTTTTGACCGTTACGGTCTGCTCGCATCTTGCCTCGTCCGCCTGTGAAGTTAAGGGCGAAGTCGGATGCTACTGCCGGTGTCATGTTTGTTATTTCATCGAATGCAACGGGTATAGCGTTAAGGTAGCCGATAACGTTGAACGCGGATATGTTGGTATCGTTCACCAACACATGAGCCGGGTTAGGCTGACCCCACACAGAAGTCATAAACTTCATAGCGGTAGACTTACCTACGCCTGTGTCGGCCACCATGTTATACATGACGCCAGAGTATTCGGTTAGCGCCATTAGCGGTGCCGCGAACCCTAGCAGTGCGGTGAATTGGAACGCCTCAGAGTTAGGTACTCCTATGTAAGCGTTGAACCCTTTGCGCCATTCGTCCAACGTGCCTAGCGTGGCCGCTGCCTTCGCAGAGTCCTTTAGGTAGCTGGGGAATGCTGCCGGGTGCAGTGCACCGTTCTTGTCGAAGTATCCGTTGCCAACAACAAATATAGGATGGTCTGTGTTTATGTTGCGCCAGCCGAAGCGGGAGAATTCTGTTTCGGCGCTGTGTGTTGTCTGCATGTGTCGGGTGTAGTCCGTCATATATTTGGATAGCATCTTTTGGTTGGCTTGCCCTGACTCTGCTACTGCCCCGCGTCCACAAAGGAATTTGGCTAGTACCTTCTGATCTGCTAGCATCTCAGCGGGTAGCTTAAACTTACGTAGCCCATCCTTAGGTAGCCATAGGTGGCATTCAATCTTTTCTTCTTCGTCTATCTCAGAACGATAGCGCCTTACCGGATATAGGTCATAGTCGTATACTCTGTTAATGACCGATTCGTATTCTCCAGTTTCTTCGTTCTTAATCTTGTTACGGACAAATATACCACCATCGTTCCCTCGGAAGTAGGGTTCTGGCGGTAACGGGATTGTGACGGTTTCTTCTTCTGTATCACCTTCATCAGTCTTTACCGTTGTGGTTACTACCGTTGCTTCCGTGACTGGCCTTTGTAGCGCCGCTGTTTGAAGTGGTGTTCGTATAGCCCCATTGAACGGGCAAGTCTCGCATGGCTTAGGATTAAGCGAGGACAGTTTAGCGCAAGTAGTAGGGCCTGATTGGGCGTTCTTTGCTTGGTGGAATTTGATAACGGTCGCGTCATGCTGGTAATCTGGATGCCCCTTCGACAATATGTGGGCAACGTTGACCCCGTTGATTTTCTCCCCATCTGGCTTTGTATGTACCATATACGGCGCTAGGCCGAGCATGGCGTACCATTCGGGTTCCTGCTTGTCTTTCATATGTGCGATGTAGTCTTTTGTCCAGTTGCAGTTTTTAGCAACAGACAACAAAGCTACTGGCTCATATTCTTTTGGGGCAGTAAGGTGTTCAAGTGCCTTGGACGGCGCACTCTTTGTCGTGAAGCGTGCTAGCTTCACCTTTGTTTCTTCGTAGTCTAGCTCAGCATCATTCCACTGATCTACCGTGACCTTGACCGCTTCGCCATTCTTTAGATTATATGTTCCCGGTATACGGAGAATACTAGCGCTATCGGACACACGGCTAGCATCGGCCACCAGTGCGGGGGCGAACATAGATACTGCGCTATGGAACGCCTTAGCCATACCCCGCCATTCATCGCTGGGGATTGCCTTGGTAAACGGCCAGTATACGTGATAGCCGTACCCACTATTAACGATGATGGGCTTGGGGAAACCTACGGCTTCACATAGGGATTCAATAAGCGGCAGGGCTTCTTCCTGCGATGTAACATATCCCTCTTTATCCTTTACGTCTACATCTAGTATTAAACAACGTGTCTCTAGCGCATTTTCTTGTCCTCGGAATTTCTTAGCGTTCGGGTCCTTGAAACTGGAGACTGCGAAGTAGAAATTCTCTTTAGTTGTGTTCCTGCCCTTAAGCGCCCCTACTAGCTCGTCTACGCTACCAAACTTTTCGTGTTTGGCCGCGCCCCCTTGCGGGGATAGTCGAGCTATGCAGAACAGCCCACCTTCCGGCAATACGGATTCAAAGAATTCACGTTGGTAATCCACTGCGACCTCAATCGTTAGTGGCTAGCAGGTCTGCTAGCCGGTCGGTCTTTTCTTTGTCGCTCAGGTTTTCCATGAAAGGCAGAAGCCCATCTGCCTTTAGCCGATCTATCTTGTCTAGCGCGTCAGAGAGGGTCTGTTCTACCAGCGGGTATGTTTTACCCCGCTGCGCTATCAGCTTGTAGATTGTGGTGTAATGGACCTTCGTGAGCGCGCTTAGGTTGCGGGGGGATATATTAACCCCCCGCAGTGTTTTACCTAGACGTTCACCAATGTTCATACTGCCCTCTTAGACTAGGCCAGCTAGGATACCGGCTACTTCATCATCTGTCGTAGTCTCCTGTACCGTAGTCTCGGCTGCGGCGGGGACCGGATGCGCCTTTGTAACGCTAGGAACCGGCACACGTGGGTTCGGAGCCGGGGCCGCTGCCGGGGTAGCTGCCGGGGCCGCTGCTGCCTGTGCAGGCTTATTGGTGCTGCCCGGTGGCCGTCCCGGTGCCCTACGCTGCCCGGTGGCTGGTGCTGCGGCTGGCTTTGCTGCGGGAGCCGCTGCCGTACGCTGTGGCGGGGCCGGTGTAGTGGCCTTAGGCGGCGGGGGTGGCGTAGCTGGCTTCGGTGGAGCGGGGTATGTCGCATACCCTTCGGCAACCATATCTTCATCTGTCCACCCTTCGGCAACAAACGATTCGTATGTTGCACCGTTCGCCTTGGCAGTCATTGTAGGCTGTGCTTTCGGGGCCGATGCGGCTAGCGTTGGCTTAGCTTCCTGCTCCACTGCTGGCTGTTCAGTACCCGTAGCCGGAAGGTCCGTTTCATTGGCTAGGTCAATGGTGGTCATGTTGATCTTCAACATATTCTGCACCGTGTCGCTATTGACCTTCTCCTGAACAATAGCGAATTCATCTGGATTGATGAAGCGTGCTGGGGAGAACAGAAGCTTAGGAACGCTGCTATTGGTATCGAATGTCAAGCGCGTAACGAGAGTAGCAACATCTGCACCACGGTTAGCCAACAGCTTCGTATAGTCACGGATGTTGAATTTGTTGATCTGTGGCAGGGACTCACCAAAGATACCCATGGATTTAACGTCTAGCTGAAACTCTAGTCCCTCGGGGTCGCCTGCAATCATCACGATAAGGCGCTGGAAGTAGCCACACGCCTTGATCTTCTGACCGTTAACGATCTTGCTGCCCTTCTGATTCTGTGGGCAAATCTCGCACTTGCTAGACTGCTTATTCTTAACATCGTCCGGTGGAGCGATGCCGTCAGCGCTGTAGCAAGTAGGGCTTGCCTTTTCGTCCTGAACATATGCGCCTTCGTAAAAGATACGGCTGATATGTGGGACCGCGCCAAGCACGATAACGTCAAGGTGATTTTCCTCGACTACGCTTTCTTCCTTACCGTTAACGATAATGCGGAAACGGTTGCTCTTAAGACCGATACGGTTGCCGCCCATACCTGCCGTAGCAAGTAGGCCCTTCGATACGTTAAGCTCTGCGCCCTGTAGGTAACTCGGGATTGCCAGTGCGCCGCTGTTGTCACCACTGAGGATTAATTCACCTGCCATTACTATCGTACTCCTGTATTAGTTGAATGCTGCGATGCGGCCCATTAGCGCCCGACTATATCCTACCATATGGTACTGCTGGGACACTAAGCGGTCGCGTTCTTCTCTGTCTAAAGCTTTATATGTATCGGTGTTCATAAAAAGGTCGAGCTTTTTAATTTTCTCGTCAAGCTCTTTCTTTTCCTGCACTACTCGTTCTTGATGCGGTAGCATATTATCTCCTGACCACGATTGTTTGTTCACGATTGATAGAGACTCCCGGCGGAAGCTCGCCATATTGTTCTAGGTACTCGACAATAGGTTTAGTAGACACGCGCTTCTCCAACATATCCAGCCTACCGTTCTCAGCCATCCATGCCCACAACGTCCCCCAGTCGGCGCAGCTAGCCCTGTCACGCGTGGAGATAAACGCGGTGCCATGCTCTGTCTTTAAGGAGTCTGCCCCGATAGCGCGTAGAGTGGTCATTAGCCATGCTTCTAGCCTATCCATTTTATCGCGGATGACTGCATCTTCCGCTTCGTATGCCTGTTTGATTTCGGAGCGTTTGTCACGTAGAGCGACATACGCTTGAGTCACTTTGTTGGCGTCTATCGCTGCCTTTGTTACTGGCTGGTCGGTCATGGTTCCTCCAAGGGATAGTGTTGTAGATCATACAGAAGTCGGAGCCTGAACGCAAGCTATTTCGACGTTCAGCCGCACAATTGGCGGTACAGGGTAAGGAGCGTGGACTGCATACTAGTCTTATTCCTAAGCACATCATAGATAGCCCACTCAAACGCGTGTGCAGCTAAGTGGTATACGCTCATAGCATTCTTCTGGCCTTTGCGGTCAATACGTGCATTGGCCTGTTCATACTGCTCAGAGCTATAGATAGGCGCGTACCATACGATAGTGCTTGCGGCAGTTAGCGTGAGTCCATGGGCTGCTACTGCCGGGTGAGCGATCAATACTCTTGGTTCACTGGTGTTCTGGAAAGCAGTAAATATCTCGGCACGTTCGGCGTTAGGTACTTTGCCATTCACCACTGCGCAGGTAGCATACTTCGATATCTCAGCTTGCAAAAGCTCCATACTAAACAGGAATGGAACGTACACAATAACCTTGTCGGGGGCTTCCTCTATTAATTCCTTGAGCGCTTCAAGCCGGGGCTTCGCGTCCAAGTATATCGGTTGCTCAGTATCGTCCTTTACAACCCCACAACATATTTGTTGTAGCTTGATAATCTTGACCGCTGCATTGGCCGCTGTGATTGTCTCACCATCTTCGCCTTCGTGCTTCATGCGCTTACGCATGGTGTCAAACATCTTGGTTTGTTCGGCACTCAACAAACAACTACGGTTATTGTATGTTATGCTAGGTAAGTCGAGACAGTCTGCTTTTTCAAAACGAACCGCTGGCTGCATCAGCTTACGTACAACGGCTTGTGCGTTAGGTCGTGGGACCCACTTGTATGGGCCTTGCTGCCGCATAACTGTCTCTTGAAACAGTTTGAAGCTAGCGGGTACTCTGTTCGGTGCTACCAGCCTAATCAATGCCCATGCGTCTGTCGGAGCATTGGGAGTCGGCGTACCTGTCATAAGCCACAGGCGCATATCCGGTGTGTTGATATGTTGCAGGGCCTTGTATCGTTGTGTCTGTGCGTTACGGTAGGTGCTTGCTTCGTCAACGATGATTAAGTCAAAGTGATTGTCTAGTGGTGATTTCTTAGTCTTGGCATCATACAGGCTAGTGACACCATCGAAGTTAATAATACATATATCAGCGCGTGATTCCAGTACATCAATGCGCTTCTCGCGCTTACCTGTCATGGTGCCAACACTGCGATGCGGGATTACTGTGAAGGCTTCATCCTGCCATACCTTCGTTACGCTTAGCGGACATATGACTAGTACGCGCTTGATATGTCCTCGGGCCATTAGGTAGTCTAGCGCCCATAAGGCTGCACCTGTCTTACCCGTACCCATATCATTTAGAACGAATGCCTTACGGTGTAATGTAAGAAACTCGGCTGTCTCGTACTGGTGGGCCATCGGGGTATAGCGCCCCGTGAACGTGAACCCATCATGGTGCATAGGGTGTGGTGCTTTAAGCCCAATGTTCCGTAGAACCTTAGTAGCGTCCATGGAATGCTTGATTGCTACAAGGTCTTTACCCATATGCTTAAAGTGCTTAGCATTAGGTAGCAACGCTGTAATCACATGCGGCTTATCCACACCGAATACGAGTGCCCCGCCTTTACAGATCATTTAGGCTTCCCTGCTTTCTTGCGGTAGGTTTCAAAGTCATGCCCTGCCGGATGGGCTAGGTTTGTTTCTATATACTTAGCTACGTATGTTACTTCTGCGAGGGTCCATTCATTAATGCAGAGACTAATGCCCCCGGCCTTAGCTATGTTGTTCGCAAAGTCTATTTGTAAATCTGTTGGCTTATTCTTACCTGCCTTAGTTTCTATCGTCCAAGACAGACCATTCTGTGTGATTATAAAGTCATGTGTGCCGCTTTTGCCGTACGTGCCTGCACTTGGCATCCACCAGTGCATCTCCGCAGCGAAAGGCTTAAGTAGAATCTTGACTTCTTTCTTTACCCAATCTTCGTCTATCTTATCCAAACCGGGTACAAGTTTACGTCCCATTATTGTATCCTCTCACCTGTTCGGTAATTGAACGCCACGATTGCCCCACCGCAAGCTTCATCGTGTTCACATGCGGCCTGTACAGCTTCGATTGCCGTAGCTCCGTGGTGGAACGCACCGATGGCGAAGTCCATACCGCTACCTAAAGCCATGTACCGTCCGATGCTTTCTAGCTTCCCATTAGTGCCTTCGTACCAGTGAACGCCATGCGGGGTAGCTACTACTAGCCTACCAAACTCGCCTTCCTTTGCCTGCGGGAATTCGTGGGCTTGGCCCTTCTTATACCATTCCATCTGCTGCATACCGAATGCCATGTTGCCGGTAATTAGCAGAATATGTTTGTCCTCGTAAAATGTGTAAAGCTCCCACTTGCGCATAGCGTACGTAGTACCACTGAGCGAAGCTAAACTGTCAACAGCTATGATCTGCTGGTCCCATGCTACTATCGTCATTCGCCGCTCCTAGTGGTGCCGCTGCCTGTGCCATATGTTGCTGGTACTGCTGGGCGATAGCGTTAGCTAGCTCCTGTACCTTCTCGACGCCAAACTCTACATCGTTCGCGCTACGGGAAGCTGTGATAACCGCCTCACCCTTGCATGTAAGCCATGTAAGTGAGATACGCCGCTCCACACTGTTATCCTTGCCGTCGTAGATGATGCCGCTACCATGGAAGTCCATGGCCGCTGGGATGCCTACGCGCATTAGAGCGAGTGCTGCGTTGTGGCCTAGGTTAAGCTCGTCGTCTGTAAGAGTCTTAAGGTTCTTGCTGGGGACTGTGCCGACTTTGCTGCCGTTCTTCATCTTGCTCTCCTATAAAACTCAGATTGTGGGCAAGTCGCCACTGGGCAACCAGCATATGTGCTGCCGGGACGCTTACTCTTTTTACATAGGCCGCTAGGTTTGGCAGGCCATACATTGTTTTCCTCGGACCATAGCATTTGCGATACGCCTTCATAAAATCCCTCCCACAAATACGGTAGCTGGTCCCGTGTATACGATGCTCGCGTCCATTCCTTCGTAGCTAGCCATGCAAATGCTGTACTGATATGTGTTACGTCTGGAAACTTCGTAAACAAACGACACGCCGATAATTCTAGCTGCCTACTAAACGGCTTTTTCTTACCTGTCTTATAGTCAATGCTAAGGGCTTTAGGGCCATTTACTATGACTAGATCATCAATGCCGCGCGTCCATGCCTCGGGCGAATCGAATTCGCATATTTCTAGGTTCTGATCTACCGCTAGCTCAAGCTCTGCGTATTTTTCGCCGGGCGCAGCGAGTAGCTGCGTCATAAGTGGCGTATACTGCGAGTAACGCGGTTCCAGCGGCTTCTGTTCGGTGACTAGAAGCTCTAGCGCTTCGTGTACTTCGGTACCCCATAAACTACTCTCATGGGGTATCTCTTGGAAGTTACGTGCGATCTTAAGCTCATAGTATTGCTTGGGGCATGTGTTGTATGCTTCAAGCGCGGACCACGAAAACGGTAAGACCGACCTCACACGAAAGTAACCGACTGGTAGCGCCCTTCAACCGTGAAGTTAAACTGTACCTTGGTGCCTTGCTGATCGTTGCCGATCACTACATGCTTAGGCTCGTTTAGCTCTGCATTCGGGTTACTAAAGAATGCCGGGATGGCTAGCTCTTTAATCATGTTGGAAAACTTCTCGTAGTCGTTCATGCTACTCTCCTGAGTATTCATGTAAAATGTTTCCCTGTCCACTACAAATCGCTCCTGTCGCGGAACGCCTTGAACGTGGGGAACCTTGGCTTGTCTACCACACCTACAGTAAAGTGCTTATATGTTACTAGTTTACCGATAAGGTACTTGCGGCCTTCCCATAGGTTAATCCGCTGCTCACGGGTAAAGCCTGTACCCAAGTCGAATTCTACACCACTTACTAGGTCCCTGACAAGTAGGGAACCCAACATATCCGCCCCCTCTTTACCTGCTAGATGGGTAGTACGTTTAGCGTAGCCACGTTCGTCTACTAGTAGCTCATTGTTATTCGTCATTTGTTCTTGGTAGCCAAGGACTTCGGCCTCGGAGTCAGCGAACCGCTTAATCTTTAGTAGGTAGCCTTCCTTAAGCGTGCTGCGGTTCTGCTTGTAGGGTCCATGTGGGTCACGAATCATCATGCCTTCGTAGCCCTGCTGTAGCCATGCTTCCTCCTGAGCTTCCAACATAGCGAAGCTACCTATCGTAATATGTGGGACCCACTCTAGGTGCTGTCTACCGGCTACAATCAGCCGCGCTGCATGTGCCCTACGTGCGTATATGTCGTTGACATTCCATTTGTCGAAGATAGCCCACTTAACGTCCGGCTCGCCATCCTCAGACATAACCCCGCTGGTAGTTTGCTGCATCAGATTCTTGTCTGTTGCGCCACCGACGATTAGCTCACCATCTAGGCCAACAAACTCCTGTCGCGCAAATAGCTGCTGCGTGTATTTATTCTTGATAGGTTTAAGTGTACGGCTAACAAGCTGCGGCTGGCCGGTATACGGGTCAATGCGGCACAGTGCGCGCATACCATCAATCTTGGGGCTAGCTAGTGTCGGATATCGTATGTTGGGCCAGTCGCTCGGCTTTGTTGGTGCCGCTAGCATTGGTCGGATAAGCTCAATCATCACAACCCCCAAATAAGAAAGATCAGCGCCAGAAAGCCGGCTGCCATAGCCACTATAACAGATAATCCTGCTATAAGAGATGCCCTAGCGCTGTATGTTTCAAGTGCGACTAGTGCAGAGACTATAAAGATAGCGACTGCGATAACTGTTACGGTAATAGCTATTTTAGCCATCATAGGTGCCTCCACAAGTAAGCGATTGCCAAGAACATTAGCGTTAGCCAGCTAGCCAACATCAACACTACTACCGCAACCATAAAACGTTCATACCATTTACTCATCATCTGGCAGTTTCCTTTTGACTATCTTGATCGGCGGCGGTTTAAGGTAAGCGTATACGTTCTGTGCAATCCCTTGTGCGGGACTAGGTGTAGCCTTTAAGACAGCGTAGCCTAGGTCGCCTCTGTGCCACTCCCATACCCCTACGTTAGAGCGTAGGCCGATGCGCTCACCACATTTCTTTTCTACGGCTGCTGCGATGGCGTATGCTGTCTGTTCGTTCACTGGAACCTCCGCAACCCACCTGTCTTAATGCGGTCTAGAATGGTGATATAGATAAGGCGTTCGTAGGCTAGACGCCATGTATCCTTCATAGTGGTACTCCCATAAGGATTTTGAAGTCCTTTAGGATACGTCCTGCCCGGTCCTTGATATTTGTTTCATCAATTTCTTCAAAATACTGACTGCTATAAGCGGTCGTGCTTTCGTCGTTATGTGAGCCATTGATCGGTCGCAGGGCAATCTCAAAGAACGAGAAGTCACCTGTCTTAATTTCCCGCACAAACTCTTGGTGCTTAGGAAACTTCTTCTGGATAGCGGCGGCTATACGCTGTGCCGTCTTGAACGCCGGGGATGCTTCATTGTTCATTTGTTTCTCCATGTTTGCTGCAATTAGGGTCTACACACGCACCATGTTCGTCTACTAGCACATACCCGCAACCTTCGCATATAACCCCTACTTGCTGATTGGGGTACGCTATATCTGCTAGTTCCTTAAAGTCCTCTTTGAATATCTCTATGCTACATTGCTTACAGAAGTCTGCCATTAGTTTTTCGCCTCACCGTATCGTACTGCTGAACCTGTCTCAACCCCTAGCGGTAGGCCGGGGAATTCTGGATGCTCTTGTGTCATTATACGTGTAACAAACTCGGTAGCGATACGTTCTGATTCGTCATCGTCATCTATCTCCATTACCAATTCATCGTATGTGGACATAACGACTGGGTATACCGGGTCAATCAATCGCAACATATCCACCAACACACAACGGGCTAGATGCTGTACGATGTTCTCGACAAACTTGCCGCCGAAAACTTTAACCCGTGAGTTACCGTCACGATATGTTCCCTGTCCCTCTGCGTCCCATGACAAATCAGGGTACTTGAGTAGCAGGCCGCTGTAGCTCTGTAGTGCAACGTGCCCGAAGAACGGGTCGCGTGTAAGTGTCACACCGGGAAGCTGGCGGATACCATTCGGGTAATGTACGCCGCCCCGGTCGGGGTCTGCGTCATAGTCGGGGCCGTTGTTCTCGACTGCCGACTTCATTACCGTATTTGTTGCTCGCCACAACTGTACCACACCCTTGAACGTATTACGGTATAGCGCGACTGCCGACTCTGCTTCAATAGCTGTAATCTTAATACCCATGGTCAAGCAGTAGTCCATGAACCTTGCCGCGCCCATGCCGAATCCTAGACCTAGTACCGCTGACTTCGCTATCTGCCGCTGTAGTGGATGATCTTTCTTGTTAATCTCGTAGCCGTACATGATGCTACCGAAGTAGCAGTATATGTCGCCACCGTTGCGCATAACTTCTAGTGCTTCGGCTTCACCACCTGTACTGGCTGGCATCTGGCTACCAAGCCACAACACCATGCGACATTCGATCTGGCTCAGGTCGGAAACTAGGAGTCTCTTTCCTTCCGCTGCGTGGATGCACTTACGTAGCGTCCCTCCGCGTTTAAGGTTTGTCGGATTACCGCCACCACCTTTCCCTCCCGACAAACGATGCGTATTCTTCGCCCCGGCGTAGTTGTAATCCACCGGCCACTCACCCCGCTGGGATGCTTCGTGGTATTTAATGGCTCGGGTTTCTTCGATAGTAGACTTGACTTCAATACGCGCTGCCACCAAAGCTTGAACCTGTGGGTCCTCATGTTCTAGTAGCGCCTTGTGTGCTTCATCCGTCTTAGCGAACGCGAATGTAACCTTACCCTTAGCGTTGATCTTGGTAGGGGGTACTACGTTTAATGCTTCTAGTGCTGCGGCATACTTGTCTGCGCTTGCTAGAATACTTCTAGCGGATTCGTGCTGCTCCGCTGTCAGTGTGTCTGCCCCATACCCGTTACGGCGTAGGTCTAGGTACTGGTCACGTGAGATTTGCTCTGTTGTCTCATCTCTGTCTTCATCCGATAGGCCGCGCCATACAGTCTCCGACTCATGGTGAACGTAGTACGCAAGTTTATCTTCAAACTGATTATGGTAGAATATGTCCTCAATAGCGATAGCCTTTAAATCTTTCACTTCATCTATATACTCGTACAGCATGTTGGTATCTAGTAGAAGCTTAGGCTGCGCAAACTGGCGTGTAACCCAGTCTAGCGTAAAGTATTCGGTTTTCGGGAAATGCGGGTGCATCTTAAGAAAGATACCCCAAGTCTTGTCACAGTCGTTGATACAGTAGTCAGCTAGTATCTGTTCTTGTTCGGGGGACAAGTCGCGTATCCCCATGGTTTGTGCTAAGCCTTCGGTCTTACCTTCACCTAGTAGAGCCTGTGCTGCGTATGTCAAACCGTGTCTAGGCAAGTGCTGGCCCAACATGGCGCGGCTCATACCCAGCGTATCTATATACCGCTTAGGTGTATATCCGTACCGCCAGTTTAGGATAGTCCCATCGAAGTGTAAGTTGTGGCCGATCATGTCTATACCGGCCCAATCTAGTTTAGCAAACACCTGTGGCAACAAACGCCCTGTCACCCATACGGTAGGCTTACCATTAATCTTGATACCTGCGCCATGGGCCTTGAAGCGTTCGTCGCGTATATAGCTCTCGGTACTCATCTTGGACAGCGAGAAGTCCGGGGCGTAATATGTTTCAAAGTCAATAACGGCTAGCTGTTTGAGCATTACCTCGCCTTCGGTACTACACAGTACCCTTCGATAGTGGGGGAGAGCCTAATATCAAGCCCTCTCATACGTTTGTTATGTAAGTCCTCGGCAAACCAACTGAAATTAATATGTAGGATACAGTGCTGGTACGCTGTACGTGTTAGCCTAGCAAAGTCGTCTGTACCCATCAGAATGAAATCAGGCTCAGTATGGAATTCGTAGTGTAGCGCTTCTATCTCTGTAGCTACCGCTTCAAAAATAGTCATGGGGTCGAACGTAATCGTGTCTACTGGTATGGAAACGCAAGCTCCTACGTTCTGAATACGTCTTGGCGCGTAGTCGGGGATATGGATTCTAGCCATTGCCATATGCTGCCTTTACATCGGCTTCGGTCGCAAGGTACGTGATAACCCCCGACACTACGATATGGCTGTAGTTATCGGTAATGATTTTCTCGGCCTCGTCGAACATCTTACGGTCAATGCACTTCTGTACCTCGTCCCAAACATACGGTTCGTATGCCTCCTGCCCTTTCACCTTAGGCTCGGCCACCGCATCAATACCGTGGTAGTACGCCTCGCGTACGAAGTCTTTGAACGTAGCGTACTTCATGTAAGTAACCTCTCTAGTTTAGCGCCAAGTGCGATACGCATATCACCCTGTCCGCCATAGTCTGCTGCATCAATTAGGCTTATGCTTGCATGTGTCGCACAAAGCGCGTCGGGCCACGGTGCTGCAAGAAATCTGAGCGCCCCTACCGCATGGATACGCACAGGGTCGGCCTCAGAGCGCCGCATACGCGATAACCCCTCAAAGGGGGCCGTTAGGAGCCATGGCCGATTGTGTCCCTCACAACGCTTCCTGATCGGCTTTAGAGAATCACTGTAAAGCTCTGTATCTATACCGCTATACTCTACCGCTTTATCATACAGGTACTTCATGTACTCTGTCAACACTAATTTAGTCTCGGCAACACATGGCTTGGCGACATACCCCATACAGAACACAGCATCACAAATGGATAGCTCGGATAGGATAGTGCGGATGGGTATATGTGTGTCTGTTGAACCGCCCATTTGTTCCACAAGCCGCTGCCCTCCGATCATGCCTTTAGGGCAGTAAGCTCCTGAGTCAATGACAAGCTGCAACGTGGTGTATATCACCCTTCGGTTTCCTCGGGGTCAAAGCCGTATGTCCGTTCGTCGGCAATACGTCCTCTACGATTCTTGATATGTAGTCGAGTGTTTAAGCCTTTGTTGTAGAGTACATGGCATTCCTCGACGGCCCATGTTACGGCTTGTTTCTTTGTTAGGCTCCAATAGATCGTCTTGCTGGTACGTGCGAACATGGTAGAATGCTCTACCACCTTCCAGCCTAGCGCTCCGTATCCAACTGGTAGAACCTCAAGTAGAATTCTCATAGCTTCCTCCTAGGGTTTTTCTTGCGTAGCCAGCCGCGAATGGTGCTAACTGGTATGTTGAATTTCTTTTCTAGCTGTAGCGGTGTAAGGAATAACGCGGCTCGCCTTACCTCACGTACTGTACCGTCTGTCTGCCACTTAGAGCGGGACACGTTGTTGCTCCCGGTTAATTAGCACTTGCAAGTAATTAGCTAAGTCTAGCGCTTCTTGCTGCGCGTGATTAAGAAACGCTAGCCGTGTCTCAGTGCTGCCTGCTAACGTTGTGTTGTACTTGGTAACGCCTACCCGTGATCGCTCTAGTAGCTTAGCGCGTACCTGTTCTACTACTGGGTCTGTCATACTGCCTCCTAATATGGTGCGAATGGTGGGACTCGAACCCACACGCCTTACGGCGACAGCTTCTAAGACTGTTACGGCTACCAATTACGTCACATTCGCGTTTGTTTACTTAGTAATCCATTCTTCTAAAACTTCAAGCGGGTGCGCTTGGCAAGCAGAATTATCGTAAGCTTCCTGCCCCATAATACGTACTGCCATAGCCTCGCATTGGGCGTGTGTTGCGTCAGCGCTACCCTTCTTCTCAAACCATATACGTACGTCACCGTCTACTACCTTGTAGTGCATCACGGCTTCGTTGGCAGGGATGCCCGTAAGCTTGATATATGCTGCGGCAAACCGTTCGATATGTTCGCCTATGCGTTGCTGGGACCGCTTAGCGGCTTGGAGTAAAAGTGTTTCGGGGCTAGTTGTAGCCATTAGGTACGTTACCTCCCTTCAATGTAATCCACAGCGTAACACATGGGATTACGTTAATGCAGAACCGTTTGTTGACTGCGGACCAATGTACACCAATCCACAGGCTACCGGGACGAAAGATGATGCCCCATTGTACGCGCTGCTTGGTCGGCTTCGCATTGCGGAACATCATGGCATACCTAAACGCGTCTACTAAGTGGTCTTGTTCATCACGGTTCAATTTCCACCCCGTTTTCTTTACACCATGCCTCCAACGTGCTTAGTTGGCTCTCTTGGTCTTTGTCATCCGGTCGGGGACCCTTCATCCCGATAGCGCATAGTTTCATACCCATGATAACTAGCTCTACGTTTGTCATAATGAATGTTGGGTCGGCGCTGATCGAATACGCGTTGTTGTCAAAGTCTACAGCGGTGATACGCTGTACGCCTTTCTCTTGTACCACATATGTCTTCGGCATACTGCCTCCTATGTTAGTTCGCGTTCTTAATCAGGGCTTCTGTTTCGATACGTATAACCAGATCGCCCCTATGGAAGTCTTTGATAACGCCGTTGACGATATCCACGCACTTGATAAAGTTGTTGTTTCTATCCCATTGCGTGACTAGGTAATATTTGTTGTCGTGGATGAACGTCTGCCCAGCCCCGAACATTTCTAGGCTTACAGAACATTGCCCTCGTCCGTCTTTGACCCTCATATGTTACCTCCTATGTTGGTGCCCCGACCCGGACTTGAACCGGGAAGCCTTAATGGCGTTAGATTTTAAGTCTAATGTGTATACCATTCCACCATCGGGGCTTGTGTTTACCTTCTGCTGTTGATCTGCTGCATAATTTCCTCAGGCGTTTCCATAACGCGTAAGTCGCTAGGCTCAGCATGAAAGCCATTGTCGTACCACTTGATGTAGGCCCCAGTCATTCCGTTAGCTTCACTCGGCGTAGCTTCGTCTACACATGCAATAAGTGATGTTGCAAGGTAGCGGGGGCGGCGGTATATGATAAGGGTATTTGCCAGTGTGACTCGTATAAAGCGCATGTTACTTTCCCTTCGGCGAAGCGACATACGGGGCCTGTCGCACCGCGTTACGTGCTACCTGAATCTGGAAGATGGGTTTCCTGCCGTTGTGACCTACACGTACTCGCTTCAAGTGCATACCGCGCTCTGTGAAGTTAGTATGCACCTGCATACGGTTAAACTCTGCCTCTGCCTTACGGAATTTCTTGTCCATGTATTTCTCCTATATGTTGTGGTGCCGATAGTGTGGCTTGAACACACGACCTACCGCTTACAAGGCGGTTGCTCTACCGCTGAGCTATACCGGCGTATGTCTTATCTCGCGTTCGGGTTGCTGCTAACGTCTATCGGCTCGATTACTACCGGCGTAGGTGCTGGGGTAAACAATTCGGCCTGTAGCTCCTTAAACATATTCTGGAATCCAGCCTTCTCTCGGAGAATCAGGAAACGTGCAAACTGGCTCGGTCGGCAGATAATCTCTGCATAGCATTTAAACCCGCCCTGTTCTTCTCGTACTACGTTAGACCGGGTTCGTACGTCCTGTACTTGTGCCTCGGTCAGACCAAAACACGTACATAAAAGGGTAGTCGTAATAGCCGCCTTATCGAAGTAGTATCCGTGCAGCCGAAACCGTACTCTATCTTTACTAGCCTTGCTCATTTGTTCCTCCGTATCCTTTGGCATGTGCCACGTATACCCTGCCGTAAAACTCGCTGGCTGTATGTCAACTAGTTCCCAGCCTTTCATCAAGCAAGACATTGCAAATTCTGGCGTTACTGCGTAGGTGGCTTCTGGCAGTCGCATATTCGGTATATCTTTGTACTTGCGGTAGATGATTTGCTTTGCGCTGTGTCGGTAGAACATGTAGTTACTCATCACCTAGCTCGTTCATTTGTTTCTCCTATGTTGGTGGGCCTGCACGGACTTGAACCGTGAACCAAACGATTATGAGTCGTACGCTCTAACCAATTGAGCTACAGGCCCGTGTGTTTAGTCTTTGTTTTCTGCTAGACGGCGGAGGGCGAGTTCTTCGGCGCAGTAGTCGTAAACCATTGCCATCTGTTCCAGTTCGTGCGGTCGCAACGTTGAGGCCATCGAATCAATCGAGTCCTGCATAGCCACTTTCTTGACGCGCAACTCATGGGCCTTGGCTCGCCACTCAGTAACAAGTCCTTCACCCTCGCCCAGCGCGGCGGGGGCGGCTGTCAGCATTGAGTTCGGTACTTTTAGCACCGTGCCGCCGATCAGTACGTCAGACACCCGCGAGCCGGGATAGACGACCGTGCCTTGCACAGTTACCACGCTATCGGTGTTCATGGTTCTATCTCCTATAGCGGGGCGGGTATGCGTTCTGACCACTGGCCGGACATTTTAGTTATTGGCTTAAAATCTCGTTTACCAGAAAATGCATACCAGCTTGATACTTCGGTACATAAGTAATTATGCCCCGGCCTGTTGTATACATGCAGCACTACCGGCCCACCGTATTCCATACCGACATACCAGTACCAGCCTTCCGTAGTGGGCTTTGTGTGTGAGTAGCCGAAGTGTACGTCCTGCGTATGTCCGCATTCTTGGCAGGTACTTTTCATTCTGCCCCCGCGTGTTTGTTTAGTATAGCTAGTGTCGCTGTACACACTTCTACTACTTTCTGATGCTTAGCGGCCTGTGCGTCATGGTATGCGCGGCCATGTTTGTTCATGGTGTTATGCTTAGTCACCCATGACTGTGCGTTCTCCCGCTGAATCACGTGCCATTCGATTAGCTCTCCGAGAGTCATGCCTTACCCTCCCCTTGCGGGTAGTTAAGCCTCACGAAACCGAATTGCTTATACCAGTTAGTTGTTTCTTGCTCGCACAATATACCGTCTTCGCTGTAGCTTTCGATCATACGTTCGTCTGTAATATCGGAGACAAACATACCTTCTGCCATATCATATACAACGTCTGTTAGCTCAAGCTGTACACTGTCCCCTGTGGCATCATCTGTTAACTTAATAGTGTCGCCGTTGCGGGGGACAAATTGTACCACAGTCACCAGCCGCATGTAAATACTTTGGTCGGCTATCGGTTTGGTCAGGCACATATCTATAAACAAACGGTATGTTGGGTTCACTTTGCGCTCCTGATAAGGTGCATTGGGGAAACAGTCTCGTAACGGACTGCATCGCACATACGGACAAACTCAGATGTTGCTGTGGTCATACTCTTGAACCGTGGCGTGATAACCCGACACGGCAGGCATTCAACATGGAATCTATTGTTATCGTGAATGTAGCCCTTAGGCTCCTTATCGCATAGACACCGTACTGGTGCCGCAAATACGTTGATACTGGCTAGTTTGTGGGGGCGCTGTACACTCATTTGTTGGGTTCTCCCCCGGTGTAGCGGCGTAGGGCGGCGCAGAGGGTCATAATGTCCTGCGTCCCGCACGTTGCTTCTGCAAAGGTCAGATGACGGGTAGCTTTCTCGCAACGCTCCAACGCCTCCACTTCCCCATCACTCGCCACAGGGGCGGCGAATACTGGCACTAAGCCCGCATCAGGCTTTGCCCACATCCACTCCTTCGTGGCCTTTCCGCTCTGGAAGTTGATAACCGCCATCGGGTCTATCCAAGCCACAGCCTCCCCCTGCGCTCGGGTGGCGAGGGCGGCTAGGGCTGCGCGAAGATCGCGGCGAGCATCCTGTGCTTGGCAATACGCCTGCTCGCTGGTGCAATCGTCTAAGTCCAAGCCGATTTCCAACACTCGTTCGGCAAGCTTAAGCAGCGTCGGCAGTGGAGGGGTCATGCGCCTAACCCCATCTTCGTCCACAGGATAAGCGGGTACGCTACTGGCGTCGGCATATCCAGCCATAGGATATATACGTTCTTATCGTCGTGCCGCCAGCATCCCGCGTGGCTGTCCCCTTGCGCGTCTAATGCGTACGCTTGTTTCTTGTATGTCGGATGGCTACAGTCTTGGTCTGTAATTACGATGCGGTGGCCTGCTTTGTTCTCAACATACGCTACGGCTCTAGCTTGAACCGACTGGCTGTATACGGCTAACAAAGCGGCTAGGATATACTTATACATGTAGTACCTCCTACTAATGAGGGGAGAAACAAAGCGCCTTACGGGCGCAACTCGGTAGTATCACTTAGGTAGGACTCAGACTTATGAACCGCCTGCTGCTCACGCCAGTAGAAACCGCAAGGAAAATACATGACTCGCAGATATAACCTAAGCTACTACTGCCGGTGATAGGGTTATGGTCTTATACCCTTGCGACTCTATCCGGCTTATCGGACCCCGCCCGTTGACCGTGGGCGGAATCATGCCAACCGTGGCGAATGAATGGAGTGAATAGCGGCCCTGAGGGAGTCCCGGCAGGCACAGGAGGGCACGACCGCTACCCACCCCAAGCCCTTACCGTACCGCTCCCTGAGGGCCAAGTAAAGCACCCTAGGCGATGCCTGTCAAGCGCTTAAGCATTAGCCTTAGGCCACTCATGCCCTTCCATCAGCTTACGTACTTCGTACTCCACTCCCTCTGGATGCACCGTCACCATCACGCAATACTGTTTACCGACAAGCGCGTAGCTGTTGGGACCGATGGCCCTGCCCAGCTGCATTACCGTCTTGTCGAGCACTTCGATCAAGTCACGCGTTGCCTGCTTGTCGGCTTGCGGGTCGGTTTCTGCAACGGCGTCGAAGTCCTTAATCAGCTTGTCAATACCTTCCGGGCTACAATCAACCGTAATCACTCGGGTATCGGCTCCGAACACCTGCTTAAGAAAGGCGTCTAGCGAATCTTCGGCAGGTTTCTGTCCCTCGCTAACCTCGGCCAACAAACGTTTGTTGGCAAGATAGGCTTCCTCGGCCTTGATTTCTTCGCGGTATACACGCACCTGTTCACGCATCTTACTGCCTTCTGCCATATCGGCAGGCATAGGCCCGATAGCCCGTTCTGCGGCAGCGAGAAGGGCCATAATCGCATTGCGACCTTCCACGTGCCTACGTGCGGACGCACGGATACCCGGCTTCTGTGAACCTTGCTCGTAAAACTCCTCAGGGAACCCCGGCACGGTGTTCTTGCCACGAACATATGCGGCGGCGGTGATTTGGTCCTCAGAAATGTCGGTAGGCGGCTTGCCCCCGAATTCAGCGGTCAGCGAAAGAGCCATAAGAATAGCTTGCTCACGGTTCATAGGTTGTTTCTCCCTGTTTGGTATGTTGCGGTTTGTTGGAGCTAATACAGAAGTAGCGTAAAGCTAGCCCCTTATCGCAGGGGCAGGCGTTTGTTACTGCTTGACTCGGTTCGCGTGACGCGTGATAACCCGTGTGTTGCCTTTCTGCTTCAAGGGGTTCCCGTTGATATGGTCTACTTCCATACCATCCCCTTTGTGTACCTTGCCTTTCTTCTCCATGGCAAGTCGGGCCTTGTTACGTGCCGCCCGTTCCTTGATCTTAGCAGGCTTACCGTGGTAGTCCTCGTATTTCATGGGCATAGCGGTATTCCTGTAAGTCTGTCAAACTACATGTTGGTCTGCGCGGTAGGATTTGAACCTACGACAACTCACTTCCAAGGCGAGGACTCTACCAAACTGAGCTACGCACAGATATGTTCAGAACAACAAAGCACCTGCCACGAAACCCACCACTGCGCCGACTAGTGCCGCGAAAGCTGGCTTCGCGTAAAACTTGGCGCGTAGCTTCTTCAACTCGGCCTCTAGTCTATCTTCAAACTCGCTCATTGTCAAGCCCTCTGTTGGAGATATGTTGCCGGTCTTTCCCGACTGTCAACGGTTTGCTTAGCATTCGACAACTAAGCCTCACACCTTTCCGGTGCACAGTAGAGCTTATGTCTACCTATGGGGCGACCAACCGTAACCCTCGCTCTGTTGGCGCGTAGCGCCGTATATGTTGAGGCTGCGTCCACCTGATCTAGCCGCAGCGCACAGGTATGTATCCTTTGACTTGCCTCTATTCTTTGCAGCCCCTAGTCGGTTTCACTAGACTGATGGTTCCTTGGCTGTCTAGGCCGCTGGATACCCCGACTAGGGGCTACGCTAGTTATCGCTCCGCACTTATATGTTAGCTACGTAAGCGATATGTTCTAAGCCCCTACCGGCTTGACGACCGGCGACCGATACAGCGTCAACTGTGAGGGTCTGATAGCTCCTTGCTACCGGGACGTAGAACATATAGCTTATGCTTTGTTGAAGCGGTATGCCGTACTGGTTACGATCTAGGGGAGTAGGGCAACGTTCCTGAACATACCGCTTCACAAAGCCCCCGACCCTATGCCGGGGGCTAATCCGCTTACTTACAGGTCAAGCTCTGCCGCTTCGGCCTGCTCGGCTTCCGTCGCCTCGGCCTGCTCCGGTGCATCACCGTCATGCCAAACGCGCAGGAGGCCCTCGGCAGCGAGGTAACGCGTGACCAGCTTGATACGCCGGGTCTTGGCGAGGCTGGAAAACTGCGACTGCTTCTGACGCGCCTGCTTCTCACTCTCTACAACGATATCGAACGAGTCGCCCTGTTCCATATCATCGAGCGGGTACTTGCTCTGGCGTGGGCCAGCGTTCGGGATGGTGCGCGGCGGAATTGCGATGCCCTTATTGATGGTAAAGCTCATGTTTATGTACTCCCTCAGTTGTTAATCGGTTGGTTTGAACCGCCGGTCTGCTCGGCGTGGTGAAAGAATCTCATGTTTCGGTTGGCTTGTCAACACTTATTTCATTTATTTTTTATCCTCCTTGTCTGTGCTTAAGCTGGGTGGTCATTTCTCTTAAGCGGCGGGGAGTTACGCCCTCGGACTGTCCTGCAATCCTTATCCATACTCCATCCCAGCGCAGCCCGATAGTAACCCCCGTAAGTCGAATGGTAGGCCAGCTTATAAGCGTTCGCGGCCTTGCGTACGTTCGGGGGAATCGAAATCTTCCCCTTGCGCCGGGGCTTGGGAATCGGCAGGCGTTTGTTAACGGTCGGCATTTGTTCAGTCATGGCTAGCCTCGCTGCCGCTTACCACAAAGCGGGTCAGGTACTCTGCCGCCCATTCCAGCGTTTCCGCTTTACTGGCGCGTCGGGCTTCGTCCTGTATATTGGTAGCGCGTCGGGCATCATCCCGGTATGTTTGCGCTAGCCCTCGGAAGTGGGCTGCTGCCTGTGCTGGGGTCTGCTGTGTGTCCATCATCCCTCCCGTGTGTTACGTTCGTGTACCTTGGTTTGTAGATCGTGTGTCTTGGCAATCATGGCCTGTAGTCGGTACTTGGTAACATATACGCCACCAGTGAACACACAGTACCCGCCTTTGTATTCGCCCTGTACCGCTTGCCCGTAGTATGCAAGGTGCGCGGCTTCGTAGTCCCTCAAGTGCGGCTCGGCAAACATAACCCGATCTTCCCGTTCTTCTGTGTTACGGGCCTGTCGCCTGTCGTTACGTAACTGCATCCTGTGTCGGTAGCTCATGTTACCTCCATCTGTCGGCTTTGTTGCGCTTGCGTTCGCCCTTGGTACGGCGGCCTCCATCGGTAAAGCATACCGGCTCTCGACATATGTTGCTAAGCTTCGCGTCCTCTGACTTGGCTACGTGCGCCGGGGTAGCGGTGTGGCATCGGGCTAGGGCATAGCCTAGCGCGTACAAGCTCATGCGGGTCCGTATGCTGGTCATATGTCACCCCGTTTTCAGTCGTTTAGCTACAGCAAGCACCGTTGTTGCATCCTGCCCCGGCATTAGTTGGCTAACAAACGCCACTGCCTTCTGTTCGACTTCCCACCCCGGCATAGGATGGGTACGATAGCTGTTTAGGTCGGACTTATACGCCTCCCAGCCCTCCCGCATGGAATCAGCGGCCTCGACTATGCTGTTCTTAACGGGCATTGTCGGCCTCCACTTCGCGCATGATAACCGACATATCGCCTTCCATGCAGGTGCGGGAAAGCTCTATGTTTTCGTCGGTTACGCTTCTCATATGCCGGTCGCCAATGATGTGCCACAGGTTAGGCGTGGCTTGCTGTCCCTGTGCTATCTGCAACATACAGGCAATGTTAATGGCTTCAAGCCCGTTGTATGTGTCGAAGTAACGGAACGGCCCAGCGCCTAGCGTCAGCGTAACTCTGTAGCGGTAGCGGGTTCGCATGGCTTGTCCTCTTGGTGGTTGGTTCGGTAAGCTTAGCAAGTATGCCGCCTGCTGTCAAGCGGCATAGGTACTGGCTTAGGTGCGCAGCGTATCCGCGTAGTCGTTGATAGGGGCTACCAGCGTTTCGATAGCTGGATTGTCGGACCAGTCGCTTAACAGGTCGCAGTCGTTCCCGTATATCAGGACAATGGACCCCACACACGACATATCGGTTGGGGACTTGCGCAGCTTCAATGTGTCGTAGCCAGTGGTAGCCAGTGCAGCCGCGATGGTGTCGAAGTCTCGGGATTGCTTAACCGTCCATTCTTCCCCATCGTTGACGCTAACCGTATATCCTGCCGCGAGGATAGCGTTCAACAAAGCAATAGCGATCAGTTTCTCGGTAGCTCGCATATGTTCCATGGTCTTTGCCCTCTGTGGACCGGAGCGGGATGCCCGGTTTATAAAGCTTAGCAAGTAAGGGGCCTGTTGTCAAGCCCCTTAGGTACCGGCTTTATGCAAGCTTGGTCTTGCCCAGCGCTACAAGCTCAAACCGACGCGCAAGGTTCTTAAGGAAGCGCTTATACTTACTACGGTCAAGCCCGATCATGCTAACAAAGTCGAGAAACTTCTTAGCGGCCTGCTCGTATGTCCATTCGCCTATTTGTTCCGCCATACTCGGTACCGCAAACTTGCCAGCCTTGGCCTGTGCCGCTGCCCATTCGACATATGCAAGGGCAAAGTCAAGGTGTAGCTCATGCTCGGCGGCATTGTTCGGGGCTTGGAATATACGGAATTCAATCGTACCGTAGCCGCGCGGGGTGATGCCGTATTCTTTAGCCATGGTGGTCAGCAAGACCTCATATGCTTTGTTCTTGTCCACTGTCACTGGTTCCGGCTCGACATACGCGGCAAGCGCTTTACGGGCTGCGATGTAGGTTTTATACGCGCGGATTACGCCCCGGCTTTCATCGTACCGTAGCTGTTCCATGACATACGCCCTGCCTGCGGCATAGTCAGTCGTACGGAGCCTTACGGCATGGGAGCTGTCCCGATACAACTGCGCCCAGCGTGCAAGGTTGTCTTTGTGCGCGGCCAAGTTAGCGGCTTCGCGCTCCACCCGATCTACCAACTGCTCACGCGTGGCCTTCTTAACCGCAAGGCGGCTATGCAGCGTGGTATATGTTGACTTCGTGTTGTCCGTATCCCCCGGATTACCAAACGCCCAGTTAATATATGGCCGGTTTGTTGCGTCCAGAAGTAGCGCCTTGGTTTCTGCGCTTTCCTTGAACCGGGTAAAATTATCCCAAGCGCTAGTAGCGAGTCCAGTCATGCCTACATGGATATGTCCGCCCCCGCCCCCGTGCCAGTCGGTATGTCCGACCATGCCAAGCCCACGTGCCACGGTATGCAGGCGCGTAGTCACTGCTCGGAAGTCCTTGCGGGTCTTGATCTTAGCGGTAGACACTTCGACGCAAGCGGGGTCCCTGTGGAACGTGCCAAACAGCTTAACTATCCGCTTGGGGCAGTCCTTTGTCGCCCTGTACTTGACCACCGGGGCCAAGCCTGCCGCGAGGCTGTCCATGTTCGGGGCCTCGTCCTTCGTGAAACCTCCCGCGATGAACGTAACCTCTAAGCCCACACTGCGTCCCAAATCATGCGCGGGAACATATACGTGCCGGAACCGCTTGGTAGCCTTGGGCTTCGTATCCGCCTTGCGGTTACGCGTGGTCCCCTTGGGCTTCTCGGCGCAAGTATATACAAGCTCGGTATGCTCGGTGCTGGTGTCGGTTTCGTTGAACATGGCCTTATCCCTTGGTTGGTTTGTGCTGCGGTTTGTGAAGCTTAGCAAACTAGCCGCCTGCTGTCAAGCGGCTAGGGTACCGGCCTCAGGAATCAAACTCCTGTGTATACTCGTCAGCGCAAGCGCCGTATGTCCGTTCCCATTCCATTTCCAACATACGTTCATCGGCCTCGGTCATTTCCAAGCTCAGGAATGCCGGTTCGTGATGTACTGCCGCGTCAATCATCTGGATACGGTCCATGGCTCAGTCCCCCCAGTATATACGTGCGCGGCGAACCTGTGCCTCTTTGTTCCGGCGTCGGGCGCGGCTTGCGCGGTCTTTGACTTCTGCGGTCGGGAACATATGATTCATCTGGCTATGGCCCCGCTTGTTACCGCCTTCGGATTTCTGGCTGCGTATGGTGTGGCTCATTGTCTTGCCCTCTGTAGTCCGGCCTAGCGGAATGCTGTCCGGTAGTTGATGATAACCCATTCTTGCCTCTTGTCAAGGGGGCTAGCGGTTAGGCTAGCCCCCTTGCCGGTTTACTCTGCCTCTCGCTGACTGTCAAGGTAGCCATTAACCCATGCAACGGGGTCCTGCGTCCACTGGCTAGCATACTCCAGACTGCCACCGGGGATATAGATATCTTGCGGCTCCATCCCGAAAGTATCCCGCATTACCTGAGCGCGTCCCCGTTCCGAATACTGCGAGCATACGATATCCCAGCGCTTGGAAGGGTCCACCGTTGCCAGTGCTGCGAAGCGTAGGCCCCGCGTAAACTGTGACTTAGCCAACACTGCCACCGCCGTTGCCATGCTGAGCGGGTTTGTATCCAGCTTGACAGCCCCGGCTATGCGTGGGGAGTCCTCCCTGTGACCATTGGAGCTAGACCAACACGCCCACAATTCAACCGGGCGAATTTCAGCCAGCTTGATTGCCAGTGCAGCGCAAACCGCGCCCCGCGTTTCTAGTTCATCGTTAGAAACGCCACCGCTAACCGACACTTCCACAAATATGCGGATAGGGGAACGTTCATGTTCAACCCGCACCTTGCGCCGCATGTTCTGAGGCTCGCCCCTGAGATATGCGCCGATGTTAGCTTGCTCGCCTGCTACGCTGTTTACAGTCTCGTTACGCTTGCGCCCGTGTACCCCTGAGTCAATCTTATCCAGAAGGGCGAGCGCCTTAACCTGTTCGGATTCATCCGCGCCCTGCAATACATACTTGACACAAGCGCTTAGGCTACCCGCGCCCAAGAAGTGCGCCCCGTGTTGGCTGCTTATGTTGCCCCATGCTTCAGGAGTGAGAAACGCGCAAAACTCGCTCAGAGAGTGGAAGAATTTAACAGTGGTCTTTGCCATGGTCTTTGCCTTGAAGTGGTGGGGCTAGCTGCCTAGCCCCTGAGTGGATGATAACCGATTAGGCGACTTGCCGCCACTGTGCTTCCGTCAAACCCTTGCGAACACAAAGCGCGATAACCTGCGCTTCCGTTACGCCCTGCGCTAGCAGGTCGGCCCCGTCAAAAGTGGCGCGGGGAGATACTACATGCTTGATACCGGCAGACATAACGCGTTCACGCCACCGGATAACCTTCCGCGCCCATGCCTCGTTTCCACTGTTCGCAATCTCGAATGCGGTATCGTAGTCCCAAGCAAGGGGCTTGAAACGGTCCATGGCTGCGGCATCCTGTTTAATGCGCCCGACATACTCAAAAGTAGCCCCCGCGCCCCACGTGTTAGCGGCTGCGATCATTACAAAATCAGCGTGACGCGTGACAAGCTCACCGTTCGGAAACACGTGGAAACCGTTAGCCAGTGCGGCATTCAAGCCAAGCAATGCGCTTTCGTGACTGCCGTCAATTTCATCCCAAAGAAACACGCCCCCAAACTTGTACGCCAAGTAAAACGGGGTTTCTTTGTAGTTGTGGGATACGTCCTCGTATCCATGCAGTTTAAAATCACTGTCAAGCGCACCACACCCACGAAACTCTAGCCCAAGGTCCGCGCCTAGCGTGGTCGCTGCCGTGGTCTTACCGCTACCTGCCGGGCCTGCTAGCCAGATATTGAACCGATGGCCTGCGCGGTTCCGGCATTGCGCTAGCTGTTTCAGCGCCGCGTACGTCGGGTGATCGTGCCTCGCCCCGTTAGCCGTTACGGTTACGCTGTTCGGCGTGAATGTTACCGTCGTGCTTGTCTGCCCGTTGTGCTTGGCAAGCTCAGCCGCGACTATCTCGCGGACCCTTTCCTCGTTCACTGCGCCGCCTGCGATATCGCGGATTATCGCAGCCAAGTCCTGCGCGGCCTTGTTTTCCTCGTTCGCTGGCCCTTGTACAGGTGGAGCGCTTGGCACTGCTACTGGCTGCGGCTGCGCTGGCTGCATGATAACCGGCTGGGGCTGCGCGGCTTGCGTCGGAGCTTTGTTAACCGTGGTCTGCCCCTTGCTTGGCAGGCTTTCCACCTTGGGCAAGCATGGCGCTATCTGTTCGGCAGTGAAGTTTTCCAGAACCCATGCCTTAAACTGGCCGGTCATACCCTGCCCCGTAAACTTCAGGTGGGGATTAAACCCTAGCTTGCCCTTGGTAAGCATCTTGGCAAGGTAATATGTTTTAGCGAAGGTGAGAGCATTAACGCGGTCTGCAACGTTCATTGGTTTAGCCTCTTATGTTACGTGCTGCCGCTTTGGTGCCAGCTTGCCGGGGCAGTGTCGGCACGTGCATTATAGCTCAGAACATATGTCCACTGTCAACTGTCTTGTAAGCTATTGATTTGTAAGGGTATTTTAGGGCAAATGCCAGGTGGGCGGAAACTGCGGTTTAATCGTTTTAGGGCATAGGGGCTTAGGGTTAAATTGTGCCTATGTATATGATTTATATAGATATATCGCTGGCTGGATTGGTGCCGGTTCTGCGTGTTTGCCGTGGAAGGGGTGAACCGGGAAAGGGTGCCTAACGGGGAATGTAATAGCGGTGCCGTACAATTAGATGGGCTAAGTGATTGATTTATAAGGGAAAAGCTGTAATAAGGGGTTTTGGGGTGAATTACACTGTAAGTCCATGATAACTAAGGGAAAAGTGGGGTTTGTAACGTGTAATCCGGTTTCGGGATAACAGGGAGATATATAGGGGAATCAGGGAGGGGATGCAGTGATGACGCGCCAAAACAGAAACACTCTATGAACCTTATATATAGATATTACAAATTACACACACAAAAACACTCGCAAGCCTTTGATTTACATGGATAAAAGTGTAATCGTTAATTCTAAGTTATTATTACATGAACGGCGCAAGTCCTTGATTTACATGGATATTACGTGCATCGGTTAGCGTGTTAACTCCATTACAATGCGGCTAAGCTGTATGGAATGTATAAGCTGTGAATAAGCTGTGCATAACCCTGTGGATAAGCCTGTGTGTATCCGTGGAACAATTATGTTCCATTGCCATATCTCAGGTAGGGAGCGGGTAGGGTAGCGGGTATATGTTGCCCTCGCCTGAGCGCGTCCTGTGCGGTTCTAGGGGCATAGCGTTTCCGGTGCCGTAGGGCCTGCTAGCATGATAACCGCGTCACTGTGGCCCCATAACATACGGTCGGGTATGTTGTTACATTATAACATCGGCTGCCGTGTACACTGCGGACGCGAGCGGGTGCCGTATACTGCGAACGAGAATCATTTACATATGTCGTATGTCGGACCCCCCACCGGACCAAACGCGCGAAGGTACCCCCGGCCCGGCGCCCCCAAACCCCTGCTCCGACACGCACACTTGACCGTTAATTATTCCGCCGCCAAAAATTCCTAGCCACTGCGAACTAGACCCCCGCTTAGTAATCTCGGCCAACAGTCAGCCCTATACCAAGACCCCCTCAACAAGTATACCGCCAAATTTTCCCGGCCCCAAAAATACCTTCCCCCTTGCATCCCTAACAAACGACTGATATAATCCCCCGAACACATACTACCCGGCCATATCCCAGCCCCATGAACGCCCAAGTCGAACACTTCAAGGACGATCTAGCGAAGCGTGTGTTCCCGTTCCGCTTCCGAAAGATTGGGTCCCCTTACGCCTTCCTAAACGAAGTCGGCATCATTCCTGTGTTGGAGTATATCTATAAGGGCAACCTCCTTATAGACGTAGCCGAGTGCCTTAACGTTTCCATGACCGTGCTTCAAACGTGGGTGGATAACGAGGGTCATGGGGCGGCTATCGAGGAAGCGGAAACGATATCGGCGGAGGGCTACTTAGCCGAGGGCATGAGGAAGCTACGCCAAGCCGGTAACGCGTTTGAGCTATCTCAGGCGAAGGAGATGGTGCGTAACGCGCAGTTCATGGCGAGCAAAAAGAACAAGAAAACGTACGGGAACACAGATGCCGCCCTACAAGGCGCAGGCGTTTCTTACGTCTTTAATATCAACGGTAATAGTTCAGCGCCCGCTGCGGTTAAGGAAGTGCTAGATGCGATAGACGTAGTGCCAGAGGACCGGCCACGCGTGACACTTAACCTGCTAGAACACCTGATAGGAGTGCCGGATGAACCTGTCATAGACCCGGATATGCCGATAGGTGCGATGGGCTGGGGCGACACCCTGCCGCAAACAGGACCGTTTTATGACGCGGACGAGAACAAATGAGTATTAAACAGAACGCGTTACCGCAGGCGGTCCACCAAGCGATAAAGGTGTATACGGCTGAACCTACGCTAGCCCAACTACACCTAGATACAGACTCGTTTGTTCGGTATATAGCAGGGCCGTTCGGTAGCGGTAAATCGTCAGGGTGCCTCATGGAGATACTTATGCGAGCCATGCGGCAGCAGCCAGACGAGATGAAGATACGCAAGAGCCGGTGGGCCATCATACGTAATACGTACCCTGAGCTTAAATCTACGACCATCAAGACGTTCCAAGAATGGATACCGGACAACATAGCGCCGGTTGTGTTCTCAATACCGATCACAGCGAAGTTCCGGCAGAAGCTAGCCGATGGTACGTTTGTTGATCTTGAGTTCGTGTTCATGGCGCTAGATAGCCCTGAGGACGTTAGTAAACTACTATCCATGGAGCTAACAGGAGCGTATCTTAATGAGGGGCGAGAGATTGCTTGGGAAATTATTGAGGGTCTTATCGGTCGCGTACCTCGCTACCCAAAGACGATCAAAGAAGATGTGTTGGACGAAGCCGGGAACCCGGTCTTAGATGCTAAGGGGAAGGTAGTCCAGAAAACGATATACGGGCCGACCGAGCCGGGCATACTGATAGATAGTAACCCGCCGCCGGTAACACATTGGCTGTATACGAAGTTTGAGACAGGCGCGGTCCCTGAGGGGTGGAGGAAGTTCCAGCAGCCGCCAGCGGTGTATAAGGACCCCACCACAGATAAATGGGTGTTGAACCCCGACGCCGAGAACCTTAGCCACCTTGACGATAATTACTATCAGCGCATACTTAATGCTGCGACTGAGGAATATATACGAATCAACTTGGCCGGTGAGTTTGGTATGTCCCGTAAGGGCAAGCCGGTGTTTAGTAAGTACAGCGAACATAAGCATGTGTCAAAGGAAGTGCTGATACCGATGCGGGGCTACCCGGTCATTATCGGGCAGGACTTCGGCTTGACGCCAGCTATCGTGCTAGGACAGCTAACGAATAGAGGGTTCCGCGTAACAGACGAGCTACCGGCCACCGATGAAACCCTAGAGGATTTCCTAGATGAATACCTATCCCCGCTATTGCTGGCGCGGTATCAAGGATTCAGTGTCGTTGCCTGTGGCGACCCGACAGGTGGCAATAGATCGTCCCTCGCAGCCAAAGGCAAGACCAGTTATACTATCCTGCGATCAAGGAACATTAAAGCTTACCCAGCATTCACCAATGATATTGGTCTGCGGATTGGTACTGTCAACTATTTCCTCGGACGAGATGAAGGACTGATAATCAGCCCGCACTGCACTCACCTGAGGGAAGCCATGGGGGCGGGGTACATATTCAAAGAAACAAAGAACAAGAGTGGACAGATACTAGATACGCCTGACAAGAACGAGTATTCACATATTGCAGACGCGTTACAGTACGCCCTGTTGTTTGCCAGATATGGGAATAGGCAGATAGGTACGAAGGTTCACGACAAGAAACAGGAAAAGCCCCACCTGTACGCTTGACAGGGTGCCTAGGGTAGTCTACTTTCAGGCTTGGGCTTGCGCCCTGCCCGACCCCATTCAAGAATAGGTGACATATGGTGATGAAATGGATATTTGGCGACAAGCCTAAGAAAGCCACTACACCGACAGTTAAGCCAGCCGCTAATAGTCCACTAGTGTCCCAGTCGTCTGCTATCAAACCCGTTACAACAGTCAATAAAGATGCCCTAGACGCCAAAAAGCGTCGTAGCCGCCTAGATGCTGCAATTGACGGAGAATGACCATGGACTGCGGATGCAAGGGAACCAAGAAGGTTACTCAAGGCAAGATGGGTGCCGGAACGAATGGTGGACACGACCTATTCGGGAAGAAGAAAATGACCGTGACCAAAAACACGACGAAGAAATCTACCCGGATGACATTCAAAAAGAAGTAAGGATGCCGCAATGGCTGAGAAAACGTTTTCCTTAGAGGATTACGGCATTACTTCTGCTGGCAACATACCTATACAAGACGCATTAGCTACATTTGTTAAGGGTAAGTTTGAAGATGCCAAGAAGCACAAGCAAGGTATTGGCATTGAAAGCCGACTTCTACGCAACCTTCGTGCCAACAAATGCCAGTATCAGCCCGACGAGGAAAATCTCCTAGGGCCATACAACGATGTGTATATCGGAATCTCCGCTCTTAAAGCAAGGGCGGCAGAGTCGTGGCTGACCGATATCGTGATGAACAATATAGACAAGCCATGGACGCTAGACCCAACCCCTGAGCCTGACTTGCCTGAGCGGTTGAAGCTAGAAGTAGTTGATATGTTGCTGGCACAACTACCTGATATCAACTCACTAGATGCCCTGAAAGATAGGGCTAGAGAGCTTAAGTCCGCTTCCATGCAGATCGCATTCTCGAAGTCTGAGGAAGCGACCAAGAAGATGGAAAACAAGATCGCAGATCAGATGGCCGAGGGTGACTGGCCCACTGCGTTTGCTGGGTATATTGCCGAGCTAGTTGCGTACCCCAGCGCCATCCTACGCGGTCCGGTCGTAGTTCAGCGACCACAGGCCAAGTGGACAGGTAACGAGTATAAGGTGTCGCCGGGTAGCTTGCCTACCGTGCGCTTGGTACCGGCATTTGACGCATACCCTTCGCCTAGCTCAACAAATGCCGGGAACGGCGAATACTTCATTGAACGGGCACGATATTCGTCCGCTGACATATATTCGTACATAGGCGTGGAAAGCTTCAACGAAGGCAACATACGCCAAGCAATCAACGAGTATCCTGACGGATATAAGTGTGGCTTGTTTACCGACAGCGAGCGAGACACGCTAGAGGAAAAGAATCAAGACTCCCTGCAAGGCGGCAACCTACTGGAAACCCTGATATATAACGGGGTAGTGCCGGGGGCGTTGCTTGCTGAGAACGGTATCCTTATCAAAGACCCGCAGAAGCAGTATGAGTGCGAGGTTTGGGTAATAGGGGAGTACGTGGTACGGGCTGTCCTAAACCCGAATCCACTGGGTACCCGCCCCCTGTACTCCACAAGCTACAGGAAGGTCACAGGAAGCTTTTGGGGCCAGTCGCCAATCTGCCTAACATACGATACCATGCGCGTCTGTAACGCCGCTGCGCGGTCCCTAGTGCGGAATATGGGCTTCGCCAGCGGCCCGATAGGCGAGGTCGTTTCTGACCGAGTAAGCGAAACCGAAGACCCGCTAGACATACGCCCATACAGGGTAGCCCTAGTGGGGCCAGACCTGACAGGTACAGGCGCACCAGCATACCGATTCCATAAAGTTGATAGCATCGCCGGGGAACTGCGTGGTGTAGTCGAATACTATATGAAGCTTGCTGACGATCTTAGCGGTATACCAGCATATGTTCTAGGCAACCCACAGGTAGCAGGGGCAGGTCGGACCATGGGCGGATTGTCAATGCTCATGGGCAATGCAGCCAAAGGCATTAAGAATGTCCAGCTTAACATTGACCGCGATGTTATAACAGGGGTCGTTGCCGGGTTCTTCATGTTTAACATGCTGACAAGCAAGGACGATGGCCTCAAAGCCGACGCCAAGGTGGTCGCACGGGGCGCTACAGGTCTATTGCAGCGTGAGCTAGCACAAACCCGTACGGTAGAAATACTACAGCTACTCACTCCGTATGTTACGCCGAATCCAGACGGTTCGCCGGGGCCAATACCGCCAGAAGGTATTGCTATACTGCTACGTGAAGTGCTTAAGCCTACCGGCCTACCGATTGACGATATTATTCCCGACCCTAAAGCTGGGCAGAATGCGCTAGACCTGCTCAAGACTCTAGGGGGACCAGAAGGCGGCGGTCAAGCGCCGGGGCAGGAGGTCACAATGAATCGTGGCACTAGTGAGGCGGTGCCGCTCCCACCGCAAAGTTTACCCCCGCCGGGGGCATTAACCAACCGACCAACCGCTGTAAATATGCCTCAGGGCGCTTAGGAGATATATCATGGCTATCACTGCAAAAACGTTTGTACAGGCCAGCACTATTAAGCAGTTAGAGACTGACATTGCTGCCGCCATCGTGGCTGGCAAGGCCCCTAGTGGTGATGTGTTTGTTGACCCCGAATCGGGCCTACTTACACAGGCCGTTACTACAGGTACCGCAGAAGGCACTGTTGCGGAAGCACAGGCGGATATCGTAGCGCTAGAAACCAGCGTTACTAATCTAAATGCGTGGGCGACTGCACTAGCTACCAAGCTTAATGCTGACCCCGGTGTCACAGATGCTAACTACGACACTAACCCGCAGGCGTAATTTGTGGGCACAGGCATACCGCTTGCGCGAGAGCCGGAAACTCTGACCCCGGTAACGGGGCCAGAGCGGCGGTATGTTATACTAGATGAAACATTTAAGTATCAACTAGAACTAGAGCAGGTAGACAATACACGGGACGTAGATAAGCCGGTAAGCATAGCAACACAGATCGCGTTAGACGCAATAGTTCTTGCAGGCGCACCTACACCAGTACAGTTTACAAGAGCCTCACCAGCTACCATTTGGAATCTACCACATAATCTAGGCCATCGACCGCTAATAAACATATTCACAACGGGATGGGTAGAGTTAGTGGCGCAGATTGTACATATAGACAACAATAACACACAAGTTTTATTTGACACACCACAAGCCGGGTACGCAGTATTAATCTAAGGGTGATATAATGACTGTTCTAGTTAATACCAAGTACGACTTTGGTGGCCTACGTAGGCTTACTAACCTAGGCGCTGCACAAGCGGCGGGCGAGCCAATCGTATATGAGCAGTGGCTAGCGCTTAGCGAAGGTATGGCATGGAAGGATAATGTACGTGTAGCCGCACAGGTCAACGTCACGGTAGCCAGTCCCGGCGCAGCGATTGATGGTATCACGATGGTAGCCGGCGATAGAGCGCTATTGCGTAGCCAAACTAGTGTGCCCGAGAACGGCATCTATATCTGGAACGGTGCGGCCACCCCCATGACTCGGGCGGCAGATGCTAGCACCTTTGATGAGTTAGAAAACGCATTTGTTCCCGTAGACGAAGGAACCAATGCCGGTACCGCATGGCGTCAAACCCAAGTCAATGGTGTGATTGGGACAAATAACCTAGTATTTGCTAGCGCGTTTAGCTCAGCCGCAGCCGCTTCCGAAACCGTATCAGGTATCTTAGAGCTAGCCACACAAGCCGAAACCGATGCAGGGTCGGACGATCTTCGCGCTATTACGCCTCTTAAACTAGCAACATATAGTGGAAGGGCAAAGCGGTACGCCGCCACTTTCGGAGATGGTGCAGCTACTAGCTATGTTATTACGCATAACTTAAACACGCTAGACGTATCCGTATATGTGTACGAAAACGGCGGCAGCAAACGGGAAGTACTTGTCGAAAAACAACATACGAGTGTTAATAGCGTGACTATCGTGACAGACGTAGCTCCGGCGTCTAATGCGTATAGGGCAGTAGTGATAGCGTAATGGCAATCCCTATTCTCAGCCAGCTACAGGCTATTGAGCAGACAGCGACGTTCCGAGGTAGGGTCAACACCTTCCGTACGCCGGGGCGAGCCGGTACAGCAGGGCAGAAGATATTTGCCCTACATAATGCCACAGGTTCCGCTAAGACGGTATATGTAAAGCAGATAGCGGTAGACTTTACTTGTACTGTAGTAAAGGCCGTCACCGTACTGCCTCCCCTAATACGGGTGTGCCGCTTTACCGCTTTACCCACTAACGGCACAGCGTTAACTAAAGTAGGTAAAGACACTGATCTTTCATCTAACGCTTCAATAACTGCGTGGGGCGATGCCTCCGCAGATGGCACAAGTTCAGGCACTACACTCACTGTTACAATACCCGCGAACAATGTATTAACTCAAGAATTCGCTCCAAGACTAATTACTGCGGCGGGGTATGAACCTTTCGACCGCGCGATGTTAGTAGAGGACCAACAGGTAATTTTGCGACCGCTACAGGGCATAGTAGTATTTTTAGACTATGTTCTTGCGACACAGAACCCTGTAACCGATATGTGGGCAGTTACCGCTGACTGGTTTGAGGTATAAATGGGTACTGGCGTAAGACTTGATAGTACACCCCCACTACGTAGCCAGAACGGCTACGTAGTCTTGTTCGATGCTAATTCACAGAGCAGTCTAAGCCCTACGATAACAATAAGGGATACGCCTGTGCTGCTACAGGCGTACAACCTTCTACCGGGGCAGACCGTCACAGTATATGCCGTCCATACGTGGATGGGTGTAGAGTATGCGCAGCCATTTAAGTATCAGGGCTTGCAGATAGTACTCACAAGTACGCAGAACGTACAGAAGCTAGCGCTAAGCGGAACGTACCGACTAATGTTCGATGGCGTTCTAGGGGACCTGCTTTGTGTCTCAGTGGCGCAGCCTAAGCAGCAGAGTCGAACAGTATACAACGAAGCCGATTCGCAGCCGCATGGCGATCAAGTAAATAGGCCGAATGTATACTTTGATGAGGAAACCGACACCAACGTATCTCAGTGTGTTGACATACTGAACACACCATGGATATTCAACGCATACAACATACCGATTGGACAAGAAATACTCGTATGCGGGGTATACGGTACCGGCATAAATGAAGTATACGAGCCATATCTATATGACGGCGTAGAGCTAAAGCTAACAAACGCGATCAATTCCATCTTGCTTGATAAATCAGGCAGGTATAAGTTTATTTATAGCGATATCCCATCGGTGGACAGCATACTGCTTGTTGGTATGCCTATGCCAGTGTCTTTTGATGACCCGCAATCGCGTGGACCGCAAGGCGTACAGGGCGCTATAGGCAATACAGGAGCGCCGGGGTCTATATGGCGAAACGCCGCAGGCGCACCATCTAATGCACTAGGCGCAGATGGGGACTACTACTTAAACGTAACAAACGGAGATGTTTATCTACGTACAGCAGGTACGTACGCTATTGTCGCAAACATACGCGGCATACAGGGTATACAAGGCATACAGGGAGTAGCTGGCTCTGTATGGCGTGATGGTGCTGGGGCACCATCCAATGCACTAGGCGTTGATGGAGACTATTACCTAAACGCAGCAAACGGCGACGTATACTTGCGTACAGCAGGTACGTACGCAGTCGTAGCTAATATACGTGGTGTACAAGGCATACAGGGTATACAGGGAGTAGCCGGTTCCGTATGGCGTAATGGGGCAGGCGTACCATCTAATGCACTAGGCGTTGACGGAGACTATTATCTTGATACCGCTAATGGC
>JAZKFF010000036.1:0-1263 GCA_040386555.1 Bacteroidota bacterium | reverse complement strand
GTATGTACATTTATCAATTTCATATAGGTTTGACAGTGTAGTTTTATCTGCTTTGTAACTTCTGCAGGTAGGACTATGTAAGACTAAAGATAGTGACACATCTATATGTCTTATCTTCCAATGGCGTGAGCCATGGGTGGATAGGATGTGTGTTTGATTCTTTGAGTAACAACGGAGCGGGATCTCTCACGTGTTTACACGTGAGACCATACTTCTGTAACAGCTTGTGGTCGGTTTAAATTTGCTTATGTTTCATTCTGGCTAGACCGGGGTGACTCATGAGTTGTTTGATTTAAGCAGATCGAAGTTATCTGTAATATCTCGTTTACTGTGTTCTTTATGAGTGCAGTGAGCTAGGTTTTATTTTACGGAGAGTTTGATCCTGGCTCAGGACGAACGCTTGCGGCGTGCCTAAGAAATGCAAGTCGAACGGATGACTTCGGTCATTAGTGGCGAACGGTCGCGTAACACGTAGGCAACCTGCCCAAAAGTGGGGGACAACAGCCTGAAAGGGCTGCTAATACCGCATGTGGCCAATGAGTGGCATCACTTATTGTCTAAAGCTTTATGCGCTTTTGGATGGGCTTGCGGCCTATCAGGTAGTTGGTGGGGTAATGGCCTACCAAGCCGACGACGGGTAGCTGGTCTGAGAGGACGATCAGCCGGATTGGGACTGAGATACGGCCCAGACTCCTACGGGGGGCAGCAATTAGGAATCTTGCGCAATGGGGGCAACCCTGACGCAGCGACGCCGCGTGCGGGATGAAGGCATTCGTGTCGTAAACCGCTTTTTACGGGGAAGAAGAATTTGACGGTACCCGTCGAATAAGCCCCGGCTAACTACGTGCCAGCAGCCGCGGTAATACGTAGGGGGCGAGCGTTGTCCGAAGTTACTGGGCGTAAAGCGCGCGTAGGCGGTCATTTAAGTTCGGGGTGAAAGGTTCAACGCTCAACGTGAACAGTGCCTTGAATACTGGGAGACTTGAGTTCGGGAGAGGGCAGTGGAATTCCTGGTGTAGCGGTGAAATGCGTAGATATCAGGAGGAACACCGATGGCGAAGGCAGCTGCCTGGCCTAGAACTGACGCTGAGGTGCGAAAGCGTGGGGAGCGAACAGGATTAGATACCCTGGTAGTCCACGCCGTAAACGATGAGTGCTAGGTGTTCGGGGTATCGACCCCCCGGGTGCCGCCGCTAACGCAGTAAGCACTCCGCCTGGGGAGTACGGCCGCAAGGTTGAAACTCAAAGGAATTGACGGGGGCC
>JAZKFF010000035.1:0-121002 GCA_040386555.1 Bacteroidota bacterium | reverse complement strand
GAACTTACCCCGTTTTTCGTTTTGGGAGTGCAAAGATAGGAGGAGTTTTGTTCTCAGCAAAATTATTTTGTTAAGAATTTTACAAAGCTTTTCGCTAAGGTCTTGATAGTCTTTACTGTAGCTACTTTCAGCATACTAAAAAATGCTGCGTGCGCATAAATCAACTAATTTCACAGCAAGTATATAACAGATGAAAAAGCAAGTACTCTCCCTACTTCTCTCGCTGGCAGCCCTGTCTGCATCGGCACAGGACGGATTGTTTGGCCCTGCCGAAACCCCGAAGTCGCGCAAGGGCTTTATATTGAACGGCAATGCCTCGTTCGATCTTCCCGGTGCGGATATGAGCAAACGTTTTGGCGTGAGCTACCGCCTGGGGCCTGCCGTGCTATATAAGACCACCTCTAACTGGCTGTTTGGTGCAAAGTTTGACTTTATAATGGGCAACGCTATAAGGGAAGACTCGCTGATGGCCAACGTGAAAGACAAGTATAATACCGGCGACCGCAGCCGCTACGAATTCCTGACGACCGATGGCCAGCGGGTGGGCGTGCGTGTGCTGGAGCGGGGATATGCGGTGGGCGTGCATGTGGGAAAGATCATATCGTGGCAGAGCATGCACCCCGATAATGGATTGATGCTGCTTACTACTGCTGGCTTTATGCAACACAAGCTCAACATCTTTGACAAGGAGCAAACCGTGGCGCAGATACGGGGCACGTATAAGAAAGGATATGACAGGCTGACAAACGGCATCTTCATAGAGCAGTATGCGGGTTACGCCTATTTCGCGAATAACAAACGGATCAACTTCCACATAGGGCTCGATGTGCTGGTGGGCTTTACCCAAGGCCGCCGGGAATACCTTTATGACGTAATGCGGCCCGACAACAAGCAGCGAATAGACATACTGTTTGGTGTGCGCGGCGGCTGGTTCATACCTATTTTCAAACGCAGATCTGAAGAGCTGATCTTTGAATGATACTACACAAGGTATTATACAGCCTGGCATTGGGTGCCTATACAAGCGCTATACGTGTAGCTGCCCTGGTAAATCCTAAGGCCGCCTTATTCACCAGCGGAAGAAAGGACATCATTAGCAAATTGAAGCTTGCTTTTGCCAATGAGAAAAGACAAACAATATGGATGCACTGCGCTTCGCTCGGCGAGTTTGAGCAAGGAAGGCCTGTGCTTGAAGCGCTTCGGGCAAGATATCCACATCTCGCTGTACTGGTCACGTTCTTTTCTCCATCGGGCTACGAGGTGCGGAAAGACTATACAGGAGCAGACTACGTGTTTTACCTGCCGGTAGACACAGCGGGCAATGCAAAGGACTTTATTGACACTGTGCGCCCGGCGCTTTGCATCTTTGTAAAGTACGACCTGTGGTATCATTACCTGTCTGCCCTTCACCATCGAAAGATACCCGCCCTACTGATCTCAGCGATCTTCCAGCAAAGACAAGGATTTTTTAAATGGTATGGCGGACTGCAGCGTGCCATGCTGAGCTTTTTCACGCACATCTTTGTACAGGATACTGCATCTAAAGGTTTGCTTGCTGCAATTAGGATTACCCGGGTGAGCGTAAGCGGCGATACACGCTTTGACCGTGTTATAGCAGCGACGGAACAAAGGCACGCGGGCTTACCCATAGCTGAAAAATTTTGCAGTAGCCACCGAATACTGGTGGCCGGCAGCACGTGGAAAGAAGATGAGCAGCTACTGCACAAGGTGCTGCCACAACTGCCGGCGACATGGAGGATAGTACTGGTGCCGCACGAGATAGATGATAGTCATCTTGAGCAGATAGAGCGACTTTTCCCCGGTGATATTATACGGTGGTCGCGGGCGGCAGACACTGGTAATGATGACAACAAACGCATATTGCTGGTAGACCGTGTGGGCATACTATCTGCACTATACAGCTACGCCGATGTGGCATGGATAGGAGGGGGATTTGGCAAGGAAGGTGTGCATAATGTGCTGGAAGCAGCGGTGTATGGCATACCGTGTCTCTATGGGCCCATCTTCCACCAATTTATAGAGGCGGGTGAGCTGATAGCTTGCGGTGGTGCGTTCGCGATACAAAATGCGGATGACCTGGTGAACTCGCTGAAGGAAATGGAAGACAAGCACCGGTATGAGCGACATGCGACGGCAGCAAAGGACTATGTGTACAGTAAGCAGGGAGCTACGCAAGTAGTGACCGGTTATGTGCATGACTCAATTTTAAAGGACGGTAAGGGATTTTCGGCTTAATCGAGTATTTTTAAGTAAACGGCAATGCTATGTTTATAGAACCATATCGCTCCGACAGGAAGCGCGGCTGGATGGAGGTTATCTGCGGCTGTATGTTCTCAGGGAAAAGCGAGGAGCTCATTCGCAGGCTTAAGCGCGTGGAGATAGCAGGCAAGAAGGCTGAGATCTTTAAACCCGCACTGGACACGAGGTATGACCCGCTGCATATAGTATCGCACGATGCATCTAAGACCCGGTGCACACCTGTAGCGCACCCTGATAAGATATTGCTATACGCGAGTGGTGTGGATGTAGTAGGTATAGATGAAGCACAATTTTTCGACGTTTCAATAATAGAGGTACTCGATAAGCTGATGATGGGCGGCACCCGGGTAATAGTTGCAGGGCTGGATATGGACTATACCGGCAAGCCGTTTGGCCCCATACCCGGCCTGCTTGCAAAGGCAGAATACATTACCAAGCTGCATGCAATATGCATGCAATGCGGAGATGCCGCCAACTACTCTTACCGCAAAGCAAGGATCGATGACCTGGTGCTGCTGGGCGAGAAAGACGCGTATGAACCCCGCTGCCGCAGCTGTTTTTACAGCTAGTGTTAAGTCAAAACGGAAAAGTCAAAAGCTAAAAGTGCAAAACGTACAACTACGGGCTCCAACACAATACGAGCAAGACAAAATAAGATTGACATAACACCCGATGCTAAGCGAAAAATCGAAACGCAAAGCCCAGAAGTACCCTGATAATATATAGTGCTCAAGCCATCGATCAACTCCCCCACAGGCAACCCCAGCAACACAATATCTGCCGTTGAGCCTTTACCCGGCGGTCATGCACATCAAATCAACCGGGCATTGCCCGTTTTCTTTTACTTTTGTTGTATGCGTAAGCTTTGCATAACCATTGGCCTTTTTTCCCTTATTAGCAGCTCGTATGCCCAAAACCACGGCACCGGCGACAATGTATGGTCGCTGCAGCGGTGTGTGCAGTATGCTATAGAGCACAACATCTCGATAAAGCAAAACGTGCTGAATGCAGACCAGGCGGAGGCTGCGCTGAAACAGAGCCGCCTGTCGCAGCTGCCTGCTGTGAGTGTGAATGGCAGCTACGGTAAAAGTCTTGGCCGCTCTATTAACCCCACTACCAACCAGTTTGTAGATGCCGGGTATAACTTCCTCAGCGCGTCGGGAAACGGCAGCCTGCTGCTATTTGGGTGGATGCAGGTGCGTAATACTATAGATAAGAATAAGTACACATTGCAGGCATCGCTCGCTGATCTTGACCAGCTGAAGGACGATGTATCGCTCAATGTGGCTACGAGCTTTCTTGTGGCTGTGCTTTCGAAAGAGCAAATAACTATAAGTAACAACCAGGTGGCGCTATCAAAGGCACAGCTGGGACAAACACGTGCATTTGCGGAAGCCGGCAGGCTGCCGGAGCTTAATGTGGCGCAACTGGAGGCGCAACTGGCAAGCGATAGCGCTAACCTGATCAATGCCATAGCTAACTTCAACGCGAACATACTTGACCTGAAGACCCTGCTGAACCTCGACTTCGCCGAACCGTTTGCGATACAGGTGCCTGATGTGGAGCCGGGCGACCAGGTAACGACAACCACTACCCTACCCGAGGAAATATTTGACAAGGCGCGCATGCGCTTTGGCGCCATAAAGGCGAGCCAGCTGCGGGTAGAGGCAGCAAGAAAAGGCGTGGCAGCGGCCAGGGGTAACCTTTACCCCCAGCTGAGCCTGGGCTACCAGGTGGGTACTAACTACGCCAGTAATTATCAGACCGTCTCCTCCTTTACCCAAAATGGCTTTAGCCCCATTGGCGTGGCGGATACAGTACTCCTTACACCCGTGTACCAGCCCAATATAGTGCCTGTACTTGCAAACATCCCATTCAACGACCAGTTCAATAACAACATCAGGCATTCGGTGTACCTAAATCTTAATGTGCCGATCCTGAATGGGTGGCAATCGCGGTATGCCATAAGGCAGGCCAGTATAAACCTGGCATCGCAGCAGCTCAATGAATACAATGCGGCACTGACACTGCGGCAAAACGTATATAAGGCACACAATAATGCTGTAAACGCTATACAGAAGTATAATGCGGCCAAACGCGCGGACGATGCGGCCAGGAGGGCGCTGGACTTTGCCCAAAAACGCTATGACCTGGGACTTACCAGCACCGTTGACCTGCTGGTAATACAGAATAATGCATTTACTGCAGCATCAAACCTTGCTATTGGCAAGTATGACCTTATCTTTAAGCTCAAGGTTATCGACTATTACCTGGGCAAACAGCTAAAACTATGATCATGGAAGAAATCAGGAAAGTATTGCAGCACGCGACGCAAGAAGCTGGCAAAATAATACAGGGGCGGTTCAATGGCACTTTTACCATAGATCATAAGGAAGGCATCAACAATCTTGTTACCGAGGTAGACAAACTGGCGGAAAAGAAGATAATGGAGATCATCAGCGACGCCTTTCCCGGCCACACTATAATTAGTGAGGAAGCCGGGGAAATGATACAGGAGTCGGAATACCAATGGATAATAGACCCGATAGACGGCACCGTGAACTTTGCGCATGGGATACCTATCTGCTGCGTAAGCATTGGCGTATTGCATAAGGATGTGCTGGTGCTTGGTGCTGTGTACAATCCTATGATGAACGAGCTATTCTTTGCTGAGCGCGGCAAAGGGGCAACACTCAACGGTGTGCCTATAAGTGTATCGCGCAAGGCCGACTTTAATAAGGCGTTCCTGGTGACGGGCTTCCCGTATAAATGGCCGGACGGTGCAGAGCACCCCATAAAGGTGTTTGAACGGCTGGTGCTTGAAGGATTGCCCGTAAGAAGACTTGGATCTGCCGCTATCGATCTTTGCTGGGTGGCATGCGGGCGCTTCGACGGTTTCTGGGAATACAACCTGAATGCGTGGGACGTAGCCGCAGGATACCTGATGGTGGAGGAAGCAGGCGGCAAGGTAACGGACTTTGAAGGGCACCCCTACAATGTATTTGACAAGGAGACCCTGGCTACTAATGGCTTTATCCACGAGCAGATGCTAGCCGTGATAAAGCGGCAGAGTAACTGATAACTTTGATGGTAAACATAAAAAACGTAAATCCCCGTTGCTAAGGCAGCGGGGATTTTTCGTTTCAGATGTTGCCAGGCAAAAAAAATGCCCACGTTACCGTGAGCATTTTCCCATGTTATAAAGATTACTTTACTATTCCTTGATCAGCCTTATAGCTGAGCTTGCGCCTTTGCTGCCGTTGAAGCGGCACATATACACGCCTGCCGCTGTATGCCCAGGCAACACTACCTCAGTAATTCCAGGGGTTACATCGTATGTCATCACCTCCTTACCGTCAATTGTAAATACGGTGAACGTACCAGCCTCATCCGACTTAACGGAGAATGTACCAGTTGTAGGGTTAGGGAAGATATCGATCTGCACCTGGCCTGCAACATTGCCTGTAGCTGTGCTGCCACCCGGCCTTGCCGCTGCTACCGAAATTACCTGCGTAGCCCTTGCAGTACAAGAACCGAGTGTAACCGTATACGAAATAGTAGTTGTACCCGCGCTTACTGCAGAAACAAGGCCCGTTCCGTCTACTGTAGCCACAGCAGGAGTGCTGCTTGTCCAAGCACCACCCGCATCACCTGTCGATGACAGAGTTACCGAAGTAGGAGGCGTAATGGTATTGATATTGAAAGTTGCGCCTGTTATAGTCCCTGCATTTGGCGCAGGGTTAACTGTGACGATCGCAACCCTGGAACAACCTGTAGATGTAACGGTATAGCTAATGCCCGCTGTGCCTGCCGATATACCTGTAACCGCACCGTATGCGAATGTAGCACCTGTGCCTACAGTGGCGATGCCAGCGTTAGAACTGCTCCATGTGCCGCCAGAGGTAACATTGCTCAGCGTTGTTACTGCACCTACGCAAACATTGAGCGTACCACCTATAGTAGCTGGCAGTGCCTTCACAGTTACAATAGTTGTAGCCCTGCAGTTTACGCCGAAGTTGTAGGAGATCGTAGTAGTGCCGCTTGAACCCATGGCAGTTACAATACCTGTAGCGGAACCGACAATTGCCGTAGCGTTGCTGCTGCTCCATGTGCCACCCGCAAGACTGTTGGCTAGTGTAGTAGTAGTACCAGAGCAGATACTTGCCGTACCGGTAATTGCCGGTGGAACTGAATTCACAGTTACTTCCGCCGTGCGGAAACATCCGGTAGACAGCGTGTAGCTGATAGTAGTGGTACCCGGAGATACGCCTCTAACGATACCTGTAGAAAGACCTACCGTACCTACTGCAAGATCGCTGCTGCTCCATGTGCCGCCGCCTGTGCCTGTAAGCGTGGTGTTAGTACCTACGCATGCTATCATGTAACCTGTAATAGCTCCCGGGTTGGGGTTAACGGTCATAATAGCTGTTTTAGCGCATCCACCGCCAAGAGAATAGGTGATCGTTGTTGTACCTGTTGCAATACCAGTTGCAACACCGGTAGTGCCATCAATGCTCGCTACTGCGGTATTACTGCTTGTCCATGCGCCACCTGCAGGTGAGCCGGCCAATGCTGTAGTTGTACCAGGGCATGCTTTGAGCACACCGGTTATCGCCGGCAAACTGCTGGCTGTTACTACCGCAGTTGCTATACATCCTGATCCTAAAGTATAAGTAATAGTTGCAGTACCTGCAGCAACACCCGATACAACACCCGTACTGCTGTTTACAGTGGCCACAGCTGTGTTGCTGCTCATCCACGAAACACCACCCGTTGTAGCGCTGCTCAGGCTTGTCGTTGAGCCGATGCATACTGCAAGCGTGCCTGCTATAGCAGCCGGTGCTGCGTTGATAGTAACCAACGTGACCCTGTAACAGCCTGCGCCTGTTTCATAAGATATATTTACTGTACCTGCTGCAACACCTGTTACAACACCTGAGGTACCTACGGTAGCTATACTGTTGTCAGCACTGCTCCATGTGCCACCTGAAGTAGCATTGGTAAGTGCAGTAGTAGTGCCGGGGCAGGCCTTCATTGTGCCCATTATAGCAGCCGGTGCCGAATTAACTGTAACAACCGCTGTTACTTTACAACCAGTAGCAATTGTGTACGTGAACACCGCAGTGCCTGTAGCTACACCTGTTACCACGCCGGTAGTCGGAGAGATGTTGGCAATTGTTGTGCTTGTACCGCTCCATGTGCCGCCAGTCGATGTGTTGATCAGTGTAGTAGTAAGACCTACGCACACTGTTTGAGTACCTGTTATAGCATCAGGCAGTGCATTCACCGTTACCTCTGCCGTGCGGGTACATCCCGAACCGGTTGAATAAGTAATTGTAGCAGTGCCCGCAGCCATACCGGTAACGGTACCAGATGTACCTATTGTTGCAACCGACATATCGCTGCTGCTCCATGTGCCACCCGTAGTAGCGCTCGCCAGGTTGGTAGTTAATCCTACACAAACCGATTGTGTACCAGTTATTGCTGCCGGGCTGGTGTTGACAGTTATTGTAGCTGTTGCCCTGCATCCTGTAGATAATGTATAAGTGATTGCAGACAACCCTGCCGCAACGCCAGTGTACACGCCGGTTGTGCCGTCGATGGTAGCCACTGCGGTGTTGCTGCTGGTCCATGTGCCGCCTGTTGTTGCGCTGCTGAGTAAGGCAGTAGCACCGATACAAGCGCTCATAGTGCCTGTAATTGCTGCGGGAAGCGCATTTACCGTCACGATAACCGCGCTGAAACATCCGGTTGGCAATACGTAGCTGATCACTACGCTACCACCTGAACCGCCTGTTACCACACCATTGGTAGAACCCACGGTAGCAATGCTCATATCAGAGCTGCTCCACGATCCTCCGCCGGTTGCAACATTCAGTGTTGTTGTTGCTCCCTCACAAACACTTGCAGTACCTACTATGGCAGTCGGTGTAGTGTGTACGGTCACGGTTGCAGTTGCATAACAGCCTGTGCTGAGCATGTATGTTATAGTTGCATTACCTGCAGCTACCGGTGTAACTATTCCGTAAGTGTCAATGGTAGCAACACCTGTGGCGCTGCTGCTCCATGTGCCGCCGGTGGTAGCATTTTCAAGTCCTGTAATATTGCCCATGCAAACACTGGCTGTGCCGGTGATTGCTGCAGGGTTAGCATTAACAGTAACCACCGCTGTTATAACCTCTGTAGAAGGCAGTGTATAGCTGATGGTAGCCGTGCCTGTCGCTACACTAGTAACGACACCCGACATGCTTATTGTAGCTACAGAGCCATTGCTGCTGCTCCATGTGCCGCCTGTTGTAGTGTGGCTAAGCATTGTGGTGCTGCCCATACATACACTGAGTGTACCGGTAATAGCTGCAGTTGGTGCAGTCACCGTTACTATGATCGTCCCGACGCATCCTGTTGAAGAGGTATAAGAGATCGTGACCGTACCTGCGCTAACACCTGTAACGACACCGATAGCATCTACTGTAGCCCGTGCAGTGTTGCCACTGTTCCACGTACCGCCGCCTGAAGACGGGTTCAATGTAGTCGTTGAGCCTACAGTCACTGTTGCGTCGCCGGTAAACGTAGGCAGCGAGTTAGCTACCACACCATAGGAAACAGAACAGCCAGTAGATAAAGTGTACTCAATTGCTGATGTGCCGCCTGATACCGCCGTTATAATACCCGTGGCTGAACCCACTGTGAACGCGGAGAGATTAGAGCTGCTCCATGTGCCACCTGAGGTTGCGTTAGACAATGTAGCCGTTGAGCCCACACATACAGCGAATGGCCCGGTAATGGCTGATGGCAAGGCGTTAACCGTTACTACCGCAGTTGCCATGCCGCTTGTTGGGAATTCGTATGTAATGACTGCCGTACCGGCAGAGACACCGGTGACAACGCCGGTAGTAGCGTCAACAGTTGCATTTGAACTGCCGCTGCTCCATGTGCCGCCCGATACAGAATTGCCAAGTGCGGTTGTGCTGCCTTCGCAAACGGTTAATGTACCTGTTATATCGGTTGATGCTGCACTTACAGTTATTGCAGCTGTTGCGTAACATCCGCTCGATAGTGTATAAGAGATCGTAACTGTACCTGCGGATACGCCGGCAACAATACCATCAGAAGAACCAACTGTTGCGCGGGCTGTGTTGCTGCTGCTCCACGTGCCACCCGAAGTAGCATTGCTCAGCGTTATTGTATTACCCTCCATAACATTTGCAGGGCCTGTAATTGCACCTGGTGTCGCCTTCACAAGCGCGCCGGTAACAAGCATACAGCCTATTGGTGTGGTATAAGTAATGCTACCCGTGCCTTCAGAGATACCGGTAACGATACCAGAGGTGAGCCCTACAGTAATTATTGAAGTATTGCTGCTGCTCCAGGTGCCGCCCGATACTGAGTGGCCGAGCGCTGTTGTTCCACCCACGCAAACGGTTGCGTTGCCGGCAACAGGGCCGGGCCATGGGTTAACGGTAAAGACAACCGTGCTGTAGCAACCTGCTGGCAGTATGTATGATATAGTCGCTGTTCCTTCTGCTACGCCTGTAACTAACCCTGTACCCGAACCTACCGAAGCGATAGACGGGTTGCTGCTGGCCCAAGAGCCGCCTGTAGTTGCATTAGCCAAACTAGCAACACTGCCAACGCACGTTTGCGCAGTTCCTGTGATCGCCGCTGGTGATGGATTAACCGTTGCAGCGCTTATAGTCCTGCAACCGCTCACCGTGTAAGTAATATTAGCCATACCAGCATTAACGCCGGTAAGTACGCCTGTAGCAGAGCCTATAGTAGCAACGCTTGTGTTGCTACTTACCCATGTGCCGCCTGTAGTAGCATTGCTGAGCGATGATGCCGCGCCAACGCATACAGTAAGCGTACCTGAAATAGCAACCGGAGTAGGATTAACGCTCACCTGTATAATCCTATAGCAGCCTGTAGACAGTGTATAGCTGATGGTAGCAAAGCCTGAGGCCACACCTGTAACTATGCCATTAGACGAGCCAACGGTTGCAACCGAACCATCTGTGCTGGTCCATGTGCCGCCGCTGACTGTGTTGCTAAGGGTAGTCGTTGCGCCCTGGCACACGCTGGCTGTGCCGCCTATTGCTGCCGGCACACCGTTCACTGTAATAACCGCTGTAGAGCGGCATCCGCCTGATATTGCATATGTAATAGTTGCTGTGCCAGATGCAACGCCCGTAGCTACCCCAGAGGTAGCACCGATCGAAGCTACAGCTGTAGCGCTGCTGCTCCATGTGCCGCCCGAAACCGAGTTACCCAGTGATGCAGTGGCGCCCACACATACAGTCAACGTGCCTGTTACAGCACCCGGAACCGGGCTTACCGTCATGATAACTGTGCGGAGGCAGCCTGAAGATATAGTGTAAGTAATAGTAGTCGTACCCGCTGTAACGCCGGTAACAACTCCGCTGGTGCCTATTGTGGCAACCGAAGCGTCGCTGCTGCTCCACGTGCCGCCTGTAGTAGCGTCAGCAAGTGTGGTGGTGAAGCCAACACACACTATAGTGCTGCCGGTAATAGGCTGCAGTGCGGTAACCGTAACAATTGCAGTAGCAAAGCAACCTGTTGGTGCTGTGTAGGTGATGCGGGCAGTACCGGCGGAAACGCCGCTGACAACACCATCTGATGAGCCAACCGTTGCTATTGTCATCATCGCACTGGCCCATGTGCCACCAGTCTCGGCATTAGCCAATGTAAGCGTGGAGCCTGCGCAAACCGTACCTGTGCCGGTGATAGCCGGAGGTAACGCGTTAACCGTAACCACGGTTGTGATGTAACAGCCCGTGCTAAGTGTATATGTGATGGTAGTTGTTCCAGCGGTAAGGCCGGTAACAATACCTGTGCTCGTAATGGTAGCAACTGACGTAGTGCTGCTCGCCCATGTGCCACCGCCTGTATTAGAAAGCGTAGTAGTGCGGCCTATGCAGGTACTTGCCGTACCCGCTATAGCGGATGGAGTAGGATTAACTGTAAGGATACCTGTCCTGATGCAACCGGTAGGCAGCGTGTACGTTACTGTAACTGTACCCGCGGCAACACCCGATGCTACACCAGTAGCAGAACCGATAGTAGCTATAGAACTATTTGAGGTAGTCCACGAGCCACCGGTTGATGCATTGGTAAGTGTTGTAGTAAAGCCCGGACAAACTTTAAGCGTTCCTCCTATAGGGGCTGGCAGTGCATTAACTGTAACAATAGTCGTTGTTCTGCACCCTGTGGTTAAAGTAAACGAGATAGTTGTGGTACCTGCCGCTACACCGGAAACTACTCCCGCTGAGCTAACAGATGCAACGCCTGGTATGCTGCTGGTCCACGTGCCTGTAGTCATTAGTGGTACAATGCTCACCATTCCATTATCATCTGTGTTTGTGCCTTGTGTCATTACGATACCGGCAGCCGCTGATGCATTAGCATAAGAAGAACCACCGGCGCCGCCGCCGCCACTATATGTGCCACCGCCACCGGCGCCGCCACCATAGTAACCACCACCGCCGCCACCGCCGCAGTAGAAGCATAAGATATCGCCTCCGTTACCTGATGTGCCCGGAAGCCCCGAAGTAACGCTGTCGGTTTCGCCTGAGCCACCGGCGCTCTGTGAGCCGCCTGTAGCAGGAATGATACCCGCGAGTGACAAAGCATCACCGCCGGTGAGCCCGCCGCCGGCCCCGCCATCGCCACCGGCATGGCCACCACCGCCGCCGCCGCCGGCCACTATCAGCCTGCTGGTAAGCATGGTGCTATCAGTACGGATGTCAGAAGCACCTCCGCCTCCACCACCATTATAACCTGCACCTCCGCTAGCCTCGAGTGAACCTCCGCCGTTAAAACCATTATATCCGCCGCCTGCATAGCCGGAGCCATTAGCCCCGCCACCGCCAACGTTGACATATAGTGTCTGTCCCGGGGTTACTGATATTGTGGCGCTCGTAGAGCCTCCTGCACCACCGGGCGCGGTGTTGCCTACGCCGCCATGGCCACCTTTAAGGACTACGTTGAGCTTTGTAACTCCGGCAGGTACTGTGTAAGACTGACGGCTGCCTATGTAGTTAAATATTGTTTCCGCACCTGGAACACCTGTATACAATGATGTAGTGGTACCCGGACAAACTGTCATTGTTCCACCAATCGTTACAGGCAGTGCATTCACTGTTACCGTAGTTGTCCTGAGGCAACCGGTAGCCAATGTATATGTTATTGTTGAAGTACCAGCCGCAACACCGGTCACGATGCCCGAGGCACCAATGGTAGCAACTGATGTATTGCCGCTCATCCATGTACCGCCCGCTGAAGTGTTAGCCAATGTAGTTGATGAGCCCGCGCACATAGTGAGCGTGCCCGTGATAGCCGCTGGCAACGCATTAACAGTCACCACCTTGAAAACCCTGCACCCGCTGCTGATAGTATAAGTAATTGTTGATGTACCTGCAGCAACGCCGGTGACAACACCGGTTGATGCACCCACAGATGCTATTGTAGCTGCGCTGCTGGTCCATGTGCCGCCGGTAACGGTATTGCTTAAAGACGTTGTGAGTCCCACACATACTGCAGCTGTACCTGTTATAGCATCTGGTGTTGCAGTAACGGTTACTGTAATTGTCCTGGAGCATCCTGTACCCAATGTATAAGTGATGGTGGTTGTACCGGTTGCGATACCCGAAACAATGCCAGACGTGCCGATAGTAGCTATTGCAGTATTGCTGCTGCTCCACACGCCGCCAGTTGTAGCATTTGCAAGTGTGGTGATCGACCCAACACATACAACCGCTGTACCTGTTATTGCTGCAGGCAAGGCGTTAACGGTGAAAACAGATGTTGTGCGGCAGCCACCAGCCAGGCTGTAGCTGATAGTAGTAGTGCCTGCGGCAACAGCGGTAACCACCCCTGTTGTAGCACCTATTGTAGCAATTGAAGTGCTGCTGCTGGTCCATGTGCCACCTGCCGTAGCATTAGCGAGTGTAGACATTGACCCTGCGCATGCGGAGAGTGTGCCAGTGATGGCCGGGGGTGCTGCGTTTATGGTTACCGTGATGGTCCTGTAGCAACCTGTGCCCAGCATGTAAGTTATCGTAGCAGTTCCTGCAGCCACACCGGTAAAGATACCTGATGTGCCCACTGTAGCCACGGCAGCATCGCTGCTGCTCCATGTGCCACCCGTAGTAGCATCTGCAAGGGTTGCAGTGGCGCCTTCGCACGCACTGGTAGTACCTGTGATAGCAGCAGGGTTCGCGTTAACGGTAACAATTGAAGTTACCCGGCAACCTGTGCTCAATGTATAGCTGATAGTTACATTGCCGCCGGCTACACCGGTAACGATGCCGCTGGTGCCTACTGTTGCGATCGCAGTATTGCTGCTCGCCCATGTGCCACCTGAGGTTGCATTCGTCAATGTAATTGTAAACCCTGCGCACACAGCACTGGCGCCTGTGATAGCCGTCGGCAGCGGGTTAACTGATACCGTCCTTACAGCAAAGCAGCCTGTGCTCAGTGTGTAGGTTATCGTTGATACGCCTGCAGCAACACCGGTGATTATTCCAGAAGTACCTACTGTAGCAACAGACATATTGCTGCTGCTCCATGTGCCGCCCATTGTGGTGCTGGCAAAAGTTGTATTGGAGCCTGCGCAAACTGTTGCAGTTCCCGTAAGCGTGGCCGGATTAGCGTTGATCGTCACTACTGATGTAGTGCGGCAGCCGCCACTCACCGTATAAGTAATAGTAGCCGTGCCCGCAGCAACGCCTGTAACAACACCCGTGGCAGAACCTACAGTAGCTATCGAAGCCATGCTGCTTGTCCATGTGCCACCGGATGTAGCATTGCTGAGCGTAGCAGCTGCACCAACACATGCTGTGAGTGTACCTGATATTGCAGCTGTAGCGCCAACGGTAACTACTGTCGTAACACGGCAACCCGTAGCAATTGTATAAGAAATAGTAGCTGTACCTGAGGCTACACCCGTAACTATGCCGGTAGTTGCTCCTATTGTTGCAACCGCTGCATTGCTGCTGCTCCATGTGCCGCCGCTTGTAGTGCTGGCAAGTGTAGCAGTGCCGCCTGTGCATACGCCCATGCCGCCTGTGATAGCCGCCGGCAGCGTGTTAACAGTAGCTATTACAATAGCCCTGCAACCCGTAGCAAGCGTGTATGTAACTATTGATGTGCCTGTGGCTACACCGGTAACAATACCTGTACCAGACCCTACTGTAGCAACAGAAGTGGTGCCGCTGGTCCAGGTGCCGCCGGATATAGTGCTGCTTAATGTAGTTGCCGCCCCTATACATGTAGACGCTGTGCCGGTAATACCAGGATTAACGTTAACAGTAATGGAGTGGACCACAGTGCCGCATGAAGTAGTATAAGTGATAGTAGCTGCGCCTGCAGCCATGCCCGTAACCACGCCAGTTGTAGAGTTGACTGAAGCAATGCCCGTGCTGCTACTGCTCCAGGTACCGCCGCTGGTTGCATTGGTCAGTGTAATAGTTGAGCTTACGCAAACAGATGTACTGCCCGATATGCCACCGGAACCAGTGGTCACTGTTACTGTAACTGTGCGATTGCATCCTGTAGATGTAATGGTATATGTGATCACAGCTGTTCCTGCTGTTACCCCTGTAACCACCCCGTTAGTACTTCCTACCGTAGCCACGGCAGTGTTACTGCTCGTCCAGGTACCACCGGTGGTGGTGCTGGCAAGTGTTGTGCCGGCGCCTGCGCATACCGTAGTAGCGCCGGTGATAGCGTTAGGTAACGCGTTAACGGTGACAACAGAAGTCCTGGTACAGCCGGTGGCGGTAACAGAGTAAGTGATGCGGGATGTGCCCGCCGCTACGCCGGTTACCACGCCGGTACTACTAACCACAGTAGCCACGGCGGTAGTACTGCTCGTCCATGTGCCGCCGCTGGTACTGCTTGCAAGTGTTGTAGTTCTTCCTACGCAGACTGTGCCGGAGCCGGTGATCGCATTAGGCAATGCATTTACCGTAACGGTTGCCGTTACGGTGCATACGCCTACCGTATAGGTAACGTTTGCAGTACCAGCAGCCACACCCGTAACTACACCTGTTGTTGACCCTATAGTCGCCGTGGCTGTGCTGCCGCTCATCCACGTACCACCTGCTGTAGCATTAGACAACGTAGTTGTTGCGCCAATACATACGGTCTTTGTTCCGCCTATGGCAGGCAGGGAGCAACTAGCCGAATAAGTAAGCGCTGCATAAGCGTTTATGCGGCCATAGCCATAGTAATTATCGAAGCCGGCAATGTCCTCGGAAGCACTGCCTACCTGATCCTCGGCGCTGCCCTGCAGTATCGCTTTGATCTGATCATGAGTACGGGTGCCGTTCTGCGCGAGTAGTAATGCGGCAACACCTGCAACATGCGGACATGCCTGCGAGGTACCGCTCATGCCGTGTGTATAATCTGTACTGGATGCGTAGTATAAGCCAAATATAGCCTCTCCAGGTGCAACCACAGATATGTGGCTGCCAAAGTTAGAAAAGGTAGCCCTTGTGTCATTACACCTGGTAGCGCCTACAGCAATTATATGATTCATTGCGGCAGGATAAAAAGGAGTGCTGGTATTGTCATTTCCCATTGCTGCAACACAGGTCACGCCATTTGCATATGCATAGTCTATCGCTGTTTGCAGTGCTGCTGAATAGCCGGCGCCGCCGAGTGACATATTGATCACTTTGGCCCCATTGTCCGTTGCATAATATATTGCGCTGGAGGTAAGGCCCGTGTTACCTGATCCTGCCGAATTAAGCGCTTTTAGCATCATAAGTTTGCAATTCCAGTCGATACCGGCATACCCTACGCTGTTATTGCCATTTGCTCCGATGATACCGGCCACGTTCGTACCATGCCCGTGATCATCGGTAGGATCATTAGTGTTGTAAGAAAAATTCCATCCCAGCCTGTCATCAATAAAGCCGTTCGCGTCGTCATCTATGCCGTTACCTGCTATTTCATCAGTATTGGTCCATACACGTCCTGAGAATTCAGGGTGATCCATGCGGGCACCCGCATCTATCACGGCTACTACAACTGAGCTAGATCCCTGTGTAATATCCCACGCAAGCTTCATATCGATATCCCTGCCAGCAGTAGGCGATACTGAACCATATGCAAAACTTCCGTTGTTAAACGAGCCCCATTGATAAACAAAATATGGATCATTCGGTGTGGTCGTAAAAATCCCTTCCTTGTAGTCAGGTTCGGCAAAGTCCAGCACACCTGTTTGCTGATAATCCTTTACCGCACCCATCACATCGATGTTTCCGTCAAAACGTAAAGAATACATCTGGTCTTTACTTTTCCTGCCTGCATCTATCCGTACTGCCTTGGTAAGCGGGTACCGCGCTATCAGCGCGTCTATCGCCGGTATACCCGATTCGACTTTTCCATTCCGTTCGGTAAACACCGGAATAAAACCAATCCGAAACTTTACTGTTATCCGGTCGGTCTCATATTCCTGTGCCGCGCCTTGTGTAGGCGCCGGTTGCACGGTCATGCGAAGCGTCTGTTGACCATTGGAATATCCAAAGGCCATCAAAGTTGCCAATAGCAGCAGGGTAATTTTTTTCATAAAAATCTTTTAGGCGTTTAAAATTATAGTTGTATTCAATACAGATTTAGAACATTTGAGACACTACTTCCTGCCGTGGCAAATTAGCTGCGGCAACACTGCCCTTCGCCGGTGCACACTCTGTATGCACGCGTATCTTATTTCCATAAAACTTTAGTTTGGAACGATAAAAATATAAATGCTTTTCAAATTATTACTATCCGGTTGTGAGATACAGCAGCGCACCGCGTGCCATTAACATCACATATATAAAATATACAGCTCGTAAAATGATAATAATAAGCGGAATTGGGCTATTTAAGATGCGTAAACCAGCACCATACAGCCGATTGCGACAAAGTGATTAACAACTTGAAAACGAAATGGTAACAATTTATTTACTCGAATGAGTAGGCCTTGAGCCCTACGAAAGCACCTACATGCTCATCTTTTCCATAATGCGCTCCAGGTCTTCGTCATTGTAAAACTCAATAACGATGTTGCCTTTGCCAGTCTTCTTGCGGTCCAGCTTTACCTTAGTAGAAAAGTGAGATGCCATGTTATCCTCTATACGCTTGTAGGCGGGTGGCAGCTTAAGGCCGGCAGACTTTGCAGCAGCGGCAGGGGCTTTATTGCCATCCATATCCTTTACCATTTGCTCCACCTGCCTTACGGACAAGCCACGCTCCATGGTTTCGCGAAAAACATATAGCTGCTGCTCTACGTGGTCGAGGCCTATTATAGCCCTGGCGTGGCCCATGCTCAGCAAGCCATCGCGCACAGCCCGCTGCACATCGGGAGGGAGCTTTAGTAGCCTGAGATAGTTGGCCACAGTGCTACGCTCTTTTTTCATGCGCTCTGCTACCTGCTCCTGGTTGAGGCCGCACTCATCCATCAGCTGGCGGTAGCTCATGGCTACCTCTATGGCATTCAGGTTCTCCCGCTGCAGGTTCTCCAGCAGGGCCATTTCCAGCAATTCCTGGCTATCGGCAGTGCGCACGTAGGCTGGGATATCTTTTAACCCGGCCATTTTACTGGCACGCCAGCGGCGCTCACCGCTGATCAGCTGAAAACGATTCTGGCCTATTTTGATCACCGTTACCGGCTGTATGATGTCGTGGAGCTGTATACTTTCTGATAATTCCTTCAAAGACCCTTCGTCAAAGTCGCGCCTTGGCTGCTTTGGGTTCACCTCTATCTGCTCTATAGGAATACGTGCTATGGTATTCGTACTCTGCTGGCCCGATACGGCGGGCACACCTTCTCTTGGCGCTTTTATCTCCTCGTCAATGGTATCGAGCAGCGCCCTTATACCCTTACCCAACGCGTTTTTCTTATTCGGCTGCGCCATTAAAAATCAGATCAGATATTATTAAAAATAAACCAGTACACTTATTCCGCTTCAAATATTTTGTCCTCGTTCTTTATCTTGGTCATATTGTTCTTCTGCAATATTTCCTTAGCAAGATTCAGGTAGTTAATAGCGCCAGTGCTTTCCGCATCATAAAGCAATGCCGGCTTGCCAAAGCTTGGCGCTTCGCCCAGCCTTGTGTTGCGGTGCAGGATAGTATTGAACACCAGGTCACCAAAATGCGCCTTGATCTCCTCCACCACCTGGTTGCTCAGGCGCAGGCGGCCATCATACATGGTCATCAGTATGCCTTCTATCTTCAGGTTCGCGTTGATGCGGGTCTGCACTATCTTAATGGTATTGAGCAATTTCCCAAGGCCCTCCAGGGCAAAGTATTCGCACTGCACCGGTATGGCCACGCTATCAGCCGCACTAAGGGCATTCACTGTAATAAGGCCCAGCGAGGGGGAGCAGTCAATAACTATAAAGTCATAATTTGCCAGTTCCGGCTCCAGTGCCTTACGCAGCACGTACTCCCTGTTAGGATGATTGATCAGCTCTATCTCCGCACCCACCAGGTCGAGGTGGCTGGGTAGTAAGAACAGGTTGGGGGTTTCGGTCTCGAGAATTACCTGTGAGGCGGGGGTTTCGTTCACCATGCAGTCGTAAAGGCTCAGCTGCACATTCTTGAGGTCAAAGCCATTTCCCGTAGTACTGTTTGCCTGCGGATCTGCATCAACAAGCAGCGTTTTATATTCCAATACGCCAAGACTGGCCGCAAGATTGATTGCAGTTGTTGTCTTGCCTACCCCACCCTTCTGGTTTGCTATCGCTATTACTTTTGCCATATTACTTGCTACTGGAAACTCTTATTAAAACATGACTTGCGCCATTATATTAAAACTGAAACAACTTTCTACATTCACTGGTCCCCAGACTTATATTTCAATGGTCTGGCCTATTGCCGGCAATATTAGGTCTTTCCCCGCTGCTTTAAATTTTTCTTTTGCTGCGTTGTGGTCTATTTTAATATATCCGAATGTGTCGAAATGAACACCGACTAATTTATTACAACCAATAAAGTCTGCGGCAATAACGGCATCCTCATAGTCCATGGTAAAGTTGCCGCCGATGGGTAGTATTGTCACATCGGGCCGCGCATAGTGCTTTATCAGCTGCATATCGGTCGTCAGGCAGGTATCACCTGTATAATAGAATGTCTTTTCGGCGCCACGGAGGAGAAATCCGCCCGGGTTGCCCCCATAAGAGCCATCGGGCATAGAGCTGCTATGCGCAGCCGGCACGAACCATAGCTTGCCAAATTCGAAGTTGAACGACCCGAAATTCATCGGGTGAACATTGGTGATGCCCTGCTTTTCAGCCCAGCTCACTACCTCATAGGCAGCTATCACCTTTGCCCCGGTGCGCTTTGCTATACTTACCAGGTCACCTACATGGTCGCCATGGCCGTGCGACACTAATATATAATCTGCCTCTATATTGTCCACGTTCACCCCTTTCGCCAGCTCATTGCCTGTTATGAACGGGTCAAATAGCAGCTTTTTGCCTCCTGTTTCAATAAGGAAACAAGAATGGCCATAAAAAGTAAATTTCATGTAATGGGAATTTTTAAGACAGCAAATTTAATGGAAAATGCGCAGGGGAGGACAGCAAATTTTCCATGTAGAAAATTGCTGTTATTATGGGTTACCCGGCAAAGTTGGCGATGAGGGCACAGGCACCAGGTTATTACCGTGGGTGGCAGGGTACATCTTCATATACCGGGGATAGCTCAATTCGGGCCTGAGTGCCAGGTTAAAGCCTTTCACGAGCTTAAGGCGGGTCTTGCTCATATCTACCTTTTCAAGAAACGGAGGTAATGCAGGGGTAAAGGACCACTTGCCGTCCTTCCAGAATACATACCCTTTCCTTTTTGCATCATAATAAGTATAGTAGTCGGGAAAGTATGCGTGCTCGTCAGCGCTGTAATGCTGGGCTTTTGCCCACGATGGCAGAACGGTTGCTGCTTTGGGGTGCGCTTGTCCCTTGTTCGCAGGGTGGCTCTGAGCAAATAACACTGAGGCAAACATACACATACATAATACTAAGCCTGTCCTTTTCATAAAAAACCGTTTTAATAACGTTAAAGCAATCGATAAGGTATTACTGTCAAAATCGCACCTTATACATTGGAAATCACGGTAAATCCATGCCAGTACACTGTTAAAAAGAGGGCAATGTTTTGCGGTAGTAATGTTAATGTCCTCAGTAAATTATGCCGCTAACATTTTTTTTATGCTTTTTGGAATGCTTTTTAAAACATACCTAACAGTTCTTTGAACCTTTGAAACAAATTAAAACAAAAACCTTATACAAATCATTAAAAATTTACTTTTATGAATACGACAATTGGTGTTTACGATAATCACGATATGGCAGTAGAAGCTGTTCAAAAATTAAAAGATGCAAACTACCCTGTATCCCAGATAACTATAATGGGCAAAAGGGCTACCGAAGTAATAGACGAGGACATGCATATAATGCTGAAGAGCCCTATCAGCGCAGCAAGCCTGGGCACAGGCACTGTAATAGGCACTATACTCGGCCTCATCACTGGCGCAGGGCTGTTCGCTATACCCGGCTTAGGCTTCCTGTATGGCTCAGGTGCCCTTATAGGAGCGATAGCAGGGTTCGACTTTGGCCTTATAGGTGGCGGCATAGCTTCTATCCTGGCTACCGTGGGCCTGAAAGACTCAAACGTAGCACGCTACCATGATGCGCTGGCCCAGGGAAAATTCCTGCTGGTGGCACGCGGCACAAAGGATGACATCAGCCGTGCTAAAGAGCTTCTCGGAGGCGGTGGTGTACTCCAGGCAGCATATTAATACCTCTTTTTACATCCCGGTTAAAAGCCTTTTCAGAAAGCAATTTCTGAAAAGGCTTTTACAGTTATTGCAGGCAAAGTAATATATTTGAAGGGTATCCACGATTACTATAGAAGTGAGTAAAAAAGTTACCCCGGCACCTTCGCCTGCCGCAAAGACCGCCACCCCAATAGCACCCGCCGGGTCGCATGCGCCTGCGATGTTCACATTAAAGCATCCGGTCATGTGGCTGCTTGCAGCAGTGCTGCTAGTATATGCACCCACATTTTTCTTCGGGCTTACAGAGCTAGATGATTCTATATTTATCAGGGAGTTTCGCGAATACAACGAGGACATTACGAACCTGTTCACTTCTTTTAGCCGCGGCCTCTTCGACGCAGTAAAAGACCCTTACTACCGCCCGCTGTTTATGAACAGCATGATCATCAACTTCAAGCTCAGCGGCGGCGGCGAGAACATAGTGGTCTACCATGTAGTAAATGTGTTGTTTCATGCACTCTCTGTTGTTCTTTTATTCCGGCTTTTTCTCAAACTGGGAATTCGTGAGCTGCACTCCTTCCTGCTGGCCCTTGTATTTGCCGTTCACCCGGTAATTTCCCAGGCGGTGGCATGGATACCGGGCCGCAACGATACGCTGCTGGCAATATTCATCTTCTCGTTTCTTATTTTTTCTATTAACTATACTAAAGAAGGGAACGTTAAAGACCTCATCTGGTCGCAACTGTTCCTGCTGCTTGCTTACTTCACAAAGGAAACTGCGGTGTTTGCCGCACCGGTAGCCCTGGTACTGCAGGTATTGGCACTCAAAAGCAAGCTGACCGACAAGCGCCTCCACATACAACTGGGGCTATGGGCGCTCTGCTTCGCAATATGGTATGCCGCACGCGCCGCAGCTACCACGCAGGCGAGTGTTTCATCGGGACAAATGTTATCGGATTTTTTCAGGCGCTTGCCCCTTATTGTGCAGTACCTGGGTAAAATATTTATTCCTGTCAACCTAAGTGTATTCCCCATTCAGCACGATACGGTTTACCACTATGGCATTACGGCCATAGTTTTGCTGGCGGCGATCATCATGCTCAGCAAACGAAAAGATCTTTCCATAGTATTGGCTGGCGCACTGGTATTTCTCCTTTTCCTGCTGCCCGCTCTAATAGTACCGCAAAAGCTGAATGAGCAATCATTCGAGCACAGGCTTTATCTGCCATTGGCCGGCATACTGCTGCTGCTATCGCAAACCTCGCTCTTGCAAAACAAGCTGAATGACAAGCAGCTGTTTGGAGCCGGGGCCGTGATCTGCGGGCTATTTGCTGTGCTCAACTATATGCACCAAGCCAATTTTAAGGACCCGCTGTCTTTCTGGTCGCAGGCGGCAGCAACGTCACCCAATTCGGCCTATGCCAATATGATGCTTGGAGCGCGCATACCTAACGATGCGGAGCGATCAGCGGAGCTTTTTCGCAAGGCGTATAAGCTTAACCCCAAAGAAAAATACATCAACTACTACTATGCAGAGATGCTGCTGAAGAAAGACTCTGTGCTGGCAGCTGAAAAATACCTGCTGGAAGAAAAGAAGATATCGAACTACTACCAGTGCGACTTTTACCTGGCACGCGTGGCGATGGTAAAGCAGGACCGCACGGGCGCCATTGGCTACCTGAAAAGCTACCTGCAGCGCGACCCTGCCAACTCTATGGCTAATAATAACCTGCTGCTGCTATATGGAGAGCTACAGCAGGCCGATAGCGCTCGTGCGCACATCAGGAATATGAGGCAGCAAGGTATAGAAGTGCCTGCGCCGCTGCTGAAACAGTTAGGCATGTAGCCTGCCTAAAAAAAGGAATAACTAATTTTTGTACCCCGGCTTTTGTTCCAGCCTGTTACAGTCTTCCACCCTTCCTACGCGGAATATGACCGGCAGATTAGCTTTCTGCATCTTTAGCTCTTGCCTGCAAAAAAAGCCCAGGTGGCTGGCGTAGTGATTTTGGGGTATCCCGGCATTCATAAAGCGGGATGTTGATAACAATTTACGGTCCCCACTGCTCACAGTCGCACTGTCCTTTGCGCGCAGCTTTGCCATCCCCTGCCCAAAGGCGGCGATATTTGCCATTAAAATCAACAATATAAAGGACAGAACTTTCATTTACAGCCAGGTAATGCAAATATAAGTCTAATATATTTGGTTTTGGGAAAGAAAATACCCACTTATACACCACGTCTACAGCGACTTACAAATTATATTTTTACTAAATAATATAGTGGCATAGTTTTTAATTCCTATGTAAGGGAGAACAAGATTAGACGACGAAAAAAAGAAAATTATGTACAAAGAATATCTGGCACCAATAGTAAAAGTAACCTGCAAGCACTTCCTGAACCTCGACGAAAGCTTCTTTGTAAGCGCCAAAGTAGTAGCAATATCATTCATCAGCATGCTCACTGTTCTGTTTTTGAATGCAGTGCTTTTCTTCCACGATGGCTGGCTGACTGTAAAGAGCGATGCAGCTTACATCAAGTCGAACCTGGTAGAGTATAAGCACCACTTCGTTACAGAGAACGGTAAAGTATCGCTGATACAAGGTATCCGCTCGCTTAAGCACAACCGCATATCAAGGCAGTACGCTTCCCACAGCTAGTGCATTAAGAAAGCGGAGGCCCTGTGATGACAAATTCATCGAGATGCGCCGAAGCATAGCCCAGCATATGAGTGATAGCTTGTTTATTTAGCTTATAAAATCGCTCATCAATTCCCTCAAATTCCTTTAGCTCATCGTATAGCAGCGCAAACTCCTGCACCGTTGTAGCCTTGCTTAGCAGGTCCCTGTTCAGCACAAACACCTTAAGTACATCATCAAGCACCTGCGACATTTCGGTTTCACCAATGGCCATGAACTGCTCTATCATTGATGGCAGCAGCCCTATATAACCATTGTGTATGAACTGGATGAAGCCCCCCTGCAGCACCTGGGTGCGCAAATAGTCGTAGGTAAGCATCAACTGCTGTCCATCTGACAGCTCATCAAGAAAGTCAAATGTTTGTCGCCGGTAGAGCTCCTCGTGCAGCGGCTGCACCAGCAGATCGTAGAAGTAATCTTCATTCCCGGCTACCTGTGCATCTTTTATGTGAGTAATGCTTACAGACGGCAGAAAATTGCTTTTCATAATATTATCTTTGGCCCTGGTATTTATTTATAAATATCGTGCAAATATCCATTAATGAACACAACATTGCTCAACCTGCCAAACATTTACAGGCAAGTTATTTTCATAACGTGCCTGGTGGCATTTATAGTTTTCAAGGTCGATCCGCCCATAGCGCTGCTGGCCGGGTTGGTAATAGCCCTTGTCATCGGCCACCCCTTCATACACCTGAATAAAAAAGCCACTACCCTGCTGCTACAGGTATCGGTTGTATGCCTCGGCTTCAAAATGGATTTTGAGCATGCCCTTAAAGCCGGGAAAGAAGGCTTTCTTTTCACTGTCTGCACTATTGCCGTTACCCTGGTGGCGGGCTACTTCATAGGTAAGAAGCTTAAAATAGATAAAAACACCTCGCTGCTGATATCGAATGGCACAGCCATCTGCGGCGGCAGTGCTATAGCTGCTATATCGCCTATAATAAAAGCTACGAATGAGCAGATCAGCGTGTCGCTGGGCACCGTGTTCATCCTCAATTCCATTGCGCTGATCATCTTTCCACCTATCGGGCACTACCTCGCCATGTCGGCAGAGCAGTTTGGCACCTGGTGTGCTATTGCCATCCACGATACCAGCTCTGTAGTGGGCGCAGCCTCGGCCTATACCGATAGCCTGGGCCATGAAGCACTGCCAATAGCTACAACCATAAAGCTGGAGCGCGCACTGTGGATCATCCCCCTTGCGCTTGGTACAGCTTATTTCCAGAAAGAAAGGGGAAAAATAAAGATACCCTATTTCATCTTTTACTTCATTATCGCGATACTCATTGCCACCTACCTGCCGCGATATGTGCCGGCGCTCAATAACAAGATCGGTGGCGCTACTCTATTTGAGTATCTCTACCTTATAGGCCGGAAGGGGCTTGTCATCACGCTGTTTCTTATCGGCTCAGGACTCTCCTTAAAAACACTGAAAACGGTAGGTTGGAGGCCCATCTTGCAGGGTGTGTTACTGTGGATACTTATAGGCTCAGTATCCCTCGCAGTGATAAGGGGCGTTGTATAAGTGCTAAAGAAATGCAAAAATCTTTCGACGCCGCAATATAATTGTATGGCACTACGTTCTCTGCTCCATTAATACGTAGTTTTGCGCTCCCAAATTGAAACATTGTTTATGATATTAAAACAGTTATCTATTGCCGCAGTTGTAATCGCCACCCTGGCATCGTGCTCGGCAAGTAAAAAATTGAAAAAGTGCTCAGATAGCTATACTAAGCTCGATAGCCTGTATAAAGAGCTGATGCTGGAAAACGCAGTTTGCAAAGAAGGCCGCAATGCCGATAAGAATCGAATAAAGTCGCTGGAGGATCAGCTTACGGACGCTAAGACAAACAGCAGCCAGGTATTGGGCCATTTAAAAGATCTTTCGGTAATATCAGGCGCCCAGGCAGAAAGCATCAAGAAATCGCTCGACAATATTGGTGTAAAGGACGCTTATATCAAAGACCTGCAATCAGCCATCAACCGCAAAGATTCACTCAATATGGCGCTGGTGGTAAACCTCAAAAGCGCTGTTGGCAACATGGCTGACAACGATATCAACATCAAGGTAGATAAGGGAGTTGTGTACGTAGACATTTCTGACAAACTGCTTTTCAAGAGCGGCAGCTACGATGTAAATGACAAAGCGATGGGTGTACTGGGCAAGGTGGCAGCAGTTATCACCGCACAGCCCGATATAGAATTCATGGTAGAAGGCCATACCGACAATGTTGCCTTTAAAGGCAACGCCATTGAGGACAACTGGGACCTGAGCGTGAAGCGCGCCACATCTGTTGTACGGATACTGCAGAACAAATACCATGTGCCTCCTGCACGTATGACGGCAGCTGGCAAGGGCGAATACAAGCCTGTAGCAGATAACGGCAGCAGCGATGGCAAGGCTGCCAACAGGCGCACACGTATTGTTATCCTGCCGCAGCTCGACCAATTCTTCAAGCTACTTGAAAAACCGGGCAACTAACACTGTTTCCAATTCGTTTGTAATAGCCGGCCGCAAAGCCGGCTATTTTCATTCTTACCAATATCATTGGCTAATATTTTCCACTTGCGGTAACAATGCGTAATTTTCCGCCATGGAAAAAAAGGAACGCAAACCGGTATACTACAGCCAATACCTGCAACTGGATAAAATACTCGACGCACAGCAACCTGAAAGTGAAAAAGAAGGCATTCGCGCAGATGACGAAATGCTGTTCATCATTATTCACCAGACCTATGAGCTTTGGTTCAAGCAGATACTGCATGAGCTGAACATAGTTAGGGAAATCTTCCTGCAGCCCAACATACAAAACAACACCCCCGATATCTATAACAGCGTACACCGCCTGAAGCGCATATGCGGCATACTGGAGATAGCAGTGATGCAAATGGGCGTGCTGGAAACAATGACACCGCTCGATTTCCTCGACTTCCGCGACCTGCTGCGCCCCGCCTCCGGCTTTCAAAGCATACAGTTCAAGATAATAGAGGCTACGCTGGGGCTCAATTATGAGCACCGCCACGGTAAGGCCTACTACCTGTCGCAGCTTACTCCCGGCGATGTAGAAAAGGTAAAGGATGCAGAGTCAAAACAGTCACTGCGGGTACTCATAAACCAATGGCTGGAACGCATGCCTTTCGTGAAGAATAAAGCCTACTGGACAGACAGCGATGGCAGCTTCTGGAACAAATATAAAGAAGCATATTTAGAGAGCCTTTCCGAAACAGAACAGGCGAATGTGAGCGTTTTTGACTCCATGTTCATCAACGATGCAGACTACCCCCAGGGCAGGGCCTTTAGCGCCGATGCCAGCCGCAATGCGCTGTTTATAATGCTATACAGGGATCATCCGCTGCTGCAGCTGCCTTATGAGCTGCTCAATACCCTGCTGGAGATAGATGAGAACCTGTCTATGTGGCGCCACAGGCATATTCACATGGTGCAGCGCACTATAGGCAAGCGGGTGGGCACGGGCGGCAGCACTGGTGCGGAGTACCTGCGTGGTGCGGCCGACAGCCATTACGTTTTTAAAGAATTGGCTGAGCTTACCTCATTCCTGCTGCCGCGAAACCTGCTGCCCCAGCTGCCGGCGGCAGTGATCGCAGACCTCAACTTCCGTGGTGCATAATGTCATAAAAACGATACTGCCCCGCAACGTGCGGGGCAGTATCAATTATTCTTCAGTAGCTTATCTTAGTTCTTCTTAGAAGCTGTTTCGTATTTAGTGTATTGCTCCGGGGTCATTGCAGCTTTGATCTTCATATCCCTGCCCATACCCATCTGCATTGCCTGGCCCGATCCTGGCTCGTTACCGCTTTGGCGTATTTGCTCGTCCTGCACGGCATATTCCAGCTCAGCCTGGTATACACCCTTGTACTGCGCCGGGTTAAGACCATATTGCTTCTGCAGCATTTTCGCCTTCCTTTCAGCAGTCATTTGAGATGACTTGCTTGCAACCGGCGTAGCATTTGCAGGTGTAGCGCTTGCCGCTGTCTGTGCCTCCATGCTCATTGTATGAGATGTTTGTTTCGACTGTGCAAATGACACTACTGAAACTGTAGTAAGCAGCGCACAAGTTGTGATCAGTTTTTTCATATCCGTCTGTTTTTTATTGTTTGAGTTGAACTACTAAATTAGAATTTTTTCAAAGAAAACGGCCAAGTAATTATAATTTTTTCTATAAAAGAATTACATTTCCTTCAAAACCCTCGACAATAGGGCAATACGGCGATTTTCAAGTGCAAAATTACGGATAAACCCTTTCAATCAATAGTTAATATTTTCATTAATTATATTCGGGCGCATCCGGATACAGCAAATAGCGCTTCCTTATTTTCCTGAAAGATGCCAGGTCTTTCTTCCATGTTCTGCGCACTTGATCTTCTGCTTCTTCGGGATTATTGCAGTCGCCGGCTATCGCTTTTGCCAGGCCCTTCTGCCCATACAATTTCACAAAGAAGCCATTGAAAAATTTGTCTTTGTCCGGGTAAGCACCATACGCTTTTATCAGCCAATGCAGCCGGAACTTTCCCTGTGTCTGGCGCAGTACTTCCTCTTCTGTTTTGCCGATCAGCTCGCCATAACACAGCTTGTTCTCGTGCGGCGGATTTTTAGCGCCACTCACACTGCGCGGGGTAAAACTATAGGTGTACTTCCCCTCAAACTCGGGGCACCCGTATTGCTGGAACGGCATATCAGTGCCCCTGCCTACGCTCACGGGCGTACCCTCAAAAAGACAAAGCGAGGGATATGCATAAATAGCAGCCATGGTTCGCAGGTTGGGAGATGGTGGCACCGGCAGCTTGTACCGCTTTGCGTGGGTGTAATTGATGCAGAGTATCACTTTAAGATCAAGCTGCGATGCATTGTCAAACCAACCTTCGCCCTTCAGCATTTTCGCATATTCGCCCGCTGTCATGCCATATACTATGGGTATCTGCTGCATGCCTACAAACGACTTGTTGTCTTCCTTCAGCACCGGGCCGTCCACATAAAAGCCATTAGGGTTGGGGCGGTCCAGCACCATCAGCTGCTTGTGATTTTGTGCGCACGCTTCCATACAGTATTCCAGCGTGGAGATGTAGGTATAAAAGCGCACACCCACATCCTGCAGATCATACACTACCACATCTATATCGGCCATATCTTCAGGTGTTGGCTTCTTGTGCTTGCCATAGAGCGAGATCACAGGCAACCCAGTAGCCTTATCAATTGCGTTGTCTATTTTGGCACCGGCATCTTCGTTGCCCCTGAAGCCGTGCTCCGGCACAAATATTTTCCTGACAGCGATCTTCCTCGCCAGCAGCAAGTCGAGCAGTGATTCATTGCCTATAACGGAAGTATGGTTGATGATCAATGCCACGCGCTTACCCTCAAGTAATGCTATATATTTTTCGGGCTTTGCATCAGCCGGTTGCACATCGCTGTCAAAAAAAGGCTGCGCAAACGAAGCCATGCCACTAAGCAACATAAAAATCAAAGCCAGGCCTGTAACCGCTATCCGCATGCTTTCCGTTTTTTCAAAGATAGCGCTGCATATATGATATTCCCGTAACTTTGCCCTCTTTTAATTCAAAAAATTACATTCATGCAACAAGTAAAAAAGGGCGACGCCGTTAACGTTCACTACCATGGCAGGTTAACAGATGGCTCAACATTTGATAGCTCTGAAGGACGCGAGCCGCTTCAGTTTATAGCGGGTAACGGCCAGGTCATTAAGGGCTTCGATGATGCCGTTATCAACATGAACGTAGGCGACAAAAAAACGGTGAATATAACTGTTGCAGACGCTTACGGTGAGCGCAATGATGATATGGTGATGGAGTACCCGATAACCGAGTTTCCTGCAGATATGAAGCCTGAAGTAGGTATGGAGCTGCAAATGGGCGACAACGCAGGTAACGTGTTCCCGGTTGTTATCACCGAGGTGCAGGGCGATACGGTGGTGCTCGATGCTAACCACCCCCTTGCCGGCCAGGACCTTGTGTTCGACATTGAGCTGGTATCAATAGGCTAATTCCCGGTATTTTATAAGGCATAAAAAAAGCGGCTATCGCCGCTTTTTTTATGCCTTATTCTCTATTATTCTTTTACCAGCTTGGTAATCGTTTTGATGTTATTTGCAGCATCGGTAACCTGTAGGAGGTACATGCCCGCAGGCAGTTGCTTAACAGACAATTCTACCTCACTATTTCCTGCCGCAGCTGATGATACCTGCTGGCCTACCAGGTTAAATAACGCTATATGGTCGCCTGCAGCTGTACCAGAGATGTACACCGACGGGCCCGCCGGATTAGGATAGACTTCAATGCCAGCACCTGTAGTTGCTGTTATACCTACCGTAGCATAAGTTTTGCGTATACGGTGGTTGCTGGCATCTGCTATGTACAGGCTGCCCGCCGCATCTATGGCCACATCGTAAGGTTGGCGCAGGTTAGCACCATTCACATAGCCAAGGTCGCCGCCGAAGCCCGGTGTGCCATTGCCTACAGCTGTAGTGATAACGCCAAACGTATCTACTTTCCTGATCACATTATTGTTCGCATCAGCGATGTAGAGGTTGCCAATGCTATCTGTTGTAAGTCCCGCAGGCCCATCCAGCGTAGCCAGCGCGGCAGCGCCATTATCGCCTGTGTAGCCGGCTACGCCTGTGCCGGCATAAGTGGTGATGATACCAAATGTGTCGATCTTGCGTACCGCATGGTTGAGCATATCTGCTACGTAGATACTACCCTTCCTGTCTGTGGTAACGGCAAATGGAGAGTCGAGCTGCGCGCTGACTGCTAAGGCGCCATCGCCTGAATAACCTTTAATACCAGAGCCTGCTATCTTAGTGATCACGCCCGCCGCATCTATCCTGCGCACCATTTCATTTGCTGCATCAGCAATAATGATACGGCCTTTGCTGTCGATAGTGATACCATGCGGCCTGTTGAGCATCGCGCCCAGTGCGGGGCCATTGTCGCCCGTATAGCCATTGATACCGTTGCCCGCTATTGTAGTGATGAACCCAAGCGGAGTCACTTTACGTACCACGCCATAGGTCCCGTCTACAATGTATATATTCCCCGTTTTATCTACAGTAACTGCGTGTGGATGCAGGTTAGCGCTGGTGGCTATAGAGCCATCGCCGGTATACCCAAGCGAGCCTGTGCCGGCCACAGTAGTGATAACCCCGTTTGTGGCAACTTTGCGAACGCGGAGGCTGAAAAAGTCTACTACGTACACATTTCCTGCTGCATCAACTGCTACCGAATAAGGGCCGTTAAGCTGCTTGCCCGTAGCTGCGCCGCCATCGCCATTATAACCTGCTGTGCCGGTGCCTGCAAACGTATTGATCTTCTGTAGCTGTGCATTCGCCGATAGGGTAAGTATAAGTGCAAGAATGACTAAGGATAAGCTTCTCTTCATAAACAATATTTGGCCAAATATAACATTATTTCTTTTCTCTTAAAATAGCATTGTGGTTCATGGAGCAGATATTCCTTAACCCTGGGCCAACAAGTGGTCCAAGCCTGCAGAACCTAGGCTTTCTATTAGCTGAAAACAATAAATGAAAATGCCCCACGGTTACGAAGGGCAAATAGGCAATGTTATATCCTGAGTGTTATAGTGAGTGCTGCACTTTCTTTGGCAGCTTAGACCGGATGAGCTCATACGACTGGCGCACATAATGCTCCCATTCTTTAGGCTTCAGGGCGTTCCACTTCTGTATACTTACCCACATATTTCGCGCCATATAGGCCGCAGGCACTATGCCGTCACGCTGCGTAAGCTCCTCAAATTCTTCGGGGGTCACCTTAAGGTTAGCACCGCCCTGCTCCCCGGTTACGCAGAACATTTTCTCGGCTACCATAAAGCAAATGTGGTCTTCCCACTTTATGCCTTCCGTAGCACCGGGAAACGACATGCATAGCTCACGCAGTTTATCCAGGTCCATTTTAGTTTTTTAAGGTGGTGGCAACTGCGTTTGCCAGCTTCTGCGCCCATATTGTATATTCCTTTGATGATGGGTGCAGGCCATCATCTGCCAGGTAGTCCTTCACCGTGCCATTGTCGCGCGTGCTGCCGGTTATCTCTATATAGTTGCACTTATTAGCTGCGGCTATTTCTTTATTGGCTGCGTTGTAGGCGTCAATGTCCTTTGCTACCTGGCTCCTGTCCCTTCCTTCCGCAAAAGGCGTTACGCCCCAGTCGGGTATCGACAGCACAAATACGCGATCTGCCTTGCCGTCAGCAAACGCTATTGCTTCCATCACCAGCTGCTGGAAATCTGTTTTATACTCGTCTACACTCTTACCCCTATACTGGTTGTTCACTCCTATCAGCAGGCTTACTATCGAGAATTTCTCATCGATGTTGTGCTCCCTTATCGCCTCATCCAACTCATCGGTCGTCCAGCCTGTCTTCGCTACTATCACCGGCTCGGTCACCTCAATTTTCATGTCTTTAAGCAGCTTCACCGCCTGGTATGGGAAGTTATCGTGCAGGGGCACCTGCTCCCCTATGGTGTATGAATCGCCGAGCGCTAAATAGGTATACATTTTTGTAGTGGTTTTTGCTTTTTGGTGAGTTACTTGTTCCGTTTTACAGGAATATATAAGAATTGCGCCAAAGGCTATAAATATAGATAACAGTTTAGAATATCTGCAATGCACAGTAGTGTTATTTGATATAAACAGACTTTATGTTCACAAACTCGCGTATCCCGAAGGAGCTCAGCTCCCGGCCATACCCGCTCTGCTTGATGCCGCCAAACGGCAACAGCGGATCTGAGTGTACAAAGTCGTTCACATAGCAGTTACCGGCCTGCACTTCTTCCCTTGCCAGCAGCTCAGCCTTCTTCCTGTCGCGCGAGATGATACCCGCACCCAGCCCATAGACACTGTCATTAGCTATTCTTATGGCGTCCGCTTCGTTCTTAGCCTCTATTATTGCAGCCACCGGCCCGAATAATTCCTCATCGTAAGCCGGCATTCCCTTCTTTACATTGGTAAGCACTGTAGCGGGGTAAAAGGCACCCTCCCCTTCCGGTACAGCCCCGCCACAAAGCAGCTTCGCTCCCTTTTCGATACTTTTTACTACCTGCTCATGCAGCTGATCGCGCAGGTCCATGCGCGCCATCGGGCCCATCCGGTTGCGCTCATCCATGGGGTCACCATAGGTTACCTTTTTCATCTCCTCGGTAAACCGCCGCTCAAATTCCTTGCGTACTTCTTTAACCACTACAAACCGTTTGGCAGCTATACAGCTCTGCCCGCTGTTCACCAGCCTGCCCCTTACGGCTATTTCTACCGCTACATCAAGGTCTGCATCTGCCAGTATTATATACGGGTCGCTTCCTCCCAGCTCCAGCACAGCCTTCTTCAGGTTGCGCCCTGCCGCCTCGGCCACTTTGCTGCCTGCTGCCGTGCTTCCCGTAAGCGTTACAGCCGCTATGCGGGAGTCATCAATAAGTTTTCCCACCTCTGCCGATGGCAAAAGCAGGGTCTGCAAGAGGCCCTTGGGGGCTCCAGCCTTTAATATCAGGTCCTCTATTGCCAGGGCACACCCTGTTACATTCGAGGCATGCTTTAATACCATTACATTGCCTGCCATCACAGTTGGCCCCATAGCCCGGAACACCTGCCAATAAGGAAAATTCCACGGCATTATTGCCAGCACCGCTCCCAGCGGCTGAAAGGAAACATAGCTTTTACGCGCATCGGTGTGCACTACCTCATCGGCAAGAAATTTAGCCCCCTCCCGTGCATAGAACTCCAGCGTCTTTGCACATTTTTCCACTTCATAATGGCCTTGCTGCAAAGGCTTGCCCATCTCCAGCGCGGCAAGCTTCACAAGGTTGTTTTTCTCTTTCCTGATCTCTTTTGCTATGTTCCTGAGCACCACGGCACGCTTGCTAAAGGGCAGTTTCCGCCACTCTTCAAATGTCTTAACTGCCTGCTTCAGTGCCTTTTCTACTTTAGCCTGATCGTCAACAGGATACTTTTTGATCTGCTGGCCCGTAGCGGGATTTATCGAAGACAGGAAGTCTTGCATGGTAAGGGATATTTTAGCCGCTAAAATTAAACAACCTTATCCGAACAAAACGTTTCATAAGGAAGGATGACCAGATAAAAGTCCGCTCAGTTGGATAGTTATTTTTCTTTTATGCAAGGCGCGAAATCTGAGAATATCACGATATTTAAAGACTTTCGCAACGAAGCAGAAATGGAAAAGAACATTCAAATGGGCAGGCTTTTATTTGGTCATCCTTCCTAAATTTGCCTTCACAAAAATTAACCGTACACGCAGGAGCGTATTCTTAAAAAATCACTTGTATGATAACTGATAAGATCAAGTTTGGCACCGATGGCTGGAGGGCTATAATAGCGCAGGACTTCACAGTGTATAATGTAGCCCGCGTTAGCAAGGGACTTGCAGATTGGCTGCTGCCTCAGCATAGCAATCCCACAGTAGTGGTTGGTCACGATTGCCGCTTTGGCGGACAGCTGTTTGCAGAAACTGCTGCTAAAGTATTATGTGCCAATGGTGTGAAGGTGCTGCTTGCCAAAGGTTTTATCAGCACGCCCATGATCTCCCTTGGGGTGCTAAAGCTCAATGCTCAGCAGGGTGTTGTGATCACTGCATCCCACAACCCACCGTCATACAATGGCTATAAGCTGAAAGGCGCCCATGGCGGCCCATCGAGCCCAAAGGATATTGCAGCTGTAGAGGCGCTTATACCTGAAGAGGTAGACATGCCTGCACAGTCGCTGGCATACTGGCAGGACAAAGGCCTGCTCGAGTATATCGATCTCGAGGACCAGTACGTTGAATACCTGAAAGGAAAATTTGATTTTGACGCTCTTTCAAAATCCCCATTTAAGCTGGCCTACGATGCCATGTATGGCGCAGGCCAGAATGTGATCCGCAGGCTGCTGCCAAATGCTGTGCTCATTCACTGCGACGACAACCCCGGCTTCCACGGCCAGGCGCCTGAGCCGCTCGACAAAAATCTACAGGAACTGGCCAATACTATGGCAACTACCCCTGAGCTCAAGATAGGCCTCGCCACAGATGGCGATGCTGATCGCATAGGCCTGTATGACGAGAACGGCAACTTTGTAGATGCGCACAACATCATTTTGCTTCTTATACATTACCTGCACAAATACAAGGGAATGACTGGCAAGGTCGTGATCGCGTTCTCTGTAACGGACCGCGTTAAAAAGCTTTGCGAAAAATATAACCTCCCGGTAGAAGTCACCGCGATAGGCTTTAAATACATCAGCGAAATAATGGTGCATGATGATGTGCTGGTAGGTGGCGAAGAAAGTGGTGGCATAGCGGTAAAGGGCCATATCCCCGAGCGCGATGGCATTTACGATGGTCTTGCATTGTATGAATTTATGACAAAGTCAGGCAAGACGCTTAAAGAGCTTTGCGATGAGATCTACGAGATAGTAGGCGGCTTCGTATACGAGCGCAACGACCTGCATATAGAAAACTCCATAAAAGAATCGATCATTAAAACGGCCGCAGATGGTGGCTACGCCGGCTTTGGCAAATATGGCTACAACCGCGTGGAGACGATCGATGGTATCAAGTACCATCTCGACAATGGCGGATGGGTAATGCTGCGCGCATCCGGCACAGAGCCTTTACTGCGTGTGTATGCCGAAGGAAACAGTAAGGAAGAGACGCTGGATATACTCGAAGATGTAAAGAGAACGATACTGGCATAACATCCTCATCCAATTTCGGAAAAGAGTACCCGCGAAAACGGGTACTCTTTTCTTTTAAAAAGTTTTTGCCAAACCAAAACTTTCGCTACCTTTGCGCCCCGGCAAGTCTTATACGGCCAGCTCCTGCTGAATCCCCCAGGACAGGAATGTAGCAAGGGCGGGCGGTTGTAGCGGTGCGATGTGAGTAACTTGCCGGTTTTTTTCTTTCTCTTCTTTGCCATTTTCGGCAATAAACAATAAAATACAATATCGAAATTATTTGATATTTTACACCCTGATCCCAAGGTGTATTTACTATCCCCACAAATGGCGCTATTCCTTAGCCCTACATACCATTCACGAATAACTAAAATGACGTTTTGCGCGCTTATAGCGCTCTGCACCATTTTTTTGGCTTATGGCGTTAGCGGCCAGGAGGTGCCAATGCTGCATTATACCACCGAAAACGGCTTACCAAGTAACACCGTTTACCAGGTCTACCGTTCCAGTTCAGGCCATCTATGGTTTTCTACAGACAAAGGCGTTGCGCGCTACAGCAGCCAGCACTTCGAAACTTTTACTACGTTCGACGGAATGGCCGATAACGAAGTGTTCTTTGTACAGGAAGATAAAAATCAGCGGCTGTGGCTGGGTACTTACAATGGCGACCTTTGTTATTTCAAAAATGATTCATTCCACACCGCACGCAATACCCCATTTCTCCGCCTTCCGTTCAAAATGTCCTATGTCAAGCACATTACAGTAGAGTTTGACAGCAGTATTCTTATAAATTACCCTGCACCCAAAAGATTCATTGAGATCAAGAATGACCGCCTGATCGTCCGCGATGCCGGCCCGCAGATCAACAATTCCCTGGGCGCCTATATCTATAAACGAAAAATAGCTCCCGACAGATACGAGCTTACCACAAACAAGCAGGTAATAATTACTGATACACTGCTCAACATTATTCAAAAAATGGCGGGGCGGGAATACCGCATTTTCTCTTCTTCCCAAAACCAGGAATACCTGTTTAACCTTGAATGTTTTTGGGAGGCCGGCAAGACCGACCTGTTTCTGTTCCCTCCTCACTTCCATGAAAATTTCACCCTGCTGCAAATATTCAAGGATGGCAATACTACTTTTTTCGGCACTACTAACGGGCTCATCATTAACGACTCTATTCACATACTAAAAGGTATAGCGGTATCGGCTATTACAAGGGATATCAGTGGTAATTATTGGGTGAGTACCTTGACAGACGGCGTATACTGCCTTGGCAAAAATATCTTCAACGGCAAACTGTATAGAAACGTCTACGATGGCAAGGCAGTATACAGCTATGCCGACCCCGGACATGTATATTTCGGCACCAACCGCAATCGGCTGTACAGCGTCAGCGATAACAAAGTAAAAGCGTTGCCGCTGGCACTACCGCCTTTTAACAAAAACGCTTTTGAGCCATGCTTCGTTATCGGTAAGGATTACTCCTTCTTCAATTTTTACAATAGGGAGGTATCAGGCACGCCTGATATTCGCCGGAACCATGCGCGTATCACAAGCAGGAAAACAAAGCAATACGAGGGCGCCAAGACTGCAGTCATCGCCTCTGGCAACCTCTTTGTAAGGTGTATAACTGGTGTAGTCGTGCAGCCTGTTCCCGACGTTGTTAATACGCCTGACCGAGCTCTCTCCATACCACGTGCTCCAAAAAATACAGAGCGTATCTTCTGGCTCACTCATAATGACTCCGGCACACCCTGGTACTCCACGATAACAAATCTATTCGCAATCGAATCTGGCATTGAGACCGAACAACCACCGCTTAAAAATATAACCTTCAAGGTTTTTTGCTTTATCGGCAACTACCTTGTAGGCTACACCTTCGACAACAAACTGCTCGTCTGTAACCTGGTTGATAAAACTGTTTTCAAAGACTCGGTCACCGGCCAGAATTGCATTTGGGAAAAATTCTACCAGCTCGATACTACCCACCTGCTCATCAGCACTAACAACTCCTACCGCGTATTATCCCTATATCCTTCTGCCGGCGTTCCAAAAAAACATCTTGCGATTCTCGAAAACCCATTTGTGCCGCTTAATGCCGAATCCATATGCTCCGATGGCACACACTGCTATTTTTTAAAGAACGGATCGGTGACGGCAATTGATATAAAAACCCTGCTGCAAACCATAGACCCACCAGTGCTGGTCTTTTCGCAGCTGAGAACTGTGCGGAAGATATATCCGGTACAAAGCGAAATAGAACTGCCGTTCAAGGAGTCTAAAAATTTAAAAATCTCTTTTGCCGCTCTTTCATTCAGCAGCAAAGATGTGCGCTACCAATACGCCGTTTCAAAAACTGACGCCTTCCGCTGGATCGACCTCACAGGAGAAGAGATAACCCTCGTCAACCCCGGCTATGGCGAGTATACCGTTAAAATACGGGCCCGCACGCTTTCCAGCGAATTCTCAGATCCTGTGAGCTTCAAAATGACGATTTCCCCGCCATACTGGGCCAAATGGTGGTTCACTATGCTTGTGGTTGCCGGCGCGCTTATATTCCTCACCGTGATAGTGCTCATCATCATACGACTGGTACTCGACGCCACTAAGCGAAAGAACATGCGCATGGAGCTCGAGCTCAAAGCGGTTTACGCTCAGATAAACCCTCATTTCATTTTCAACACACTCAACTCAGCATTGCTGCTTGTGAGCAAGCAAAAAATGGAAGAGGCTTATGCGCACATCTCTAAATTCTCCCGCCTGCTGCGCAGCTATCTGAAGTCATCGAGAAACAAGCTTATATCCATCGCCGAGGAGATCAGCAACCTCGAAGACTATATAGAGCTACAGCAGACACGCTTCAAGAACAAATTTGAATACCGGATTGACTACGACACATCCATCGACCTGAAGCAGATCATGATACCGTCCCTGTTGCTTCAGCCATTTGTGGAGAATGCAATAAATCATGGCATACTGCCCAGGAGGGATAGCGGCCTGCTCAGTATCGCCTTCGATATCCACCTGGACCGCAATGAAATGACCTGCACGGTAGCTGATAATGGAATAGGACGTAAAAACGCGCAACTGCTCGCCAGTGAGGCCAATATAAAGGATGCTTCATACGGAGACTTGCTAATCAGGGATTTGGTTAGTATTTTTAACAAGTATGAGCAAATGAACATCAATATAACCTACTTCGACAAAGACGAACCCGATACAGGCACGGTGGTAACCATACACATCAAGAACTTGCGCTATGACAAATAACTACAGCTGCATAATTGTAGATGACGAACAGGATGCAATAGAGCTGCTCACCAGCCGGCTGGCTTACCTGTATAAGAATATAACCGTCACTGCAACGTACTCTTTCTGGGGAGATGCACTGGAAGCCCTTAGAGCACAGCCATGCGACCTGCTGTTCATGGATATCTCTATGCCGGGAAAAAACGGCATTGACCTCTTGAAACTGCTGCCCAGCCTCGATTCGGAAATTATTTTTGTTACCGCCCACGACAACTATGCTCTTGACGCATTCTCATTTTCAGCGTCCGGGTATATACTGAAGCCTATTGATGACGCACAACTTTCGTTAGCGATAAATAAAGCAACAGCGCGCATCGACAACAAGCGCCTGGCACGGCAAACCAGCCCGGCGCCTGCAAGTATTAGCGACAAAATAGGCATTCCAAACAAGCATGGCATAGACTATGTAAAAGTTTCAGACATCCTCTACCTCGAAAGCACAAATAAGTGCACTAAGATCGTGACGGGCAAAACTGAATACATCAGCTCCAATTACCTCGGCAAGTTCAAGCCGCTTGTGGAGCCGCATTCCTTCTTCCAGGTACACAGGTCCTATATCGTCAACCTCAACAGCATTCTCCGCTACGAAACATCAGGCCTGCTTATCATGTCCAACAAGCAGGAGATACCGGTCGCCCGGAGCATAAAAAGCGAATTTCTGGAGCGCTTCAATAAATAATCAAATGACCTTTCTATTTGCGTGCGTTAACTGCTTTGCAGTAGCGCTTTAAGCGCGTGTGTTTCAATCGCCATCTTCTTCTCGTCTGATATTACCTGCATTTCAGGCGCCAATTCCTACCGTTTGTCGGGCTTGCAAAATTATCGGTTCATGCCTATAGTACTTTGCACTATCAACAATAACGTGCGGCTTGTAGCCGTCCCAAAAAGAACAAAACTCTATTTCCTCACCTTTAAAACCGCAAAAAATGGAACACACATTTCCCGCAGCCCGTGCAGGCTAAACCGGCCACCAGCGGGCCGCTCACCAACAATAGTCCGTTAAGCACTACCTAACTTTTTCACCATCATTAAAATTTAAAAACCATGAAACATCTCACACAATTGAAGCAAACAGATACTGGCCCTGTTTTGGCCAGTACCCTTTCACCATGGTATCGTCAATTTCTACTTTTCCTCCTTTTTTCATGTACATTCTTTACTAACAATTCATTTGCCCAATGTTGTCTTACAAACAACCTTGTTATCAACACTGGCTACAACCCGCTGACCAATGCTGCAGTAGGTGCGCCCGGCGCTAATGGCATCACGGTCATAGACCCCATGTGGCGCGTTACATTCGAGTCTCCAGCGCTTACCACAGCAGCATGGGCATCAGGGTTCACACCCGTAACTGTAGGCAACAATGCAAACGTCATTATGCCTGTAGGAGGTGGCGCTTACGCCGCTACCCCAGGCGGGCTTGGCGGCTGGGTCAGTGCGTTGAATTCGAACTTCTATAACACTGACGGATCCGCCACTCCGATAGACAAATACAAAATGACGATTAGCCGCACCTTTCGCGTTTGCGGTTGTACCAACGTTAATTTTTCACTCAATGTTGCCGCAGATAACTACATTGAAAGCATAAACATAAATGGCGGTCCATCATTCTACAGCCAGCCAGCTATTGAAGCAAATGATTATCACACTAATTTTGCCGGACCCATAAACACCACTCGCGCACTATGCACCGGCACTTACACTATCAATGTTACAGTAGTTAACTGGAACCACGCCTGGGCTGGTGGCAACCCATCAGGATTAAGCGTATGGGGAAATATAACCACCCCTGCAGGACCTTTCCTAATAGCGGAAAGCACTACAGCATGTGCAACTTCTGCATGTGTTATGCCCGCCACCAGCGGCGCTACAAAGGTTTGTGTAGGCAAAACCACTCCGCTGACAGGCACTCCTCCCGGAGGTACATGGTCAAGCGCGAACTCTGCCATAGCATCGGTTGGATTGACAACAGGCATAGTGACCGGAGTAGCCACTGGCGTTACAACCATAACCTATACCGACCCTTGCGGCCGTACCGTTCTTCATCCGATGACCGTAAATCCCGTACCTGCCCCTATTACCAGGGCCGGAGGCGGGCCTTTTGCTGTTTGCCAGGGGCAAACAATTATTCTTTGGGAAACAACTACAGGCGGCACATGGACCAGCAGCGCTACAGGCATTGCTACGGTCGGCTCCAACACTGGCATTGTAACCGGTATCCTCCCCGGTACAGCGACTATAAGCTATACTTTGTCTACGGGCTGCTTTGCCAGCATTATCGTTACTGTTAACGCCAGGCCGGTATTTACGCCTACTGTTAATACACCTTGCGTAAATGGCTCGCTCAACTTCGGTATCACCGGCTGCGCAGGCTGTACTTCTTATGCATGGAGCGGCCCGGGTGGCTTTACATCTATCCTGCCTAATCCTTCAAGATCACCGGCAACATTAGCAATGGCGGGCATCTACACTGTCACAGCAACTAACGCTGCAGGGTGTACCACTACAATGACTGTAAATGCAGTTGTCAATCCGAACCCTACAATTACCGGCACCCTCTCTGTTTGCCAGGGCCTGCATACCACCCTTACAGGTAGTGTATCTGGCGGCACCTGGAGCAGCAGCGTACCGGGCATTGCAACCGTCACATCCGTACCACCTAACAAGGGCGATGTATTTGGTGTGCTTGCAGGAACAAGCATTATTACTTACACAGCTACTACAGGGTGCCGCGGCACAGCAACAGTTACTGTAAATGCTACACCAACAGCTACAATAGCTACAGCACCTGCAGCAGTGCTCTGCGCCGGCGGTTGCTATACGCTAACGGCCAACCCTACATTCAGCGGTGCAGGCCCATTAAGCTATGTATGGACACCGGGTGGCGGCTCTTGCCCTACCTGCATCAGCACTGTGGTTTGCCCTACAGTAACTACTACTTATACCGTGCAAGTATCTTCAACAGTGCCTTGCAGCACCCGCGTATCTACAACGGTATCTGTAAATCCCTTGCCGGTATTTACGGTTACAGCCAGCAGCCCTTGCGAAGGCGGCACGCTTGCTCTTACCACATCAGGCCCGGCATGTTCCGGATGCACTTATGCATGGAGCGGCCCCGGCGGCTTCATATCGGCAATACCAAATCCGGTACTGTCTCCTGCCACCCTGGCAATGTCAGGCACATACACGCTCACAGTTACCAACAGCTTTGGCTGCAGCACTACGCATACCGTTGTCGCTACAGTACGCGAGGTGCCGGTGATCACCTCTATAACTGCAGCTCCTGCTGTCATTTGCCCCGGTGATCCATCTACCCTTTCTGCAACTGCAACCGTTGGAAGCGGCACTGTCACATGGCTGTGGACGCCTGGTGGCACTACGCCTACTTCTGCAAGCACGGTTGTATTCCCGGCTATTACGCAGACTTACACAACAACTGCTACCGCAAACGGATGCCCTACAACTGCCACTGTCGTTGTGTCCGTAAACCCTGCGCCGGTGTTTACACCTACGCTTAGCCCATCGCCGCTTTGCGAGGGAGAACCCTGGGCGCTGTTCTGGAATACAGGTACCGGTACCATTCCACCCGCATCAATTCCGGGAGACACCTATTCATGGAGTGGTCCGCTCGGCTTTACATCTACCGATGCAAATCCTTTAATGGCACCAGCAGGCGCAGGAATGGCCGGCACGTATACGCTGACCATCACAAATAGCTTCGGCTGCAGCACTACAGGCACCGTAAATGTCGTTGTAAATCCAACGCCTAAGCCAGCCTTCATACAGTGCGCACCTACCGTGTGCTCTGGCAGTTCTTATCCCGTGTTTGCAACGCCCGGCTACTCTGGCGGTCCATTCACAACATCGTGGACATGGACTACGCTTACCGGTGGCACTATCGCTGTTATAACCCCTACTTCATCAACATCAGCTATGATAACAGGCGGAGCCCCCGGCCTGGTGGTGATCCACTACACAGTTACTACACCTGCTGGCTGCACTGGCACCGCCCATTGCACAGTAGATGTACTACCGATCCCTGACCCTATAACAGGCACCCTGCTTATCTGCGGCCTCGGCAATACTACGCTCCTAGCTACCACCTCTACCGGCGGCACATGGAGCAGCAGTGATCCATCAGTTGCAACCATCGATGCGGCAGGTCTTGTTACAGGCGTTAACTATGGCACAACTACCATAGCTTACACTTTCTCTACCGGCTGCGCTACAACAGTAGTTGTTACCGTCGATCCTCAGCCAGACCCATTCTTCGTACAGTGTGCTAAAGACCTGTGCGTAGGCACCGTACAACCGGTTGCAGCCAGCGCCGGTGTTGTCTTCGGCCCATATACCACCAGCTGGTCTATAAGCCCGCTTAGCGTAGCCACCATCACAGGATCTGGCACCATCGGCATGGTTACCGCCGTAAGCGCAGGTACTGCTGTCATTACCTTCACGGTTACTACACCGGGCGGCTGCACAGCATCTACCTTCTGTACTGTTACAGTATACCCTAACCCCGGACCTATCACCGGTACGCTCTCTGTATGCGTAGGTAATACTACTACCTTAGGCAACTCAGTGCCAGGCGGCACATGGAGCAGCAGCGATCCTTTGGTGGCCAGTATAGATGCAGCAGGTGTAGTTACTGGTATTTCAACAGGTACGGCTATAATAACCTACACTATAGGTCGGCTATGCGCCATTACAGCTACCGTTAATGTAAACCCGACACCACGCCCTGTATTTGTGCAGTGTGCCGGCGATATCTGCGTGGGCAGCTCGCAGCCTGTTTTTGCTAATCCCGGAGTTGGAGGAGCATTCATTGCTACATGGTCATGGTCGGCAGTTAGCGGCACCCCTATCATTAGTATTACATCTTCAACACCTACATCAGCAATGATAACAGGTGTAAGTGCCGGTGTGGTAGTGATCACTTATACCGTTACCACCCCCGCAGGCTGCGTAGGCCATGCTTATTGCACGGTCAATATCAATCCTGTACCCGATCCGATAACCGGCTCTTTGCTGATCTGCGGCGTTGGTAATACTACGTTACTCTCTACTACGTCAATAGGTGGCGCATGGGGCAGCAGTGACCCATCAGTAGCAACAGTAGACGCGGCCGGCCTTGTTACGGGCGTAGGTTATGGCACAGCTATAATATCTTACGCATTCTCCACGGGCTGCAATACTTCAGTAGTCGTTACTGTTGACCCTCAGCCAGACCCATTCTTCGTACAGTGTGCTAAAGACCTGTGCGTAGGTACGGTACAACCTGTAGCTGCCAGCGCCGGTGTTGTCTTCGGCCCATATACCACCAGCTGGTCTATAAGCCCGCTTAGCGTAGCCACCATCACAGGATCTGGCACCATCGGCATGGTTACCGCCGTAAGCGCAGGTACTGCTGTCATTACCTTCACGGTTACTACACCGGGCGGCTGCACAGCATCTACCTTCTGTACCGTAACGGTTTACCCTAACCCCGGACCTATCGGCGGCATCCTCACAGTTTGTGTAGGTGCTACTACAACGCTCACCAACCCAGTACCTGGCGGTGTGTGGTCTTCCGGTGATCCTATGGTCGCTGCCATAGATCCTGTATCAGGTATTGTTACAGGTGTAGCACCCGGCACAGCCATAATTACCTACACTATCGGCGGCTTGTGTGCTATCACGGCTACTGTCACGGTCAATGATTCACCGAGTCCATACTTCGTGCAATGTGCGAGTGATATCTGCTCCGGCAATTCACATCCTATATTCGCAAACCCTGGTTATACCGGAGGTCCATTCACTCCATCATGGTCATGGTCTGTGCTTAGCGGGGCACCGGTTATCACTATCATCCCTTCAACTGGCACTTCGGCTATGATAACAGCTACAGGGTCGGGAGTCGCCATCATCACCTACACCATCACCACACCTGCAGGCTGCGTAGGCCATGCCTATTGCACAGTCAACGTAAACCCTACGCCGGCACCTATCACCGGTTCGCTGGTTGTTTGCCAGGGAGCTACCACACTGCTCAGCAACCCTACACCGGGTGGCGTATGGGCCAGCACTAACCCTGCTGTAGCAACGGTTAATGCCTTCGGCCTTGTTACAGGCGTTTCCGGAGGTACTGCAATTATCACCTACGGCCTCACAAGCGCTAACGGTGTCACCTGTGCAGTATCCGTTGTTATCACCGTGCATCCATCTCCCGCACCATTCTTTGTACAATGCGCGGCCGACATATGCGCGGGCACTACCAACATGGTTGTAGCAAGCCCCGGCACAGGTACGTTCTCCGGATGGAGTACTTCCGGCCCGGGTATCACATTAAGCTCCCCTACGCCAACCTCTGTAATGGTAACAGGTGTAACCCCCGGCGTCCACACGCTTACTTACACTTCTGTGTCATCGCTCGGCTGCGTTGGTCATGCTTACTGCACTATCACGGTGCATGCGGCGCCGGCAGCTATAGTTGGCCCATCCACAGTATGCGAGGGTTCTTCGATCGTGCTTAGCTCAGCTACTCCGGGCGGCACCTGGACAAGCTCCGACCCCACTATCGCAACAGTAGATCCGTTTGGTGTCGTTACCGGCGTATCAGGTGGCGGTGTATGGATCATCTATTCACTGGGTGGTACTCTGGCAGCGTGCGACGCAGGGTTTTATGTCACAGTAATACCTCGCGCTACCGCATGTGTTACCTATGTATGGCAGCCAGGCTGCAGTTGCTTTGAGTATGTGTTCACAGGCACCGCAGGTGCTACTGTCCACTTCATCAAGTACGATTGTTTTGGCGGCACTTCCGTCGGCACCGTTGTGCTCGATTTCTCAGGCAATGCAACCATTCTTACAACATCGGCCGATTGCTCACTGTGTATCACCACCATCGACTACATGGGTTGCACCTGGCCATGCCTCTGCCCTGCAGGTGGTTGCTGCACCACGCTGCCTCCGCATAAGCCCGGCAGTGCTGACGCTTCACCTCTCGTTGTAACTGCCAAAGAGGCCGAACTAACCATTGTACCAAACCCCAACAATGGTGTCTTCTCTCTGCAAGGCTACATACCCGGCCTGGCTGAAAACACAAATGTGGATATTGAGCTGGTCGACATGCTCGGCAAGACCATCTACACAGGCACCACGCCTGTAGCAAATGGAGCGCTCAATAAAACAATTATCCTCGGCGATAATATTGCTAACGGAGTTTACATCGTACGCGTAAAAGCAACCGGTGTCAGCGAGGTAGTAAGATTCTCGCTCAACAGATAATTTCCCTTTTGAAAAAGTACCCCATCACCATCGGGGCGTCCATCTGGGCGCCCCTCTTTTTTTACATCATATCCGGGAGGTTACCCATCGGGATCAGGGCACTTTTTACCGCTCATCGGCAAATTCATGCATTTCACACCCAAAAACCTGCCGTTCATCGGTTTGAAAGCAGTTTAGGACTGCTCACATGTTACTTTTGGCTCATCAAATCTTATGGAAGGTATACCCAATTTAAAATATATCTGCTGTCCCTAAGGCCTTGGTAAAATACTTATAAACTTTATTTTCAGTCGTGGAACGGGGCCCTTTTGGTCCCCTTTCTGCTTAGTAACGTTGACTAAATAATTCACACCATATCACGACTTTATTCTTCTTTTTTACAAGACGTAAAATCCGCGAACAATGGATTATTTAACGACTTTTACAACGCAGTAAAAATGGAAAAGAACAAGTAAGATGGAGTGAATTATTTCGTCATCGTTACTCATAGCCGGTGTACCTGCTTTTGTGTTACATTTGCACTCGAAAATTACTATTCATGAAGTTTTTTATAGATACAGCAAATCTCGCCCAGATCAAAGAAGCACACGACCTGGGAATACTCGACGGTGTGACTACTAACCCATCGCTGATGGCAAAAGAAGGCATCAAAGGCCACGATGCCGTTATGAAGCACTACCTCGACATCTGCGAGATGGTAGACGGCCCGGTTAGCGCTGAGGTACTTGGCACCACTTTCGAGGGTATAGTGGAAGAAGGCAAGAAGCTTGCTGCTATTCACAAGAACATAGTGGTAAAAGTGCCGATGATCAAAGACGGCATCAAGGCTATCAAGTGGTTTACCGACAACGATATCCAGACCAACTGCACACTCGTATTCTCTGCCGGCCAGGCCATACTTGCTGCCAAAGCAGGCGCATCATATGTATCCCCATTCCTTGGCCGCATCGATGACAGCAACTGGGACGGCGTGCAGCTCATAGAGCAGATAGTAGGTATCTACAACGCACAAGGCTATATGACGGAAGTGCTTGCTGCTTCTATCCGCACACCCCTGCACATCGTGCGCTGTGCAGAAGCCGGTGCCGATGTATGCACCTGCCCGCTCAGCTCCATCCTTGGGCTGCTCAAGCATCCGCTTACGGATCTCGGCCTGCAGCAGTTCCTCACCGATGCCAAATCAATGCAATAAGATATTTCATTTAATACCCGCCCGGCTGCTAACCAGCCGGGCTTTTTTATGCAACTATCCCTGATATTTGCAGCATGAAACGAAGCACCCTGCTGATCATCACCCTTGCCATCATTGCCATAGCATCCGGCATCCTCATGTCAAAGGCACGATGGATAGCCAAAGTAGGTATTACGTTCCTGCACAAAGAATACAATTTCACAAAGGTCTGGTGGCAAGGAGCAGCTGCTATATTTGGCTTGTTTCTCGTGCTGCATTTTGTCCATTCGCTTATTCACCGCCACATGTCGCCACGCACGTCCAGGGCCACACATTCCATAATTTTGCTGGCTGTAGCCGTCGGCTTTTATTTCACCTACCACGACTTCGCTACAGATTTTTCGCACCATTTGCTGGGCTGGCGCTTCCACTATGGCTTCTATCTATTCTGGCTAGGCTGGGCGGTCATCTGCCTTTACTTCATTTTCAAAAAGAACCGGCTGCTTATAAATTCAGATAGAAAGGCCCCAGCAGCTGTTTAAAATCCACCGAATAATTACCGCCATCGTCTTGTATAGTAAGCGCATTTCTTGGCAGTGATGTCGCCCGCCTGCTAAACAACCCTACCACGCGTTTTACTGCTGCACTATCCCGGTGGCGCACATGCAGTGCGCCAACTTCGTCCCAGCCTTCGCTTATCGCCAGTAGCTTCCATCGCTCATACTCCGGCACCGGCAATAATATTGCAGCATACCCGTCGTCGGCAAGGTTTGCATTGACAACGCATAGCAGCTCCGCATACGACAAAGACAAGGTGTGCCGTGCCACATTCTTTTGCTGCTTATCGCTCAGCAGGCTGTCATTAAAAAAAGGGGGGTTAGTAATAATGAGGTCATACTTGTGAGCACCTGTATAACTGCGTGCGTCTGCGTGTATCACATTTATCCGCCCGCTCCACGGCGATGCTGCTGCGTTCTCTGCTGCCTGCTCCGCCGCCTCCGCATCGTACTCTACAGCATCTACAATTATGGCATCGCTTCGCTGGGCCAGCATCGTTGCGAGCAGCCCTGTGCCCGCACCTATATCCAGCACCTTGCGCACACCGTTCTCTATCGGGCACCACGCCCCAAGTATACACGCATCAGTGGTCACCTTCATAGCACAGCCCTGCTGCTCTATCCTAAATTGCTTGAATTGAAAATAGCTGTTGCTCATTACCACGTAGCGCGCGCAGTTGGTGTCACGCTCATATCCGCAAAGTCTCCTTTCAGGTATTTGTAATATCCCGTTATCCCTATCATGGCTGCATTGTCAGTGCAGTATTCAAACTTTGGTATATACACCTGCCAGCCATTACGCTCGCCAGCTTCCTTCACGGCCTTTCGCAGCCCGCTGTTTGCCGATACGCCTCCGGCAATACCCACCTGCTTTATACCTAGCTCCCTCGCTGCTTTCTCCAGCTTGGTCATCAGCATCTTTATAATAGTGTACTGCACCGATGCGCAAATATCTTTAAGGTTATGCTCCACAAAATCCGGGTCGGTTTTCCGCTGCGCCTGCAGGAAGTAAAGTATCGAGGTCTTTACACCACTAAAGCTAAACTCATACCCCTTCTGCTCCGACGATGAAAATTTGAATTTCAATGGGTCTCCCTCCGCCGCCAGCTTATCTACCAGCGGCCCTCCGGGATATGGCAGCCCCAGCATCTTAGCAGCCTTGTCAAATGCTTCGCCTGCTGCATCATCCATCGTTTCGCCCAGCACTTCCATATCCAGGTGATCGCGGCACAGCACTATCTGCGTATGCCCGCCTGATACCGTAAGGCATAGAAAGGGAAACTCCGGCTTATCTTCTATAAAGTGGGCCAGCACATGTGCCTGCATATGGTGCACTGCTATCAGCGGCAGCCTGCGCGCCTGCGCAAACGCCTTTGCAAAGCAAGCCCCCACCAGCAATGAGCCTATCAGCCCCGGCGCCTGTGTAAACGCTACAGCAGTAATATCCTCCTTGCTCAATCCCGAATCCTGTATCGCAGCATCTACCACCGGCACTATATTCTGCATATGCGCCCGCGATGCCAGCTCAGGCACTACCCCCCCATACCGTTCGTGTACTTTTTGCGTGGCTATGTGGTTACTCAGCACTTTGCCATCCTGTACCACCGCCGCGCTCGTTTCATCGCACGATGACTCTATGGCTAGTATATTTATTTGCTTACTCATCTCTGGCAGCAAAGGTCGGGACCCGTTTTTAGACGCGCAAATATATCGCCCATTTTTATGCTTCATTATCACTGCGCATGTTACATTAAAAGGTTTTTTAGAGTATGTGCCGGATAAGCGCTACCTTTACCCACGGCCAGGCATCTGTTTTATATAAGTTTACCCCATCGGGGCAGGGATATGGCCGCATTAAAATTATCGTATGGCCATTTTGTTGTTTATTATTATCCACTGGTACTCTTCCCTGTTCTTTCAATCTGTTTTCCATCACCGCTACGCAGCCCACGGCATGTTCACCATGTCTCGCGGCTGGGAAAAGGTGTTTTACATAGGCTGCTTTATTACACAGGGCTCGTCTTACATCAGCGCGTATACTTACGGGCTCATGCACCGGCTGCACCACGCCCATACCGATACGCCTGAAGACCCGCACTCACCGCACAACTCGCACAATGTGCTGGCCATGCTGTGGGATACCCGCAACAGTTACATCAACTTATACCTGGGCAAAACAGCAGCAGACGATAAGTATAAAAAGGGGCTGCCTGAATGGGTAGCATTCGAGAAATATGCACATAACTGGATCACACGTGTTTTGTGGATGGTGGTATACGTAGCCATCTATGCTTACCTGGCTACAGCATGGTGGCAATTCCTGTTTCTTCCTTTTACTATTGCTATAGGCTCATTCCAGGGTGCGGCGGTCAACTACTATGCACACATATTTGGCTACGAAAATTTCAAGATGCGCAACACATCGAGGAACCTGCTCCCTCTGGACCTTGTGTTTTGGGGAGAAGCTTATCACAACAACCACCACAAGCACCCTACGCGTCCTAACAATGCCACAAAATGGTTTGAGTGGGATATGGGCTACCAGGCAATGCGCCTGCTCGACAAAGTAGGTGTAATAAAGCTGAAGCGCAACACGCCTGCCTATCACGCAGCCGAGGCCGAACCAGAGATAGTTGCAGGCTAGACCGGTCTTATTTTGTCTTTACGAATAGTGTTATGGTACGTCTTTGTGCGCATCACACGCTTTGAGGTTTCGACCGTCCCCTTTTGACTTAAAGACCAGTTCCCTTTATCAGCAGCATAGCGCTTACCGACTCCTCCTTCAGGTGCAGGAACTGCTTGCGCGTCTCATCAGCTTTAAACCGCTCAAAATCCTCTTCACTTTCAAACGACACTAAGTGTACCTCATATGGCGGTGCTATGCCCGCCTCTATCACCGTATCGGCACCCGGCCTCAGCCGCAGCATCAGCACACCATTATACCGCGCAATAGCCGGAATAGCCACCGCTTCAAACTCCTCAAAGACAGCCTCCTTTCCCGGCTTTACATATACCAGCTGCGTTATGTATATCATACAATCATATTGGCAAGAGCACCCATCACAAGAACAAATAAGGGTACGGATAGCCTCAAAACGATGAGTTATCCACAGAACCTAAAACTATCTTCCAAAGCCAAATTTATTCTATCAAATACCTGCGTTACACCTCCCCCTCCTGTTTTAGGAGGGGGCTGGGGGGTGGTTAAATCCCTAGCTCCTTCTTCTGCACATCATCAATAGCGCTCGGCGCATCCAGCATCACATCGCGGCCCGAGTTGTTCTTAGGGAAAGCTATAAAATCACGTATCGTCTCCTGTCCGCCCAGCAGCGCACACAGCCTGTCGAAGCCGAATGCTATGCCACCATGCGGAGGAGCACCATACTCAAACGCCCCCAGCAGGAAGCCGAATTTCTCCTGCGCCTCTTCCTTGCTCAGGCCCAGTGCAGCAAACATTTTCTCCTGCAGCCCGCGCTGGAATATCCTTATCGATCCGCCGCCTATCTCCGTGCCGTTGAGCACTATGTCGTAGGCATTAGCTTTTATCTCCCCATACCTGCTCTTATCATCCATCAAGGTCACATGCTCCGGCTTCGGCGAAGTGAAGGGGTGATGCCGTGCAGCCCAGTGCCCGCTCTCCTCGTCATATTCAAACAGCGGGAAGTCGATTACCCACAGCGGCTTGTAAATGCTTGGGTCGCGCAGGCCCATACGGTTGCCCAGCTCCAGGCGCAGGTCGCTCATCGCCTTGCGCGTGCGCGTTTCTGCACCGGCGAGCAGCAATATCAGGTCGCCCTGCTGCGCGCCGCAATACGCAGCTATCTGCCCCAGCTGCTTAGCGTTATAAAATTTATCTACACTGCTCTTCAGCGAGCCATCAACATTGTACTTTATATTCACCACACCGCTCATGCCTATCTGCGGCCGCTTCACCCACTCCGTCAGCTCATCTAGCTGCTTGCGCGTATACTCACTCGCCCCCGGCACACATATCGCCAGCACCGTCTCCGCATTATCAAACACCGGGAACCCGGCAGGAATACTAAACACAGCCCGCTCGCCATACGGTGTCATAATAAGATTTTCAGCCGATGTCATCGTGAGCTTGTCGAACGGCTCACGCAACACCTCCTTCCCCTCGGGGGAAGGCCGGGATGGGGCTTTTAAATTTTGAATTTTAATTTGGTAACGCAGGTCCGGCTTATCATTACCATAATGCCACATCGCATCATCCCATGTCATCCGGGGGAAAGCCTCAGTCATCTCCGTGCCCTTCACATCTTTAAACACATGCTTGAACAGACCCTCAAAAGTATTGAGCACATCCTCCTGCTCCACAAAAGCCATCTCGCAGTCTATCTGCGTAAACTCAGGCTGCCTGTCGGCACGCAGGTCCTCATCGCGAAAGCATTTTACTATCTGGTAGTAACGGTCATACCCGCTCACCATCAGCAGTTGCTTAAACGTCTGCGGACTCTGCGGCAGCGCATAAAACTGGCCCTCGTTCATCCGCGATGGCACCACGAAGTCGCGCGCGCCCTCCGGTGTACTCTTTATCAGGAAAGGTGTTTCAATATCCCAGAAGCCCTGTGCATCCAGGTAGTTGCGCACCGAGCGGTTCACCTTGTAGCGCAGCTCCAGGTTGCGGCGCAGCGTAGGGCGGCGCAGGTCCAGGTACCTATACTTCATGCGCAGGTCCTCACCGCCATCCGTCTCCTCCTCTATGGTAAAAGGCGGCGTAGCTGCAGCATTCATTACCGTGAACTCTCTTACAGCTATTTCTATATCTCCCGTAGGCAACTTTGCATTTTTATTCGTGCGCTCTATCACCTTGCCCTTCACCTGCAGCACATACTCGCGGCCTATCGGCTGCTCAGTCAGCCGGTCATTCAGCGCCTCATCTATCAGCAGCTGCGTTATGCCATAGCGGTCGCGCAGGTCTATAAAAGTGATACTGCCAAACTTCCTTACCGTCTGCACCCATCCGGCCAGTGATACCTCGTTATTGATATGTTGCATGCGGAGCTCTCCGCAGGTGTGTGTTCTGTACATTGTATTTAATTGGAGTGCGAAGATAGGGATAGATAAAAGAATTGCTACCAAACCGTTGAAATCCCAAATATTTGATGCTATTCTTTATATTAGCAAGCAACGATCAAATATGAAAATCTATTTTAATGGTGATTTCAAATCCCTATCAACGTTCGCCACCGATAATTTAACGGGGCTATGTATCATCACGGGAAAAAATGGGAGCGGCAAATCGCAATTCGTAGAATTATTTAAAGACCTGATAAGTGGTAGAGCCCAAGAGTATACATTTTCGCTAACACCCGAGTTGCATCCAAATGAGATACAAATTGAAGGAATAAGCGTTGAATCTAACTCTCGTATTGATAACGCCAGTTGGAAATCTCGTATGCAGCAAGCGTACCAAACTTTTAGGACGAAAAAAAAGCGATTTGCCTTGTATGCAGAGCTTCAAGACGCCCAAGTTCCTATCGAACAATGGCCAAAGCAAAGTGTCACAGCGATTTTTAGCGACCTCAATCTTTGGAAGGAAAAAATAAAAACTATTTTTACTGGAGATAAGAAAGCCCTAAACGACATAGAGAATAAGGGTATAGAACCTTTTCTAAAAGAGATACTTCGCGAATACAAATACGAATGGACGGACCTTTTAGTATGCAGACAGGTCGCCTCTTTTAAACTCAAAAACATAGCCGATTTAACATCCGAAGATTTCACAAACGCGGTTATTGGAAAGTCCATTAGTCAATCTGGCCTTTTTGTTTCAACTATTGATGAAATAATTTACGATTACTACAAAGGACGCCACGATAATTTATACAATTTTTTTAGGAAGAAGGAGATAAACGCAATTAATAATGCTGTCTCAGATAATGATTTTCTTGAGCAACATGAAAATCCGGTAGTTAAACTAAACAAGATTTTTGACGACCTGAAAATTGGCTACTACATCCCTGAACTAAATCTCGAAGATTTTTCATTAGATCAAGGATATTCATTCTTTTTAAAAAACAAAGCCAGTGGCGTATTTGTAGGCTTCAATGAATTGTCTTCTGGAGAAAAAATTATTATCGGTCTGATTTTACGAGTATTTTTCTATTCTTTTTTTGGCAACAGTTTAAAGCACCCACGTTTACTTATTCTCGACGAGCCCGATGCCCATTTGCATCCCGAAATGTCCAAATTACTTATCGATGTCCTGCAAAAAACATTTGTAGAAGATTTGAAAATTACTATCCTCATGACCACCCACTCGGCATCTACCGTTGCTATGGCTCCGGACAACCCTCTTTGGGTCCTTAAAAATCATCCTACAACTGTTCTTGAAAAAACGACTAAAGACGAAGCACTAAAATTACTAACAAGCAATATTCCTACATTAAGTATCGACTACAAAAATCACCGACAAATTTTTGTAGAAAGCCCGACTGATAGACAATTTTATCAGGCCATCTTTGACAAGCACTTCACGGGAAAAATTCGAAAACACAATCTTTATTTCATTTCAAGTCCATCTGGAAAAAGCAGTTGTGAACAGATCAAGGATATTGTTTCTGATCTGCGATTAGCAGGCAATAACACATGCTTCTGCATTGTTGATTGGGATAAAAAAAATGCATCCACGTCGGCAATATTAGTGCATGGCATTGGGAAGCGCTATAGTCTTGAAAACTTCCTTTATGATCCCCTGTACTTAGCAATCTTATTTTTGGAACAGGGTTGCAAGAATGACATTAAAGAAATCGGATTCAACAAATACTATTCTCCATTTGACATTCGGCAAGAACCTAATGAGCGACTTCAAGAAATAGCAGATTGGATTATTAATGGACTTGAAGCTGGCACTAGCACGAATGTTTCTACACGCGAGGTCGTTCACTATTACAATGACAGGAGTGTATCGCTACCTATGTGGTTTTTGCACCAACAAGGCCATAGCCTTTATGAATTAATCTCGGCCCGTTTTAAATCAATGGAGCAATTTCGAGACGAAAAAAGCTTTACTGCAAAAATGCTGGAGATAGCAGTAAGAAGCTATCCGCTTGTATCTTCTGATACAATAGAGTTAATGCGCGCTCTTGCATGTGGAGAGCCTGAATAGCGTCAGTACGGCTTTTCGCCGTCGGACGCGTTTACAGGCAGTAAACGCCCGAACAACTTTCTAAACACCTATCTTACACCAATGAACATCCAATTTCACAAACCCACATCATTCCTTTCTGCGCACATAGAATCCATGGTCTGGTTCAAAGACTTTGAGCCGCAGCATGCCGTGGAGCGGGTGGTGCCGGGCGGGCAGGCTTACCTTATTTTCGAGTTCGATGGTATGCCGCGCCATACGCTGCACAACGATACGCTGCAACCCACAGGCACCTTTACAAAAGTCTGGGTGTCCGGTGTGCATACCGATTTTCTTTCCATCTCCACCCATAACGGTTCGCAGATGCTTGCCATACAATTTACAGCTACCGGTGCGCGCCCATTCATGCATATACCTATGCACACTATAGCAGGCAAGGTAGTGCCGGCGGAGGACGTTTTTGGAGCCGAAATATTTGCGCTATGCGATACCATCGGCGCTGCACAGGAGTCCGCGGCAAAGTTTGCAGCAGCAGAGGATTGGCTAACGGCACGGCACGACGGGCGCAAGGCCGCGCCAGCACCATTTCTTGCCCTGTTGCACCGCATACACAGCGAGCAGCGGCTGAGGCTTGCTGATATCGTTGGCACCTATCCTGCCACCCACAAGCAGCTGATACAGCACTTCAAAAAGTATGTAGGTATCTCGCCTAAGGAATACCACCGCATCATCCGGTTCAACGAGATACTAAAGGCTATCCACCAAACGGAAACTGTGTCCTGGTCGCAGCTGGCCTACACGCTCGACTATTCAGATCAGTCGCATTTCATCAAAGAGTTCAGGCATTTCTCGGGTTTCAATCCCGTAGAGTTCCTGCAGCTGGGGCACCAGCACAACGAAGAGCTTAATTTCTTCCCACTTACTGCGCAAGGTTAATTTTCTACAATACCAGCAATATCTACGGCACTACCTTGCCGCAAAAAACACATGGATATTGCATCGGCGTTCACTTCGCTCAACTGGTTCGCGGTCATTGCGGCTGCCCTCTCCTCATTCCTTATCGGCGGACTTTGGTACACCATTTTTCAGCGGGCCTGGCTGCAGGCTGCGGGCCTTTCGCCCGATACCATCAGGCAGCGCAATATGCCGCTGGTATTCGGCATCTCGCTGGTACTATCATTTATCATCGCGTTGAATCTTGCGCTGTTCATCGGCAAAGAAGGCCTTTCATTCGGCATCATCGCTGGCTTCATGGCAGGTTTCGGCTGGGTTACCCTCGCCATCGGCATCATAGCAGCGTTTGAAAAGCGTCCCTTAAAATACGTCCTCATCAACGGCGGCTACATGCTCATAGCGTTCACCGTCATGGGGGGCATCCTGGGCCTTTGGAAATAAAAAAAATAAAGCACCTCCTTCCACCCTTCCCGAGCCACACATGCAAGCGGAGAGGTTACTCACGCCGGGCTGCGCAACACAAACCCCTCCTGTTCTGAGCGTTGTCGAAGAATTAGGAGGGGACGCCGGTCGCCCGCGACCGGCTGGGGTGGTCTACTCGCGGAGGGCACGCAACACGCTCCCCTCCTGTTTTTAGGAGGGGACGCTGGTCGCTTGCGACCAGCTGGGGTGGTTGACCCGCACCCCATCAAAACTGCCACCCAAAATGAAAGTTCAGATCCACAATAGATCCCGGGCCCAGGGTATAAAACAGCTGGCCTGCACTTTGCGATACGAAAGCACCTTTCAGCCCGGCCGCCGCATCGATGAAGAATGCCCTTCTGCGGCCAAAATTGAAGTGGCGGCCTACACCGCCTCCGGCTATTGCAAATTGGCCAGGGCCCTGCTCATTCGTAGGGAAGAAAATGCCGCCCACAAGTGCCTCACAGTCGCCGTAGCCGCCCTTAGCGTATATAAAGTTCTCTGAGTGCCGGTGCGGCGGCACAAAGTAATGGCGGTACTCCAGTGTAGCCTGGTACCCGGGAAATAGCCCCCAATACCGGCACACACTCGCCGATATGGAGTTCTCCCTGGTGGCGTAGAACTCCAGCTTCACTCTCCCTTTCGATAGCAGCCCCAACGGGCTGCTGAGGTAGAAAGCAAACATCCTCGGCTTAGGCGGCGGCGGCAGTATCGGTACATCCTGCGCGAGACAGTTACCACCAATCAATCCTAAAAACAACAGCAGCAATAAACGGCGCATGACAACTTTTTAAAAAACGAACTTATGAGATTTCTTCCCTGTCAAACGTACAACAAGAACCGGCACTACCCTTCCTTGCCTGCAATATCCGCGCCAAAATAAAAAAGACGCGATCGCTCGCGTCCCATATTTTATATTGCCGGTTCCATTATCGGCTCTGCTATCTGGTTGCCTATTACGTGCCAGTTTTGTATTGGCTTGGGTGCAGGCTTGTATGGCTTTGCCGCGCGCCGCTGCTCGTTACGCCTCGCCTGCAATGCAGTTTCCGCAGATTGCTTCTCCTCCTTATATTGAGCGTGCACCCTCGCCTCGCCTTGCGCCATCCCTGCCGCAGTGCCCGCAGCTACACCTTCCTGCCTGCCTTGTGCCATACCACGCTCATATTCCGCCTGCTTCACTTTTGGCAGCATCGCAAAACCTCCTGCGGCTGTCACAGCTGCGCCCAGCAGCAGGCCCATCATTACCTTCTTCATCAGTTCCCTCCTTGGTTTTAAGATACGTATGTTATAAAGTTACAGCATCTATTCAAAACGTATTCTTAAAATACAACTCCGTTGCTTATAAAGTCAAATATGCCTATTCTTGCGCCTTTATTCCATGCGTCCTTTTATCCTTATAGCTATGTTGTTCCTGGCGCATGTTGCCAGCGCCCAGGCAACTGATGCCCCTCCCGAAGATGGGCAGATGTGGTTCTGGCTCGCTGATACTGATACCGCCGGCCAGTCCATCAACGATATGGAGCAGGAGCCTAAGCTGCGCCGCAGCATGAACGAATACCTCTTCCTTAAACTGAAAACACCCCTACAGCCTATTCGCGATGAAATAGAAGGGCCTATAATTGTAGAGTTTCTCGTAGCGTCCACCGGCTATATCCATAGGGTAAGAATAGTTCAAGGGCTGTCGCCCGAGGTAGACAAGGAAGTACTGTCTGCCATATCAGCTATGCCCCGGTGGAAACCGGGCCGCATCAACGGAAAGAAGGTTAATGTCTGGTGCGCGCTGGCGCTGCATTTCCCCTGGCGATATACCTACGAGAACCCTAATCTCCCCGGCTATATAAACCTTAAGCGATACACCTGGTGAGTGGAGGTGCAGGAAGCAACTTTCACAGAAAGTTCTCACTATCCCATAAAAAAAAGCAAGTCATGCTACGCACTTGTATGCGTAAAATGACCTGCCATAAATTTCTTTAGTTCGCTGAGCAAGCGGGTGCTGTTATCCCCGGTGCCCTGTGCCTGGCTTAGTAGTACTGCACGAAGCTGTTACGTACCGACTCCTCCAGTTCATTGCCATTGTCAGTAAGGCTCTCATACAGGTTTTTAGCCCGCTTCGCCTTGCGCTCTGCTACCTTGCTCATGTGCTTAGGCGCTTCAAGGCCTGCAGTTTCGGTTGCATCAAATACGAGCCCTGCCTCGCGTGGGTTGTCGGAAAAAGTAACGCTTCTAGTCATATATCACGGTTTTAAAATGAAAGTCATGAAAACATTCGAAAAAATGGTGCCAAGGGGCACTTAATTTGCAGCTTTTCTAAAAGGTATTTTTCCGGCACTGCGTCATACGTGCGTGACAATACATTAATAACTAGTAATCAACCTGTTAGATCATAAAAAACTTACACACTGCGCACAACTTGATGATCTGTATCAATTTTTGCCTGCACCGCATCTGCTATATGCTTTACTCACTCCGATACGTGGTGAATATATGGGGAAATTTCTCCCATACTGTGTAGCCGAGTATGCGCAGCACAGTTTGTCATTGATCTACACTGTGGCCCCGGTTAAGTATCAGCATATACCAGGCCCATGTGGTACTATTTTGTTGTAGTACTGGCAAACATAGATAATGAAAAAAACACTTACACTCATCGCGGCATGCATATTTGGCTGCGCTACCCTCTCTATCGCTCAAAGCGAAGTAAAGACTACTGCGAAAAAAGCAGCACATGCTACCAAGCGTGGGGTAAAGAAAGCCGGCAACAAAACCGCAGAACTTGCTGTGAAGGCCGAAGCCAAAGTAGCCGATGAAGAGGTTAAAGGCAAGATGGGCCCTAACGGCGAAACCATCTACATTAAAGACGGCAACAAATACTACTGGGTAGACAGCAAAGGCCGCAAGAAATACATCCCGGAAGCGTCGCTGCGCAACCGCTAAGCTGCAAAGCACTACAGCTCTATACCTGCCCCAAACACCGCGCGCCCATGTTGTTTCACATCAATGGGCGCATCGGTGATGTGGTAAAAATAGCCGACATTAAGGGTAAGATAGTAGAGATCGAAGTAGCGCAGGCGCAGCAGGTTGTTGAGCATAAGGCCACCCTCGTGGTAGGCATTATCAGGCACGCCAAAGGGTACATACTTATGCGCTCCGCGGTCACTGAGTGTGCCATAGAGCAGGCCATATTGCAGGCACACATTGGGTGCCGAGCTTAGGCCTGTACCCTTTACTTCCGTCTTATACAGCTTCCGGTCCATATCGTGCCGGAAGACCACACTGATGAACTGATCAGTGTAATAGGCGTAGGGATACATGGTGGGCATGCCGCCAAATGCATAGAACGCCAAGCCCTTAGTATCGTAGCGGTAGCCATTGCCGGCAAAGAGCTTGGTGAGTGGCAATGGGCCATCGCTCCACGATCGACCTGCCTCAACCAGCAGGTGCTCGTAGCCCAGCCTATTGATGTGCTTGTGCCAGGCCACGGCTGTAAGCGCCTGTGTGTAGGGCCGGTTTACTCCGCCATTGAGCCTGCCTGTAGTCACCTTGCCATACCATACCGGGTAGTTGCTGCCCATGCTATAGTAACGGCCAAAGAACGGCGAGGTGCGCTCCGCAAAAGCATAGCGGATACCCAGCGAGGCCTCGCGCGCCGCAAACGATGTTATGTCGCTGCCCAGGTATGAAAAGGCATAGCTGTATAGCGGCGTTATCCACTGGTCTGTGGCCGCCAGCTCAAAGTTCCAGTAGCCAAATCGCATCTTCATAGATCCGCTCCATGCCTTTATATTATCTACCCGCTGCAGCAGGTACATGCGCAGGTAGTTCTTATCCAGGTCGCGGTGCAGCTGTATGCGGCCCGGGTCGCTGATATCGTCTGTGTAGGAGCCGCGCAACACGAATTCCTTGTGCCGGTCTAAGTATACCTCTGCCGATCCGCCATACTTCCAGTGTGCGTCTTTAAAGCCATAACCCGCCCAGCCGCCTATGGAAAGCCATTTGACAAAGCGCTCATTAGTGAGCAGGCCCATGCCCAGCCGCACATGCTCATAATCGTTATAGCTGAACAGGCGCTTGAGCTCCACATCAAACATACCTATGGGCACCCTGCCTTCCGGCAGCTTAGCGAGAAAGCCCATTATCTTATCCAGCTTTATCTCCTCACCCAGGCTGTCCATTACCTTGTAGGTGCGCTGCTCCTTAGCGCTAAGCGCTTCTGCCCGGTATGCTGCCCAGGCGCTGTCTGGGCGCTGGTCGGCACCGGTGGCTACTCGCACGGTATGGCTCCTGTCAAATTTGAAATCCCTGTCCTTATCAAAGCTTACCGAATCTATGAGCGAGTTGCCCTTCATGTAAATGGTGTACTTGTCGTCCTTTTCGCCCTGCTGCCAGTTGAGTATATAGTTGAGCTGGCGGGGAAACCAACGAGCGCCACCCGGTGCCGGCACCCGCTCATACTGCTGCTCTATGCGCACCGCCATCTTCAGTGTGGTATCAGCGCTCTGGGCAATAAGCTGCGATATGGCAAAGCCATCTGAGTTGATGTATACCGTGCCTTTGAGGCCATTGGCATTATTGCCGCGTGGCCTGAAGCTGAGTATCCATAGGGTGTCTGTGCCCTGCTGTAGCTCATCGGCCAGGGCAAAGCTGTAGTACTGCTCATAGCCCCGGCTCACGGGGTTGTGAAAGTCTATGCCATTCAGCTTTATATAGTCTTTGTATGCATGAAAGGGCAGGAAGTCTGTGACTAGGCTCGTGAATACCGACTGCTTAAACCCCGAGAATCGCGATGCAAGCACATCTTCCTGCAGCTTCTGCGGCCGCTCCCAGGTGCGTATGCTGTAGGTCTCAGACATGGCTACATGCTGGGTATTCACCAGGTTTTGCCTTTCGCGGCTATCGGCACTGGTGTCCTTCATCACGAAGTCGTTGAAGCCAAGGTCGGCAGCCATTTTATAGTAGACATGGCACCGATACCAGTCGTATTTATCTGGGTTGTTGTGGCTCTTATTAGCTATGGCTTTGTTCAGCACCCGCCTTATCTTATCCAGGGGTGGCTTAATCACCACCTCGCCCAGCGTGTTGCCCGAGGGCACCAGGTATATTGGCTTAGCCAGCGGCAGGCCCTGCTTCTGCGGCTCATAGCCCAGGCAGCTTACTTCTATCCATGCTGCTCTGGCCAGCAAGGGGGCCGGCACTTCAAACTTACCCTCGAGCGAAGCTACTGTGCCCTGCCCTGTCTCGCCAAACCTGATGGTGGCAAATGGTACCGGCTGCATTGTCTTCTTATCAAAGACCTGGTAGTTGGCTGCGGACTGAGCCATTAGCACGAAGGGCAGCATCAATAGCAATGCACATACGGCATGCCTTGTGTGTAACATCATAGCGTGTGAAGAACGCAAAAATAATATTTTGTATTATTATAGTGCTTAGGTATCTTTATGCTAATAAATCATTCAATGAAAAAGATATTCTATAGCCTTATGGTGGCCGGTGTATTGGGGCTTGCAGCGTGCAGCAATGGCGACTACGAGGCCAACCCTGATAGCAATACCAATAGTGGCATTAATCCAATTGACCCGCTGACCTCTGATGACTTCAACTGGTCGGGCGGGGAGCCGGTAAGCGCTACCATAAACGGAGCGGGCTGGAAAGCAGATGCGGCCTACCTGACCATAGACTCTACCGGGGCCAATGTGCTGGTAGCAGTAAAGGGCCACCAGGTAATGGCATTTTACCTCCGCGATGTGTGGAAAGGCAATGTGTACGATATCGGCTTTAAGCAGGAGTTTCGCCACATCATGTGGTCTGACTCTGTGGGGCAGACCTACAATGTATATGACAGCAAGCTCGGCAATTCCGCCGGTATCAAGATCATTGAGAATAATGACAGCCTCAATGTGTTCAGCGGCCAGTTTTACTTCAAGGGCGTATCGCCTAAGGGAGATGTGGTGAACGTGACCAATGGCTACTTCAAAGTAACCAAGCACTAGTCAAAGTAAAAAAGTCAAAGTAAAAATTTAAAAATCCGAAATGGGGGTGATATATAAATCAACATACACCATTTCACCCTTACAACCAATTTACTAAGAATAGTATAAAATTAAAAAGTCCCGATATCGGGACTTTTTAATTTTACTGTTGTATCGTGATAATTAAGCGATCTCAACTTCAGCACCTGCTTCTTTCAGCTTGTTAGCTATGTCTTCAGCTTCTGCTTTGCCTACGCCTTCTTTAACGTTCTTAGGAGCGCCGTCTACCAGTTCTTTAGCCTCTTTCAGGCCCAGGCCTGTAAGATCTTTAACTGCTTTTACAACGTTGAGCTTAGAAGCGCCTGCGCTCTTCAGTACTACGTTGAAAGAAGTTTTCTCAGCTACAGCTTCTGCAGCTGCAGGGCCACCTGACATTACCACTGCTGCTGCAGCTGGTTCTATACCGTAGTCAGCTTTTAATACGTCAGCCAGTTCCTGTACTTGTTTTACAGTAAGGCTTACCAGTTGTTCAGCTAATGATTTTACGTCTGCCATTGTATGTTTTTTTTGTGTTGTTTTTTAAAAATTGTTTGTTGTACTTGTTACTGTTGTTACTTGTAACTTTTATATATTGACTTGGAAGCCTTGTTTAATGTGGCGATCTGAAAATCTGAGGATTTGAAAATGCCCCTGTTTTTCGATTACCATTGTAACTATGTGATCTTCAAATTTCAGATCGCAAAGTTTTGAAGCTTACGCTTCTGCCTCTGCGGCAACTGTTTCGCCACCTGCTTTCTGCTCGTGGTGGTGCAAAAGTGCAGCCAGTACGCGCTTTGCAGGAGACTGCAGCAGTCCGATGATCTCACCCACAAGCTCATCCCTGGTCTTGATCTTAGTGAGGTTATCGAGCTGGTTGTCGCCGGTGAATGTATCGGTGCCTATGAGGGCTGCCTTCAGCACAGGCTTGTCGCCTTTGATACCCTTGCGGAAAGAAGCAAGGATGAGGGCCGGCTCTTTAGGAGACTCAGAGAACATTATAGCGGTAACACCCTTGAGCGACTCATATACATCGCTGTATTTTTCGTCATTAAAGCTTTCGAGGGCTTTTTTGATGAGGGTGTTCTTCGCCACTTTCATTTCCACATTCTTTTCGAAACAAAGCCTGCGGAGCTTGCTCACCTGTTCTACCGTTAATGATTCGGTATTGGTGATATAAAAATTGCTGTACTGGGCAAACTTGCCTTTCAGTACTTCTATTGCTTCATTTTTTTGAGCAGGAGTCATGTTGTTAATTTGAAAATTTGAAAATTTGAAAATTTGAAATGGCCTTAGTTACTGCCGCTCTCCTATCAACTTCTCAAATGTTATTTAATAGTTTTTTATTTTCTGTGCGATCTGAAATTTTCAAATCAGCACATTTTCAAATTTTATGCTACAGTCTTTGTGTCGATAGCTAAGCCCGGGCTCATTGTAGATGCCAGGCTGATACCTTTGAGGTATGCGCCTTTGGCAGTAGCCGGCTTCATACGAACGAGGGTATTGATAAGCTCCTGTGCGTTCTCAGCTATTTTCTTAGGCTCAAAAGAGATGCGGCCGATAGATGCATGGATGATACCCGCTTTGTCTATCTTGAACGCTATCTTACCACCCTTAACTTCGTTAACCGCATTGGCCACGTCGTTAGTAACGGTACCTGTCTTAGGGTTTGGCATAAGGTTACGAGGACCGAGTATCTTACCGAGGCGGCCTATCTTAGGCATTACCGACGGTGTAGCAACGATAACGTCTACATCCGTCCAGCCACCTTCAATTTTAGACACAAATTCATCAAGGCCTACGAAGTCGGCACCTGCTGCTTTTGCTTCTGCTTCTTTATCGGGCGTGCAAAGCACGAGTACGCGCTTGGTTTTACCGGTGCCGTGTGGCAGGGTAACAGTGCCGCGGATAGCCTGGTCGGCTTTCTTAGGGTCCACACCAAGGCGGATATGCACGTCTACTGAGCTGTCAAATTTGGTTACGTTAACCGACTTAACCATACCTGCAGCTTCAGCGAGTGTGTATTGTTTATTTTTATCAAGTTTAGCTTCTACAGCTTTTCTTTTTTTAGTGATCGCCATTATCAGAAATTTAATAAGGTAAAAAAATGGATTAAGCCCAGGGAGCGGTGCCTTCTACAGTGAAGCCCATGCTGCGTGCGGTACCTGCTACCATTTTCATGGCGCTTTCGAGGGTAAAGCAGTTCAGATCAGGCATTTTGTCTTTGGCTATTTCTTCTACCTGTGCCCAGGAAACCTTACCTACTTTCTGACGGTTTGGCTCTTTAGACCCTTTGGGCTGCTTGGCCAGCTCCATAAGCTGAACTGCGGCAGGAGGGGTCTTGATAACGAAATCGAAAGATTTGTCTGTGTAAACTGTAAGTGTAACCGGGAGTATCTTCCCGATCTTATCCTGCGTGCGTGCATTGAACTGCTTGCAGAATTCCATAATGTTGACGCCTTTTGAGCCGAGCGCCGGGCCGATTGGCGGGGCTGGATTTGCCGTGCCGCCTTTTACCTGCAGCTTTACGAAGCCGCTGATTTCTTTAGCCATTTAAATTAGTTTTGGTGTTAACGAATGTTCGCCTTCCTTCGACAAGCTCAGGTCAGCTACTATTTTCTCCCAATGCAATCTTAATAAGAGCAATATGAGAATTGGAGCGCAAAAGTAGGGGAAAAAATTAAAAGTGAAAAATAAAAAGTAAAAAAACTTTCACTTTGTGCGTGAATTAGCTCCGACCTCCGGCCGGGTAGCTCCTACGGAGCATAACATACTTACCATATACAGTGCTACAGGGCTTGGCCACCTACGGAGGCATCCGTGTTTGCGTAGGGCCCTGCCACTCACGGGGTCGAAACGTCCTGCTTCCTTGCCCCTTGCAGACACCTCGCTTGCGACACAAAATAGATTTCCGCCTTTGTTGGTGTCGGGCCACCAACAAAGGCAAAACCCTGAAAAGCAGCAGACATTTTACCGTTAAAAAAGTTTTTCGACCGTTAAAAAAGAATATTATGCGTTGCGGACCGCGCACCCTAAATTTGAATACCCGTCTATTTAACCCCTATTACTACGCTCACGGGAAAACTAAAATATCATGCAAACGACTACTACATCTTTAGTACACTTGTTTCAGCAAATAGGCAGCAAACTATATAGCATCCGCCATTCAAGAAACGAAAAGCTCACCTCGGTAGCAAGCAGTATAGGCTTTAGCCACACGGTAATAAGCCAGATAGAAAACGGCCGGTATAAGGGCCTTAGTATAAAAACACTTCACCAGCTCGCCAGTTATTATAAAGTTCCCCTCGAAGAAATATTGGCTTCAACGGATAACGACTGCTCATCGCCATCGAACGACTGATATGGAGTTATTAGCGTTTCTTTCCCCTTGTCACCTTGAATTAATCAGCGTTTCACTATTAGTGACAAATTGTCACTGTACGTAACATATTGCAGCTCAATTTCTTTTGAAACGATTGTTGCCGTATGTAAGTTTGCTATATCATTCCCGGCCAGGAGTAGCGACTGAAATAAAATTTTCACATTTAAATTAATTATTATGATAAGTAAAATGATTTTGTCATTACTAATATGCTTGTGCTGTTTAGGAGCGCGAGGACAGATAACAGGACCAAACGGAGTATGTTTAGGCTATACAATGACGTTAACAAGCACGGCCACCGGCGGAACCTGGAGTAGCTCAAATACGAGCAGAGCAACCGTAAGCTCCAGCGGGGTTGTTACCGGGGTTGCATATGGGTCCGTCAATATATCATACTCCACTGAAAGTACTCCTCATACCATTTTTGTGTACTCAAATCCTATACCTGCAATAAGCGGCACCGCGAAGGCCTGTGTAGGGTACACTTCTACCTTGAGCCATTCAGTTACCGGGGGCACCTGGTCTACAACAGCCTTTTCTACAGTTGTTAGTGTAAACTCCTCAACAGGAGTTGTTACGGGATTAAGTGGTGGCGAACCTTTAGGTAGTACAGGGACAATTTACTACACTATAGGGGGAAATTGCACTATATCAAAACCCTTTACGGTAAATCCTTTACCTACTGCTGTAATAACAGGCACAACTACTATGTGTACCGGATCATCCACAATGTTATACAGTGGAGGTACTACCCCCAGCTGGACCAGCAACAATACCGCAGTAGCTACGGTATCAACACCGGCCCAAACATCTACGCCAATTGTCGGCGTATCCGCAGGTACAGCAAACATAACGTATACCAGGGGAAATGGATGTTATTTCTATACTACAGTAACCGTAGGTGCGGTCATTGCAGGTAGCAGCCGTGTATGCGTAGATCAAACCACCACACTTACGGCAACACCGGCAGGTGGCACCTGGAGTAGTAGCAATGCCAATGCTTCGATAAACTCAACTACAGGAGTCGTTACCGGTGTAACTGCAGGAACGGCTACGGTGACCTACTTGTCCGGAACTGGCTGCACGGCCACGTTGACATTCACGATCGACCCAATTCCTGCCACAATAACCGGCACAACCTCGGTATGTGAAGGGGCCACAACCTCACTGAGCAATGCAACCGGCGGCGGCACATGGAGTAGTAGTAATACCGGCGTAGCCACTGTTAATTCATCTGGTGTAGTTACTGGCGTTCTCGCGGGAACGGCAACGATCTCCTACACGTTATCCACTGGCTGCTATAAGACGGTGACGATCACTGTGAATCAGACTCCTGCCACGATCAGCGGACCATCTACCGTTATCGATGGCGCTACTATCACATTAACAAATTCGGTATCTGGCGGCACGTGGACATCCACCAATACGGCGATTGCCACGGTAGGTTCAAGCACGGGGCTTGTAACTGGTGTTGATCCGGGTACAACCATTATTTCGTATACATTGTCCGGCGGCTGCTATGCTACAACAGTAGTAACAGTAAACCCGGCTGCAATCACAGGTATGCTGTCAGTATGCGTGGGCATGAACACCACCCTTGCAAGCGCTACCGGTGGAGGCACATGGAGCAGCAGTAATACAGGAATCGCAACCATAGGCTCCGCGAACGGTGTTGTAACCGGTATAGCTGATGGCACTGCTACAATCACCTATACGGTGAGCGGTGGATACTATGCTGTAGCTACTGTGACGGTAAATGCTAATCCTGATGCGATATCGGGCATATCAGAAATATGTAATGGCGCCTCGGCCACACTTTCCGACGCAACAGCCGGCGGCTCATGGAGCAGCAGTGACATTTCAAACCTAACTGTAGGTAGTATGACCGGCATTATCAATGCTGTGTACACGGGCACTGTTTCTCCTGTGTATGCCACCGTTACTTATACTTTGCCAAGCGGCTGCTATGCCACCAAGGAAATATCAGTTATACAATCCGGTTACCCGATTACAATAAACCCGAATAGCCCGCCCAATCTCCACGATATCTGTTTGGGCAACATAAATATCCAAATGGCAGGAAGCGCCGGTGGTGGAACATGGAGTACCAGTAACACTTCGGTTATCACAATTGCCAGTGATGGAAGGCTAGCTGCAGGAACAACTACCGAAACAACTGCAAATGTGATCCTGACTATGCCTAATGGATGTCAGTCCTTTTACCAGTTTACAGTGCATGAATTACCCACGATGACTGGCACGACAAGCTTCTGCTTTGGTAAAAGCACTACCCTTTCGGGATCACCATCAGGCGGGGCATGGAGCAGCACTAACACAAGTGTTGCTAGCGTAGGGACAGGAACTGGAATTGTGCAATACAGCTCAGGAATCGGAACTTCAGAGGTTTCCTACCGGTTATTTCAATTCGATAAATGTGCGGTAACAGCTACTGTGAATGTTACTACACCATACACCGTAAGCGTATCAGGATCCGGCGACTTTGATCTTTGCACTTCAGAAGTAGTCGACCTGGATATAGACGCAACAGGCGGCACATGGTACAGTTTAAATAGCAACTTCACCATGGTGGGCAGCACGGGTGTGCTAACGGCACCATCCGCTGTGCCCACTGCACCTAACGACCGCGCACACATATGGTATGTTATTCCCGGCGAATGCTGGGGGTATCAACAAGTGACCGTCAATGCCTGCTCTCCTAAATTGAATAACGGCGGGTATTTGGCCGATGCGGCTACCGCACAGGCAGGGTACACCATTTACCCCAATCCTGCTGCGAACGACATAACCATTCTGCAAGAAATTCCAGTGGACAAGCCCGCAGATATTAAAGTGATCAATGCAGCGGGAAGTAGTGTTTATAGTGGTCAAATCACATTCGTCTCGGGCAGAGGATACCTGAAAACAGATAAGCTTACACCAGGGCTGTATTTAGTTGCGATACAAAGCAGCGATGGTAATACAAGCACACAAAAGCTTACTATCAAAAAGTAGGTTTAAACTTAAGTTAGAAATAAAGCAGGCTTCACGGCCTGCTTTATTTTTTTAGTGTATCGCCACGGGTCGAAGCGTCTCGCTTCGCCCTAACTCCCGCAAGCGTCTCGCTTGCGAAACAAAAATAGATTCCGCCTTTGTTGGTGTCCCCTCCACCAAACTCGCGCAGGGTATACGCAAGGGCCGAACAAAAATAGATCTTTCATAGATTCAGGCGGGGCATTAGACCCATATTTCCATCCTCCTTTTTGAATTGCAAACACCCCTACATACTACCCAAGCCAAAAAAGACGAAAAATCACCTACAACCCGCGCCCACAGCCAAAAGAAATTTACATCATGTACAGCATACGGCACATGATGTAGCAGAAAACGGCTTATCATAAAACTTCATTTTGCAAAACCCGTTTTCCCTCCCCACCTTTACAGGTAAAACTAAGGAGCTCACCCCCACGAGGGTACAAAATAAGGAAAGGGTAGCTGCGGGCAGTGCAAAATCAATTTATCCGGCAACCGGAAATTCGCTCACAAAGCCTGCATAAACAATTTATAATGAGCTAGTTACAGCACATGGTCATTTCCGGCCCACCGGTAAAAACCGGAAGCAAACCGGAAATTGAAACGTAGATGCAGATGCACTGAAAGCACGGAATGATTGAGGGGTGTAATGGAACTGATCGCCACCACATTTCCGGTAAGTATTTTACACCGGCAACCGGAAAAAGTCGCTAAAAACAAATCATAATCGACTAAAAACCAATTAGTTAAGCAACACACACCTTGCCGACCCACCGGTAAAAACCGGAAGCAAACCGGAAATTGAAACGTAGATGCAGGTGCACTAAAAGCACGGAATGATTGAGGGGGTGTAATGGAACTGATCGCCACCACATTTCCGGTAAGTATTTTACACCGGCAACCGGAAAAAGTCGCTAAAAACAAATCATAATCGACTAAAAACCAATTAGTTAAGCAACACACACCTTGCCGACCCACCGGTAAAAACCGGAAGCAAACCGGAAATTGAAACGTAGATGCAGGTGCACTAAAAGCACGGAATGATTGAGGGGGTGTAATGGAACTGATCGCCACCACATTTCCGGTAAATATTTTACACCGGCAACCGGAAAAAAGCCCGAAAATAAAATATAATTCACTAAAAAACAATCAGTTAAGCAACATACACCTTGCCGGTCCACCGGTAAAAACCGGGAGCAAACCGGAAATTGAAACGTAAGCAGGTACAGTAACGCATCTACGGGCCCTATTCCCGCACAGCCTAAAAGGAATTTACCACCTTATTTACTTATATTTTTTTATTTTTGAACATCATGAAGCGTACGGGAAGTTTATTTGCGGTTATCCTGCTGTTGGTGTGTATCAACCTTTTGGCCCAGCAAAAAGGAAAAAATGCTGCGGCAGGCGCTGCCCCTAAAGCACGGCGGATGACGGTGCCTGATGTGTACCTGGGCAACTCGGAAGTGCGGGAAGGCACCATACCAAAAAAACAATTCAGCGACCTGATGAAGCAGGGCCTCACCTCCCGCGACTCGATGGGGCGCACGTACAAAGTGGTGAGCTTTAACTTCACATTTGGCGAGCGCAACCTATACGAGGACTCTATAGGCAACCTGCAGATAAAAACAGACTTCGCATCGATGTATTGCCATGGCGATACCCTGCCCGATGTGCTGACACGCTACATACCGGCAAGCCAGTCGAAAATAAATGAGGAGACACCGGGCTTTTATCAAAGGGTGAAGGCGGGAGATACGATATACTTTGACCGCATCAGCGTGGTGCGCTACACGCCGAACGCGCCACTGCCCCCAGAGAGCGATGCCATACTGGGACGTAAGATGAAGCTGGTAATTACCAAATAAGTTGGTCAGTTAAAAGGGTAAGTGGGTAAACAGGTGAGTAGTCGATAAGACATTGTTAGCCGGGTTAGTTGAGCAGCAGCAGGTTGACGCTGCGCTGCAGTATGTTGAAAGCTATTTCCGCCATCAGGTTCTCCTTATCTAGCGTGGGATTGACCTCCGCTATCTCGAAGCAGCATATCTTATGATGCTGCATGAATGATGCTACCAGGTCCTCGGCCTCACGCTCTTTGAGTCCATTGCTTACGGGCGTGCCGGTGCCGCGGGAGATGGAGCTATCGAGGCTATCGACATCGAAAGACACATAAATATCATCGCAGTTGGCCAGGTGCTGAAAAGTCTGCCGCACCACGTTTTCCACCCCTTTACGGCGCAGCTCAGCTACCTGTATCACCTTAATGTTGCTCTTCCTTATTATCGCCTCTTCTTCTTTTTCAAAGTCGCGAAGGGCTATAAATACGATATCCTCGGGCAGTATTTTTGGCTCTATCTTTCCTATGCTCTTCAGCTTGTTCCACAAGTCTACCGTTTTAGGATCCGGGTTGTGTACCTGGCTCTCTACATTGTCATCTGCAAGGCTTATGGATAATGGCATGCCGTGCATATTGCCTGAGGGCGTGGTATATGGCGAGTGCATATCGGCATGGGCATCGATCCACACCACGCCGAGGCGGCGCTTGGGCCGTGCCATCTTGAGGCCGGCTATGGTGCCGCCTGCTGTGCTGTGATCGCCCGCTAACACCAGCGGAAAAAGGCCGGACTTTACCGTATCGCAGACTGCCGAAGATACGCGCTCATACATGGTATGTATACCTTGTATGCGCTTGGCGTATGGCGAGGCAACCGGTTCATAAAGCAACCGGTTCTCGTTCTCTACAACCTCGGAAGGGAAGTTGACAAAGAGGTTGCTCATAAAATCCAGTGCTGCGATCTTAATAGCATCAATACCGAGGCTGGCGCCGCGTGTACCTGCTCCTATCTCTGACCGGACCTCAATGATCTTAATGTTGCGCATAAGGCCAAAGATATGATAAACAGGCAAATTACGTAAGCGCAGACACCTGCCGGGTATACCCGGGCGACTAAAACGGGTAGCCGATAGAAATGTTGAGTACCAGGTTCTCAGAACGCCACCCTGAGCTGAACGGTGCTATGTCGCGAAACACCCAGCCGCCATTAGTGTGTATGTATGGCTTTTTTACGGGCATGGCCACATCGAGGCGAAAGGTGAGGAAGGAGGCAATATCGAAGCGGGCACCGGCACCTATATCGGTGGCTATGCTCTGCCCCAGGGTATTGAGCGCGAACTCGCCGCCGGGATAGCTTTTATCTTTCTTTGCCAGCCATATGTTGCCCGCATCAAAAAAGAGGGCGCCATTCATCTTTACAGCACCTGCAAAGAGCGGCGCTATCGGGAACCGGTATTCGCCATTCAGCTCCAGCTTTATATCGCCCGTGCGGTCTATCTGGTTTATCCTATTATTGGTATCAGTAGCGGGATCGAAGTAACTGCCGGGACCCAGCGTACGTATCTTCCAGCCACGGAGGCTGTAAGGGCCGCCTGCAAAATACTGCTTGATGTAGGGCAGCACGGCAGAGTTGCCATAAGGCAGCCCCACCCCACCGTAAAAGCGGAAAGCAAACACTGAATGCGTGAGTGTGAAGTAGTGGCCAAGATCAAAATCGAACTTGTTGTATTGCGCATACTCAAGCGTATAAAGCTTATTGAGCGCGGAGCCTACACTATTAAAAGCGGTGAGCAATCCGCCAGCCTCTTCGAAGCCCAGCTTGACGTAGGAGTAATTGCGGCCACGTTTCTTTATGAGGTCATCGAATTTGAATGTAAGGTTCTCGCCTTCTATAAAGTTTTCCTTGTAGCTATTTTGCAGGTATTGATTACCCTCCAGCACCTTAATGAACGAGTCGGTGCGCTTGACCCTGATGATGTTGATGAAACCGGGTGAAAAGCTCCAGCTTTTGGTGGAGGTTTCCCGCCAGCTATAGGTGAAGTTTGCAGTAGTATTGTTGAGCGTAAAGTAATTGACGCGGTTGATCACATTCTCGCTGAGGCCTACAATGGTGTGCGGGAGGTTGCTGTTGTCGAAAAGCTTTGACGCTACTGGCGCAAGGAACTTAGGAAAGTCTATACTGGCCTTAAGGCTGTAATACTCCGTGAGCAGGTGAAAGCGGTCTTTGACATTATCCTGCCCCCTATCGTCGTAGGTGAGCTCTATACCACCATTGGCACTTATGGTGAGGAGGTTAGCACCCTTCATAAAGTTGCGGTCCCAGAAGCTGATACCTACTGACGAGCCAAGCGCATAGGTAGACCCGCTGGAGGCTTCCACAGTGGGTGAAAAGTCGTATTTCTTCGTGCGGTTGAGCAGAATGCTGCAATCGAGCTTGTCGTGGTCGAGCCTGTTCTCCCGAAACTGTATGCGGGCGTAGCGGAAGATACCCAGCTCATTGAGCTTTACATGGGTTTTGTCGTAGTCGGCCTGGGAGTATACCTTGCCGGGATTGAGGAAGATATGCTCGTAGAGCACCTTGGCATTCACATATTCATCGTGATACTTGAAGTCAATGCCTTTGATAGAGCGCTTCTTCATGGTACTGTCCCGGAGATCGGAGGCCGAGCTGTAGTCGGGGTAAACAGTTACGGAGCCTATGGTGTAGTGCGTGTAAACTGATGAGTCATCGGCGGGGCGGATGACCACGTCGATATCTATCGTTTGCTTGCGATTGCTCTTGGTCTGCGAAATGAAGTTTATTGCATTCTCAAAAGGATTCTCGGCGATCTTAAAAAAGGCTTTGTCGAAGGTGTCTATTTTGAAAGTGACATTCTCCTGCGAGAAGCGGTAGTAGCCATTGTTTCGCACCACTGCGGTGATGCGGCTCTTTTCCTCATCAAGCAGGCTGTAGGTAAACTCAGTACCTTTCTGCAGGGAGGAACCATCTGCCGCAGCCCTTACCACACGGGCAACATTACTATCGTCAACGTCGTAGTTGATGCGGTTAATGAGGTAATTGGCGCCTGCGTCAACGAGATACTTCACATAAGCCTTTTTACCGGAGAAGGTAACTGTGTCGCGCACGCGGGCGAAAAAGTACCCTTGGTAAAAGAGATAGTTCTTCATGTTCATTGCCGACCGGTGCATCAGTGCCGAGTCGAAAATGATGGGGCGCTCCACCCATTTGGATAATGAATCTGCAGGGCGGTCTTTGAGCTTCTTATACCGCATATTGTATAACCCCAATTTGGTAGGGAATACGCGAAGCATCCGGTAATTGGGCTTCTGTATGGAGCGGCGGTAGAGGTTGTCCTTGATCTCACCGCGGTTTATCATTACCTTATCTGACTTCAGATCTATGGTCACCGAGCGCAGCAGGTTCTGCCCATCGGTGAGGTGCTTGGTGCCACGGCAACCCACCGAAAAGATAGCGACTGCGAGCAACAGTATGCGGCAATACTTACAGGAATGAAATACCGTGCTATTCATTTATCAGTTACCCACAATTAATATAGATTTGCAGCATATGCTATCCAAGGCGCAAAATAAATATATTCGGTCGTTAACGCAGCAAAAATTCCGCGAGGAATACAAAGTATTTACCGCCGAGGGAGAAAAGATAGCGGCTGAATGGCTACGCAGCAGCAGCAAGCTGCAAATGATACTTGCCACCGAAGAGTGGGCCAGTGAATATGATGAACTCATATCAAGGCACCCTGAAGCGGAGTTACATATTGTAAAGGACCACGAGCTATCGGCACTATCTTCCCTGCAAACGGCCAACCAGGTAATGCTGGTGGCTGCGCTACCCGTTGCAAAGAGCATGCCTGATTTTACAGACTGGTGCATAGCGCTGGATAATTTGCAGGACCCCGGCAATATGGGCACAGTAATACGGATAGCGGACTGGTTTGGTATAAACCAGGTGATATGCTCACCGGGATGCGTGGATGTATATAATCCCAAAGTGGTGCAAAGCGCTATGGGCGGGCACCTGCGGGTAGATATCTATAAAGCAGACCTTACAACCTGGCTTACAACGACAAAACTACCTAGGATAGCGGCTACGCTCAATGGCAAAAACATATACGAGGTAGCAAAGCCTGCGGCCGGCGTGCTGCTTATTGGCAATGAGTCGCGGGGGCTATCGCCCGATCTTGTTGCCCTGGCAGATATGGAAGTAATGATACCGCGCGGGGGCGGCGCAGAGTCGCTGAATGCTGGCGTATCGGCAGGAATATTGTGCGCATTACTAGTGGGTGGGTAAAATGTTAATTTTCAGGGTGGCGGGCATTTGGCACGACAATTGGAGATAATTTTGAGAATTACAAGCCATTTCTATGACGAAGATATTTATAGCGCTAATAGCCGTAGTGTGCATGGCAGCAACAGCCAACGGACAATCGATGCTACGGGTGAACATGACAGACAATTCACCGATAACAGTATCGGTAGATGGCAGGTATTTTAATAAACGCGGCACCTCTATAACCGTTGGCGACCTGCCACCGGGCATACACTCCATAAGGATATTTGGCGCACCCTCTTCGCGTTGGGGGCGTGGGTACCAGGAGGTGATATACAGGGGCAGAGTGCGCACATCGCCGGGTATGGTGACTTTGTTTACCTACGACCCCTATAATGGCGGCGTGCAGCAGCGCGAGGAGCCTACAGGCGGGCCATATGCAGGCAACACGCCACGCGGTGGGTATGACCAGTATAAGGGAGGACAATATACCCCTAACGGCCAGGGCCAGCGCCAAGGTGATGACGTAAACAATGACCGCGGACAGAACCGGGGAGATGATATATATGATGATCGTCGTGAGCGTAATGACGACCGCAGTGCGGCCCCTGTGCCGGACAATGACGGCCGCAACAAAAAAGCAGATGACGACTACGCGCCACCGGCCGGAGGAACAAGCGCAGGCGCCTCGCCCATAAGCATGGAAGAGAGCACACTGACCGATGCGGAAACAAAAAAGCTGAAGACAAGGACGAATGCAAAGGCTACAGATACTGAGAAAATGAAGCTGCTGAAAGACGAGCTGAAGAAGGAAAAAATATCGACCTTCCAGGTGAGCGTGATCATGGATTGGTTTACGTTCGAAAGCAGTAAGGTGGATTTTGCGAAGTGGGCATATGACATTACTACAGATAAAGACAACTTTGCAGACCTCGCATCGAAATTCACCTACAAAGATTCGCAGACCGACCTGGATAAATTCCTGGAGACTAAGCGGTAGGTGCAGCGGGTGTCAAGCCTATGTAGCGATTGAATAGTGTGCCGGTGGTAATACCTATCACCGCGCCGAGGATGCCGCCGCAAATAACATCGAGCGGGTAATGCACGCCTACGTATACCTGCGCATAGACCACAGAGAAAGCCCACAGCAAAGATACCGGCCATACCCAGCGGGCATACCTGCCCAGCGTGAGCGAGCTGAATACTGCCAGTGAAAAGTGATTAGTCGCATGTGATGATGGAAAACTCTTGCCACTGCCACAAGGTACCAGCAAGTGCACAATATCTGCAAGCGCGGGGTTATTGCAGGGACGCAGGCGGTGGATATAAGGCTTTATAAGCGTGGCGCTGATCTGATCTGACAGGATGAAGGAGATGAGGAATGCAACGCACCAGAACCACCCCTTCTTACCGAAACGCGATGTCATAAACAGCAGCAGGAACAAATACAACGGCGACCAGGTCCATTGATTGCGGAGGAATGGCATGATGACGTCGAGTACCCTGTTGTGCCACTGGGTATTGACGTAAAACCAAACCACATGGTCCCAATAGACAAGCTTGTCGTGCAGGGGGCTATGCATGCTTCTTCTTAAATATCATTATGAGCCGTGGCGACTCTGTGGGATGGTAGGGCCGTAGCTTGTAATCGCCAAAGGTGGCTACGAGGGCCATGCCCGCCGCGCGGAACAGCTTATTGAAATCGCTGAGCGAGAACCCTGCAACACTCTCTGAATAACGATGCTCGTTATTGTCTTCATCGATGAAGCTGATGTCTTTAATAATGTGCTTGCGCTCTACCCGCCTGGTGATGTGGAAAGTGTGCTCCCCGCGCTGCACAGTCTCTTCCGCCACAAGGTTGGCCAGTACCTGATCATAGTTGAGATAGTCGACCACGAGGATACCATTTGTTTGCAATGCTGCGGCAAATGACTTGGCGGCAAGTGCATGGTCGCGATCGTGGGCGAAATAGCCGAAGCTGGTGAAGAAATTGAAAGCGTAGTTGAAGTAGTTGATATAGAACGGGAACCGCATATCCTGCAAAAAAAACTGCAGGCGCTCATCTTCAAACGCCTTGGCCTCCTCTATACTTTGAACGGAGATATCGATACCTGTAACATCGTAGCCATGCTCTGCCAGCTGGCGTGCAAAGCGGCCCTCGCCACACGCAATATCGAGCATGAGGCTACCGGGAGGCGGCTGCAGGTAAGCAAGCAGATTTTCTACAAACTCCTGCGCTTCGAGCTCATCCCTGTTTTGATAGAGTATCTTGTAATGAGGCGAACCAAACCAATTTTTAAACCAATCCATGTGTGTGAGTCTTAGTAAAGCATTAAAAGCCTGTGGCAGGTGATATGCCCCGCTAGCGGATAAAGTTAGCTAAAAACCGCTATTCTGCTGCTGCACGGCAGTGCAAGTACGGTAAACTTTGGCTATGCAAAAAGATTATCAGATAAATTATTATATTGTATTGAATTTCAGCAATAAAAAAAACACAACGATGAAAAAATTATACACAATACTATGCGGGCTGCTGCTGGGCGCAGGGGCAGCCAATGCGCAGTGCCCCGCAGGCCGCTATACTACTGAGCTGTTCCCGACAGTATCGCTGGACAGCGTGGTGTACTCTGTGCCGTATAGCCTGAAGATGGATATATATCAGCCAGTGGGCGATGCGCTGCCTGCGAGGCCACTGATAATTCTGGGGCATGGCGGCAGCTTTATAGAGGGCACGCGCAGCAGCGATGTGACGGTGGACTCGCTGTGCGTGCGCTTTGCGCGGCGGGGCTATGTAACAGCATCTATAGACTACAGGCTTACTACATTTGCCAACATGGTGTCGCCGGACTCTACGGTGCCCATAGACGAGGTAGCAAAAGCTATGAGTGATGGCAAGGCTGCAATACGCTACTTTATGAAGGACGCTGCTACGACCAACACCTACAAGATAGACACTAACAACATATTTATAGGCGGCAACTCTGCCGGAGCAGTGCTGTATATGCACGTAGGCTACCTGGGCGACATAAGCGAATGCCCACCACACATTGCCACAGCCATGGCTGCCAATGGCGGATTTGAAGGTAACAGCGGCAATGCTGGCTACACCACCAAAACAAAGGCTGTGATAGACCTTGCGGGCGCGCTTAACATGGCGTCGTTCATCAATCCATCTGATAAGCCATCGGTTAACTTCCAGGGAACGGCAGACAATGTGGTGCCATACAACTGCGGCAAGCCGCTGGGTGGATTTTGCCAGGTGAAGCTGTGCGGCATGGGTGTGCTGGAAAGTGCAATGACCTCGCAGGGTGTGTACCATATGACGAAGATATTCCCGGGGCAGGGGCATGTGCCGTGGTCGTCGAATGCGGCGATGTTCAAGACGGTGGATTCGCTGACGACCATATTCCTTTATAATCTTGTTTGCACGAATGTGGTATCGGTGAACGAAATTAATGCGAGCACCGAAGTATCGGTATATCCTAACCCTGCAGATGAGCGCGTGACTATCTCTACAGGTATACCCATGAAGCATATAGTGGTGCAGGATGCTACAGGCCGTGTAGTGGCCAGTGTTGATGGCATTAATAACAGCAGCTACGAGGTAAACACTGCATCGCTGGCAAGGGGAATGTATTTCATCAAGGTGCAGTTCACCAATGACAACAATACGCCGGTGGTAAAGCGGCTGATAGTGGAATAGGTGCTATCGCAAGGTCAAAAGGGAAAAGGGAAAAATAAAAAGGCCGGGGTTTATCGCCCCGGCCTTTTTAGGTTTCCACCAGAGGTATCCCACACCTTGGAGGTGTGGGGTACCTGCCCAAATAGCGTTGGGCAATGACTGTGTATTTTTGTTTGCCTTACTGTCCTTTCTCCGTTCTTTCTCCACGGCTACCTCTTTCTCCGCGGGTGCCCCTCTCGCCGGCGGGGCGTTGGGGGCGGGTCTCCTCGTCTGCGGGTGCCAGTGTATTAGCGGCTGCCCCGGCGCTGCCCTTGAAGCTGCGCACGGTGTAGGTAAGCTGGAACATGAAGTATTGCTTCAGCACCTGGGTCACATTGTTCTCTACATACAGATCTGTAACATTACGTGTGATGCTGCGGTTCTGGTTGAGGATATCATAGACAGATAGCCGGGCCTCGAGTGCGCGGCTCTTTAGCATTTTGTAGCCGAGGTATGCATTCCACAGCACGAAGCTCTGGTCTTCTGTGTTGCTGAATGCGGTATAGTAGTTATGAATAGCGCTGGTATTGAGCACAAAGTTCTTCAGGAATATCCAGTTGAAACGGAGGGATGCGATGTGGCTGTAATAGGATGTGTTGGCCTGCGTTTGTACTGTGTTGCGCACAATGTTGTAGTTGCCATTATAAGACAGCGTAAAGTCGAGGTTCTCGCTGATATTGCTGCCGAGCACCAGGCCGAACGACGGGGTGTAGTAGCGCGAATAATTGACCACGTCATTGATCATGCCGGGATTTTGGTTGAAGTTAAATCCGCCGTTCAGATTTAGGTTTGATTTGATGGTCTCAATAGGAAATCCGTAAGTGAGGAAAGAGCGCGCACTCCAATAGCCGGAGAGATTGACCGGGCGTGTGAGCTGACTACCCTTTGGTATGTCTATTGCGACACCAGATATAGGCTCTACGAAAACAGAGTCGCGCGAGGGGATAATATTCTGGTTGCCTATGTAGTCGTCTACATAGTTGGCATATACGTTAAGAAAAAAATTGCGGCCTGTTTTTCCCTTGGTAAGCCCGTAGCGGGTAATGAACGTGTGTTCGTAAGCCTGGTTGAGTGTGGCATTGCCGGTGCGCAGCAGCAGGGGGTTAGAGATGTCCACTACATTTTGCAGCTGGGTGATGGATGGCTCAGTAGTGTTGGTGCGGTACATGATGCGGATATTGCGGCCGTCATCGTACTTGTAGTTGAGCATGGCATTGGGCAGCACATTGGTAAATGTGCGCTCGAGTGTAAATGGCCGTGGGAACTGCTGTTCCCCGTCGAGCATTGCATATTGGAAGTTTGCGCCAACGTTGAAATTGAGCTTACGATCACCTATGCGGTAGCTGAGGCCACCGCGCTGCGTAGTGTATGTGTTGTCGTACTTATTAGACAGCAGCGTATCGAGCGATGAGTAGTCGTTAACAATGCTATCGCGATTGAACGTTTGCTTGTCGGAATGGCGAAGCGAAACAGATGGATTGTAGCTCAGCTGCAGCTGTCCTTTTTTGCCGACGGGCTCGGTGTAGGTAACATTGCCTGATATGGTATTGGTATTGTTGTAGAGATCGTATTGCTGATCGCGCGTGGTATCGTTGAGTGGCTCGTAGAAAATATTGTGTGAGAAGTATGAGCCGTCGCCGGTCTTTTCATTCAACGATGAATTTACGTTGAATGATATGGTGCGGCGTGGCTTTGCAAACCTGTGCTGGTAAAGGAAGTTGCCAGACGCACTGTAACCTGTATTGTTAGCCGTATTGCGAATATCAGAGATGCTGGCGGGCAGGCCGCCAATGCTGTCGGTAGCGTAAGTGGTGCTTATGGTATTGTTTTTCTGGAAGCTGATGTTTGGCGTGAATGTGATAGAATTGAATGAATCCATCGTATACTCAAGGCGCATATTTACACGATGATTCTGGTTCTTTGATTCTGAGAAATTCTGCTCGCGGTAAATGTTAGAGATATCGGAGAAGTAGTCGCGTACTACAGAGCTACTAACCACATTATTGGTAGCATTGAAAAAATAGCTGCCTGTCACCTTCACCTTCTTGCCCCAGTTATCGCTGTAGTTGAAGCCCAGCGAATGCGTAGTAGTGATGCCGCCTTGCTGCCCTACCATGAAGTTATTGCCGCCTCCGCCGCCGGGGCCGCCCTGGCCACCTGAGCTGCCACGACCACCACCTCCACGCGGGCCGCCGCCGCCCCTGCCCTGCCCGCTGCTACCGGTAATGCCTAACACATCTTCAGAGCTGAAGTTTTGCTGGTTGATGTTGTTGGAAAGGCCGATGAGCGATATCCTGCGATTGCCATTGAAGAAGTTGAGGTTGCCGCCGGCGATGTAGCGCTCATCGGTGCCGTAGCCGGCATACACTTTGCCGAATACGCCTTCGTTTTTATTGCGCTTAGTGATGATGTTAATGGTCTTCTGAGAGCTGCCATCATCGAACCCCGTGAACATTGACTGATCGCTTAGCTTATCGAATACCTGTATCTTATCGATCACTTCCGCGGGCAGGTTTTTGAGCGCGAGTGAAGGATCGGTGCCGAAGAATGGCTTGCCATCTACGTATACCTGCTGCACAGCTTCACCGTTTACCTTTACGCCGGTGTTGTCAGATGTGACACCGGGCATCTTTGATACGAGGTCCTCGGCGCTGGCATCGGGATTAGTTTTGTAGGCGCCCGCATTGAAGCTAGAGGTATCTCCCACCTGCTCTGCCCGCACCTGCTTGCCCGCTATGGTCACTGTTTTCAGCTGGCGTGTGCCCGTGGTCATTGTTATGGTACCGAGATTTACATCCTGGTCTGTTACCGTTACTGTGCGCGTTACTGAGTTGTAACCGAGGTAGTCGATCTGGAGGCTGTATGGGCCGGGTGCTACGCTGCCGATTGTAAAATTACCATCAGCATCGGTTACATTACCATTCTTCACCGATGTATCGTCCGTCTTAGTGAGGCGGACAGTAACACTGATAAGCGCAGCAGTATCTTTCTGGTCAACTATGCGGCCTGAGATGGCGAAGATTTGAGCGAAGGATGGAAAGGAAAGTAACAGAAGGCAAAGAACAAGGCCTACACGGTTCATCATAATCATTAGACGTAAGATTATTTGACCGCAATTTACTTAAAAGGTTTAAGGTCAGGCTCCTATTAATAATGCGCAACCATAACCAGCTGAGAGGTAGCGCAATAGCTTACGATATTGTTGCGGATAGCTCTTCGCGCCAGTCGCGCAGGCATATTTTAAACCATTCGGTAAAAGCTGCAGGGTTGCCAGCGATCTCAGCATCGAGATCATCCATCTTAATGTATCGCCAGGCTGCAACCTCGGCAGGGTCGGGTAATGGGGCATCATCGCTTATGCCTGTAAATACATGATCGAGCTCATGTTCTGTAAGCTCATTGTCGAGCCTGGCTTTATATAGAAACGTAAATATCTTTTGCAGCTCGCATGCTATGCCCATCTCCTCCCTCAACCGGCGCACCGCAGCATCGTACATGCTTTCGTGGTGGCGTGGGTGGCTGCAGCAGGCATTGGTCCACAATAATGACGAATGATACTTGCCTGCAGCGCGCTGCTGCAGCAGCATTTCTCCCCGGGAATTAAAAATAAAGACAGATATAGCACGGTGCAGCCTGCCTTCGCGATGGGCTTGTATTTTCTCCATTGTGCCCTGCTCTACATCCAGTTCATTAACGAGTACTACATATTCCATATGTGCTATCTATGTTGAGGGGTATGAATTTTATTGTAGTAATTAAATAACGAAGCCATTAGCTTTACCATCTTGCCGGTTCTTTTTCTTTTTCACTAAGTTGTAAAGTCCCCGAATAAATTATTATCCGCGGATTTAGAATTGGAAAAGAAAAACTACTTCGCAATATGGCGAAGTTAATTTCTACGTTCCTATTTGCGAACTTCGGTAAAAATTGCCGGTTTAAAAAAGTGTACCTTTTTTTAGTATGAATCATCTGCCTGATCTTATAAAGGACCTTGGCCTTATCCTGTGTACTGCAGCGGTAGTAACACTGGTATTTAAAAAGCTGAAGCAGCCGATAGTACTTGGCTACATACTGGCGGGCATGCTTGTGGGCAGGCATGTGCCTTTTGCACCTACTATAACAGACACAGACAGCATAGATGTGTGGGCACAGATAGGTGTTATTATCCTGCTGTTCAGCCTGGGTCTTGAGTTCAGCTTTAAAAAGCTTGTACGCGTGGGGGGGGCGGCCTTTATCACCGCATTAACGGAAGTGGGCGTAATGTTATGTGTAGGATTCCTTGCAGGCAGGGCGCTAGGCTGGAAAACTGTTGACTGCATATTCCTGGGTGCAATTGTGTCCATATCATCAACCACCATCATTATACGTGCTTTTGAGGAGCTGGGCGTAAAGGAGAAAAAATTTGCAAGCCTTGTATTCGGGGTTCTTATAGTGCAGGATCTTGTGGCCATCGTGATGCTGGCACTGCTGCCGGCAGTAGTTATGAGCAGCTCCCTGTCGGGCTCAGAGCTGCTGATGCCGCTGGGCAAACTGGTATTCTTTCTCATTATATGGTTTGCATCGGGCATATTCTTCCTCCCCACAATCCTGCGCAAAGCGGGGAAGATAATGAACGATGAAATGCTGCTCATTACTTCGTTAGCCCTGTGTTTCCTGATGGTGATACTAGCTACAAAGGCAGGGTTCTCGCCGGCGCTGGGCGCATTCGTGATGGGCTCAATACTGGCAGAGACGCGTGTGGGCGGTAAGATAGAGCACCTTACACTGTCGGTAAAAGAGTTGTTCGGCGCTATATTCTTTGTATCGGTGGGTATGATGATCAACCCTGCTATCATTCCGCTGCACTGGAAGCCTATACTGCTTATAGCTGCGGTGACCATCATCTTCCAACCGCTGAGCGCAATGACAGGGGCGCTGCTGTCGCGGCAGCCGCTGAAAAGCGCGGTGCAGGCCGGCATGAGCATGTCGCAGATAGGTGAGTTTTCCTTTATCATAGCGTCACTAGGACTGAGCCTTAATATCACCAGCGCATTCCTGTACCCCATAGCGGTAGCAGTGTCTGCGCTAACAACATTTACAACACCGTACATGATACGGGCATCCACGCCTATGTACAACATGCTTTATGCAAAAATGCCCGACAGCTGGCGATCGGCCATAGACAGGTTCAGCAGTAATGCACAGTCGGTAAAAAGCGAGACGGACTGGAATAAATTCATACGTGCATACCTTTTGAATACGGTCATTTATACTACACTCATCATTGCTATAGTATTCCTGGTATCGCGCTATGCCTTGCCGGCGTTTGCAGAGAACAAGCAATCAGCGCTGATAGGCCTGGTGGCTACACTTGTTACCCTGCCCATCATAGCCCCGTTCCTTTGGGCGCTCTCTATCCGCAAAATACAGCCAGATGCTGCTGCCAGGCTGTGGCGCAGTAAGAGCTACCGCGCGCCGCTGGTGGGGCTGCAGGTCATTCGCTTTGTATTGGGCACGCTTGTAATTGGGTTCCTTGTGCGTAGCCTGCTATCTGACTTATGGGCATTGGCGCTGCTTGGCGTACTGATATTGCTGCTTGCCCTGGCATATAGGCGGCTGCAGGTGGTGCTGAACTGGATAGAGCGAAGGTTTATGACCAATTTCAATGAAAAAGAGAAGTTTGACGCTAGGGAGCAGGGCAAGCACCTGACACCATGGGATGCGCATATAACACGCTTTATAGTAACCCCCGACTTTTCTGGCGTGGGCCAGCCATTGGTGCAGCTGCAGCTTAGAGAAAAATTCGGGGTGAATATTGCCATGATCAAGCGGGGCACATTTACCATACAGGCACCCGACCAGCAGGAGCGCCTGTACCCGGAGGATATGCTCTATGTAATAGGGACCGATGACCAGATAGTAACCTTTAAGAAACACCTGCAAAACAGCAACAATGTGACATCAAAGAGGGCGCTGGAAGATGAGCTGAGCCTGCTGGCATTTGAAGTAGGCGAAGACTCACTGCTGGCCGGTAAAACGATCAAAGAGTCATCGATACGCGAACGCACAAAGGGACTGATAGTAGGCATAGAGCGGAATAACGAGCGATTGCTGAACCCGGAATCTACGGTGATACTTAATGCCGGTGACCTGCTATGGATAGTGGGCAACAAGCGCAGGATAAAGGTGCTGGAAAAAATATCGGCGAAGCCGCAATAGCATCACTCATCAGTGTCGAAGCCGGGGGCAGCAACACAGCCTTTTACAATGCCGTATATCATAGGTGCCTGGCGGTAAATGCCTTTGTTGTATTTATTGCCCAATATTACGATAGACATTTTGTCCTGCTCGAGGCGATAGAACGAAGTGTTGTTGCCATGCCACCAGCCATTATGATAGATAACCTTCGCCCCATTGGGGAAGCAGAGCATGCGCCAGCCCATACCATAGTTCCTTACCCCGGGCTTCTCGAACGAGCATGGGGTATAGGCCAGCTGGATGGCATCGCTGCTTAGCAGCTGCTTGCGGTAGAATGACTGATCCCAGCGGAACATATCCTGTGGCGTACTGTAGATGCCTTTGTCGCCATATACACCATCTGCAAACATATCGGGCTCACGCACCCAGTTGTATTTGTAGCTGATAGCAGCATCAGGCGGGAGCTGCTTAGCAGGATTATAGACAAATGTATGCTCCATGCCCAGTGGCTTGAAGATGTATTTGTCCATAAAGTCCCTGTAATTCATGCCCGATACACGCTCTACTACAGTTGCGAGCAAGGCATAATTGGTGTTACAATATCTAAATCTTGTGTTAGGACGCGCTTCTATGCCGGGCTTATGCTTAGCCATCAGTGCTATCATAGCGTCGTTGGTGATAGGCGTACGGGTGTCTTTGTTATAGTTGGGTACCCAATGCGTATAGTCAGAAAGCCCGGATCGGTGGGCCAGCAGCATCTTGAGGGTGATGTTAGCATACGGAAATTCCTTGATATACGTCTGCACCGGGTTATTGATATCCAGCATCTTGTGCTCATTGAGATATAGAATTGCCGCGCCGGTAAATGTTTTGGAGACAGAGGCGAGCTGGCAGGATGACGTTTGTGACAGCGGAACTTTGCGCTCCCTATTGGCAAGGCCGAAATAACGCTCATATACTATCTTGCCATCGTAGCCTACAAGCACGCCGCCATTGAACCCCATGCGGTGCTGTGCACGGTAATAATTGTCGAGCTGCTGTATGATCCTTGTTTGAGTCTCGCCCACAGTATCATATAGCAGCGGAACGGGCGGCGTAGTAACAGCAGGTATTTCGCCGAGCTTATTATTTTCCTTTGCAGATACCTTTTGCGTATCAGAATGACAGGCAAATAATAAAACAGACAATAAGGCAACGGCTATGTTAGGCGATAGAATACGCATGATCTCTTTACATGTCAACCCCGGCAAATTAGTATTTCTGTTTCGTATAATCATTTCCCCATTCAATTTTAACAAAATCCACTACGTCCCCTATAAGATCAAAATAGCATTGGTTCAGGTAGTAGTAGTTGCTCACAAATATTTCATATGCCTTGTCTATCGGAGGCATGTGCAATGCCCGCCTATGCAATCCACTCAAAGACCGTTCCAAGCCTTTGAGCGTGCGGTAATGATAGAGCCAGTTGTGCGTGCGCATGTGCTGAAAATACTCTGCGAAGCGGGAAGGGAACCATTCCGCGTTTTTTTCCAGCTGCAAATAAACGGATTGTGTAAAGGAAAACAAAGCCGCATCATTCAAAAAATACTTGGGGTCGTTAGCAAGGAAGTGGTCATTCACCGTATCCATGATGGCACCTGAATACAGGCCATAGTCTTGCCTGAACAGCAGCTTGGCGCGCTGTGTGGCGGGGTGCACGTCTGCGAACGAATCGATCTTTCGGTGCAGCATCAGGCCTGCCTTTACCCGCGGCGGGTAAGCCTCCAGCGCTTTCAGCCCCTTCACATGATCGCCTATCATATTGCCGGTAAGTATTTCTCCGTCGTTGTTAGAAAGGAAAGCATGGCCCAGATAATTCATGGCAGCGAATCTACGACTTATCAGGCAGGTAGCCCGGCAAGCTGTGCCCGCAAATCATCACGAATGGTTTTTAATTCGATAATGACCTTTTCTACTGCAACAACCTGCGCATCATTAAGGGCAAACGGCGTAGGAGGGGCATCAGCCAAAATGCCCGCCTGCTCATTTTTGTCAAGCTGCTGCAGTAGTGCCATGATCTCATTAAAAATGCTCAACCCTTCATTCACCTTCCGCTGCTGCCTTTCATCGGCTGGTGCGGGTGACGCAGCACGCTTCTCGTCCTGCTCCAGGTGGATATTATTGAGATTGCGCGTGATACGAACATTGTGTGTAATAATATCGTAGTAGGCTGTCGACTTGCCGCTGCCCGGCTCAGAGAGGTAGCGGTTGAATGAATCGAACACATTACTGTTCTTAGATTCCACGCCTCGTTTATATTTGGTCCAGGTGGTTATGCGTTCAGGTGCATAAAATGTTTTGATGTAGTATTCGTAATTGCATTTGATGGCGGCGGCCAGGTGCGCTGGGAGCCACTTCCGGTCCCAAGTGGGGAGCAGGGCGAAGCCCGAGCCAATAGCAAGGATGGCCCCGCCTACAGTGCATAGCGCTCTTGTAACCATCAGGTTAGTATTGTACGTTTCTTCTATGTTGAAGAGTAGTACGAGGTTGAGCGTAACAACGAACACTGCGACCGAATAATTCTTGCGGACGTAGTAGACCATTAATATGAACGTGGCAAACATTATAGCCTCAGTAATATACATGCCCGTTGGCAACCTCAACAACAGGCCACCCGCAATGCCGCCCAGCAATGTGCCGACCACCCGCTCAACAGCTCGCTTGAGCGTGGCACCGAAGTAAGGCTGTATCACTATCATAACGCTGAATGCGATCCAGTAGCCGTGATCGATATGAAAGAGCTTGTAGATGAACAGGCCAATAGTGGCGGCGATGGCGGAGCGTAGTGCATAGCGGGTATTGAACGTATCGAAGTTGAATACATCGCGGAGGTTGCTCAGCAGGTACTTGGGCTTGAGTATGAATAAAGTTTTTATCAGGGAATAAGAACGGAATACCGGCACATCCTCACCCATTTGCTCCATGCGGGCTATGGCGCTTTCCAGCAGCTTTACGTTACGCTCGGTGAGCAGCAATATCCTGTTAATAGACCGTACGCTTTTTTCGTCACCTGCTGCGGGGTACTGCTTTATAAGGGCAGAGAGCTTTTTCATCCGGTTGATGTGCGACTGTGCGATGATCTTTTCCTCGGGCTTCAGGTTGATGATGAAAACGGATATCCTGTTTACAGCCTCATGCATGGCGTTGAACAGCGCTGCCGCCTTCAGCCTTAGCGAGTTATCCAGCTCACGAATGGCGATATGCTCCATTTCGAGGCCCATGGTGGTAACGTTTACTGCAACGAGGCCTGCTAACTTGCGCAGCATGGAAAGCTGGTATTGCTGATTGTTGTCCTCCTTGTTTACCTGGTGCGCCATGCGGTCATAGAACTGGTAGGAGCTATCCATAGCAGTGCGCACATTCTTCTCCTTTACATAGACCTCACCTTCTGCATTTTTTATTTTATCGTTGCCAGTATTGGCAATAGCCTCCACCAACGACGCTATAGCGCGCCATATGAGGGCTATCTGTCGCCTGAAAGGCTCCTCGGCAGGGGTAGCCAGGGAGATGGTTATACCTACTACCACCGGCCACGCAGCCCCAATGCCTATAAGTATCAGCCGCTGCTGTAGTTCTACGGCCGTATTGACGGGCCATGCATTACAAATGATAAAGAGGAGGTATACGCATATAGCAAGCCCGCTGGCGCGGTCGCCAATATTCTTGAGCATGGTAGCGAGGAAGCCAACGAAGAACATACCCATTACACTTAGCACTATACTATTGCCAATGACCGTGCCTATAACTGCAAAGAGAATGGACAGCAGCGCACCGAAGATGAGTGTGCGTACCCGCCATGCAAATGCCCCCTTGAGCTCTACCCACGATACCGCCTCAGCTGTTAGCGCTATCCATATGGCATCTGTGACATGGCCGGTGGCTATACCCCAAATGAGCGGGAGCGTGCCGGAGAGCGCCATACGTATGCCCCAGCTGATGAGCGGCTCAAAGCTCTCATTCTGTATAAGCCGGGTCAGCTTTTTGTACGACCGTATTCCCCTGAGTTCAAGCGACATTAATTATTCCCCGGAAGTAAGTATTCCGGTTGCAAAAGTAGGAATAGATGCTGATGTAAATTACTTCATCCAGCCTTCGGCGATGTGCTTTAGCTTGCCCGCCGTTATAGGACCTTCTATAAACCTTCTTTGATTGCGGCCGGAGTAGATCATGACCGTAGCAGGAATAGAGCCTTGCCAGGAGTTATCTATTTGCGGGATGAAAATGTTGGGATCGGTCTCTGCAAGCCATACCACCTGTGAGGCCAGGCGCTTGCGCTTTACGAAGCCCTCCAGCTTGCCCGAAGCATAGTCTTCTTTAAAGTCGAGACTCACGAGGAGCACCTTTACCGGCTTGCCTTTGAACTTCTTCTCCAGCGTATTGAACTCGTGCAGCTCGGCGACGCAGGGCAGGCACCACGTAGCCCAGAAATTAATGATATAACAAGTGTCGGGGCTTGAAGCACGCTCCATTAGTTCAGTTGCTGTGTAGGGTGCTATCTGCTGCGCTTTGGCAGAAAGGGCAGACAATGCAATAAAACCTGATAACAGAAGCTTCTTCATAGCGGGAATTATACTGCAATATACGTGCTAATCGGGCGCACCGGCAGCCTTGCGAAATTTTTATGATTTGTTTGCATTTAGCCCGGCGAACAGCTATAAGCTATTGGTTTCCCGTTTTTTCTTACGTTTGCGGTCATGAACGACAAAATAGCCTTACTGAAGCAAAAGACGGAGCAGGCGATGATGGGCGGTGGCGCCCAGCGTATAGAGGCACAACATAAAAAGGGAAAGCTTACTGCGCGGGAGCGCCTGCAGCTGCTGCTGGATGAAGGCTCGTTTGAAGAAATAGGCATGATGGTGACCCACCGCAGCCGCGACTTCGGCATGGAAAAAGAAGTGTACCCGGGAGATGGTGTGGTGACGGGCTATGGCACCGTGAACGGACGGCTTATCTATGTATTCTCGCAAGACTTCACCGTTTTTGGAGGCAGTCTTTCTGAGACACATGCGGAGAAAATAATAAAGATAATGGACCTGGCCATGCAGAATGGCGCACCGGTGATAGGGCTTAATGATAGTGGCGGCGCCCGTATACAAGAGGGCGTAGTATCGCTGGGTGGCTATGCGGATATATTCCATCGCAATGTGCAGGCATCGGGCGTGATACCGCAGATATCGGCAATACTCGGGCCATGTGCCGGTGGCGCGGTGTACTCACCTGCCATCACCGATTTCATCATGATGGTGGAGCACACCTCGTATATGTTTGTGACCGGTCCTAACGTAGTGAAGACCGTAACGCATGAGACCGTAACCAGCGATGAGCTTGGCGGCGCGCACACGCATGCATCTAAATCGGGCGTAACGCATTTTGCCTTTGCCAACGAAGTGGAGTGCATAGACCATATAAAAAAGCTGCTCAGCTACATGCCGCAGAACTGCGAGGAAGATGCGCCCATATACCCATATGAGCCGGGCAACGAGGTGCGCGAACAGCTCAATAACATAATACCGGCCAACCCGAACCAGCCTTACGATATTAAAGAGGTGATAGCGGAAGTGGTAGATGGCGACTCTTTCCTTGAAGTACATAAGGAGTATGCCGAGAATATTGTTGTGGGCTTTGCACGCATTGCAGGCCGCAGCATAGGCATCGTAGCCAACCAGCCTGTGTACCTGGCCGGCGTGCTCGATATCAATTCGAGCCGCAAGGGGGCACGTTTTGCGCGCTTCTGCGATGCATTCAATATACCGCTGCTGGTGCTGGTAGATGTGCCGGGCTTCCTGCCGGGAACGGACCAGGAATGGAACGGGATAATTGTAAACGGCGCCAAGCTGCTGTATGCGCTCAGCGAAGCCACTGTGCCCAAGATAACAGTGATAACCCGCAAGGCATATGGCGGGGCCTATGATGTAATGAACTCAAAGCATATAGGCGCAGACCTGAACTATGCGTGGCCCACAGCGGAGATCGCCGTGATGGGTGCAAAGGGTGCAGCGGAGATCATCTTCAAAAAAGAAATATCGGACGCGGCTGACCATGAGGCTAAGCTAAAGGAAAAAGAGGCTGAGTACCTGGAGAAGTTCGCCAACCCCTATGGAGCGGCAGCACGAGGGTTTATAGACGAGGTGATATTGCCATCGGACACAAGGGTGAGGCTGATAAAAGGTTTTAAAATGCTTGAGAATAAGGTGGTGAAAATGCCTAAGCGCAAGCACGGGAACATCCCGCTTTAGCAACTTAATTAATACAGTTTGGTACGGGCAACCGTATGTTGTAACAGCGCCGGCCTATGCAGCCAATGCAAGCGATATAACCACGAGGTAAAAAAACAGCAGCAACAGGAACGTTCTCATAACAATACAGGTTTATAGTTTTACCAATGATTGTGTAGCAGAGGAGATAGAGCAATTTCTATGCCATTTTTGCATTTAGTTCACATTTTAGTGGCTGCCTTTTCCTGCTCGTATACCCCTCACAAAAACAAGGAAATATACAAGAGCGATAATCGCCATAAGAGCAGTAATCAAAAACATCACCTTAGCGCCGAAGGCGAACCAGAGGGCACCGGTAATGGTGCTGGCAAGCATGGTGCAAATGCTTTGCAGGGCGGTGTAGGTGCCTATGGCGGTGGCGGTATACTGTTTGGCAGCGACATTGGTTATCCAGGCCTTCGTGATGCCCTCGGTGGCGGCTGCGTATACGCCATACAGTAAGAACAGACCGTAAAACAAATACAAGTTAGTGTTCACGGCCATACCGGCATACACTGCAGCAAACAGCACCAGCCCGGACAGGAAAACCGTTCTAAGCCCTATGCGGTCGGCAAGTGAGCCGAGTGGGTAAGCACAAAGCGCATAGATCAAATTGTAAAAGATATACACCCCGATGGCGCTGGTATCGCTGAAGCCGCTCTCTTTTATTTTAAGTATCAGGAAGATATCGGAACTGTTGAACAGGGCAAACAGCAGGAGGCCGGTTACCAGCTTTCGGTATTCCAGCGGGCTTGCCTCCAGGTATCGCAGGAAATCGAGCAAGCGTGTGGCTTTCTTTGTGGGTGATGTAGCACGCAACTTTTCCTTGATCGCAAACGTGAAAAATATGGCTAACACGCCGGGAATAAACGCTATGTAGAAAAGTGTCTTGTATTGCCCGGGGTATAGAGACAAGAAAAGCAACGCGATAGCAGGACCGAGCACCGCACCGAACGTATCCATACCCCGGTGAAAGCCGAATACGCGCGCCTTTGTTTGCGGGGTGGCCTCGTCAGACAGCAGGGCATCGCGCGCACCTGTGCGTATGCCCTTCCCCAGCCTATCGAGCGTGCGTACTGAGAACACCCATGCAATACTGGTGAAGAACGCCATCATAGGCTTCGAAAGGGCGCTTAACGCATACCCAAGCCGGACGAAGGGGAGCCGTTTGCCTGTGTTATCCGATAGCTTTCCAAAATAGCCTTTGCTCAGGCCCGCAGTTGCTTCTGCAATGCCTTCGAGAATACCGATGAGGAAAATGGAGAAACCGATGCTGCGGAGGTATACCGGCACCACAGGGTACAGCATCTCGCTGGCCACATCGGTAAGCAGGCTGACCGCTGATAACATCCAAACTGTGCGGGTAATGATCTTCATAGATCGAAAAAATGAGTTGTGGCTAAAGGCCGCACTACCATCCGGAAAATATTTACCTATAGCAAAATAAGGGAAACGAAGGTGGCACCAGCTACAAGGAATAGGATAAGCTCGAGGATACCCATTACGAAGCCGGCAATAGCAAGTCCCTTCACTTTTGCCCCCCTGCCCAGCCCGAGCACGCCAAACAAAATCGCCAGGAAGTTGACACCCGGCACGAATAGCCCTACTATGCCACATACCAGTGCCGCTATTCCCACCCACTCGCTCTGGCGATAGCTGCGCCTGTACATCTTGTGCGGCAATCCCAGTTCGGTCATCTTTTGCAATACCTGCGATGGGGCGGCTACGTTGCTTGCGCTGGCATCATCACCACCACTTACAACCGGGACAGTTACAGCAGCCCGGTGCTTCACCCAAAAACCAGCTTTGGAAGGAGTAGCAAGCAAGGATAAGAAAGCAAAAATAACCAGGCAGTGAACAATACGTTTCATGGTGGCGTGTATGGTTGTGCTATAAAAATAGCTTTTTTTTCTTTAGAGTAAATGCACGGAGATAAAGGCTTTATGAGCGTATAATGATTATTATCGGGGTATTAATAAAATGAAAACATCAGTTAAGCATCAATTAATAACCTGGCCGATAGCACCTAAATCTACCCAACACAATAAATACAGGAAGCCAGCCGTTTACATATACGGATCGTATGAACACTGCTGTTTTCCTACTTATTACCGCGTTTATTCTTGCCGGGTGGATAATACTGGGCTATGCCCTTATTACCCGCAGGCCCACCCAGTTCATGCCGCGCAGCTACCGTTACATATTGCTCACTTCTATGGTCATTACCTCGCTGCTATGGTGGATGGACGATGACCCACCCTACCCCAACATACTACATACGCTTGCCGAGATACCGGTAGTTGGCACTATGTATACCGGGCTATTCTTCCTCGTTATTGGCGGTGTTAACTGGCTGGCCAATAAATTGTCGCGCTAGCATCGCTTGGTGGCATTAATTTTCAGCAAGCTGGTAAATGCCTATAGCATAACTCGTTATTATGATCACTTTTGACAGCTGCGGTATACTGTGCAAGCAGGCCAACCTGTATATAGACCCATGGAAGCCGGTGAGCAAAGCCATCATTACGCATGCCCACTCAGACCATGCGCGTGTGGGCATGGGCGCCTACCTGGCGCATGAGCACAGTGTGCCGGTAATGCGTTTCAGGCTCGGCAGCGACATAGATGTGCAGGCGGTGAAGTATGGTGAAACCATTACTATTAACGGCGTGAATATAAGCCTGCACCCGGCCGGGCACATATGGGGATCGGCGCAGGTGCGGCTGGAATACAAGGGCGAGGTATGGGTGGTGAGCGGCGACTATAAGCTGAGGAAGGATGGGATATCCCCGGTATTTGAACCGGTACGTTGCCACAGCTTTATTACTGAAAGCACCTTTGGATTGCCGATATATAAATTCCCGGATGTGGGGGAGGTACATGATGATATCAACGCCTGGTGGCGGAAGAACAGGGATGAGGAAAAGAACTCTGTGATATTTGCCTATGCCCTGGGCAAGGCCCAGCGCGTGCTGCAGCACCTGGATACGACCATAGGCGATATATACACACACGGCGCAGTAGACAACATTAACAAGCTCTATAAAGAAACTATAGGCGAGCTGCCCTTTGCGCGGCGTATTGACGCATCGGTGAACAGGAAGGAGATAAAGGGCGCAATGATCATAGCGCCCCCATCGGCAGCAGACACACCCTGGCTGCACAGCCTGAAACCCTACAAAACGGGCGTCTGCAGCGGCTGGATGCAGCTGCGGGGGCCACGCCGCCGGCGCGGCGCTGACCGGGGCTTCGTGATGAGCGACCATGCAGACTGGAACGAGCTGAATACTGCGGTAACCGAAACCGGTGCAGAGAACATCTATGTGACCCACGGCTACAAAGCGCTCTATGCAAAGTGGCTGACGAGCAACTACGGCCTCAATGCCACGGAGGTGGAAACGCTGTACACTGGCGAGGCACTGGAAGACCTGTCTGATACTGAAACTGCTGAAAATAAAACCGATGAAAGCATTCAGTGATTTATTTACGAACATTGACCAGACGACATCTACCAACGAAAAGATAGATGCGCTGGTAAGCTACTTTGCCACGGCCAGCGAGCAAGATGCTATATGGGCTGTGGCCATACTCTCTGGCAGGCGGCCCAAGCGCACAGTAAAGACAGCAGAGCTGTGGGAGTGGAGCGCGGAGATGAGCGGGCTGCCTACATGGCTGCTTGCAGAGTCTTACCATATAGTAGGTGACCTTGCAGAAACCATATCGCTGCTGCTGCCCGCAAATGAGGCAGAACAGAATTATTCGCTGCACGAGATCATAGATTCGCTGATAGCGCTGGAGGCCAGCAGTGAGCAGGAGCGCAAGGAATACATTACCGGTATGTGGCGGGCTATGAACAAGCAGGAGCTGTTTGTATTCACCAAGCTTATCACCGGCAATTTTCGCGTAGGGGTTTCTGATAAGATCATCATTAAAGCACTGGCGAAGCACTATAACATAGAAGAGAACATAGTAGCCCACCGCCTTACCGGAAGTTGGGAGGTGACCGGTAATACGCTCAGCAACCTGCTGGCGAATGAAGACGGCACCATAGACATTTCGAAGCCATACCCCTTCTACCTTGCCTACCAGCTGGAGACGGAGCCTGAAGAGCTCGGCTCGCCTGATGAATGGCAAATAGAGCGAAAGTATGATGGCATACGCGGACAGATAATACTGCGCGATGGACAGCTGTTTGTATGGAGCCGAGGAGAAGACCTGCTGACGGAGAAATTTGTAGAGTTTCAAAACCTGGTGCATGTGCTGCCCAATGGCACAGTACTCGATGGTGAGATACTGCCGTACAAAGACGAACAGTTCCTGCCCTTCCACGTAATGCAGACACGCATAGGCCGCAAGAATGTAACAAAGAAGTCGCTGGCTGATGCGCCGTTGGTGATGGTGTGCTACGATATAGTAGAGCACAACGGCGTGGATATAAGGCACCTCTCCATGCAGGAGCGGCGAACGATACTGGAAACGCTGATAAGCGAAATAAAGAGTGTGCATGCTCCTGTGCCGCTGCTTATATCGCCACTGGTAACGCACAAGACATGGAACGAGATACGGGCGGAAAGGCTATGCTCGCGCGAGCACCTTTGCGAAGGGCTAATGCTGAAGCGCAAGAGCAGCGAATATAAAACCGGCCGCCGCCGTGGCGACTGGTGGAAGTGGAAGGTAGATCCCCTGTCGATAGATGGCGTATTGCTGTATGCACAGCGCGGGCACGGCAGGCGGGCAAACCTATACACCGACTTTACCTTTGCCGTGTGGGATGGCACTGAGCTGGTGCCATTTACCAAGGCATACTCAGGGCTTACTGATAAAGAGCTGATAGAAGTTGACAGCTGGATAAAGAAAAATACACTCGACAAATTTGGTCCTGTGCGCAGCGTGACGCCCACGCTTGTTTTTGAGATAGGCTTCGAGGGTATCAATCCATCGCCCAGGCATAAGTCGGGTGTAGCATTGCGGTTTCCGCGTATATTGCGATGGCGGCGCGATAAGGCAGTGACAGAGGCTAACACCAAGGCGGATCTTATGGCGCTACTAAACTTGCACAGGTCTTGAGCAAAAAGAAGCACGACATAGCCGACCAATGGTTTGAACAGAATGCATGGAAGCCCTACGACTTCCAGTCAAAGACGTGGGATGCCATTACCGATGGCTATTCGGGACTGCTTAATGCGCCTACCGGCTTTGGCAAGACCTATGCGATATGGTTTGGCGTGCTGCAGCAGTACTTCGCAAAGAAGAAAAAGCATAATGGCCTGCACTGCCTGTGGATAACACCGCTGCGCGCACTATCGAAAGAAATATCATCTGCCACCAACGCTGTGAGCGACCGGCTGGGGCTCGACTATAAGATAGGCCTGCGCACCGGGGATACCAGCACCAAGGAGCGTACGCAGCAAAAGAAGGCCATGCCGCATGCGCTCATCACTACGCCGGAGAGCGTACACCTGTTGATGGCTGCAAAGGGTTATACAGAGACATTCAAGAACCTCGACTTCGTGATAGTAGATGAGTGGCACGAGCTGCTGGGCACCAAGCGGGGTGTGCAGATAGAGCTGGCTTTGTCGCGACTGCGGGCTATTAATCCTAACCTTAAAGTATGGGGCATATCGGCTACCATTGGCAACCTGGAAGATGCTAAAGATATATTGCTGGGTACCTATCCCGGTAAGCAAACCATGATACGCACCAACCTGGAGAAGCGGCTGGATATAGAAACGCTGATACCGGAGGTGATAGATAAATATCCATGGGGCGGCCACCTGGGCATAAAGCTGCTGGAGGGTGTGCTGCCCGTGATCTACCAGAGCAAGTCTACACTGCTCTTTACGAATACGCGCTCACAGTGTGAGATATGGTATCAGCGGCTGCTGGAGCGCGATCCTGACCTTGCGGGGGTGATAGCCATACACCACGGATCGCTGGGAGAAGAGATGCGGCAGTGGGTAGAGAATGCGCTGCACGATGGTATACTGAAAGTGGTGGTCTGCACCAGCAGCCTTGACCTCGGTGTCGACTTCAGGCCCGTGGATACGGTGATACAGGTGGGCTCACCTAAGGGTGTTGCCCGGTTTATGCAGCGTGCAGGCCGCAGTGGCCACCAGCCGGGCGCAGTGAGCAAAATATGGTTCCTGCCTACACACTCGCTGGAAATAATTGAAGGTGCTGCACTGCGCCATGCCGTGAAGCATGGCTACATAGAGCAGCGCCTGCCCTACATACGCTGCTTCGACGTGCTGGTGCAGTATCTCGTTACTATTGCCATCTCGGATGGGTTCCGCGCCGATGAGATCTATAATGAGATCGTGCAGACACATTGTTTCGCGTCGGTATCGCGCGAAGAGTTTAACTGGTGCCTGTCGTTCATAACAGAGGGTGGCAAGACGCTGGACTCTTACGATGAGTTTCATAAAGTGGTAATAGAGGATGGCATATATAAAGTCACCAGCCGGCGCATAGCGATGCAGCACAGGCTGAGCATAGGCACCATATCGAGCGACAGCATGATGCAGGTAAAATTCCTGGGAGGTGCACGTATAGGCAGCATAGAAGAGTGGTTCGTATCGCGGCTCAATCCCGGTGATGCATTCTGGTTTGCGGGTAAGCACCTGGAGCTGGTAAGAGTGAAGGAGATGAGCGCATTCGTGCGCAAAGCCTCGGGTGGCAAGGGTGTATTCCCATCGTGGCAGGGCGGCAGGTTCCCGCTGTCGTCGCAGCTCACCGGCACTATAAGAATGAAACTGGGCGAGCATGACAAGCCGGGAAAGAAAGACGTGGAGGTTGCCGCACTGGCAACACTGTTTGAAGAGCAAAAAAAACGCTCGCACCTGCCGCAAAAAAATGAACTGCTGATAGAGCGGATAAAAAGCCGGGAGGGATACCACATTTTCTTCTACCCCTTTGAAGGCCGCAATGTGCATGAGGGCATGGGCGCACTGTTTGCGTACCGCATAGCGCAGATAAAGCCAATGACCTTCTCCATAGCCATGAACGACTATGGCTTTGAGCTGCTGAGCGACCAGGAGATACCGCTGGAAGAGGCGCTGGGCAATGCTTTGTTCGACACCTCAGACCTATCGAACGACATTTACCATAGCATCAATATCACGGAGATGGCGAAGCGGAAGTTCAGGGATATTGCCAGCATAGCGGGACTCGTGTTCAACGGCTATCCGGGCAAGCCTGTGAAGACACGGCATACACAGGCCAACTCTTCGCTTTTCTTCTCGGTATTTACAGATGTTGAACCTAACAATCTGCTGCTGCAGCAGGCATATGACGAGGTGCTCACCTTCCAGATGGAGCAGGTGCGCATGACCGAAGGGCTCAACCGGATGATGCAGCAGGAGATCATCATTAAAGACATGCAGCGCTTCAGCCCATTCAGCTTCCCCATAATGACCGAGCGCTTCCGCGACCAGTTCTCTAACGAAAAGGTTGAAGACCGCGTGAGGAAAATGCTGGAGCAGCTGGAGAAATCTTAGGAAGCAGCATTGAGAAATATTGCCGCTCCAGGTGCAATTTTCTTTGGCCTATATTTACTCCGTTGAAACAAGCGATATGCTCAAAAAAAAGACCATTTACATTTTAGGCGCTATAGGCCTGGCCGCCAACATCGCCATTATTATTTTTGTGCCCCAAAACCGGGTAGCTGCTGCCATTGGCCTTGTAGCTATTACAGGAGGTTTATACTTAGCCAGCAAATCCGATAAGTTCGCGTAGCGAATTACAGATGGTAGCGCATTTGCTGTAATTTCTTTATGCAGTACTTTTGCGCCCTGATGACGATAGAGCTGAATGGGCGTGCCGCTACCTTGCTATATGAAAAAGCCTTGTACCTGCACGATGAGGAGTTACTGGTAATAGCAGACGTACACCTGGGCAAGGCCAGCCACTTCAGGAAGGCGGGCATACCCATACCTGCAGGCGCGCAGATGAGCGACTTCGATAACCTTGCCTGCCTGTTCAATAAAACAAAACCTAAGACCGTCTATTTTCTTGGCGACCTTTTTCACAGCTCGTTCAACCGTGACTGGCATTATTTCTGCGACCTTATAGGGGCATTCCCCCATATAGCGTTCGTGCTGGTGAAGGGCAATCACGACCTCATTAAAAAAAGCATGTACAAAGAGCTGTGTGTAGAGGTGGTGGAGCGTATAGAGAACGATGCCTTTGTTTTCACGCACGACCGCGTTGCCGATGTGCCAGCCGGCAAGCTAAATATTGTGGGGCACATACATCCCGGCGTGGTACTATCGGGCATGGGCAGGCAGAGCATTAAGCTGCCGTGCTTTTACCTGACCGAAACTTATATGCTGCTGCCCGCCTTTGGCGTGCTCACCGGGCTCTACAGCATGGACCGCAGCAAGAGCAGTCAGATCTACATAGTGCTGCAGGATGGGATAAAACGGCTGTAACATAGCAGCTTTCACTTATAAATACTGCCATATGTATCGTCGCTAATAGAGAAATTATATTACTTTTGCGGCTCATTATGCTAAACGGTAAGAAAATTGTCATTGTATTGCCCGCTTACAACGCGGCGCTTACGCTCGAGCGCACTTATAAGGAGATACCATTTGACATAGTGGACGAAGTGGTGCTGGTAGATGATAACAGCAGGGACGACACGGTGGCCGAAGGCCGCAGGCTGGGCATCAGGCACATTATAAAGCACGAGGTAAATAAGGGCTATGGCGGCAACCAGAAGAGCTGCTACGGCAAGGCACTGGAGCTTGGCGGCGATATAGTGATCATGCTGCACCCGGACTACCAATACACGCCTAAGCTGGTGCATGCTATGGCGTCTATCATAGCTTTTGATGTGTACCCAGTGGTGCTGGCATCGCGGATACTGGGGCGCGGCGCGCTTAAGGGCGGCATGCCGATATATAAATATATATTCAACCGCTTCCTTACCCTGTTTGAGAACATACTGCTGCGCCAGAAGCTTAGCGAGTATCACACAGGATACAGGGCATTCAGCGCAGAGGTGATCCGCTCTATCGACTTCACGCACAACAGCGATGACTTCGTGTTTGACAACGAGATGATATCGCAGATTTTCATGAACGGCTACGAGATAGCCGAAGTGACCTGCCCAACTAAATATTTCGAAGAAGCATCGAGCATCAACTTTAGCCGCAGCATGAAGTATGGCCGCGGTGTATTGCGTGTATCGCTCTCTCACAGGCTGCATAAGATGGGCCTTGTTAAGAGCAAGCTTTACGGCAAGAATAAAGGATTATAAGAGAACTCAGTTTTTCCTACATATTTGACCAGGCATCGCACACCTCCAGGTGTGCGATGCTTTTTTATTACTGCTATCAAGCAAGATAGTAGGTTCGTACTATGGGGCCAGGTATCCCACACCTCAGAGGTGTGGGATACCTATTGTACGCTGCACAGTGCTGCATAAATTGAAAAAGCCCCGCATAGCAGGGCTTTTCAATATCCGGTATCGAGTACTACTTGATGCCTAATTTAGCTTTTACAAGCGGAGTTATATCATACTCGTCTTTGCCGAAGAGCAGCACACCACCCTGCTGATCGAGCACGTAGTCGTAGTTCTTTTCTTTTGCTACTGCCTTTATAGCCTTTTCTGCTTTTTCCAGTATCGGAGCATACACGTCCTGCTTCTTAGTCTGTATCTTTTCCTGCGCGCTTTGCTGTATTCCCTCAATGCGGTTTTGCAGGTCTTGTATCTCTTTTATTTTCACTTCCTTCATTGCCTCAGTCATCGTCTTCTCACTAGCCTGGAAGGTTTGGCCCTTTGTCTGGTACTCCTTCATCATTATCTCTATCTGGTCCTGGAAGGAACGGGCGTATTTGGAAACAGCTGAGTCCGCAGCCGTTTTTTCGGGCATAGACTGTAACAACACTGCAGAGTTTATGTAGCCGATCTTCAGCGCCGTTTGCGCGAATACAACATTGCCTATCAACAATCCGCAGGCGAGGAACATCACGAATTTTTTCATTATGCTATTTGGTTTTTTTATCATTTTTGGGTTGTGCAAAGTAAATGCCATTATTTGTTTATTCCAAGAACTTTCAGAACATCATCGCTTTTGTCGAGCTTAGGGTCTGCGTAGAAAAGAGTGACGCCACCGGCTTTATCCAGCACCATTTCGAAGCCACGTGAAGATGCCATTTTCTGTACCGCGTTAAAGAGCCTGTCCTGCACCGGCTTTATGAACTCCTGACGCTTTTTAAAAAGGTCTCCCTCGTAGCCGAAGCGCTGCTTCTGCAGGTCTTTTGCCGACTTCTCTTTGGCCACTATCTCGTCCTGGCGCTTATTGCGCATATCGTCAGAGAGCATCGGCTTCTCTGCCTGGTAGCCCTTGTACATGCGCTCTACCTCAGCCATGCGGGTGTCCACTTCTTCCTGCCACGTTTTAGATATGGCGTCCAGTTTATTCTGCGCGTCTTTGTAGTCGCTCATCTTCTCCAGTATGTACTTGGAGTCAATGATGCAGTACTTACCCTGCGCCATAGCGCTTACGCCAAATGCAGCTACCAATAAAAGGCTTAACAATACTCTTTTCATATTATCACGATTAGGTTGTTACAATCAAAACAGTTTTGTACCCCGCACTATTATTCCGGTTCAAAGCCCAGCATGAAGGTGAACTTAGCAAGTCCTTTGATGCCGGTGGCACCACTCCTCGGATCATACTTATCAATACCTATGCCATAATCTAAACCAAGCAGGCCGAACATAGGCAGAAACAGCCTTACACCTATACCCACGTCCCTGTTTAATTTTGTAGGGTTATACTCGCTAAAGTTGTTCCAGGCGTTGGCTGCGTCCACAAAGGCGAGGCCGAAAATGGTAGCCGTAGGGCTCAGCGAGAAGGGATAACGCAGCTCTGCTACATATTTGTTAAATATGGTGGCAGACCCTGCATACACATCGTAGCCACGCTGGCTCACGATGTCTTTACCAACAAAGTAAGAATAACCGGAGAGCCCATCGCCACCCAACTGGAAGCGCTCAAATGGTGCAAAGCCTATGTCTTTGTTGTAATAGCCTACGAAGCCATACTTAGCGGCGAGCCTCAGCACGAAGTTGCCGTATATTTTCTGGTACCAATCGGCTGTGAATTTGTACTTGTGGTACTCTATCCATTTGTATTTCTCCGCTGGTGTCTCCCCGCTGTAGTCGCGCCCGCTGAATGCACTGAATGGCGGCGTGAACTGGAAGGAGAACATGATGTTGGCACCTGCGCGTGGATAAAGCGGGCCATCAAGCGAGTTGCGCGAAAGCACGAATTTAAAGTGCAGGTCATTACTGTAACCATTGTTGAAGTTAGGCACCAGGGCGTAATCCTTCAGGCGGTAGTTATTGTAGTAGACACCGTAGTTAAATATAAAGAAGTTATCGGGCCAGTTGAGGCGTTTACCCATGGAGAGGCCACCACCCACCATACGGAGGTATGATGCGTTAGGATTAGTGCCCACCTGTGCGGCAGAAAACCGGCTGTAGATAAAGTTAGCGGTAAAGGCATTTGCCTTACGGCCACCGAGCCATGGCTCGGTAAACGATGTGCTCAGCGAGTTGTAGTAGGCTCCGTTAGATGCATAGTTGATAGAGAACTTCTGCCCATCGCCTACCGGCAGCGGGTCCCACAGCTTAGGCTTAAAAATATTGCGGACTGCGAAGTTGTTGAACGAGATACCTACGTTGCCGTAAAAGTTCACACCGCCACCAAAGCCCGCAGACAGCTGCAGCTGGTCGCTCGATTTTTCTACTACAGTATAGTCTATATCCACGGTACCATCTTCGGGGTGTGGCTTAGGCTGTATGCCTATTTTCTCCTGGTCGAAGAAGCCAAGGTTCGCGATCTCGCGCTGCGACCTTATAAGTTCCTGACGGCTGAATTTATTGCCCGGGAAAGTACGCAGCTCGCGGCGTATCACGTGCTCATTGGTGCGGTCGTTGCCTGCAATGCCAATATCGCGTATGGTAGCCTGGGCACCTTCAGTAATACGCATCTCAAAGTTGATGGTATCACCAATTATCGATGTTTCTACCGGCTCAATGTTGAAGAACAGGTAGCCATCATCCATGTAAAGACTGCTCACATCCTCACCACCTTCAGGGTTCAGCTGGCGGCCCATGCGGGTCTCCAGCAAAGCCAGGTTGTAGATATCACCTCGCTTTATTGCCATTGTGCGCGTCAGGAATTCGCTTGAGTATTTCGTGTTGCCCTTCCATACAATATCGCCGAAGTAATACTTACGCCCTTCCTTGACCTTGATATCAACATTGATATTGCCATTCTTCACCGTGTATATGGTATCGGCTACTATAGCGGCATCGCGGAAGCCAAGGGTATTGTAATAAGATACCAGCGTCTGTTTGTCTTCGTCAAATTTCGTCTGGTTGAACTTAGATGAAGCGAAGAGCTTAAAGCGGAAGTAAGGGTCGAGCGCCTCCAGTGTTTTTGACGGCGACATAAAACCGAACTCACGCATATACTTGCCAAATGACCTGTGCGATGTACCGTAAGCATTCTGCTCTGCATCCGGGTGCAGGGTTATGCGCGTCATCTCTTTGGTAGACTTCAGGGTTTTCTTCAGCCTTGTCTCGCCCACGTTATCCGCACCTGCAATGTTGACCTGGTTGATGTGGGTTTTTGTGCCTTTGTCAATAAAGAATACAAGTGCTACTTTGTTTACCGCACCGGTGTCTCCCCGCTCTACAGCCTTTACCGTTACCCGGCCATAGCCTTTATCGGTGTAGTATTTCTTAATGCGCTCTATCGCTTCTTTCTTAGTGGCTTCTGTTACCACCTTGTTAGTCACCAGCGACACTTTGTTTTTCAACTCCTTGGCCTCAGAGGTCTTTATGTTGCGAAAGCTGAACTTACTTAATCGTGGCCGCTCTTCTACGGCTATGTTGATAAATACCTTGTCATCGATGTATTTAGTAACCGATATCTGTATATCGGAAAACAGCTCCTGCTTCCACAGTGCGCGTATCGCCTTTGCGAAGCTTTCATCGTTTGGCAGGCGCACCTTCTGGCCTACCACCAGGTTTGTAACCGCTATCAGCAGGTCCTGGTCGAGGTACTTGGTGCCGGTAACGGTGATACCTGCCAGCTCGAACTCCTTAGGCTTTGCTGGGTCATTAGCTCCGGGCTGCATCTTAAGGCCTCCTGCACCGGGTCCGCCAAGCTGCGCCCACGATAAGGTTGTGCTCAGCACACAAAACAACAATACACAATATTTTATGGCGCCTTTATACATGCTCGGAGCTGTTCGTTTGAATTTGTTCACTTGTCTTGCCAAAACGGCGTTCGCGCTGCTGGTAGTTGAGCAGTGCTTCGTATAAATTATTTTTCCTGAAGTCAGGCCAATGCACATTAGTGAAGTAAAGCTCAGCATATGCCAGCTGGTAGAGCAGGAAGTTGCTGATGCGGTATTCGCCACTGGTACGTATCATCAGCTCAGGATCTGGGAACTGATGGGTATACAGGTTTTCCTGGAAGAGCTCATCCGTTATATCGCCAGGTGCGAGGGTGCCGGCGGCAACGCGCTCCGCCAGCCGCTTTGCGGCCCTTACCATCTCCCCGCGCGAGCTGTAGCTGAGCGCCAATATGAGGTTGAGCCCGGTATTCATAGCTGTTATTTCCTTCGCCTCATTCAACTCCCGCTGGCAGGCTTCAGGCAGGCTCTCAAAGTCACCTATTATATGAAGGCGCACATTGTTCTTCCGAAGTTCTTCTATTTCTTTTCTTATGGTGTTTACCAGCAGCTCCATCAGGGCATCCACCTCATTCTTAGGGCGGTTCCAGTTCTCGGCAGAGAATGCGTATAGGGTCAGGTATTGCACACCTATGTCACCGCAGGCGTTCACTATTTCGCGCACACTTACTACACCCTCATAGTGGCCATACACCCTGTCCTCGCCACGCTCTTTAGCCCAGCGCCCGTTACCATCCATAATGATGGCTATATGACGGGGCAGCTTGCTGCGGTCTATCGATTCCAATAATTCCATTTGATACCTTACGAAAAGTGTGCGAAGGTACAAAAATAGCCTGTAGGTACTCGTGGCAAAATATATAAATACAGTTTAACGCGATTTTAACTGCCTTCGATGGAGATACAGTTACATATAACGTTATTGTCTTTTTCGTTCATCCGCTATAATATTATAGCGCCTTTACCCCCCAGGCATTCACATTGAAGGCAGGAAACCTTACCTTGTTGCATTATTTACCCCTAAGCGGTATGAGACCGGCTATACTGATCGCTATTTTTCTTCTATTGCTGCCTGCCATCACCCATGGCCAGGTAAGGGTGAGGCGCGGTATCAGCATAAAGCTGCCACGCCTCCATAAGCAAAAGCCAACGGTACCTGCAAAGAAACCCGTCTCCGCTGCAGCAGGAACCGCAGTTAAGCTCACGCTGACACCGGAGAAGCCCAATGAGGTGGATGAGTATTTTTATATAAAATGGTCGGCTACCAGGAAGCTGGCGTACGGCGACTTCAAATGTGCCAAAGCACCGTGCAGGCCATTGGTATCAGATAAGGAGAGCGATCTTCTGCGGGCTATCTACCCTAACTACCAGGCGTTCTACAACATACTGGAAAAAAGCAGGCTTGCCGACTCCTCGCTCACTGTAAGGGAAGACAGCATTAAAAAACAGATCAACAGCCAGCTTGATAGCCTATACTCTGGCTACAACTATTCTGTGTCGGTCGATCATAATATTGCCCTTTCCAGCGAGATAGATTCGCCTGCAGCCTCAGCGCTCACCATATCTCCGGTGATCTATAATATTAATGAGACCACGTTCTACTATAATATAGCCGCACTATTCAGCAAGTTCGATTCTTGGATGATCATTAAGTCGGCAGATATACTGCAGCATGAGCAGATACACTTTGACATCTTTGAGCTTTATGCCCGCCAAATAAGAAAACAGTGGGTGCAGCTACTGGAGCGCAAGAGCAGGGGTATGCATTACGACCTCACAGCGGAGCTCTCGCCCGTATATGACAAGCTATACAAAGAGCTCTACCAGGTGCAGGCCGACTTCGATGAACAAACCTCGCGGCTCACAGCTAATAACGAGTCGCTGCTGCTGCTAAATGCTAAATGGAGCAAAACCGTACGGGAGGGGCTGGATGCCCTTAAAGACTATGAAAATCCGGAAGGTATGGTGACGCTGAAGCAATAGCCGCAATAAAATAGCAATTACTTTTTGAGGCTAGAATATATCTTAGTAGCTTTATGCTTCAATATTTAGCATATTAAAATGAGATATTTATATCTGGCCTTGTCGGTAACAATTTTGCTTTTTTCATGTGCCAAGGAGACCAAGGAGTCTACCAGTAAGCAATCCATCCTGAAGCAAGGACCATGGAAGCTGACCGGTGGCACCCTGACGGTAAATAAGCCGAATGGAAAAGATACAGCATTGCAATACATAAAATTCATCCCCGATTGCTATAAAGACGATTATATTACTTTCGACTCGCTGATCTATGGCAAACGCTATACGTCATCGGTAAAATGCAATGCGGGAGATCCTGAGTATGTACAGTTCATATGGCAGCTTAAGAATAATGAAAGCACAATAGACCTGCTCAGCGGCTTCAATAATCTTTATACGGTAAACGAAACTATAGAGCCATATCACTTTGATACTATCTCTAAAGATCCTTTCCTGGTACTGGACACGGTATTGGGAGTGAACGATACACTGCCGGGGCAAACCAAGATATTCCTGGTGCTGGACACGATACGTGACCTGAAGTTCACCGGCATACCCGTGGGCCAAAACCTTGCCGGCGCACCTATAGGTGGGTTTGATATTTATGAAGCCGCTATCACCAACTTTTCCAGCAGCTCCTTCACACTAAATTTCTCGATGAAGCAAACATACCCTGACTCAACGGGCTTTCATGCGGGGATACCTAACAACGAGCTGCCTATACAAAGGCCCGACACGGTTCATTATTCTCTGATCTACAGTAAATAAGCAATACGACCTTATATGCCACCGGTAGTCGTCTGCCGGTGGTTTTCTTTTACATCATTCTTTCATCGTACATTTGTCAGATAACAGTTAAAAGGCATTTTCCCGCTATTATAATATGATAAACATTACACTACCTGATGGCTCTGTCCGCGAATATCCGCAGGGCACTTCGGCTTCAGACATTGCAAAATCTATAAGTGAGGGCCTTGCGCGCAAGGTATTAGCGGCTGAGGTTAACGGCGAGATATGGGATACGGCCCGCCCTATCACCAGCGATGCATCGCTGCGCCTGCTTACGTGGGATGATAAAGGAGCAAAATCTACCTTTTGGCACTCTTCGGCGCACTTGCTGGCAGAAGCGCTGGAATCATTATTCCCCGGCACTAAATTCGGTATAGGCCCTGCTATTGAGAGCGGCTTCTATTATGATATAGATCTCGGCGACCGCACCATGACCGAAGAAGACCTGCAGAAGATAGAGGCTAAAATGAAAGAACTGGCTAAAACAGGCAGCGCATACGTGCGGCAGGATATGCCAAAAGATAAGGCTGTGGCCTACTTCACAGAAAAAGACGATAAATACAAGTTAGAACTGCTTGAAGGCCTGGAAGATGGCAGCATTACCTTTTATACACAAGGCAACTTCACCGATCTGTGCCGGGGCCCGCATATACCTAATACCGGGTTTATCAAGGCTGTAAAGCTCACCAATATTGCAGGTGCTTACTGGCGGGGTAATGAGAAGAACAAAATGCTTACCCGCATTTATGGTATCACCTTCCCTGCCCAGAAAGAGCTGGAAGAATACCTGGCATTGCTGGAAGAAGCGAAAAAACGCGATCACCGCAAGCTGGGCAAGGAGCTGGAGCTGTTTACGTTCTCTGAGAAAGTAGGCAGCGGCCTGCCGCTGTGGCTGCCCAAGGGGGCTATGCTCCGCGAGCGCCTGCAGCAATTCCTGCAGAAAGCGCAGATCGAATCTGGCTACCTGCCTGTTATCACACCGCATATAGGCAGCAAGCAGCTCTACATCACATCGGGCCACTGGGAAAAATATGGTAAGGATAGCTTCCGCCCCATAACTACACCGCAGGAAGGCGAGGAGTTTATGCTTAAACCCATGAACTGCCCGCACCACTGCGAGATATATAAGTCGTCTCCACGGTCTTACAAAGACCTGCCGCTGCGCCTTGCCGAGTTCGGCACGGTATACCGCTATGAGCAGCGCGGTGAGCTGCATGGCCTTACACGGGTACGCGGCTTTACACAGGATGATGCCCACCTTTTCTGCCGCCCCGACCAGGTGTCTGCAGAGTTTATGAAGGTGATAGACCTTGTACTCTACGTATTCGAATCATTAGGCTTTACAGAGTACACTGCGCAGGTATCGCTCCGCGACCAGGAAGACCGCAGCAAATACATAGGCAGCGAAGAGAACTGGCAGATAGCCGAGCAGGCCATTATAGATGCCGCCGCTGCCAAAGGACTGAATACGGTAGTAGAATATGGCGAAGCCGCATTCTACGGTCCTAAGCTCGATTTTATGGTCCGCGATGCACTGGGCCGCAAATGGCAGCTGGGCACTATACAGGTAGACTACAACCTGCCTGAACGCTTTGAGCTGGAATATGTAGACGCAGACAACAGCCGACAGCGCCCGGTGATGATACACAGGGCACCATTCGGCTCTATGGAGCGCTTCATAGCTGTGCTGCTGGAGCACTGCGGCGGCAACCTGCCCCTGTGGCTGGCGCCCCTGCAGGTGAAAATACTGCCCATCAGCGACAAGTATAGCGAATACGCACACGCTGTAGCTGCCATGCTTAAAAAGCACGACATACGCGCTGAAATAGATGACAGGAGCGAGAAGATAGGCCGTAAGATACGCGATACCGAGCTGATGAAAACCCCATACATGCTTATAGTAGGGGAGAAAGAAATGAATGAAAGCATGGTATCGGTACGGAAGCATAGCGAGGGTGATAAAGGCGCTGTTACAGCCGAAGCATTCATAGCGGAGATACAGGGTATCGTAAGCGAGCAGATAAAAGGCAAAACACGTGGTACGGAAGTTGTATAAATTCGAGAAAGATCATTACCTTTCACTTAGTTTAAAATTTTGTATTTAACCGGGCGGAATTGATAAACAAATAATTATTTTTGCCCAATACTTTTAAAATCCATTAATGCAGAAAAAACCAAAGGGCAAACCTTTTTTCAGGCCGCGGGTGCCTCAGAACGAACATCGTCTTAATAATGAAATAACAGCGCTGGAAGTGCGCGTAATAGGCGAGGATATAGAACCGGGTGTGTACCCGCTGGCGCAGGCTATAAAGATGGCGCAGGCCAAGGAAGTAGACCTGGTAGAGATATCGCCTAATGCAGTGCCTCCCGTATGCCGCATTATCGACTACAAAAAGTTCCTCTACGAAAAGAAGAAAAAGGATAAAGAGCAGAAAGCCAAAGCCAAGCAATCTGAGCTGAAAGAGATCCGCTTTACACCAAATACGGACGACCACGACTTTGATTTTAAGGCAAAGCATGCGGAAAAGTTCTTGCAGGACGGCAATAAAGTAAAATGCTACGTGCAGTTCAAGGGCCGTGCGATCATGTTCCAGGAGCGTGGTGAGCTATTGCTTTTAAAATTCGCGGAGCGTATGGCAGAGCATGGCGCACTGGAGTCTATGCCTAAGATGGAGGGCCGCCGTATGCTGGCAATGTTCTCTCCGAAAAAGAAAAAGTAAAGCATTGTTCACCAATATTTTACACCACATTGTTATTGATCTGCAAAAATGACAAATAATGTTTGTGCGCTGGTGAAATGAAGTGTATATTTGTAAAAATAACAGCAAATTAATTCTCGCTATATAGCATAAAGATGTTTTCATGGTGATAGGGTTTATAGGGGCTGGCCTGTTCTCAGGCTGGCTTTTCTGTTTTTAATACCCGCCCATAATTTCCCCTTCAAAATTTTTTTTTAGAAATTGTTTGCATTCTATTATTGGAATAATACCTTTGCGTCAGTTTTCATAGTGATAGGGTTTATAGGGGCTGGCCTGTTCTCAGGCTGGCTTTTTTATTTTTATAAATACACAAAATGCACTAAATTCGGGCATATGCGTAATTTGTTGCTGACCCTTATTGCATGTACATCCTGTATACTTACTGCTAATGCCCAGCTGGCAGCTTTTGTAGATATACAAAACCAGCTTATGGCCTGGGACCGCGGGATGCTGAGAAAAATCGACTTCCTTGCGCCGGTAAGCATTCAGACCGGGCGCATAGCAATACCCTACCTCGACAATTCACGCTCATTCAAAATATACTACAACGGCGGTGTGAAGCCCGTAAACATTGGATTTACTAACGCATACTTCGCTACTGATAACCTCGTGGCCTTCCTCAACCAGAAGTCGCTTAATGTATTTGACAAAGGCGTCATTAAAAATCTCACCGGCGTTTGCGACCAGTATTTCATCGGCGATAGCGTTATCTTGTTTCTCGATGCATATAAAAGCGCCTATAAAGCCTACTATAACGGGCAGATCATAAACGTAGAGAACTTCATCCCCGACAGTGTGCTCGCGGGCATCAAGGTGGGCGACAACGTGTTTGCCTACAACAACTTCGCCAATCAATTCCGCGTTTTCTACCGAGGCAACATTATAGCGCAGGAAGACTTCCCGGTGATCTCCTTTGACGCCGGCAGGAACACTGTGGCCTATGTAGATGTGAACCGGAAATTCAAAGTATTTCATAGCGGGCAAACCATACCACTTGACGATTATACACCCAAGTCATTCAAGGTGGGAGACAATGTAGTGGCCTTCGTAACAGCAGATGGCTACTTCAAAGTGTTTTACAACGACAGCACTTATACTATTGGCTATATGGGCGGCAGCTATACCGTGACTGACAACATTGTTGCGTTCAAAGACCAGAGCGGCTACCTCAAAGTATTCTACAAAGGCGAAGTGTATACGCTGGACAATTACTACCCTAATGACCTAGAGATACAATACAACTCGCTCGCTTACGTGAACGCTAACAACACCCTCAGGCTCTTCACTGAGGGCGAGACTTACGATGTTACCAATGCAGAGCTTACTAACTGGACACTGCGATATGATGTGGTCAGCTACCAGATAGGCCAGGGCATATTTAAAGTGTTCTACAAGGGCACTGAGTACTAGTCTAGTCAAAAGGGAAAGGTCGACACCTAAAAGTGCGAAACGCACAAATAGGGGCTGTAACACTATACTGGCAAAACAAAATCAGATTGATAATACTGGTTCTTCCCGATTACTACTCCTCGCGTAATTTTTTTTTCAAAAAATATTTTCCCCGCAGTAACCCGACTGGCGCGGGGTTACGCGCAGCAATGCCCGGTAACGAGCAGTTTTTTTCAGTAGCACTATTTGGAAATACGAAAATTGTACGCTTACCTTTGCATCAGTTCTTTTATATCACTTATCAAGAAAGGCAGAGGGTCATGGCCCTGTGAAGCCTTAGCAACCTCTCCCGGTATAGCCGGGAAGCTGGTGCTAATTCCATCCCGCGTATTCGCGGGACAGATAAGTCAGACGCAATGACAATTTGATACCCATCCACGGGCATTCATCATACTCAAGCTCCTCTGATTTATCGGTGGAGCTTTTTTATTTCCGCTAACTCGAGTATGGGGAAATGACAAAATTGCACCGGTAGCACTTTTTTGATAAGTGGCATAACAACGACTGTTTTTGTTAACCACTAAAAAGATCAAAGAAGATGAATAAAGCAACAAAACTCATACACAGCATACCGGTAGATCCGTTAACAGGCTCCATCTCCGTACCCATCTACCAGACCTCCACCTTTGTGCAAAATGCGCCCGGTGAGCATAAAGGCTACGACTACGCACGCAGCAACAACCCTACGCGTGAAGTACTTGAAAAGATAATGGCCGGCCTTGAGGAAGGTGAGGGCGGGTATGCATTTGCAAGCGGGCTGGCGGCTATAGATGCAGTGGTGAAGCTACTGAGTGCAGGTGATGAGATACTCGCAGTAGACGATATTTATGGCGGCGCATTCAGGCTGTTTACACACATCTACGCAAATTTTGGAATCACAGTCAATTACGTAGATACCACTGATGCGGCCAATGTGTTTGCAGCCATTACCCCTAATACAAAGCTGGTGTGGCTGGAAACACCAACTAACCCTACGCTCAAAGTCAGCGACATAGCTGCGATAGCAGCAATAGCACACAGCAATGATGCGCTGCTATGTGTAGATAATACATTCGCCTCGCCAGCCCTGCAGCAGCCGCTGGCGCTGGGCGCGGACCTTGTAGTGCACAGCGCCACCAAGTACCTTGGTGGCCACAGCGATCTCATAGCAGGCCTCGTTGTGACCAAAACAAAAGAACTGGGAGACAAAATAAAGTTCATACAGAATGCCAGTGGGGCAATACTGGCACCGCACGACAGCTGGCTGGTGATACGCGGCATGGAGACACTGCACCTGCGCGTAGCACAGCACAGCGCTAATGCACAGCAGGTGGCAGAGTTTCTGCTGGGCCACCCGGCAGTAGATAAAGTGTATTATCCTGGCCTTACCACTCACCACAATTACAGTATTGCTGCGAGGCAACAAAGTGGGTTTGGCGGTGTAGTATCCTTCTCGCTCAAAAACGATACGGAAGAGGTTGCAAAAGCCGTTGTGTGCAGTACTACCCTCTTTAAGCTGGCGGAGAGCCTGGGCGGTGTGAAGAGCCTGCTGTGCCATCCCGCAACCATGACGCATAAAAGCATACCTGCCGACAGGCGGCACGCTGCCGGGGTTGCAGACAGCCTTATACGCCTGAGCGTGGGGCTTGAAGATGCCGGCGACCTCATCCGCGATATAGACCAGGCACTCCGCAAAACCATTGGCTCAGCTGCCAGGCAGAAAGTCACCTTCACCACCGCCGCTGCACTTTAGCATGCCGCAGCTTTTTCAACCTTTTAAAACAAGATCGATATGCAACAAACAAAACTCACAATAGGACTATTTGGCTTTGGCGTAGTAGGCGCAAGCCTTTATAAGGCGCTGGAACAAACGCCAACGCTGAATGCCACGATAAAGAAAGTATGCATTAAACATTCTGAAAAGCAGCGCCAGGCACCGGCACACCTGTTTACCACTGATGCGGCGGCATTGCTCAACGATCCTTCCATCAATGTGATCGTAGAGCTTATAGACAATGCCGAAGACGCATACACCATAGTAACAACAGCGCTCAAAAACGGGAAGTCGGTAGTAAGTGCAAACAAGAAGATGATCGCTGAGCATTTCGAAGAGTTTGTGGCATTGCAGCGCGAGTACGGAACATCGCTGCTATATGAGGCTGCATGCTGCGCCAGCATACCGGTGATACGCAACCTGGAAGAGTATTACGACAACGACCTGCTCAAAAGCATATCGGGAATAGTGAACGGCTCTACCAACTACATACTCACCAAAGTGTTTGCAGAGCATAAGCAGTTTGACGAGGCGCTGGCCGAAGCACAGGCCAGCGGCTTTGCAGAGGCTGACCCCTCGCTTGATGTGAATGGGGTAGACGCGGTAAATAAGCTCAGCATAATGCTGGCACACGCTTATGGCATCACTACACCGCCACACAAGCTCATTCACACGGGCATCCAGCACCTGCATGCGGCTGATGCCACCTTCGCCGAGGAGAAAGGATACGAGATAAAGCTGGTAGCGCAGGCGCGCAAGCTTAGCGATGGTAAGATAGCAGCACTACTGCTGCCGCAGTTTATTCTACGCGGCGATGAGCTGCGCACAGTAAGAAACGAATACAACGGAGTGATTATAGAAAGCAGCCTTGCCGACAAGCAATTCTTCTCGGGCAAGGGTGCCGGCGGCTTCCCTACTGCATCCGCAGTATTGAGCGATCTCTCCGCGCTTCGCTACAACTATAAGTACGAATACAAAAAGCTGCTGGCCAGCAATGGGGCAATGCTTACCAACGACTACTACCTGAAAATATGCCTGAGCAGCAAAGGCCTGTTTAGCATACCGCATGAGCGTTTTGACCAGGTGCTGGAGTGGAGCAGCAATGCGCAGCGCTGCCATGTTACCGGCATCATACACAGCTCAGAATTACAGAAAAGCGACTGGTGGAAAAAACCGGGCACATCATTGATACTCTACCCCAATGGCATCATTGACAACCACACCAGGGCAAAGAAAGACCTTGTGGATGAGTTGTTCACCGAGCTGTTTGTAACCATATAGGCAAGGTTCACCTGAAATTATTTCAGGTGAACAGCAACAAGTAAGCCGCTTTGTCGGTCGCCGGGTTCGTTTTGTGTCATAATTTCCGAAGATGTAATTTGGAACGTTTTTTATGCAGGTATAGTAAGCTAAGAATACACTCGTTATGAACATGAATAACTTCACCATGAAGGCACAGGAGATAGTGCAACACGCACAGCAACTGGCCTTTGATACTCAGAACCCGGCGATCGAAACAGCGCATTTTCTACAGGCACTGCTCGATGATAATGACGGGCCGGTATCGTACTTACTTAAGAAGAACAACGTCAATATAGGGTTTGTAGAGAGCAAGCTGCAGGAGCAGATAAAGCGCCTGCCTACCGTGAAAGGCGGCGAGCCTGCACAAACGCTGAGCCGCGAAGCAAACAATGCTTTGCTACGCACAGCCAGTGCACTTAAAACATTTGGCGATGAGTTTGTGACGCAGGAGCATATGCTCATAGGATTTTTGCAGATCAACGACGACACCAGCAAGCTGCTCAAAGATGCGGGCCTTACCGAGAACGGACTCATTGCAGCGATCAAAGAATTGCGGAAGGGCAGCACGGTAAATTCCCAATCGGACACGCAGCAGTACAACTCGCTGCAGCGCTATGCAAAAAACCTCAATGACCTTGCGGGACACGGCAAGTTGGACCCGGTGATAGGGCGCGATGAGGAGATACGCCGCACACTGCACATATTATCGCGCCGCTCTAAAAACAACCCCATACTTGTAGGCGAGCCGGGGGTGGGCAAGACTGCAATAGTTGAAGGCCTGGCGCACCGCATCATTAACGGCGATGTGCCCGACAATCTGAAGAGCAAGGTGATCTTCGCTCTGGATATGGGCTCACTGATGGCTGGCGCCAAATATCGCGGCGAATTTGAAGAGCGGTTGAAGGCTGTGATCAAAGAGGTTACCGAAAGCAACGGCTCCGTGATACTGTTCATCGATGAGATACATACGCTGGTAGGGGCAGGAGCTATGGAGGGCGCTATGGACGCGGCTAACATACTAAAGCCTGCCCTCGCCCGCGGTGAGCTGCGCGCCATCGGTGCTACCACACTCAATGAATACCAAAAGTATTTTGAGAAGGACAAAGCGCTGGAGCGCCGCTTCCAGAAGGTGTTTGTGAATGAGCCTTCGCCCGAGGATGCGATATCAATACTACGCGGCCTTAAAGACCGCTACGAGAGTCATCACAAAGTGCGTATAAAGGACGAGGCAATAATAGCGGCCGTGGAGCTCTCACATCGCTACGTTACTGACCGCTTCCTGCCAGACAAAGCGATAGACCTGATAGATGAAAGCGCAGCCAAGCTGAAGCTGGAAATGAACTCGATGCCTGAAGAGCTTGATGAGCTGGAACGCCGCATTCGCCAGCTGGAAATAGAGCGTGAGGCGATAAAGCGCGAGAACGATGAGGATAAGATGAGAACGCTAGGCCAGGAGCTATCTATGCGCACCGTGGAGCGCGATACGCTAAAAGCTAAGTGGATGGAAGAAAAGGAGATGGTGGATAAAATAAACCAGGCAAAGACCGCCATTGAAAACCTGAAGCAGGAAGCAGAGCAGGCAGAGCGGGAGGGCAACTACGGCCGCGTAGCGGAGATACGCTACGGCAAGGTGCAGCAGGAAGAAGCGCAGATAGAGCAGCTGTCTAAACAGCTCGATGAGATAGGCAGCCACCAGAAGCGATTACTGAAAGAAGAAGTAGACGCAGAAGACATTGCAGAAAATGTAGCCAAAGCAACGGGCATACCCGTGCAGCGCATGATGCAGAGCGAGCGCGAAAAGCTGCTGCACCTGGAGGATGAGCTGCATAAGCGCGTGGTAGGCCAGAACGAGGCAATTGTAGCCGTGGCCGATGCCATACGCCGCAGCCGCGCAGGCTTGCAGGATCCGCGCAGGCCTATAGGCTCTTTTATATTCCTGGGTACTACCGGCGTGGGCAAAACAGAGCTGGCCAAAGCACTGGCCGATGTACTGTTTGATGACGACGCCATGATGACCCGCATAGACATGAGCGAGTACCAGGAAAAGCACAGCGTAAGCAGGCTGGTAGGCGCACCTCCCGGATATGTAGGGTATGACGAGGGTGGCCAGCTTACCGAGGCCGTACGCCGCAAGCCATATAGCGTGGTGCTGCTCGATGAGATTGAGAAAGCTCACCCCGATGTATTCAACGTGCTGCTGCAAGTGCTCGATGATGGCCGCCTTACCGACAACAAGGGCCGCGTGGTGAACTTCAAGAACACCATTATCATTATGACCAGCAATATGGGCAGCACTATAATACAGGACAACTTTGCGGACCTGCGCGACAAGGACATTGATGATGTGGTTGAAAATACCAAGGAGCAGGTGCTGGAGTTGCTGCGCCAGTCATTAAGGCCTGAGTTCCTTAACCGTATAGATGAGGTCATCATGTTCCAGCCACTGATGAAAAAAGAGATCAAGGGTATCATCCGCATACAGCTGGAGCAGCTTAAAAAGCAGCTGGCAACGCAGGGCATCGACCTTAAGTTTACCGACTATGCCCTCGACTATGTGGCGCAGCGTGGGTTTGACCCGCAGTACGGTGCCCGCCCGCTGAAGCGCGTGATACAAAAAGACATCATCAACCTCCTCAGCCGCAAGATCATCGGGGGCGATATAGATAAGTCTAAACCCGTGCTGATCGATGTATTTGACGGCGTGGTAGCCATAAGAAATGAAGTGCCGGAAGACAAGGCAACAGTATAACCAACAAAGTAAAAAGAGCGCTCGTCGCGCTCTTTTTACTTTTATACCGACAGTGCCAAATCAATCCCGTTTTGCATGACCGACCACCATGTCCTCTTTTTCTGTACCCCTTACACTTTCGAGTTTTGACTTTCCCATTTGACTTATCTCACCACCGATGCTTCCTGGCTGTGCTTTATTCTATACCCTGAGGCGTACAAATTCTCTATCTCAGTTTGCGGGTCATCCTTCAGCAGCTTGCGCAGGCGCGTTATGTATACGTCCATGCTTTTTGCGGTAAAGTAGTTGTCGTTGCCCCACACCAGCTTCAGTATCTCAGAGCGGCTCACATAGCTGCCTGCATGCTGCATCAGTTTTGCAAGCACTTCCGTCTCGCGCTGGCTCAGGCGGCGGCTGTTTCCTTTTATGGTGAGCATACGCTCACAGGTATTCAGCGTCACTTCTCCCAGGCTGAGCGCTTCTTTCTCCGGTGCCTTTACAGATTTATTGATGCGCTTCAGCGCCACCATTATACGATAGTAAAGCTCTTTAAAGCTGAATGGCTTGGTTATGTAATCATCAGCGCCCAGCTCAAAGCCCTGTAGCTTATCGGCCTCCTGCATGCGCGCAGTCAGGAAGATGAACGGCTTTGAAGGATGCATCGCTTTCAGCTTGCTGCCGAGGGTCCAGCCGTCTATGCCGGGAAGCATCACATCGAGTATACACATGTCAAAGTCGCCCTTTGTTATAGCGTCCATGCCCTCCTTGCCTGTTTTGGCAAGCGTTACCGTGAAGTCCTTCCCTTCCAGGTTCTCCACCACCAAGTAGCCAAGATTTACATCGTCCTCTACCAGCAGTATGTGTATGTTCTGGTCATTTGCTTCCATATCGTTCGTTTGCGGGTAACCTTATTGTAAACTTCGCTCCTGAGCCCATTTTGCTCCATACGGTTATAGAGCCGCTATGCAGCTCCACCACACCTTTTACGTAGCAGAGGCCCAGCCCGAAGCCTTTAGTATTATGTATATCGCCCTCGTGCGCGCGGTAAAATTTTTCAAAGATGTGCTTCTGTGTATTGGCGGTCATGCCTATGCCGTTGTCAGCAACGGTGAGCAGCACTTCTGCGCCTTTCGCCTCCACTGCCACAGTTATTCCGGGCGGGCCTTTGCGGTATTTTATAGCGTTATCCAGCAGGTTCACCACGCAGTTGAGTATGTGAGCCTCATCGGCATACACCATTGCCTTTGCAGGCAGCGAGAGAGTAATACCTCCGCCAAGCGCTTCGCACTGCAGCTGGTAGCCCGAGACCACGGTGGTCACCAGCTGGCACAGATCTATCATCTCTTTATGCAGTTGCATAGCGCCTTCCTCAAACGTAGCCACCTGCAGCGAGCGCTCAATATTTTCTCGCAGCCTTGCAGACTCCGCAGCTATGATGCTCAAAATGGTCATTGTTTTTTCATCATCATTCTTTGCAGTGCCTTCGAGGGTTTCGATGGCCAGCGAAATATTAGCCAGTGGCGTGTTGAACTCGTGTGTGAGATTGTGAATGAAGTCCGATTTCATTTGCGAAAGGTTAGTTTGCTTTATAAACACCCGCACAAAAACATAGAACGACAACATAAGCAGCAGCACTACACCCAGCGAGCATATAAGCCAGAAGTGCAGCCGGTACATACCACCATCCTGGGGAAATACAAGCGCCAGCCTGTGCGGTCTTATAAAATGGTTCTCCGGGAAAATTGGAATGCTGTAAGCCGACCGCAGCAGTGCTGCTGTGTCTGCACCGGCTTGAGCATAGGCCACCTTCTGCTCATCACTGTATATAAAGCCGAATGCATAGGCGGTATCATAATTGTCCTTCGTCAGGCTCTTGCGAATGATGGAGTCTATAAGCTTCATGTCATACACTGAGTCTATCCTGCGCCTGCCCGTAATGAGTGTTTTATAATTCTTTGCGGCAAGGTCTTCATTGAATTGCTCCCGCTCCTTTTCGTAGCTGGCATTGTCCTCGAACATCGCATCGAAGTTGAGCTTTATATTCGCTGCAAACGGAAAGGGAGTGCTCACCATACCCTTGCTCTTCATTTTACCATCTGCAGTAAAGCGCTCATCGTAAAACATGGCCACGGTATCGCCGCGCTGGTCTTTCGTTACCCGCATCATATAGAAAGCTTCGCCAGAATCTATGTATGTTTTGCTGTAGGAAACTACACAGTAGTCCATATTTTGCAGTGCATCTTCCGCACTGGCAAGTGCCTTTTCCACACTGAGCCTGCGCACCTGCTGCTCTGTTTCTGATGCCTTACGCAGCCACAGCACCTGTATCACTATGAGGCCGGTAAGCAGCACGCCTACTGAGGCCATCAATATGTAAAGTAGCCGCCTGTTCATAGTTCAAATTTCGACTAATACCCGCATAGTTGCTTAAAAATCAGGGAGATTAAGCATGTTTTAAGTATTGCATGCCGTTTTAAGCAACTATTAATTTTTGCTTAGCTATTGTTAAGCGGATCCCGCCAACTGCCACAGCGGCTTGCTTGTCTTTAATGCGAAACAACAATCTTATGCTCAGACATCTATTAGGCTACACAAGGCTGACTTTGATTGCACTTTTCTATCCTTTTTGTTTTGTCCTGCATGCAGTAGCACATAATTGACCTCATTCATAAACCAAGGGTACAGAAAAAAGGCCCTCCCTTTCCAGGGAAGGCCTTTGATTTTTTATGCCGTATGTCTATTATATTAAGAGATCAACACCTATGTGCCAACTGCGGGTACGGATGGCCGCGATCATAGCTATGCCTCAAACTGACCTCAGAGAATAATTACGGGCATATACGTCAATTAAACTATTATAAACTATTTCCAAACAACATTTCCACTTGCACTATAACCTAAAAGAACTTTTGCTGCTTGTGATTTCGATGTAAAAGTTACGTCTTTCGTAAATTTACCATCCTTTACTGTGCCATTTTTAAAATAAAGTCCTCTCAACTTTTTTTCGTTTTCTGAAATATGATCTGTTATTGTTGATGATATTCCAGACCCTTCTAACACAATGAATTCCTTACGATTACCCACTTCACGGCCTTTAGCAGTAAAATCTCTGTTCTCTAACGTAAGTACACTAGGTCGTGATCCTTGAGAATTAATTGGATTGATAATTTCTTTTTGTGACACTTTAATACTATCTCCACTTTGAAGGTATGCGGTTTGTATATGTTCAGTACTCTTACGAATGAAATCGGATGGGATGTTATTTAAATATTCAATCATCAACAAGTTATTTTCAAACCAAGAATACTTTATTAAGGTTATATCAACACCATTATTGTAATTGGTTACCTTTTCAATATCCCCTGGAAAAAATCGTTTCGAAATCAGGACAATTTCGATGGCATCCTGATTTAGCGTCTTGTACTTAGGTAGATCAATGTCGTATTCTTGAGTACATCGCAGGTAAATTTCATGCAATGTTGAAATAATCTTATCCCGATAATCACCCGCTTGGTCTCGTATGTTTCTAGCAGAGTCTCTCTTTAGTTCAAATACAACTAACTTGTTTGAGATTGGATTGAACGCTAAAATGTCTACACGTCCACTACTACCGGATGTACGCACAATGCCATTAAGAGAAAATTCGCTTTTAATGAATATATACTGCGGGAAAAAGTGTTTCCAATTTTCAGAAATAAATTTGTTTAATAATGCTTCTGAATTTTGAACCTGATTTAAAAAAACTCCATTCTCGATTGAAAATAGTTTAACCATCTATCTCTATTTGTATTACTCTTTATACTCAATATATTCATGCTAAAATACAACTCTTATAATAAATTTGGGAGAAATTTTTACATAAAAAAACGCCTTCAAGCTTGTCGCAAGAAGGCGTTTTAAAATAATATGGCAGCTACCTACTCTCCCGCATTGTTGTGCAGTACCATCGG
>JAZKFF010000034.1:0-11733 GCA_040386555.1 Bacteroidota bacterium | reverse complement strand
TTGAATCCAAAGATAGTAAATTATTATTTTAATAATTTTGATGGCGGTTTATTATTAAGTGCTGCGCAGAACAGGAAAAAGCATATCCTAAAACTTATTGAGTTGAGCTGTGCCAGCCGATAGTAGGCATAGTCGGAAAACACCAGCAACGCGTGCCGACGCTGGAAAGGCGTACGGACGCTACCTGAACACCAACCCTTCCGACGCCGGTAAGGCGTCCGGGCTATCTGACCCTGTATTTATAAAAAACCGCTCCGCGTATGCACTTTACCTCAGAATATCCGTGAAGTTAGATTCGAGTCCAATGACCGATAACTTATTTCATAAAATTTATGCTGGTCGATATTGAAGATAGCAGTAGCTAACTCCAGGTTACAAATGCCTTCGGTGCCAAACGCGTATTCATTAAAAGAAGAGAATTTCCAATCCTCCATCTTATTGATAAGGCCAGCTTTTAAAGGATTTTGATGTATGTAATGGTAACAGACTTCCGCGTAGGTTTTAGAATGAATATCCGATGAAGTCAATAACTTGTATTTCGCCCGCTGCTGGAAAAGCGATCCGGTTCTTTTAAATTGGTTGTTGATTGCTGCAGCGTAAGAGCTTTGTAGTATCCTGATGTTATTTTGAAGCCACGTGGTTTTTAAATTACCGATTGTACACGGCTCGCAAGAAACCTCATTTATGTGCAACAACAAATGAAAATGGTTGGGCATTAGACAATAAGCAATGATGTCACATGCGGGAGCAACGTGCTTCTTTATCTTCTCTCTGAAGAAATAATAATTTTCCTCATTGAAAAATATTTGCTGCTTATTGTTTCCGCGATTGTAAACGTGCAGCAAATCGCCGTGAGCGAAAGTCATTACCTGGGATTTAAAGGACTAATGTAATAGATAAAAATCACTTTAGAAAGTAAAGCGGTCCGCGCTTACGTCAATTGCCCGGTAGCGTCCGTACGCCTATTCGACCCGCACGTGTTAAGTGCTACGGCATAAACGTATAGGGCTAAATTTACTGATCTGTGATGTACACCCAAAAACCGATCAACTTGCGCCGAACGGAGCACTCGCAACGCGTACCGATGCCGGGAAAGGCGTACGGACGCTACGGTCATCCCCAATGCGTGCCGGTCGGGAAGGCGTGCGGACGCTACCTAAATACCCGTAACGCGTACCGACGCCGGATAGGCGTACGGACGCTACGAAATCCTAGCGCGTGACAGTTGCGAAGGCGTACGGCGCTACCTGAACACCGTAACGCATACCGTCCCCAGCTTACCACTTTCCGCGCACACTCCCTATATTTGTCTTACTATGCACACTCCAGCAATTGACCTCAGAAGTGATACCGTTACACGCCCTACACCCGCTATGCTGCAGGCTATGATGGCCGCAGAGGTGGGTGATGATGTGTTTGGCGATGACGATACTGTGAATGCGCTGGAGCAGAAGGCAACTGGTATGTTCGGCATGGAGGCGGCGTTGTTTTGCCCGTCGGGCACTATGACCAACCAGCTGGCTATACGTGTACATTGCCAGCCGGGCAGCGAGGTTATCTGCGATCAGTATTCGCATGTGTTTGTAAGCGAGGGCGGCGGCATTGCGGTAAATGCATTCTCTTCCGTGAAGCCACTGAATGGCGACCTGGGCCGGATAGATGCGGAGCAGGTGCGCAATGCCATCAACAATGCGGAAGATGTGCACCAGCCTGTAACACGGCTGGTATCGCTGGAGAATACGATGAACAAGGGCGGCGGCAGTATCTATGACTTTAACGAGATCAGGCAGATAAAGCAGGTATGCACTGAGCATGGCCTTGCCCTGCATCTCGATGGTGCAAGGCTCTTTAATGCGCTGGTGGAAACAAGCGACACACCCAAAGACTATGGGCAGGTTTTCGACAGCATTTCCATTTGCCTGTCTAAGGGTTTAGGCTGCCCAGTAGGATCGTTACTGCTGGGCACTAAGGAGGTCATCAAGAAAGCTCGGCGTTTCCGTAAGCTAATGGGCGGAGGCTGGCGGCAGGCTGGTTTCCTGGCGGCGGCTGGCATCTATGCGCTCGACAATAACATAAACAGGCTGCGCGGCGACCACCAGCGCGCAAAGGCTATTGGGCAGATACTTTCGGGGAAGAGCTATGTAAAGGCTGTGTATCCCATCACTACCAATATTGTGATCTTTGAACTGCCTGCTGAGATACTGGCAAAATATTTCGTCACGACAATGGCCGGCAAGGGCATAAGCTGCGTTACGTTTGGCAAGCACCTGGTAAGGTTCGTTACCCATCTTGATTTTACAGACCAGCAGCTTGAAGTATTTGAGCGAAAACTGGTGCTTTGATTGTGCTCCACTATCCCTGTTATCTGGAGACGCAAAATCTTGCGTCTCTACGTGTTTGATCATACTTTGCATCGCTTCAGACAGGTATAATGTTCACTATCACCCTTTGTGTGGAGACGCAAAATCTTGCGTCTCTACTGGGTTGACATATGCCACCACCTTTCCAAACAAACTAAAACAGCAAAGCCGCCCTTTGCAGAGCGGCTTTGTTGTTTACTGTAGCAGGAGCATGTATTACGGCTTCAGCTCCATAGTCATCTTAGCGCCGGGCATGCCTGCCAGCGGGAAGATACCTTTGTATGTTTTCTTGTCATCAGTGCCTATGAACAGCGTGGTCACATCGGTAGGGTCTTCCGCGTTGATCAGCTCGCACTTGTAGCATGCGTGACCGTTCACCGTTTCAGTTCCTGTTACCTGCACTTTATTGAGGTTCACCTTGCCGTCTTGTCCGGCTACGTAGAGACCTGTTTCAAAGTTGTTGGCCAGTGGCATACGGGCAAGTATCATATCCGATCCGCCGCCGTCGAGAATGTACGCGCCATTCACTTCAGTAGCCTTGTTATCCTTCATGTTCGTCACCTTGTTGCTTGCGAAGCTGAAGTTCTGCGTACCCTGTCCGTCGTCTACCTTGCGGCTTACCAGCTGCAGGCCGCCCTTAGTGTATGTAGCCTCATCGGTCTGGTTGCCAAATGAGCTTTTCACAGCGTCTGTAACGATCCATGTATTGCCAGCTTCTTTTACCGTGCGGGTCATTTCCATTGGTATTTTCTGGCCTTGCGCTTCCAGCACTATGCTGTAGTTGTAGGTGCCATTTGCGAGGTCAGATGTTGGTGCGGGCATTGCCTTCATAGCAGCGATAGCTACTTTTTTAGGCAGTGTCAATGTGGCTACGTTCACAGTTATGTCAGCAAGCTTTTGCCTTGATTCAGCTGTCATTTCGTCCTGGTAGCGCGCGCCCAGCGCCTTGCCCAGGAATACTTCTGCAGCGCCCATAGCGGCCAGGTTGTTCACCGGCTTGTGGTATCCATGTCCTTCGTCTGGTGCGCACAGGTAAGTTACCGGGCGGTTCAGGTCGCGGAGGGCTACCGCTATCTGGTCGCTCTCCGCTTTTTTCACACGCGGGTCGTTAGCACCCTGTATGATCATCAGCGGCGCTTTTATATTAGCAGCAGCAAACAGTGGCGATTGTTTTTCGAGCAGTGCTTTTCCTGCCGGAGTGGCCGGGTCGCCCATTCTCTCTGTAAATTCCTTGCGACCAGCTTCCCAGTATGCAGGTATCGAGTTGAGCAGTGTCAGCAGGTTGCTTGGGCCTACTATGTCTACGCCTGCGGCATATACTTCAGGCGTAAAGGCAAGACCTGCAAGTGTAGCGTAGCCGCCGTAGCTGCCACCCATTATACCTACACGCTTAGCGTCTACTATACCCTTGGCCACGAGGTCTTTTACACCCCATGTTATATCGTCCTGCATCAGCTGGCCCCACTGCTTGTTGCCTGCGTTGATGAATTTTTTACCATAGCCTGTGCTACCGCGGAAGTTCATCTGCAGCACTGCATAGCCACGGTTAGTGAGCCACTGTGCGAATGTGTTGAAGCCCCACCCGTCGCGCGACCATGGGCCACCGTGCGGGAATACGATCAGTGGAAGACCCTTTGCAGCCACGCCCTTAGGCAGGCTCAGGTAGCCGGGTATTTCCAGGCCGTCGCTGCTCTTGTATACCACTGGATCCATTGTGCCGAAGAATTCTTCGTATGCCTTCAGCTTAGGGCGTGGATTGTACTGGAAAGTCAGCTTCTTTGTTTTGCGGTCGAACAGGTATACCTCCGGCATCTTAGTATCGCTGTATGGCGAGATGAGGAATTTATTCTCATCGTTATCGCTGTTCTTGAACGCTATCTCCATACCCGGGAACTTGCCCTGCAGGTATTTGTAATCTGCCTCAAAAGCCTTGTCCTTAAAGTACAGCCTTGTCTTCGCATCGGTGTACGATGTGAGGATCATATCGTGCGTCTTGTCGCTAAACTGTACGTTGCCGAAGTCTACTTTATTCAACGGGTCTTTCTCCACATCTGTCACGGCCATGGTCTTAGGATCCAGCAACACCAGCTTGCTAAAGTTTACATCGCTGCCGGCATTGGTTTCCACATATATCTTGCTGTTGTCTTTATTGAAGGCGATAGGCCCGCAAGATTCCATCAGTGCGCAGCCATATATTTTGGTGTAAGTGCCGTCAGCATTCCTGCGGAGGATGTCGGTGCTGCCGTTCTCATTGCTGCGTGTGGCCAAGCGTATATTCTCGTCCCAGTCGAACTGCCAGCCGCCCAGGCGATCGTTGTTCTGCTCCAGCTTGGTGAGCTTGCCGGTGCTTATTTCTAACTTATACAGGTCGTGCCATTTTTCGTCGCGGTCGTTGAGACCTACCCATAGCACATCAGGATTTTTCTTGCTCACGTTATATATCTGCGCGGTCACCTTATCGTTAGGCGTTATGTTGCGCGATGCGGGTACGCCATCAGCACCTGCCTTGTCGTTAGGGTTCACGGCGTAGATGTTGTAATTCTCATTACCGCCCTTAGCCTCTACAAACAGGATGAACTTGCCATCATGCGTCCAGAAGTAGCCGCCCATTGGCTCCTTGCTCGCAGTAAGCGGGCGCGCCTTCTCAAATGGCTCGTCTATTTTTTTCACCCATATGTTCATGATGCCGTTGTAGGCTTTCAGGAACGATATCATTTTACCATCGGGGCTCAGCTGGCTGCCCGATACTTCGGGGTTGTCAAAAAACAGCTCGCGTGGTATCATCGGCACACCTTTGTTGCCCGCATTTGCGCCCGACTGAGCCAGTGCGCTGCCCCCCTGCACCATCGAGGCTACCAACAGGCCCGATGCCATTAGTTTGTTGAATTGTATCATTTGATTTGTTTTGGATGACGAGTTTGAAACTTAAAGTTAGCAAAACCTGTGCTGATAGCGGCCTTGGAACAGCAGGAAATGTTGAGATTGAAGATAATTACATACCAAATTCGTGCCAGCGACAAACTATTTGCATCAAAATTGCTTTCCCTATATGACTACCAATAACTACATTTAGATACAAACTATCAGATGATCAAGAATACAACGTACGCGCTGGTGGTGCTGCTATGCACACTGGCAGGCAATGCTACGGCGCAGGCCCTCAAAAAGGTAAATATAAAAGGCACAAAAGTATATATAGTGGCGCCGAAAGGCTTTGAACCCGCTACAGCCTTTAACGGTTTGCAGACCGATAGCGCCGCCATACAGGTATATGACCTGGCCGGCGGCAATTACAATGAGAACGCTGCGACATTCAGCCGTGCAAAATTTGAAGCAAAGGGGATAAAAGTACTCGACTATAAAGAGACTAAGGTGGCAGGATACCCTGCCAAGTATGCACACATCACTAAGGGAGGTATGGAAATGTATAACCTCGTGTTTGGCGACACCACGTTTTCAGCCATGCTGGTGGGCATGTTCCCGGAGCATAACCAGGTAATGGGAAAGGCTATAAAGCAGGCGATCTTCTCCGCTACCTACGACAAAAACTTTAAGGTAGACCACATGGCCCTCGCACCGTTCACCGTTGACGACAGTCAATCGCGCTTTAAGTATGCCATGGCGGCCAATAACCTTTATGCCTACAGCATAGGCGGCAAGGAGGACAGCGGGGGCGATGAACCTGTTATACTGTTCATACAGGTGCCGGTGACACCATCTATGACGCCTGAATCTCTTGGAGCAGCTATGGCGGCAAGTGTAGCTAAGTATGGCGCGGCAGCCGACAATGTGAAAAATAAATGGACCGGAACGGTGAACGGCCTCGAGGCGTACGAAGCTGAGCTATATGGTGAGACCGAGGGCAAAAAGAATATGGTGTACCAGCTGGTAGTGAAGAACAGTGAAAAGGCCATAGTGGTAATGGCCATAGCGAAATCTGACTTCGAAAAGCTGCTGGTAGAATTTAAAGCGCTGGCGAAGACAGTGCGGATAAAGTAGGATGCATGAGCCGAATAATAGCATTTATTCGGCTCAAAATGGAGAATTGTGAGCTGAATAGGAAGCGTTAGTGCTGAGCCCTTACATTTGCGGGTGCGACCTGCTGAGTATGCGGCGGGAGATATAAACTATGGTGATGACGATGATGAAAAGGAGCACGCCATAGGTGGCGGCCATTCCATTGTTGTACATGCGCATCTGTGAATAAACTTCGATAGACATGGTTTTGGTGGCGTAGATATATAGCAGCACGGTGGCTACAAACTCACCGAAAGAGTTGATGAAAACGAGCAAGCTGCCCTCGGCAAGTGATGTGTAGATAAGTGGCAGCGTAACGGAGTACCATGTTCTGAAACGGCTTGCGCCCAGCGATGCAGCAGCTTCCTCAACTGAAGGGTCGATAGCATGGAGGCCGCTTTTTACTGATTGAGTAAGAATAGGTAAATTCCGGACTGTGTATGCGATGGGCAATATCCAGAAAGTGCCTATGAGCACCTGGTAAAAAGAAAAAACAGATGGCGAATTGAAAGCAAGGATGAGGCAGATGGCAATGACGGTGCCCGGGATGCCATAGGGAAGTGAGACTATAGTTTCCAGCGCACTCTTAGCAGCGCTCTGCCGGCCACGCAAAATATGTGCTACACAAAGACTTAGCAATATGGTGAATGCGACAGCAACCACTGACGCGCTGACGGTATTCAGGAAAGGCTGAAAGAATTCGTTCTCAGAAAAGATCTTGCGATAGTTGGCCAGCGTAAAGTCGAATGTGAGCCCCGACTGCATGAGTGCACCATCGGGGAGGATGGAGATGATGACGAGGGAGATAACGGGGAGCACTACAATGGAACAGAATGCGCAGATGAAAATATATTCCACCGCATTGACTTTGGTTGCCGATGCAATGCGAATGGCACCTTTTGTTTTTCCGGGGGCGGGAACTTTATCGCGATACCAGCGCATAACGAAGAGGCATATTACCGAGATGGCGGTGAGCATCATTGAGAGCATGGCAGAGAAAGACATATCGCCATTGATCTTAGAATAGTATATCTCTGTGGTAAGGAAACGATCTGAGCCTGCGAAGATGAAGGGTGCAGAGAATGAAGCCATGCTTGCCATAAAGGTGAGCAGCGCGGCGCCTATAAGGGGGATACGCAGCTGTGGCAGGATGACCGTAAAAAAAGTGCGGACCTTACCGGCGCCCATTGCATATGCCGCTTCTACAGTACTGCTGTCCATACTCTTAAAGGCGTTGCCAACAAAGAGGAAGAATAGTGGATAGAAGGAATAGAGGTGGATAATGGTGACAGCAGTCCACCCTTTGAAGCTGAAATGCTGCAGGCCAAGGGTTTTTGCAAGCAGACCGTTGTCGCCGAGCAGAAACAGAAAAGCCATTACCCCTACCATGGGCGGGATAGCAACGGGCAGTAGGATGACCGCGGAAAAAAATTCTTTGAACCGGATGCGCCGAAAGTGGAAGGTGTAGGCAAACCATAAGCCAATAACGGCACTGCCTGATACGGTGATCGCCGAGAGAATGACAGAGTTAAAACACGCCTGCAACACAGTGCGGCTAAGCAGCTGCGAGACCACGCCTTTCTCTGCTGCACTCACAATTGCCAGCTGGGCCAGTGGATATACAATGTAGCCCACAACAAAGAATAACGTAACTGCTATAAGCAGCATTTTGCCGGGGCTGAGCTTGCTAGCCATGGGCAGTGTCTTTAATTGTGATAATATGACGAGTATCGGCAGATAGGGTGACCTTGTCTTCCCGCTTGTATGCGGGTCCGCTACCAGAAGGTGTGAGCGCCTTAAGAACGAGCCCTTGAGCATTAAGTATATATTCGATCATTGCGCCCGTGAAGAGGACATTTATGATGACCGCGTTATTACTGCCGGTGTTGCTGATATGTAAGTTTTCGGGCAACACCGCTACGGGCCCGGATGGGCTGTAGTGTTGCAATAGTGTTGCAGCCTGCTCTTTAGTAAATGTATTGTAGTGGCCTACAAAATCGGCAACAAATGCATCGGCAGGGTGATAGTATATATCTGCCGGAGTGCCGGCCTGAACTATTTTACCGGCATTCATCACTGCTATCTTATCAGAAAGCGCGAGCGCTTCTGACTGATCGTGCGTGACATATACTGAAGTGACGCCGATATCATTTTGCAGTCTTTTGAGCTCATTGCGTGCCTGCAGGCGCAGGGAGTGATCGAGATTAGAGAGGGGCTCATCGAAAAGCATAACACCGGGCTCCGTAACTATGGCGCGCGCCAGCGCTACGCGCTGCTGCTCGCCACCGCTCAGCAATGACACACTCTGTTTCGACTTATGTGCCAGCCGCACCTTTTGCAAAACTGCGTCAATCCTTGCTGTTACCTGTGCAGCAGGGATCTTCAATATCTTCAGGCCGAATGCAATGTTGTCGTACACATTCATGTGCGGAAAGAGCGCATAGTTCTGGAACACTATGCCGATGTTACGCTGTTGTGGTGGAAGTTGGGTGAGATCGCGGCCATCGATAATAATTTTGCCGGAGTCGGCTGTTTCAAGCCCTGCGATAATTCTTAACAACGTGGTTTTTCCACAGCCGCTAAGGCCGAGCAGCGAAAGGAACTCGCCCTTGTCAGCAGTGACGCTGATGTTATCGAGTACCTGCCTGCCCGCAAATTTCTTGCAAATGTTATGTATCTCTATGTAGGCCAAGGTGCTACTTTTTAGATTTTATCTCGGTATCCCATTTGCGCATCCATACCACTTCATTCTGCGCAACTATGTCCCAATTTACTTTCATTTCGGTATAAGTTATACTCCTTATCCATTCGGGCAACAGCTCTTTAGGTATATCGGTACGCGCAGGTATGCGGTAGTATTTCTCCGCCTGTGCTATCAGTGCTTCTTTTGTTGTCACAAACTCATAAAAGCGTGTAGCCAGCTCCCTGTGCTTAGTTCCTTTAATAATAGCGATGCCATCAGTGAGCACTATGGTACCGTTCTTGGGAAATACATAGCCAAACGAGTAGTTGTTCTTTTTCTTTTGCAGTACTATATCGGGCATGTTCCAAAGGGTAACAATGGGGTCATTGCCGCCCAGCTTAGTATACATCTGCGTAGGGTCGGCGGCGTAGATATCTGTGTTGGCATCGAGCTTGCGGAGCCATTCCCAGCCTTGCGCGTCGTTGCCGGTCTGCTCTACAGAGCGGGCAAGCATCGCGGCAAATATTGCCCGGAGTGTGCCCGAGGCAAGTGGATTCCGCATTACCACTTTCCCTTTCCACGCCGGGCTTACTATCTCATCCCAATCCTGCGGGGCTGTTGCCGGGGTTAACTTCTTGTCGTTGAATGCTATTACCTCCGGCGTAGCGAAGGTGCCATACCAGTAGTCGTGGTGACTACGGGCACCGGCCGGCACAGCTGCGGCCCATGAAGGCTTATACTGTTCCAGCACACCGCGCTTTTCGGCACGCATGAATATTGTGGCCGGTGCTCCCCACCAAATGTCTGCGTGGGAATTGCGGGATTCGGTAGTGACGCGGTCTAGTATTTCCTGCGACCCCATATCCATCCACTGTATGTCTACCCCGGGATTCTTTGCCTCAAATTGTTTCTCGAAATCGCTGAGCAGCTCTTTGCCGTGAGGGGAATAGATAACCAGCTTTTCTTTGCCCGGGCCATTGCCGGCGCAGCCGGCAATAAAAATTGCGATAGTGCATACTAATATGTGGCCCAGGTTAGCTTTCATAATGCGTTATACTACTGTGGCTTCGTGTTATTCAACCGGTCTATGAAGGCGCGGGTACTATTGAACAATGCCGGATCATTAATATCGAAGTACCAGAAGTTCTCATAGTCTCCCTCATTCATGCCGGCTTGCATAGCACCCTGCGATTTATGCTCGGCTATCTCCCAGTTTACGATCATCTTATAGTTCAGCTTGTTGTTGTATCCAAACGTGGCCGTGCGATCGACGCGGAAGGATGGCCTACCCGATGTGACGTGCGTATTTGCATAGTTCTTCAGCTGGGTAAACGACCGGACAACCGAGTCCTTTTTATACGATACAGATACAGCCATTATCACCGGCTTTGCTTCGACATCATTTACTGCTCTGAGTGCCAGCAAACTTGCTGCTTTGTGGTGGGCATGGGTACCTGAGTCGGGGAGCAGGCACAGCACGTAATCATACCGGTTATTGCTGATGATATCTTTAAGCCTGCTTTTTACCCAGCTAACACTCCAGGTGGTATCGAGTGGCTCCCGCTCGTCGAGGCCGTAGTGTGCATCCTTCTGATCAAAGAAGTAATGATTACGTATGCCTATGATCTTACCGGCATTCATCAGCTCCTGTTTCCTTATGCGGGGCAGGTGCTCGCGGCCGGTCTTCTCATCGGTAAGCTGCAAGCCGTAGATGGGCTCCGCAAGAAGCGAATATTTATACCCACCTTCGCCATTTGTGATGACTGCCTGGTCTACGATCCCATTCAGCTCATGGGTGACTTTGTATATCGTTACAGCCATCGCAGCCTCATCATCCGGGTGGGCAACTACAACGAGTACTTTAGGGCGATTAGGTTTTACCTGGGCTTTGGCAAATAGATGACAAGAACAAAGGAGAGCCAGCAAAAGTAATCTCATTCTTAGTGTGGATTTTAGATCAAATGGGTATGATCAAAAGTATACAAATTGTATAACAGCATGGCTATGGTGGTATCAACAAAAACGAAGGTGCGGCCATTGGCTTAAATATTCATCGGCCGGTGCTTGCGCATCGGCCAATGAGGAGGGAAAATTTAAGAGGATTATCAGAAGGGAAATTTCGTAGGGTTTATTCGGTCATTTTCGTTTTCACTGTTTCTTTCTCACACTAGAGTAGTTTAAAGTATCGTGCCACGCGGGGGTTTAAGAATCGTATTAGTTTGTGTTGCACCCAAACGCGTACCGACGCCAAAAAAGGCGTACGGACGCTATCGATGCTTCGTAGCGTTTGCTAATTGAGTTTGCCCTAAATATTCATCGGCCGGTGCTTGCGCATCGGCCGATGAGGAGGGAAAATTTAAGAGGATTATTAGAAGGGAAATCTCGTAGGGTTCATTCGGTCATTTCGTTTTCACTGTTTCTTTCTCACACTAGAGTAGTTTAAAGTATCGTGCCAAAGGAGTACTAAGAGACCGAGGTTATTTTGCTGTGCTCTCAACGCGTACGGACGCCGTATAGGCGTACGGACGCTCCCGGTTGACCTAAAATATTCATCGGCCGGTGCTTACGCATCGGCCGATGAGGAGGGAAAATTTAAGAGGATTATCAGAAGGGAAAATTCGTAGGGTTCATTCGGTCATTTCGTTTTCACTGTTTCTTTCTCACACTAGAGTA
>JAZKFF010000033.1:0-28101 GCA_040386555.1 Bacteroidota bacterium | reverse complement strand
CTGCGCTCACAGTCAGAAAGCAAAGTGTTCCATTTTGTGATGGAGCAGTAGGATATATTTAATTGATTTAAAAAAAAGGTGAATGGTCCCATTCACCTTTTTTATCTGGAAGCCAAGTAAAAGTGAATAAATTATTGTTATTTTGAGACTATAATTACACTGTCTTATATTGTCAAAGCTATAAACACGCTTAGTACAACTCAACACAAACCGATCAAACAATATATAATGAATAGACTTTTCCTTTCGTTTCTCTTCAGCGTGGTGACCTTCATTGCATCGGCAGCTACATTTCAGCCGCAATTCGTTAACGTTGCCGGTGCGGGCACGTATTGCCAGGGCGCAACAGCAACCGCGCTTACTGCCAACTATTTTCAGTGTAGTACTACAGGCGGGGCACCTGTTGGATCAATGGCAAGTGTTACGTGGTACTACAACCTAACTAATTCAACGGTGATAGGTACTGCTGTGGCGGTATCAGGCCCTACTACGTTCACATCTACTCCTGCGACAACGGGCGCGCTTACCTACACACCCTCTACTGCAACACCGGGTACGCGTTATTATTTTTGTGTCATTGCGCGTTTAGTTGCAGGGTGTGCGGGACCGATGGGATCTACGATTTCAAGCAGCACGCAATTGGTGACTGTAAACGCCGTGCCCGGTCCTATTTCGGGCACAACTACTATTTGCAGCGGCACCACTACTACCTTTACGAACTCATTGCCTGGTGGTGCATGGTCCAGTTCTGCGGCGGGTGTCGCGTCGGTTGGGGCTTCAACGGGCGTAGTGAGCGGTAACAGCGGTGGCTCTGCTACTATCACCTACAATGTTAGCGGCTGCATTGCAACAAGAGGTATTACTGTTAATGCATCGCCTGCGGCATTTACCGTTACTGGAGGAGGGGCATATTGCCCCGGCGGATCAAACATTCCGGTAGGGCTTAGCGGCTCATCTGCGGGTGTAGACTACCAACTGTATAATGGCGCTACCTCTGTAGGAAGTGCTGTCACAGGCACCGGCGCTGCGCTCAGCTTCGGCACTTTCTCCACTGCTGCTACCTATACCGTTATGGCTACAAATGCCACTTCGGGTTGCACTGCGCCAATGACCGGTAGCGCTACGGTAACAGTAGCAACTCCTGTTGTTCCCTCAGTGAGTATCCTGTCTGGTGCTACCGGCGCTGTGTGCGAAGGCACTATTACTACATTTACAGCTAATGCTGTAAACGGCGGCACTACACCTGCTTATATATGGACGGTTAATGGTACTACGGTAGGCGGCTCAGGCACTTACAGCTACATGCCTGCAAATGGCGATATTATCCGCGTATTGCTTACAGCGGGCGGCATATGTGCGAGCCCCGATACTGCCAGTGCTGCTACAACCGCAGTTATCATTGCAAATCAACTGCCTGCAGTTACTGTAGCCGTTACGCCCGGCACTCACGTTTGCCTGGGCAGCATTGTAAGCTTTTCTGCTACTCCATCCTTCGGCGGCTCTGCCCCTACTTACAAATGGAATAAGAATGGCATCAACGTCGCTACCGGGCCCGCATATAGCTACGCTCCGCTTAACGGAGATATTATTTATTGCCAGCTGAAGAGCACATATCCCTGCAGGCTCGCAGACTCAGTTGTCAGCAGTAATGTTAGTATGCTTGTTGAAACGCCTGTGCCTGCACCTGTTGTATCAATAGTCGCCAATCCGGGATTATCTATAACCGCAGGCCAGGCTGATACGCTGATAGCTATAGCCGCCGGTGGAAGCGCAGCGCCGCTGTACCAGTGGTACGTTAATGGCACGGCAGTAGCAGGCGCTACCACTGCTGTGTTTGTATCTTCAGGCTTTGCAAACGGCGATGTAGTAGCATGCCGTGTTACAAACACCGATTTTTGCGCCAAAGTATCTGCGAAGTCTGTAACGATTTCTGTTAGTAGCAGTGTAGGTAATATTGCTGGCAACGATGTGAATATCGTTATTGTACCTAATCCTAATAAAGGCTCCTTCTCTATAAAAGGCTCAGTAGCTGATGAGAACGTTTCTTTAGTTATCACAGATGTGCTGGGAAGGGCTGTGTTCACGGAGAGGTATTTTGCGGCAGGCGGCATGCTGGACCACAATGTGCATTTAGCCGGGACACTTCCGGCTGGCGTTTACCTTTTGGCGGTACGCACATCAGCTCAAAACAAATTAGCTTACTTTGTAGTTGAGTAAGCGTAGAAAGTTATTTTTTATAAGGGTAAGCATAATCTGCTTGCCCTTTTTTATGTACTGCAATTAGAGGCGATAGCCTAATTTAGCACCTTATTTTCTGCTATGACTAAAGGAGAAGAATTGTTTCACGAGATTGCCGCTGGCATTCCAGATGCAAAGGAGAGTAAGATGTTTGGGGCACTATGCATAAAGGCACCCAATGGCAAAGCCGGCGTTATGTATTGGAAAGGCTATATTGTCTTTAAGCTGGAGGGAAAGCATCAGGAAGCGGCGCTCAGGCTCAAAGACGCAAAAGTATTTGCCCCCATGGATGGCAGACCTATGAACGGCTGGGTGCAAGTTTCAGAAGAGCATTCTCCAAAATGGAAAGAATACGCCACTCTGGCGATGGACTACGTAAAAACGATAGAGGTAAAGAAAAAGAAAAAATGAGCTACGCTTTGGGGGCGATGGTCACCCATATTTTATCTGCATCTTTCTTGCGTATGCTCAGGTAATACCCTGCAATTTGTATGGCAAGCGGGTCACCCATTGGCGCTATCATCTCTACCCACACCGGCTCTCCGGGTATACAGCCCATTTCCATTAATGTAAGTTGAAATTCACTTTCCTCGTGGCTTTGTATTATTGCGCGAGTACCCTTTGGCACCTGTGATAATCTAAAGACCTTTACTGCATTTTCCTCCATCCGGCGGCTAAGTTACGTTGTCTGCAGCTAATAACACTTATGGCGCTTTTGCAGGAACCCGTATTTTGAATTTTACAAGTAACTTTACCACTTGCAGATGAAGAAGGACATAGAATACGAAGCGGATATTGAAATGCTGGTAAATTCATTTTATTCAGCAGTGAAGCAAGACGACGTCATAGGCCACATATTCAACACAATTATTGGCGATGACTGGAGCGGGCATCTCCCGGTAATGTACAAGTTTTGGGGATCTGTGTTGCTAAGCAAACCCGGCTACACTGGTAACCCTATAAAGAAGCATGTGGAGCTCGATAAAATAATACCGGTGAGCAAAGAACATTTCGAGAGATGGCTATTGATTTGGAATACCACCGTTGATGAACTGTTTGAAGGGGAGGTCGCTGAGCTTGCAAAAACGCGTGCGGGCTTAATGGCAAACCTAATAAACATCAAGATAGAATCGGCAAGGACCGGTTTAGGATTGGCATAAGAATAGAACCAGGTAACATGAGCGTATTTCATATTTCAGGCCAGCTGGTCGACTTATTTGACAGGTCCATTTATCCCGCTAAAATATCCATAACGGATGGTAAGATCGTATCGGTGGAGCGCAAGCGATCTGCCCCTGCACAGTATATTTTGCCCGGGTTTATTGATGCGCATATTCATATCGAAAGCTCTATGCTCATCCCTTCTGCATTCGCTGCGATAGCCGTCATGCATGGCACTGTCGCCACCGTATCAGATCCGCATGAGATAGCAAATGTATGTGGCCTTGACGGCGTGGAGTTTATGATAGCAGACAGCAAGCGTACACCTTTTAAAATATTCTTTGGCGCGCCCTCTTGTGTTCCCGCCACAGGATTTGAAACTGCAGGTGCTGTGCTTGATGCAAAGGCTACAGCCACCCTGCTTGGTAGTGATGATATCTGGTATCTATCCGAGGTAATGAATTATCCCGGTGTGCTCAGCAAAGACAAAGAAGTAATAGCTAAAATAAAAGCCGCAAAAAAAGCAGGCAAGCCGGTAGATGGGCATGCGCCGGGGTTAAAAGGTGCTGCGGCTGCCAAATATGCCGCAGCCGGCATAACGACCGATCATGAGTGCATTGCACTTGATGAGGCGTTAGATAAGATTGTTGCCGGCATGCACATTCTTATTAGGGAGGGTAGTGCGGCAAAGAACTATGAAGCCCTGGCTGATCTGCTTCGGTCTCACCCCGAAAGGGTAATGTTTTGCAGTGATGACAAGCACCCCGATGAATTGATCCTGGATCACATCAACGAGTTGGTACGGCGCTCGATCGCTAAAGGGTATGACCTCTTTAACGTGCTGCGCGCTGCTTGTCTTAATCCCGTAATGCACTACAAATTACCCGTTGGCCTGCTGCGGGAAAATGACCCGGCAGATTTTATTGTAGTAAAAGACCTTACCGATTTTAGTATTTTGCAAACTTATATTGACGGGCAACTGGTGGCAGACAACGGTAAATCGCTGATCAATGCCATTGCCCGCGCATAAAAACGAAGATGGAAAATATACTGTACATAATTCTTATAGTTATCCAGGTTGGGGTGGTTGTCTTTTTTATCAGGAAGAGCCGGGCCAATGCAGCTAAAAGAAAAGCTATTTCGAAAGATGATGTTTACACTGTTTTCAGAAAGCAGGCCGTAAGCGTAACGCCGGGGCAGTTAAAGATAGCCATACCTAATAGCGAAACTTTGGTATACGGAGTTGTAATGGATATGGACCTTGGGAATGCTATGGTCACTGTTGCGGCATATCTTACCGGTGCTGCCAGCATGTATTTCAGCACAGGTGAAGGCCAGTCGGGTGGAGGCAAGAGCCCGGTTGTAGGTGAGGCCGCAGTCGATTTTGTAACAGCTGCGCAGGACTACCTGGACAAAGCAAGGCTGGTACCCGCCATAGAGCCACCGCTAAAGCGCTCCATGCGGTTCTACCTGCTCACAAACCAGCACATGTACCTGCTCGAAGAGGACTTAAACAGACTCGAAACAAACTCTTCGCAACTCGCAGGTCTTTTCCAGATGGGTAATGAGGTAATTCGCCGAATGCACGGCAACGATAACACCGCCGCGCTCAACTAACGAAACAGGGCATGGAAAATAATGCGGTACATAGCGATTACAACTATTAGTTGCAGCATTAACGAGCGGAATATAGCATATAATCATTCATCCATACTTGGTTACATGATAAACAAATGGAACGAAAATTAGCTTCAATACAAACTGTTTCAGATATACAGCCAATCGAAGGCGCAGATCTTATAGAGGTTGCAACCGTAAGAGGGTGGAAACTCGTTGTTAAGAAAAACGAATACAAATCGGGTGATTTGGCTATTTATTGTGAGATAGATAGTTTCCTGCCGATCAGGCCGGAGTATGAGTTTCTTCGCAAGTCATCACACAAGAAAATGGGTGATGTTGAAGGGTTCAGGCTTCGCACCGTTAAACTACGCGGGCAAGTGTCTCAGGGCTTACTATTGCCTATGGAAACACTCATAGGCAGGGCCGACATAATAGATCTTAGTGTGATCAGTGAAGGCGACGACGTTACACAGGCCCTCGGCATCGTTAAGTATGAGCCCCCTATACCCGCACAACTGGCGGGTGTTATGCGAGGTGTGTTCCCGTCATTTATACCTAAAACAGATGAAGAGCGTGTGCAGAACCTTACGGATATTTACGAGGCTTTAGTTGCGAAAGGTGATCGTTATTACACTACAGAAAAACTCGATGGGAGTAGTGTGACGTACTACCATAATGAGGGGCTTTTTGGTGTCTGTAGCAGGAACCTTGACTTGCTTGAAACGCCGGAAAATAGCTTATGGAAGGTAGCACGCACGCTTGACATGGAACGAAAATTGTCGGTCCTGGGTAATTTTGCTTTACAAGGAGAACTTATTGGAGAGGGCGTACAAGGCAATCCGTATAAGCTGCGAGGGCAGACGGTGAAGTTCTTCAATTGCTTCAATATAAACACTCAGTGTTACTTGCCGTATAATTTGTTTAAGAGTATTATCGATACCATGGGTTTGGAATCAGTTCCTGTACTCGAAGATGCGTATAGGTTACCTCCATCGATAGATGTGCTGCTTCAGCAAGCAGAAGGTAGATCGTGCTTATCTCCGCAGGCCGAGCGGGAAGGGATCATTATTCGCAGTCATGACAGGAGCGTATCTTTCAAAGTTATCTCTAACAAATTCCTGCTAAAAGAAACGGCTTAGTCAATGGACGAATTTATCTACTGTAGTAAGACGATAATAATTGCAGCTTGGTGGGCTAATACTTGCAGTAAGATCTGGAAGAAATAGAGGAGTATAATGCCATGAGAGAACATAGTTTCATAAGAGATGCCCAACCGGGGGACATCGCAGGTGTCATAACCATATACAACCATGCGATAGAAGCCGGGTTCCAAACAGCCTTCACAGACCCTTTTGATGAAGAAAGTGGCGCAGCATTTTTTGCTGCGCATTCCCCCGATCGCTATCCGTTGTTCGTACACGTACTGGAAAACCAAGTTGTAGGATGGGCTTCTATAACCCCCTATCGCCAGGGCAGGAAGGCGTTTCGCTACACTGTTGAGGTGAGCTATTTCGTTCATCACGATCATCTGAGCGTGGGAATAGGATCGGCTCTGCTGGAACACACGCTAAATGCGTGTAAAGAGCTCGGTTATAAAACAGCGATCGCGATAATACTCAGCAAGAATACTCCAAGTATTAGCATGGTAGAGAAATTTGGATTTGCAAAATGGGCGCATCTGCCTGCTGTGGCGGATTTTGACGGGGAAGCATGCGACCACGTATACTACGGCCTTAAGCTATAGCTGGTTACTCGCATACAGCGTCATAGAAGTCACCAGTCTGCTCACCCTTCAGGCGATGGGCAAAATAGCCCCGGCCTTCATGCTTTTGATAAAATACAAAGTGAGCCATGCCGCACCTATTGTTCTGCCCTGTACCATACAGCACCATATGTATCCTCCGGGCAGTTACGTAGCGACGCTTGTCGGTGCACAATTCCCAGTCGTCCGATACTATTACTGCTTTTTCATAAACTTCCCGGCACAGCTCATCTTTAGCCCGCCGGTTGGCCCACAGCACGGCATTCTTTTCCAGGCAGGTATTCTTCATTGCAGGCTTTACATCGCTAAACCGTGCATTGCTCCGCGATTGTGCAACTGAACCTAGGGATGCAGCAAGCAACAGCAATATAGAGGCAAGTATTTTCATTGGGCAAGCAATAATACTGATTTCTCTGTAAATAAATAGCGATTATATTTGCACTATGTTTTCGGTTGCGTGCGTAAGAAACGGTGTTTTAATTGTCACCTGCTTACTATTTATTGTTAAGTCTCATGGTCAGGATGTTACTAGATTACATGGCTTCGGTGTTGAGGTCACTCCATTGGCGGGTCGCATATTAAAGCACTCCTCCAAATTTACCGCGCCTATACCCTTGTTGTCTACTGCCATCGATGTGAATCTCGTTTGGCAAACATATGGCAGGAAAGATTGGCATCAACGCCGCAATTTCCCCTTGCTGGGCCTTGGTATCACTTACACCGATTACGGTGCTGATGCTGTCTTTGGTAAATGTATTGGTATATATCCCAACATACAGATACCATTGATCAGGCGAAGTAAATTTGAGTGGACATTACGAATAGGCGATGGCATAGGGTATGTGACCCGCAAGTACCAAACAGAGCCGCCGATAAACGTGGTTAATACAGCTATAAGCACCCACATCAACGATTTCGCGATGTTCATGACCGACATCCGCTACCATGTTAACCAGCATTGGGATGTACAGGTAGGCGGCAACTTTACCCACATTTCTAATGCGCTTTTTAAAGAGCCCAATCTTGGGATTAATATGTACGGCGCGCATGTGGCCATTCGCTATTTTCCTGTTACATCTACGCCCGGGCGTATCCTAAAAGATCTGCCAAAGCTATCTAACCGTTGGCTGGTGCAGGTCAGGGCGGGTATCGCGTTCAATCAATCTAGATCTCCCGGCAATCCCCAGTTGCCCACCTACCTTGGCTCACTGTATGCGAGCCGCAGGTGGAAGAGTAAGAACAAAATGTTCTTCGGAACGGACTTCTCGTTTCATGAGAGTAATTATGCAGCATTGCGGTACTGGCAGATCTACCAGGGCAAGGAGTGGGGCCAATCATGGTATGGGGCTTTCTTTGTGGGCAACGAATTTTTGCTCGGCAGAGTTGGCGTTATTACCCAGGTAGGTGTTTATTATCACCAGATATACCTAAAGCATGATCCCTATTACCAAAAACTTGGCGGCAACCTATACCTGGTAAGAAGAGAGCGGGGCGCGTTAAAAGAGCTTTTCATCTCCTGCCTCCTAAAAACTCATAAGATGACCGCCGAGCTGGCCGAATTTGGCATTGGATGCGGTTTTTAGGCCGTTGCTTAAAAATCCACAGTGTTAGTATGTCTGAATATCCGGTATGGATACTTTTGATTCTTAGACTTGGAAATGTAAGCGATCCCCAGGCGCAGCGAAATATAAGTGGGTTGAAAGAACTGCGCCATATTGCCCTTTAGCATCTTGTAATTTTCATCTGCAAGGTCACTCATAGGCGATATAATAAAGCCCATATCTTCATTGATAAACAAATGGAAGTTGCCGCCCAGCCGGTAAAATTGTGTAAGCCCTATACCCAGGCGGTAGATAAATGGATTGAGGCTCTTGCTATAGTCGATAGTACTATCGTACGTTGCCGATGAGGTCTGCCACGGAATTTTAGACCATTTATGCAGCTCTGCAGTGCCGCTTTTTAGCTGGCCAATTCCCCCTGTACAATAGGCCTGCGTTTGCCCTGAGTTCCCAAGTTGAAAAACAACCATTGGCGAGAACATATAGTAGTAGCAATTCATCCTGAGACTGCCGCCAGCTACGCGCGTTCGCTCTTTGTCGTAATACATATTGAATTGCTGGTAAAACTCCATCGTTCCCAGCGCTATGCCATTGCCTATACCGTGGTAGTAATATGCACCATAGCTGTAACTATAGTCAAAGTTGTGGCGGGTAGTGAATCCAATACCATCCCATCCGAAATAAAAGTTGTTTGGTCTTGCGCTAAGGGAGCACAAAACCAATAAGGTTGCTATAGCCAGCCGTTTCATGCGCGAAAATAATAAATAATTTTGTTTCCGGAATTTATTTTAATAGTACAACTGTAAGTTAGTGTTGGTAAGTAGTTTAAAGCCCTGCTGGCATGGTCGCGTAACCCAAGTTACGCGCTGATTAAGTAAATGGAATTAATAATGTAACTTGGTGAGATAAATAGCTCATTATGGCATTACGTTTAGGTGATATGGTCCCCGACTTTTCGGCAACAACCACGGAAGGCGACATTCGTTTTCACGACTACCTCGGCGATAGCTGGGGCGTACTGTTTTCGCACCCTGCCGATTATACACCCGTATGTACTACAGAGCTTGGCCGCACCGCGCGCCTTAAAGATGAGTTCGCAAAGCGTGGGGTGAAAGTGCTGGCTGTAAGCGTTGACCCCATTGATAAGCACAAAGGCTGGGTAGCAGATATTAATGAAACACAAAACACGGTAGTAGACTTCCCCATAATAGCAGACGACAGCCGCAATGTGGCAACTCTGTACGACATGATACATCCTAATGAGTCTGCAACGGCCACTGTACGCTCGCTATTCATCATAGGGCCCGATAAGAAGCTGAAGTTGTCGATCACTTATCCTGCTTCCACGGGCCGTAATTTTCAGGAGGTGCTGCGTGTGATAGACTCCCTGCAGCTTACAGCTAAATATAGCGTTGCCACACCTGCCGACTGGAAGCGCGGGGAAGATGTAATAGTCGTTCCGTCGATCTCTACCGAAGATGCAATAAGCAGGTTTCCGAAGGGGATAAAGGTAGTTAAGCCATACCTGCGCTATACCCCACAGCCAGATGTCAATTAGCTGGCCGGTTTTTTCTTGTCATAGCTTAGCGATTTTATCTTGCGCTCCGCCGCGCTATCTTCAATAAGTGTCTTCATCCTGCTATTACGGGTGCTTTCCTGTTTTGCACTCATCACCCAGTTTGTAGCAGTTTTTTGATACCAGGGCGCCATGCTGCCAAAGAATTTCCATGCTCCCTTATTCGCCTTGAATTGCTTTTCATAGGCCGTAGAGAGCGTCACTGTCTCTTGCTCGTAAGCATAGATGCGCGATTTATTTTCCTTGCGTTTTTCAAACGCGGCTATGCCTTCCGGGGTCATAAGTCCCTGTGCCATCAGATCTTCAACCTTGGCTATATTCACTGCGCTCCATATGCTTGCAGGCTTGCGCGGCGTAAACCTTATATTATAGCTCTCGTCTCCCATCGACCGGCGAATACCATCTATCCACCCAAAGCACAGCGCCACATCTACTGACTCCGGCCACGATACAGAGGGCTTGCCGCTGTCCTTTTTATAGTACCCCAGCAGCATTTCGGTTTCCTTTTTATAGTTCTTTTTGAACCACTGGAACAAGTCGGCTTTAGTAGCGAAGAATTGTGGATGTAGCATTTTAAAACATGAATTTAAGTGCTTTATATTCACACATTGTAGGCTGAAGCACTATAATGGCACCTTCATCAGGTGCCATCAAACTAACTTTTCTAAATGCCATCTCTTCAGGCCTTTCGAATCGGCTCTGCAACTGGTAGGTTACCCTTCAACTTCCACACCCAACTCCTCAGCCAGGTCTTTCTCTACCCTCAGGTTATTAATGATGAACACCTGCCTGTCGGGCGTATTTTTACCCATGTAGTATTCCAGCAGTTTTTGTATCTGCGCGTCCTGGCTCAGCAGCACAGGGTCTTTGCGTATGTCTTCCCCTATAAATCTTGCAAACTCTTCAGGGCTTATTTCCCCAAGTCCTTTAAATCGTGTTATCTCCGCCTTGGCTCCTATCTCTGCTATTGCCCGCTGACGCTCTTCGTCACTGTAGCAATAAATAGTCTTCTGCTTATTGCGCACACGGAAGAGCGGTGTTTGCAGTATATGTATATGGCTATTGCGTACCAGGTCGGGGAAGAACTGCAGGAAGAATGTCATGATCAACAAGCGTATGTGCATACCATCTACGTCGGCATCGGTAGCTATCACTATGTTGTTGAATCGCAGCCCATCCAGTCCTTCTTCAATATTGAGCGCATGCTGCAGTAGGTTGAATTCTTCATTTTCATACACCACTTTCTTTGTAAGGCCATAGCAGTTGAGCGGCTTACCCCTCAGGCTGAATACCGCCTGGCTTTCCACGTTTCTGCTCTTGGTTATGCTTCCGCTGGCGCTATCTCCCTCAGTAATGAATATTGTCGACTCCAGCTGTTTCTGGTAATACTCATCGCGCCCCTTGTTAGGTGGCTCGTCATTGAGGTGTATGCGGCAGTCGCGCAGTTTCTTATTATGCAGGTTGGCCTTCTTCGCACGCTCGTTGGCCAGCTTGCGTATACCGCTAAGCTCCTTACGTTCGCGCTCGCTTTGTTCTATGCGCTTTTTAAGGGCATCTGCTACCGCCGGGTTCTTGTGCAGGAAATTATCCAGCTCCTTGCCCAGGAATTCCGCAATGAAAGCCTTCATAGACGGCCCTCCTTCAGATACATACTGCGAGCCGAGCTTCGTCTTGGTCTGCGACTCAAACACCGGCTCCTGCACGCGCACAGACACAGCCGCGCATATGCTCTGCCTTACATCTGAGGCCTCGTAGTCTTTCTTGTAAAAGTCCCTTATTGTCTTTACAAAGGCCTCGCGGAAAGCGCCCTGGTGCGTGCCGCCCTGCGTTGTGTGCTGGCCGTTTACGAACGAATAAATGTCTTCCCCATAGTCGCCATTATGCGTCAGCGCCACTTCAATATCTTCCCCCTTCAGGTGTATGATAGGGTAGCGCAGCGACTCCGCATTTGTTCTCCGCGTCAGCAGGTCCAGCAGGCCGTTCTTGGAAATGTAATTTCTGCCGTTGAAGTGTATCGTAAGGCCCGCATTCAGGAAGCAGTAGTTCCATACCTGGTTCTCCAGGTATTCATGCAGGAAGTGGTAATGCTTGAACACCGTATCATCAGGTCTGAAGATCACCAGTGTGCCATTATTCTCGGTCGTGGCCGACTCTTTATGCTCCTTGGTTAGCAGGCCTCTTTCGAACTCCGCTACCTTCATCCGGCCTTCGCGAAACGATACCACTTTAAAGTATGTGCTCAGCGCATTCACGGCCTTAGTACCCACACCATTTAGCCCCACCGATTTCTGGAATGCTTTACTATCGTACTTGGCGCCGGTGTTTATTTTACTCACCACATCCACCACCTTACCCAGCGGTATGCCGCGGCCATAGTCGCGCACGGTCACAGTGCCATCCGCTATTGTAAGCTCCACGCGCTTACCCTGCCCCATGGCAAACTCATCGATACAGTTGTCCACCACCTCCTTCACAAGCACATAGATACCGTCATCCACACTGCTGCCATCACCCAGCTTGCCTATATACATGCCCGGGCGCAGCCTTATATGCTCCCTCCAGTCCAGCGACCGGATGCTATCTTCATTATATTGATTTACTTCCGCCATTTACTATCCTGTCTTTTTCAATTTTAATAAACCCAATCTGTCTCGCGTCCCCCTCTCCTTTGGTGAGGCCACTCGCGCTTGCCTCACGTCTCCCTCTCTTCATGGGAGTTTTTTGCCGAACCATGGAGACGGCGGGGGAGAGGTCCACTCGCGCTTGCCTCCCGTCCCCCTCTCCTTTGGAGAGGGCCGGGGAGAGGTCCCACCCGCGCTTGTCTCACTTCTCCCTCTTTTCATGGTGAGCTTTTTGCCGTCCCCTGGTCAGGGCCGTCTCGCGCTTGTCTCACGTCCCCCTCTCCTTTGGAGAGGGCGGGGGAGAGGTATCTACCAACCACTTGCTAAAACATCCGCTATATGCATCGTCTGTATCGGCAGTTTGTTCTCATTTATATACCCCTGTATGTGCATCATACACGATACGTCTGTCGTTATCATATACTTAGCTCCTGTTTCCATTGCACTCTTCACTTTCACCTGCGCCATGCCTATCGATATTGGCTCAAATTTCACTGCAAAGGTACCCCCAAATCCGCAACACGTTTCGGATTCATGCATTTCTACCAGCTCCAGTCCTTCCACCTTTTCCAGTAGTTGCCTTGGTCCCTTTTTTATTCCGCATTCGCGCAACGCGCCACAGGCATCGTGGTAAGTAGCTTTGCCATGAAGTACCGCCCCCAGGTTATCTACTTTCAGCACCTTGGTCAGGAATTCTGTAAACTCATACATGTTTCCCTGCAACTGGCTGCACAGTACGTGCTCAGAGCTGTTAGCAAACAGCTTGTCGTAATAGTTGCGCACATAGCCGGTACATGAGCCGCTCGGCCCTACAACATAAGTATCCTTGTCAAAATCATGCAGAAATTTTGTAGCTACCGTTTTAGCCTCTTCACGGTAGCCAGCATTATATGCAGGCTGTCCGCAGCAAGTTTGTTTTGTATTGTAGGTAACCTTACACCCCAATTTTTCCAGCACCTTCACCATATTCATACCCGTGTATGGATATAGCTGGTCTACAAAACAGGGTATGAATAATTGTACGTTCATGCTCGCTAAGATATTGGATTGAATTTTGCGGAGGCCTGCCGCGCCCGCTAAGGTACTAAAAGGTACAATTTGGCAAGCAAATTCCACCTTTTCAATCCTAATGGCCGAAATATGCCTTAATAGCATGACTTTTGTATCTGGAAAATAATTACTTATCACTTATGGACTCAATAGAAATAAAGCAAGTAAGTATCAGAGATAGTTATGAGGTAATGTCGCAGATGATGCGAAAGCTTCACGAACATGAATTCCAGCTGTTTGATAAAACAGCCTCATGGGATGATATCGAAGAAAGCTACATGCGCCACATCATAGCCCAGCAGGAAGAGAACGAAGGGCTTTGTCTGGTTGCATATGTAGATGCCGAGCCCGCTGGATTTATTTTTGGCTATGTTGAAGAGCAAGACGATAGCCGCATTGAAATATACAAGGGGCGTGAACTGTACGTGTCCGATGGTTACATATACGAAGATCACCGGCGAAAGGGCATCTACAGCAAGCTCAACCGTGCGCTGGAAGATCATTACGTCGGCAAGGACGTAAAGCGCATTGTCCGCTTCACCCGGGTCAACAATGTGCGCATGCGCGACTTTATGGAGAAGGAGGGGTATATGGTTACTAGGCTGCTTTACGAGAAGTGGTTGTAGATTTCGGTATTTTTGCGCTCCGTGATTTATAGAGAATATCCTCCTCATCCGCTGCTTGCACGCCACATCAAGTGCTTCTGGACGCTCGATGCACCGGACGCTGTGGGCCTGGCACAAAAGGAAAAGATATTCCCCGATGGCTGCACGGAGTTGATATTTAATTACGGTAGGCCATTCCGGCAATACAACAGCACAGGAGGGTACTCACAGCAATTGCAGAGCTTTATACATGGCCAGCTTACCAGCCATATCCAGCTGGGCCCTACAGGCGATACCGGCGTGCTGGGCGCAAGGTTTTATCCCCACGGCCTTGCTTCATTTACCAATGTGCCGCTACATTTATTCACCCAAATGACCATTGGCCTGCAAAACCTGTGGGGCAGCGCTGCCGTTGAGCTTGAGGATAAAATTATCGGTGCGCCGTGCAATGATGAAAGGGTAAAGTTGCTGGCGGCATTTCTCATTAGTAAGCTTAGAGACAACAACAAGCTCAGTGCTATTGCAGCCGCCGTGGCCCATGTCGCTTCCGAAAAAGGAAATGTAAAGGTAAGTGAGCTCGCAAAGCAGCTCTATATGTCTGAGCGCAGTCTGGAAAGGCAATTTATGGCTACTGTAGGTATGAGCGCAAAAACGTTCGCCCGTATCAGCAGGTTCCAGTTTGCCTTCTCCATGATGCAGCGTGAAGATGCCCTGCACCTCACTGATATTGCCTACAACGCCGGCTACTTCGACCAGGCTCATTTCACCCGCGATTTCCGCGACTTCACAGGCGAAACCCCTACGCAATTTTTCAACGGCAGCAATGAGATGGCAACGCTGTTCGCCGGTTAGCGCGCATTTTTGTCGGATTTATACAATTGCTGTTTTGCCATGCGACATAATTTTGCCCGTAAATTTCCTGGTTTATGAAGAGTACTATTAATTGGTTCGAGATACCCGCAGCCGATCTCGGCAGGGCGGTATCGTTTTACAAAGAGCTGTTGCAGGTGGAGATCAACACCGCCAAAGTAATGGGCACGCAGATGGGCTTTCTTCCGTCCGATGGCATAAATGTATCAGGGGCCATAGTGTCCGGACAAGACTACATTCCCTCTGCAAATGGAACGGTGATCTTTCTTAATGGGGCACAGATATGGACCCGCTTTTGGCAAGGGTAACACCAGCCGGGGGTACAATTGTGGTGCCCAAAACGCAGATATCTCCCGAGGTCGGCCATTTCGCAATGTTCCTTGATACGGAAGGCAATAAAATAGGAATTCATTCAAAAGCTAACTAACATTATGATAAAGAAAAACAGCTTTTATGCATTGGCAGTCGCGACAATGCTCGCGTCTTGCAACAACACAACAACTGTCCCGGAAACAACCGCCACAGATACTGCAGCGATAGCACCTGCAGGCACCCCTGCTAAGCCTATCGAACAACTGCGGTGGCTCGTTGGCAACTGGCAAAGCAAAACTCCCGATGGAATAGCCTTTGAAAATTGGACCGCGCTCGACGACTCAACGTTCACAGCTGTCAGCGGATTTATTAAGGGTAAAGACACCATGGTATCAGAGACCATATCGCTCGAGCAGCGCGGTGGCGAGCTTACTTATATCCCCACGGTAAAGGACCAGAACGAAGGCAAACCCGTGCCATTTAAAATGGCCGCAGTCGGTGGTGACAGCGTTGTATTTGCTGATCCCGGCCACGATTTCCCGGATAAAATAACCTACACGAAAAAGTCACCTACCTCGCTGGTGGCTAAGATCTCGGGCAAGATAAATGGCAAAGAACACGAGGAAAGTTTTCAGCTCGACAAGGTGCAGTAGACGCGGACCTTTAGCACCATATCGCATGTAGGGGTGGGCCTTGCGCCCGCCCTCTCGCGGCGTCTCGCAGTGCCGGCAGCCATTACATTGTGTCCCGGTTAAAAATGCTTTTTAAACTGGGTGAAACTGCATTTTTATTCGATCATATGCTATGGCACCTCATGGGAATTTGTATTTTTATGTACACACTGTTGTTATGGCTTACTTCACCAAATCGTTTCTCGACTTTTTCAAAGGCCTGTCGGCCAATAATACTGCTGCATGGTTTGCAGAGAACAAGAAGCAGTATGAAACTGCCGTGAAGGAACCGTTTAAACTATTAGTGGGAGAGATGATAAGCCGTATTCAAAAGCATCAGCCCGAGATAGAAATTGCACCGGCCGATGCCATTTTCCGTATCAATAAAGACATACGCTTCTCCAAAGACAAGATACCGTACAACACGCACGTCTCCGCCAACATTTCGTCGCAAGGCCGCAAGTCAAAAGAAGAGCCAGGATTTTACTTCCAGCTGTCGCACGATAAGATAATGGTATATGGCGGCGCCTACATGGTAGAGCCGGCAACGCTGCAAAAGATCAGGTCTGCTATAGCGGGCGATCCAAAGAAATTTGCCACGCTGTACAACGACAAGAACTTTAAAGAAAAATACGGAGACATACAAGGTGAAAAGAACAAGAAGATACCTGATGAGTTCAAGGCCGCTGTCGACAAAGAGCCGCTCGTAGCTAACAAGCAGTTTTACTACACCGCCGAGATCAGCGCAAAACACATCACCCAGGACGACCTGCCTGATACGCTAATGGAATACTACAAAGCGGGTAAGAAAATGAATGATTATTTGAAGGCGGCGATGAAGTAGCGGGATCCCTACCTCCTGTTTATCTTCCACTTACTCACACTCCCATCAATTGCCACAGGTGCTACATTCCTTGTTTGCTTATCCTTGTCCCACACATACGCAGCCAGCAGCGCCGCTACCTGCTCTGCGTCCGGGTCATCGGTAAACAGGTACTCCGGTTTGTAATACTTGTCTATGAACTTGGTATCAAAGTTGCCGCTGCGGAATGGCTCCGTACGCACTGCCCACTTGCCAAATTCCAGCGTGGTCTTGATGCCTTTTATGTAATACTCATCTATTGCCCGGCACAGGCGCTCTATCGCTTCTTCGCGCGTTGGTGCGTATGCTACCAGCTTTGCTATCATTGGATCGTAGAATATCGGTATATCCATGCCTTCTTCATATCCGTCATCTACGCGTATGCCTGGGCCCTTGGGTATTTGATATATCTCCAGCTTGCCGGTATCAGGCAAAAAGTTATTTAGCGGATCTTCAGCGCACACACGCAGCTCTATAGCGTGGCCGGTTATCTCCAGTTCGTCCTGGGTAAATGATAGCTTGTTACCACGGGCCACATTTATCTGCTCCTTCACCAGGTCTATGCCTGTTATCATTTCCGTTACGCAGTGCTCCACCTGTAGTCGGGTGTTCATCTCCAGGAAGTAAAAGTTCAGTTCTTCATCCACAAGAAATTCTACCGTTCCAGCACCATAGTAGTTGCACGACCGCGCCACTGCCACCGCACACTCACCCATGCGCTTACGTATATCCGGGGTCAGGCAGCTCGACGGGGCCTCCTCTACAAGCTTCTGGTGCCTGCGCTGTATGCTGCACTCTCGCTCAAAAAGGTAGGCATAGTTACCATGCTTATCACCTATCAGCTGTATCTCTATATGCTTTGGCGAGCCCACGTATTTTTCAATAAACACGTCATCATTGCCAAACGAATTCAGCGCTTCATTTTTTGCAGTTTGTATCTGCTCTTCAAATTCGGCTTCACTATTCACTACGCGCATCCCCTTTCCACCGCCACCAGCCGAGGCTTTTACCAGTATCGGGTAACCTATTTTACCGGCTATTTTCTTCGCTTCGTTTACATCCTTTATAGGCTCTTCAGTTCCGGGCACCATGGGCACGTCAAATTTCTTTGCTGCCTGCTTTGCGCCTATCTTACTGCCCATCGTCTCTATGGAGTAGGCTGATGGCCCTATAAATATCAACCCCGCATCGCTAACTGCCTGGGAGAAAGAGGCATTCTCGCTCAGGAAGCCATAGCCGGGATGTATTGCATCCGCGCCTGTCTGCTTAGCTGCCGCAATTATCTTTTCTGCCCTCAGGTACGATTGTGCCGATAGGGGAGGGCCTATACATACTGCCTCATCTGCACTGCGTACAAACGGCATATTCCTGTCGGCTTCAGAGTACACTGCCACAGTCTTAATACCCATCTCTTTAGCGGTCCGTATCACCCGCATTGCTATCTCACCACGATTGGCGATCAATATTTTTTGCATAGATTTTATCTAAGTTCCCCGGCAAAAATGCCTGCGGGCTAAACGGCTAAGTTAAGATGGAAATAGTAAATGCCTGATTGATATTTGTCCGGGCAATATTTCAAGACATTTCAGGATTAATTTTCAGAAAATTTTGAAAGTTCGATAAAATGATTTTACCTTTACGGTATGAAATTGGACGATGCAAAGAAGCAATTTATTCAAAACTGGGGCGTCCTCGGCACGCAGTGGGGTATCAACCGCACTATGGCGCAGATACACGCCTTGCTTCTTGTGTCCGCTGAGCCAATGAGTGCAGACGAGATAATGCAGGAGTTGATGATAAGCCGGGGCAATACAAACATGAATGTGCGGGAGTTGATGGACTGGGGCATAGTAGAAAAGATATTGAAACCCGGTGAGCGCAAAGAGTTTTTCCTGGCCGAAAAGGATATCTGGAAAGTAGCCATGCGGATCATCCGCGAGCGGAAGCGTCGCGAAGTAGAACCAATACTTGACGCACTCAATCAGCTCAAGGAAATCGATAACGCTAAAAGTGATAAGGAGGCGAAGGTGTTTATAGACACAATAACGGACATTCAAAAGTTCGCCAACCAGGCAAGCAAGGGTGTTGATGGATTAGTAAAAATGGACGAGCACTGGTTCACAGGCACACTATTAAAGTTGTTTAAGTAGTTTTCCACGAGCTGATTGGAATTTGGCCCCTGGAATTTGGAATTTATAACCGGTACGCCGGTTTTTTAAACCAAAATATATTTCATAATTTTCTGAAAGTTCAATTAAATACATCTTCCATGATACGCCACATACACTCACCGCCGCAGAAAACCAGCCCAGCCCCTTTGATCCGTATTCAAAACATTAATTCACATTAACCACATTCCTCACATTCAAAAGCCAATTTTTATGAACTACATAATCCTGCTTTACGTCCTGTACATAGCCATCACCATTACATTGACCATTTGGGTAGCACATACTTTATTTAAAAACGGTAAAGTGTTTCTTATAGACATTTTCCACGGCAATCAGGATCTTGCTGACGCTGTCAACAACCTGCTATGGGTGGGCTTCTACCTCGTCAATATTGGCTACGCGGTTTTCACGCTTAGGGTATTTGACACAGTTACCGATGCAAGGCTGCTTATAGAAGTGCTCAGCGTTAAGATAGGCGCAATAATCCTGATCCTCGGCTGCATGCACTTTCTCAACATGTTCATCTTCTTCCGCCTGCGCAAGCGTGCGCTTATAGATAAGAGGAATAACGAGCCTTACGATTATAAGCTTAACCCCGAAAACCTTTAGTGATGCGTACGCTATTCCTATTAAAACAAATGGACTTTTGGGCGCAGCTTCTTGCATTGATCATTCCAGTAACTACGGCCACTGTAATGGGTGAGCCGGGGCAGATCATCTTGTGTTACTTTACGGTGGGTGGTGTGCAGCTACTTAGCTGCATCATCAATCGCCTGGGCCTCGATAAGTTTATGCGCAAACCCGGCCGTACAACGTGTGAGTTCATTTGGCTGGTGCTTTGGGGAATCTTAGGTTTATGCTTCGTTGCCCCTATTGTAACGATTCTGTACCTCTACAGATTATTGTTGGTAGCGCCAGTGTTTGCTGTATGGTATATGGTCATCAGCTACAATGAAATGAGCTTTATCAGAGCAATGATCGCACGCGAGCAGTACAATAAAATATAGGCCGGCTTCAAGGCGGACTATAAGAGTGAGTCCGGTAACTATTAATACTTCAAACCATTTTTATGCAAGGCAAAAACATCGTTATAGCAGGCGGCACAGGCTTTATAGGCATGCAAATGGCAGCACGCTGGGCGCAGGCAAATAAAGTAACGATACTCACCCGCAACACCGGCACTGCAGTGAACAACACCTATGGCACCGGCACCGCAGTGGCGGGCATCAGCTACGTGCAGTGGGATGGTAAAACGCTTGGCCCGTGGGTAAGCGCACTCGAAGGCTGCGACTTGCTGATAAACCTTGCAGGCCGCACTGTGAACTGCCGGTACAATGCGCGCAATAAAGCAGAGATAATGAACAGCCGCGTAGATGCTACTAAGGTGCTGGGGCAGGCAGTGCTGCAATTGCAACAGCCACCTGCACTATGGGTAAATAGCGCCTCAGCAACCATCTATCGCCATGCCGAAGACCGTCCGCAGGATGAGTTCACCGGTGAGATGGGAAATGGCTTTTCCGTGCAGGTATGCAAGGCGTGGGAATCCGCCTTCAATAACCTGGAACTGCCGCAAATCCGCAAGGTGGTATTGCGCATGGCCATCATCTTAGGGAAGGGTGGGGTATTAGTGCCTTACTCCTGGCTGGCAAGGCTGGGCATCGGCGGTAAGCATGGCAATGGCCGGCAGATGTTCAGCTGGCTGCATATCGATGACCTTTGCCGGATGATGGAATGGCTCTATGAGCATAACGATCAGCAAGGCACATTCAATGCCTCAGCCCCCGGTCCGCTGCCTAATGCGGAATTTATGCGCCTGCTGCGTACCCATTACAAAATGCCGGTTGGTATACCGGCACCTGCATGGCTGCTGGAGATAGGTGCATTAATACAGCGCACAGAAACGGAGCTGCTGCTGAAAAGCCGCTGGGTACTGCCCACCCGGCTCGTGCAGCAGGGATTTCGATTCAACTATCCCGACCTAGGCTTTGCAATAAAAGACTTGCTTTAGAAAGCGGCGATCCCGCACTTCTGCAATATACTTTTCCCCCTATCTTTGCTGCTCACGATCTTTAAAAAACACACTTATGAAACGCAATGCAACCGCCGTATGGAACGGCTCCGGTAAAGAAGGTAATGGTACCCTCACTACCCAAAGCACAACTCTTAATAACACGCAGTACTCCTACAAAAGCCGCTTTGAAGAAGGTGTAGGTACTAATCCTGAAGAGCTGATCGCTGCTGCTCATGCGGGTTGCTACACTATGAAACTTTCTTTCCTCATAGGTGGCGCAGGAAGCACACCTGAGAAACTGGAAACACGCTGTGATATTACCCTCGACAACGGCACCATCACTAAAAGCGAGCTCACTGTAACTGGTGCTGTGCCCGGAATGACACAGGAGCAATTCACGCAGCTGGCCGAGCAGGCGCACGCCGAGTGCCTTGTGGGCAAGCTCTACAACTGCGAGAAGACACTTGTTTCTGCTACGCTGGGCTAGTCATAATTATTATTGAGGTGCCACTCGTATGCAATGCGGGTGGCGCTTTACTTTTTACCGCCTTCGCGCTGGCGATAATAGTTGACCACATCGAGCAGGTTCATTTTTAGCAGCGTTTTGGGCCGGCCATTTTTAACAAAGTGCGACATTGCTCCCAGGCACAGCGTATCCACCTTGCCTGATGAGTACTGTATATACATCCTTGCCTTCGCGTCTACTTCCTCGCCATCACCGTTCGTAGCAGCATTGATATAGTCTGAGAGTTGCTTGTGGTGCTCGTGTGATCTTATCACAAAAGTATCAAGGTCATCCCGCAGCGCGTCCTCAAACGAATAGCAATCCACATTGGCACCCGAGCCCGGATCTACGCCCTGCTTTATCGCTATTACCTTTATAGATTTAATAGGGCACACATGCTTGTTGTTGTCCGGAATAAATGCACAGAATGCAAGCAGGCTTAACAGCAGTAGTTTCATAGGTATGTTTGAAAACTCTAAGCTACTCAAAATACAAGAACCCTCACATGAGGGCTCTTGAAAATATTATGGTTCAGTTTTGCATAACGTTTGCGTAACTCACTCGACCTCACCCTCCCCCCGGGGGAGGGCCGGGGTGGGGCTATACCAGCATCGTCACCGGGTTCTCCATATGCGCCTTCAGCGTCTGCAGGAAGCGAGAGCCTACTGCACCATCCACCACGCGGTGGTCGCAGCTGAGCGTCAGTTTCATCAACTGGCGCACTACTACCTGCCCGTTCTCTACTACCGGTGTCGGCGTTATCTTGCCTACTGCCAGTATGCAGCTATCGGGTGGATTGATGATGGCTGTAAACTCATCTATATCCATCATGCCGAGGTTAGAGATGGTAAATGTGTTGCCCGTAAACTCCTGCGGCTGTATCTTTTTGGTACGTGCTTTTTCAATAAGCGCACCGGCCTCGTCGGCTATCTGCGATAGCGACTTCTGGTCAGCAAACTTTACTACCGGCACTATTAATCCTTCGTCTACTGCTACCGCAGTACCTATATGTATGTGATGATTCTGGCGGATAAAGTCGCCCATCCACGAGCTGTTTACAGCTGGGTGGCGGCGCAGTGCCATAGCACACGCCTTTATCACCATGTCGTTAAATGATATTTTCACTGGCGATATGTCGTTCATAGCCTTGCGTGCCTCCATGGCCTTATCCATGGTTATGGTCATGCGCAGGTAGAAGTGCGGAGCCGTAAACAGGCTCTCAGAAAGCCTCTGGGCTATTATGCGGCGCATCTGCGATACGGGGGTATCGGTGTTACCCTCTTGCGTGGAGATAACTGCGGGCGGCAATTGCGGGCCAGTTGGCTTTTGGGCGCTTTTGCTTTGTCCGCCACCTTGCGCGTGCTGTGCAGCCGGTGCGGCCTGCTGTTGCTGGGCTGCGGGCTGGTAACTATCTACATCCCGCTTTATGATGCGGCCACCATCGCCAGAGCCTTTGATGCTCTGAATATCTACGCCCTTATCTTCTGCAAGGCGCTTTGCCAGTGGCGAAGCCTTAATGCGGTCGTCGCCTTGCTGCTGCCCGGTAGAAGCCGTTTGTTGTTGAGCTTGCGAAACCGGGGCCTGCGCAACGTCCCCCTCTCCTTTGGAGAGGGCCGGGGAGAGGTCCTGCTGTGCTGTGCCTTGTTGTTGCGAGGCTGGCGCAGCCTGTTGTTCTGGCTGCTGGGCCTGCGCTGCGTCTCCCTCTCCTTTGGAGAGGGCCGGGGAGCCGTCCCCATCCAGCAGCGACTGAAAGTCTTCACCTGGCTTGCCTATAATGGCCATGATACCATTTACCGGCACTCCCTTGCCTTTTTCCACCCCTATGTAGAGCAGCGTGCCGTCTACATATGGCATTACCTCCATGGTTGCCTTATCGGTTTCCACGTCTGCAATAATATCGTCCGATTTTACAGTGTCGCCTACTTTCTTGTGCCATTCAGCTATCACACCTTCCTTCATCGTATCACTCAGCAACGGCATACGTATCGCTTCCGCCATATGTGTCTTTCTTAGTTTTTAAAGGTCAAAAGTAATTTTTTTTATGGACTTGGGTAGTGTAATTAAGGAACCGGGATTTTGTAATTAGGAATTAGGGATTGGGAATTTGGATTGTTGTTTCTGCCAGAACGCATATGTACTCTGTTATCCGATCCAAATTGCCAAATTTCCTAATTCCAAACAACTAGTTAGTACTCCACCTGCAATCCCAGAGAGTCTTTAAGAGTGCCCAGCCATGGATTTTTCTGTACCATAGCTTCAAACACTTCGCCCTTGCTCAGTACTTTGGGCTGTTGTGCCGTTATTACCGACTCATCTTCCTGCACTTCAGTCGTTATCCGCACTATCATTTTTGCATGGAGGCGGTAGTAGTCTATCAGTTGATTGCGCTGCTCCCTTACATAGGTATCAGTGAGCTCGCTTGGCGATATGAAACGTACCTCGTCGGGGGGGAGCACCAGCACCTTCATCATCCCAAACTGTGCGTAAATAACATTTTTGCCCGCTGCCAGCAACTGCTGCTTATACTGTTCAAAGAGGCTAAGGGCCAGCTCCGTTGAAAGGACCTTAGGGCCTTTATCAAGATTTGCGGCCGCCTTGTTCACGGCCTCGTCCAGGTCGTTGAATATGTTTTTGCTTAGCCTGCGGCCTGCCGGTGGTGGCGGGGTATGTGGCTGCGCAGCCGCGTGTTCATGGGGGATTGGCAGTGGCGCCGGCTCTGCTAGCGGACTTGCCGCCTGCTGCACAGGATGCATAGATGGCAGCGGCGGTGGTGCCGGCTCTGCTACTACCTGCGCCCTTATGGCCGGTTGCTCATAGTGGGTATGCTGCTGCGTAGGCGTAGGTGATGGGGCCGCCGCCTGCTGAAAGGTAACCGCCGGTGCCGCCGTGTTTACGCTATTGCTGTTTTTTTTTACTTCTTGAGGGGCATACGCAACACCTCCCTCTCCCTGGGAGAGGGCCGGGGAGAGGCTTTGCAGCAGGAAGCATAGCCGTATCAGGCATAGTTCCACATGCAGGCGCTTATTGGTAGCATTCTTATAGTTGAGCTCGCAGTCGTTGATAACATTAAGTGCCGACAGTACAAATGAGGGCGGCGACTGGTTAGCCTTTTCGTTATACATTGGTTTGTGCTCGGTTGGCACGTCCAGCAGCTTAGCCATGCGCTGGTCTTTACACAGCAGCAGGTTGCGGAAGTGCTCTGCCAGCCCGTCAATGATCACATCGCCGTCAAATCCTTTTTCCAGTGTTTCATCGAGCAGGAGCAGGGTTGTGGCCACATCCTGTGCCAGCATGCTATCGGTAAGCTTGAAGTAGAAATCAGCATCGAGCAGGTTCAGGTGCTCCATGGTATTGCCGTAGGTGAGCATGCCATTGGTGAAGCTGGCTATACGGTCGAGCATGGAGAGCGCGTCGCGCATGCAGCCCTCGCTTTTCTGCGCTATCACGTGCAGCGCAGCCTCCTGTGCTACCATGCTCTCCTTGCTGGCTATGCTTTGCAGGTGAGCTACAATATCGTGGGTGGTAATGCGCTTGAAGTCGAATATCTGGCAGCGGCTGAGAATGGTGGGCAGTATCTTATGCTTCTCAGTAGTGGCCAGGATGAAGATGGCATATGGCGGTGGCTCTTCCAGCGTCTTTAGAAAGGCATTGAAGGCCGAGGCACTCAGCATATGCACCTCATCAATTATATACACCTTGTACTTGCCCTGCTGCGGGGCAAAACGTACCTGGTTGGTTAGTTCGCGGATATCATCTACCGAGTTGTTGCTGGCCGCATCGAGCTCAAAGACGTTGAAAGAGGCATTTGTTTTAAAGCTCTGGCACATGCCACACGTGCCGCATGCTTCCATATCCTCCGTGGGCGACTCACAGTTGATGGTCTTTGCCAGTATACGTGCGCAGGTGGTTTTGCCCACACCCCGCGGACCGCAAAACAGGTATGCGTGCGCCAGGTGCTGGTTCTTTATGGCATTTTTAAGGGTAGTGGTAATATGCTCTTGCCCCACAACAGTATGAAACGTTTGGGGCCTATACTTACGCGCCGAAACTATATAATTATCTGACATCTTGAAAAGTCCAATTGTAAAGATCCAAATTCCAAATGCTCTGGTTGAAAAACACTAAGGGATGGCTTACAAATTTACCTGAAAAACAGGGATATAAAAAGCGAGCGGAGCCGGGTGTGGATAAACCCCAAACCCCTGAAGGGGCTTTCCCTAATTTTTTAGAATATCACACATTCTCCGGAAAATTTATTTTTCCATTTATGTGTTGATTATCAATTAATTGTGACGGCATTTTATCACAAAAATATCACGCGTGGTACATTTCGGTTGCGATAATATGTTGCCGGGAAAGGAAGGTAAAATGTGAGTAACGTAGCAGGCATAGGATAAGGTTTTTAAACGGGCACAAATATCTGTAAAATAGAGATTGGCTCCAACACTTTTTGTCTATAGGGTGGTTCGGGAGTTAATCGGTGAGTCCTCGCTACACACATGGCTCTGTAGAGAGACTGCCCGGGGACATGATTTTTTTTTAGGAAATTAAAAGAAAACTTGCTGGTTGCCACCAACTTGGGTATTTTTCAAAAAGCTTCGTGAAATATGATGTGGAATAGACAGCAATAGTTTTTAAAGAATAGCAAATGATTATTAAGTAAGGAGCAAAACGAACAGTTCTAAAACCGCACAGCAAACAATATGCAGGGGAATATCCTATTTGACATCTCTCATTTACGTTTTGAAGGATCAGGCACGGCAGATTTTAATGCCGGAATGGCACTCATGTCAAATATTGACAGCAAGAGAAATGAATTTTATACGGAGAGATTTACTAAAACCTTTGGGCAAAATGCATGTCGATATGCACCCGGTAGTGTTTTTGCCTACTCCTCTGTAGACATGCGAGGCATGGATGGCAAGCTACATGAAGAAGTTAGAATACAATTTGAAGAATTGATGAATGAAAGGATACAACTAATAGAGACCTTTCTTACTTTCCTTTGGTTTGTCAAGGATAATAGTGTTGGGCTTTGGTCCACCATAGGGCAGATACCCTCCAACGGTATTGTGAACCATTTGGCGAATAATTTAAGTTCTTATAATTGCATGGGCGAGAAAAATAGCTGCGTTTTTACACCAGAGCAAATAACAGAAGCGGGCGCGTTAACCGTAAAATACGAGAAAATGTGCCCGGGATTAATAACCCCCATGCGGGAAAAAATAATGTCCTATGAATTAGACCAACACAACAACCCATTTAGAACCTTCATTCAAACTCAAAAGAGCATTATCAATTACAACAGCCAAAACAGCATTCAGCGCGCAATTCATTTTATTGTATTGGCGCGAAAGCAAAACGTACTAATTTATAAGATCGCGTACTATATGGCTGTATTTGAAAGTCTTTTAACAACAGACTCAAGGGAAATAACTACGAAAATGTCGTATCGTGCGGCATTTTATATAGCGGAAAGCCCCCAAGAATGTAAAGAGATATTTAGATTGATAGGTCGGGCATATGATGTTAGGTCGAAGTTTCTTCACGGTCAAAGGTTTAGTGATGACAGTGATTTTTCAGAAAAAAACTTGCTTAAATATGCTACCAAGTTGGATGAATATCTCAGAAGGATATTCAAGAATATATTTGATAGAGACCACGAATTGTTTACAGAGGATGAGTCACTTGGTAGCAACAGAGAAGCGTTTTTGAATAGTCTTGTTTTCGACACGCCATTTAGAAAAAGCAAAATACCGAAAAATAAGTAGCCACTTCGTTAGGGCAGCAAATCATAGTCTTTTGCTACCTTTAATGAAATCAATACTTAACAAATGACTTTAAGAGAATTTATCCCGGAAACAACGTCTTATCATCTCGGGAAACTTAGCGATGGCCTTTATGAGAATGATAAACTGCCTCTTTCTAAGGCAAGTCTCAGTATTTTAGTAAGCATTACCAGACAGGTGAAGGCGGAGGTTGAAACTAAATATAAAGGAGGTATGAATGCTTTGTCCGGATTGTCAATAGTATTAAGCGACATGGAGTATGAGGCAGCGCGACTCGCTAAATGGATGGAAGAAGGTGAATTATACAAAAATGACGATGCACGTGTGTTCATTCACTCTTATGCGACTAACTTTAAAAAATTCAACGAAATAGTTCATGAGGTTGACGACATTTTAGATATCTAGTCTGCTGAATTCAAATTGAAACAACAAACTTTAATGATAATACTAGAGAACATCAATGCACCCAGAATTCCTCAACCATCCCCCCGATTGCGAGATTCTCAGCACAAGAGTATTCCACCATCCTCTAGGCGCAGTAGTCGAGGCATGGACTGGCCGTGATGTTTTGCAGGAATGTGGGACCCCCGGGGGATAAATGCCTTTACAGCGCATGTCTGAAAGTTCTGTCTGCGTATAATTTAAATGCGCGTTATCCTATCACGCGGGAGTGTAAAATGAACTGTGTCAGTTAGTAATTTTACTACATTTACCTTGT
>JAZKFF010000032.1:0-3274 GCA_040386555.1 Bacteroidota bacterium | reverse complement strand
TGAGCAACACGCTTGCCAACGGCATGTACATGCTGAGCCTACGCTCACAGTCAGAAAGCAAAGTGTTCCATTTTGTGATGGAGCAGTAGTAAGAATAATTCAACTAATCAAATAAACCGGGGGTTGCAATGGCAGCCCCCGGTTATTTTATTTGCAGGGACGCAAAATATCCTCCCGTAACACTAACATATTGTTGCAATAGCCCGCCTTATTATGAGATAGAGATAACAAATTTTATTGCCGTTGTAGTATTTAATACATCAGTAATAAGGCAGTTCGATTAGCTAAAAATTAAAAACAGCTATTTTCTGGAGAAAAAAGGCAATTTTTTTTAGATTAGCGCTGATATTTTCAAGAAAATGCAACGAATTTTATAACTTTAAGATAATTAAAATAAATTTTTACTGGCGTATAAGTTCATTTTACGAATGCGATATTTTTAATATAGTTAGTTATATGAGAAAAAGTCTACTAGAAGTTTTTGTCGTTTTGTTGTTATTAATGAGTACAAAAGGTTTTTCGCAAACTGCTGCGAGCTATAACTTTTCTGTACTATCAGGGACATTCACCAGCATAGCCTCAACAGGAACGGCAACTACAGCAATCAGTACCGGCCTTGATGCAACGGTTACAGGGTTGAATATTGGTTTTCCCTTCACCTTTTGCGGTACGCCGTATACAATTTTATCCGCAGGTAACCACGGGTTCCTCTCGTTAAGCAATAGTCCCGGCACCCCATTTGGTAATACACCAGCTAACATTCCGGGAGCAGGATTTTTAATGGTCTACTGGGATGACATCGCCGGTGGGGGCAATACGGCGTATTACCAAACTTCCGGCACTGCACCAAACCGGATTTTTACTTTTCAGTGGACCAACTGGATTCCCAATCCTCCACCATGGACTTCCGGCACTGGAAATGCGACAATGCAGATAAAGCTATATGAAGGCTCTAACATGATCGACTTCTGCTATGGCCCTAATACAATGGGTAGCATGAGTGGTACCATTGGCATAGCTAACAGTACTACAGATTATAAAACGGTTGACGCATCTTACACTACAGCTACGGGAGGAGGCTGGACGGCAACGCATGCTTCTCCCGCAACTAACGGAACTGTTTATCGCTGGTTTCTGTGCCCGGTATCTATTACAGCAAACAACGATGGGCCTACATGTCCAGGCGGAACGATCAATCTCCTTGGTACCACAACAGGAACAACTTACTCATGGAGCGGCCCCGGAGGCTATTCCTCAACGGCCCTCAGCCCGGCATTAACAGGCATCACATCCGCGTCTGCAGGAGTATATACATTAACTGCCAGTAACGGCACCTGCACGGTAACAGCTACAACATCGGTATCTGTTATAACACCCCCGACAGTTACCATTACCCCTACTACCACAGCAACTGTTTGCCTCGGTTCCGGCGCATCTTTCACGGCCAGCGGCAGCTCTACTTCATCAACGATTTTATCCCAGAATTTCAACTCCGGACTAGGAGCATGGACAATCACTAACCTGGCGGGCACCACCGCAAGTTACTGGCAAATTAGAACCTCGCCGGGCTATGCAAGTGTTTCGCCGGGAGATGGAACACCAATGATGCAAGCAGCACCGGATGCAACAGGACCAGGTGTGACCACGGACACAAAAGTAACAACACCGTCATTTTCAACGGTAGGTTACAGTACGGTTCAGCTGGCATTTAATCAATATTGCTTTTCATCATCAGTATATGACGCTATTGTAAAAGTGGAATATTCCGTTGACGGCGGAGCTACCTGGACGCTATTGCTTAACCAGCTGAACCTTACTACAGGAACTACTACATGGAGCGCAGCCACGCCTACAACTACTGTAGCATTGCCATCAGCAGCATTGTGCAGGTCGGACGTAAGGGTACGGTGGAACTATTATTCAGTATGGGGTTTTTACTGGGCTATTGACAATGTAAATATAACAGGTACTCCGGTTGCATCAACTTATTCATGGACCGGCCCTGGAGGGATCTCATGCAGTACATGTGCATCGACCACAATTACACCTACCGCCACAGGAACTCACATTTACAGTGTTACCTCGACTGTATGCGGATGCGCAGTGCCTTCAACGGTTACAGTAAATGTAACTGCGCCGCCAACGGCTATCGCAGGTACTATGGTGACCTGCATTGGGCAGACCACAACGCTGAGCAATGCTACCACCGGTGGCACCTGGGCAAGCAGTAATACTGCTGTCGCAACCATTGGCTCTTCTTCGGGAATTGTAACCGGTGTCGGAGCAGGAACAGCGACCATCACATACACAATGGCAGCTAGTTGTGTCGCGTATGCTACAGTTACAGTTTATCCTTACCCGGGAGCTATTACCGGTACTACTGCAGTATGTGTCGGCTTCAATATTACTCTTGGCAATTCCGTCTCGGGTGGTTCGTGGAGTAGCAGTAATACCGCAGTAGCTACTATAGGATCATCATCAGGAGTGGTGACCGGTATTGCAGGGCCTGGTACATCAGTGATCACCTACTCATTCGGCGCAAGCTGCTATTCAACCGTTGTGGTTTCAGTGAATCCTTTGCCTGCCGCAATATCGTGGTCGACACTGACAGTGTGCGTGGGACAAACAATTTCATTAACAGATGCCACCACAGGCGGAATCTGGCAAAGCAGCACACCTGCTGTCGCAAGTGTGTCGCCAACGACAGGTACTACTACAGGTGTGCTTGGAGTGTCAGCTGGTACGGCCACCATTTCATATCGTGTATCCGGCTGTCCGGCAACAGTTGTAGTTACTGTTGTTTCAGCACCCGCAGCTATAACAGGTGCGCTTAGTATATGTCCCGGAACAACTGCCACATTGAGCAGTGCTACGTCGGGTGGAACATGGATTAGCGGCAATACAGGTGTAGCCACCATTGGATTATCAAGTGGAGTTGTTATGGGCGTCACAGTGGGAACGTCTCCTATTACATACTCGGTTGGAGTAGGCTGCACAGCTAACGCTGTAGTCACAGTAAATCCGCTGCCGGCTGCAATAACGGGTATCACCTCGGTGTGTCCTGGTTCAAGTACAACACTCAGTGATGCTACGACAGGCGGCACCTGGTCTGCTTCTGCAGGGACAGGATCTATCACCATAGGCGCAGGTACGGGTATTGTGACGGGTGTTAGTGCGGGAACCGCCACGGCAACTTATACGATCAGCTCCACCGGCTGCTATGTAACGACAACAGTTACGGTGAACCCGAACCCATCAGCGATAGTGGGGTTGT
>JAZKFF010000031.1:0-102221 GCA_040386555.1 Bacteroidota bacterium | reverse complement strand
TGTTTTAAAGTTAAAAAATTTCAACTCTTGACACAGTTCATTTTACAGTCTCCCTTTGGCAAAAAAGCGCCTTTTCTTTTTTGCTTCTTTTTTCACACAGATAAACCTCCGTCTCCGACGGCCTTCATTAGCAAGCAGCTGAATGTTCTGATAAAGCAATGGCCCAGAATCTTGGCAGCGAGAAAAAGCTGATAGCAGCGAAAAAGCCGAGTCCACAATGGCGCCTTTTTAGGCCGTAGAAGATTGCACCTAAGCCCAATCATAGCAAACTGTCCAGCCTTTAGGCAAATGCCAAATAGTAGTACGAGATAGGCATAAAACCAGCGCCACCCAGCTGAACAGTGCAGTGCGAAACCAGCGTAGAGCTTTTTTTTGCCGGCGGAGCCTTTGGCAAAAAAGCGCCTTTTCTTTTTTGCTTCTTTTTTCTTTTGGCGCAGCAAAAGAAAAAAGAAGACTCGCGTAAAGCAGCTACGCCACCAGCTCCTTAGCATTGCTGATAGCAGCCTCACTAGGCTGCTCCCCACCTATCATCCTGGCGATAGCCAGCACACGTTCATCCTGCTGCAGCACCCGCACCTTAGTGCTCAGCCGGCCACTCTTATCAGCCTCTTTAAACACATAGAAATGCCTGGTGCCCCGCGCCGCCACCTGCGGCTGGTGCGTGATGCATAGCACCTGGTGATATGCTGAAAGCTCCCTCAGCAACATGCCCACCTGCCGTGCCGCCTCGCCCGATATCCCCGTATCCACCTCGTCAAATATCAGCGTCGGCATATGCAGCGCCTTGGCCGTTATCGATTTTATACACAGCATTATCCTGCTCATCTCCCCGCCCGATGCCGCCTTCTGCAGCAGCTGGAATTGCCCGCTCTTATTCGCGTCCAGCAGGAACTGTATGTCGTCGATACCGTGTATCGTAGGCTGCGTAGCTGCAAGCCGCACGTCAAACCGTGCGTTAGGCATACCTACAAGCACCAGCAGCTCATTTATTCTTTTGGTAAAGTCCGGCAGGCCCTTAGCGCGCTGTGCCGATAGTTTTTCAGCCGATGCTACGAGGTCTTTGTATACGTCAGCTTCCTCTTTGGTCAGCCGCTCTATTGCATCACTCACGCTCTGTGTTGCTTTCAGCTCTTCTTCCAGTTGGGCCTGTATGCTCAGTAGCTCAGCAGTCGACTTCACGCCATGTTTCTTATATAGCTTATAGCCCGTATCAGCTTTTTGTTGCAGCTCATCCATCAGTGCCGGGTCCAGCGACACCTTAGCTTCTTCATCTTCCAGCTCATTAGCTATGTCCTTTAGCTCCGCACCTGCCGATGCCAGCCGCTCCTGCAGCGGCTTTATAGCCGGCAGCACATCGGCAATGCTCTGCAATTGCTGGTTCAGGCGTTTCAGCTCATTCACTATGGGTTGCTCTCCCTCTTCAAGTATATTGCGCGTACCCTGTAGTACACCTATAATGCGCTCTGCGTGGCCCATTTGCTTCAGCTGTTGCTCGGCATGCTCTATCTCTTCGGCTTTAAATCCCGCTTGCAATAGTTCATCAAGCAGGTATTGCTTATAGTCCGCCTCTTTTTGCCATTGCGCCTGCTTGTCGCGGTTCTCAGTAAGTTCCCGCTTTATCTTTTTATGCCTGCTATACAATTGCTGGTATGTTGCGCGCTGTGCTGCTGCACTTGCTATAGCATCAATTGTTTCTACAGCAAAGCTGTCGTCCTCCAGTATCAGGTGGCCAAACTGCTGGTGCAGGTCTACAAGCAGCGAAGTAAGCTTGTTAAGCAGCGTGAGATTTACAGGCGTATCATTCACAAACGCCCGCGACTTGCCACTGGCTGCAATCTCCCGGCGTATAATGCACTGCGGGTCGTAGTCCAGCTCAGCCTCCGTCAGTGCTTTCTTAAATTGTTTATTGTCGCTTACGTCAAAGTACCCCTCTACTACAGATTTTTCGTCCTTGTTTATGAGTACAGATGTGTCTGCCCGCTCTCCCAGTATCAGCGATAATGCTCCCAGTATTATGCTCTTGCCCGCACCCGTTTCACCCGTCACGGTGTTCAGGAATTTGTCAGGCTCTATTACTAAGTGATCTATTATCGCGTAGTTCCTTATCACTAACTTTTGCAACATGGTCCAAATTTACTGAACAGTGGATAATGAACGTTATTTTTGCACCATGAAATGTTTTTTGCGCAAAAAAATAGGCGACAGGGTAGTTAATGGTCATCCGTGGATATTTGGCAATGAGCTGGGCGATAGCGATGGCACAGCCGAGCCGGGCGATATAGTAGAGGTTTATTCTTATAATGGTTCATTCGTAGGCAAGGGCTATATCAACCCCGCCTCGCAGATACGCATCCGCCTGCTGACGCGCGACAAGAACGAGGTCATAGACGAGCAATTCTTTTACAATCGCATACTGGCCGCGTGGGAATACCGCAAGCAGATAGGCTACGTAGAGAATTGCCGGCTCATATTCGGCGAGGCCGATATGCTGCCCGCACTCGTTATCGATAAGTTCAATGACTACTTCGTTATCCAAACCCTTTCTCTTGGCATAGACAAATGGAAGCAGGCCATTGTAGATGCGCTGCAAAAGATATTCAAACCTAAGGGTATCTATGAGCGAAACGATGTACCGGTGCGCACCCTGGAGGGCTTGCCCCAGCAGAAAGGCTTTTTAACTGAGCCCTTCGACACCAGTATTATAATAAATGAGAACGGGCTCAAATTCCACGTAGACATAGAGAATGGCCAGAAGACCGGCTACTTCCTCGATCAGCAGGACAACCGCCGCGCTATAGAGCATATAGTAAAGGGTGCAGATGTGCTCGAGTCGTTCTGCTACACCGGCACCTTCTCCATGCATGCCGCACAATACGGTGCTAAGAGCGTGCTTGGTCTTGATATCTCCGAGAATGCCGTGGCCACCGCCCGCCGCAATGCCGAGCTCAACGGCTTCCAGGATATCTGCAAGTTCGAAGCCGTCAACGCTTTCGATGTGCTGAAGCAGTGGGTGAAAGATGGCAAGCGTTACGATACCGTTATCCTTGATCCCCCTGCGTTCACCAAGAGCCGTGAGAACATACAAAAGGCCGTCACCGGCTACAAAGAGATCAACCTGCGCGGTATGAAGCTTGTAAGGCCCGGTGGCTTTCTCGTAACAGCCTCGTGCACCAACCTGGTACCACCAGAGCTCTTCCTCGAGATCATTGGCATGGCTGCCAAAGACGCCCGCCGCACACTAAGACAGGTCGCCTGGCTAACACAGTCATCAGACCACCCGATCATGTGGAACATACCGTCCACTCAATACCTCAAATTCCTTATAGTACAGGTATTATAACCAGCATACCAGCTCCAGTTGTCCCACACCTCTTCCGGTGTGGGACAACTCTTTTATAATTATGGGCCACGCCAGCAGTATCGGTAGCCTGTACGCCTTTCCGACCTGACGGGCTGAGTACGAATAGCGTCTAGTGATGCACGCCTTTTGGGCTGCATAGTCTGTTCGCCTTTTTTTGCGTCGGACACGTTAAGTGCCCCTACCATGCCTGCAACTATAGCTCACCTCACCCGCTTTACATTCACCCGTATTTTCCCCCAGTTATTCCACTCATAGCCACGCACATCGTTAGCAAAAAAGGAGAGCGTCCCATCCTGCGTAGTCACAAATGTCTTATTCATGCCTATCCCAAAGGCATCACTGTCTGAGCCGTTATATGCAGCACACAGGCAGAAGCACTTTACGCCCTTCACGCGCTGGCCAAAGATGTTTGCCAGGGGATTCCTGTAACCACGGGGCGAGGCAGGTATCACCATATCCACCCACCGCTGGCCCTTATCGCACCATACATGGTACTCTTCACCCACCTGCACAGCTATCGCCTCAGGCGAATAAATAGCACCTGCATAGACAGTAATAGTTGCCTTCTCGCCAGGTTGTAGTTGGTGCATGCGTGGTTGTCGTTTCATACATGTGGTCCTCCCTTTAAAAGGCAAATGCCCCAAATTTTCATCCGGGGCATTTGTATAATTTGCTTCGAGTTTTTTTACTTGTGCTGCACATAAGTAACAGCCGGTGCCTTAGCCTCTACCTTTATTTCCTGTGTAGTGGTAGGTGCAGGTGCGTGTGCGCCTGTGCCATGTACATTGGCAATGGTCGGTGCTATTACCAGCGCTACTATCGACATCAGCTTGATGAGGATGTTCATTGATGGGCCCGATGTATCCTTAAACGGATCGCCAACCGTGTCACCCGTCACAGACGCCTTGTGTGGTTCAGACTTCTTGTAGTAAATCTCACCATTTATCTCTACACCCTTCTCAAATGACTTCTTAGCGTTATCCCATGCACCGCCTGCGTTGTTCTGGAACATGCCCATAAGCACACCGCTCACTGTAGCGCCAGCCAGGAAACCACCCAGCACCTCTGGACCCAGTATGAAACCAATAAGCAGCGGCGATACTATAGCAATAGCACCCGGCAGCATCATTTTCCTAAGAGATGCATTGGTAGAGATAGCGACACACTTTTCGTACTCAGGCTTGCCGGTACCTTCCATAATGCCCGGTATCTCGCGGAACTGGCGGCGAACTTCTTCCACCATTGCCATTGCCGCCTGGCCAACAGCGCGTATAGCCAGCGAGGAGAATATAAATGGTATCATAGCGCCTACAAACAGGCCCGCAAGTACATCCGCATGGTAGATATTAATAGCGTCGTGCAGGTCATAGCCATTGCTTTTTACCACACCCACATAAGCCGCGAACAGCGCCAGCGACGTAAGGGCCGCAGAGGCAATAGCGAAGCCTTTACCCGTAGCAGCGGTAGTATTACCCACGGCGTCAAGCGTATCTGTTTTTTCACGAACTTCTTTAGGCAGCTCGCTCATTTCAGCTATACCGCCTGCGTTGTCCGCAATAGGGCCAAAGGCATCAATGGCCAGCTGCATAGCTGTAGTGGCCATCATACCGGCTGCAGCTATTGCCACGCCATAAAGGCCTGCACAGTAGTAAGAACCATATATACCCGCTGCCAGTACTAATATCGGCAGGAAGGTACTTTCCATACCCACTGCAAGTCCGCCAATGATGTTGGTAGCATGGCCGGTAGAAGATTGGCGTACGATGCTCAGCACCGGGCGCTTGCCCATTGCTGTATAAAACTCAGTGATAATGCTCATTAAGGTACCTACTACAAGGCCTACTATAATAGCGCCAAATACACCCATACGGGTAAACGCCATTCCGCGCAGCTCCATTGATTCTGGCATCAGGTAATTCACCAGGAAGTAGCAGGCAACAGCTGTAAGTACTATAGAGCCCCAGTTACCCATGTTCAGCGCATTCTGCACTGCAGATGTGCTTACACCCACTTTATCAGAAATGCGAACGAAGAACGTAGCTATAATAGAGAATACGATACCCATACCCGCTATAAGCATAGGCAGCAGTATCGGCGCAAAGCCATTGTATGCATCCACTGATACCGTTTCCTGTCCCAGCACCATTGTTGCAAGTACAGTAGCCACGTAAGAGCCGAAAAGGTCGGCGCCCATGCCTGCCACATCGCCTACGTTATCACCCACGTTATCTGCAATGGTCGCAGGATTGCGCGGATCGTCCTCTGGGATGTCTTTTTCTACCTTACCTACAAGGTCAGCGCCTACGTCTGCAGCTTTTGTGTATATACCGCCACCTACACGGGCAAACAGGGCAATACTTTCCGCACCAAGCGAGAAGCCGGTAAGCACTTCGATAGCCAGTGCCACATTCTCATGGTTAGCAGCCACGCCGGGGGCGAAATACTGTAATAGCACGATGAACATGCCGCCAAGGCCCAGCACTGCAAGGCCGGCAACCCCAAGGCCCATTACAGAGCCGCCGCCAAACGACACGGCGAGTGCTTTGCTAAGGCTGGTACGGGCTGCATGCGCAGTACGCACATTAGCCTTAGTGGCTATCCGCATGCCTATAAACCCGGCAAGCGCGCTAAAAAAGGCACCTATTATAAAGGCCACAGCTATCATCCAGCTGGAGTGCGAGTTGCTGTAACCCATGAACGCAAGCAGTAAGGCGGCTATTACTACGAAGTAAGCCAGCACTTTATACTCAGCCTTCAGAAAGGCCATCGCGCCATCTGCAATGTATTTGGCTATTTCCTGCATCCGGTCATTACCGGCATCTTGCTTGCTAACCCATGCGCTTTTAATGAATGTGTAAAGCAGCGCCAGTATACCAAAAGCCGGTACTAGGTAAAAAAGAGTCATAAATTTATATGTATTGTTAAAAATTTTTTAGAGTCGCAAATATAGTCGTTTGCCATGTAAAATCATAAACAGGCGTTAAAGCTTTTACTTTTAGCCGCTTATAGGGGTGGAACGGTTTTTAATACAGGTATATATAAGAAAGAAAGAGCCGTGAAAGTAACTGTGAACATAACACCATCCGAATACCGCAGATTGTCTGACGAAGAGCTGATAAGGCGGTATACCGACCTGCATGAACCCGATGCTATAAACTACCTGTTTGAGCGCTACGGCCACCTTGTGCTCGGCACTTGCCTTAAGTATACAGATAATGCTAATAAGGCTAAGCGCCTTGCTGAAGACGTATTTGTGAAAATGATCAATGATCTCAAAGACCCTGAGTCGCATTATCATTTTAAATCATGGCTGTTTCACTACCTGGAAAGCTATGGACTGGCCGACGCAAGTAGCAAATTAGTGATCCCTGAGCCATTTGCCCATTCTCAGAAGAAAAAAGTAATGGAAGACGCAATGGCCGAACTTCCAGCCGATCAAAAAATATGTGTAGAGCTATACGAAAAAAACAACAGCTATGATGCCATAGCCAGCGTTACCGGCTACCCCGTGCAGCGCATCAAAAACCTGCTTAATGTGGGCATGCATCGTATCCGTACTTATTTCCTAACACATTCGTACAGGCACCAATGAAAAACACAAACGAACATATTTTCGACGATAGCGCCTGCCTCACCAGGAGGCAGGTAAAGGAATACCTTGCCTGCACCATTTCTCCCGAGGAGTCAGAGGCAGCAGAATTTCATTTTAATAAATGTCCCCTATGCCGCGAGGCTATGGACGGCTACCTTGCCCACACCGGCGAGGCCACGCAGGTACTTGCGGGCTTTACCCCGGCGTTTCTTGCCGGCCATGTGGCTGCGCAGCATCCCATCCATGCAGCGCCCGTGCCCATTACCGCCCGCAAAAGCAAGCGCAGGCGCTTACTTGGCGACCAGGCTCCCCGCTTCAACTCCATATTCCCAGTGTTCTTCCTGGCTGGCCTGTTTGCTATAGCCCGGTACGAAATGAGCAAGCCCGGCGTTTCCGTGCAGGTAACCCCTATAACGGCTCATTCTAAAGCGCAACTGCCTCAAGCCCAGCCCGTATCGTCTAGCGCCTCCCTTAAGACCGCTACCACATACCCTGAGCAGCCCGCAGCCAACATCACTTACAAAGAGCCGCAGGCACAGCACGCTGCTATGCTATCGCTTTCAGGTGGCAAGCCTGAAGTCGCTACGTCGTTAGATACTGCAATAGCTCGTTATACAGCCGTAAAAACTTACAGTGCGGCCGCTACCAGCACATGGCAAGCCTACAAAAAGCCGGCAACACAACCAACCGGTGAGGCGAAGCCCGCTCCGCAGGTGAAGCCTGCCGCAGCTGCTCCCCTTATTGAAAAACCTGCCGAGGTAAAAGCAACAGCTGAAAAGCCTAAAACATTACCGGCCGAAGAGAAAACCATTGGCCCACAGCTGGAAAACTACCAGTAAACAGACGTATGTCGTTCGCGCATCCTAAAAATTAGAACTCCTGCTATGTTGAGTTCATCGACTCAGGAGAGGGCCGGGGAGCGATGTCACAACTGCCCTTTGCTATGGTGAGTTCATCGAACCAGAAGAGGCCCGGGACAAGTGGTATACAACTCATTAGACCTCGCCCTCCCTTGCTATGGTGAGTTCATCGAACCAGGGGTGGGCCGGGGTGGGACTCTGCGAAATTCAAGGAAAACGCTATATTAGCACCCCCGTTTCGGGCCTATGTTGTTTCGCATCTGGAGAAATATCGTACTAACCATCATCCTTGTTACAATACTGGTAATATGGGGGGTTAACTATACGGTAAACCGAAGCACGGCCGGCCGTCTTTATTCAGATGTTCACGCCATACCCCGCAACAAAGTGGGCCTCCTGCTGGGCACAGCTAAGTATCGCGACAAATCACGCAATATCATCAATCCTTACTACCAAAACCGTATAGACGCTGCCGTAGCACTCTTTATGGCAGGCAAGGTCGATTACATTATTGTCAGCGGCGACAATAGTAACCAGTTCTATAATGAGCCACTATTGATGAAAAAAGACCTTATAGCGCGGGGCGTGCCTGCTAAGCGTATATATATGGACAATGCCGGCTTCCGCACGCTCGATAGTATTTTGCGCTGCCGCGATATTTTCGGTCAAACGCAGTTTACCATCATCTCCCAACAGTTTCACAATCAGCGCGCTGTCTACATTGCCAATCACAAGAATGTGGCTACCGTTGCCTTCAATGCTGCCGAGGGCGACTCTTACTGGGATGCCACCTACCGCGAGAAAATGGCACGGGTGAAAATGGCGCTCGACCTCATCCTCAACACCCAGGCGCGCTACTACGGCGAGCCGATACCGATACCCTGATCACAGCAACGCCTACAGCATTGGGTGGCGCTTGAATTCTTTCTCCCTGTCAAACAGGTAACGGTATGTACTCAGTATGCGGCTGCGGTGGGTCCCTAAGCTCTCGGCTATGTTGATCATCTTTGGGTTAAAGTCGCCTATCCACAGCATCTCATAGTCGTCATACTTAGCCATCGGCTGTATCACCTTGGCTCCCTCTATAACAATGTAAGCATCTACTCCCTTTCCCTGGAACTCTGGTATAATGCCAAACACTAGCCCCACAAAGCGGCTACACCTCCCAAATTTTTGCAGCAGGAAGAACTTGATCTTGTGATACAGGCTGAACTGGCCATCGAGGTGCTTAAAGAACTGGTTCAGGTCGGGCAGGTTGATCCATATGGCTATTGGCTCCTCCTTGTAATACACAAACCACGAGAGGCTCTCATCCATCACGGGCTTCATAGTTTTAAACATCTTTTGCACGGTTTTCTCCTCCAGCGACTTGCCGCCGCCATGGCCCGCCCATGCCTTGTTATATACATAAGTGAAGTCTTTGGCAAACTGCTCTATGCGGCTCTTCTTTATATGCACAGCTTTGTAGTCGGGGTTCGCAGCTAATGCAGCATGCCGCTGGTAAAACTTCTCGGTAAGCGGATCCTTTACCTTCATGCCAAAGCATACCTGGTTGAAGTAGGTCTTAAACCCATATTGCTCCAGCAGCTTCACATAGTAAGGTGGGTTGTAATTCATGCCGTAGAGCGGCGCATAATACCCCTCTATCACAAGTCCCCACCATTTATCGCGCTCGCCAAAGTTTATGGGGCCGTCCATAGCCTCCATGCCGCGCTGCTGCAGCCAGTCCCGGCAATGGTTCAGCATAAAGCTGGCCGCCTCCTGGTCGTTGATGCATTCAAAAAAGCCTACGCCGCCTGTGGGCTGCTCCTGCTTATACTGGCGGTTCACAAATGCGGCTATGCGGCCTATGTATTTGCCATTGCCATCCTGCAGCAGCCAGCGGGCACACTCTCCGCGCTTAAAAAATTTGTTCTTTTCCGGGTCAAATACCTCATTAATGTCTTTATCCAGCGGCCTTATCCAGTTGGGGTCATTTTTGTATATTTCTACAGCCACCTGCAGAAATGCAGCTTTATCCGGCCCGGTCTTTACCTCATGCATTCGCATAGGGCCAAAGATACTTATTGCTGTGTAAATATCGGTTTGCCGATGTTTTGCTTACTTCCCTCTCCTCTTCTTCTCCTCCATTATTTTAGCCATATGCTGCTGGGTCTCAGCCTGCAGCTGCTGCACAGTTATGTCGAGCGCATGTGGGTCGGTTGCAAGCTGGTACCAAGGCTTAGGCTGGCCGAAGGGATATGTGCCAAACACAATTACAGGTGTGCCCTGCGAAGTGGTTTTGCCACCCTTCATCACCCACTCATCAGCAAATTCATACAGGCTTTTCGCATTCTCTTCCGTAAGCCTCAGGCACGAGTGAGATGCCGGGTGGCCGGGCATTGCATACTGGTGCCACCCTATGCCCTCCTTATTCTCAATATTAAAATTCCACTTCAGCTCCCACTCATCGTTAAATGTGCTCCTGGTGTGCTCTGCCTTCCAGTTGGTAAAGAAGAGGCCTGTAGGTGTAGGGTCCTTCTTGCGGCCCATATTGGTGGGCCCGGTATATACCAGCCGGCCGTTTTCATACGCGGCGAAGTACTGCGCCGGGTAAGAGAAGTAAACGATCTTACCCACACCGCTCAGGAAGGGCGCACTCTGCGGGAAAGGGCTGTACATCATTACGTTGCCCGTAAGGTCTGCCGGTATTACTACACTATCCAGTTTGCCTATATTGTCAGCATCTACACGGTTCACAGCCAGTATCAGCGGCAGGCCCGCCCCGGCAAAGTATTTTTTTATATTGCGTATGCTGTCTTTTTTGGCCACTATACGGTAAGCCGTAGTCATAGCGGCCGGCTGTGCGGCCGTGTCTGCTACCACCGCATTTACGGTGTCGGTTGTATGTATCGTATCGGTAGTATGCGCCACCATACCTATCGAATCGGTGGTGGAGCTTACTGTTGTAGATGTGTTGCTGGTGCAGGAGGCAAACAGGCACACAAACGATAGCAAAGCGATGATCTTAGACATAGTACTCCTTTTTTTTAGAAAGTACTTAATGAAAACTGTGCCAAAATTGCGACGTAACATCATTACCCCAGGGCTTTGCGCAATTTATGACCGAATATTTTTTTCTGAGGTAGTGGCGCTGCTTTTGGTTGGTTATCAGCTACTTGTAACTGAAGTTGGCATTTTGGGTTGCGCACTTTTTGCTCAGTCGTTGCGCACATATTCTCTTGTTGCTCCGTTTCAAATATGTCCTGGCCTATTTCCAGGTCGTTCAAAATATCTGCATAGGGGTTAATGAAAATTTGTTCTTCAGGGATCTCGAGCGGAGGTAAGAGGCTATTTGTTTCCTCGAGCCCGGCATTATACCGGGCAGCATTCCACGCGAAAAGGTCGTGATTATCCCGCTGCATTTCGTCAATGTCTTTTTCCCCGTGGGTCATAGGAATACGGCCGATCTCGTTGAGGTGTGGCGGCTGTACGTCTGTGGCGTAGACACTAGCGCGCTCCGAAAGATATTTATCAACGAAGGGCGAAAGCTGATCTGCAAGCGCTGGTGCTTCGGCCTGGAGCTTATTGATAAAGTAGCCGAACATCTCCATGTTCTCATTGAGTACTGACCGGCCTTTCAATTTTCCTATTGTTAGTGTGAGCTTGTGCATGGCATCGATCTCCTTTGGCGTGACAGGTTTTGAAAGCCGCCGCTCTGAGAGGTATAGTTCTGTCATGTGATGCAGTATATGATAGCAGTTTTCGGCTATTATTGATGGCATGTGCTCGGCAGAGCTCTTTAGCCTTTGCCAGCTGCCCTCAACTATCCAGTAATGGAGGGTGCGGCGGCTGATGTGGAGCAAATTTGCGATCTGTGTTTTGTTGAGGTCGCTCTGGAAGTAAAGGTTTTTGGCTTGTAGTTTTTTGTCAGACATAAGGGTTAAAAGATAAGCCCCACCCCGGCCCTCCCCCAAGGGGAGGGTGGGGTCGAGTAGGTGTTACGAAATAGGTTTCTTTGAGCTTTTTTTCTTCTTTACGTAGTTTTGTCATCCTGTAAGGATCTCAGCGGTAATGAGGGTATACGTGCAGTGAATAGCGGATTGTAAGGCGTTACTTGTTTGTTGCGTGCCCGGGACATAATAGTTATTTTGAGGGTAAATGATAGTTTGCGCCACAAAGTTGAGATGGATATATGATGTTTGCAAAAAGGGTTTTTATGGTAGTGCGTTTTCTGTAACGTCATAAACTGCCAGCTGTTTGTGATGAAAAGTTTTTTTGGTGTAAGTGGCTGATTTGGATAGGGCTATATATAGTGCCAGGCAGAAAGGGAAAAGTCGAAACCTAAAGGGGCGAAAAGCATAAATGCTGGCTGGAACACAGTACTGGTAATGTAAAATCAGAGCGATAGCACTAGCCGAATAAAATGAGGGTATTTTTTCGGTCCGGCAGACGTAAAAAGGGTATGTTGTGTGGCAAGCAGAAGGATGAGTGGTGGCAACATTGTGTGCTACACTACCTCATGCTTCAGCGGCAGCAATACGGTAATGGTAGCCCCTTCATTTACTTTTCCATGTGCGCTTATGGAGCCCATGTGGTTCTCCACTATTTTCTTACACAGCGCCAGGCCGAAGCCAATACCGGGGGAGTCGATATGAGCCTTTTTGAACAGCTGAAAAATGTAAGCCGCGTATTCATTGTCAAACCCACGCCCGTTGTCTGCAACAGTAATACGAGCGAAGTCGATATAGCGGTACTTATCTTTAGTGGCCTTAAAGCTGTTTTGCTGTATGATATCGCAGTCGATCTTTATTTCCGGCGGCAAACCCTCCCGGCGGAAGCGGAAGGCATTGAGCAGCAGATGGTAAAATAGCAAACCGATTTGTGAGGGTTGCCCCTCTACCGATGGAAGGGCAGCGGCTGTTACTTGTGGCGAAACATCGGTTTCTGTAGTAAGGCGCTGCAGGGTATCGGCCACTATTTCATTGAGGTCGCATGTAAATACATGGTTGGCCGCAGTCTCCATGCTCACAAACTCCTGCAGGCCCATTACCAGGCTGCGCATGCGGCGGCTTGCCGTAGTGATGTGGCCGAGTGCCAGCAGCGCATCTTCAGATAGCTGCTGTCCTGGGTCGTTCCTGACTATGTCGGCAAACACGGCGATCTTTCGGACAGGTTCCTGCATGTCATGTGATATGACATTGCTAAACTGCACCAGGTCGCTATTGATGTTGGAAAGGCGGGTTACCTGCCAGTCGAGTGCCAGCTTGTTTTTTTCGAGTTCTTCTGTTAAAGCCAACAGATGCACATTCCGGTTCAGTGCGTCCTCCGCAGTTTTTTTTGCCAGCAGCAACTCCTGTTCATATTTTTGGCGCTGGTGCACAGGCACTATTATGCAGTGGTTTTCGGGTAGCGCCTTGCCTATCTTCCGGTTAGCGCTTACTAATGCGGGTATATGGTCATTGTCTTTGCTGGTGAGGGTAAGAAATACCTCCTCCGCTTTGCCCTGTAGCTTCACAAGCGGAAAAAAGTGCGTCTGGAAGAAGATGCGCCCGGCGATGGTCATTAGCCTTTCCACCTTTTGCCCTATGAGTTCCTGTTTAGCATATCCCAGCAGGTTTGCCAGCGTCTGATTTACTTCATTGATTATACCGTTATCATAAAATGAAACAAAACCACAGGGTGCATGATCCAGCAATTCATCCATCAGCGCGTTCAGTTGTTGTTTGCCTTGGCCAGGTAATCCATAATGAGCGTCACCGTCTCATCGGGTGCGCTCATATGCGGGCAATGGCCGGTAGCAGTCATCACACGGAGCGTGCTCTGCGGCATATGCCGGTGCAGGTATTCCCCTACTTCAAGCGGCGCTATCAGGTCGTCTGAGCACTGCATGATCAGCGATGGCACTTTTATATTAGCGAGGTCTTTCCGGTTATCAGAGTAGAAGGTGACCTCTGCGAAGCGGCGCGCAATAACAGGGTCGGTAGCGCAGAAGCTTTCGGTGAGCTCAGTAGCAAGCTCTGGCTGCTCAGGGTTCTTCATTATAGCAGGCCCCAGGAAGTTTGCCCAGCCTACATAGTTTGTTTCCATAGTATGTAGCAGGTCTGCTATATCTTTTTGCTCAAAGCCGCCAAGGTAGCCCTCATCATTGATATACCGCGGCGAGGGGCCTACGAATATAAGCTTATCAAAGGCCGCCGGGCGCTTAATGGCGGCGAGCGCGCCTACCATACTGCTTACCGAATGCCCTACAAGGATCACGTTTTCGAGCCTCATCTCGTCTATTATTTCCAGTATATCCTCAGCATAGCCGTTCAGGTTGCTGTAGCGTTCGGAGTTGTAGGCAGTAATGTCGCTTTTCCCACACCCCACATAATCAAATAGCACAATTTTGTAGTCATTTGCAAACTTAGGATATACAAAACGCCACATGTTCTGGTCGCAGCCAAAGCCATGAGCAAAGATCATTGGCTGAGTACCTTTGCCGTATACATTGACGTTATTACGCAATTGAATTTTGCTCATGCAGTATTTTTGAGGATATAACAATGGATGTTAAAAAACCATGCCGAAGATTTTAACATCTTGTTTGCTAAAGGCGCGATTTTTGTATAATTACATAAAATTGTGCGGTGTGGTATTAATTACAAAAGATTTTCTGATTGTCATCGCAGACGATGACACAGACGACCAGGAGTTCATCCAGTCGGCGCTGAAGAGGAACAATTACAATGGCATCTGCAAATGCGTGGATGATGGACAAACGCTTGTTGAATATCTCAAGCAGCTCCATTATCCCACACGGCCGGGCCTTATTTTACTTGACCTCAATATGCCATTTAAGAATGGCTACCAGGCCCTTACAGAGATAAAGAATGAGCCCGGGCTTAAAGACATTCCTGTCGTAGTATTCACCTCATCATTACGAAAGGAGGATGAGGCCAAATCATATTCGCTTGGCTGCGACAAATTCATGCGCAAGCCTATGTCACTGATGGAGTATGATTACGTAGCGTCCAGCCTAATGCGATTTTTGGAGGCCCGGTAATGCAAATCAACAGCGAAATTCGGGTATAGTTTTTATGTGCACTGCTATAAAACCAATTATATGTCAGACAATAAAGACCAGCGCGGCCCACAGGACAGAGCACGCATTAACGTAAATGAGCAATACGAGCTGCAGTACTGGAGTGAGAAGTTTGGCGTAAGCGCCGAGCAGCTTCGCGCCGCAGTAGAAAAAGTAGGCGTTTCCGCCAGCGCAGTAGAAACTGAGCTGGGTAGCAGCCGCCGGGGCAACAGCAGCGACCGCTAACCCCGGATTATTGTAATAACTTTTTCAGAAGGGCTACACGGTAGCCTTTCTGTTTTTTACCAATAGCAGTATTAAAACGGCCTGAAATATGGCCTGCTCACCAGCGGTGAGAACGCCCATGGCACTGAAGAGAGTATAAGCACCAGCCCGACCAGGAACCATATTGCCATTGTCTTGAATTTTAGCCTTGCAGTAGGTTGTCGCTTAGCTTTAGCACTGCCTATGGTGATAACCACTATAGCCACCAGCATTACGCATATATGCTCCATGCCAAAAAAGCGCAGTTGCCTGTTGTGCATGCTCTCCTTAAAATGCTGCAGGAAATAGACAATGAGCGGGCTTATAAAATACAGCACCAGCCCAAGCACAAACTGGATATGAACTATAGATGTTGTTACCAGGCGAAGTGTATTGTCTCGCGGTGTGAATGGCTTATTGCGGCTCCAGCAGTAAAATGAGCGGATGATGGTAGCAAGCATGCTTGCCAGAACCAGCCAGCGGAATAAGGAATGCGTTGCGAGGAGGTGATAGTACATCGTAGCGTAGTGATACTGCAAAGGTTATGATTTTTCTGCAACAGCCGAAGTGCAGGATATTGTATCTTTGAGGTATAACCTTTTGTGATATGATCTGTTTGAAGCGTGTAGATACGCCACTGGGAAGAATGTGCATTGGTGCGAATGATAAGGGTATCTGCCTGTTCGATTTCCAGTACAGGCGCAGCATCAACCCCATCATGAGCCGGATCGAATCGCTGGCCAACGATAAGTTCAAAGAAGGGGACCACCCGCTGTTTGCTGTGGTGGAAGCCCAGATAGCCGAATACTTCACCGGTGAGCGCAAGGCCTTTGATCTGCCCCTCAACCTGCTTGGCACTCCATTTCAGAAGAGCGTGTGGAATGGCTTGCTGCAGATACCCTATGGCGACACAAGATCTTACAAGCAGCAATCGGTATTCCTGGGCAATGAGAAGGCCATACGCGCTATAGCCAGTGCTAACGGGGAGAACGGGCTGGCCGTTCTGATACCCTGCCACAGGGTAATAGGCGAAGACGGCAGCCTCACCGGCTACAGCGGCGGCCTACAGCGCAAACGATGGCTGCTGGACCATGAGATGAAACACTCAGGGAAGGCAGTGCAGGCGCAGCTATTTTAGCGCCCGGATGGATCAAAACAGGCTCAGCTGGTCGTTATTTCCTTTGCTTTTCTGGGGTGGCTGGGCCTTGTCGAATACGGTGCGGCCGCCATATTTCCACGAGTCATTTCGTTCACGCTCTATCAGCTGTTCGAAGTTGTTGTTTGGCTGAAAGTCTTTTTCCAGTTGCTTAGCTGCTTTTGATAGGCTTTTTATAGCCTCGTTCTTATCGTTGTCGCCCATCCTGGCGCGGCGGATGGCTGTGTCGAGGGTGTGTATGGCTTCATCGTACACCTTGGTGGGCACGGGGAAGGGGTGGCCATCTTTGCCGCCGTGGGCAAATGAAAAGCGCGCAGGGTCTTCAAATCGCGATGGGGTGCCGTGTATGACCTCGCTGACCAGCACGAGGGATTGTAACGTACGCGGGCCGAGTCCTTCGAGTAACAGGAGGGTTTCCATATCAAGGCCCTCTTTCTCGTAAGCTACCGCGAGTACGCTGCCCAGCCGTTTGAGGTCCACATCTTTGGCCCTTACATCGTGGTGCGATGGCATTACCAGCTTTTTGATCTCAGGCAGCAGTCTGCCGGGATCTTCCTTGGCAAGCTGCAATATACCGGTGCGCGTATCGCCGGCGCCTTTGTCGGTGATATTGATGATGGGGCCCTGGCCTGCACCATAGATGAAGGTGTGCGGCTCCTCTACAAATGAAGAGAGCGAAGGGGAGTGCCAGTGATAACGCCGGGCCATGCCGTTGCTGCCGTTCATGCCCTGCTGTATCACCGCCCAGTCGCCCTCGCTGCTAACCACGAATGAATGAAGGTATAACTGGTAGCCGTCTTGTATGGCGGTGTTATCCACCTTGGCAGATAGCTTGCTGCTGCGCACCAGCAGGTCGCCGTTCATGCCAGTCTGCTCTGCAATACGCAGGAGCTCAGCAGGTGTCTCGCGGGAGTGCTTGCCCTTGCCGCCGCAGATGTAGATGCCCAGCTCATGCGATCGCTCATTAACAGAGCGCTTCAAAGCACCCATAACTGAGGTGGTAATGCCCGAAGAGTGCCAGTCCATACCAAGCACGCAGCCCAGCGCCTGGAACCAGAATGGGTCGCTGAGCCGCTGCAGCACTGCGCCTTTTCCATACTCCAGTACTATGGCCTCTACGATGGCAACGCCAAGCTTGCTCATACGCTGGTATAGCCAGGGTGGCACCTGGCCGTAGTGCAGTGGGAGATCAGCGTAGGAACGGCTCATACCTGCAATTTACGAAAATGCAAACGGCAATTAATTGGTGAAAACGTTAAAGGCATAGTATTTATACATCAGTTTTAAAAACAACCAATACATGAAGAAGCTATTATGCACAGCAGTATTCGCTATAGCCTGCCTTGCAGGTAATGCACAAACACAGACACAGACAACTGTGAAGGAGAAGGAAACATCGGTGCAGACGAGCACTACGGCACCTGCAGTACGCAAGAGCACAACTGTGCGGACCACCCCGAAGAGGCGCACGAGCACCACTGTAAAGCGCAGGCGCCCCGCAGCAGTAAAGGCTACACATAAGACCACTGTAGAAACACAGTCTACTGTAACACCACAGTAATGGTTATAAAACAAGCATCCCGCAGGAGTGCTGCGGGATGCTTGTTTATATTACCTCGTGTTTATATTACCTTGTATGGTGCCTTCTTACAGAGTTAGGCCTGTGTACCACCGGCTTGCCCTTGGGCGGCGTTATCTGCACCTGCCCGCTCAGTGCCATAGGGAACGGATGATCTGCAACCGGTATTTTCACCGGTACCAGCTTTTGAATGTTTCTGAAATCCTGCATTTCCTCATTATCGCAAAATGACATGGCTATGCCGCTGGCACCTGCACGGCCAGTGCGGCCTATGCGGTGTACATACGTTTCAGGCACTTCAGGTATCTCGTAGTTGATAACGTGGCTGAGGCTGTCTACGTCTATGCCGCGGGCGGCAATGTCAGTAGCCACGAGTATGCGTATCTTGCCGTCTTTAAAATTATTCAGCGCGCGCTGTCTTGCATTCTGAGATTTATTACCGTGAATTGCTTCTGCAGATATCTCAGCTTTCTGCAGGTCTTTCACCACTTTATCCGCGCCGTGCTTGGTACGTGTAAAAACCAGCGCACGGGTAATGGCCGGGCTATTAAGCACGTGCAGCAGCAACTGGCGCTTATCCTTCTTATCCACGAAGTAGATAGATTGATCGATCGTTTCGGCTGTAGTGCTTATCGGGGTTACCGCTACCTTTTCAGGCTTGTGCAATATGGTGTCAGCAAGCTTTTGTATTTCCGGCGGCATAGTGGCGCTGAAGAACAGTGTCTGCCTTTTCTGTGGCAGCTTGGCGATAACGCGCTTTACATCGTGTATAAAGCCCATGTCGAGCATTCGGTCAGCCTCATCGAGCACAAAAATGCCGATCTGCGTGAGGTTTACAAAACCCTGCTGCATGAGGTCGAGCAGGCGGCCGGGGGTGGCTATAAGTATATCAATACCCCGGTTGAGCGCCTGTGTCTGCGCGCCCTGTGGCACACCGCCAAATATCACGGTATGCTTCAATTTAAGATTGCGGCCGTAAGCTGCAAAGCTCTCTCCTATCTGGATCGCCAATTCGCGCGTAGGGGTAAGTATCAGTACTTTAATATGCTTGTGTGAGCGCTCGGCGTGGTCTTCGTGGAGTATCTGCAGTATAGGTATGGCAAATGCCGCTGTCTTGCCGGTGCCGGTCTGCGCGCAGCCAAGGAGGTCTTTGCGGTCCAGAACTATTGGTATTGCCTGTTGCTGAATGGGAGTTGGGGTCTTGTATCCCTCTGATTCAAGGGCATGAAGAATTGGAGTAAGAAGATTTAGATCGTTAAACGTCATTGTTTGATTTTAAAAAATAAAGGCTTTTTGTCTTGTACTTAATGAGCTTTGTAAGAACTCCTGGAAAAGGTAGGAAGCCATTGAAAGTGCAAAGATAAGGTATTTGTAGTAATAAATCGTAATTTGTTGGCTGTCGCCGTTTTACAATAGAATGCCCGCATGAGTGTCACAGAATTAAAGAAGGAAGTTATAAGCAATTTGCATTGAAGGTGGAGGCTGCAGATAGGCAAACCTTGCTGATAATGCTTGAATTTCTACGCAGTTTAGATAGCGATAAAAAAGCACGGTAGGCTTAGTGCTCGATTATGAGAATTCTAACGGCGCGAGGGTTTCTCTGTAGCCTAACGGGCATCCACCGCGAGTCTTCTTTTTTCTTTTGCTGCGCCAAAAGAAAAAAGAAGCAAAAAAGAAAAGGCGCTTTTTTGCCAAAGGCTCCGCCGGCAAAAAAAGGCTATACGCTGGTTCCGCACTGCTTTACTCAACTGGGTGGCGCTGGTTTTATGCCTATCTCCTACTACTATTGCACTTTGGCCTAAAGGCTGAACAGTTTGCTATTATTGAGCTTAGGTGCAGCCTTCTACGGCCTAAAAAGGCGCCATTATGGACTTAGCTTTTTTGCTGCTATCGGCTTTTTCTTTCTTGGTGTTACCTTCTTTATTCGTTTCGGTTACTGCTCAGTTTTTTGCTGCTATCAGCGTTTTTTTTCTTGTTAGCAGGTTTTTTTACTTTTCTCGCTTTGCTCTTCCTGTAAAAGTAGTAGTGTAATTTGGCAGGATTTTGTTAGTCCGCTAACAAAACGTGACTATGAAACGTGTGTTACAACGCTGGCTATTGATATTGATGGTGTTATTGCCGCTGTACCCGCAGGCACAGGTAATGTTCCCTACAGATAATGCAGATGAGGATGGCAATATGCGTAAGCGCAGGATAGTGCCGCTTATCTACTACAGCAACCCGGACAGGATATTTGCAGGGCTGAAATTTGTGGTGGCGCGCGGGCGTATAAAGGACGACCCCTATGGCTATGAACAATCTGTGCAGCTTCGCTACTCCATCACCCAGAATTCATTCAGCGCTGTATACGATGGCACTTTTAAGGAGCTCATAGGTAAATGGAACCTTTCGGTAAATGCCTATTACGATTGGCTGGTTTGGACCAATTTCTTTGGCCTGGGCAACGAAACACAACGGATAAACCCTATTAAATACTACCGCCTGAGCACAAGCGAGTATGCTGCAAATGTGGGCGTTAACCGCCTGTTCGCAGATCATCATTATGTGGATGTGACCGCCTATATGCAAGGCATAGAAGTGTTTAAGCAGGGCACACTGGTAACTGAGAACTACCTGAATAACAAGACCTACTATTTCGAACACCACACCTATGCAAGTATGCGCGCCAGCTATACTTACCAGGATGTAGACGATCACGTGCTGCCGAGGAAGGGTGTAATGCTGTATGGTGCTGCAGGATACACGGTAAACACATTTGAAACAGAAAAGAGCTTTGCTAAGCTAAACGGCATAGCGCAGGCCTATCTACCTTTGTTCGGTAAATTCAGCCTTTCAGTGCGGGCGGCAGGCAGCACTATAACCGGTACACCGGAATTTTACCAGTACGTAACGGTGGGAGGCCCTATGAACCTGAGAGGATACTGGCGAGACCGCTTTTGGGGCAATACAGCGTTTTATAACAGCAATGAGCTCAGGTACATCACAGATATGAGAATAGGCAAGTATACCGGCCAGGTAGGCGTGATAGGACTGTTTGACAACGGGCGGGTATGGCTGGATAATGAGCATTCGGACAAGATGCATTATTCTTACGGCGGCGGCCTGCTGGTGTGCCCTATGCACAAGTTCACCGGCAGCATTACCTATGCACAAACAAATGACGATGGCGGCCTGGTGCAGCTGCGCATTACAAAGCTGCTGAATAAGATGACAGCAAGCAGGGGTGGGACCTATTAGTTTTTCTACTGAAGGCCAATAGAAAATGCAAATGTGAACGGTATAAGCACCCCTGCACCGATATCGGGGCAATACGGAATAGGGTCACCTAAGCACGGGGAGGCAAAGTGCATCAAACTTGTGGCAAAAATTGGATAAAAAACGATCGGTTGTCGATTGAATATTATAATTTATAAAATCATAACAGTTTAATAATCAGCTTGTTTTAGCGAATGAGCGGTGCAGGAATGGTTTTTTAATAAGGATATAAAAATTGCAGCATGGCCAGTGACCCACAGATGATAGCATTTTTGGATGCCTATTCTACCCAGATCAAAAAGACTACAGATCTTTTGCTTACATCAAGGCAAGTGCAGGGCGACTGCGCACCCGCATTGAGATCTGAATACTTAAAGGCGAAGGCCTGCACGGAGGCACTTGACGAGCGGTACCGGTTTATGAAGTCGGACTCGCAAATGGAGCACTAAAGCCCAGGCTTTATTATATTTATATTTCTTGACACAATGAAAGAAGCTAAAGAAAAGCAGGGCTTTTCTTTAGCTTAGGACTGATCAATCCCCTTAAATTATCGTGGGCGGTAGCACCAGTTCTGGTAAAATTCGAAATAGCCCACCCCATAAAAATATATTCTTTGCTCCACGCCATGTACTGCATTCGAAGGCGTTGCCATCCGGATAGTGGTATACATAGCATCGCCGTCATCTTTTACCTGTGAGCGCGTAAATACAGCGGGTTTGACAAGGTCCACCCATCCATTATTTGTCTGGTATCCTACTTCAAGCCTGAGCAGCACCTGGCCGGGGGGCACACCCTCAAGGTTGCCAATGTAAAAATATGAGTTGAGGTGAAGCGGGCCTCCGGCCTGCATAACGTAATAAGGGCCAAACACAATGTATCCAGGCTTGTCCGTTTCATCTGCGTTTATAATATGGCCATTGTAAGTAGGTGAGGTAGCATCAACATGAGTTGATCCTGTTTGCCATATCTTGCCATTAGCAGGCTTTTTACTAAAGAACCGCAGGTTGGGGTTAGGGCGATCACTATTGACAGGGTAATGGGGTGTATCCATTATCGTATAAGGTATAAAACGGTCTTGCACCGGCTGGTTGGTTTCAGTAGATGCGCCTCCCTGCGCGCCTCCAAAATACACGTGGCGTGCCTCGGCAACATACAGCAGATCTGAATATTTTTGGATGCCCGGGGGGATCTGGTTGTGCCCGAGCATATTTTTGTGAACACCTTCATGTTCATCCTGCGTTTCTTCCGCCTCATAGTTGGAGAGCCCCAAAGTGAACCGCTCTATTTTGCCATGACGCAATCCGCGCTTGTTTTTTAGTTGTTCGGTTGTTTCCATGATACATTGGTTTTAAAAGTGAAAAAAGAATTTTTAGAAAATGTTGTGCAAGGCCCTATACATTAAACCACTTCACCCATTTGTTGTTATTGTCGATCCTGACGAAGTACTTTCCATGCTTCAGGTTATTGACCGTAATAGTTTCGTGAAATGGTGAGGTCACCGAAATGATCGGTCCATTCTCGTCGTAGTCAGAATGGATGAACAGGTCGATGCCGGTGGGCTGGTAGCGCACCTCAACATTGTTTAAAGTAAATTTTGGATTGATAAATGCGCCTTTAATATTGAATGTGGCGTTATTGCCGGCAACATGGACATCGAGAGCTTTGATGGAATGAGACATGGTGGATGGTTTGTATGTAAAGCTATGCCCTCGCATAACTATCCACAATACTCCTAAAGTAGTATTGCCTATCAGTAACGGTTACCGGGCGACATTACTAGTTTTTAGAACCATACGCATGATGGAATCCGATGCGTTGTAGCGGCTCACATCTTCCAGCGCAATCCACTTAACCTCTTTAACTTCCCGATTATGGAGAACGTGTGTTACTGCTTCATCGGCTACGAACAGGAAGCGTATGTCATAATGCAGGTGTTCTGGAACACCTGCTCTTGCCGGGATGGTGTGAATGTCGACATCAAATATTTCGGCCGAGCGTGGAGTAACGGGCAGGCCGGTCTCCTCTATAGCTTCCTTCTTTGCAACAGCCAGCACATCTGGGTCGCCATCGCAGTGGCCGCCGGGCTGGAACCACTTATCGAGCTTGCGGTGGTGTATCAGCGCTGTATGAGTACCTGCGGCGTTCACTATCCATGCCGACCCGGTTATGTGGCCCGTCAGGAGGCTCCTGCTAAAGCAATCAGCAGGGTGCAGGTGGATAAAGCGTATTGTTTCCTCTGCCATGCGGGCCTCGTTGCTGTCGGCGGCCATGTAGTGTGCCAGTAAGCCCAGAAGTGACGTATGGTCCATCTATAGCAATTCTATTTCCATTACTGCTTCGGCCATCAGCTGGTTTAGTTTATTGGTCAGCGTGGTTAGATTTTGTGCCGTTCGTTCATTGAACTGGAGGTCGATCAGGTCCTTTTCTATATCGACCAGGAGATTATCCAGCTCGCGCTTGCCAAAGAAGCCGACAGTGCCTTTAATGTTGTGTATCTCTGTGAACAGCTGGCCATAGTTACTTTGTTCCACATTCTTTTCTATATCCTTAAGCATACCAGGCGTACGTGATACGAAGAGGCTGAGCAACTGCCTGGCAAAATGGATGTCGTTGCCGACAAGGTCGAGGAAAGCTGCGGCATCAAAGAGCTTTGCGTGTTCTTCTTTCTTTGTGCCCGCCAAGTATTTGCGGAGCATGCGGTGCAGGTCTTCCTGCTCAAATGGCTTGGGGAAATAGTCGTTCATGCCGGCAACTATGCACACATCTTTTTCCCCTTTCATGGCAGATGCGGTCATGGCTATGATGGGTGTAGTAACCCCAAGCTCATCGCGGATAATTTTTGTAGCCTGTATGCCACTCATCTCCGGCATCTGTATATCCATCAGTATTATGTCGAATTGCTGCGTCTTAAGCAGCTCTATGGCTTTGTACCCGCGGTCAGCTATGGTAATGCTTGCCTCCCAGTTCTCTATGGTGTGCTGCGCCACCATCTGGTTAATGATATTGTCTTCTACCAGCAATATCCTGGCTCCTTTGAGTGAAGATAGTGCCGAGGGCCGTGCCTGCGGAGCCGGTGGAGTGCTTTCCGTTTCGCCAGTACTGAGCCTGCAGTGGTAAGTGAACGTAAAAGTGGTGCCCCTTCCCACTTCGCTCTCCACGGTTATGGTGCCATTTTGCTGCTCTATAAGCTGCCGGGCTATGGTAAGCCCCAGGCCCGTGCCGCCATACTTACGAGTAGTGAAGGCATCGGCTTGTGTGAAGCTTTCGAAAATGCTTTCCAGCTTGTGTTCATGTATCCCTATGCCGGTGTCAATAACTTTTACAACCAATGTGGTGCTATCGCCGTTAACCGACAGCTGGCCGATGTTGATGATCACACTTCCTTTTTCGGTGAACTTGAGGGCATTGCCCGCAAGATTAAGCAATACCTGGTTTAGCCTGAGGGGGTCGGCAACAAGTGTAGCAGGTATCTGGCTATCGATAGAAGACGCGAGAATGATGCCCTTGTCATCTGCTGAGGGCTTTATGGTAAGCAGCACATTGTTAACCAGCTTCACGAGGTCGAAAGAAGTTTCTTCGAATGTCATTTTGCCAGATTCGATCTTGCTTACATCAAGAATATCGTTGATAATGCGCAATAGGTTGGTGGCTGACTCGCTGATGCCATTAACATATATCTGCTGCTTGTCGTTTAGCGGGGTGGCCTTCAGCAGGTTCACCATACCTACCACGCCGTTCATGGGTGTGCGTATCTCGTGGCTCATTTTGCCCAGGAAGCTCTGCTGCATCTCCTTTGCCTCAGTGGCCAACCTTGCAGCCTCGCGCATTGTATTTTCTGTATTTACACGGTCTGTAATATCGTGCAGCACGCACCTGAACCCTGTGATCTCATCATTGTCAGTTATCAGCGTAGCTATCTGCTCGAACCATACCTTCTCTCCTTCTTTTGTTTTGATGGGGAATATGTAATTGGTCTCGTTCTTTTTTTCACTGAGCTGCTGAATGTAAAACTGGATCGTCTTTTTTCGCCAATCATCATCATAAATAAAGCTGAATTGCTTGCCCAGTATATCTTCGTCCTCAAAGCCTATCACCTTTTTGAGGCGCGGGCTGGCGTAGGTGTAGCGGCCTTCGCGGTCGGTGATGAAGGTCATCTGCGAGGTCTCTTCTACAAGGCTTCTGTATTTGGCTTCTGTCTCTTTTCGCTCGGTTATATCCTGCAGCGTGCCGCTGAACATTATCACGTTTCCACTTGCGTTTTTAGTAGTTTTTGTACTTATTGCGAGGCATTTTGTTTTTGCATCTTTGGAAATAATAGTTACTTCATTTACGGCAAAATTTTCTTCACCTCTTATAGCAGCCATAATCCCCTGCTCTATTTTGATCTTGTCGTCGGGCACCAGGAAATCGACGAGGGTTGGTGTTACGGCCGGAATTTCCCCATCCGGATAATCGATCAACGCAAACATGCCTTTTGACCAATGCTTGTGTCCGTTCACGAGGTTTACCTCCCAGTTGCCGGTCTTCGATAGTTTCTCTGCGGCTTCAAGTTTTTCTACCATGCGCACTTCGGTGGTGATATCTACGCGCATAGAAAACAGCTTTATTATTTCGTTGCGGGAATTCATAAAAGGGATCACCGTCGTATTGCTCCACGATATGTCGCCTTTTTTATTCTGGTTCTTTATTCTTCCGCGGAATATCTTCCCGGCCTTTACGTCTGCCAATATCTGATCCCTGTGCTGCTCGGTAACGTCTGAAAGAGTGATGTCGTTGTAGTGTTTTCCTATTATTTCTTCGCAAGGCGCCTCTGCGAGCGCGCAGAACTTCTCGTTGGCGTATTCAAAGATACTTTCGTTGTCGATCACGCAGACGGCGGCTACCTCGTCGAGCGCATTCCTGAAAAAGTCGGCTTCCTTTTGCTTATACCTGAGCTCGAGGATGGACATGACAGAGTCAGCAAGAATGCGCAGCGACCTCTTCTGCTCATCGGTGAGGTGATGTGGCTGTGAATTGATAACGCAAAGGGTACCCAGCCTGTGGCCGTCTTTATTGATAATGGGGGCACCTGCATAATAGCGCACGAACGGGTAGCCTGTAACCAGGGGATTGCCTGCAAATCGCGCATCCTCATCAGGGTTGTCTACCTCAAAAATGGCATCGTCATTTATAGCGTGCGCACAAAAGGCTATGTCGCGGTTTGTCTCTCCTACATCAAGGCCAACCCGTGATTTGAACCATTGGCGGTTCTCATCTACCAGGCTTATGAGCGCTATGGGCGTCTGGCATATCTCTGAAGCAAGGTGTGTAATGTTATCAAACTCTTCTTCAGGAAGGGTATCAAGTATACCATACAGTTTCAGGGCTTTCAGCCTGTTTTGCTCATTTTGTTGTGCAAGAGTGCTCATGATTTCTGTTTTTAGCTGCAGGTAATGTTTGTGTAAACTGATCAGACGTTGATAACCCTGTTTTGTACAATATGCTGGAGACGTATAGCCATGGCGTGCAATTGTGTTTTTCCGTGCGCGTTTCGCTCTATATGATAGATAGTGTCTGTTATTACCGATGCCATCTTGCCAAAATTCTCAAAAGGAATGTTAGTGCCTGCGAGCTTTTGCACGAACTGCGATTCGCCTTCCGGCAACGAGCCAATTGCCTGTGGGCGATAGCGTACGCGTACCGCATGCTCAAGCAATTGTATTACATAGTGCAGCAGGTTTTTTTGCTGCTCACGCCCTGCCTTCGACCATTCGTCAACAAATTTCGATATGCCTACGCCATTGCTGGTGAATATGGAATTGAACAGATTGCGCACTTCAGGGAAAAGATCGTTCTCAGCATGGCGCACAAGGCGAAGGGCCTCGGTGTAGCTGCCCATGGCTATATGGGCTATCTGCGATGCCTTTACCGGGTCTGCCAGGCTACGCATTACCAGCGACTCTGCAATAGCTGCCGCAGGTATAGGCGCAAGGCGCACTGCCTGGGTACGAGAACGAATAGTAGCGAGGATGTCTTCGCCGTTCTCTGCGATAAAAATCAGTATGGTATCCTTTGGTGGCTCTTCTATCAGCTTCAGCAGGATATTGCCTTCTTTGCCCAGGTACTCGGGGCGCCACATGATGAGCACCTTCTTGCCGCCCTCATAAGATTTTAGATTGAGGCTATCGATAATATCGCGGCATTCTTCGGCTGTTATATTTCCCTGCTTATTTTCGGCATTTATATGCTGCAGCCAGTCGTAAGCGGTGCCATATGGCGACTGCCGCACAAATTCGCGAAACTCCTGCATGTAGTAGCGGCTCTGCGCCTTGGTGCCAGGCTTAGGCGATATGGAAGGGAAACTGATGTGCAGGTCTGCATGTTCCAGCTTCAGGGTTTTATTGCAGCTGGCGCATTGGCCGCAGGCATCATTGCCGGTTTTGTTCTCGCAAAAGATATATTGGGCGAGGGCGAGGCCCATGGGGAGCCCGCCCGTCCCCTCGGGCCCGAGCAGCAGCAGGGCATGGGGAAAAAGATTGCTTTGCCACATTTTTAACAGCCCGGCCTTAGCGGCTTGCTGGCCTACCACGTCTTTCAATAGCATGGTGTAAAATTAGGGCTTTAAGTCAAACCCCAAACCCCTAAAGGGGCTTTCTCATACTATCGCACCCATGTGTTGAATGAAGGGTGACTCCTCAGCAGAAACTATTAGGAAATTCATTGTTGATGGTGCATATTTGTGTACAATTCCTACACATGGCTACTTACCTGCTCGCAGACAGCGGATCTACAAAGACGGACTGGTGCCTTTTGAAGAAAGGCAAGAAACCGGCACGGTTCAGCACTATGGGTATAAACCCGTACCTGCAAAGCAAGGAGGCCATAGCTGAGATGCTTAAAAAGGAACTGCCATGGGACAATAGTAAGCGCGAGGCAGAAAAGCTCGTCTACTTTGGGGCAGGGGCTGCCAACGAGGAGAAGCAGGCTTTTTTGCACGATATACTTAAAGGTCATTTTGGTATAAAAAAGGTAGATGTGCAGGGCGATATTGTAGCCGCTGCACGGGCGCTATGTGGTGATAAGAAGGGTATTGTGTGCATATTAGGCACGGGCAGCGCCAGCTGCTACTATGATGGCAAGAAGGTGAAAGAGCAGCGGCCATCCCTGGGCTATATAGCTGGTGATGAAGGTGGTGGTAACTATATGGGTAAGCGCATACTACAATATTATGCATATGGCACGTTTGATGCTGAACTGAAAGAGGCGTTTGAAATGCGCTTTGGCAATGATGTGCGTGAGATCATCAATAAGCTGTATCACCAGCCCAATCCGAACAGGTACCTGGCTTCGTTCGTGACGCTGCTAAAGGAGAACCGCGGGCACTACATGGTGGAGAATATCATAGAGGACTGCCTGAATGATTTCTTCCACACCAGCATACTGAAGCATCGCAACAGCTGGAACCTGCCGCTGTATTTCTCGGGATCGGTCTCTTATGAATTTAAAGATGTGCTGGAGCATCTTTGCAATCAATATGAGCTGGAGCTGGGCAAGGTGGAGAAGAGCCCTATGCCGGGGCTGATAACTTATTATAAGGGGATGCTTTAACCCCAAACCCCTAAAGGGGCTTCCCCATGTTGCGGTGCCATTCGCGGGAAACCCAGGCCCTATCCTTCGATGAAAAGCTCAGGATGAGGGAGGTGTTGTTTTAGTCGTGAGTCGTAAGTTTTGCGAGTGGTGCCCAGCGCGAGAAACCCTAACCCTATCCTTCGGCAAAGCTCAGTATGAGGGAGGTGTTGTTGGTGACTCATGTTGAGGGTAATTCCCGCTCTAAGTTGAAATGGGACAAAGGAAAGTGTGTCCATGGTTAAGCTGCGCAATTCTGACTTTTCTTATTATCGTCATTCCTCATTCACATACACCCGTTTTACGCGCTGGGAGATGCTGGTCATGATCTCGTAGGAGATGGTGCCGGCCCAGTGGGCTAGTTGGGATACGGGCAGGTCTGCGCCGAAGACTATGGCTTCGTCGCCTTCGCGGGCATCGGATATGCCTGTAACGTCTACCATGCACATATCCATACATATAGAGCCTACTGTTTTTGCGGGCTTGCCGTGTATAAGCACGTGCGCTACGCCGCGGCCAAGATTGCGCGGGTAGCCATCGGCATACCCTATGCAGATGGTGGCTATGCGCATTTCGTGCGGGGCTATTGTGTGGTGCCCGTAACCAATATTGTCGCCGGCAGGTACAGTGCGCAGCTGGGCTATGGTGGTTTTGAGGGTGCCTATGTGCCTGAGTTTGGACTGCAACATGTTTCCGGTGTCTACACCATAAAGGCCTATGCCAAGGCGTACCATATCGTATTGCAGCCTGGGGTGGCGCACTATGGCAGCTGAGTTGCACAGATGCCTCAGCGGGCGGTACCCGATGGCCGCCATCAGCTGCTCACTCATACTGTCGAATAGCTTTGCCTGTTGCAGCGTGAATGCATCTTCCCTAGGGTCATCGCTGGCAGCAAGGTGGCTGAATATGGTGGCTACATGCAGCTGCGGACTTTCTTTAATGATGATAGCTAGCTCGCTTATGTCGCCGGCGCCGAAGCCAAGGCGATGCATGCCGGTATCGAGCTTTATATGTACGGGGTACTTGTGTACCTGTAATGTGCCTGCGACATTGAGAAAGGCTGAAACGGAGCGAAAGTTGTATAGCTCAGGCTCCAGTTTCCACGCTATCATGCGGTCGAACGATGTGGCATCAGGGCTCATGACCATGATGGGCATTTTAATACCGGCCTTGCGGAGCGCTATGCCTTCGTCGGTGTAGGCTACTGTGAGGTAGTCGACACCGGCATATTGCAGCAAGTTGGCGATCTCGTAGCTGCCGCTGCCGTAGGCAAATGCCTTTACCATGGCCATTGTCTTTACTCCGGGTTTCAGCTCCGCGCGAAAGACGTTGAGGTTGTGCGTCATGGCCGAGAGGTCTATGGACATAACCGTCTGGTGTACCTGCTGCTCCAGCAGCAGGCCTATCTTCTCAAACGCGAAGACGCGTGCGCCTTTAAGCAAGACGGCCTCCTTATCGAAGGTGAGCATGTGAAAGTTCCGTAGCAGATCTTCGGTGGTCTTGAAGAATATGCTGCGGAGTTTTTTGTACTTCCTGAACGAGGCTTTGTTTTTATACAATCCCGGTCCTATGCCTATGAAGCGCTGTATGCTGCGCCTGTTGACCAGGTCGGCCACTTCGTCGTAGAGATCGAGGTCGCGCTTGCCTATCTGCAGCATGTCAGACATTATTACAGTGTGGAGGGCGTGCTGCTTTTGCTGGTCCAGGTAATTGAGCGCCAGTTGCAAGGAAGTGAGGTCAGAATTGTACGCATCGTTGATGATGGTGCAATCGTTGAGGCCATGGCGCAGCTCCAGCCGCATGGATACGGGCTGCAACTGGGCCATTTGCTGTTGTATATCCTGTTCGCTGAGCCCCAGCAATAGCATTACACACCAGCAGTGTATCGCATTTTCTACCGATGCATCATCTGCAAATGGTATCGTAATGCTTATATCACCATCAGCATACCTGGCTGATATCTGCGATCTGTTGCCTGTCTTGCTTACCGAAGTAATACGCAGGTCCGCATCATGTTTTTGCGACCAGGTGAAGAGCTGCAGCGGATCTTCGGTGCGGCTGCTGCGTACCTGTGTGCGATAATGGACAATGCATTCATTAAGCTGTGCATGGTCCTGGCAGTAGACCAGCTGCTTTGCATTACGAAAGAGTATCAGCTTTTCATTTATCTTCTGGCGGGCATTCATAAAGCCTTCGCTATGGGCCTCGCCTATGTTTGTAAATAAGCCAATGTCGGGATGTATAATGCGTTCGAGTTTTTCCATCTCTCCCGGCTGCGAAATGCCCGCCTCGAATATAGCGAGCTGCTGGGCCGGCGACATAAGCCATACTGAAAGTGGCACGCCTACCTGTGAGTTGTAGCTCTTAGGGCTGCGGACTATGTTGTAAGCCGTGGAGAGCAGCTGGTAGAGCCATTCCTTTACCACGGTTTTGCCGTTGCTGCCGGTAACGCCTATAACGGGGATACTAAATTGCTTGCGATGCGCCGCAGCTACCTGCTGCAGGGCTACCAGTGTATCCTTTACTTTAATGATATTAGCTCCGGGCAGGGTATCTGCTGCAACATCTGCGCACACCAGGAAGCTACGGACGCCCTTCTGGTAGGCGTCAGCTATATAGGTGTGGCCATCGCGCAGGCTGGTGGTGAGGGCTACAAAAAGGGCTGTTTCCGGGCGCTCTATATTCCGGCTGTCTATTGATAGCTCCACGATATGCGCTCCTTCATCTGTAGCTGCAAGCCACGCGCCATTGCACCATTTCTTTACCTGCTCTATTGTGTTCATAACCCTGCGGGCAAATGTATGGTGTAATAAGGAAACGGTAAGCGGCTAATATTCCACTATTTTGTTTGGAATTTGTTAAGCCGGCGGCTTGACGGCTTCCTACTATTTCATAGATTTGCTGCTATGCATATCGGATTGTACTTCGGCAGTTTTAACCCCGTTCATACCGGCCATCTTATTGTTGCCAATCATGTTATCAATCATACAGAGATAGACAAGATATGGTTCATAGTATCGCCGCATAACCCGCTAAAGGATTCGCATTCGCTGCTCAACGAGTACGACAGGCTGCACCTGGTGAACCTTGCCATAGAGGGCAATCCCAAGTTCAGGGCGAGCAATGTGGAATTTCAGCTACCCAAACCGTCTTACACGATAGACACACTCGCATACCTGACAGAAAAATTTCCGCTGGAAAAGTTTACAGTGATCATGGGTGCAGACAGCTTTCAGAACATACACCGGTGGAAGAATTTTGAGCAGCTTGTGGCGCGGTATGCCTTCATCGTTTACAACAGGCCGGGCTTTGATATCGAAGATACGTATGGAGCGGACGTAACTATACTGGACGCGCCATTGCTGCAGATCTCAGCCACTTATATACGCCGGCAGATAAAGGAAAAGAAGTCGATAAAGTACATAGTACCTGAGGCGGTGGAGCACTATGTGCTGGAAAACCGCTATTACGTAAAATAGGTACATGCTGTTCAAGATCACCTAAACCGCTACTTAGTTATCGTACATTTGGCATGATATTTATCACTGTATTTCAAACAACAATCAAAATCACCATCGTATGGCAAAGACAGGAAACACCATTGCTACACTGCTGATAGGCGCAGCTGTAGGCGTTGCAGTAGGCTACGTGCTTGCAACAGACAAAGAAACACGCGAGGAAGACCTCGACAAGCTGAAAAAAGGGCTTACTAATCTGAAAGGAAAATTTTCGAAGAAGGCAATGGACATGGAAGAGGAAATTTACCACTCTTAATCCATTCTTAACTGATGAGTTTATTCAGCCAGCTTAAAGAAAAAGTAGCTCAGTATGTAGATGTGCGGGTGAAGCTTATCAAGATAGGCGTTATCAGCCGCACCTCTGGCCTGCTGAGCTATTTCATGTATGCATTGATCAGCATGTTCATCCTGCTGTGCATACTATTGTTCTCAGGCCTAAGCCTTGTTGAAGGGTTTAATGCGCTTGGATTGTCGCGGTTAGCGTCTACGCTTATAGTGCTGGGTATTTACATCCTTGTGCTGGTGCTGCTTGGGGTTATGCGTAAGCGCATCACCACATCGTTTGCCAACCTGTTTATTAGGGTGCTTACAGAAGCAGATAAGAACGATGACGATGACGACGATGATGACGACGATGATGACGAAAAAACTAAAAAATAATTCCCGGTAAAACTTACCACCATGAAGCTTTATTCCCGAAAATTCAAAGACATGGAAGACCTGCAGCGCGAGCGCAGGAAGCTGCTCAAAAAGAAAAAGCTGCAGGATAAAGAGCCGGTGCTGTCACTGACAGGACTGCTGCCATCTAAGTCGGACGATGATGACAAGGGTGAGAAGGGCGGCTTGCTCAACTACCTGCCGCTGGCGATGCCGATAATAAAAGTCGTATCGGGCATTATTAAAGGGAAAGTGGAAAAGAAAGGGGCGGTGGCAGGCATAGCATCAATGGTGGGCGGCCGCGCTAAGAATCCAAATTTATTATGGGTAATAGGCAAAGAAGTAGCAGGCAGCTACCTTAAATGGAAGGTGCTGGAGTTTGCCTATAGAGGCGCCCGCGGCATCATAGCCAAAAAGAAGCTGCAAAGAGCAGCTACCCGCCCGCCAAGGATGCCCTACTAAGCATCTGCCGGCGTTTCGTGCAAGGCGAGTATAGGAATTTGAGCATGGTGGGCGATAGCCTTAGTGTGGCTCTTGTGAAACAATCCCTCGAAAAACGAATGTTTGCGTGGAAGCAGTACCAGCCAGTCTATGTTGCTGCCGCTTATGAATTCCTGTATGGAATCATCGATATTCGTTTCATGTACTACATGGTAGACTGTATCTACTGCGCCGAGCAACTCTTTTGCGCGACCGTCAATTTCTACTGCGCCTCCGCTGTTTGCAGGGTCGGGCTGTGCGTGCAGTACATGCAGCGATGCGCCGAGGCCTGAAACGATAGCCGTAAGCTGCGTTAGTGCATTGTCGTTGTCTTTGTGGCGGTTGTCAAACGCGAAGCAGATATTTTTCACGGGCTGGTAGGTAGCAGCAGGCGGCACAGCCAGCACAGGGTATTTTAGCTTCTTAAGCGCATCTACAAGGGTATTTTCCGGCCATGTCGCCTTTTCTCCCGCCACACTGTTGCCAATGACTATTAGCCATGGCGTTTTATTCTCCTTGCCGTAGTCGCTAAGAGTATTAATGATATCCCCGTAATCTACCTGGCCCTTTATCTTGATTTGCGGGTAGGCAGCTTGCAACTGCGCTGTAAGCCGGCGCATGTGATCTTCGGCATCGGTCTGGGCCTCGGTAATAAGTGACGCAGGCAGCGGCAGATCGCTAAACATTACCGGGAATACGTATGAATGAGTTACCAGCACATCGGCACCACGGGTGGTAGCCAGGTCGCAGGCATAGTTAACGGCATTATCGGCTACTGCTGAGAAGTCTGTTGCAGCTATTATAAGTGGCATGGGCAGTTTTAATTGGTTTCGGCTTTGAAAAGTTAGCTGAAAAAAACAATACCCGCAAAATAAGTTTTGCGGGTATTGCTAAAATATTGAGGGACAATTATTTACTTTTCGATAGAACCGCTATTCCTTTCTGCACCACGCAAAGGCCGGTGTTGAATAGTATTTTAAGATCAAGCATTACGCTGCGGTTTTTCATATAGTAGATATCCCACTGCACACGCTTGCGTATCTCGCGCTCTATGCTTATTTCGCCTACATAGCCTTTTATCTGGGCCATGCCGGTCATGCCTGGCAGCACCTCGAGGCGCAGGTTATAATATGGTATGCGCTGCGAATAATAGCGGGTATGGTAGAGCATATGCGGGCGAGGGCCTACGATGCTCATATCTCCGCGCAATACATTGATAAACTGCGGTATCTCATCAAGATGCGTGGCGCGAAGGAACTTGCCGGCAAAAGTGATGCGCTTATCATTTGATGTAGCCTGCTTTACATCTGCCTCATCATTAACATACATAGTACGAAACTTAAAGCAGTTGAACTCAATGCCTTTGAAGCCCGTACGTTTTTGTATAAAGAACACCGGGCCCTTAGATGTGAGTTTTATCAACAGTGCTACGATAGGGAATAACCACGACATGATGGTAACGGCAAATATCCCCGAAATAACAAGGTCCATTGCTCTTTTGAACGTAAAGTAGTAGGGGGCTGGCTCATATACCATATAACGCTGGTTCATATCAGTAAACATCTCCCTGATCTCGCTGATATCAGAAGGTGGGGGTGTTTGCTGACGTGGCCGTTCTACCGGTACATTATATATCATAGGTTTCTATTGATCTCCTTGGAGCAGGTTTGTTTTACTTCATCAAAAACCGTGCAGCTTTTCAGGATTAATGCAAAAATCCCAAAAAATACCCGTAAAATGAAATAAATCTTAAATTTAGCATATCATTACGGAAAAAGGCATAGGGTAAAGAGCATGCGTACGGTATATTTTTGCTTGACCAACCCGCTTCCTGCCTTATTTTTGCGCACCAGCTTGCAGCCATGATAAAAAACAAGTTAATAAAAAATTTACTATCATCGGGTTTGCAGGCCATTGGTGTCCAGGTATTGGGCGTTGCGTTCTTCTTCCTGCTTTCGTTTCACGCCACCAAGTACGACTTCGGCATTATAGGTTGGGCTAATGCGGTGAGCATGCTCGCCGTCACCCTGCTGAGCTTTGGTATGGAGCAGGTGGTGGTGCGGCGCATAGCAGCCTCCGATAAGTCGAGCTGGGCGGCTGCTGCATTCCTGATACATGCATTATGCGGTACGGTTGCACTGTTTCTGTTATTATACGCAGGAAGTTTTTTGTGGCAGCACAACCCGTTTTACTATTACCTGCCCTTATTCTTTGCAAGCCAGGGACTTATATATATAGCTACACCACTAAAGCAATTTTTGAACGCCAAAGAATTGTTTGCTCCTTACGGACTTATAGCACTTATAAGCAACTTAGGTAAAGTAATAGTGCTATACGTTTTGCTGCAAGGCGGCAGTATTTCTGTGAAAGAGGTAGGGTTAATACTCTGTTTCTTTGGTTTTGTGGAGCTGGTATGTCTTGCTTGTTACATATATTTCAGGAAAGACATTCATTTACCTTTTACATTCCGGTTTTCTGCTTATAAGAAGCTGTTAAAAGAATCGCTGCCGCAGTACATCTCCGCCATCTTTGATAGCAGCCTTAGCCGTATAGACTGGATATTGCTGGGGCTGGTAAGCACAGCGCTCAGTGTGGCTGAATATAGCTTTGCTTACCGGGCTTACGAGATCATGAAACTGCCGCTGATGGTGATAGGGCCGGTATTGCTGGTAAAGTACTCGAGGATGATGGCCAATAACGAATTTGATACGCGGCGTGCGAGCGAAACGGGCCGCTTTATAGTCATTGCGCTTTTTTTATCGGTATTGATGGTCATTTTTTGCAATGTGCTTTGGGCGCCAATCGTTACGGGACTTACTAATGGTAAGTATGGTACTTCTAACGCATTGCTGTTTTTTATGCTATCGCTATGCCTTCCTATTCATTTCCTGATAAGCATGTTCTGGACCATGTGTTTTGCAGGAAAAAAGTATCGCTACATTACACGCATTACAATTATTGTAGCTGTCAGCAATTTACTGCTCAACCTGGCGCTGATACCTTTGCTGGGCAGCACGGGTGCTGCGCTGTCGTACCTGGCGGCAACAATGCTGCAGGCAGTGGCTTACTATATTTTTGTACGCAGACATTTTTTAGTGTTACCGGCCATGGCCATTTGGCTGATACCGCTAACGGGTATTGCAGCATATGCAGTTAGTGCGGTTTTGCTTGAGCAATGGTATGCACGGCTGGGAGTCTCCATGGCTTTATATATATCCGGCTGCCTCTTGTTTAAGCAGGTCCGGAGAGAAGATGTTGTTATTTTAAAGTCATATTTAAACCGGCGGGGCGCATGAATATACTGTACTTGTGTGATGAGTACCCTCCGGGGCGGCATGGCGGCATAGGCACTGCCGTGCAGATACTGGCGAGGCAGATGGTGAAAATGGGGCATAGTGTAGTGGTAGCGGGCCTCTACGGCTGGGGGTACGGCGGAGCAGATAGGTTTACCGACGAGGGAGTAAAGGTGTACCGGTTTAGAAGGGCATATGATTCGTCATTATTCCGGGTGCGGAACCCGCTTTATACCCGTGTGTTGTATAAGCTGTGTACTGTCACGGGCATTTTTCAGCGTAGCATAGAAAAGAGTCTTCGGCAATATCATGTGGATCTGGAACAACTGATAAGTGAATTTGCAATAGATATTGTAGAGATGCCGGACTTTAATGACTATGTGCAATATTGCAATAGGTACACCGCTTTCCCGAAGCTTTCGAAGCCGGTGATCGTGAAGCTGCACAGCTCGCTGACTTTCCTTAGAAAGGAACGGGGTCTGCTTGTGCCGGCTCATATGCAGGCAATGGAGAAAGATATCCTGGGCAGCGCGGCGGCTGTGTGCAGCGTATCGAAATACACTGCGCAAAAAACCAAGGTTTATTTCGATCACCAAAAACCTATTCGCACGATATACAATGGCATAGTAATTGGCCCAGATGGCCAAGATGCTGCAAAAAATATAAACCAGGTAGTGTATACCGGGGCCCTGGTAAGCTTTAAGGGCATATACCAGCTTATGAAAGCCTGGAACATAGTGCATGCGCGGATGCAAGGAGTAACATTGCAGGTATATGGGAAGGGAGATGTTGCCAGGGCCAGGGCTGAATTAAATAAGGAAGCAGCAGGAACGGTGATCTTCAACGGTCATATTCCGCGTGAAGCGCTAATGCTGGCGCTCAGGTCAGCCAGCATAGCGGTATTCCCTTCTTATATTGAATCGTTTGCATTTGGGCCAATGGAAGCAATGGAAAACAATACTACGGTGATCTACACCAAAAGGGTCTCGGGGCCAGAGTTGATCGAAGACGGCATTAACGGCATACTTATCGACCCGGATAATTATGAGGATATTGCAGATAAGATCATATACTTGTTGCGGCACAAATCGGAAAATGATGTGATGGCAGGTAAAGGGAGGACTACTATTAAGCAACGATTTGATATAGAGGTGATAGCGGCCCAGAACCTCGCCTTTTATGCAGAAGTATTGGCAGGCAGCGAACTATGATATGTTTTCACGGCTTTGGAGCGTTTTGGTGTGGCTATAAATGATCATAGCGAACAGCGCATAAAACACTACCCCGGCCTGCGTTTCCAGCACAGACTCCTGGAACATCAGCAGCAATACGGTAAGATTAAGCACTATGGACAGCTCTTTTACTTTGGTATGCTTAAGGTATGCAACGAATGAGAAGCCCGCCATTAACAACAATGTGAGACCTGGTATGCCTAATTCCAGCAGGGTCTGGACGTACATATTGTGTGTATTTATGTTGTAAAGGGCCGATCTGTTGTTGGGGTTGTAGATATCTTTAATGCCATACTCCGTCATTTTCCTGTTTTGGAGGATAGTGGCACTGCCATTGCCACCGCCTTTAAGCCAGAGATCATTGTCGCGCACATTATTAAAGGCTACCCGCCACAAAAACAGCCGCAGCGATAAGTTATTAAAATTTTGACTGTGTGCGACATTGCTATCCGACCACTTTGTCGTTTCGCTGCTTTTAAATATTTCGGCATAGCGGCTCCTGATGGGATTGTCGGTTTTAAAGATCGCTACGGCAAGCGCGGCGTAGAGCAAAAACAATGTTATAACATATAATGCGCCTTTCTTGCGCCTCCGAAATGAATAAATGAGATAATAAGGAATTACAAGCGCAAAAAAAGCCAATATTAAGGTGCGTGAAGACAATAAAATGAAGAAAATAACGATAATAATAAGCAGGGGTACCCTGAGGTAATTAAGCTCAGTGGAGGAAATGGGGTGAAAAAGGAGGATAGCAATAGCAAACAGGCTGTAGAGTGCACAATATACCGCGTTGGGGTCAAAACCGGCCACAAGCTTATGGTAGAAAAAATGATCGAAAGAGTGGGTGGCCTGGTAGATATGTATGGCGCGCCCGAGACAGAAAATAGCTAGCAGGGAAACGCCGGCCACAAAAAGTGTGAAAATCCGGGTCAGCGCCTTGTCGTCAGTTTTTACACCGCCGCCCACTACGAGTGGGAAGAGCAGTAACGATACCTTTCGTTCGAGGTCAAATGCAGAATAATCTTTGTCGAGGCTGTAAGTGTAGCTTATGACGTGCAGCAGGTAAAAGGCTATCCACACCCATATTACCTTACGCTGCCGTAGATTGGAGGCGAACTCTTTAAGGTTTGCCTGGAGTGCCCATAAAACGTAAAATATTATAAGTAATATGGCAGTGTATTGGTAGAAATACGGGATACTAAGCGCGATGATACCTAAAGCATAACTTAGAATTTTTGGATCCCGCAAAACTTTAAGCATATTTTGCAAAAGTAATGCCTTTAAGAGTATTTTTGCATTAGAATAATTGTACAGAGAAGGAGATGATAGCCTGTAGTATTTGTTACCGACTGTAAACTATGCAACTGATCAAAAGATATCTGAAAGAAGTTGATTGGATCTTTTTAATTTTTTTGTTGATCTTTCTTAATCAATCGATATTCAGCCTTAAAATTATTGGAATTCTTTTTATATACATCGCGCGCCCCAATTTTAAGTTTAAATTGTTTAAGGGGGCTATACCTCCTTTTTATTATCTCATCATACTTCTGTCTGTTATCAATTTCTTTGTGATAGGGGATTTTTCGACCTCTTATATTGTAGCATTTTTATTATCTGCATCTCTCTGGGTTTTTTGCATTCTGGCTTTTCACCAGATCAATTTATTTATACAAAACAGTGTAGGCAAGCGTGAAGGAACGATCAAGGCGTTTACAGTGCTTAATATATTGTTTTCCGGGTACCAGCTTATTAAGATGATGATGGCTACAGGCCAAATGAACCCGTATAAGGGCCTTGATTTTCCGTATGGCTTGTCTGCTGGCGACAACATATATGGCATATTTCTGCAGAACTCCTACTATAACGTGATGGTGTCGGCCTTTCTTGTCATATATTTTTTATATCGCAGAAATGCCCTGTTTAGTATTCTCGCGGTGGTGCCACTAGTATTGGTGTTTGCCAATACAGCGACATTGGTTTTGATACTGGTTTTACTAATCATATTTTTTCTCGGTGTTTTATACCGTTTATTTAGAAAGAGCGCACAGGAGGAAAGTAGTATTATGCAAGGCCTGCTTCCGCGGGATAGTGCACATTTAAAAGTACCGCTGATAGTAGGCGTTATTATAGGATTGTCCTGCATTGTATCGCTTGAGAATGTAAGCTACACATTTGATAGCCTGGTAAAAAAGGTGAATCAAAAAATAAGTACCAGTGACCAGGCTAAGCTGAATGAGCTGCAAACGGCATCGACATCAGGCAAAAAGGACGAGCATACAACCGCAAAAAATGCCGACACTGCTGCGCTCAGGATGCAATACACGGTTGCCCTATCTGAAAAAGAGCAGCTTACGAGGGATTATCTCTACCAGTTCAAGGGGAAAAAATTGTCTTTTGTGGAAACCGGGCAATACTTACGGTCATCACCTGCAAAGCTTTTGCTGGGGGCTGGTCCTATCAGGTTTTCGTCAGTTACTGCCCAGCGCATGTGTGGTTTCGATTCCAGCCGGCTTTTCTTAAAGGTGCTGCCCCGGTTTGTGAGCAAGGAGTATAGCGAGAACCATATGCTCCTTATAAAAGCAAGGCGCGAGGCAGGGCCAGAGTACCGGTCGGCAATTAACTGGCCGGACAGCTTTTACAACCAGATCTTCGGAGAATACGGGTTGATAGGCGCACTGCTGTTCGCTATTTTCTATGTGGGGTTTTTTATGAAAAAGATAAGGCGCTGGTCCTATGGGTTTTGGATATCCATACTATTGGTATGGTTTGCGCTGTTCAGTTATCTGTTTGAGGCTTTTTCGGTTATCATTATTTACGAACTATTAATGCAGCTTGATGTCAATGACCATACAAAACGCTCAGCCGCCGGTAACGGTATTAATGCCGGCGTATAATGCGGGTCCTTACATCCGTGAAGCTATAGATAGTGTGCTGAGGCAGACTTTTACTGATTTTGAATTTCTAATCATCAACGACGGATCTACCGATGATACCGCTGCTATTCTTGCAGGGTACAGAGATGCGCGCATCAGTATCGTGAACCAGGAGAATATGGGCCTTACGGCAACGCTCAATAAAGGTATAGTGCTGGCAAAAGGCAAGTGGATCGTACGCTTTGATGCAGATGATGTTTGCTATCCTGATCGCATAAAGAGACAATCAGATTTCCTGAGCAGCAATCCCGGCCACGTGATCGTGGGCGCTGCGGCAGACTACATGGATAAAGATGGTAACTACCTTTTTACTTTCGACGTGCTGCCATCGGACGAAGAGATCAGGGCAGCGAAATTTGTACACTGCCCTTTTATACATTCGTCTGTTATGTGCCTGAAGGAGGCTATAGTTAAAGCTGGTGGTTATGATACTGAGGCATACACATTTGAAGATCACCTGCTGTGGCGAAATATGGCTGACCAGGGAAAGATGGGTAACATTACAGCACCACTCATAAAGGTGAGGTTTAACCCGGAGTCGGTGACAATAGATGAAAAGTGGCGGGGAGAGGAGTTCAGGTCGATAAAGCAGCATGCTATTGAAAACGGTAAACTGGCACAGGGCGATGCGGAGCGGCTGGTGAAAATAATAGCAGGGCAGAACTTTACTAAATTTAAGGCTGCGGCATATTACAGTATGATAGGTAAGAAATACCTTTGGAACCAGCACGACCCCGGCAAGGCAAGGGCGCATCTGAAGCAGGCGATCAGTATAATGCCTGCCCGCAAAGAGCCATACCTGCTGTACCTGCTGTCCTTTCTGCCCAAGGCTGTAGTATTGAAACTATATAATAAAATTAAAGGATCAGCTAAATGAGAATAGCATTCATATCAAGAGCTACATTATATTCATCGCCCGGAGGAGACACGAAGCAGGTGGATCTTACAGCGGCGTATCTGCGGGCTCAGGGTGTGGATGTGGACATATACCTGGCAAATGCTGCCATTGACTATAAGCAATACGACCTGCTGCATTTCTTTAATATAATTCGCCCGGGCGATATAATTCATCACATTCGCAAGTCGGGCAAACCCTATGTGGTGTCCACTATCTTTCTCGACTATGGCGGTTATGAGAAGCATGCGCGGGCTGGTGTGGCAGGGCTGCTGGGCAAGGTGTTTTCGGAAGACTCAATAGAGTATATAAAGGCCGTGGCGCGCTACATAAAAAACGGCGAGAAGATAATGAGCCGCGAGTACCTGCTGTGGGGACATAAAAAATCGGTAAAGTATGTAGGTAAGCATGCTGCGATACTATTGCCCAACTCGGAGAGTGAGTATAGGCGGCTGGTGGCAAAGTATGGCGGCAAATATCCCTACCATGTAGTGCCTAATGGCATAGATGCATCTGTGGCAGGAAAGGTGAAAACCAGGAGCGATAAGTATAAAGACATGGTACTTTGTGTGGCGCGGGTGGAGGGAAGAAAAAACCAACTGAACCTGATACGTGCATTAAAGAATACGCGCTATACAGTACAGATACATGGCAAGCCATCGCCAAACAACCAGGCTTACTACGACCAATGCGGGCAGGAGGCAGCCGATAATATCAGATTTTCTGAGTGGCTGACGGAAGAGGAGCTATACGAAATGTACCATTCTGCTAAAGTGCACATACTGCCCAGCTACTTTGAGACAACGGGGCTATCGTCGCTGGAGGCGGCGGTGATGGGGTGTAATATAGTAGTGACGGATAAGGGAGATACACGCGACTACTTTGCCGATAATGCATGGTACTGCGACCCTGACGACCCTAAATCGATTAAGGCTGCTGTGGATGCTGCATTTGAAGCACCGTATGATGCTGCATTTAAACAATACATATTGACACACTATACCTGGGAGCAGGCCGCAAAGGAAACTTTGGCTGCATACCGGCAGGTATTGAAAGATTAGTGTTTCCTTTGCAAAAATATCCGCTGATTGAAGATAGGTATTCTTGGTACAAGGGGTATCCCCAACAGGTATGGCGGGTTTGAGCAGTGCGCTGAATACCTTGCTGCAGGCCTGCTGAAGAAAGGGCATGACGTGTGGGTATACAATGCTCACAACCATGAGCATGCGCTGCCGGAGTGGAATGGTGTGCATATAATTCACTGCTACGACCCGGAGCATAAGCTGGGTACGGCGGGCCAGTTTATCTACGACTACAATTGTATCCGCGACGCACGAAAGCGAAACTTTGATGTGCTGCTGCAGCTTGGCTATACCAGCAACAGCATATGGTACCGGCTATGGCCCCGCAAATGCACCAATGTGGTGAATATGGATGGGCTGGAGTGGAAGCGGACCAAGTATAATAAGTATGTGCAGGCTTTTTTGAGAAAAGCCGAGCGATGGGCGGCGCTGAATGGCGATGTGCTGGTGGCAGATTCTACGGGCATACAGCAGTATCTTTTGGATACTTACCGGAAGCCTTCGGTATTCATTCCTTACGGGGCGGAAATATTTGATGACCCGAGTGCCGCTATACCGGCAAAGTATGGCCTGAAGCCGTATGAGTATAACCTGCTTATAGCCCGCATGGAGCCGGAGAATAATGTAGAGATGATCATTAAAGGCAGTATAGCGTCGAAGCGCGATACTCAATTGATAGTAATTGGCAAAACGGGAAATGACTATGGCAAGTACCTGGTAGATACTTATGGCAGCAATAGCAATATTCGTTTTTTAGGCGGGATATATGATGCGGCCATAATCAACAACCTGCGATACTTCTCCCTCGTTTACTTTCATGGGCATACCGTTGGTGGCACTAATCCATCGCTGCTGGAGGCTATGGGCTGCCGCACGCTTATAGCGGCCAACGATAATGTGTTTAATAAAAGTGTGTTGGGAGCAGATGCGCTTTACTTTAGTAATAGCGAGGATATTGCTAAGATCATTTTCAATACCCACGATAAAGAGCAATATGCCCTGCAAATGGAACATAATATTGAAAAGATAAGAAACCGATACAACTGGGGGCAAATTGTAGACGAATATGAGCAAGTGTTCATAGATGCTGTAAAGAGGAAATAATGGTGCTGTGGAAACATTATCAAATGATTTCTTTTACTATCTGCCTTACAAAAACTTTAAAATACATTACTTTAGCGCACAGGAATAAATGGTATTTCAATTAATCGCATCTGTTGGTGTGTATTAATTAAATATTAAACGGAGGATAGTAATTATTATGCATATAAGGATCGTATTGCCGGCTTATAATGAGGCTGAATCGTTACCGCCGCTGCTTGGCAAAATTAATGAGGCCTACAATCTTTATAAATGGGACGCCAGTGTGCTGGTGGTGAACGATGGCAGCAAGGATGATACGCTGGAGATAGCCCGGAATTTTAAAGCCGATATCCCGATAGAGGTGCTGGACGTGCAGCCTAATAAGGGACTTGCAGCCGCCATCAACTCAGGCCTGCGCAAGGCGCAGGAAGGACTGAAGGATACCGATATAATAGTGACGCTGGATGCGGATGACAGCCAGATACCCTTCCTGATACAGCGCATGGCCCAGCAGATAGCAGAGGGCAGTGACCTGGTGATCGCCTCGCGCTACCAGCCAGGGGCACGTATAAAAGGGCTAAAAAAATCAAGAAAATTCTTTAGCTGGGCTGCTGGGTTGCTATTCCGCGTATTTGTGGGTTTCGAGGGTATTAAAGACTACACGTGCGGCTTCCGGGCCTACAGGGTAGATATGCTCAGGAAAACTATTAATTACTATGGCGATAAATTCATAACGCAGAAAGGCTTTGGGTGCATGGTGGAAGTGCTGCTGAAAGTAGCGAGCCAGAGTGCCACTATGAACGAGGTACCGATGATACTGCGGTATGACCTGAAGCAGGGAGAATCTAAAATGAACGTAAAGCGCACCATGGGCCAGACCCTGAAGCTGCTGTATGACTATAAAATGGGCCGGCTAAATCCATAATTCCGGGAATGATGGGTATTGAGAATCTGCTTTACGGCCCCTTAGCTAAGAAAATAAACCTGTTTGTGCTGCTTGCTGCCATCATTGCAGTATTAGTGTTTCCGCTGAAGAAGGAGATATGGTACGATGAGACTATATCGATACTATGCAGCAATGGGCTGAGCCATGACTCGCCGGCAGAGTTCGCTTCGGTCACTAAGGTAAGCTCTGTGACCATCAATAGTCTGAATACTGAAGCCAATGTATACAAAGCTACTGTGCTCGACAATGGCAATAGCTTTTTGTACAACTCAGGCCTGCACTGGTTTACCGCTGCTGCGGGGCGCACAATGGTTGGGTACACACTGTTTTCGAAACTGTGCAGCATCGCGGTACTGATAGCGCTGTTCGTGCTGGCTAACCTGGTAATGGGGAGTACTATATTTACCTCGCTCGCCATTATTTTTCTTGCTACCGATATAAACTTTGTGAGTATGAGCCACGAGGTGCGCGCATACCAGATGGCGACATTCTTTACGATAGCGGCGGCTATTTTTTTTTATAAATTTATGTATATGGCCGAGCGGCCGCGCCACCTGCTGCTTACCGGTATTTTTTCGCTTGCGGCTATATTGTGCCATTTCCTTAGCGTGTATGCGGTGCTGGTGTTCATCGGCTTTTTGCTTGCGGGGAAGGGCAGGAGGCTATTTAGGGGCAAGAACATTGCAGCGCTGGCAATACCGTTTGCGCTTGCTGCAATATACTTTTACTTTTCCTTCTCCGGGCTGGTGGCTATGGACTCCCAGAATGCTACCATACAGCGGCAAAGCGCTAAAGGGGCGTTTTCCATCGTTGAGGTGTTGTTCCGCAGCATGAAGCTGCTTGCGCAGGATTTTAAAGCCATATTTCCGGCTTTGAAGGAGCTGCGGGCCATTATAGCTGGATCATTTGCGGTGGTAATAGGGCTTTACCTAGCTGCGGTCAGGGCTAGCGATAATAAGACCGACAAAAGAAACCTGCATTTGCTATTTATATTGGGAGCAAGTGGCAGCGTGTTTCTTGCACTGCTCAGTATAAAGGCGCATCATTACACTTCGCTTTATCACAGGTACCATTCATTTGGCATTCCGTTTGCCTGCCTGTTTACTGCGTATGCTATCAGCGTAATAGCATGGAAATACAGAAGCAACAAAGCGGTAGCACTGGGAGTGGCAGCTGTATTGCTGCTGCCATCGGTGGCGCTGTATGCAGTGGTGGTGAAGAGCTCTAACCCTGTGAGGGTATACAATCATTCGGTAGTAGCCCGGCAGATAGTGGAGGGCAATATAGCGCAGCTTGGAGTGCCTACCTGGACAGATGCGTTCATGGTGAACTGTTTCCTGCCCATGGGATACAAAATAGATTATGTGCGTAACGAAATAGACCCGAATTTTACACTGTATAAGGATGGCAAAGAAGAAAGGGTGCCAGTGTTAAATACAAAGTAAAGAATGAAGAAAAAGGTAATGGTTTTTTTGGGTACCAGGCCGGAGGCTATAAAGCTGGCACCTGTGATAGAGACGCTGAAGGGCAGCAATAAATTTGATGTGCGGGTATGCTCCACGGGCCAGCATAAGGAAATGCTGCAGCAGGTACTCGACTTTTTTCACATAACGGTTGACTATAGCCTGGACGTGATGGAGCCTAACCAGCAGCTGGCAGGGCTTACCGCAAAGGTGCTCACCAAAGCCAATGAGCTGCTACAGGCTGAGCAGCCCGATATGATAATAGTGCAGGGCGATACTACCACTACATTTGCGGCCTCGCTGGCGGCGTTTTACAATAAGATACAGGTGTTGCACGTAGAGGCAGGGCTGCGGACCTTTAATAAATTTTCGCCATTCCCAGAGGAGGTAAACAGGGTGATGACCTCGCGCATTGCGGATATGCACTATGCGCCGACGGAGCAATCGTATAACAACCTGCTGGCTGAAGGTGTGCCAGCTGAAAAGCTGATGGTGACCGGTAATACGGTGATAGATGCCTTGTTCCTGGGATTAAAAAAGATAGAGGGCGCCGCACCTGCGGGCATTGCTGCGCAGGGGCTTGAAGGGAAAAAGGATTTCATACTTGTGACCATGCACCGGCGCGAGAACCATGGTGAGGGAATAAAGAATATCTGCAACGCCATAAAGCGAATAGCGGAGGATACCAATACCGAAGTGATAGTACCCGTGCATCTGAATCCGAATGTGAAGGATGATGTGCATGAGATACTCGGCGGGCACCCATTAATACACCTTATTTCACCAGCGGCATACCCAGAGTTTTTGTGGCTGATGAACCACTCGCGCCTGATACTTACCGATAGTGGGGGAGTGCAGGAAGAGGCGCCATCGCTGGGCAAGCCTGTGCTGCTGCTGCGCGATACCACAGAGCGGCCGGAAGCTATGGACGCCGGCACAGTGCTAAAGGTGGGCAGCGATACAGAGCTGATATACCGCGAGGCGATAAGGCTGCTAACTGATGCTGCAGCCTACGAGGCCATGTCAATGCGGTCGAACCCTTATGGTGATGGTAAGGCTTCGGAGCGGATATTGGAGTCGATGATGGTGTTGTAGTGCGGCTATCTCGATCCAGGTACATCATTTGCTTTTTCGCTTATTGCGGATCTCATCATGTACTTCTCTCCATGGGCGAGCAGTCGATTTGTCTTTTAAATACTCGGCCTGCCGCTCCTTCAGAATTTGCAGGTGCGTGGTGCTAAGTGTGAACTTATAGCAGACTCGTCTGATGGCATTCTGATTTTTCATGACTTCTGTTTGCCAAATTTAAGAATTTCGAGAATTTTCCTACCTCAGCTCCAGCAGCGCCACATTCTCTATATGGTGGGTATGCGGGAACATATCAACAGGTTGCAGCCTGGTGATGCGGTAGGCCTCATCGAGCAGCTGGAGGTCGCGGGCCTGGGTGGCGGGGTTGCAGCTTACGTATACCACCTTGGGGGCGCGCATCTTCAGCAGCTGCTGTATCAGCTTTTCGGTCATGCCTGCGCGCGGAGGGTCGGTGATGATAACATCGGGACGGCCGTGCTCTGCAAAGAAGGCATCAGTGCATACTTTCTCCACATCGCCTGCGAAGAACTTGCAGTTATCCAGCCCGTTCATAGCAGCGTTCTCCCATGCGTCTTTTATAGCATCGGCCACCACTTCTATACCTATCACCTTACCCGCCTTAGCTGAGCAGAAGATACCTATGCTGCCCGTGCCGCAATACAGGTCGTATAGCGTTTCCGTGCCGGTAAGGCCCGCGAAGTCGCGGGTGATGCGGTATAGTGTTTCGGCCTGGTAGGTGTTGGTTTGAAAGAATGATTTGGGGGATATTTTAAAACGGAAGTTTTCGAGTTTTTCCTCTATGTGCGTTTTGCCGCTCCAGCACACCACTTCAAGGTCGTGTATGGAGTCGTTCATTTTTGGGTTGAGCGTATAGTTGAGCGACGTGATACCGGGCACATTCTCCTTTATGTGCTGCATCAGCGGCTCGCGCTCGGCATCATCGTGGTGCATTATTAGGTTTATCAGTATTTCGCCCGTAGATGCTATGCGAATGATCACATTGCGCAGCCAGCCATACTGTACTTTGTAGTCGTAGTAGGGCAGGTTGCGCGCCTCGGTATACTTGCGCAGCACATCGAGCAGTATATTGGTGGGTTCCTTTTGCAGGTAGCAGGTGTGTATCTCCACTACCTTGTCAAACAGGCCGGGTGCATGAAAACCCAGCGCAGGCTCGGGGGCGAATTTCTCAGAGCGCTCTGATATCTCCTCGAATGTGCGGTAGCGTTGAGCGGAAAAAGTAAACTCCAGCTTGTTGCGGTAATAGCGCTCGTGCGGGCTGCCCGCTATGGGCAGCATCTCCGGCAGCTCTATGTGGCCGATGCGCTCCAGCTGATCTGCCACCTGCTGTTGCTTGTATACCAGCTGCTGCGAGTAGGGCAGCATCTGCCACTTGCAGCCGCCACATACACCAAAGTGCTGGCAAAAGGGCTCCACGCGCTGTGGCGATGGTGTTACCAGGCGCAATACCTTGCCCTGCATCCAGCTTTTTTTGTCCTTTATAATGGCCACATCTACCACGTCGCCCGGTATCGCATTGTCTACAAAAAGTACTTTGCCGTCCTCCAGCTTTGCAATGCTTTTGCCTTCAGCAGCATAAGATTCGATAGTGATATTCTGTAGCGGGGCTTTTTTCTTTTTGCGTGACAATGTGATGTTAAAATTTTAAAATAAGATGCAAATTTAGCGCATAGCCGTTGGGGATACAGCATTTTATGGTTTATTTTTGACTTTCAGGAATAAATACAATTTTTCTAACTACTTAAGCTGGTAACTAATCTAATTACACGTATGAAGAAAGCTTCACTCATTGCCGTTTTGCTGCTACTTGGCATGGCTCCAACATTTGCCGGGCAAGGGTACAAACTACACCTGAGCATGCCGGGAGTAAAGGACTCTATGGTGTTCCTGGCGCATTATTATGGTAAGAACAGGCCTACAATTTTCAAAACTGACTCAGCCTATTTCGACAAGAATGGCAAGGCAGAGATGAAGAGCAATGATCCTGAATTTACTGGTGGCATTTACATTCTCTACCTATCTGACATGTCTACGAACTTCGAGGTGCTGATGAATGCGGGTGATGATATAACTATCATAGCACCTATCAATAAGCTGCCCGATGGTATTGTATATAGGAACTCCCCCGAGAACGAAAGATTTGCAGAGTACATAAAGTTCCTCAAGAACCACAGCGCCAGCGAGGAAAAGCTGAAGAAGGAAATAGAGGCTGCCCGTACCAAATCTGACACCGAGGTAGTGCGCAGGAAAGCAAAAGCATCATCAAAAGTGCTTAACGATTATCGCAGGGATTACGTGAAACGCTATCCCGGCACGCTGCTGGCCCGCGTGTTTGACGCCATAGAGGTGCCTGAAGTACCTGAGGGCGACCACTACCTGGCCGATGGCAAAACAAAGGATACTACATATGCTTACCGATACTACAAAAAACATTTCTGGGACGGCTACAATTTCCAGGACGACAGGCTGATATACACACCGATTTACGATGCCAAACTCGAAGAATACTTCACCAAGCTGGTATTGCCATGGACTGATAGTATAGAGAAAGAGGCCGACATACTGCTGAAGAAGACAAAAGGCACTAAAGACCAGTTTCACTATACGCTGTGGTGGCTTACCCGCCATGTAGAGGAGAGCAAGGTAATGGGCATGGACGAGGTGTTTGTGTACCTGGCGGAGAACTACTACATGAAGGGCGACGCGTTTTGGCTGAAAAGCGATGAGCTAGCCAAGTTTATAGACCGTGCACGTAAGATAGCGCCAAACGTTATTGGTAACGTAGCCCCACCGCTGAAGCTGCCAAATATTAAAACCAAGAAAGAAGAGGACATGCACGCGGTGAAGGCCAAGTATACCTTGGTGGTATTCTACTCGCCTAACTGCGGCCACTGCCAGCACGAGATGCCATCGCTGGACTCACTGTATGAAAAGGTGCTGAAGGATAAGGGTGTGAAGGTGTACACAGTATCAACAGAGGGCGAAGAAAAGGCCATCAATGAGTTCATTACCAAGTACAAAATAGACGACTGGATAAACACATGGGACCACGACCACACCAGCGACTACCACAATAAGTATGACGTGTACAGCACTCCTACTATATACCTGCTCGACAACAGGAAAATAATCAAGGGCAAAAGGCTCGATCACAAGAATGTGGGTAACCTGATAGAAATGCTGGAGAAAAAGGAAAAGGAAAAAGCTACCGGGAAATCGTAAACCGGTGAATGATATTGATGAAAGCGGGCTGCATATGTAGCCCGCTTTTTTAATGCCGTTTCAGCGCGCCTCTTAGCGTTAGGTAATCCAGGAAGTAAATGATCTTTACCGAGAGGCTGTTGCTTTGCGGGAACTTCAGCGTGTAGTTGAGGTCGTTGAAGTAGTTTGTTTCTATCTGGCTGCCGGTGGCGTAGATGCTGTTTTGATACACGACGCTCATCTCGCTGCCGGGCCGGAACTGCCAGGTAAGCGCCATGAACACATTGAAGGAGTTGAAGCTGATGTTGTGGTTGGTGTTGTAGCCGGTAGAGTCAAGCCTGCCATTCTCTTTCAGGCGCTCATACTTCGAGTATTCGGCCTTAGACCAGTAGTGCCTGGCCGATAGCCTCAGCGCCATGGTGCTTGTAAAGATGTAAGAAGCATCGAGCGTATTGGAGAAGGTTGTCACATCGCGCGTGCCGAGGTAGATGGAATCATTGACATTATTTACAAAGCCCACGTTGCCCGCAGCCAGGTTGCGGTCGAAGCTATAGATCATCGACAGCTTGTCGTTGAAGCGGTAGCGCGGGGACACATTCCAGTACCAGCTGCTGCGGCCTTTTATATCGAACCAGCGATAGTTGCTCTCCACATCGAGCGCAAATTTTTTGCGGTAGTCAGAAGATATGAACCCACCCGCCATGTAGTTGCCGGGATAGATGTAGTAGCGCCCAAACGTCCGCGGCTCATAAAAATCGTAAATCTCGAAGGGCTCCAGGCTCCAAGAGATACCGGCGGTGAGGAAGTTCTTAAAGGTGACACCATTAAGCGCATCAATTGTGAACAACTGGTAGGCATCAGGGTTGAAGTTGCGATAGTACTTGATGCCGATGTTATTAAACGTATTGATGAAGTACTTGCCCGGCTTGTAGGTATTATAGTTTTGATCAAGGATGTAGTAAGAGAAGTTGTTGCGGCCCAGGTAGCCAAGGTCGTTCGGGTTGAAGCGGTCGCTAACGGTTTGCGTTTTTATCTGCCATGTATAGTTGCCGCTGATCTTGCCGGCATTTAGCGCATACCTGTAGCCAACATCTGTTTTCGACGGCAGGAAGATTTGGCTGACGTCTGTCGAACCGCTTATGCCATACCTGTTTTGCTTATTGGCAAATTGGAACAGCACAGCGCTTACGTTAGCATCGTAGTTATTATCGGCACGTGTGACATTGGTGTTGATAAAGCTGACCACCGAGTTGTTCTTCAATGCCTGGTCGAGCACCACTACGTTATAATTGGTGAGCGGCGAGGTTAGTACTTCGCGTTCGCGGCCTGTAAGCGTATCGCGCAGCAGGGCGTAGGCGGGGGCCGATACAGCATTGAGCACACCTATACCTAGATTGTGCTTTGTGCGACCCGAAATTTTGGCTGCGTTGTACAGGCGGGTAGTGAGCGGGTTTTCAGTTATGATCTCGTTGAGGGCTGTGGAGCTATTGAGGGCGCCGTAGTTTACCGGCAGTCCGCCTATGCGGCGGGAGTAGAAGAGGTCATTCTTGTTGAAGAGGCTTGTGCCTTCGGTAAAAAAATACCGGCGCTCATCGTAGCGCACTTCTATAGGGGAGAGGTTGAGCACCTTATTGTCATAAAGCGTTTGTCCGAAATCCGGGATGAGTGTCATATCGAGTGTGAAGCTCTCGTTGATGCCGTATTTTATGTCCATGCCGCCGTTGAGGCTGTTGGCAGTGCTGCCTGCGTAGTTCTCGGTATAGGCAGATATGTAGGGCAGGAATGCAAGGCGGATTGGCGACTCTATATAGCTGATGCCATTGAGCACGCCCGACTGGCTGATGATGTTGGCGATATTGGGCTGCACATTACTCCAATAAGATTTCTCCCTGTGGCGGCGAATGATGCGGAGGAAGTTGACACCCCATTGCTGTTCAGCTTTCTTAGGGAAGCGCAGGGCAGAGTAGGGTATCTTTATCTCCACGCACCAGCCGCTGTCGCTGAAGCTGACCCGTGAGAACCATGCCGCGTTCCATGAAAAATCCATCCCGTCGAACCGCATAATGGCATCTGCCTGCACGCCTGCGGCAGTCACAAAGAAGGCAGTGCCGTTCTGATTGTCGAGGTAGGTGTCGAACGATATGCCAAATGCGTCGTTGTTGCTCTGGTAATCGTCTCGCGGCGATAGCTGCCTGAGTATGCTATCCGGGTGCTTGTCATACATCATGGCGCCAACATAGATGGCGCTGTTGTCGTACACTATTTTTACCGCCGACCGCTGTGCAGAGGGGGCGCCGGGCGTGGGAGCATTCTGCACAAAGCCTACGGCAGCTTCGGCATCCTGCCACACAGCTTCATTGAGCTTGCCGTCTATAGTAATTGCCGCCATAGTTTTGGAGGCGGCAAGGGCGCGCTTACTGGTCTGCGCATAGCTTGCCACAGCACATACCAATAGCGTTAGCAACGTGGCCAGGTATCTTACATAAGGTAGCACGGCATAAGCAGGTTTTCACAGTGGGTATAAGGTTGTTAATTAGAAGCTCGAAGTAACAGTAGCCTTTACGCCGCTAAAGGCAGGCTCGTATCGGCATACACCGCCTGTGCAATTGATGCCATCTACCTGCTTCACATAAGCCAGTGTAAACCTGTTGGGCCCTTTGGTGTAGGCTGCAAAGAAGTTGTAGTAGTGGTTGCCCGGGTCCCTGTAGCGCAGATTGTCCGAACCTGTATTTGGGACAATATTAAACATATCAGACAAAGAGATAGACCATTTAGGCGCTATGTTGTACTCGATAAGCGCAAACGCCCAGGAACCGTAGTCATACTTGGCGTGCATATACTGGAACTCGGTGCGAATGGACCTTTTCTCGTCAATTCGGTAGGTTACTTCTGCGAAAGGAGTTATCGCAAACTGCATAGGTGATGGACGGTTTTGATACAAAGCTATATTGTATTCAAGATACTGTATCCCGCCTTCAAATATCCATTTGTCCATACCCTGGTAAATACCCTCTGCATATGCTTCCCGGTAGAGCTTGCGGTCATCGAGCGTATTGCTTTGAGAGTAGGTGAATGTAAATGTGGTAGCATCATTGGGCGAAACCAGCAGGTTTGCTGTTGCGGCCATTTCCGATATATCCTGCGAAGGCGGAGAATAGCGCGAAATAAGGCGCTGCGGGCGCAGCACGGCTACTACCGGCTGCCAGTTGAGCATGCCGTTAAGCAGTACCTCGTTTGGTGAAGTACGCATTACATAATTATCCGTACGCTTGCCCGACACACTAAGCGCGATACCCTTCATGCCGTAGTTGATAGAAGTATACTGTATGTTGCCCGGCCTGTCTACCAGTGCATTGTAAAGCATCGGACCAATATATGGCCTTGTTTCTTTGATAGCTTCATGCGTCTTGTATGAGGCTTCTGCATACCACGAGAAATTTTTGTAGGTGAGTGTGTTATAAGCGGTGAAGGCGTACATATTGTACTTAGGGAGAAAGCGGGTGTCAATTGGCTGGGCATTTATGGTGCTAGCTACCGATTGCATAGAAGCCTCATCGAGTGTACGGTTGAGCACCCCAATTCCTGGAATGATGTGTGCCTTGCCAATGTCATAGTCACCTTCGGCATTAAAGCCTTTTATCACGGGGCCGTAACGTACATTATTAACGAAGTTATTGTTACGCTGCTGGCCGGTAAAGCCCTTCATCATTATTTTATCTCCCAGCTTGTACTTCAACTCTATACCTACCAGTGCATTATCTATAAGCAGGCCCCTGTCTTCGTAGCTGCGAAACAGGATTCCGCTGCCTATCTGGTCGTAGATGGTGCCGACGGATATTGTTAAGTCATTGATCTCCTTAGTGATATTCCATGCACCTACGCCGAAATCAGTCATGGGCGATGTAGGATTCTTTAGGTTTGAGTTGTTAAACACATCGCCACGGAGAAAGAATGTGAAGCCATTAACGTTGTAACGCAGCGTAAGCCATCCTTCTCCCCCGCTGAGCACGTTTTCGTAAAGTGGATTGCCAGACGCGCCTATAGCAGTATCTTTTTGAAAGAAGTTCATGTTAGTCTGGAAATCGCCGGTAAGCGTACCCTGTCCAAAAACACGCAAAGAAGCACACAACACAAAAAATAAAATGGCCGATTTTTTCATTTACAACGTAATATTGTTAAAGTTTTTCCGAAATTAGTTCCTTAATTCAAAACTGGCAAAGTTTTCGCTTATTATTGTTAAAAACAAGCAATTATGAAAAAATTACTGGGGGCTTTAGTCGGCCTTATGGCTTCAGTCGCGGTGCATGCGCAGGAACTTCCCAATACCCAAATAAAGGATGTGAACACCGGTAAGAAGATCGCTTTTAACCAGGCACTGCCAAAAGGTAAGGTTACCGTTATCAGCTTCTGGGCTACCTGGTGCGTACCATGCAAAAAGGAGATAAAGAACATAAGCATGAAGATGGCCGACTGGAAAAAGGAGGCCGACTTTGAATACATTACAGTGTCTATAGACGAGGCGCGTGCTGAAGGGCTGGTGCGTACCTATGCTATCTCGCAGGGCTGGAGCTTCCCTTACTATATAGATCCTAACTCTGACCTTAAGCGCTCGCTCAACTTCCAGTCAGTGCCGTTTACAATGATCATTGATAAGGCAGGCAAGGTAGCTTTCAGGCACATTGGCTATGAAGAGGGTGGCGAGAATGAAGTGTTCGCGAAGGTGAAAGAGCTGGCTGCGCAGTAAGGATTATTAACCGAATAGTGTAATATATACAGCCGTCTCAAAAGGAATTTTGAGGCGGTTTTGTTTTGTGCAGGGTCTGTACTCGTGTATTCCAACCCGCCTATTCGAAGTTCGGCATTACTGATAGTTTATTCGCGCCAAACTCGGGTGCCGTAGTGGCGCAAGTTCGTGCTTGAATTTTTTTGCATCCGAGAGGATTTCGAAAAAGGTCAACTTTAAATCAATCTGTGCGTCTTCGGAACTGGAGAATAATTCGATCTTATTGCTAGTTTTAATAAGCTTAGAAAACGGTCCAATTTCTGCCCGCTTAGCTTCATAATTCTCTGCTATGTATTCAATATACTCTTGGCTTACTAATTCATCAAAAAATAGCTGCCAATCGCAATTAAGATATTGCAGGGCATTTAGCTGGTGAATATCGTCCATTGATTCAGTAACGACATAATCTTTTTCTTCTTTTCCACATGCATATACCTTGGGGTCAAATAAGCAAATCATAAGGCGTGCATGTATCGGGAAAAATATTTGCAACCCTTTTACAGATAACCCGGTCGCGCCTGTATATAAACCAATCTCTTCCATTAGCTGATTGTACCGTACAACCGGCGCATCAGAGGTAATAAATGGTAAATCCGTTAAATTGAGAATAAATCGGCATTTTAAGAAGTTTAAAAGATAGTCTTTGTCCATAGCATGCAAAAGGCTTAATAGTACCGAATCTTCTGTAAATACTTTCGCACCGTCAAGAAACTGCACCTTATTAGGGAGATGCACATGAACAAAAGCTTTAAATGCTTGATCTAATAGATCCAGCGTATGATTTCCTTCTTTAACTGTTCTGAAAATTTGATAGAGAATGAACCTTTTGATTGCCGTAAATGCCGGCGAATTTTGCGGTGGTAAATCCAGAATCTTTTTATCAATCCAGAAATGCATGAACCGGGCTATAATTCCTTCCAATTTAGCTAATTCATTTTCTATTAAATCGTCTGTGCCGTATAGGAATGCACTACAAGCCTGATGCTTAATAGGTGCGTTCTGAATGAACTTCTTGTTTTTTAGGTTATACAAAGCAATACATTTTCCCTCATCATTTATCGAAAACCTTTTGAGGTAAAATCTTGGAATATAGTGATGCTGTTTGCCCATGTTGTACAAAAGTATGATCAACTTATTATATCCACAGCTTATTAATGTCTTTTGGAGCAGCCCAGTGCCCATCCAAGCCCGAGTTTCCGCGAAATACCTACAATGGAGTTTAACATGATCTACCAGAAGAATAATTTATATCAGTGGTTCTGATGTTCTTGGAGGCTGCTAAGAAAGAAAATCATTACAATCAGTAGAGTTAATTAGCCGGATAGAGGTTCAAACTAATACTTTCAAAAAATAGTAGAAAACCTACTCAAACCCGCGCCCACGCTGCAAACAAATTTTTATGGTGTGCAGCTAGCTGTTTATGACGTTACAGTAAACGTACTATCATAAAAACCCATTTTGACGAAATCGTTTTTTTGACACAACTTGCAGTATAGGTAATCGTAAGCGGTGCCGTTGAGCACCTTTGTGGATTCTTCGACCGTTGCATTTAAATCGGTCTATGGATACGAAACACAATTCTTAAATTTTTTAATTCCAAGAATTCAAGTTTCGACATTTTTCCCTCGCGGGAAAAAATGGGAAATTTTCAAATCCATAATAACTCAGCAATAACGGGCATTGCAGCAGATACGGCCGAAAAAAATTCCCCATTCCGAATTTAAAATGCCGTGGGAAAAAGAAAGCCCGCAAAATTTGCCGACTACGCAACTGCGCAAAAGGTGCGCAAAAAGTGCGCAAACATTCAAGCGCAGATGGTTGAAAATCAAAGAAAGCGACGAAAATAATTTTTGTGGTGCAATGTGTGCAATTTACGCGTTGCTTGATGCCGCTCCTAAATTTTTACTTTTACTCTTAACTGTTTACATTTGAGTAATGGACTCAACGAACATAGTTTCTCTCAGGAATGTGAATATATACCAGGGCGACAGCCAGGTGCTGCACAATGTGAACCTGGAAGTGGATAAGGGGGAATTTATTTATATGATCGGGAAGACGGGTAGCGGTAAATCGAGCCTCTTGAAAACTATGTATGGCGAGCTGTACCTGAAGGACGGGGAGGGCAGTGTTGCCGGCTTCAACCTAAAGGACCTTACCTGGAAGAAAATACCCTTGCTGCGCCGCAATCTCGGCATCGTGTTCCAGGACTTCCGCCTGCTGACCGATAGAAATGTGTATGACAACCTGGAGTTCGTGCTTAAGGCAACAGGGTGGACCGATAAGGCGCTGATGAAGGAGAAAATAGAAAATGTGCTAAGCAAAGTAGGCCTGAAGAATAAGGGTAATAAGCGTACTTACGAAATGTCGGGTGGGGAGCAGCAGCGTGTGGATATAGCGCGGGCATTGCTCAATAATCCGAAGCTGATACTGGCGGACGAGCCTACCGGCAACCTCGACCCTGATACTACAGACGAGATCATGCAGCTGCTATTTAATATCTGCCGCGATTTCCAGACGGCCTTTATCATGGCCACCCACGACTATACCATTATCCAAAAATACCCAGCCCGTGTAGTGCGCATAGAGCAAGGCGAGGTAAAGGAGATCAGTGCGGCGGGAGTGTAGTTGTTTTTTGGAATTTGGAATTTGGGATTTTGGATTGAAATTTGAGATTTCGAACTTGGGATTTGGTCACGCCTTCGGCGTAATCATTTTCACCAAGTGTTTGCCAAGGCTCGACAGCCACAGTGCAGGCAACATCAGTATAAAGAGCGGGTTGAGGCTGGTTAGCTTGCTGTAGGCGCGCATCTCTCCCTTGCGCATCTTCCATTTGGCGGCGCTTACACCCCCTTGCGATAGGAATGGCCTGAATATTTGGGTGAGCGGGATGTTGATGAAGTATACCTTGTGCTTATAGCCTATACGCAGCCACAGGTCGTAGTCCTCGGTGTGGCGCATAAGCGGGTCGAACCTGAATTTTGGGTCGTTCTTTATTACGGCGCACGAGGTGGCTATCATGTTGCCGGGCAATAGCTTTACAAACGGCAGCCGGTAAAGCATAATATTCTCGGGCAGTTTCTTTTGAGCGATCTCTTCCTGCGTGAATGGGTGGTAGAACAGGGATATACCGGGATTGGATTCAAGGATGGTGCTTATGAGCATCAGCTTATCGGGGTGCCATATATCGTCTGAGTCGAGAAAGGCGACATAGTTGCCCGTAGCCACATCGAGCCCTGCATTGCGTGCGCCGCCGCTACCCTGGTTGGTGAGCTTTTGTATGTAGCGTATCTTATCACCATATCTACCGTTCACCATCTCGCCCGTGCCGTCGGTGCTTGCATCGTCTATCACTATAAGCTCCATAGCCGGATACGACTGCGCCAGCACAGAGTCTATAGCCCGGAAAATGGTTTTTTGCGAGTTGTAGATGGGTATGATAACGCTGAACTGAATGGAGGGGTTATCGCTATTCATTGAGCAGGTGTTTGTAGGTGGCTATTAGTTTCTTTTCCTCTTCCTGCCAGCAGTAGTGCTCCCGGGCTTTAAGGCAATTCTGCTGCAGACGGTTATAATAAGTGTCGTCACTAACCATCTTGTTCAGCGCCCCTGCAATAGTTTCCGGTGTAGGATCGCTAATCAAGGCAGCCACCTCGTATTGGCCGTTGATGCGCTCATACTCGGGGTATTTTATGCAGAGCTGCGGCACGCCAGAGTGCAGGTAGTCGAAAAACCGGTTGGCGAGGGACAGGCGGTTGCTGAGGCTGGTGTCTTCAAAGAGGGTTACGCCCACCCATGCCTGTATGGTGTAGCTGCTGAGCTGTGCGGGTGGCACATAGCCGTGAAAGACTATCTTGTCTTCCACGCCGTACTGTTTGGCCAGCTGCTTAGCCTCAGCATAGAAGTTGCCCTCGCCGCATACCACCAGCTTTGCGTTCACGTATTGCATGGCGGGTACTAATTGCTCGAAGCAGCGGCCAACGTTCACCCAACCCTGGTAGAGAATGAAGCGCTCGGGCTTTTCGGGTATTGTCAAAGGTTTTAATACCGTGGCATTGCGTACTACGCCATAGTCCACGCCATAGCGTTTTTTAAACTCGTCGGCATAGCAGTCGCCAATGGTGTAGCCGGTTTTAAAGTGCGGTACGGTATGGTTGCCTATCCATGTCCACATCTTGTGTACCGATGGCCGGGTTATCACTTCGCGCAGGTCGGTAAATATTTCGTGGGCATCGTATACGCGCTTGCGGCCCCGCAGCAGTGAGGCGTAGTATACGGGTAGTATGGTGTCGAGATCTATGGCGCAGAGCACATCGGCTTTGCGGAAGAGGAGGAAGAAGAACAGGTTGAGCCAATAATGCGCATAAAGGAGCTTGCCTTGCTCGGCAATGATCGGCAATCGTACTTGTTTAAAGGGCTGCGTTACGAGGGGCTTGCTTTTTTTGCGTTTGAAGCCCACCAGTGTTACATCATAGCCCGCATTCGACAGCGATGTGCATATGCGTATCATCCGCTGGTCGTAGTTCAGGTCGTTGGTCACTGTACATACTATCCTTTTTGGCTTCATGTATAGATTGTAAAGATAGCCTCATAAGTAGTTGCTACCAAGCTAACCACCACAGCCCCATTTAATTGGGGTAAATTTGCATTACAATTCCCATGCATGGAAAGGAAGCATTTTTTAAAAGTAATGGCCGGGGGCGCACTTATGATGACACTGCAAGGTTTTAGGAAGTTTACTGAAGAGCTGACCACCGGGGAACAGCTTATGCCCGTATTGTTTGTAGGCCACGGCTCGCCTATGAATGCGATAGAGGATAACGAATTTACCGAACGGTGGAAGAAAATGGCGAAGGAGATACCTATGCCTAAAGCGGTAGTGGTAGTTTCTGCACACTGGCTTACACGAGGCACCCATGTAACGGCTATGGCGCAGCCCAAGACCATTCACGATTTCGGCGGCTTCCCGCAGGCGTTGTCTGACGTACAGTACCCTGCACCGGGCAGCCCTGAAATAGCGAAGGAAACAGCGGCACTATTCCATAGTACTACAGTAGGTATGGCCCATGACTGGGGCCTCGACCATGGAGCATGGTCGGTGGTGAAGCAGATGTATCCTCATGCTAACATCCCTGTGATACAGCTAAGCATTGACTACCACCAGCCGCCGCAGTATCACTATGACCTGGCGAAGCAACTGGCGGGCCTGCGAAAGAAAGGCGTACTGATATTGGCAAGCGGGAATATGGTACATAACCTGGGCATGATACAACTGCCGCCAGGTAAGGGCTTCGAAGCCATAAACACAGAATTCGGCTTCGACTGGACGCTCGAAATGAACAAGATATTTAAAGAAAAGATCGGCAATGGCGATCACAAGTCGCTCGTTGCTTATGAAAAGCTGCACAAAGCGGCTAAGCTGGCCATTCCCAGCCCTGACCATTACTATCCTTTATTATACGCTTTGGCGCTGCAGGGTAAGAACGAAAAGGTTAGCTTTTTTAATGATAAAGCTATTGGTGGATCATTGACAATGACCTCTGTTAAAATAGGGTAATATTTTTTATATTCATAAAATATTATAATCTGTTTCCGGGATAATAACTTTGTGTTACTATTATCTAACTATATGTGAATCAGATGTCATTAACATGCCATTAGATATATCTATTAAAATATAAATCTACTTTTGCATCGCAATATCAATAAACATTCCCCTTTTTTGAAACTGATCTGAAACCATCATCACCTGAAACAATGAACACAGATCATTCCAGAAAATTGCTTGTAAAATGGCATAAATGATGAGTTTTAAAAAGGAATAGAAAAGTCACCCCGGCGTTTCGGATGTTTAGTATTGGTCTGTATTGCAGATTTCATATCAAAAACAATCCTTAGCAGGTAATCGGCCGTAAATAGTACAAACGGATCGCCTGCAAAAAATGCTGCCTTAGATGGCAGGTGGCTTTCTATTGGCTTCAATTGAAGGTTGTTTTTATATTACATATATGCGTATGAAACTTAATACCCGAATTTCTTTGACACGAATTAGCTCTTTATTTTTTTCTGTATTCTTATTAGCCTGCGCTACGTCAGCAAATGCACAGACCTATACCTGGTACCAGGATAGTGACGGCGATGGCTGGGGCAATCCGTCTGTAATTACTACAGCGGGCAGCCAGCCGGGCGGCTATGTGCTCAACAACCTGGACTGTAACGATGCTAACGCCAACACTACCTCGTGGCTGGCGGCGGGAACAACTGCATTCAGCACCAACTCTGCCACCAATATGGCGATGGCCATGAGCAGTGGCGGTACTCCTTATATCTTTTTTACAGAAGGTGGGTATAAGGGTTCTGTTATGTCTTATAGCGGTACTTCGTGGTCTTATGTAGGCGGTGCCAGCTTTACGCCAAACGGCGCAGTATATAATAGTATCGCACTAGATGGAAGTGGTAATATATATGTGGGTTACCAGGATAATGGCAGCAGGGCATCGGTAATGAAGTATAGCAGTGGCAGCTGGAGCCAGGTGGGCGCAGCGCAGTTCTCGATTGCCAACACAACTTATAATTCACTGGCTGTGACCTCGGGCGGTACCCCATACGTGGCCTTTAATGACGCTTACTACCTTTCTGCAAACAAGGCATCGGTGATGATGTACAATGGCAGCAGCTGGGTGAACGTTGGTGCAGCCGGCTTTACCGGTGGTGTGGCCAACTACACCGACATTGCACTTACCAGCTCAGGTACGCCATATGTGGTATACCAGGATGGTGCGAACAGCAACAAGGCATCCGTAATGATGTACAACGGTGCGAGCTGGGTGCAGGTGGGCAGCGCGGGTTTTTCTGCGGGCACGGCAAATTATACGCAGATCGTATTTGATGCAAGCAATACGCCCTATGTAATATTTTCAAACAATAGTAACGGCGACAAGCTGAATGTGATGAAATATAACGGAGCCAGCTGGGTTTCAGTTGGCTCGGCGGATTTTTCATCTGGCACCGCTATCAATCCATCAATAGCAATAGACATCACGGGTACTCCGTACGTAACATTCACTGACGGTGCTAATAGCAATAGAGCTACCGTAATGAGGTATAACGGCAGTAGCTGGGTTACGGTAAATACCGCGGGTTTTTCGGCAGGCACTGCTAACACATCGGTAATAGGAGTGAGCTCGTTGGGAGTACCTTATGTGGCATACTCTGATAATGCTAACAGCGATAAGGCAAGCGCAAAGCGCCTGGGCTATACAATTAATAACCCGAGCACACCTGTTGTATCTGCAAGCCCCGGTATGTTGTGCAGCGCAGGCACAGTAACACTCACCGTAACCAGCGGCACACTTAATGACGCAACTAACTGGAAATGGTACAGCAGCAGCTGCGGTGGTACGCTTGTAGGTACAGGTACTTCGGTAACAGTATCGCCAACGGTAGCCACAACATATTTTGCCAGGGGCGAGAACACATGTTTTACCACACAGGGTAACTGCGGAGCAACCGTAGTCAACTACAAAGCTAATACTACATGGTACCAGGACAGTGATGGCGATGGATGGGGCTCTTATACCACCAGCACCTCTGCCTGTACGCAACCGGGTGGCTATGTACTGAACAACCTCGACTGTAACGATGGCAGCTCTAACACAAGCGCCTGGGGTATAGTGGGGTCGGCAGGTATCTCTCCTACAACGGGCTCGATCGTGGGAATAATCGTGAGCAGCACTAATATTCCGTATGCTGTGTATCTTGACAACAACACCAAGGCATCGGCAATGAAATATACTTCCGGTGCGTGGTCGCAGGCGGGTAGTGCTATGTTCTCGAATGGTGGCATTAACTACACTTCGGTTGCTGCGGATAATAGCGGTAACATATTTGTAGGCTACCAGGATAATGGTAACCTTGGGTCGGTGATGAAGTTTAACGGCACTAGCTGGTCGCATGTGGGCAGCTCTGGCTTTACGCCGGCGGCAGCTACGCATACTTCTATTGCTGTAGACGGCACAGGAACACCGTACATGGCGTTTAACGATGCGTACTTTGCTTGGGCCAACAGGGCAAGTGTAATGAAATATAATGGCAGCAGCTGGGTGAATGTGGGTGCGGGTGGTTTTTCTGCGGGCACAGTCACTTATACAAGCCTCGCCTTTGATGCAGCAAATACTCCGTACATAGCATTCTCCGATGGTGCCAATAGCAATAAACTGACTGTGATGCGCTATATAGGCGCTGCATGGGAGCTCGTGGGCACAGCAGGTATCTCTGCCGGTACTGCAGCCTATATTTCGCTTACCGTTGATGCGTATGGTGTTCCATACGTAGCCTACAACGATGGAGCGAACAGCAACAGGGCTACTGTGCAGAAATACACTGCCGGTGCATGGACAACGGTGGGCACAACGGGCTTCTCGGCAGGCAGCGCGGACTACGTTTCGCTGAAAGTTGATGCGGCAGGTACGCTTTACATATCTTATACCGATGGTGGCAATTCCAGCAAAGCCACGCTGATGAAATATAACGGCAGCGCATGGGTGAACGTAATAGCGGCAGGCTTCACTGCTGGTACGGCCACAACGCCCTCGCTGGCGCTGGACAACCAAGGTGTGCCATACGTAGCCTTCCAGGATGGCGCTACAAGCGGTAAGGTAACGGTGATGAAAACATCGCCGGTAATAACCTATCCTACTCAGCCAACGTTGTCTACAACAGTGATAACAACCTGTAACGCCACACCGGTTACCCTGACGGTAACGAGCGGTACGCTAAATGATGCTACTGCATGGAAATGGTATAGCGGCAGCTGTGGCGGCACGCTGGTAGGCACCGGTGCTTCAATCACACCAACGGTGACCACTACAACAACTTATTATGCCCGTGGAGAGAATACGTGTTTTGCATCGCAGGGCACCTGTGGCTTTGTGTCGGTAACGATAAAGGCAACGCCTACCTGGTACCAGGATAGCGATGGCGATGGCTGGGGTAACTCAGCAGTGACGACCAGCTCGTGCGCACAGCCGGGAGGATATGTGGCCAATAGCCTAGACTGTAACGACGGTGTGCTTACCAGCACCATATGGCACATGCTTAGCGGCGCTCCCGCCAATTCGTTCCAGAGCAGCTATACATCTGTGGCGCTCGACGCATCTAATACCCCCTACGTTGCATTTTATGAGAACTTCAGCCGGGGATCGGTAATGAAATATACGAGCGGTACCTGGAATTACGTGGGTAGCGCGCAGTTTACTGCAGGTGCCACCCAATACAACTCATTGGCCATCGATGCATCAGGCACGCCATATATGGCCTACCAGGATGCCTTCAATAACGCGTCTGCCATGAAATATAACGGCAGCAGCTGGGTGTATGTAGGCAGCCAGAATTTTACTGCTGGTGGCGCAACCTACACCTCCCTCGCGCTGGATGCCGCTGGTACCCCGTACGTAGCTTATAAGGATAACTACTTTTTATATGCCAGCAAAGCCAGCGTAATGAAGTATAATGGCAGCAGCTGGGTAGCAGTGGGCAGCCTTGGTTTTTCATCGGGCTCGGCAGACTATACTTCTATGGTGGTGGATGCAGGCGGTACGCCTTATGTAGCGTTCTCTGATGGCGCCAACAGTAACAAAGCGACCGTGATGAAGTATAACGGCACAAGCTGGGTAGTTGTAGGGTCGGCTGGCTTCTCAGCAGGCGGCGCTACATATACATCGCTGGCCGCTGATGCAACGGGCAATCTGTATGTAGTGTACAACGACGCTGCCAATAGCAACAGGGCCACCGTGATGAAGTACAACGGCAGCAGCTGGGCGCTCGCCGGTAGCGCGGGCTTTTCAGCAGGCACTGCGAACTATACCAGAATAGCAGTAGATGGTGGCGGGTATCCTTATGTAACCTACAACGACGGTGGTAACAGCAACAGGGCTACCGTGATGAAGTATAATGGCAGCAGCTGGTCGCTATATGGCACTGCAGGTTTCTCTACAGGCTCAGCCGACTACACTTCTATAGCAATGGACTCGTACGGGCTCCCTGTAGTGGCTATGATGGATGCCGGCCAAAGCAATAAAGTGGTGGTAATGAAGGCGGGGCCGGTAGCGGTAGCGCCAACTACGCCTACACTGTCGGCATCTCCTTCAACAATAAACTGCGGGGAGAGCACTACGCTAAGCGTAACCGCGGGTACACTGAACGGCGGAGGTAACTGGTATTGGTACAGCGGCAGCTGTGGCGGCACATACGTGGGCATGGGTACTTCCATATCCGTAACACCGGGCTCATCGACTACTTACTATGCGAAGGGCGATGGCGGTTGTCTTACAACACCGGGCGCATGTGGCAACACGGCAGTGACCGTAAATTCGGTAACACCGACTATTGCTGCTATCAGCGGAGCATCGAGCCTATGTACCGGTACCACAACAACACTCACCGACGCCACAGCATCCGGCGTATGGAGCAGCAGCAATTCAGCAGTAGCTACTGTGGGCTCGGCAACCGGCATTGTTACTGGTGTAGCTGCGGGTAATGTAACTATATCTTATACAGTGACGCTCGCATGCGGCTCAGGCTCCCAAACAAAGGCAATGACTGTGAACGCGACGCCTTCGGCAATTGGAGGTTCTACTATTGCATGTGTAGGTACTACCACTACACTTACCAATACAGCAAGTGGCGGCTCATGGGAAAGCAGTAATACTTCTGTAGCCACTATCGGGTCTGCCACGGGCATAGTCACCGGCGTAGCCGGGGGTACGTCGGCGATAACATATTCGGTTGCGTCAGGGTGTGCATCGGCTATTACTACTGTCACTATCGGCGGTGCGCCGACCGGAGTAACGGGCACGCTCACCGTATGCCAGGGAAGCACTACTACATTAGCCAACGCTACGGGCGGTGGCACATGGAGCAGCAGCACCCCGGCTACAGCTACTGTAGGCTCTGCAACAGGTATTGTTACAGGTGTCGCGGGCGGCAATGTAACTATCAATTACCTGCTGCCGTCCGGTTGTGTGACATCAGCAACAGTAACGGTAAACCCGCTGCCATCGGCAGGCAGCATAACGGGTACCGCTACTGTATGTGCAAGCGGCGCAACCACTACGCTGGCCAACGCTGCAGGCGGTGGTGTATGGAGCAGTACTAACACGGGTGTTGCCACAGTAGGCACGGCTACCGGCATTGTGACCGGTGTGACTGCTGGCAACACTACTATATCTTATACAGTGACCAATGGTTGCGGCACAGCTGCGGCGACAAGGATAGTTACAGTAAACCCGCTGCCATCGGCAGGCAGCATTACGGGCACTGCTACGGTGTGTGCCGGTGGCGCTACCACAACACTCAGCAATGCTGCAGGTGGTGGTGTGTGGAGCAGTACAAATACAGGTGTTGCCACAGTAGGCACAGCTACCGGCATCGTTACTGGTGTGGCAGCAGGCAATGCAACTATATCTTATACAGTAACCAATAGCTGTGGTACGGCGGCCGCTACGCAGGTAGTGACGGTGAATCCGCTGGCCGATGCGGGCAGTATCACAGGTACGGCTACCGTGTGCGCGGGCGGTGCCACTACAACACTTAGTGATGCTGCAGGCGGTGGCGTATGGAGCAGTACCAATACAGGCGTGGCTACAGTAGGCACAGCCACCGGCATAGTTACCGGCGTAGCCGCTGGTAATGCTACTATATCTTACTCAGTTACAAATGGCTGCGGTACCGTGGCTGCTACACGTATAGTAACGGTGAACCCGCTGCCATCGGCAGGCAGCATCACGGGTACAGCTACGGTGTGCGCGGGCGGTGCCACCACTACGCTCAGCAATGCTGCAGGTGGTGGCGTATGGAGCAGCACTAATACCGGTGTTGCTACGGTGGGTACAGCTACAGGCATAGTTACTGGCGTAGCTGCAGGCAATGCGACTATATCTTATACAGTTACTAATAGCTGTGGTACGGCAGCTGCAACCCAGGTGGTAACGGTGAACCCGCTACCATCGGCAGGTACTATTACGGGCACGGCCACGGTATGTGCCGGTGGCGCTACTACTACGCTCAGCAATGCTGCGGGCGGTGGTGTGTGGAGCAGCACTAACACAGGTGTTGCCACAGTAGGCACAGCCACCGGTATAGTTACCGGCGTAGCGGCAGGGAATGCTACGATATCTTATGCAGTTACCAACGGCTGCGGCACAGCTGCTGCTACGCAGGTAGTAACGGTGAATCCCCTACCCAATGCAGGCAGCATTACCGGTACTGCAACTGTATGCGAAGGCGGCGCAACCACAACACTCAGCAATGCTGCAGGCGGTGGTGTATGGAGCAGCACTAATACTGGTGTTGCCACTATCGGCACGGCAACCGGCATCGTGACGGGTGTTGCCGCAGGCAATGCGACCATCTCTTACACAGTTACTAATGGCTGCGGCACAGCAGCCACTACACTTATAGTTACCGTTAACCCGCTACCATTAGCAGGCACTATTACCGGTACAGCATCGGTATGCGAAGGTGGGGCAACTACCACACTCAGCAATGCTACAGGCGGCGGCGTATGGAGCAGCACCAATACAGGTGTCGCCACGGTAGGTACAGCAACCGGCATAGTTACTGGTGTAGCTGCAGGCAACACTACCATATCTTACACTGTTACCAATGGCTGCGGCACAGCTGCGGCTACCGCGATAGTTACCGTTAATCCATTACCGACGGCGGGCACAATCACAGGCACTGCATCAGTATGCGAAGGCGGAGCAACTACTACGCTCAGTAATGCTACAGGTGGTGGCGTATGGAGCAGCACTAATACCAGTGTTGCCACGATAGGCACCGGCACCGGTATTGTTACCGGTGTAGGCGCGGGCAATGCTACCATATCTTATACAGTGACTAACGGCTGTGGCACAGCTGCCGCAACAAGTATCGTAACGGTAAATCCGCTTGCCGATGCGGGGGCTATAACCGGGACGGCGACCGTTGCTGTCGGCAATACAACCACACTGGCTAATGCAATACCCGGTGGCGTATGGAGTAGCAGCAACACAGGTATCGCTACTATTGGCTCTGCTACCGGTATAGTATCTGGCGTAGGGGCAGGGAATGCCACTATATCATATGCTGTTACCAACGGCTGCGGAACTGTGTATGCCACAAGGATAGTGACGGTTGACGCCTTTGTTGACCCGGGCACTATAACCGGCGTCAGCGCTATATGCGAGGGCGCAACCACTACGTATACTGAAGATGTAATGGGCGGCGTATGGAGCAGCAGCAACACAGGTGTTATCACTATTAATAGCTCCGGTGTCGCGACAGCTGTTGCTGCGGGTACGGCGATCATCTCCTATGCAGTTACCAGCGGAGTTACCAGCTATGCTACAAAGGCTGTTACTGTCAATGCGCTTCCGGCCGCCATCAGCGGATCGTCTTCGGTTTGTATCGGTTCGGTGATCAGCCTTACCAATGCTACATCTGGCGGCTCATGGGCCAGCAGCAACACTTCGGTGGCTACCATAGGTTCAGGTACCGGGTTTGTTACAGGCATTGCCGCGGGAACTACCATTATCACGTACACGCTGAACAGCGGCTGTTACATCACTTCAACTATCACAGTTAATTCTATCCCGGCTTCTATAACAGGTACCACTACCGTATGTGCTGCATCGGTATCTACACTTGCTAATGCAGTAGGTGGCGGCAGCTGGGCAAGCGGCGCAACATCCGTTGCCACTGTTGGCTCATCTACGGGTATTGTAACGGGCATATCGGCCGGTACTGCCCTTATCAGTTATTCATTGTCCAATGGCTGCAGTGCGACTGCTGTGGTATCTGTAAATGCGCAACCTTCTATAATAACGGGCACAGCTTCGGTATGCGAAGGTGCTACTACGACTTTAACAAACGGCATACCCGGCGGCACATGGACCAGCAGTAACGCTTCTGTAGCAACGGCAGGGTCATCAACCGGCATTATTGCTGGCATAGCCGCCGGTAATGCAACCATAACTTATTCTATTTCTAATGGCTGCTTCCGCACGCAGGCCGTAACGGTTAACGCATCTCCGGCTGCTATAGGCGGAGCCTCAGCCGTATGCGCGGGCGCTAGCACGACGCTCACCAATGCAGTAGCGGGCGGCACCTGGAGCAGCAGCAATACTGGCGTTGCAACAGCAGGATCATCTACAGGCATTATTTCAGGCATTGTAAATGGTACGGCCGTTATATCTTATTCGCTTTCTGCCAACTGCAGGGCTACAAAAACTATAACGATAAATGCGATCCCCGGCACTACTACCGGCACAGCTGCTGTGTGTGTAGGGTCGGTAACAACACTTTCAAACGGCACAGGCGGCGGCACATGGCAGAGCAGTGATGCTGCAGTGGCTACAGTTGGCTCAGCTACGGGTATTATATCGGGTATAGCTGCGGGTAATGCAACTATAAGCTATGTGCTGAGCAGCACTGGGTGCTACAGGGCAACAGCGCTTACCGTAAATGCGGCGCCTGCTGCAATTACCGGTGGCGGTACTGTATGTATCGGCGCAACACTGACGCTTGCTAATGCTACCGGCGGTGGTACGTGGAGTGTTAGCGGCGCTGCGGCTACAATTGGGTCTGCTACAGGTATTGTTACCGGCACTAATGCAGGTATCTCTACGATGAGCTACACTGTTGCCGGTTGCCGTGCTACGACAATAATAACAACAAACGCCAACCCTGCTGCTATTGGCGGCGTGGCAAGCGTGTGCAGCGGTGCACTAACTACCCTCGGGAATGCGACAAGCGGCGGCACATGGACAAGCAGCAATGTCTCTTTGGCAACAGTTGGCTCGGCTACCGGTATTGTTACAGGTGTAGCGGGTGGCAATCCACTAATTACCTATATGCTTTCTACAGGCTGCTACGCTACTAAGATCGTTACTGTTAATCCTATATCGGCAATTACGGGCAGCAGCACGGTGTGTGCAGGCGCATCAATAATACTGGCTAATGCTACAGCGGGCGGTGCCTGGAGCAGCAGCAATGCTACAATAGCATCTGTGGGTACCACGGGTATTGTTACCGGTGTTGCATCGGGTGTGGCTACTATTAGTTACATAATGTCAACAGGATGCCGCGCTACGGCTGCGGTTACTGTTAATCCAATATCCTCGATCACCGGTACAGCTACTGCATGCGCAGGCTTTACAACCACGCTTGCCGATGCAACAGCTGGCGGCACATGGATGAGCAGCGATGCGGCTGTGGCCACTGTGGGCTCATCAACCGGCATTGTTAGCGGTGTGGCTAACGGTACTTCAAACATTACTTATCTGCTGCCGACCGGCTGCTATGCTGTGAAGGTGGTTACCATCAATTCTGTACCAGTTTCAATAACCGGTACCGCAACCCTATGCGCGGGCTCTGTAACTACACTGTCTAATGCGGTTAGCGGTGGCACATGGAACAGCAGCAATACGGCTATAGCTACAGCGGGGTCTGCTTCCGGCATTATCACAGGCGTAGCCGGCGGCACTGCTACAATTACGTATACTATGGGTGTAGGCTGCTACACAACAACCGTTGTTACTGTAAGCCCGATATTGCCCATCACAGGGATCAATGCCGCATGTATCGGCTTCACCACTACGCTCAGCAGCGCATCAACTGGTGGTACGTGGACCAGCAGCGATGTATCGGTTGCTACAATAGGTTCGTCAAATGGTATTGTATCCGGCATTTCTTCAGGTACTACCAATGTTACTTATACTATTGCATCGGGCTGCGCGCGGACTATTGTTGTGTCTGTAAATCCTGTACCGTCTGCTATCTCTGGCACAGCTACGGTTTGCGCGGCCTTTACTACTACACTTACTAATGACTATGCCGGCGGTGTATGGTCGAGCGGTAATACAACGACAGCAACCGTAGGCTCGGCTTCGGGTATTGTTACTGGTGGGTCTGCCGGGACTGTTACTATCACCTATACTATGGGTGCAGGCTGCGTTGCAACAACTGTAGTCACCGTAAATTCTATATCAGGTATCACCGGCTCACTTACTGTTTGTGCGGGCTACAACACTACGCTGGCAAATGCAACGGCAGGCGGCGACTGGCTGAGCAGCAACACGGCTGTAGCTGTGATCAATGCTGCGACAGGAGTTGTGACGGCTATTGCACAGGGGACGGCTACTATTACTTATACACCCCCTTCGGGCTGCCTGCGCACCGCTACAGTAACGGTGAATGCTATACCGGCTGCTATCGGAGGAGCTAAGAGTGTATGTATCGGGGCTACTACCGCATTGACCAATCCTACATCGGGCGGTGTATCGTGGACCAGCAGCAACGCTTCTATTGCTACTATAGGTGTCAGCTCGGGCCTGGTAACGGGCGTTGCGGCAGGTACTGCTACCATCACCTACACTATCAGCAACGGCTGTTACATGACTGCTGAGGTTACCGTTAATTCGCTGCCGGCAGCTATTGGCGGCACGGCAAGTGTCTGCGCCGGTTCTTCTTCTACTCTTACCGATGCCACGGTTGGTGGCACATGGAGCAGCAGCAATACCAGCATTTCAACTATCGGGTCTGCTACCGGTGTTGCTTTTGGCCTTGCGGCGGGCACTGCCACAATTACTTATACAACATCGACAGGGTGTCGTGCTACTATGGTATTTACTGTTAACGCGATCTCTGCAAATACCGGTACTGCTGTGGTTTGCGAGGGTGGTACTACTACGCTGGCGAATGCCACGGCAGGTGGTTCATGGAGCAGCGGCAACCCATCTATTGTTACTATCGGTTCGGCTACAGGCATTGCCACAGGCGTACTTGCCGGTACTGCGACGATGTCTTATACGACTGCGGCGGGCTGCATAAGCACTACTGTGATCACTGTAAGTGCGGCACCTGCATCAATAACAGGTACGCTTGCCATATGCGCAGGCGCGGTATCTACGCTTGCCAACTCAGTAGCGGGCGGAACATGGAGCGGCAGCAACGGTGCTGTGGCTACTGTTGGGTCTTCTTCCGGTATGGTTACCGGTGTTGCGGCAGGCACCTTAAATATTACTTACACTCTTACTGGTGGCTGCAAGTCTTACGCGGTTTTCACAGTTAATACATTACCTGCTGCTATGAGCACATCATCAGTTTGTGCAGGGTCATCGACAACACTATCTAATGCTACAGGTGGTGGCACATGGAGCAGCAGTAATACATCGGTTGCGATAATAGGTTCTTCAACGGGTATAGCCAATGGCATTGCCGCAGGCACAAGCACTATAACATACGCGTTAAGCACAGGATGTTTGCGCACGGCGTCTTTAGTTGTCAATACACTTCCTGCTGCCATTTCAGGACCATCGAGTGTATGTGCAGGCGCTAATATAGCGCATACCAATGCTACGGGCGGTGGCCTATCATGGACGAGCAGCAACACCTCTGTTGCTACTATTGATATCACTTCTGGTGTGATCACTGGCATAGCTGCCGGTACATCTAATATTACTTATACATTAAGCACGGGCTGTATCGCTACAAAAACGATCACAGTTAATGCGTTGCCTGCTGCGATAACGGGTACACCGACAGTATGCCCCGGCGCTACTACTACACTGGCCAATGCGACTGCCGGGGGCACCTGGAGCAGCGACGCAATAACTATAGGCTCGGCTGATGGTATTGTCACAGCAGTAGGCAGCGGTATTGCACCGATCACTTACACACTGGCTACAGGCTGTATAGCCACTACAGTTGTAACCGTGAATGCTACTGCTGAGATCACAGGCTCACTGATGATATGCATAGGCTCGGTGTCTACGTTTGCTAATGCTGTTACAGGCGGCACGTGGGCCAGCAGCAATGCGGCGGTTGCCACCATTGGCTCAGCCACGGGGTATGCCACCGGCGTATCTGCGGGTAATACCAATATATCCTACACCACGGTGGAGGGCTGTGTTTCGGCTGTATCACTTACCGTTAATGCGGTTCCCGGTGCTGGTGTTACCAGCGGACCTGCAAGTGTATTTATAGGGTCTGAGGTGACACTGGAGAATACTTTTGCGGGTGGCACATGGAGCAGCAGCAATGCTGCGGTTGCCACTGTAGGCTCTGCTACTGGCATTGTTACAGGAGTATCAGCTGGTGTTGCAGACATTACTTATACATTCGACAACGGTTGCGGAATTGCCACGACACAACATTCAATTACGGTGTCTTCATGCGGAGGCGCGGCGGGCACTATCACAGGGTCTAATACTGTTTGTATGGGATCGGTGCTAAGCCTTAGCAATGCTGCGGGCGGCGGCACATGGAGCAGCAGCAATGAGGCTGTGGCTTCTATCGGGTCGTCGACGGGCGTTGTTACGCCTGTATCAGCTGGTACTGCTATCATTTCTTACGAGATCGGCTCAGGCTGCTCTGCTGTTTTGCAGATAACGGTGAACGCTCTGCCTGCTGCCATTACCGGGTCTTCTTCGGTATGTATCAGCGCTACAACAACACTAGCCAGCGCAACGGCAGGTGGTGCGTGGACAAGCAGCGATGCAGCGGTGGCAACTGTTGGCGGCGGCACCGGGATAGTTACCGGGATAAGCGCGGGCAATGCCACCATTACTTATACGTTATCTACAGGCTGCATTACTATAAAAGCAGTGACAGTAAATTCGCTGCCGGCGAATATCAGTGGCACTGCGGCGGTTTGCGTGGGTTCGGTGACCACATTGGCAAATGCCACACCAAGTGGCAACTGGAGCAGCAGTAATACGTCGGTGGCAACAGTAAGCTCAGTATCGGGCGTTGTTACCGGTGTTAGCGATGGTGCTGCAACTATTTCCTACACACTTTCTACCGGCTGTTATAAAACGCAAGGTGTTACCGTGAATGCGGTGCCTGCAGCTGTAAGCGGTGCATCGTCAGTATGTGCGGGATCGTCTGCTACGCTGACTGATGCCACGTCATCGGGTACATGGAGCAGCAGCAATATCGCGGTTGCGACCGTTGGCTCTGCCGATGGAATCGTTAGCGGCGTTGCAGCAGGTAGTGCTAGTATAAGTTATATTCTTCCCGGTGGATGCTACGCTGTTAAAGCAGTTACTGTTGTTGCCACGCCGGCGGCTATTACAGGCGGCACATCAGTATGCCTTGGTTCTTCTGCCACACTTGCCAGTGCAACTGCGGGTGGTACGTGGACGAGCAGCAACACATCGGCGGCTACCATTGGCTCAGCCAGTGGCATCGTGGCTACTGTGGCAGCGGGAACAACTAATATTACCTATACGGCTGCAACGGGTTGCTATGCGGTTGCGGCATTTACAGTTAACGCAATACCTGCTGCCATTGGCGGAACAGCCACTGTGTGTGCGGGGGCTAATACAACATTGACCAATGCAACGGGCGGCGGCACATGGAGTAGCAATAATACCGCGGTTGCTACAATGGGTACCGCTACAGGTATCGTAACAGGTGTAGCCGCAGGTACTGCGGTAGTATCGTACACATTGGGCACAGGATGCTATGCGCTTACTACGGTAACGGTGAATGCCGTACCTGCAGCCATCGGCGGTACACTTAGCGTCTGTGTATCAGGTGCAACGTCTTTAAGCAACGCTACTACGGGCGGCACCTGGAGCAGCAGCACTACCGCTGTTGCAACTATTGGCTCGTCTACCGGTATCGCTGCCGGTATTGCGGGCGGCACTACTATTATCACTTATCACATTTCCGGCGGGTGCTATGCTATAGCGACGCTTACCGTGAATACATTGCCAGCATCTATAACCGGCACTGCAAGTATTTGTGCAGGTGCGGTTACTACACTGGCTAGCGCTACTGCGGGCGGCACATGGTATAGCAGCGCTACTGCGGTGGCTACGATCGGTTCTTCAACGGGTATCGTTTCAAGTATTTCTGCTGGCAGCACTACCATTAGTTACGTGCTTGCTACAGGCTGCGCTGCGGCTACTGTCGTTACAGTTAACCCAGTACCCGGAACTATCAATGGTACGGCAACTGTGTGCGTGGGCTCAACCACAAACCTGTACAACGCTGTTACGGGTGGTGCATGGAGCAGCAGTAACACCGGTGTTGCCAGTGTAGGCTCTTCGAGCGGCGTTGTTAGCGGTGTAGCTGCGGGTAATGCTACGATCACATACACGTCGGCAAGTGGTTGCAGCAATATGATCACTGTTACTGTTAATGCTCTTCCGGCGGCGATCAGCGGCACAGCCGCGGTTTGCGTGGGTGGGGTTACTACTCTTGCCAACGCTACTGCAGGTGGTGCATGGAGCAGCAGCAATGGCGGGGTTGCGTCTGTTGGTTCATCATCGGGTGTTGTCACCGGTGTTTCAAACGGCATCACTGCTATTGTATATACACTTTCTACGGGCTGCAGCGCATCATATACTGTTACGGTCAATGCTGTGCCGGCCTCTATTACCGGGCTTGCGAGTGTTTGCATCGGCACCAGCACAGGCCTGGGCAATGCCACGGGTGGCGGCACATGGAGCAGCAGCAATGTTGCGGTGGCAACTGTTGGATCAGTAACCGGTGTGGTTACAGGGATCACTGCTGGTAACACTAATATATCTTACACATTATCTACCGGCTGTTACGCAACTGTTGTTGTAACTGTTAATACCGCGCCATCTGCTATTACCGGTACACTGACAACATGCGCGGGATCAACCACTACGCTGGATAATCCTGTTGGCGGCGGCATCTGGTCGAGCAGCGCGCCCTCTACCGCATCTGTAGGCAGCGCTAGTGGGGTAGTAACAGGTATTGGTGCTGGTACGGCACGCATAACTTATACTATCGGTGCAAGCTGCAGCTCTGCCGCTGTTGTTACTGTGATAGCTACACCATCAATGATATCCGGTGCTACCTCGGTTTGTGAAGGTGCATCGGTAACATTTGGCAACAGCAGCACAGGGGGCACGTGGACCAGCAGCGATGCTACTGTCGCAACGGCGGGATCATCTACGGGCATCATCACCGGCGTACTTGCTGGTGTGTCTACAATAAGCTACACACTGGCAAGCGGTTGTTACCGCACACTTGTGATAACAGTCAACGAAGCGCCGGCTGCTATAGGTGGTACAGTTGTTATCTGCCAGGGTTATACCGCTACATTGACAAACTCAGTAGCAGGTGGCACATGGACCTCAAGCAATGCAACGGTGGCGTCGATTGGCTCTGCCACAGGCGTGATAACAGGCTTGAATGCAGCTACTGCAACAATTAGCTATACGACAGCAGGCGGCTGCCGCGCCACAAGGCCGGTTACCGTAAATCCGCTGCCGGGTGTTATATCTGGTGCTGCAAGCATTTGCGCTGGCACCACAGCAACACTTACGGATGTTACTCCGGGAGGTACATGGGCGAGCAGCAACGGTGCTGTTGCTACGATAGGCTCATCAACTGGTATCGCTACCGGTGTGACCAGCGGTGTAATATCGGTCACGTATACAATGACTAGCTCTGGCTGTTATAAGACAACTACTTTATCAGTAAACCCTGCGCCTGCAGCAATTACGGGCGCGGGAGCTATATGCGCAGGCGCCACACTTACATTGGCCAATGCAACAGCAGGCGGCACATGGAGCGTCAGCGGTGCAGCTGCAACCATAGGCTCGGCAACGGGCATCGTTACAGGGGTTGCTGCTGGTACAGCAACTATGAGCTACGTGGCCGGTGGGTGCCGTACCACAGCTGTAGTAACAGTTAATTCTGTGCCGGTGACAATTGGTGGTATAGGCAGCGTTTGTGTCGGTGCTTCAGTAGCCCTTTCTAACGCTAATAGCGGCGGCACATGGAGCAGCAGCGACTTGTCGATGGCAAGTGTGGGATCTTCATCTGGAACCGTTACCGGCATAGCTGAGGGCACCCCGATAATCACTTATATGTTTGCAACGGGGTGTTACACAACTAAAGTTATCACAGTAAATGCGGTATCAGTAATTTCCGGCCCTGGCACCATATGCGCAGGCGCAACTGCAACCCTGGCCAATGCTACCGGTGGCGGCACATGGAGCAGCAGCAATAATGCTTATGTAACTATAGGCTCAGCAAACGGTATTGTTACAGGTGTGGCATCGGGCACCGCTGCTGTTAGCTATATATTACCTACCGGCTGCAGGGCAGGGCGCATACTTACTGTGAACCCGCTGCTTGCTATAACTGGCACGGCCAGCACATGTGCTGGCCTGACAACCACCCTGGCAAATGCGACCAGCGGCGGCACGTGGAGCAGCAGTAATGCATCGGTTGCTACTGTAGGTGCGGCAACCGGCGTTGTTTCAGGTGTTGCGAACGGTACTACTACTATTACTTACTTATTGCCATCGGGCTGCGCTGCAACGCGTGTGGTGACTATCAATGCAAGTCCAGGCCCAATAACCGGCACTGCAAATATGTGCGCGGGTTCATCAGCTACGCTCGATAATGCTACCCCAGGTGGTACCTGGAGCAGCAGTAATGGAGCTATAGCAACAGCGGGCATCTCTACCGGTGTTGTTACCGGAGTTAACGGCGGAACAGCTACTATTACTTACAGCATGGGTGCAGGATGCTATGTTACCCGCGTGGTGGCTATTAATGCAATATCCGGTATCACCGGTGCTAACAGTGCATGTGTGGGTATGACCACTACATTGGGTAACGGCTCTGCAAGCGGCACCTGGAGCAGCAGCGATATCAGCGTGGCTACTATAGGCGCAGGAAGCGGTATAGTTAACGGCATCTCACCCGGTACAGCTACTATCTCTTATACTATTCCATCAGGCTGCGTCCGCACAATTGTGGTGTCTGTCAACCCGGTACCGGGCAGCATTTCGGGCACGGCAACAGTGTGTGCAGGGCTTACTGCAACGCTAAGCGGCGACAGTCCCGGCGGCACATGGACGAGCAGCAATACTACTATAGCAACTGTTGGTTCTACAAATGGTGTTGTTAGCGGTGTAGCAGCGGGTACAGCTACGATCAGCTACATCATGGGATCGGGCTGTGTTATCAGTGCTGTAGTTACCGTAAATTCTATTTCGGCTATCACAGGTACTGCCAAGGCTTGTGCGGGCAGCACCACTACACTTGCCAATACTACGGGCGGCGGCAACTGGACGAGCAGTAATACAGGCATCGCTACGGTGGGCATCGGCACCGGCATTGTTACCGGTGTGACCGGCGGCACAGCTACCATCACTTACACTCCCGCATCGGGCTGTTATAAGACCATTGCCGTTACTATCAATGGGGTGCCTGCTGCCATAGGCGGTACGCTATCTGCCTGCGTGGGCAGCCAGGCGGTGGTAACCAATACTACATCGGGGGGTGTATCGTGGACCAGCAGCAATACTTCTATTGCTACTGTAGGCGTGTCATCGGGCCTGGTCACAGGTGTGGCCGCGGGCACTGCTACTATCACTTACAATTTAAACACGGGCTGTTATGCAACCACGGTCTTCAGCGTAAATGCACTACCGGCTTCAATAGGTGGCGCCACAAGCGTATGCGTAGCCGCGACAGCTACATTGACCAATGCAACCGCGGGCGGCACATGGAGCAGCAGCAATGCTACCATCGGCAGCATTGGCGCAGCAACGGGTATTATTACGGGTGTAGCCGCAGGTACGCCCACTGTCACTTACGCGCTTGGTACGGGCTGCAAGGCTACCGCATCAGTAACCGTGAGAGCATCGTATGCTATTACAGGAACAGCATCGGTATGTGAGAGCGCCGCAACAACACTTTACAACACACTGGGCGGCGGCACATGGGTGAGCGGCGATGCTGCTGTGGCCACTATAGGTGCTTCGAATGGCGTGGTAAGTGGTGTGCTTGCCGGCACCTCGCTGATAACTTATACCACACCCACAGGCTGCAGCCGCACAACGACGGTTACTGTAAATGACGCTCCTGCTGCGATAACCGGAACAAAGTATGTGTGTGCAGGACTTACCACTACACTTGCTGATGCGGTAAGCGGCGGCACATGGAACAGTGCTAATGCAGCAGTGGCATCTATCAACCCCGCTACTGGTATCATTACCGGGTCTGCGGCGGGCACCGCGCTCATTAGCTACACCACCGCAGGCAGCTGCCGCACTACAACGGTTGTAACCGTTAACGCTGCTGCAAATGCAGGTACGATATCGGGTGCTACATCTGTTATTGTAGCGGCAAGCATAACGCTTAGCGATGCTGTGGCTGGTGGCCTCTGGAGCAGCAGCGACAATGCCATTGCTACCGTGGGCAGCAGCACAGGCATTGTAACAGGGGCAGGCGCGGGAGTAGTCACGATATCGTACACAAACGACAATGGCTGTGGCCCGGCAACGGCAACATATACAGTGAATGTTAGCACAAGCAGGGATGGTGGCAACATAGCACAGACTAATGACCGGCAGCTTGAGATCGTTGCATACCCTAACCCAAGCAGTGGTGATGTCACTATCGCCGGCACAGCGGACGCATCTGGGCAAGCCTCGATAGCGATCACTAATATGCTGGGCGAGACAGTGTATACCGAAATGGTTGTTGTATCGAACGGCAGGGTGGAGCATAAGCTATCACTGCCAGGCGCTTTGGCAAACGGGGTCTATAATCTTTCATTTAGATCGGGTGATGAGGTAAGGGTTATTCATTTTGTGCTGAAGCACTAAAGCCCCTCCCAGCCGAAGCCCCTCCCAGCCTCCCCCAGGGGGAGGTGATATTATCTGATACTCAAATTCAGGCACTCATTTGAGTGCCTGAATCATTTGTGAAAGTTGCCATTGTTGTTGTCGCAAATGGCCATTGTATTTGCCGCCCGCACACCCGCAAAATGATGGGAAAGCTGCCGATATTTGTGGTACTAAAAAGCTACGATCATGGAAAAACAGCAATTTAAGATCACTATTGATGCACCACGCGAAAAGGTGTGGAAAACCCTTTGGGACGACAGCACTTACCCGCAATGGACTGCCGCTTTCTGCGAAGGATCGCACGCGGTCACCGACTGGCAGAAGGGCAGCAAGGTATTATTCCTGGACCCTAAAAGGAACGGTATGGTATCGAGTATAAGGGAGAAGATACCTAATGAGTATATGTCTTTTGAGCATCATGGCGAGGTTAAAGAAGGCGTGGAGGATACTGAAAGCGACAGGGTGAAAGCATGGGCTGGCGCACAAGAGAATTACACATTGACAACAGTAGATGGTAAGACAGAAGTGGTGGTGGAACTTGACATTAATGATGAGTTTAAAGAGTACTTCGCCAACACCTGGCCCAAGGCACTGGCAGCGTTGAAGGAAGTAGCTGAGGCGAACTAAATGCTAAAAATTACATTAACGGTCATTTACCAGTGCGCTGGTAAATGACCTCTTTTTTGAGGACCTCAATTGGTTAACATGGAAACAATTACATTGCCCGATGACGTTATGGCCTTCTGCATGCGGGCAACATCTTTCCCGGAAGGGATACAGCAGGCGCATCGTGAGCTGCATGGTGTGGTGCCCTTCGACATGCATCGGAGCTACTACGGTATATCGCGGCCTGAAGGAGGCCCTATTGTATATCGGGCGGGAGCAACTGAGCTTTACGAGAGTGAGCTCTCTCCATATAAACTGGAAACCTTTCTTATAAAGAAGGGCCAGTATCTGTGCATAGATGTGCCGGGCTACATGCTGCACCTGGATCGCATAGGCAGTGCTTTTAAAGAGTTGCTGGCTGATGGCCGCATAGACTCTAATGGTGCATGCATAGAATGGTACATAGATGAACAGCTATGCAAATGCATTGTGAGAATGGAAGAGCATGGCCGCTAATGTGCCGCTCTTCCATTCTTTATAAACTCCCTGTCTTTCTTACCTCTACCGATGTGTTGTCGCCGGCCAGGATAGGACAACTCTTTGCCAACTCTGCGGCTTCATCGTAGCCGGTGGCCTTTACCAGTATATAGCCAAGCACCGACTCATTGTTGGCTGCATACGGCCCATTGGTGACTCCTGCTTCTTTTGTTATTACCCGCCCATCGGGCGCGAGGTGGTTGCCGCCTTCCTCCAGCCGGCTTTGCCGCGCAATGAAGTCCACCCAGTCCAGCCATTTTTCTATCCGCAATTGCATTTCGGCCTGCGGCACCCTGGCAATGGCGGTATAATCGGCGCGGAATATGAGCAGGTATGTGTGCATGCTGCTTAGTTAGCTTCTGAGTACTTTTTGAAGCTGTCCATTATAGCCTGCCAGCCGCCTTGCTGCATTTCGGGGGAGTTGGTTTCCTCTGCTTCAAAGTGCTCGGTAACTGTAGTAGTATCTCCATTCGCGGCGAAGTGTATCTTTACTTTGCGGCCATCGCCGAGCGTGTATTCAATATATTCATGGTTGCGCACATCGTCATAGATGCCGCCGAAATCAAAGCCGAAGCTGCCATCCTTAGCCTCCATGCGGGCCGAGAATGCACCACCTATCCGCAGGTCGTTCTCAGCGCGGGGCGTATGCCAGTCGGGCGATGCGCTGTTCCATTTTGTGATGTGCTCGGGTTTTGTCCAGTGCTCCCATACTTTGCTTACCGGAGCATTAACTGTAGTCTCTACTGTGAGGACAGGCCTGTTTACCGTTTCCATTTTTTATGGTGTTTTTATTGTTAGAGATCAAAAATAACACTGCAAATATCTGTCAGTATCATGAATTGTGTGCTGTGCGAAAGCGACAAATAGCAGGGCTGAAAGCGAAGCTGCAGGGAACCTTCTGCTGTGGGATAGCATTGCTGCACCGTGCTCACCTCCTTAGATATACAATTGAAGTGTAAAATAAATACGTCTTTGGGAGTATTGACCGGGGGGGTGCAGGCTGATACTTTTACAAAAATTTTACTCCAATGGTGAAACATTCATTCTCAAAATTTGTGTTCCTGTTGCTCTTCGCCTTTGCGACCTCGATAAAGGTGCAGGCAGGGCCGAACGAAGACCTTGTTACCGCTTGCCGCCAGGGCGACCTGGAGGGCGTGAAGAAGGCCATTGGCGCAGGCGCCGATGTGAACCTAAAAGGGGCGGACGGCAATACGCCCATAGCTTCTGCGTACATGTGGCCGGAAATAACCCAGTACCTGATAGACCAGAAGGCCGACCCTAATGCCAGCAACTACCCGGCGCTGCTATCGGCGACAGGTTCCAGCTCTATTGATGTGATGCGCATACTGCTCAATGCCGGCGCTGACCCGAACAAACCCGGAATAGTAGATGTAGGTGCTACAATGCGCATGCTCATAGACAAGGAGAAAGCAAAAGGCAAAGATGGCAACGATGCCATGATCAAAGCATGGGAATCTGCATTGAAAACAGCCAAGCCAACAGAGGTGTATGCGCTGCATAGCTCTGTAATGTCGACTAACTGCGTGGCATGCCTGGATCTGCTGCTGGCAAAGGGTGCGAAGCCAGAAAAAGCAGTTGCCGATGGTAACCTGATACACCCGCTGGCCAACTACGGCAAGACAGCTACCGAGCGGGCGCAGATGGTAGCTGCGGCGAAACCAACTATGGAATCGTATGGACTGAAAATGCCTGAGTGGTATAGCTCTTTGCCGGATGACCGCAACGGATCGTTTGAGGAAATGCTGCAGGTGCTGCTGAAAAAAGGGTTGAACATAAATCAAAAGAATGCAGCCGGACAGACCCCGCTATCCCTGGCATATGCCGGCGGCTTTGGCAATGAAGAAGTGGTGCTGATACTGCTGAAGAACGGCGCGGACTTGAAGGCTACAGGCAAGAACAATGACCAGACCGAGTTTGCATCGAAAACAGAAAGTGTGGATGACATAAAGGTGAAGTTTGACTTCCCGAGGGAAGGGCGTAATGGTAATGGTGGCGGCTACAGTGCCAATATGGACCTGCTGGCTAAGAAGCCCAAGCGGGTGGCGCTAATCAGCTACTACCTGTATGATCCGGGAAAGGGTAAGGTGAAAGGCGGATCGTATACCGGCAATGTAAGCGTAAGTGTATGGCGTACGTCGGACTTCAGGGGGCAGATGCAGGTGGATGGATTTTACCGCAACAGCATTGATGCGCTGAAGACGTCGTTTAAAGAGAATGGCATCGACTTGCTGACGCCTAATGAGTTCCTCGACAATGATGAAAAGAAGGAGTTTTACTACGGCTTTAACCCAGAGACATCGAAGAAGGAAAAAGTGAACATCACCAAGCGCGGAGCTGCCGGTACTAATGTATGGGATGTAGCAACGGCCACTGCCAGCACACTGAAAATATCGCCAACGGGTAAAGGCTACCGCAACTTCTTTGTGGGCAACGAGGCGGCCGATGAATCGACACTGGAGAACTATAATGGCGGCATATTCACTGCCAACAGGAAGCTAACCAGCAGCCTGGGCTACGACCTGGCAAAGGCGCTTGGTGTAGATGCTGTGATGGTAGTATATGTATGCACCCGCAAGGTGAAGCAGACCAAGGATGACTTCGGCGTGAATGCAGTAGTATGTATGATGATGGGTCCTAACCCAGGCAAAGCAGAAGATACAGACCCTGAGGCTAAGAACCTGGGCCAGTTTTACTGCGGCACACGTACTTACTATAGCTCACCCGCTCTCTTCAGGGAAGAGAAGGGGATGTTTGGCCAGTATGAGGGCATGGGTAATGTGATGAAGGCGCATGCGGCTAAGATGTGCAGGTATGTAAATGGGAAGGAGAAAGACGAGTAGGCCCCTCCCGGCCTCCCGCGAGGGGAGGATGTGGCCCCTCCCGGCCTCCCCCAAGGGGAGGAGATGTAACGTGCCCTTAAATTGATAGCTGCACCCTGGATTTGCAGTAGATTGAACATATAATTGCGAAAAGATTATAGGGGATTTTTATTTTTCAGTTTTTCTTTTTGCTTTTTTCTTTACCTTTGCGCTCCCTGAATGCAATACCTTAACTGCCCGGGTGGCGAAATTGGTAGACGCACTGTGTTCAGGTCGCAGCGTTCGCAAGGATGTGCTGGTTCGAATCCAGTCCCGGGCACTTTAATGAGAGCGGAGTTTGAAGAGCGGAGAGCGCTTAACAAACTCCGCTCTTTTTTTTTGGTGTGAGTGCCGGCTAAGGAGATATCTCCGCGCTTGCCGCTTATTGCTGCGCCGCTAATCCGCGCCAAGGAAGATTTTATGACTGAGACGAATGAAACCATCGCGACTTAGAACACTTTTGACGGGACTGTTTGCCGGCGTGGCTTATGCTTTCCTTGTTATGCTGATCGTAGCGAAGGCAGACAGAAGTGTGTCTGTGACTTATATTTTTATCCTACCTTTAATTTTAGGTTCAGTCCCGGTGTTATTTTCGACAAAAGCGCAACTGAAATCCTACCTGTCAGTGTTTGTTGTTCCCGTATTGAGCGTGATAACCTTATTTTTCCTGAGCTTTATAAGTGGTTTCGAGGGATTGATCTGTCTTGTAATAATAGTAGGCCCATTTGTTGTCTTAGGGGCCCTAGGCGCATTTGTTGCCAGGTTAGTAAAGCTTAAAACCTATCATAAAAAGACACCTTTGTACTGTTCGCTTTTATTGCCTTTCTTATTCCTGTTTATTGAATCTAACTTCAGGGCATCTGACCAATTTTATACAGTCAATACCTCTATTGATGTCGAAGCAAGGCAAAGCATCGTTTGGATGAACGTCAAAAACGTAAGGAATATCAGCCCCAAAGAAATCCGTACCCACTTCGTGCATGTCATTGGTGTGCCTAAGCCACTAAATGGAGTACTAAATGGGGAAGGAGTTGGCGCGATAAGAAATATCACTTGGGAAAAAGGTATTCGTTTTCGTGAGATAATTAATAGCTGGCATGAGGGTAGTGGCTTTTCTTATGATATCGAGGTTGATCCTAAGTCAATTCCGCCTACAACTTTAGACGAGCATGTAATGATTGGCGGAAAGTATTTTGATGTTATTGCGGGTAGCTACAGGATAGAGTCTTTGGCGCCTATAAAAAGCCGAATAACGCTAACTTGCAAATACCGTGTAACAACAAACCTGAATGCATACAGTAAGTGGTGGGCTGATCTTGTACTTAGTGATTTCAATGAAATGATCTTAGAGGTTATTAAGGGCCGTTGCGAAAAATATTCCGGCATGGTTGAAGCGCGATATTCGACCTATAGCGAGATGCCCGCGCGAGGCAGTGGCGGGGACATCAACAGTGGCGGAAATTTTTAGTCTGTGGGTGGAAAAGAATTGAATTCCTCTAATGGTGCCAGGAATGCACAAACATAAGGTAACAAGATCTTCGCTAAGCATTCCCTTTAACCCGGTCAAAGCTACTGATTATGTGCTCCGATTCTTTTTTCATGTTTTCAAACATTCCTATAAATTCACTGCATCTTTCCTCGGCAGCGTTACTATTCTTTTTTACATATCCTGCCCGTTTGCCGAGAAACTCAAAGGCTCCATTGTAATCCCAACATAAGTCCCACGAACAACCATCAACATTTGGCAATGCCGCTTGTAGAAATGCATATTCTTTCGTCTTAAATGTGGCTCGTCCGACTTTTATTTTCTTCAGCTTGCTCAAATAAAGAATTGGAAGGAAGGCAGGAAATTCTTTTTTACAAATAATAAAACCCAACGAAAGGACTTCAAGGTCTGGGAGTCCTTTTAGAAATTCAAAATTATCTAGGGGTTGGTTCCAGTCAAGGGTTCCGTCAATGTGCAAATACCTTAAACTGTTAAGGCCGACTAAACCTTCGAAGTTTGTGACTCTGCGAAGGTTTTCAAAATGCAGTGACTTTAGCTTTTTAAGTTTTAATAATGGCGTAAGATCAGAGAACCCTGACACGTATTCAAGTATTAGTTCTTCTAACTCAGGAAAATCCCCTATAAATTCAATGTCGTTAGTGCGCAAAAATGTCACTCTAAGTCTTTTGATGTGTTTCAGTTTATGAATGCCTTGTACCTGCTGTTTACTTGGGTCATGCAAGGTTAGTTCTTCAAGATTTAAACATTCAAACACCTGTTCCCAATGCTCCTTTTTTTGATGTTTGCCAATAGTTAGAATCTTCACTTCATCTTTGTTCGCTATTTCAAAGTCTGCTATAAACGCATATCGTTCTCTATTAGGAATAGTCGTCCAATAATCTCCTGCCCGGTCCAAATTATCTCCGAAGTGATGCTTCATTTTTGAGGTTGTCTATTTCGTTTTTTGTAACTGGTATGGAATTCTATATCTGGTTTTGAAGTCTCGTCAGTGTCTCCTTCACTACTGTCGTGTAAAGTCGAAATCAATGTTGATGCGTTCCTTTTTGAATATGCCTATTACTGAGCCAATTAATAGCAGGCACCCACTACCCGCCAGTGCGAAAGCGCTAAGCATGTCCGGGATCGAGTTTGTTTCAGGGCGGTTTAGGGAATCGTAAATTCCGAATATGCCTATCGGTAAGATAAGAAGTCCAAAGAGGAAGCCTATATAGTGAACCGCTCGTTTGATTGAAAAGCCCATGGCGATAAATAGAATCCCGATAGCTGCTCCAAACGCACCCATTAAGGGGTTATTGATGGCCATTTGGGGCATTAGTAATCCGGCTAGCAAAAACAGTATTCCTGCGAGTATATAGAGGCTGTTCTTTTTACTTTTTAGTTGTGCCATGATGGGGTATTATTGCAATATTAAGCAATGATCTGATTTTTTTGAATGATCGAATTAGTCAATCTATCGAGGTTTCGTTTGTCAGGTTGGAGCAGTTAATGTGCATGCGAGCAATAGATGTAAGCTAGGAGCTGCTTATTTTTATTTTTCAGTTAGGTGTTTTTGGAATGTCCTTAACGCCGAGTCCCGCGAAGGGCGGAGACTCGGCTATGACGGAAAATTAGCCCCGGCAAAGCGTTGTTGATTTAATTGCGCCAGTTGTTCTCTTTTTACCGCTGTTTTTCCTGTAATTTTGGGGTGCACAAATTCTATAACAGTTAATGAGACCAAGGAAAAACACAAAAGGCAAGGTGGCAGGCGCAAAGTTCGAGATCACTGAAGCGCAGGAAGGAAATGACCTGAAGGCGGCTAAGGCGGAGACGTTGAAGCAGCTGGAGGAAGCCGAGAAGAATAAGCAGGAGTGGTACGATAAGGAGATGGAGAAGAATATGAAGAAGTAACGGCTGGAAGGGGGGCATAATGCCACCTGAGAACATCCGGTGCGAGAAACCCCGGCCCTGAAGGGAGGTGTCATGCAAGCCTTTTATGCTTACCCCTGATGGAATGGGTGAAAACGGCCCAATCTCGATAGAAAAAAATCTGCTATGGTTTTTTAGTTAGGGATTTGGATAGTAGCAGAAATTCGTTGCCTGTAAGTGACATCACCTTTCCTTTGTTAATATTTTCAACGGCATTTTCAAGGCGCTTCTTTGCAGCGCCATTGCTTTCTTGCCGCAACCTATTTTTCTTTAGTGATTGGCTCATTGTCTACCGAATATTCACCTCAAGCACTTTATTGCCTTGCAGGTAGGCTTCGAGCTTATCCTGGGTGGTGACTGGGCCTACGCCGGCGGGGGTGCCGGTGAATATGAGGTCGCCGATATTAACGGTGAAGAATTTGGATACGTAGGCTATAATACTGTCGATGGAAAATAACATGTCTTGCGTGTTGCCACGCTGGACTGTATTGCCGTTGAGGTTGAGGTAGAAGTCGAGATTACCTACGGTGGTATCGGCCGATACGGGTACGAAGTTGCCTACCGCTGCAGATCCGTCAAATCCCTTGGCGATTTCCCAGGGGAGGCCTTTTTTCTGCTGCTCGCGCTGCAGGTCGCGGGCGGTGAAGTCGATGCCGAGGGTTACTTCTGCGTAATATTTGTTAGCGAATTTTTCCTGAATGTATTTGCCGTTCTTATTGATCTTTACCACTACTTCGCACTCGTAGTGCAGGTCGTCGGTAAATTCGGGATAATACAATGGTTTCTCAGGTAAGAGCATAGCGCTCTTAGGCTTCATGAAGATAACCGGCTCTTTAGGCACGTCGTTGTGCAGTTCTTTGGCGTGGTCGGCGTAATTTCGCCCGACACAAATTATTTTCATAAAAAACCAATGTGAATTGATGGCTCGTGTAAAGTTAATTTTTCCTGATGATATTCCATTATATACCGCAAGAATTTTAGTAAGGATAGGAGATATCAATTATGGCGGGCATGTAGGTAACGATGCGATACTGTCTATAATACACGAGGCGCGCATGCGCATGCTTGGCGGCAAGGGGTATGACGAGCTGAATGTAGGCGGCTCGGCTATGATAATGGCGGATGTGATGATAGCCTACAAAGGGGAAGCCTTCTATGGTGATGAGCTGGAGGTGAAGATATATGCAGACGAGGTGACCGATAAGACTTTTGACCTGCTGTACCGCATAACTACTATGCGGGATGGTAAGGTGGCGGAGATCGCGCATGCGAAGACGGGTATGGTGTGTTTTGACTATGAGGCGAGGAAGGTGGTGCAGATGGGGAAGGAGTTGAGGGAGATGTTGGCCCCTCCCGGCCTCCCCGGGGGGGAGGAGATGTAGCGCAAGATCATCGTGCATTTGCCTTCAAGAGGTAGCCCCTCCCGGCCTCCCCCAAGGGGAGGAGATGTAGCGCAAGATTGTGCGCATTGCCCTGGAGGGGCCGGGTAGCGCCAAGGAGCATGTGTGCTGTTGAGATCATTTTGCTACAGAACGGTAGCTCCTAACGGAGCATGGTGTGTAGAGGGTTCTATCCTTCTATTGCGGCAATTATCTCGGGGCTTTCGGGCAACACGTTAGGAGAGAAGACGTTTGTAAGCTTTCCTCCCTCGTCTACCAGATATTTTTGGAAGTTCCATTTCACGGTGCTGCTTGCGTAGCCGTTGTGTTTTTTCTTCGTGAGCCACTTGTAGAGTGGGTGCATGTGCCAGCCTATAACGGAGATCTTTGCTGCCATGGGGAAGGAAACGTGGTAGCTGGTGCTACAGAAGGCGGCAATGTCTTCGTTGGTGCCGGGCTCCTGGAAGAGAAAGTTGTTTGATGGGAAGCCAACCACTACCAGCTTATTGCGGTAGTTGTCGTAGAGTTTTTGCAGGCCTTCATATTGAGGGGTCATGCCGCAGCGCGATGCTGTATTTACGAGTAGTATTTTCTTTCCCCTGAAGTGCGAAAAATCTATAGTGCTGCCATCGAGCGCTTTTACTTTGAAGTCGTATATAGAGGCAGGGACAGGGCCGGGTGCGGTGAAAAGCGAGCGAAGGAAGGTGAGCATTTATGGTGATTATTTGAATTGTTGAGTGGTAGAATAGTTGATTAGCCGAATAGGTTAATCGATGGCAGGTTTAAGTGAATGACTGCAAATTTCAGCAATTAGGCGGAAAGGGCGGTACAAAGGATTGCTAATTTATGATTGCCGTGTTGGGTAACTGAGGGCATTGGGGCATTTTTGCTATTTTTGGGCGCAAATGCAAGCGCCGTTCCGTCTGTTTCTATTCTTTATTGCTGTGTGTATGGGTGCGGGTTGCGCTAATATTACCTCCCCTACGGGCGGGAAGAAAGATGTCCGTCCGCCAAAGCTGCTGCGGGTAGAGCCGGGCGATTCTCTGCGCAACACCAAGGTGAAGCGTGTGGAGCTGCACTTTGACGAATATATAGCGGTGGCAGACGTGGCCAAAGAGGTGGCCTTGTCGCCGATGCTGCAAATAGACCCGATGGTGACTGGTATGGGAAAGCGGGTGACTGTGAAAATGCCTGATTCCCTGCTGGAGGAGAACACCACATACAGGCTATCATTTGGCAGTGCCATAAAGGATATACATGAGGGCAACGCATTCGCGGGGTATACATATACCTTCAGTACGGGCTCATATTTCGACTCATTGCAGCTGCATGGCAGCTATGTAAATGCCGCAACGGGACTGGCAGATGTGGAAGGTGTGTCGATAATACTATATAGCGCCAGCGAGAACGATAGTGCCATAGTGAAGAAAAAACCGAAGTACGTAGCTAAGGCAGATGGCGCGGGTAACTTTACCTTCAAAGGCTTGCCCCTAAGGCCGTTCAGAATGTATGCGCTCAAAGACCTGAACGCTAATTTTATGTATGATGGGGGCGAGGAACTGGTGGCTTTTACTGAGCGCACAGTAACGGCAGGGGATACAATGCCTGTGATGCTTCGGCTGTTTGCGGAAAAGCCAGACTCTGCACTTGCCGGGAAGGAGGATACGAAACCGGGAGTAGGCCGCATGGGCAAGCAACGCGGAAATACAGCAGCAGAAGATGGGATGACCTATTCTGTAGGGGCTGATACAAACGTTGCGAGCAGGACATATGATATAACCAAGCCGCTTGTCGTTACATTCAGCAAGACGCCTGCAATAAATGCAGCGAAAATAACCCTGAGCTATGAAAAAGATGGGGTGGAAGTGACACCGGCATACACCGTTAAGGAGGATACTGCAAAAAAGACGGTGGAAGTAGCAACGGAATGGCTGGAAGATATGGTTTATACCCTGCGCCTCGCAAAGGGATTTGCAAAGGATTCGGCGGGTGTGGATGTAATGCCTTCGAAATATGTATTCCGGACGAGGGGAGATGAAGACTATGGGAAGATAAACATGCACCTGCCGGCGAAGTACATGGACAAATCGAAAAACTATGTGCTGCGGGTGATAGGTGAGCAAGATACGGTGTACCAAAAGCCTGTAACCGATACAGTGGTGAAGCTGAAACGCCTGAGCGCGGGGAAGTATACATTTAGTATTATTGTAGACAAAAATAAGAATGGCAAGTGGGATACCGGCGACCTGCTGGCTATGCTGCAGCCTGAGGAGGTGATACCGAATAGCAGCACGCTGACATTGAAAGCCAACTGGGAAAACACGGTAGACTTTGAAGAAGGCGGCCCGGCAAAAAAAGGCGGACTGCGCGGCAATACCAAACCTAAGTAAATAACTCATTATACAGATAATATGAAGCGCACACTGTTACCATTATTAATGCTACTGTCGGCCGCCAGTTGGGGGCAAGACAGGATGACGCCGGAAATGCTGTGGAGCCTGCACCGTGTAACGGGCAATGCCGTGAGCAAGGATGGTAAGTATCTCTACTACTCATCTAAGATGGTGGACTGGAAAACAGAGAAGAGCGTGACCAGTCAATACCGCATAAGCCTGGCCGATGGCAGTAAGCGAGAATGGACAACCGATGCGGGTAAAACCATAACGCAGCGCTATGACAATGCATGGTATGCTACCTACGACAACTTCCTGTATCAAAGCAATGACAGCGGCAATACCTGGCAAGAAGTGTATAATGGCTTGCATGATGCGGAGAATGTGTGGGTATCGCCGAATGGCAAGTATGTGGCCTACTCTAAGGATGTGCTGATAAAGCCAATGCTGGGTACCGATATATACAGCGATCTGCCGAACACTACTGCCAAGGTATATACTGACCTCAACTACCGCCACTGGGATACCTGGGAAGACGGAAAATTTTCGCACATCTTCCTGGTTTCGCTGAAGGAGAAGACTGTAAAGGACCTGATGGAAGATGAGCCGTATGACTGTCCGCAGAAGCCCTTTGGCGGGGCGGAAGACCTGGTATGGTCGCCCGACAGCAAGGGTTTTGCGTATGTGTGCAAGAAGAAATTTGGCAAGGAGTATGCGCTGAGCACCAATACTGACATCTACTTCTACAGCATTAACACTGCGAAAACCGAGAACTGGTCGGAAGGGATGATGGGGTATGATACGCAGCCGGCATTCAGCAACGATGGCAGGCGCCTGGCGTGGCTGAGCATGAGCCGTGATGGCTATGAAGCGGATAAGAACGACATAGTAGTGATGGAGGTGGTGACCAAGAAGAAGGCAAATGTGACGGCTAAGTGGGATGGCACTGTGAATGATATACTGTGGAACGGTGCGGGCGATAAGCTCTACTTCACCGCCCCTTATGAGGGCACGGTGCAGCTGTTTGACATAGATGTGCCGTATAACGAGAAGGATAAGACGGCGGTGAATAACATTACCAAGGGCAAGTGGGATATAAGCTCGATAATAGGCCTCTCAGGCGGAGAGATAATGGTGACGCGCTGCGATATGAACCACGCCAACGAGATATTTGCTGTGAAGCCGAAGTATGGCGACATGCGCCAGCTGACGCATGAGAATGATAAAGTGTACCAGAATATACAGATGAGCAAGACGGAGCTGCGCACCATACCGGCATCGGACGGGGCAAGCCTGCATGCATGGGTGATCTATCCGCCAAACTTTGACCCTTCGAAGAAGTATCCTACACTGCTTTACTGCCAGGGCGGGCCGCAATCGGCCTTGTCACAGTTCTACAGTGTGCGCTGGAATTTTCAGCTGATGGCGGCACAGGGGTATATTATTGTAGCGCCAAACCGGCGGGGCATGCCAGGCTGGGGTGTGCAGTGGAATGAGCAAATAAGTAAGGACTGGGGAGGGCTGGCAATGCAGGACTACCTGACCGCTATTGATGCAGTAAGCAAGGAAAGCTATGTAGACAAAAGCCGCATGGGCTGCGTAGGTGCGAGCTATGGCGGGTATAGCGCTTTTATGTTGGCGGGTATGCACAACAACAGGTTCAAAACTTTTATAGCGCACGATGGCCTATTTGACCTGAAGAGCTGGTATGGCACTACGGAAGAACTGTGGTTTGCCAACTGGGATATAGGCGGGGCATACTGGAAGCAACCTGCGCATGTGAGCTACGAAAAATTTAACCCGAGCAATTATGTGAATAAGTGGACGGCCCCAATAATGATCATACAGGGCGGGCTTGACTTCAGGGTACCGATAGAGCAGGGGCTTGAGGCCTTCCAGGCGGCCAAGCTGCATAATCTTAAAGCCAAGCTGCTATACTTGCCTAATGAAAATCACTGGGTGTTACATCCGCATAATGGGATTGCATGGCAACGGGAGTTCTTCAAATGGCTGGATGAAACCCTGAGATAGTTTTTCAGTCGGCAGTTTGATAGTTTCCAATTTGTTTTAGTAGGGACATAAAAAAGTAAAAGCGCCTTGTGGGGCGCTTTTACTTTTGTGCTTACTATATCGTTTAGTTATTAACTGTAACGTTGAATTTGTATTCTACTTTGCACTTTACTGAGTCAGTGATAGCGCGGCGCAGCTTGCCACCAACGCTGTAGTGGAAGGTGTTGCCTGTAAGGTAGCTTTTCAGCTCTTCATTAGGGTCTACCGGCAGTTCGAGCGCGTAGGCAGTTACATCCGGGTTGTTAAGCTCTATGATCTTAGGCGTTGTATTGGTATTGGTGTAGAACGATGCATACACTTTCTGAAAGTTGGCAAAGTTTCTGGTATCGGTGCCGTTGAGCAGTGTAAGCTTTACCGAAGTGAGCTTTACGCTGCTGATATTGTTGATACCCAGCGCGCCTGCTGTATTAGCTTTAATAAACGAGTCGATATTGAACGTGTTAACCCCTGACCCAACTTCCCGCTGTGTAGTAGTGTCTGATGTTGGCGGGATGGTAACTTCTACTGAGCCGGTCTGCATTGGCAGGTCGTAGTGCAGCTTGGTTATTTTACTGCACGACTGCATAACTGTAAAAGCGCCGAAAACGGCAATGGCTGCAACTGAAAAGAAAGATAGTTTGCGCATAGAAATTTGATTTGTGCAAAAATAGTAAAAATAAAACCCATAAAAGCATATTAGTGTCATATTAACCAATGCGGAATTATATAGCAATACTTTAACTGTAATGTTCGCAATTATTGTTATATATTCGCCGAAATTTATTTAATGTCAGCAGTAGCAACAAAGAAGCAGATCGTCAAATTCGCTCCTAAGGGAAAGGATGGGTTTTACGATGTAGTGAAATTTCGGGTGAATGAGTACTTCGAGATGAATGGTATCTCTCCTTATTCTAACAGCACTATGTATGTGAAGACTGTAGCGATGTTATCGATGTACTTTGTGCCCTACCTGTTTATAGTTACCGGCCTTGCCTCGGTAAGCCTGGTGGCGTTTTACGCGGCATGGCTGGTGATGGGGCTGGGGATAATAGGTATCGGCACATCTGTGATGCACGACTCGAACCATGGTGCTTACACGGAGAATAAAACAGTGAACCACCTGCTGGGCAGCGTGCTGAACATACTAGGTGGCTATAGCCGCAACTGGAAGATACAGCACAACATACTGCACCATACCTACACCAATATAGAAGGGCTGGATGAGGACATAGACGCGGGCCCGATCATAAGAATGTCGCCGGAGAAGCCTTTATATAAGATGCACCGTTACCAGCATATTTATTGCTGGGCAGTGTATTGCATCATGAACCTGTACTGGATCATAGCTAAGGACTACCTGATGCTGGCGCGCTATAATAAGAACGGCATGCTGGTGAAGCAGAAGATATCTTACGGTAAGGCAGTGCTGGAGCTGAGCCTGCTAAAAGTAATGTATGTCGCCTACATCGTGGTGCTGCCAATAATGTTTGCTAATGTGGGATGGCAGCATATAGTGGGGGGTATCGTATTGATGCATGTGCTGGCCGGTTTTGGGCTTGCATGTATCTTTCAGCCGGCGCACGTGGTAGAGACCTCGGACTTCTCGCGCCCTTCGGACGAAAGGAAGATGGAGAATAACTGGGCCGTGCACCAGGTAATGAATACGGCTGATTTTGCGCCTAACAATAAACTGGTATGCTGGTTTATAGGCGGACTTAACTTCCAGATAGAACATCACTTATTCCCCCATATATGCCATGTGCATTATCCTAAGCTGGCGAAGATAGTGAGGAGCGTTGCTAACGATTTTGACATTCCTTACCAGGTAATGCCTACTTTCCGCAATGCTATATGGGAGCATGGTAAGATGCTGAAGAAACTGGGCCGCAACGAGCGGTTGTAACGTGCAAATATTAATGAGTTAGTACAGAAACAAAAAAGACGTGCAGAAGCACGTCTTTGCAATGATATGAGGATGCAGTAAAGCTTAGATAACCTTTACGTTCACTGCATTTAAACCTTTCTTACCATTCTGAACTTCGAAAGACACTTTGTCATTTTCGCGTATTTGGTCTTTCAGACCTGATACGTGAACGAAGATGTCCTGACCACCGTTTGACGGGGTGATGAAACCAAATCCTTTAGTTTCATTGAAGAATTTTACTGTACCTTCTTGCATTGTAATTGGTATAAAAAATTAATAATAACGCAAATCTACATTTTTTTTATAAAACAACAATAAAATTTGTGTCTTTTACACTTCGTGCATTTTACCACTGGAATAGCGGGTTGCAGGCTATTTAGGAGTTGTTTATTGTTGTCAGATATAGTTATATTGTCCCTTAGTCGCCGGACTCGTCTTCTTCGCTGTCTTCATCTTCATCCTCGCCATCTTCATCTTCATCTTCTTCTGCAGCTTCGATGTTTACGCGGCTTTCGGCGATGGTCGTGAGCAATTCATCCGCTTCTTTTTCTTCCTCAAGCGTTTCAGCAAGAATATCGGCTATATCGTTTTTGCCCAGTGTGCGGGCAAGCTGCGCGAGCCCACCATATGTGGCTATCTCGTAGTGCTCGATCTTCTGTGACGAGAGGATGATACCTACATCGCGCGTAGCTGTACCTTTTTGTGTTTCTTCGAGGATGCCGTTGCCTTCTTCTGTGATACCAACGATCGCATCGCATTTTTTGCCTTGTGCTTTCTTGCCCAGCATCCCGAAAATTTCTTCGAGGCGCTCTACCTGAGTCTGGGTAACAGCAACGTGATCAGCGATGGCATCTTTGAGCTCCTGCGATGTTGCGGCTTTTTGCATTTTAGGCAATGCTTTCAGCAGGTGCTTTTCAGCCCAGTAAATGTCTTTCAGCTCCTCTGTAAAAAACTCAAGCAGCATGCTGCTTTCATCCATTACAGGCTTAGCCATAGAGCGGCCCGTTGCAGATTTTTTGGCGGGCGCACTCTTTTTGGCTGGTGCGCTTTTAGCTGGTGCGCTCTTTTTAGCGGCTGGTGCGCTTTTTTTAGCCGGTGCATTTTTAGCAGCAGCTTTTGATGGAGCAGCGGCCTTTGCAGGAGCGGCTTTTGAGCGAGACGCAGCGCTGCCAGTACTTTTGTTAGTTGTGGTTTTTTTCATGGAAAACTGTTTTCAAACTTTGACAAAAAATTTATGCCACATGCAATTAAAAAAGCCCCATAAGGGGCTAGTATTAAGTCGAAAGGGAAAAGTTAAAAGGCAAGGGTGCAAAACGTAAAAAGCACAGACTACAATATCGGGGCAAGACGAAGCGCCCTACATCAACTGATAGGAGCGCGCTTAGTGCTGTGCGGGCTTCTTTAGTTTATCCTTAAACACCTTTCTGAATTTCTCCAGCTTAGGCTGCACAACGAACGAACAGTAAGGCTGGTCGCCATTCTGGTTATAATAATTTTGGTGATAGTCTTCAGCTATATAAAATTTGGTGAAGGGAGCGATCTCCGTTACTACCGGCTTATCCCAAGCTTTTTCATCGTTCAGCTTTTTCTTGTATTCCTCAGCTTTATTTTTTTGTTCCTCGCTGTGGTAAAATATTGCAGACCGGTATTGGGTGCCCACATCATTGCCCTGCCTATTGAGCTGGGTAGGGTCGTGGGTGGTCCAGAAGGCTGATAGCAGCTCATCGAAAGAAATAACAGAAGGGTCATAATAGACATTGCACACCTCGGCATGGCCAGTGTTGCCATTGCACACCTGCTTATAAGTGGGGTTGTCTACCTGTCCGCCGGTGTAGCCCGACTCAACTTTTTCTACACCCTGTAGTTGCTGGAACTGGGCCTCAACGCACCAAAAGCAGCCGGCGCCGAAAGTTGCTGTTTCTAATTTGTGATCTTTTTCTTGCGGTGTTGTACTGTTCATTTGTTTAAAAGTTTTGGATTGCCCGTATTTTTCTTTTTGAGCACATGCTGAGAACTGGCAGAACACGGCCAGCAGCAATAGTGATAACTGAATTGTGCGGATCATTGTTTTCAAATTTAAGAGTATATACGCACCTGGGAGTATAATTGTTCTTATAGCGAGATAGAGAAGTATACGTTTTAAGAGGCTTTTAACGCATCTATAATATCCCGGCGGGAAATGGACCGTTGGTACAATAATGTTTGTCGACCTCAAGGGTGCGATTTTTGTGAAGCAATTGAAAACACCACTATGTACTTTAAAAACATTTTAGGCGCGGTTGCGACTGCCGGTATCATTACATTAGCATCCTGCTCTGATGCACCAAAGGGAGATGACGCTGCCATCAATACTGAGCAGAAAACAGCGGCGGTCACCGGAACAACCTATGCTGTGGACACAGCTGACTCCTATGTGCGGTTTACAGGCCGTGGAGTAGGGAAGAACCACCCTGGAAAGTTCCGGCTATCATCGGGCAATGTGGCGGTAGATAACGACGCGATAAGTGGCGGTAGCTTTGTGATTAATATCAATTCCATGGACCTAGAGCAGAAGGAAGCCATGTTCCAGGACAAGCTGCGGCCGCACCTGCTAAGCGGAGATTTCTTTGACGCAGCTAAATTTGGCACTGCGAAATTTGAGATCACCAGTGTAACGCCGTACAAAGGCGAAAAGAATGCCTCAGTGACAGATGGCGCTAACTACAACGTGAGTGGGAATCTTACTTTAAAGGAAGATACAAAGAACGTAACGTTTCCTGCTAAAATAGATCTGGATGGGAAGGTACTTAAGGCTAAAGCTAACTTTGATATTGACAGGACGCAATGGCATATGAACTACGGCAATGACAAGACGCTGGGGGATAAGTTTATATCAGAAACAGTAAATATAGAGCTGGACCTGAAAGCGGTGAAGCAGTAGCATATAATTTAATTTAATGATTAGTATGTATGGGCGCCACTATGGCGCCCATTTTTTGCTTGCTACCCCGCCTCAGTGGTACTAGCCTAGTATACCTATGTTGGACTTTACCACTACATCGCTACTTATGCATTAAAATTTAATCTCGATTATTTTTTTTGCTTGTTTTTTGGTCAACCGAATGAACAATATTTAATTTATATATGTTTGCGTGATTAACATAACATGTTGATTTTTAGTAGAAATATTTATTTTCAGTTACAAGGTCAAACATGATTAAAGAATTGGGCAGTTACCGTAAATTCACAAAATTAATCCAATATAGTTTATTATAAATTATAGCCTTGTTCGAACTCAAGATACCCGCCTTCGAACTCAACGGGGGCTTATCTGGTGCTCATGCTATTTTTTTTACATTTTATTCGTTACATCTTTATGACTTATTCTCCATAATGGGTGTTTTGGGCAGTGCAATGATTGGGATTAGACAATATGTTTTGGAGTGCTATTAAGTAGTTATAAGTCAAGAAAACAAAAAAATCATCTAATGAAAAAATTACTACCAGTTTTTGTTTTTATCCTGATGTTGCCGTTGTTCTCGTATGGTCAGACATGTCCAACGCTATACAACAGGAATAATGGTAACAATGCTCCCACGGATTGCCCAGGTGCTGGTGGTACCACTGCCGAGGCATCCGGAATAAGCGGAACGCCTTATACATACAGCACCTGTTGCGGCAGCCTGACAAAAACAGGTGGCTTCTTCATGAAATGGACGAGTGCGACTTCACCCTCATATGTGCCGGCTATAAAGAACGTGTATATAGATGGTGTGATCGCTTCAACGATCATGGGCCCTCCATCTGCGTTTGATTCAACTACTACGTCGGGACACAAAGCAATCCGATACTGCTTTTATACAGTAAACCTTCCAAATGCTTCGAAATTCGCGGTCGAATTTGTACATCCGTCGACGGGGGCATCATTTAAAACGTGCAGCTATACATGGAGCGGCAGCAGTGATATTGCTCCAACAACTCCCCCCACGATCACCAGTCACCCTGTTGCGGCAACAAGGTGTACTGGAACGAGCGTGACCTTCGCTGTAACAGCAACACCTGCTACCGGGGGAAACGCACTTACTTATCAGTGGAGGAAGAACAGTGTTGCTATTAGCGGAGCGACGAACGCTACTTATACAATAGCATCTGTAGTCTCAGGCGATGCCGGTCTTTATTCTGCTGCGGTTACTGAAGCAGTTTCTCTTGCCGTAGAATCATCTACCGAGGCGCAGCTGACAGTGAACGCAGGTGCTACTCCAAGTGTATCTAACTTTACCTCTCCATCTGCTACCTCGGTTTGTGCCTCAGCGGCATCTACGGTTACAGTAAACTCGACAAGTATTGGCACAGGTACCTTTACCGTTACTTATAATGTTAGTGGTGCTAACAGTTCAACAGGTAATACGGCTACACTTACAATGGGCGCCAGCAATGGTACATTTAGTATACCTGGTAGCCTGCTTACTGCAACCGGAACTAATACGGTAACGATCACCGGCGTTTCGAATGGCAGCTGTGGCGCAACTGTATCTTCAAGTAATACTGCTTCTTTTAATACTACAAGCACACCTACCGGCGCTACTGCGTCCGCTTCGGCTACAACATTATGCTCGGGATCAGTGCTTACACTGACCGGTGCTGCTACCGGTGCCACATCGTGGTCGTGGATAGGGCCGGGCAGCTTTACATCTACATTACAAAGCCCCACCCGCACAGTGAGTGCTACGAGTGGTGGCGTATATACGCTTGTTGCAAGCAATACATGCGGCAGCGCAACACAAGCAGTGACAGCTTCGGTAACTGTTTACAGCAGTGTGCCGACGACAGTGAGCGCCAGTGCATCATCGACATCGCTGTGCAGTGGGGCAACATTAACACTCACCGGCGCAGCAACGAATGCTACTGCTTGGTCATGGACCGGGCCTGCCAGCTTTACTTCGGCGTTGCAGAGCCCCACTCGTACTATGAGTGCTACCACGGGTGGTGTATATACACTTGTTGCAAGCAATGTTTGCGGTAGCGCAACGCAGGCTGTTACATCTTCTGTAGCTGTTTATACAGGTACCCCAACGTCTGCTACAGCGAGCGCATCATCAACTTCATTGTGCAGTGGCGCAACGCTTACGCTTACGGGCGGTGCAACTAATGCCAACGCATGGTCGTGGACAGGCCCGAGCGGATTTACTTCAGCTTTACAGAGTCCTACCCGTACTATGAGCGCTACAACTGGCGGTGTATATACCCTGGTGGCTAGCAATGCATGCGGTAATGCATCGCAGGCAGTTACATCTTCGGTTACTGTTTATACTGGTACACCAACATCTGCCACGGCAAGCGCTTCATCAACTTCATTGTGCAGTGGCGCAACGCTTACGCTTACGGGCGGCGCTACTAACTCCAGCGCATGGTCGTGGACAGGCCCAAGCGGATTCACCTCAGCACTACAAAGCCCTACTCATACGGTAGGCGCTACCAGCGGTGGTGTATATACCCTGGTGGCGAGCAACGCATGCGGTAATGCATCGCAGGCAGTTACATCAGCAGTGAGTGTAACTACGGGTGTACCTTCATCGGCTACTGCGGTTGCATCAGCTACATCTATATGTGCTGGTTCTACGCTGAACCTTACCGGCAGCGCAACCGGTGCTACCTCATGGTCGTGGACGGGGCCTAACAGCTTTACTTCTGCATTGCAGAACCCATCGCTTACTGCAAGTGCAGCGAGCGCGGGTGTTTATACTTTAGTGGCAAGTAACGTATGCGGTAATGCTACGGCCGCTACTACATCGGCTGTCGATGTAACCACCGGCGTACCATCATTTGTTACAGCTTTCGCATCAGCCACCTCTATATGTGCCGGCTCTACACTGAACCTTACCGGCAGCGCGGCTGGTGCTACTGACTGGTTGTGGACAGGCCCCAACGGATTTACTTCTACGGTTCTGAACGAATCGCTTACTGTAAGTGCAGCAAGTGCGGGGATCTATTCATTAGTTGCTAGTAACGTTTGCGGTAATGCTACAGCGGCTACTACCTCTGCAGTAAGTGTGACTACGGGTGTACCAACATCCGCTACTGCGGTTGCATCAGCTACGTCTGTATGTGCCGGCTCTACCCTGAACCTTACCGGCAGTGCTACCGGTGCTACTGCATGGTCGTGGACTGGTCCTAACAGCTTTACCTCTACATTACAAAATCCATCGCTTACTGCAAGTGCTGCAAGTGCGGGTATCTATTCATTAGTAGCGAGCAATGTATGTGGTAATGCTACAGTAGCTACAACATCGGCAGTGAGCGTGACAACAGCTGTTCCATCGTCGGTGACAGCTACCGCATCTGAAACAACAATGTGCAGTGGCGCTACACTGAATCTTACAGGCAACGCTACTGGTGCTACTGCCTGGTCATGGACTGGTCCGAACAGCTTTACGTCTACTTTGCAAAATCCATCGCTTACTGTAAGTGCGGCAAGCTCGGGTGTATATTCCCTTGTTGCAAGCAATGTATGTGGTAGTGCTACACAGGCTACCACTGCCACAGTAACTGTATCGGCAGGTGCAGGCGTTCCGACATCTGTTACCGCAAGTGCATCAGCTACGTCTATATGCGCAGGTTCTACATTGAACCTTACGGGAAGCGCTACAAATGCTACCTCATGGTCATGGGCGGGTCCTAACAGCTTTACCTCAACACTTCAAAACCCATCGCTTACTGTAAGTGCTGCAAGCGCAGGGGTATATACTTTAGTTGCCAATAACTCTTGCGGTAGTGCCGCAGCAGCTACCACTTCAGCAGTGAGCGTAACAACGGGTGTGCCAACATCTGCTACTGCGGTTGCATCAGCCACAGCTATATGTGCCGGTTCTACGCTGAACCTTACAAGCAGCGCTACCGGTGCTACCTCATGGTCGTGGACAGGGCCTAACAGCTTTACCTCAGCATTACAAAACCCATCGCTTACTGCAAGTGCAGCGAGCGCGGGTGTTTATACTTTAGTGGCAA
>JAZKFF010000030.1:0-84799 GCA_040386555.1 Bacteroidota bacterium | reverse complement strand
ATAGCTGTAGGCAGCGGGTTCACTGAAAACTCAATTGTCGATATACAGCCCGTAGACAGCGTATAAGTTATCGTTGCTGTACCCGCTCCTGTGCCTGTTACAATGCCGGAGGTAAGGCCAACTGTGGCCACACCCATGTTGCTGCTGCTCCAGGTGCCGCCCGTTGATATGTTATCAAGTGTTGAGGTGTTGCCAACACATACGCTGAAGATACCCGTGATCGCTGATGGAAGCGGGTTAACTGTTATTACTATTGTTGTGATACAGCCGGTAGGCAGTGTGTAGGTGATCGTCACCGTACCCGACGATATGCCGGTAACCACTCCGCCCGTGGGGCTTACATCTGCTATAGATGGATTGGCGCTGCCCCATGTGCCGCCGCCTGAGGCGCTCGACAACGTTATGGTAAGTCCCACGCACACATCTGTCGGGCCACTGATGGCTTCCGGCAGTGGGTTCACGGTAACAACAGCCATTGCATAGCAGCCGGTACCCATTGCGTAGGTAATGACTACTGTGCCTGCATCCATGCCCGTAACTACTCCTGTACCAGCATCCACGATAGCGATAGTAATGTCTCCGCTCGACCATGCACCGCCGGCTAAGCCGTTACTTAATGTTGTGGTCAGGCCAACACACACTTCCTGTGTGCCCGTTATTGCGCCCGGCGTCGCGTTCACCGTCTCTGTCTGCGTGGAATAGCAGCCATTCGAAAGCTCGTAGGTAATGCTTGTTGTACCTGTTGTAAGGCCGCACAGCACACCGCCAGGAGTTGTTATCGTAGCTACTGCAGGTGTCGTGCTGGTCCATGTACCACCACTGATGATATTACCAAGGGTGATGCACGAGCCTTCACAAATATCCGCCGGACCCGTGATCGGGAATGGCGCAAGAATGATGGTTTCATTCCTGCATACCGAACAACCCGTTGGCAAGGTATAACATACATTAACGGTACCGATACCACTTGCGGTCAGCGCCCCCGAACCCGGACTTGGGAAATATGCAATTGCAGGGTCTGCGCTACTCCAGGTACCACCCGGGGTAGCGTTGCTCAGTGTGGTGGTCGTAAGGTTACAGAAGCCTGTAGCTCCCATGATCGCTGAAGGCAGTGGATTTACCGTTACTACAGCCGTGATATAACAGCCTGTTGAGGTAAGCATGTAAGTGATCGTAGTTGTACCTGCCGTTAACCCGCTAACTACGCCTGTTGAGGAGATAGTAGCAACCGATGGGTCGCTGCTGCTCCACGTGCCACCAGGTGTTGCATCCGTCAGTGTCGTGGTGAAGCCTATGCACACATTCAGCGCACCGCCTATTGCTGCTGGAAGCGGAAGAACCGTTACCACTGCTGTTGTGATACAGCCGGTACCTAATGAATAAGTTATTGTTGCTGTGCCCGGGCCGGATACACCTGTGATAACACCGGTGGATGAGTTTACCGTAGCTACTGCCGTGTTGCTGCTTGTCCATACACCACCTGCTGTCGCACTCGATGCTGTTGTGGTCTGCCCCTGGCATACCGTCATGGTACCGGTGATCGCCGCAGGAAGGCAGTTAACTGTCACCGTAGCCATACGGCTGCAGCCACCAGATGATAAGGTATATGATATAGTCACCGTCGCAGGGCAGGAAACGCCCGTTACCACTCCGCCAGAGCTTACTGTAGCAACCGATGGGTTGCTGCTGCTCCACGTGCCGCCAGGTGTACCATTGCTCAGTGTTGTTGTTGTACCCGTGCAGATACCAAGGCTGCCCATGATGATCGCAGGGGAGGTATTTACCGTTACCACCGCTGTCTTCGTACAGCCGGTGCCCAGTGAATAAGTTATCGTTGTTGTACCGGTAAGTATCCCCGTTACAACGCCTGTCGCTGCATCTACTGTGCCTACTGCTGTATTGCTGCTGCTCCATGTGCCGCCCGAAGGGCCGCTGCTCAGCGTTGTTGTCGAGCCTTCGCATACGGTCAATGTACCGGTTATAGCTGTAGGGGCAGTGGTTACCGTTACTACTGCTGTGCTGTAGCAGCCCGTGCTCATAATATAGGTAATGGTCGTTGTGCCCGCAGATACGCCGCATACAACCCCTGTCGATGGGGCTACTGTCGCCACCGCCGTATTGCTGCTGATCCATGCCCCACCCGGTGTTGTGCTGCTCAGTGTAGTGCATAAGCCTGCACACACACTAAACGCACCCGTGATGGCTGCAGGGTTGGCTTGTACCGTAACTGTTATCGTCCTGTAACAACCTGTAGCGCTGAGTGTGTACGTTATTACTGCTGTACCTGCTGTCACTCCAGATACAATCCCTGTCGATGAGCCTATTGTGACATTAGTGCTTATTGTGCTCCAGCTGCCTCCCGATGTGCCACTGCTCAGCGTGGTGTTCTGCCCTTCGCATACTGTCGGCGTTCCGCTTATCGCCGCTGGCAGCGGGTTATTGGTAACTACCACTGTAGTGCGGCAGCCTGTAGGTAAGGTATAGGTAATGGTCACCGGGCCTGTCGCAGGACCACCCGTAACCACACCCGAGCTTGTGCCCACCGTGGCTATTGATAAGTTACCGCTGCTCCAGATACCGCCGGTGCTCGTGTTGCTCAATGTCGTTGTCGTGCCAGGGCATACCGTAAGGCCGCCTGTAATAGCTGATGGCAGCGGGTTTACCGTTACCGTTGTAGTAAGTGAGCAGCCCGTTGATAATGTATATGTAATGGTCACCGTACCGGCTGTCACACCTGTGAGTACCCCTGATGAGGAACCTATCGTTGCTATCGCTGTATTGCTGCTTATCCATGTGCCGCCTGTTGGCGCACCACTCAATACTATTGTTGATCCCACGCATACATTCATGCTGCCTGTGGAGCTGGTTATCGAGGTTGGTAATGGGTTCACTGTTACTACCGCTGTCATACGGCAGCCGGTTGGTAAGGTGTAGGTCACTGTTGCTGTACCTGCTGTTATGCCGCACACAATGCCCGTAGCTGAGCCTACTGTTGCTACTGCAGAGCTGATGCTCCACGTACCACCCGCACTGGCATTGCTCAGCGTAGTGCACGAGCCTGCGCAGGTAGCAAGGGTACCGGTAATGGCCGCAGGAAGCGGGTTCACTGTTACTACCGCTGTTATTGGGCACCCTGTTGTATAGGTCACTGTTGCAGTACCTGCCGATACGCCGCACACCACACCGGTACCAGAAGTAACGGTTGCTACCGTTGCCGGACTGATCGTCCACGCGCCACCTGTGCTAGCATCTGCAAGTGTAGTGCACGAGCCTACACATGTTATTGGTGTACCGGTTATTGGTGCTGGCAATGGTGTCACTGTCACCACCGCTGTTGCCACGCAGCCTGTACCCAGTGAATATGTTATCGTTGATGTGCCATCCGTCATGCCTGTCACTACACCTGATGCATTTACTGTCGCCACAGCCGGGTTGCTGCTGCTCCATATGCCACCAGCTGCCGATGTGCTCAGCGTAGTCGTCTGCGCTATACACACGCTCAGCGTGCCGGTTATTACACCGGGGCCGGGGTTCACGGTTACTGTCGTTGTCGCAAAGCAGCCTGTAGCTGCTGTATACGTTATCGTAGCTGTACCTACAGCATTACCTGTAACCACACCAGTCAGTGATCCAACCGATGCAATAGTTGCATTGCTGCTGCTCCACGTACCACCGCCGGTAGCATTGGTCATTGTAATTGTATAGCCAAAGCATACTGCTGTAGGCCCGCTAATAGCCGCAGGCGGTGTGTTCACCGTCACTGTAGCAGTACGGTAGCAGCCTGTGCCGGCCGTATACGTCACTGTTGCCGTACCCGCAGAAACACCGCATACAACACCCGACGCACTAACGGTGGCTATGGTTGCAGAACTGATACTCCAGGTACCGCCGGCTGTAGCGTCGGTAAGTGTGGTACACAAACCGGGACATACAGAGAGGCCACCGACGATCGCCGCAGGCAGCGGGTTAACGGTTATCGTAGCTGTGGTAAAGCAGTTTGTGGCAGTTACCCTGTAGGTTATAGTTGCTGTGCCGGCAGATACTCCCGCCGTGGCTATACCCGAAGATGAGCCTATCGTTACGATAGCTGAGCTGCTGCTCCATGTGCCTCCCGGTGTAGCATCAGTAAATGTCGAGGTGCTACCCGCACACATTGTGTACAACCCCACTATCGCTGATGGGTTCGGGTTCACCGTAACTGTTGTCGTTACATAACAGCCGGTACCTACAGTATAAGTAACTGTTGCGGTTCCCACCGTTCCACCTGTTACTACACCTGTGCCGCTGGCTACTGTTACAGTTCCTGTTCCCGCAGAAGCGCTCCAGGTGCCGCCCGCAGATGCATCACTTAACGTAGTAGTAGTGCCGGGGCACACCATCATAGTTCCGGTAATAGCGGCAGGTAATGGGATGACTGTCACTACCGCAGTAGCAACGCAGCCCACACCTATCGAATAAGTTATTGAAGAAGTTCCGAGTGTGATACCACTCACCACGCCAGTCGAAGCATTAATTGGGGCAACCGAAAGATTGCTGCTGGTCCACGTGCCTCCCGGAGGTGAGCTTGTTAGTGAAGAGGTTGATCCAAGACAAACGCTCAGCGAACCACCGATAGCAGACGGCGCCGAAACTACCGTCACAACCACTGTAGCCGCACAACCCGATACACGATAAGAGATGGTAGATGTTCCCGCAGACACACCTGTAACCACAGTGGTGGTACCAGTTGTCGGTGACACGGTTGCAACTGAGGTAGTGCTGCTCTGCCAAATGCCACCCGGCGTCACATTACTAAGTGAAATTGTCTGTCCTGCGCACAAAGAGAAGGTTGCTCCTGTTATCGCCGCCGGCAATGGGTTTACCGTTACCACGCGGGTATTAAAGCATCCTGCCGCTGTAATATAGGTGATCGTGGTAGTACCGCTGGTAATACCGGCAACAATGCCTGTCGATGCACCCACAGTTCCCACTGCGGTATTGCTGCTGCTCCACGTGCCGCCGGTTAAAGTGTTGGCAAGCGTTGTAGTGGCGCCAACACATACTGCGGCAGTGCCGGTAATTGCAGGTGGTGTAGCGTTAACAGTAATATTATATATTGTAAAACAACCGCTGGTCAGTGTGTAACTGATCGTAGCAGTGCCTCCAGATACACCGCTCACTATCCCGGTAGATGACCCTATAGTCGCAATGCCTGTGCTGCTGCTGCTCCAGGTACCACCCGTTGTAGCGTTAGCCAGGGTCATTGTAGCTCCGGCACAAAGGCTGGTCGGACCGGTAATAGTACCCGCAGCACCGCTGTAGGTAATTGTAGAAGTAGCAGTGTTAGTGCAAAGCGGACCTGCTAAGGTTGCTGTAGCGGTATAAACGGTGGTTGATGCCGGGGCTGCATACACCGTATTCGTTGGCACGCCGGTATAAGGCACAGTAAGTGCAGCGTCCAGATACAACCCTGCAGTTGGAGCCCATGTATACGTTATAGCAGGCGTAGTATAATGTACCCGGACCGCCCAACTGTTTACTGTCGCAATATCGGTAGTAGTCCAGTCACGTGCGGCTAACTGCCAGGTACCATTCAAAATAGAATACAGCGGTGTCCAGGTAGTTACGTTAGACAAAAAACCTGTAGGTCCGATTCCACTGGCGGCGGTAGCTGAATAAGCACCCGTATAAGGAGCAGCAGATGCTGCAAACGCTGTGCCTCCAAGTGATGTTACATTTGTATTTACAAAGTTATCACCGGTGCCACCGTGCTGATTAAAAAGGTTCAGATTATTTCCGTTCGGTGCCACAATATTAAAGGAAAGATCACCAACAAAGGTCATCGTTACGCTATTCAGTAATACAGAAATATCCGCAACCGAAGCATGTGACGGTATACCGCTGACTGTTACATTCCCAATGGCCCCTCCCGCAGTTGCATCGGGAACCGTAAATGAACCGGTGGAGCTGAAGGTGGTCGTTATGTCAGTTGCAGGTAAAGGTGGGGCAGAGAGCATTACTGCGCTGCCACACGTTGTTGCCGATGCAGGAGTTATTGCAAAAGTAGGCGGTGTAGGGCTTACGGTAACAACCGTGGTAGCACTCATCGTGCATGTGCCGTTAGAAGCAACTAAGGTGTATGTGCCTCCGCTGCTGGTAGTTATCGGGCTCACTGTTGCCGTAAGCGTAGCGGCGCTATACCCACCCGGGCCGTTCCAGGTGAACGAGGTGCCCGTACTTGTACCAGATAAGGTCACACTGCCGCCGGGGCAAGCAGCCCCACTGTTGGTTGCGGTAACTGTAACCGGGCACGGAGACCAGCGGTATATCTGACCGTTAGCAGGTGAGCTGCCTATACCTGTGGTGAAAGTAGTAAATGAAGGGGTTGGCGAGGTGCCCGAAGTCGGCAATGATTGCCAATCCGTTGTGCTGTTAGCAATACCTATCGTAGCAGATATACCACTGTATGTTGATGTGCCATACCAAAATTCTATAACATTCGAAGTCTCATAAAGCTTCAATTGGATGTTACCATTACCGGCCGCCGAAAACGTATGAAAATTATTCCACTCGAACGTAAATACCCTGTTTGGCGCCGTTCCGGTAGTTTGGTAATATGCCGTATGCCCTGCCCCGTGAAGATCATCCCAAAACGGCATAAGCCAGCCCGCAGTTGCAATGTTAGCCGAGGCGTTGGTGAATGTAGCAACTCCGGTGCCGGGTAAAGATACCCAACCGTTTGAGCACACAGACAGTGTCGTGTAATTTACGCCGCAAAAATTAAACGTAAATCCAAGGCCCACTCCACTGAGGGTTAGATCATCGCCGCTTAGGGCTGTGGTGCTGGTACCCGTACCTGATATACTTGCATAGGTACCGGTAAGCGCTGTAAAGCTATAGGTGGCAGTTGTCTGCGCAGACAAAGAAGCAGAAAGCGCGATCAGTAAGACAAAAAGAGGTAAAAAAAGTTTCTTCATATTTGATTTCTTAAGCTAATAAGATATTGCCTGGCGTTAATGAGTAAATTTACAACGAAAGCTAAAAATTACAAAAAAAAATAACACATTTGCAACTATTAGCTAATACACTTTTCACAATTAACACTGTTGTAGTTACTGTATTTATTTGGCGTCATCAGAACTAAAGATGTTAGGATAGATTTAATATATTTTTTAAGTTAATCCTGACAAAGCAGTCCGTGACCTGCAAGATTGGATTAAACAACTTCGGAGGCTGCTAAGTTGACGCCTGAGCTAATACATTACAATTTAAAAGCAGGAAACTAAGCGTGAGTTTCGTTGAAACGGATCGATGAGACCAGCTGCTGCTTCACTTCATCCCATTCTTCCGATATTATACTATACATCGCTGTGTCCCGAAAGACTCCACTTTCCCTGATACGCTCTCTGCGCAATATTCCCTCAAAGGTTGCGCCAATGCCAAGTATTGCCTTACGGCTTCTCTCATTTGTCGCATCGGTCTGCAGCTGCACGCGTATCGCCTTCATTGTTTCAAAGCAGTAGGTGAGTAATAAGAGCTTGCACTCTCTATTGTAGCCGGTGCGCCAATAGGCCGGATCATACCAGGTCCACCCTATCTCCAGTTTCCGATGCTCAGGGAAGATGTTATGAAAGAATGTGCTGCCAATTATGCCGCCGGTTTTCTTGTCTATCACCGTGAATGGATACTGCTCACCGGTAGCGCGCCTCAAAATGGCGCTTTGCAAATGGCTTCTCATTTTGCTTTCATCTGCCCCGTTCATGGAGATGTGTCGCCATATCTGCTCATGCCTGGCCACAGGCACCAGCTTATCAATATGACTATGATCAAGCGGAACGAGTCTTACTCTTTCTCCTTCCAATACTACGGGATGCACTATCCAGGCCATATTTACCGCTTATACCGCAATTTACGCAACCTGCATATAATTCAAACCAATACCCGGTTTATTATTATTTCCCGTTCTTTGCACCCAATGACTTCCAAAAATATCCTCTATTATATTTTCTCAGTTGTGCGGCTGCTGCTCTATCCGCTTGCACTTATTTACGGCGCTGTAGTGTGGCTGCGAAACCGGATGTATGATTCGAAATTCTTTTCGTCAATCCAGTTTAGCGTACCCGTAATTTCTGTCGGCAATCTCTCCACCGGTGGCACCGGCAAAACCCCGCACATTGAATATCTCATCAGGCTGCTCGAATACCAATACACCGTAGCCACCATGAGCCGTGGCTACAAGCGGCATACACAGGGCTTTATTATAGCCGATGACAAGAGCAATGCTTTGCGCATTGGCGATGAGCCCATGCAATACCACATGAAGTACCCGGGATTAGTGGTAAGCGTGGCAGAAGAGCGGATCACGGGCATTCCTACACTGCTGCAGCGCCGCCCTGATATTGAGGTTATACTGCTCGACGATGCTTACCAGCACCGCTCGGTAAGGCCAGGTATCAATATCCTGATCACCGACTTCTCGAAGCCATTTTACAAAGACCACATACTCCCCTTTGGCAGCCTTCGTGAAAGCAGGACCGCATACAAGCGGGCAGATATTATCCTTGTTTCAAAATGCCACGCAGGCCTTACAGAAAAGGACGCGGAAGATATAAAGCGCAGCATCGCTCCCCTACCCGCGCAGCAGGTATACTTCACGTATATCCAGTACGACTCCACTTATGACCTTTTTACCGGGGAGGCTATAGACCTTGTCAGTAAAAGCATTCTGCTGGTGTGCGGCATTGCCCGCCCCGAGCCACTTTTGGACTACCTCAATAGCCAGGCCGCTCATGTACACACGCTTACTTATGCCGATCACCATTACTTCGTAAGCTCCGACCTCGAAGAGATCAGGGCGGCTTTCGACAACTGGAACAAGCCCGACAAAATAATAGTTACTACCGAGAAAGATGCTGCCCGCCTGCACCTGCATGCCGAAAAGCTACGCGCCTGGAATATCGCATTAGTGGTGGTACCAATAACCGTTAAAGTCCTATTTAATAAAAGCCCTGAACTGGATGCTATGCTGCTGAAATATGTAGAGCAAACGGTGATAGAGAATAATGAAATGTTTGGTGGTGGGTCATACGAACAAGAAGACAATTTACTTACCTGATAACATTTTTTATAGGCGACGATTTACACTTGCATCAATTGCCCTGGTCTTATTGGCTTCCTGCGATGGGATTAAAAACAAAGCGAAACAAGCTATCAACAAAACGGGCGAAGCCGTTGGTACCGGATCTTCTGAATTTGTAAAAGGCGTTTCTAAAGGTGTAGAACAAACGCTTGAAAGCGAAATAACCCTTTCGGATGATTTAAAGCAACAGGGAATATCGTTTGGCAGATTTACTATCGGCAAAGCTCCCGGCACCGAAAGTAAAAATATGCTTACCGTTTATCTCATTTTCGCACACGATTTTAATGGCAACATTTCCGCACGTATAACGGATAATTCGGGAACCGAATACGGTCGATCAGCAACAACGGTATCTGCTAAAGCCAATGAAACAAAATATGCAGATTTCATCTTCGATAAGCGAACAGACATCGAAAGTAAAAGCAAGTTTATCCTTTATTGATATCCGGGTATAGACTCCTTTTCCACAACCTCAGTAATACAAAAAGACCGCCCATCTCTGAGCGGTCTGTATCATTACACGGGAATTTTCAAATCTTCAAATTCCCAAATTTTCAAATCAACTATTCTTCTTCGTCAAACTGCAGTACGTCGCGGTTAGCCATCAGCAGCTCGAACTCTTCTTTAGAGCCCACTACCAGGTCGTCAAATTCGCGCATACCCGTTCCTGCAGGTATCAGGTTACCGGTGATTACGTTCTCCTTCAGGCCCATCAGGTAATCAGTTTTACCATTAATAGATGCCTGCGAAAGAACTTTCGTGGTTTCCTGGAACGATGCCGCTGATATCCAGCTCTGCGTACCCAGCGATGCCTTGGTGATACCAAGCAGCATCGGTGAAGATGTTGCAGGGCTCGCATCACGGTATTCTACCACCTTCTTGTCAGAGCGGCGTAGTCCGCTGTTCTCTTCGCGTATCTCGCGCAGCGTCACTATCTGGCCGGCGTGCATCTTCTCAGAGCTGCCCGATTCAGTTACCACCTTCTTGTCATAGATCCAGTCGTTCTCGTCCATGAACTCAAACTTATCAACCGTATCTTCTTCAAGGAACTTGGTATCTCCCGGATCAACGATGTTCACTTTACGCATCATCTGGCGAACGATCACCTCTATGTGCTTGTCATTGATCTTCACACCCTGCAGGCGATAAACTTCCTGTATCTCATTCACCAGGTACTCCTGCACCGCAAACGGGCCCTTGATCGAAAGGATATCGTTTGGCGTGGTTGCACCATCCGACAGTGAGTTACCTGCTTTGATAAAGTCACCATCCTGCACCATGATATGACGGGTAAGCGGCACCAGGTACTTTTTCACCAGTCCTTCGCGCGATTCTACGATGATCTCGCGGTTACCACGCTTCACATTACCGAAGCCTACCACACCGTCTATCTCTGCTACAACAGCAGGGTTGCTCGGGTTACGTGCTTCAAACAGCTCCGTTACACGCGGCAGACCACCCGTGATGTCGCGGCTGCGACCCATTACACGTGGTATTTTCACAAGCACCTGGCCGTTGTATACCTCGTCGTCTACATTCACTACTATGTGCGAACCTACCGGGAGGTTATACATTTTGCTCTCCTTACCATCGATGAAGATAGCAGGGATCTTAGTTTTATCCTTGGTCTCAATAACCACTTTCTCGCGGTGGCCTGTTTGCTCATCAGCCTCTTCGCGGAAAGTTATACCCTCGATCACGCTGTCAAACCTCACCCTTCCGCTGATCTCAGAAATGATCACGGCGTTAAACGGATCCCATGTGCAGATCACATCACCCTTGGCCACCTTCTTGCCATTAGCTATTTTCAATATAGAGCCGTATGGTATGTTGTTGGTGATAAGCAGGCGGTCATTAGCCACATCTACTATACGCACCTCACCCGTACGGCCTATTACTACTATCTGGTCTTCGCCTTCAGCGTCTTTGTACTTGGTAGTACGCAGGCCGTCAAATTGTATAGTACCGTCAAAGCGTGCGGTCAGCTGAGATTCGATGGCCGATGAACCCGCAACACCACCCACGTGGAAGGTACGGAGGGTAAGCTGAGTACCCGGCTCACCTATCGACTGTGCTGCAATAATACCTACTGCATCACCTTTCTGCGCCATGTAGCCCGTTGCCAGGTTCTTACCGTAGCACTTCGAACATACTCCCCTGCGGCTTTCGCAGGTAAGCACTGAGCGTATCTCTACTATATCTATCGCGCTTTCTTCTATGCGCTTGCCTATGTCTTCTGTTATTTCCTCGCCTGCATTAGCTACCAGCTCATCAGTCAGCGGGTCATATATATTGTGCAGAGATGTACGTCCCAGTATACGGTCATACAGTGGCTCCACTATTTCTTCGTTATCTTTCAGTGCCGATGTTGCAATGCCGCGCAGCGTACCGCAGTCTTCGCCATTGATAACAACATCCTGCGCCACATCTACAAGACGACGAGTCAGGTAACCTGCATCCGCCGTTTTAAGGGCTGTATCCGCAAGACCTTTACGCGCACCGTGGGTAGAGATGAAGTACTCCAATACGTTCAGGCCTACTTTGAAGTTCGAAAGGATCGGGTTCTCGATGATCTCCGACCCTGAAGATCCGCTACGACGTGGCTTGGCCATCAGTCCCCTGATACCCGCCAGCTGCTTCACCTGCTGTTTAGAGCCACGCGCACCTGAGTCAAGCATCATGTATACTGAGTTGAAACCTTGCTTATCTGCAGCCATCTCACGTATCAGCGTTTCTGTTACACGGGTATCCACACGGCTCCATACATCGATCACCTGGTTATAGCGCTCGTTATTGGTAATGAGCCCCATGTTGTAGTTGTCCCATATCTCATCTACCTCTACCTGTGCAGCTTCAACTAATTGCTCTTTTACATCAGGCACCGTAAGGTCATTGATGTTGAATGATAGTCCGCCACGGAATGCCGTACGGAAACCAAGCGTTTTAATATCGTCGAGGAAGTGAACAGTCTTGGGAATGTTCGTGTTCTTCAATATCTGGCCAATGATCTCACGCAAAGACTTCTTGGTAAGCAGCGCATTTACAAATCCATGCTCTTTCGGCACAAACTGGTTGAAAAGCACACGGCCTACAGTCGTTTCAATAAGCTGGTTTTTCAGGTTGCCTTCGTTATCACGAACATTGCCCTTAACCCTTATCCACGCATGCAGATCTGCTTTACCTTCATTGTGCGCTATAATTACTTCTTCAGTGCTATAGTATGCCTTACCCTCTCCCTTTACCTTTTCAGTTTCGGTCGATTTTTTACCCTTAGAGATATAATACAGTCCCAGTACCATGTCCTGTGAAGGCAGGGTAATTGGCGTACCATTCTGCGGGTTAAGGATGTTGTGAGATGCCAGCATCAGCAGCTGCGCTTCTGTAATAGCAGCATTGCTCAGCGGCACGTGTACCGCCATCTGGTCACCGTCAAAGTCGGCGTTGAAGGCAGAACACACCAGTGGGTGCAGCTGTATCGCCTTTCCTTCAATAAGTTTTGGCTGGAAGGCCTGTATGGAAAGCCTGTGCAGCGTTGGGGCACGATTCAGGAGGATGGGGTGGCCTTTAAGTACATTCTCAAGGATATCCCAAACTACCGCTTCCTTGCGCTCCACCAGTTTCTTCGCGCTCTTTACTGTTTTTACTATACCCCTTTCTATCAGCTTGCGTATGATAAATGGTTTGAAAAGCTCCGCAGCCATGTCCTTAGGCAGGCCACACTCATGGAGCTTCATTTCAGGGCCTACCACGATAACCGAACGGCCTGAGTAGTCTACACGTTTACCAAGCAGGTTCTGGCGGAAACGGCCTTGCTTACCTTTCAGCACATCCGACAGTGACTTCAGTGCGCGTCCGCCTTCCGCTTTTACAGCGTTCGACTTACGGCTGTTATCAAACAGGGAGTCAACTGCTTCCTGCAGCATACGCTTTTCATTACGCAGGATCACCTCTGGAGCTTTGATCTCTATAAGGCGCTTCAGGCGGTTGTTACGTATGATCACACGGCGGTAAAGATCATTAAGGTCAGACGACGCAAAACGGCCACCATCCAGCGGCACAAGTGGGCGCAGCTCCGGTGGTATCACCGGTATGTACTGCATCACCATCCACTCCAGGCGGTTCTCTATACGCGTATTCGCATCGCGGAATGCTTCCACTACGCTCAGGCGCTTCAGTGCCTCCTGCTTACGCTGCTGCGATGTTTCATTGGCAGCTGCATTACGCAGGTCGTAAGATAATTTGTCAAGGTCAATGCGCGACAGCAGCATATGCACTGCCTCGGCACCCATCTTGGCTATGAATTTGTTAGCATCTTCATCAGGCAGATATTGGTTCTCCTTCGGAAGCGCATCCAGTATCTCCAGGTATTCGTCTTCTGTAAGCAACTGCTGGTCCGTTTTCTCTGAGTCTTTCAGGTTCAGTTTCGTACGGATCATTTCTTCAGCCTCACCCGCAGCTACCACCACATAGCGCTCGTAATAAACGATGCTCTCCATTTTCTTGGAGCTCACGCCCAGCAGGTAACCTATCTTATTAGGCAGGCTCTTGAAGTACCATATATGCACAATAGGCACCACCAGCTTTATATGGCCAAGGCGCTCACGGCGTACTTTCTTTTCTGTTACTTCCACACCGCAGCGGTCGCACACGATGCCTTTGTAACGGATACGCTTATACTTTCCGCAATAGCATTCGTAATCCTTTACCGGGCCGAATATTTTTTCGCAGAACAAACCGTCGCGCTCAGGCTTGTAAGTACGATAGTTTATAGTTTCAGGCTTTAGCACCTCACCATACGAGCGATCAAGGATCGCATCAGGTGAAGCTAAGCTGATAGTTATTTTACCGAATCCCGCCCTTGGACGGTTATCTTTTTTTATTGCCATTTTTAAAAAGAATGTTTTTATGAAATAATAAAATCCACACATCCGCAGATATGTAGTGTAGAGACGCAACATTGTTGCGTCTCTACTGTATTTTATTCAAACTTCAGCTCAAGGCCCAGTCCCCTCAGCTCATTCACCAATACGTTGAATGATTCAGGTATACCCGGTTTAGGTATGTTATCGCCCTTCACTATCGCTTCATATGTCTTCGCACGGCCTACTATATCATCCGACTTCAGTGTCAGGAGTTCCTGCAGGATGCTTGCTGCACCGTATGCCTCGAGTGCCCACACCTCCATCTCACCAAAACGCTGTCCGCCAAATTGTGCTTTACCACCAAGCGGCTGCTGCGTGATGAGGCTGTAAGGGCCTATCGAGCGGGCGTGCATCTTGTCGTCTACCATGTGATGCAGCTTTATGATGTAGATGATACCTACGGTAGCTTTCTGGTGGAAGCGCTCCCCTGTTTCTCCGTCATACAGGTAAGTATGGCCAAAGTCAGGTAAGCCTGCCTCTTTGATGAGGTTATCTATTTCTTCTACAGATGCACCGTCAAAGATCGGTGTAGCATACCGCACGCCAAGCTTCTCGCCTGCCCAGCCAAGGATAGTTTCATATATCTGGCCAAGGTTCATCCTCGAAGGTACACCCAGAGGGTTAAGCACCACATCTACCGGCGTACCGTCTTCCAGGAACGGCATATCTTCTTCGCGCACTATTTTCGCTACGATACCCTTGTTACCGTGGCGTCCCGCCATTTTATCACCCACTTTCAGCTTACGCTTGCTTGCAAGGTATACTTTGGCAAGCTTCAGCACGCCCGCAGGCAGCTCGTCACCTATGCTTAGGTTAAACTTCTCGCGCTTATAGCGGCCAAGCTCTTCGTTGAACTTAATATTATAGTTGTGCAGCAGCTGGTTGATCTGGTCATCAGTTTCCTTATCACCGGTCCAGCCAAGCGGGTTCACATTCTGGTAGTCAACAGAGCTGAGGGTTTTAGAGTTGAATTTGCCACCCTTGCTCAGCACTGTTTCACCAAAATTGTTGGTGATACCTGCCGACGCTTTGTCCTTCAGCAGTATCTGCAGTTTCTCAAACAGGAAGTTTTTCAGGTCTTCCAGGTTCTTTTCGTGTACTTTATCTATTTTCTCCAGGGCAGTTTTTTCACGCACCTTAGAGTTCTTGTCTTTCTTGGCACGCTGGAACAGCTGCTTGCTGATAACGATACCTTCAGTGCCGCTTGGTGCCTTCAGAGATGCGTCTTTCGCATCACCTGCTTTGTCACCAAATATCGCGCGGAGCAGTTTCTCTTCCGGTGTCGGGTCAGTTTCTCCCTTAGGCGTTATCTTGCCTATCAGTATGTCGCCCTCGCCTACGTGCGCACCTATGCGTATGATACCGTTCTCATCGAGGTCTTTTGTAGCTTCTTCAGATACGTTGGGGATATCCGGAGTAAGCTCTTCTTCACCCAGCTTCGTATCACGCACTTCCAGTTCATACTCATCGATATGTATCGATGTGAACCAGTCATCACGTACAACCTTTTCATTGATCACTATCGCATCCTCGAAGTTGTAGCCTTTCCATGGCATGAATGCCACTTTCAGGTTACGGCCCAGCGCCAGCTCACCGTCCTGTGTCGCATAGCCTTCCGTAAGGAAGTCGCCCGCCTTCACTTTCTGGCCTTTGCGCACCGATGGGCGCAGCGTCATGCTCGTGCTTTGGTTCGTCTTCTTGTACTTGGTAAGTGTATATATCTTAAGGTCGTCTTCAAATGATACAAGGCGCTCTTTATCACCACGCTCATAGCGAACGTGTATATGATCTGCATCTACGTATTCTACCACGCCTGAGCCTTCTGCATGTATCTGTATACGTGCGTCACGCGCAGCTTTCGCCTCAAGGCCAGTGCCTACTATAGGCACCTGCGGTATGATCAGCGGCACAGCCTGGCGTTGCATGTTCGATCCCATCAGCGCACGGTTGGCATCATCATGCTCCAGGAAGGGGATCAGCGATGCGCTGAGGCCCACGATCTGGTTTGGCGCCACATCCATGTACTCTACTTCTCCCGGGTCAAGTATCGGGAAGTCACCTGTCTGGCGGCTCTTGATCTTATCTTCCAGGAAGTTGCCTTTGTCATCCATCGGCACATTCGCCTGGGCTATCTTAGCAAGATCCTCTTCTTCCGCACTCAGGAACCTGAAGTTCTTCAGGTCTACTTTACCGTCCTTTACCTTGCGGTAAGGGGTTTCTATAAAGCCCATATCATTGATCTGTGCGTGTACACACAGTGTAGATATAAGTCCGATGTTTGGTCCTTCCGGTGTTTCAATAGTACACAGGCGGCCGTAGTGGCTGTAGTGTACGTCACGCACCTCAAAGCCAGCACGCTCACGGCTAAGACCGCCCGGGCCCAGTGCCGATATACGGCGCTTGTGGGTGATCTCAGAAAGCGGGTTGGTCTGATCGAGGAACTGCGACAGCTGCGAGGTACCAAAGAACGAATTAATAACGGACGATAGTGTACGCGCGTTGATCAGGTCTATCGGTGTGAACACCTCGTTGTCACGTACGTTCATACGCTCACGTATAGTACGCGCCATACGCGCAAGGCCTACGCCAAACTGCGCGAACAGCTGCTCGCCTACAGTACGTACACGACGGTTGCTCAGGTGATCAATGTCATCTATTTCCGCTTTACCATTGGTAAGGCGTACCAGGTATTTTATGATCGATATGATATCTTCCTTGCTCAGCACTTTCGTGGTCAGGTTGATATCGAGGTTCAGCTTACGGTTGATCTTATAACGGCCCACTTCACCCAGGTCATAGCGCTTGTCGCTGAAGAACAGCTTTTCAATGATGCCACGTGCTGTTTCATCATCCGGCGCATCAGATCCGCGAAGCTGGCGGTAGATGTGCTGCACAGCCTCAAGCTCTGAGTTCGATGTATCCTTATTAAGTGTATTGTATATTATAGAGAAGTCGCCGCTCACCTCTTCTTTCTGCAGGAATACGGTTTTGATCCCCATTTCCTGTATCAGGTTCGCATTCTCTTCATCGAGCAGGTTGTCGCGGTCAAGTACCACTTCATTACGCTCGATAGTTACTACTTCACCGGTGTCCTCATCAACGAAGTCTTCCGTCCAGCTGCGCAGTACGCGGGCAGCAAGGCGGCGGCCTATGTGCGGCGCCAGTGTTTTCTTATCCACCTTCACCTCGTCGGCCATGCCGAAGAGCTCAAGTATATCCTTATCTGTTTCGTACCCTATAGCACGAAGCAGTGTTGTTACAGGGAATTTTTTCTTACGGTCGATGTAAGCATACATCACATTGTTAATATCTGTAGCAAACTCCATCCACGCACCTTTGAATGGTATTACGCGCGCTGAATATATCTTGGTACCGTTCGGGTGAACGCTCTGACCAAAGAATACACCCGGCGAACGATGCAGCTGCGACACCACCACACGCTCAGCTCCGTTGATAACGAAGGTGCCACGCGGGGTCATATAAGGGATATTGCCAAGGAACACATCCTGCACTATTGTTTCAAAGTCTACGTGCTCCTCATCGTTACAGCTTAGCTTCAGCTTTGCTTTTAACGGCACAGAGTACGTAAGCCCCCGCTCCATACACTCATCGATAGTGTAGCGCGGAGGGTCAATGAAGTAATCCAGGAACTCCAGCACAAAGATATTCCTTGTGTCGGTGATCGGAAAGTTCTCCTTGAACACACGGAAAAGCCCTTCGTTATTACGCCTGTCCGGCGTAGTCTCAAGCTGGAAAAAGTCCTGGAATGATTGCAGCTGGATGGCCAGCAGGTCCGGAGTTGCTGCTGCATCATGCAGCTTACCGAAGTTAATCCTTCCGGATGCGGTCTTTTTTTGTGGTATAGCCATAGAAATATTAAGTCCTTTTTACAAACAAAAGTAGCCTGGTAGATAGGCTACGCCTACCTTTGCAGGTTATCATGTATTAACAATAAAAACTAAAAGATGTTGCGCGCACTATTGGTACCTTAGAAAAAGGGATGGCAAAGATATGAAACAGCCATTAATTAAGCAAAAAATATTCCAAATTTGTAAAAAGCACCTCTTCAGCACCTGTTCAGCACCGCAAATCAGCGTAAATAGTATCAAATTAATTACATCATAATGCGTAATGCATCGCCTATCTTTTGATGAAAAATAAAATACTACTCGGTTTTTGAAATAAACGCTATTTTTAACCCTGCGGAAATCTACACAAATATGAAAAAATTATCCACGGCCATTTTATTTTCTTTCACCTGCCTGCTACTTGCCTCCTGCGAAAGAAAAGAATATACCTGCACATGCCGTGTAGATCAGGGTGGCCACACTACTTACCAGGCCTTTGAGCTCGGAAAAATGAGCCGAAACACTGCCCAGGATAAATGCAACGACAAGCAGCTAAGCTTGCAAAATACGGGTATCGCCGCCAGCTGTAAGACTGAATAGGCATTATGTCGCTTCGTGCTTCCAACAAATATTTACATTTATCTCTTATCTTCCTGAGCATCCTTACCGGGGCGTTATTTCTGTACTCGGCCTATACCAAGATCGACCCTATACAGCCTTTTGAGTATACGCTCGTTGAATATCTGCACCTGCCGTGGACGCTGGCGGCCCTCTCGGCAAGGCTTATCATCGGCATTGAAGCAGCGCTTGGCGTGTTGATGGTATTGCACCTTTTTGGCCGCAATAAATGGGTACTCAAGTTTGCATTTGCACTTACAATTGCCTTTAGCATATACCTCATAACGCTCTGGATAACAGTAGGTAATGATGTCAATTGCGGCTGCTTTGGCGATGCCATCTGGATGAGCCCTTCTACTTCACTGATCAAGAACAGCGGATTGCTGCTGGTGCTGGCTGTGCTCATCCGCTTACATGAAGGTTTGAAGCTGAAGAAAGCATCCATAATAGCTACCTGCATGGTCATTGCAGCGCTCACATTACCTTTTATCCTCAGTCCACTGGCGGCAGCAAAGCCCACATGGCTGCGAAACGACAGGTATAAAATAGGCCTGCAGGACATTTATCACGATATGAATTTGGGAGTACCGCCAGCAGATTTTACAGACACCATTGCCGCCCGCCCCGACTTAGCGAAGGGAAAGCATATCCTGGCCTTCCTCAGTTCCACGTGCCAGCACTGCCGTATCGCCGCTTACAAAATGCACATTATGAAGGAAAAGAACCCGGCCCTACCCTTTCTGCTTATAATTGGCGGCACCAAAAGCGATCTTACAGACTTCTGGAAAGGCACAAAAGCGCAGAATGTCCCATTTACCCGGCTTAACTCAGAAAGTTTCATGCAGCACACCGGCGGCAGGTTCCCGCTGATCATATGGATAAACGATGGCTGGGTGGAGGCCAAAGCAGACTATAATACGTTGAACCAGGGAGCTATCGAAAATTGGCTGAGCAATTAGCAGCTACTTTTTCCTCACTTCTTCAAAATATCCCTCTAGAGTCTTAGCTACGATATCCCAGTCAAACCGCTCTCGTATCACTCGCATACCCTCGCGGCCCACCCGCTCCCTCATTTCGGCTGATGACAACAGGGAAATAACGCTTTCCGCAAAGGCCACGGGGTCGGTCTGCATAATTGCCCCCTGCCCGCTCTCTATCCCCAATCCGCCAAAACCTATATGCGAGCACACCACCGGCACGCCCATTGCCATAGCCTCCAGCACCTTGTTTTGGGTGCCAGCGCCAAACCGCAGCGGCGCTACCACTACGCTGGCACTGTTATACATCTCCGCGAGATCTTTTACAAAGCCGGTCACCTGCACATCTTCACTGGCCAGGTCCGCCACCTTCTTTACCGGTCGCTGTCCGGCTATAACAAATTTCACCTGTGGGCATTTTGCCTTTATCCGCGGTAGCACCGTTTCAGTAAAATACACCACCGCATCCACATTCGGCGCATAGTCCATATTGCCGGTAAAGAGTATGGTATGCCCGTGTGTATAATCGTGCCCCCTTGCTGCAAAGGTCTGCAGGTCTACGCCATTGGGCAGCAACCGCAGGTTGCCGGTATTGTGGGTGTTTTTAAGATACGCAAGGTCTTCCGCTGAGCATGTCAGGGCAAGGTTGTAGTCCTCCAGCACCTGCTCATACTTTAGCACGCGCTTCTGTTCTATATTTTCAAATATGGTGGTTAGCATCCCCCGCTTCACGGTCTTCCTCCGCTCCCAGTAGAGCGAAAAGGCATCCGGAAGATCCAAAATACGCGGCAGGTCCTTCCGCTTCGCAAGGTATGGCGACATCCGCAGGTGCTGCACATGTATGGCATCATAGCTGTGCCGGGCAAGTAGGCCGTCAAGCTGCGCCTGCATCTCTCCGGACTGAAAATAAAGCACTTGCAGTGGCTTGCTATCCACCCCGCCCTTCAGGCAGTTCATCGCCGATTTCCACTTAGGCAGGTATACAAAATGTACTTCCTTGAATATTTTCTCCAACTCTTCCTTATACCCCAGGTCTTCCTTGGTCTGCGCAAAAGTGAGCAAGTGCAGCTCATGCCTGTCCTTCAGCCGCCGGGCCAGGTTATATATCTTCAGCTTATCGCCCCTATACGGCGGATAAGGCACACGGTTAGCAAGAAAAAGAATTTTCAAAAGCGCTCTTTAGTTTTTTCACAAATATTGATCAACGCTGTTTGCAAACGGTAGCCCCCTGCGCCACATCTCCCCTTAAGGCCGGGGTCCCTCACGCCGGTCCCGCCATAGCACCTCCCTCATCCTGAGCTTTCGCCGAAGGATAGGGACGGGGATCCTTTAGAGCGGGTTTCTCCCTCAGGGTTATTGGCACCACACCTCCCTTTAGGGCCGGGGTTTTTCTGCGGCGGGGTTATTGTCTCGGGCTCAATATCTCATGTCCCAGCTTATCCCTTTTCGTCTGCAGGTAAAATTCGTTATGCTCATTCGGCACTATCTCTATTGCCACATTCTCCACTATCTCCAGCCCATAACCCAGCAGCCCGGCCCGCTTACGCGGATTATTGGTCATCAGCTTTATTTTACTTACACCCAGGTGCCGCAGTATCTGCGCGCCCACACCGTAGTCACGCTGGTCGTTTTTAAAGCCCAGCGCCAGGTTGGCTTCCACAGTATCCTTCCCCTCCTCCTGTAATTTATATGCCTTCAGCTTGTTAAACAGGCCTATTCCCCTGCCCTCTTGGTTCATATACAGCACCACCCCTTTACCTGCCGCTTCCACCATTTCCATGGCTTTCTGCAGCTGGTCGCCACAGTCGCAGCGCAGCGAATGAAGTATATCTCCCGTAAAGCACGAGCTATGCACGCGCACCAGCACGGGCTCTTCCTTATCCCATGTACCCTTCACCAGCGCCAAGTGGTTCTCACCCGTATTGGTTTGCTTAAAAGCCACCAGCTCAAAGTCGCCATGCTTTGTAGGCATCTGCACCCGTACTTCCTCTTTAATAAGCGTTTCGGTCTGCAGCCTGTACGATATCAGGTCCTTTATAGAGATGATCTTAAGGTCAAATTTCTTAGCGATCTCCAGCAGTTCCGGCATCCGCGCCATAGTGCCATCGTCATTCATTATTTCCACCAGCACTCCCGCCGGCTCAAAGCCCGCCAGCCGCGCCAGGTCCACAGTCGCCTCGGTATGCCCTGCCCTGCGCAGCACACCTTCATCCTTCGCCCTCAGCGGGAATATATGTCCCGGCCTGCCCAGGTCTTCCGGTTTGGTATCCTTGTTTATAAGCGCCTGCACGGTCTTGGCCCTATCTGGCGCAGATATACCTGTAGTGCAGCCATGGCCTATCAGGTCTACCGACACTGTAAAAGGTGTCTGGTGAAGCACCGTATTATTCTCCACCATCAGGTTCAGCTTCAACTCATCACAGCGGGTCTCAGTTATTGGCGCACATATTAGCCCGCGCCCATGTTTCGACATGAAGTTGATGATCTCCGGTGTCACATTCCGGGCCGCCGTCACAAAGTCGCCTTCGTTCTCACGCTCCTCATCATCTACCACTATTAATAATTTGCCTTGTCTAAGGTCTTCTAACGCAGATTCAATCGTATCAAGCATATCGCTATGTAAAAAACACCGCAAAGGTAACATTATTGTAAGGTCCAAAACGCATAATGTAATACCAAAACGACATGCCCCTATAAAGCATCGCGATAGCCGCTTAAGGTAATCCGGACCCGACTGTCACCTTTTCTTACCGTTTAGAAACTTTTTCGACCGTTTAGAAACTTGTTTGCGTAAATATTGCCGATTTACCCATATTTACACTTCCTTGTAAAAATGTACCACATCAAAAAGTACCTTATGAAACATTACACCCAAAGTACCCGCAAGCAATTGCTGCTATTGCCATTACTGCTTGCAGTGGTTGGTTTTTTTAGCCCCAGGGCTGAAGCACAGTGTTACCACTGGGCGAGTGTAGGGACACCGTCCGTTTCCGCCGGATCTGTATCCTTTCCCAAAATTGCTCTTGACGCGACCGGAACTCCATACATGATGTATATGGATGAAACCCACGGTAACAAGGCCACTGTAAAAAAATATAATGGCAGCAGCTGGATCACCCTGGGCACGGAAGGATTCACTGCCACAGCAATTTACAGCAGCAGTATTGCAATTGACGGATCGGGAACGCCCTATATTACCTTTTCTGATTCGACAGTGGGATATAAAACCACGGTTATGAAGTACAACGGCAGCAGCTGGGTTGTTGTAGGCGCTGCAGGAATTTCAGCGGCAGAGGGCTATACGCCATCTATTGCCATCAATGGATCCGGTACACCGTATGTTGCATTCACCGATGTGGCAAATGGCGCTGCTCTCAGTGTAATGAAGTACAACGGCGCCAGCTGGGAATATGTGGGCGGGGCCGGACTTACTCCGGGCATTGCAAATTCCCCGCTTATACGGATAGACAACGACGGGAATCTCCTCGTTCTTTATAGTGAGTACCTTTCAGGTTTTGCCAAGCTTATGAAATACGATGGCACCGCATGGGCCACAGTCGGCAGTGCTATTTCCTCAGGCTACACCGCTGATTTTGATCTAGCCCTCGGGCCTGATGGCGCTCCGCATGTTTTGTACGTCGATATCACCGGAGATAATCTGGCTGTAGTAAAAAAATATAATGGCAGCACCTGGGAGACGGTAGGAACGGGCAGCGAGGCCTACGTGTTCTATGCCGCATTAGCTGTCGATGGAAGTGGCATCCCATATACAGCAACTGTTGAATATTACAATGAGAGCTTCACCCCTGTTGTTAGAAAGTATGTAAGTGGCAGCTGGGTAATTACAAACGGCACCAGCATCTATACCGATGGCAGCTCCTCGTTTGTATCACTTGCTATCGACGGCGATAACGTGCCTTACCTTGGGTATCTGAGCGGTAGCGCCCGCGTTACAAAAATGTCCACATTGGCCGGCCCTAATACGGGAACTGCAAGCATTTGCCTCGGCGGAACCACAACCCTTAGCAACAGCAGCACAGGCGGCACATGGAGTAGCGGCAGTTGCACTGCTGCAACCGTGGGAACGACTGGTATAGTTACAGGCGTTAGCAATGGCATTGCCCTTATCAGTTATAATATAGGCTATTGCAGTGCAGTATCGGCTGTGAGCGTTAATCCCTTTGCAGGATCAGTAACCGGGTTTAATACACTGAATGCCGGCGCTACCACCACCCTTACGGCTACCGGTCCGGCAGGCGGCACGTGGGCCAGCGGCAATACCGGCGTGGCTACTGTTAGTAGCGGAGTTGTGAGCGGCATAGCGGCTGGCACCACCACCATATCTTATTCCATTTCCGGCGTATGCGGCAGCGCTACTGCTACGAAGATCGTTTCAGTGAACTCATCAACGGCGCCAGCCTGCCAGACATGGAATCTTATAGGCAGCCAACCATACGCCGATGATGAATTCGGATGGGGCCGTCGTGATATTGCAATAGGCCCTGATGGTGCGCAATACATAGTGTACCCGCATGGAAGCGCTTTAAAAGCAACGGTAAGCAGATACAACGGCAGCAGCTGGGTGACATTAGGCCCTGCGATGTTCACAGCGGGTACTGCGGACGCTCTTTCAATGACCATCGACAATAGCGGCACACCTTATGTAGCGTTCCTCGATGGTGCAAACGATGATCATCTCACCGTTATGAAATACAATGGAAGCTCGTGGGTACTGGTTGGCAGCGCCGGCTTCTCCCCAACGGCAGGGATTGCATTACCCACAACGATAAAAACAGATGGTTGCGGCCGGGTATACGTAGTATATTCGGACGGTAGCCTTGACCGGGTATTTATGTATGATGGAAGCAGCTGGACACAATTGGGAGCGGCTTTCGCGGGCAACACACCAGGCCAGCGGCGGCTCACCGTAAGCCCCGGCGGAACTCCCTATATAGCATATACGGAATTTCCCGGCATTGCCGTGTCGAGGTACACCGGAAGCGAGTGGGAGATAGTAGGCAGCGAGATTTTTGCGCCCGATGGAGCTCATCAAACATCTATTACAATCAACGATGAGGGAACCCCATATGTAATATTTGCCGACTTAGCTAATGATGGAAAAGCTACAGTAATGCAATACAATGGCACAAGCTGGGCAACAGTAGGATCAGGCGGAATATCAACAGGATTTGTTGCGTTTCCCTCTATCGTTGTAGATGCTGCGGGCACTCCCTATATTGCCTACATTGACGAGGGTGCTGCCAGCAGATCTGTTGTTAAGAAGTATAATGGCAGCAGTTGGGAAACGGTAGGGAATGTCGGCTTTGCGCAAGGCATAAACTACCTACAGATGGTTGTAGGAAGCGATGGCACACCCTATATCGTTTATGTTGATGGCCGGTTAGCTACCGGCACTGCAGTGGTATCGCCCGGCACATTCAACAACACCATATCGGGCGACCTTGCCATAGAGCCCGATGAATATACTGCGCTGTATGGCCTTACTGCGGACGGTACATGGACGAGCGGCGACGAGGCCGTTGCTGTCGTTGACTCAATCTATGGCGGGGTTACAGGAGTGGCCGCCGGAACAGTCGCTATAACCTACACTGCCGGAGCATGCAGCACTACGGTGATTGTAACTGTGGGTACACCATGTAGCATTGATCCTATTACAGGCACAACAAATTTATGTACCGGCATACCGGCAACGCTTAGCAATGCAACGACAGGAGGAACATGGAGCAGCAATAATGACGGAGTTGCTTCCATAGGATCTGCAACCGGTGTAGTTAACGGAATTGTGATAGGGACTGCCGTTATCACTTATACAACGGCTTCCTGCAGTACGAGCGTAGTAGTGACAATTACGTCGTCCCCTGCAACCGGGGGCGTAATAAACGGCACCCTTACCGCTTGTATATCAGGAACCACTTCGCTCAGTAATGCTACATCCGGGGGCATATGGAGCAGTAGCAATACAGCTGTTGCAACCATTGGTTCGTCGACCGGTGTAGTAACTGGTATTGCCGCAGGCAATGCGATGATTACCTACACAGTAACCAATAGCTGCGGCAGTGCTGCCACTACAGCGGTGGTCACAGTAAATACCATCCCATCTACCGCAGGCACTATCACGGGTGCGCTCACAGCATGCGCAACCGCAACTACAACACTCGCTAACGCAACAATCGGCGGCACATGGAACAGCAGCAATACATCTGTTGCAACTATTGGTTCTTCGTCGGGCATTGTAACAGGTGTAGCCGCTGGCAATGCGACTATTACCTACACATTAACCAATAGCTGCGGCAGCGCAACTACTACCGCAGTTGCAACTGTAAATGCAGCACCTGCTACAGCAGGCACCATTACAGGTACCCTCGCCGCTTGCGCAGGCGCTACCACAACACTGAGCAATGCAACCACAGGCGGCACATGGAGCAGCAGCAATACTTCAATAGCGACAGTTGGTTCGTCAACCGGTGTAGTAACTGGTATTGCCGCAGGCAATGCAACAATAACCTACACAATAACTAACAGTTGCGGTAGCGCAACGACCACAGCAATAGCAACTGTAAACGCAGCACCATCTACAGCAGGTACCATTACCGGTACTCTATCGGCCTGTGTAGGCGCTATCACAACCCTAAGCAATGCAACAACAGGTGGCACATGGAGCAGCAGCAATACAGCTGTTGCCATCATCGGTTCATCCACTGGTATCGTTAGCGGTGTAGGCGCAGGCAACGCCACGATCACTTACACTGTTACCAACAGCTGCGGCAGCACAACTGCAACCGCCGTAGTTACTGTAAGCACTGGCGGAGGTTCTATCTCTGGCAGTACCACACTCTGCGCAGGCACCACCTCGACGCTCACAGCAGGCAGTGGCACATGGACAAGCAGTAACACTGCAGTTGCAACCGTGGGCTCCGCAACCGGTATTGTTACCGGTATTGCAGCAGGCACTTCAGTAATCAGCTACATTGCTGCGGGTGGATGCTCGGCAGCTACCACGGTAACTATCAGCTCGGCTCCACCTGCCATCACCGGCACGCTTAAAGCTTGCCCCGGCACTACCAGCACACTCGCCAATGCACTCGCAGGCGGCGGATGGAGCAGCAGCAATACCACTGTGGCAACCATCGATGCTTCTACAGGTGTTGCAACAGGTGTTATCGCGGGTACTACAACAATATCATATGTCCTTGGCGGCAGCTGCTCGCGCACTGCAGTATTCACAGTTAACGCTATACCTGCGGCAATAGGCGGCACACTCAGCGCTTGTGTAGGTAATACCGCGCTGGTGACCAACAGCACTGGCGGCGGCGTATCGTGGACCAGCAGCAACACTACCATAGCAACTGTGGGCGTTACTTCCGGTGTTGTAACTGCCGTATCCATTGGCACAACTACAATTACTTACACAGTCAACACAGGTTGTTATCAAACAGCAATATTCACTGTCAACAGCGGTCCGGCTGCAATAACAGGCGCAGGCACCGTATGCGCAGGCTCAACCCTCACACTTGGCAATACCGTAAGCGGTGGCACCTGGACGAGCGGCAGCACAAGCATCGCAACAGTTAGCGCATCAACAGGTATTGTTACCGGTGTTAATGGCGGAGTAGCCAGCATCACGTACAACGTAGGTGGCTGCAAGGTCAACGCATCGGTTACTGTATCTGCAATAGCAGCTATTACAGGCACAGCAACGATGTGCATCGGCTCTAACACTACGCTGTACAACAGCACAGGCGGCGGCATATGGAGCAGCAGCAATGCTGGTGTGGCGGCTATAGGCTCTTCCAATGGTGCAGTTACTGGTGTCAGCGGCGGCACTGCGACGATCACATATACGCTTGGCTCAGGCTGCAGCCGTACTACGGTTGTAACTGTAACGGCTACTGCAGTTACTATTAGTGGTACACTATCCGTTTGCCCTGGCGCAACTACTACGCTTACCAACACTGCAGGTGGTGGCACATGGAATGGCAGCAACGCATCGGTTGCAACTATCAACAGTTCTACCGGGGTGCTCACAGGCGCGAATGCAGGCACGCTCAACATCACCTACACCATAGCAGGTGGCTGCAAAGCAATGACCATAGCAACGGTGAACCCGCTACCTGCAAACATGGGTGGCACACTCAATGTTTGCCGCGACCAATCAACTACCATTACCAACGCAAGTACTGGCGGTGCATGGAGCAGCAACAACACTGCAATAGCAACCATTGGCGCGGCCACAGGCATCGCTACAGGTGTAGCCGCGGGCAACACCCATATCACCTACACATTGCCAACAGGCTGCTACAGGGCAGTAGGCTTTACAGTAAAAGCACTGCCTGCTGCAATAGGCGGCTCACTTAATGTGTGCACCACCACCAGTGCAGTGCTTAGCAATGCCACATCGGGCGGTGTATCGTGGACCAGCAGCAGCACAGGCATAGCAACCATAGGCGCTACAAGCGGCTTGCTTACAGGTGTATCTGCAGGTACATCTACTATTACCTATACGGTCAACACCGGCTGCTTTATCACCGCAGTTGCTACGGTGAATGCACTGCCAAGTGCCGGCTCTATCACAGGCCCGTCAACAGTTGCGGTAAGCAATACCATAACACTTGCCAATGCAGCAACAGGCGGCGTTTGGAGCAGCAGCCACCCATCAAGGGCAACTGTTGATGTAGATGGTGTTGTAACAGGTGTCTCGGCTGGTGCTGCTACCATCAGCTATTCCGTATCTAATGCGGGTTGCACTGTTCGCGCTACCAAAGCTATCTCTGTAACTACATCCCGCCCCGGTGGCTCAGCCGGTAACGGATGTTCAGCTGCAAATTTCCAGCTGTATCCTAACCCTACAACAGGCGTTTTCACAGTACAAGCAGATGAGGCAGGCAGCTTCAGCATTTATACACTTGACGGCAAAGAAGTGAGCAGGCATGAAGTTGCGCAAGGTGCAACGCTTGTATCTCTACCAAAAGAATTAGCAGCAGGCGTATACATGTGCCGTTTTAATGGCACAAGCGGTAACACGGTTGTAGTAAGGCTGATTTACGAACATTGATATTAACTATCATTATTAGCTTAGGGCGCGCCACGGTGCGCCCTTTTTGTGCGCTATGGGGGCGTTATTTTACCATTCAGAAACTTTTTCGACCGCTTAGAAACTTGTTGTAGCTATTTACAGCATTTTTTCAAAAATTTGCCCTACCCGATGTCGGGACATTTCAAACCTCCTGTATGAAACACATAACCCAAAAACGAATCACCCGTAAACTATGGCTCCTTATCTACCTGGTGCTTGCTACCTGCTTCCTGTTTTTCGTAGGTTTTTCAATCGCATAGCCCCCACTTTGAAAACAAGCTTTATGCACACCGGTATCGCAGATGCCGGTGTTTTTTTATTCCCGCATGGCCAGCCGGTCTTCGATCGCATCTGTTACGCGCTGTATCACTTTGCGGTGCTCATACTTCTCAGTCACCAGTGACTGCGCATTTTTGGCCATTGCATCGGCAGCCTGTTTATTCTCCAGGCACCACTTTATCGCTTTCAGGAAATCTTCAGGATGATGGGCCCGCAGGTAGTGCTCCTCAGGCTTAGCCTCTATTCCTTTTATACCGGTAGATGTAGTGATGATGATCTTGCCGGCCGCCATAGCCTCCAGTATCTTTACCCGTATGCCCCCACCTGAGAGTACAGGCACTATTAGTATCTTCTTGTCGCTGATGAACTCATCGGCATCCTCTACCTCATTCATGCAGTAAAGGCCATCGTCGGCCATCTTGCTGAACTCTGCAGGCATTTTGCGCCCCGCAAAGTAAAACTCGAACTTAGGCAACGCCCGGTGTATGAGCGGCCATGCCTTACTGATAAACCATTTTACACCCTGCTGATTGGGTAGCCAATCCATAGCGCCAAGATGATAGCCCACCCACCGCTCGTTGCCGGTTGGCGGTTTTATATCATCCATGTTAATACTGAAGGGTGCTACTACAATATCCTCCACCTGCTCCAGCCGCTGCACCAGGTATGCATCCTTCTCCGTTATAGGCAGCAGCATATCGTACTGCTTCCACGCGGCGCGCTCATAGTTGCGCACCCTTACTGCGAGACTATTCAGATAAAGCTTTTTAAAGTAGTTCTTGGTTCTGCGCGCCAGCCCCTGCCATATCTGGTACTCTATATTGTGCATGCGCAGCACTGTTACCGCATGCGAGTACTTCTTTATGGCACCCAGGTACGTGGTAAGAAACACGCTCTCCACCTGCACCACATCGGGCTTAAATATTGCCAGCGCATCTTTGATCTTCTCTTTAAACTCTGTGCTGTAAAACCGCTTGGCATGCTCCGGCTGGCTGCTCAGGATAAAGTTCTTCGCTATATCCATCCACTTAAGGTCATTATCGTAGCTAAAAGCCTCAAAGGCATGCAGGTGCCCATATAGCTTATCCAGCTGTTCGCTCTTTACATGGTGGCGGGAGGTGTTCATAGCCAGCAGGTATACCTGCCACCCTGACCGGTGATAGCCATCTATCATCGCATTCATCGCGATGTTGCCACCGTCTTTCAGGGGGTAAGGTACCCGGTTGGTAATGATGAGTATTTTGCGCTGGCCCATATTGTCACGAAAATAGAGTTTTTTACGACTTAGTGATGATGATTAAATATAGTCCATCATCTCACTTGTTCTTTTCCATTTTTATTTCGTTGCAAAAGTCTTTAAATAGCTCACTATTAGCAGATTTTGCGCTCATAAAAACGCAAAATAACTGCGCGATATGGCAGACTATATTTAATCATCATCACTTATTTTTGCAGCATGCCTCCAAAGAAAGTGATTTTCCTCGGCTCCAAACCTATTGGTTACGAATGCCTTGCTTTCCTTATTTCCCAGCAGCTGCCGCTCAACCTACAGGTAGCGGGGATACTCACGCGCAGGCGCACTGAATTTGGGGAGGGCCACAACCTTGCCGCGCTGGCTGCTGCGCACAATATACCACTGCTGGAAAATCTCGATTCCATACCTGAATGCGACATAATATACTCTGTGCAGCACCACCAGATATTAAAACAGGAACATATTGCCAGGGCATCGCAGATAGCTGTGAACCTACATATGGCCCCGCTGCCCGAGTATCGCGGGGCTAACCAGTTCTCGTTTGCCCTGCTCGAAGAAAAGGCAGAGTTCGGCACCACCATTCATCGCATAGACCATCGCATAGACCACGGGGATATACTTTTCCAGAAACGCTTCCCCATACCTGCCAACTGCTGGGTGAACGACCTGTACCTGCTCACCTACAACGCATCCATCAAGCTATTTTCGCAGACGCTGAAGCACATAATAGAAGGCAACTACAAGCCTGTAGCCCAGGAGTTGCTTGTGCCGAAATACGGAACAAGCCTGCACTACCGCAGCGAGATGGCCGCTATTAAAGAGATAGACCTCAACTGGAGCAAGGAGAAGATAGAGCGGCACATAAGGGCCACATCTATGCCCGGCTTCGAGCCACCTTACTTATTCCTCAATGGGGAAAAAATTCTTCTATCTAAGGCCATTTAATTTAACATAGTTATTTACATACTATAGTATTTTATCAATTTTATATAGCTAAGAAACAGATAGTTAGTTTTCTTAAACATATTGGCGCGAAATTTACATAGAACCTACCCAAACTAAATTGTATGGCCGATTTTATGTACTTGCCGCATACGCGCGCAAAAAAACAGTTCATATCCAACCGGAAAGATGATGTTGTCGTTAGGGGAGTTGTTTACGGACACAACTCAGCGGGCAGTGCTATGGCTGGAAGACCTTATGCAGAGCGACTACGCGCAGATCAACAAACACATAGCGATGAAGGCTGTTGCTGTCACTGCTGTTTCCCCAAAGGATTCTTTAAAAGTGTATCCTAACAATTCTTCCGCTTCCTGCTCCACCTTTTATTAGCACCGCGTATCTACGCGGCGGGAATGGCCGAAGCCGATGTAAAGGTATAAGTACATCATACGCGAGAGGCGCATAAGATATGGCTGTGCAAGCACCACTACTAATGTGCTGGCTCCCAGGTAATAAAACACACTATTATCTTTATACGACAGCCCGAAGATGGGCCAGTACCAGCAGAGATTAAGGAAGAACAGCACCATAGTAAGGGCGTAGTTGATACCCCCGCCATTGTTGCTTTCCGACTTCATCTTCTCGCCGCATACTTCGCACTCGTCCTTCAGGTCTACAAGCTGACCTAGTGGGAATATGCTCTTATTCACAAATACGTGCGCTCTTCTACAACTTGGGCATTTCATGGTAAGCAAGGCCGGCAGCATGGCCGGGCGCTTTTGGGTGGTACTCATAACGGTGCAAATTTAAATATTTTTAATCGCCGGAGGCCGACAAAGTGGCATAATTTTCCTAAGGCCTGCATCTTAAAGTATAAGCATGGCAAATAACGACAAGTACGCGCTGATAACCGGCGCAACAAGTGGAATAGGTTTTGAGCTGGCGCGCCTTTTCGCGAAAGACGGGTATAACCTGGTGATAGTAGCCCGCTCTGAAGATGAACTGCAGGAGGTATCGGCGGATCTTTCTGCACGGTACAAGGTGGCGGTGGTGCCGGTGGCAAAAGACCTTTTTGAGCCAGATGCGGCCCAGGAGGTGTATGACGAGGTAAAGGCTAAAGGCATAACGGTGAATATATTAGTGAACGATGCAGGCCAGGGCGAATATGGCTTCTTCGCAGAAACGGATATACGCCGCGACCTGGAAATAATACAGCTAAATGTGATATCGCTTGTGCACCTCACCAAACTGTATGTAAAAGACATGGTAGGGAGAAACGAGGGTAAAATACTGAATGTGTCGTCGGTGGTGGGTAAGATGCCCGCACCGCTGCTGGCAGTATATGCCGGCACCAAGGCTTTCGTATACTCCTTCACCCAGTCGGTGATCAATGAGCTGAAGGGCACTAATGTGACCATGACAGCACTGCTGCCAGGCGCGACCGAGACCGACTTCTTCCACAAGGCCGGGATGGAAAATACCAAGGAGTGGAAAGAAAACCCACTGGCCGACCCTGTGGCCGTGGCTAAAGACGGCTACGATGCGCTGATGAGCGGTGATGCCACAGTTGTATCGGGCCTGAAGAACAAATTCATGGTGGCGATGAGCAATATTACCCCAGACTCGGCACTGGCAGAAAATATGCGCCAGGGCCACATGAAAAATGTGGACGGCACCGAAGGCAAGCGCGAGATACCGCTGGGCACTGACAACGAACTGCGCCAAGCCGCCAGCAACCCCACACAACCCGGCAGCACTGATCGCCTACCCGGCGACGATGACAATGCACGAACATCGGGCAGGGGATTTTCGGCGGCGAGCTTTGAGGATGGGGGTAACCCGGCTAAGTAGGCCTCTCTGGTGAGTGAGCAATGGAATTTTTAAAAGCGTGAACATTGAGCATTATCAACGGGTTACACGAAAATCATTGCTCACTTATTGCTCACTTTTGTGAAAGTGCGCAATGCTCGGCATATTAAACGATGACATCATTTCCCCATGGCGGTATAAAACCCGGTATGGGGAATTTTGTTTTGCCTATACCGGCTGAAAGCGTTGTTGATGCTGCCATATGATTGTTTATTAAAATTTCCCATCGTGCCCCGCGAGGGGAGTTTCTATTAGTAGTTATCGGCCCGCTGCGAGTGTGTTGCGGACCTACGGCTCGCGTGTAGTTATATAATTTTATCTACCAAGCTTTTGCTCCTACGGAGCAGGACGTGGCGACTACCCGTTTAGCTGAAATGCAAGGTGCATCGTTTGCGCGGTTTTACAAAAACGTTTTTTTATGGCAGTACGTTTTCTGCTGCATCATGTGCAGCCAGCTGTTTATGATGTAAATTTCTTTTGGCCGTGGGTAAGGGTTTGAGGGAATTTTTTGTTGTTTTTGGTGTTGGGTGGTTTGAACAGGATTTTAAGGATTGGAAGGAATACAGGATTGTGTTTGGGGCTTCGGTGTGAGGTACTCAACGCCGAGTCCCGGTGAAAAACCGGAGACTCGGCTATGACGCATTTGGGGTGAAATGTTGGACTCCTTCGGAGTCCTATGTATATAGAAATATATGGCTATAAACATACGACCCTTTCGGGGTCGAACGCAGGTATTGCGGTAATCGCGCAGCCTTAATTTCGCGAGGTTGCTTCGTTGCGGCCGTGCACAAAGGTCAGGAAATGCTCCTCGCAAAGACGCGGGTTGTGTTCGGTTGTGTTGTGTGGCTGCAAAATCTTGCTGCTCTACGTGCTGCTACGGTCCTGATGTAGCTGCGTTTCCGTTCTTGCAAGATTCGAAGTTGAAAATAAGGCAAGGTTTGTTACCAATATATCCTGCCCAGAACCGCCGCGCAGGAGTGAAAACCGAAGGTTGGATCCATTCGGAATACTATCTTTAAAGAAATATTTGCCTATAAATATGCAACCCTTGCTGATGAACGAACCATCTGCGGGCAATATGCCTGTCTGGATGCCTCTTTTCTTTCTTCTGATGGCAGTGTTACTGGCATTCGATATCTTCAAATCCTATGCTTCAGTGAAGTGGCCAAGCGTACCCGGAACGATCATTAAGATGCAGGACGCTACAGCACTTCATGAGAGAGGGGTGCGCAAGTTTGATCTGGAGTATTCTTATGAAGTTGATGGGAAACTTTACACATCAAACAGGATAGCATTTGGTGAAGGCAACCTTGCGCTTACGAGTAAAAAGAAACTGGATACGTACCTGGCGCTATATCCTGAAGGCACGAAGGTGACAGTGTTTTACGATCCCAATAATCCCGCCCGGGCAACTTTGCGCTGCGGACCGAATACAGGCCAACTCATTGTTGTAATTTTTATTTTCATGGCTTTCCTGCTTCTTTTTGCAAAGTGGGTATAGGGATTAACAAAATATGCAACACCATGGAACTGGGGTTTCTGTAGCAGGTGTAGAGGGCGGTTTCGCGAGGTTGCTTGGTCGCAGCAGCATATTCTAAAGAAGGACAAAGCTTGTTACCGTAAAAAATCGCATTATCTAACAACGCCGAGTTCTGGTGAAAACCGGAGACTCAGCTATGACGCATTTGGCGTGAAAGACTACGCTGCGACATTGGTGTGAAATGTTGGACTCCTTCAGAGTCCTATGTTTATAGAAATATTGGGCTATAAACATACGACCCTTTCGGGGTCGAACGCAGGTATTGTGGAAATCGCGTTGCTTCATTTCGCGAGGTTGCTTTGTTGCGGCCCGCGCACATGCCCTGCGCGCCTGCCAAAGACGCGTGTTGCGTGCTGCTGTGTTGCGTGGAGCCGCAAATCTTGCGGCTCTACGGGGTGCCATGGTCTTGTCGTAGCCACCCGTTGTTCTTCGTCGCGGGAGATAGGGCCAGGCTTGTTACCGTAAATATCGTATGGCCCAAAACGCCAAGTCCCCGGTGAAAAACCGGTGACTCGGCTATGACGCATTTGGAGTTAATGTTGGACTCCTTCGGAGTCCTATGTTTATAGAAATGTTTAGCTATAAACATACGACCCATCGGGGTCGAACGCAGGTATTGCCGTAATCGCTTTACTCGCATTTCGCGAGGTTGCTTCATCGCAGCCGCGCACAAAAGGCTAGGGAATGCTCCTCGCAAAGACGCGAGTAAGTAGTTGCTATTTCATAAAATCAAACTGCGGCCTGCCTCGCTCCCACTTGCTGAACACAAATCTACACCTGAAAGAAAGATAGGTGGCACCTAAGCCGATAAACAAGAGTACCCTTAACAGGTATACTACAAGTCCGGCATCCGAATTCCATAACAACACTTCCAGAAACCGAAAGCCTATCATGTCCATTGGAATCATGAACAGAAATAAACCCGCTATTATTTTCTTAAAACGGCCATTATACTTTTTTGAATGAAGCACCTCGAGCGTAGCCAAAGAATAAAAAGCGGCCTGCAAAATGCTGGCGATCCACAGCATCATATTTCCGCCCGGCCAATGCATGATCCTAAAAATGCAGCCAAACAGCAAGATCAGCAAGCCAAGCCAGAACATTATGATGAGAAGCACTTTCATATCCCGGATTTACTGCGCCTCCACATCCCGCTTACCCGATAAAAGGTAGATGACTGCCATGCGGATCGCTACGCCGTTCTCTACCTGGTCGAGGATGATGGACTGTTTAGAGTCCGCTACATCGCTATTGAGCTCCACTCCTCTGTTGATGGGGCCGGGGTGCATGATGATGATGTCTTTTGAGAGGCTGTCGAGCATCTGGCGGTTGACGCCGTAGTATAGGGCGTACTCGCGCAGGGTGGAGAATAGCGGCTTGTGCTGGCGCTCGAGCTGTATGCGCAGCACGTTGGCTACATCGCACCACTCCAAGGCTTTTTTTACGTTGTACTCTACCCTTACGCCAAGCGACTCTATATGCTTTGGAATAAGTGTGGGCGGGCCTGCAACTGTTACCTCGGCACCCAGCTTATTAAGGCAAAAGATATTGCTTAGGGCCACGCGGCTGTGCATTATGTCGCCAATAAGGGTGATGCGCTTGCCTTTGAGGTCGCCCAGCTTTTCGCGCATGGAGTAGGCATCGAGCAAGGCCTGCGTGGGGTGTTCGTTGGTGCCATCGCCGGCGTTGACTATGCTGGCGTCTATATGATTAGCCAGGAACCATGGGGCTCCACTGGCAGAGTGCCGCATAACCACCATGTCCACTTTCATGGCCAGGATGTTCTGCACGGTGTCAATAAGGGTCTCACCTTTAGATACAGATGAGCCTGAAGCCGAGAAGTTGACGACATCGGCACCAAGCCTTTTTTCTGCCAGCTCGAAGGAGAGACGGGTGCGGGTGGAGTTTTCGAAGAATATATTAGCAACGGTAGTATCGCGCAGCGAGGGTACTTTTTTGATGGGCCGCTGCAATACTTGCTTGAAGTTATCGGCGGTTAGAAATATCTGCTGTATGTCGTCGACATTCAGTTCTTTGATACCAAGCAGATGTTTTACGGATAACATTGTTTAAAAGTAAAAATTTAAAAGTCAAAAGTCAAAAGTCAAAAATGTGTGGTGCCCACGTTACCCTACTTTTCTTTTTGCTTCGCCAAAAAGAAAAGTAGCAAAAGAAAAAGGCGATTTTTTGCCAAAGGCTCCCCGTCCAACCGGTGTTCATCCGGGCGGACGCCGGCAAAAAAAAGCTCTACGCTGTTATCGCAGTTGCTGCTCAGCTCGGTGGCGCTGGTTTGTTGCTATTCGCTTGCTGCTATTAAGCCGCTAATGTTCCTGAGCCACTTCTCCTTATTCAGCATTTCCCTATTCATCTACGCCAAAAAAAGGCGCTACCATATCTTCAGCTTTTCTGCTACTACCAACTGTCTTTCGTTCGACTGATAGTTTACTGTGTTTGTACACTCAACTATTCAACTATTCAACCCTTCAACTTATCAACAAATCAACCTATTCTCCTTTTTCGAACAAGACCACTTCGTCTTTACCGTCTTTTTCGTTCCAGTATACTTTTACTTTCTGGGTGGTGATGGTGTCTACTGAGTGCCCGGTATAGTCGGGCTGCACGGGTATTTCGCGGCTGAAGCGCCTGTCGATAAGTACGAGGAGCTCTACCCGCTTTGGCCGTCCAAAATCTATCAACGCATCGAGTGCGGAGCGGATAGTGCGGCCGGTGTGGAGTACGTCGTCTATAAGCACCACACTCTTGTTTTCTATGCTAAAGGGTATATCGGTAACGGCTGGCACGTGTATACCACTGCTGTGCACATCATCGCGGTAAAAGGTGATATCAAGCGTGCCGTACTCTATGCTACTATTGCCGGTGATACCTTTTACCAGTTCTGCAATACGGTTTGACAGCATTATGCCACGCGGCTGAATGCCTATGATGACCGTATCGCTGAAAGTAAGATGATTCTCTACCAGCTGGTGCGCCAGCCGCCGTAGTGTCAAATTGAGCCTTGCATTGTTAAGCAGGGTCTTCACGGGCAGTTATAATTTAGGCTTCAAAGATGCGGAAATAATCTGAGAATTTTGAAGGGCGCTATAAAGACAGCTACATCTATTCCTCTTTCCTCTTCGGGAAATTGAACAGCCTGCTGGTAAGCACAGGTATAAAGAAAATACCAAGCGTGAGCGCCGAAGTGATCCAGTCTGCTACGTGGCTGGTCATAGCTTTGGTGAAGGGGTGCTCGGGGTGAAAGTGTTCGTAGAATGAGATCGACAGCTTGAAGCCAAGAATGGCTATGACGGCATAAGCGCAAGCCTCCAGGAAAGGATAACGCTCCATAAGCTTCACAAAGCCCTGCGCCACGAACCGCATAGCAAGGATGCCAATGAAAACGCCTGTGAGTATAAGCAGGATGTTCTTCGAAAACGCTACTGCGGCAAAAACATTGTCGAGCGAGAAAGCAAGGTCCATAAGCTCAACTGAGATAACCGTAGCCCAGAAATTGCCAACTCTCCCCACGGTAGAACGGTAGAGCCAGCTTTCCTTTTTCGGCTTTGTTATCACCGTCTCATCTTCGGGCTTGCTATTGCGTACCCTTAGCCAGTTGACCGCCAGGTACAGCAGGTATAGCCCACCTACAGCCTTGAGCCACCATATCTTTACCAGTATTGAGGCAAGCAGCAGGCACAGGCCCCTGAATATGTATGCCCCGAAGATGCCATATTTAAGCGCACGTTTCCGCTGGTCGGGTGGCAGCTTCATTACCATGGTGCCAAGCACAGCAGCATTGTCTACCGACAGCAGGCTCTCAATAAGGATGAGATTGAGTATTACCAGTGAGCTGGCAAGCGGATCGGCTGTTATCTGGTGAATGAGTTCGTGCATGAATGGCTATTGAGTGTAAAAATAAATAAATCGTTCCATGTGGTGTTGTTCTTCTCGCGAGTCTACTTTTCTTTTTGCTTCGCCAAAAAGAAAAGTAGCAAAAGAAAAAGGCGATTTTTGGCCAAAGGCTCCGCCGGCCAAAAAGAGCTCTACGCTGGGGTCGCACAGCTTTCTTCAGCTTGGTGGCGCTGGTTTGCGGCTATCTCCTACTACAATTAGGCTTCATCAATCGTATCAACTTTGTGCGTTATGGGGCTTTATCACTCATATCTACTCCGCAAAAAGGCGCCATTAGGGGCTGAACTTGTGGGCGCTACTGAGCAATCTGTTGTTTACGGAGATGCACAAGCCGACTCGTTGTAGTAGCGCATTAAACAGATTACCCCTACATTGCAAGCGGTACAATATTGCATGTCGTTCGGCAAATAATCTTCTATATTTAGCGCCTATTATCAATGCAGGAAGAACAGTATGACATACTTATAGTAGGTGCCGGCCCGGCGGGGTGCGCGTGCGCGCTGGCGCTGAAGGATAGCGGGCTGCGGGTGGCTATTGTGGACAAGACTACCTTTCCGCGGGATAAGGTATGCGGCGATGCTATACCGGGGCGGGCTATAAAAACGCTGCGCAAGATCGATAAGGCATTTGCGAATGAATTTGAACAGTTTGACCACAAATGCGAAACGCGGTATACTACTCTTTTTTACAAGCAAAAGCAGCTGACCTTTAAATGGGTGCAACCGGCTTATACCTGCGCACGAGTGTCGTTCGACAATTTTCTTTTTGAGCTGGTGAGGAAGCATACAAGCACTGCGATACTCACGAACACTGCCCCCGGCAGCATTGCAGTAGCGGAAGATGGCATTGCGGTGCATACCTCAGAAAGGATACTGAAAGCGCAACTAATAGTGGGCGCGGATGGTGCGCACTCTGCTGTGGCTAAGCAACTGGCTCCCCGTGCGCTCGACCGCAAGCACCATGCGGGGTCAGTGCGGGCTTACTATAGCGATATCGCGGGCCTCAGCGCCGATACTACGGAGATCTATTTTGAACAGCGCTTTCTGCCGAGCTACTTGTGGGTGTTCCCGCTACCGGGTGGCAGGGCTAATGTGGGTTTCGGTATGCTGTCGAGCGAGATAGCGAAGCGCAGGGTTAATATAAAAACTGCGTTCTACGACTTTATAGCGCAGATGCCGGAGCTGAACGAAAAGTTTAAAGCGGCGGAACAGGTGAGCTCGCTTGATGGTTTTGGGCTGCCGCTGGGGTCTAATATCGGCACATTGTCGGGAGAACGGTTTATGCTTTGCGGCGATGCCGCCTCGCTGATAGACCCGATATCTGGCGATGGCATAGGGAATGCCATGCTGAGCGGGAGACTGGCTGCTGAGCAGGCTATGCGCTGCTTCACCAAGAATGACTTTAGCGGGCAGCATATGAAGGCATATGACAAGGCTGTGCTTGCCGCGCTCGGTAAAGAGTTAAAGATGCGGCATCGCGCCCAGGTAATATTAACACGGGTTCCTTTTTTGCTGGATGCGGTGTTTCTTGCGGGTCGCAGCAAGTGGCTGAAACGGATTATACAGAAGGCGCTGTAGGGGCGATTTGAAATGAGTTTAAGTGTCCCACACGCGTTTGAGGTGTGGGACACCTACCCAATAGATTGCAGTCAATAAACTACCAGCGAACATTTCCCATCGCGCGTGAAGATTTGCAAACTTTGAAAAAAAGTTTGCAAATCGGAGTAACTCACACAGGGTCCCCGCACTTCGGAGGTGCGGGACACCTGCCCATATGTTGTAAATTGCCAACCTCTAAAAAGTTTGCAAATGGGAGTACCGGATATAAAAATGGAATGCCGGTGAGCATTCCATTTCGCATGAAAATATTTCGCAGCCTGTTACCTTGGGTTGCTGTTGATGAAGTCATTCAGCGCTTTGCGGTTGCTGTCGAAATCGAGCACATTAGCTACTTTGAAGTAGTTGCCCGGATCTACTGTACGGTTGTACGCATACTTAGCAAAAGCCAGCCTGTTGTTCTCAAAAGAGAAGAGCTTACATATTTCCATCACCTGGTTAGTATTCATATAATTTGAGTTCAGGATGGTCTTGGCTGTAGACAGCTTAGTATCATCGAACGAGGAATTTGCTATGCTTTGCTTCGCATCCTGGAAGCTGCGCTGGTCCATTGCCATCGGTGGCGGCGGTGTATTGTTGTTGTAGCCGTTGTTGTTATAATTGTCGGTAGTAGTGGTAGTGGTCTGTGTTACCTGCTGGCCGGTAACGGGATCACGGTATGTGGTTTCGGTAACGGTATTTATCTGCTGTGGCTTACCATAGTACATCACATACTCATCGCGTGGGCCACGGTAGTTGCGCTCCACATCCGTCATGCGGTGAAACTGGAGCCTGTTCATACTTGGCCTGCCGTTGAAGCTGGTGATCTTAAGTGTGAGGTTTACCGCACCACCATCTACCGGATCTGATACCACTATCTTTTTGCGAAGTGGGGCCATGCGATTGTCGGCAAACATAATGTTGACATCGGTAATATACTGTGGTAGCGCTTCTACCCTTATCTTGGTTTGGGGCACCAGGTTTTGCTTTATACCATTCAGTATGAGATAGAATGGCTGGCCATTTTCCGAGAATATAGAGAGGGTGCTAGTTTCGTCATTGCGGACAGGAATATTGTTGTTGTAACCACCTCCGCCGCCATTCCCATTCCCATTACCCCTACCCGACCCACGCTGGGCCATAGATAATAATGGCAATAATAATAGAGCTACGAGTACTGATAAACTTCGTTTCATAAAAAGTGTATTTGTGTGCAAGATTAATAAAAACTATTGTAAGTGTATAGATGGTAATCAAACGGTGTGCCAAAATGCCATTACTTCATTCAGAGAAAAAATATCGCTTGCCGAGGTTACCTTTAGAGAACTTAAGTATTAATGTAAACACCCATTTCTATGCGCACGCACTTACTGATCCTCACAGTATTTCTATTTGCCCTATTCTGTAACTGCAATACCGGGAAGAAAGCTATACTCAATAGTTCCCTGCTACCGGGCGCTATATACACTATAGATATAACGCGGGATACCGTGCTACATACTGCAAAGGGAGCCATCATCACCATACCTAAGGGTGCTCTTAAAACTAAAAGCGCCACCGTAGACCTGGAGATAAAGGAAGCCTACACGATAGTAGATATGCTGCAAGGCGGGCTTGTGACCAAAGCAGGCAAAGACCCGCTGAGCAGCGGCGGTATGATATCCATAAACCCCACCGGCGAGAATACCGATGTAACCATCACTGAGGAAATATCGGTAGCTATCCCTACCAAATACCGGCAAGACGGAATGCAGGTGTATAAGGGAGATAAAAATAGCGATGGCACTATCGACTGGACTGACCCGAAGCCAATAGACAAAGTAGAAACACCTGATTCTATAAAAGCGGGCGAGGCGCTTTTTAGAAACAATTGTAGCTCCTGCCATGCGATCGATAAGGAAGCTACAGCCCCCCCGCTAGCTTTTTTGAGGCAGCGGAGGGAAAGATTTTGGATAGATCATTTTATACTAAACGCGGGGAACCTAATTAACGATCAAGACCCGCTTGCATCCTGCCTATACGAGCATTATAACAGAGCCGCAATGCCGGCGTATTCAAATTTTTCGCTAAAAGATATAGACGCAATCCTTGACTACATCGACCACCAATCGGCAAGCATCGATCCAAATTCGATCCCTGACTTTGGTAAGTCGTTCGACAGCTGTGAAGTTTATTACAGGTTGATAAAGCAACTTCGCCAAGAACGACAAAGAATGACTTGGGATACTAACAAATTTTCTCGGGTGGAGCGCAATAGCAATACCACACGTGCAATACTCAACAGTAGTCAAGATGCCTTAATTGTCCCAGTAGCTTCACTAGAAAAAGAGCTCGTGTCACCAGCAGATATAAAGCCTGTGTATTATCAAATAAAAATAGAAACATGGGGATGGTATAATGTAGACATACTTATGAAAAACCTGCCTGGCTTTGAGAATAGCGAACTTATGGTGCGGGTGATGGGCAAATATAAAAGCGAGGTGACATTGTACCTGGCCATACCATCGCAGAAAATACTGCTCGATGGTGGCCTGCTGTCCGGCTCCGCAGACACTTATGGCTTCTATACCAAGGATGGCAAGATACCGCTGCCACAAAATGTAAAGGCCTACATAATCGCACTCTTAGAGCAAGATGGCCAACTGTTCTTTGGTAAAACAGACTTTACGACCGGCTTAAGTCAGTCGCCGGAAATAACGTTGCAGGCGTTGACGACAGATTCAGTGAACATACAAATAAAGCTGTTGGACATGCCCGACTTTGCCTTTAAGGCCAGCGCCACTAAGAATGGAGACAGCATTAGACGAGTAGACATAAAAATTGCAGAGTTGGAAGGACTGAAACCGCAGGGATGTGATTGCAGCTGTCTTACACGCTATATGGAAGATAAACGCGACACAGCGATACAGGATTTACTACAAGCTTACTAATCACTTTACAGTTTGTTTAACACCGCATAGCAGTTACCTTTTTAAGAAAACGGCATTAACAGTAAATCAAAAACATAACTGCTATGCCTTCAAAAAAACTACTGTGGCTGCTGCCGCTGCTATTGCTTGCTGCGTGCGCCAACAGCGAGATGAACAACGAAACAACGGCTGCGGATAGCGTCACTGTATCAGGTGAGCATGCTGTAACAGCATTACCTGCGCGCCGCAGTGCAGGGGCAAGCTATGACACCGCGGCACGCAAGATAATCCGCACAGCTGATATAAGGTGCGTGGTGCCCGATGTGATCAGCGCGGTGACTAAAGTGGAAAGCATGGTGACAGCGATGGGCGGCATAATACAGGAGAGCAATGTAACTAACGAAGACAACAACATTACTACCAAGGACTACAAGCGCGACTCGCTGCTGCAAACGCAAACGTACACTACTACGGCCCAACTTACGGTGCGCGTGCCGGCTCAGCATCTTGACACCGTGTTGAACACTTTACCAGCGCTTGCGAGCTTTATAGAGCGGCGGTCACTGCGGCAAAATGACGTGACGCTGCAATACATGGCCAATGCACTGAAGGGTGATGCCACCGACCACAGAGCCGCAGGTACAGTCGTTACCAATTCGCAAAACAGCAACGACCAGGCGGCGCTGATGCAGTATAAGGATAACCGCCGCGACCAGCAGGTAGACAGGAAAATCGAAAACCTGAAACTACTATATGATGCGGGCTATGCTACGGTAACCATTGCCATCAGTCAGCCGACAAAAGTAATAGTGACCGCAATATCTGACCCCAACAATATAGCATATGTGCCCTTTTACCTACGCTTTGCTGGTGCATTTTCGGAGGGCTGGCAAGGTGTGCAGGAGCTGCTGATAGCGCTGGTGAACATATGGCCGCTGTGGCTGCTACTGGCAATGGGATGGACTATATATCGCAAAGCGAGACGGCGCGGGGCTGCTGTAAAAGCGTAAAACAGGAAAGCGCCCAACACCGGGCGCTTTCCTGTTTTTTTTTTAAATAGTGCATCCTTTTAGCGCTCTATAGTTATCTTTTTATTAGCCACTGCACCATCAGAGTAAATGGTGGCCATGTAGTTGCCGGCCGGGAGGCTGCTGGTAGTGATAGCTATTTTATTGCCATTTACTGCATCGAAACTGCGACTGTATACTTCCCTGCCCTGCATGTCGTAAATGGTCACTGTAACAGCGTTGCTAATAGCACGATCGAACAGTATCTCAAAAGAGCCATCGTTAGGATTGGGAACTATATTGGCAAGAAACTGTGGTTTCGTGATGTGCTGCAGTGCCACGTTTGTGCGCACTCTTACCGTATCAGTGAATGTGGTGGATGTGCAGCCACTGTCTGTCACTGAGAGTGCTATTGTTTTGGTACCTACTGTAGGCCATGTTACCGTGTGCGGGCCTACGCCCGTGCCGGGTGTAGCGGTACCTCCGCCAAAGCTCCAGGCGTACGTAGCGGATGAAGATATAGTGCCCGTATAAGTAACAGTGACACTGGCCGGCAGTAAAGTGGTATGCGCAGTAAGCGTATAAGACGCAGATGGCGTACCCACCGGCATAAGCGCAGGTATAGAGAAAGATGGACCACTACCGCAGGCATTAACAGGCGTAACGGTAAGGAACCCTGAGCCAGTGCCCGCAGTTACGGCTTTAGATGGCACTGTGGTAGTGCCGCCGCCGGCCCAGCCTGCGCCGCTGACAGCCCATGTGTAGCTGGTAGCGCCTGCAGGCGGTGTGGTAGACAAGGTAATAGTAGCGCCGGAGCATACAAGGGTGGGCGCAATGAGATCAGTAGCTGCGGCAGGCACATCGTCGAGCGGGACAGCCAGCGTAGTAACGGGGCTTGATCCGCAGGTATTAGATGCAAACACGGAAACAGAACCGGCCGAAGAGCCTATGGAAGGGCTAAACGCGGCGGTAGCGCTGGTGCCACCCCATCCAGGGCCTGTGGCGCTCCATGAGTACGCTGTAGCCCCGCTGGCTGAAGCGGTGAAAGATGCTGTAGCAGCCCCTACGCAGGCAGGTGTAACAACCGTAATAGTGGGTGCCGGTGGCGCTGCCGCTCCAGTGATGGTAAACGTAAGCGGCGAGCCTGGTCCGCAGCTATTGTTGGCCGTTACAGTTACTGTTGCTACGCCGGTGCCGGCTGCTATGCTGTTGGTTTCGGTAGTGCTGGTGGTCATTGCCCAGCCGCCGGTGGTGGGCGTTATAGCCCAGGTATATGATGTAGCACCGGGAACAGTGCCGATGGTATAGCTGAGAGAAGTGCCTACACAGTGAACGGCGGGGCTGGATGTTAATGCCGGTGACGGTGGCGTAGGGCATATTTGCACACGTGCCCACCAAGTATCCCATAGGCTGGCACTGATGGCGCCCGAGTAATTAGGCACAGCTTCCTGTATCGTCCAGAAGTCGTTGTCATTGCGTGGATCTACACATGTAGCGGAGTAGTCGCCCCAGCGGTTTTGCGTACCGCCGAAGGTGCGGTAATAGGGCTTCTTACCATACCGATATATATATGGCGTGCGCATAGAGTCATCAGGGTCTGTGTGATAGTGTATGGAATATGCGGCAGACGGATAGATGGAAGAAGAGAATGTAGAGAAACCAACCAGCGCATCATCGAGGGCATTAACTGCTATGGATGGGAATGCATAGAACTTGGCACCTGTAGGGTCATCGATGAGTCCCACCTGCTGCGGAACAGCGGCCGTATCGATCTGCCACCACATAACCGATGAGCGGGTGGGTGTGCCTGTAGAGGGGTAAAACACGGTATGTGCGCACCATACTTTACCATTGCGGAAAACACAATTGGTAATACGGTTATCGTTGTTCTGTACCTTATTAGTAACACCCAGCTGCGGGGCGAAGTCGCCGGACACACCAGACTGCCACCTGCGCACAGACGACGGAAGCGAGCCCGCCGCGGGATTGCCTATTGTACCGGAAAGCACCGGGGAGCCAACAGCACCCGTGATCTTGCGAAGACGCAAACGGCCGGGAGCACCGCCACCGGGCGTGCCATCGTCCATATTAATAACGAACAGGCTGGTGGCGAGGGGGTCATATGTTTGCGCGGGAGCAATGGTAAATCCAAGAGTGGCTGATGCAATCTTTACGTTTGGTGAGCCCGTATTTGCATACAAGGCGGCTTTGTTAAAGCACCAGATAGCGGAGCCTGTTGATGAACCCGCTGCACTGAAATAGTTGCCCGTAACGCATATCCATTTGCCATTGAAACCTACGTTCGGAAAGTCGAGCCAGCCTGCCGGGGCAGTTGTTGAGTACACATTGATGGCAAACTTGTACCAGGTGCCCGTAGGGTTACCAGTTGCGGTTACCGCTATAAGTATCCTGGATCCGGAAAATGAGGGGTTGTTAGTAGACACATCTACGAGTATCCAGCGTTTTGCATACGGATCGTAATGCACACGCGGATCGAACGAGCTCATCCCTGTGCCCCCGAGTAAGGTGGAGCCCCAGAAGGCATCGCTGCTCACTGTAGACACCACTCCGCCCACGCGGGTCTGCACGCGTATTACAGCATTGTTGGCAGTAACGCAATAAGTAGAGTCTACGTTGCCATGTGTATCGGGAGGAATAGAAGTGCCTGTGGACGTATAAGCGAGGAATGTGTCGGCGGGTGAGGAAGAAACCGGCATGAGGGGGCCGGCGGTGGTTTTGCCAAAAATCCTTGGTGGCCGCGAACGTACTAGCGCGGGATCAGTTGCTTCCGGCTCCGTGCCCTCTTCGGCTTCTGACTCCGCCTCTGCCATCACCGGCTTTTGCTTGTAGCGCTCCGGGTGCTTGAGCTGGTATTCTGCCAGCTCAGCGAAGTTCACAGTGCCTTTCGCCGCTTCCCTGCCACGGGTATAGGTTTGGGCAACTGCCTGCAACGAGCTTACCAGCACTAAGGCAATAGCAAAGACGAACCTTGTCCTCCTCATAAGTAAAATATTTTCTCAAAGATAGCCAAATAGGCGTTTTAACAGAAAATTATCTCAGGCTAATAAGAAATTTTATATACGTAATTAAATGAAATAATACTAACTACAAGTTAATATCTCTATATAGTGCCAAAAAAAGCGATGGTCGCCCATCGCTTTCGCTTTATATATTTTTATGTCTACACTTTAGGATCAAGCAGGTTGTCCGGTATAAAAGGCTCCTCGTTAGCTATTGCATCATCGTAAGGACGCTTACCTAATAACCGCTCCATATCGTCTTTGAAAAGAACTTCCCTTTTCAGCAACTCTTCGGCTATCACCTTCACCGACTCGGTCTTATCGCTCAGCAGCTGCTTCACGCGCTGATAAGCTGAGTCTACAAGCTTGCGGACTTCATTATCTATCATCTTGCCCGTTTCTTCAGAGTAAGGCTTTGAGAAGCTATTTTCGTTTTGCGGATCGTAGAATGATATGTTGCCGATAGCACTGTTCATACCATACATAGATACCATGGCGTAGGCCATACGGGTAACATGCTGCAGATCGCTAAGGGCGCCTGTAGATATCTTGTCGAATACCAGCTCCTCCACTGCGCGGCCACCCAGAGACATGCACATATCATCGAGCAGGTGATCTGTGGTGCGGATGTAAACCTCCTTAGGCAGGTACTGAGCATAGCCCAGGGCAGCTACGCCGCGTGGAACTATGGTTACTTTTACCAGCGGGTGAGCATGCTCCAGGAACCAGCCTGATACAGCGTGGCCAGCCTCATGGTAAGCAATAATGCGCTTCTCTTCAGGCAGGATGATCTTATTCTTCTTCTCCAGGCCACCTATTACGCGGTCGATAGCATCATTGAAGTCGCTCATATCCACCTCGCTCTTGCCTTTACGGGCAGCTATCAGCGCGGCTTCGTTACAAATGTTGGCTATATCAGCACCTGCAAAACCGGGGGTTTGCAGCGCCAGCTTTTTAATATTGAGGTCTTTAGATTTTTTGATCGGCTTAAGATGCACGTCAAATATCTTCTCCCTGCCCTTAACGTCCGGGATATCTATTGATATCTGACGGTCGAAGCGGCCCGGGCGGAGCAGCGCCGTATCGAGCACATCAGGACGGTTGGTAGCTGCCAGCACTATGATACCGCTGTCGCCGCTAAAGCCATCCATTTCCACGAGCAGCTGGTTGAGCGTATTCTCGCGCTCGTCATTGCTCATCACCACGTTCTTACCACGGGCACGGCCTATGGCGTCTATCTCATCTATAAATACGATACACGGCGCTTTTTCGCGGGCCTGCTTAAACAGGTCACGAACGCGGCTGGCACCCACACCTACGAACAGCTCCACGAAATCAGAGCCGGACATAGAGAAGAATGGCACCTGCGCCTCCCCTGCCATAGCTTTTGCAAGGAGTGTTTTACCGGTGCCGGGAGGGCCTACCAGCAGGGCACCCTTGGGTATTTTACCACCGAGGGCTGTATACTTTTTAGGGTTTTTCAGGAAATCGACGATCTCCATTACTTCTACCTTCGCCTCATCGAGGCCGGCAACATCGTTAAACGTAATGTTCACGCGGGTGCCTTTCTCAAAAAGCTGTGCTTTGGATTTGCCGATATTGAAAATACCTCCTGCTCCGCCGCCTGCCCCACCGGAGCCCATTTTGCGGAAAATAAGGAACCACATAGCCACGATAAATATTACCGGCAACAAGAACGTCTGCAATATGATGTGCAGGTAATCGCCCTGCTCGTCATAGGTAACCTGCGGCTGATCTTGTGGCGGCAGATTCTTTGCAGCCTCCTTAAGGTCGAGGCTGAACTGCTCTACCGTACCGATCTTGAACGAGAAGGAAGGTGTTTTGTCGCTGCCTGCCGCTACTGCGGGGAACTTGCCTGCCGGCGGGGCAGTTACTGCACCCGGCTTGAGGAATACCTCTACGTGGTCTTTATTGATAACCCTGAGCTTGGACACCTGGCCCTTTGCGAGGTAATCAGTAAACTCTTTAAACGAGTGCTCTTCTGTGGGAGTACCAAAATTGCCGCCGTAGAACTGAGCGCCAAGTATAGCCAGCAAAATAAGCCCGTAGATCCAATAGATATTGAATTTGGGGCCTTTTTTCGGTGTGTTGTTGGGGTTATTTCCGGGTCCGGAACCAGGTTTCTGTTTATTATCTTCCATTTTTTGCTTTATCCGTTATGCTAAATACAGTATCAATGATGAAGCCGTTGCGGCCACCACACTGCTTTATTAATGCTCCGTACGCGGTGCGTCTTCCCACAGACTCTCCAGGTTGTAGAACAACCTCTGCTCATGCTGAAAAATGTGTACCACTACATTCACGTAGTCAACTAAAGTCCATGAATCGCCATGCTCCTTATGATACGGCTTTTCCCCACACTCCGTTTCTACCGCATCTATAATGCTGTCTGCTATTGCCTTGACCTGGACATTAGACCTGGCTTCGCACAAAATAAAATAATCAGCAACCGCTTCGTCTATTTTTTTGAGGTCGAGCGAAACGATGCTATCACCTTTTTTGTCCTTAATTGCCTGGATGATGTTCTTAAAAAGTTTGCTATTTCTGGTAAGCCTGGTTGCTGCCTTCTTTCTCTCCTGTCCCTGTGGACCCTTGGATAATGCAGTGATTATTTTCTCCAAATTGTGAAACTTGTTTTTGTTTTGTAAATTACCTACGGTTTATCAAAATTATAAATCTTTTTGCACTTAACCTCATGCATTTGTCTGATTCGCCCATAATAGAGCTCGATAGTGTAGATAGCACCAATAACTATGCCATGCGGCTGATAGATGCCGATAAGGCACAGCCCGGCCTCACTATCTGTGCCAGGCGACAATCGGCCGGTAAGGGACAGCGGGGGCGCGTGTGGGTAGATGCACATGGCGAAAGCCTGCTAATGAGCATAATTGTACGCCCAGGGATGGAGATAAGAGACCAATTCCTATTCAGCGTAGCCAAAGCGCTTGCAGTAGCCAAAGTTTTGCAAAAACTCAATAAAAGCTGGAACCTGCGCATAAAGTGGCCTAATGACATAATTATCAATGACAAAAAGGCAGGGGGTATACTTATAGAGAATATATTGAGGGGAAGTAACTGGACACACAGCATAATAGGGATAGGGGTGAATGTGAACCAGGAGCGAATGCCAGAGCAATTGCCCAACTCCACTTCGCTACGCGCGGCAACGGGTAAGGAGTATAATATAAGAGAGATAAGAGAGCAGCTGCGCCTGCAGATACTGGCCAATACCGTGATGCCTGCGCCAGCCAAAACGCTGCTAAAGCAATATAACGACCTGCTATTCAGAAAGGGAGAACACCAGGCATTCAGCAATGGCGGCGAAACGTGGGTTACTACCATACGGGGCGTAAAGCAGGATGGTGCGCTGGAAGTGCAGCTGGAGGATGGAACGATAACGCAGTATTATCATGGGCAGGTGGTGTGGGAGTGGTAGGTTGATTTGAAAATTTGGGAATTTGAAAATTTGAAAATGCACCGTGATAAGTGGAATGCGACTTGGTGGTGTAACAACAATGCCGCTGCTACACAATACCGCCACTCGAATAAGGGGTAAAAAAACGGTAACTATGGGACTAAATAAAAGAACCACTAAATGTTGACTTCTACGTTGAAGGAAAACAAATGACGGACGAAGACCAGGCGAGGGTGAGTGATTACATCGAGAAAAAGAAAACACAGAAGGTTAAAAAGATTGCCCCAGCCGTAACGAAACGAAAGAAGGCTGCTTAATTTATTTAAACATTGCACAATGGAATTCGGAAAAACAACGGAACCTGATCTTGACCTAATGGACCTTTCCCTGCCACCGGACCCGGCCGTAAATGCTGAGGTATTGAAGAAAGGTAAGGGTAAAACGAAGTTCTACATAGGCTGTGCAAAATGGGGCCGCAAAGACTGGGTAGGCAAGCTATACCCAAAGGGCACTAAGGAGAAAGACTTCCTGCATTACTACGCTACGCAGTTCAACAGTATAGAGTTCAACGGCTTCTTCTATAACGTGCATTCGCGCGAGCAGGTGGAAAAATGGGTAAGCATGGTGCCAAAAGGCTTTTTGTTTTGCCCGAAATTCACTCAAAGCATCACGCACCTGCGCAGGCTGAAGAATGCGCAGAATGAGCTGGACCAGTTCCTTGATGTGGTATCTGCTTTCGGGCCGCACCTTGGCCCTATCTTCCTGATGCCTCACCCGCAGATGGCGGTAAAGACGCTGGATACGATACAGGACTTCATCAGTAGTCTGCCAAAAGACATCGATCTGTTCCTGGAGCTGCGCCATGAGGAATGGTACAAGGAGGATGGCTACAATAAGGACCTCTACAACTTTATGCGGAAGGCAAAACGCGGCACTGTGATAACTGATGCCGCCGGCCGGCGCGACTGCGTGCATATGCACCTTGCTACACCTGAGTGCTTTATAAGGTTCACAGGCAATGGCCTGCACCCGACAGATTACACCCGGATAGACGAGTGGGTGCAGCGCATAAAACAGTGGATGGAAGCGGGGCTGGAGCGCTGCTACTTCTTTATGCACCAGCATGAGGAGCTACACTCGCCCGAGTTGATAAAGTACTTCATAGAGCAGATGAATGAGCACTGCGACACCAAAATACCACTGCCGGCCGTCTATACAGAAGGTGATGGACTGTTCACTTAGCCGCAAAGTATATTGCGAGATGCGTTTCGAAAAAAGTGGCAATCCATAATATTAACCCGCAGGTATAAAAAAGAGCGGACACGTAATTTTTCTGTTCCGGCTTTTCAATTACGCAAAGACTTATATATTTTTGCCTTAATTTTCAGTTACTTATCTAAACTACCTGTGTTGAAAAAGCTATTTATTGCTGCTTTGCTGCTACTTGCATCAGGCAGCACCCATGCCTATAACTATTACTACAATATAAAGCCTTATCACCTTGCGCTAACGCTAAGCAACCCGCTGAGCGCCTCGTTCAAGTATGGCGGCGGATGGGAGCACAGGTATCGCAACTTCGCGTACATGCTCACTTACTACAAATATACCGGCGCCTACCCCGGTACGCAGATGAACATGGATATGCGGATATACCTGCGCAAGCGCTGGATGAACGAAAGAACGAATGTGCACTACCAGCATTTTATCTATACACGGGGCATATTTGGCACAGCGGGCTTCGACGGGCCAAAGCTGGCAATATTTGGCTACGACTCAAAAGTGGAGCTGGCACAGACCCTATACTACGGGGTTGCAGCGGGCGTGGGCAGGCGATATAGCAAGGGGCATTTCTTTGTTACGCTGAAAGGTGGCCTGAAGTACTGCGAAGTGGCGGACGTAACGACGGCAGAGAAAAAGCTGTACCGGCTTTTCTACGCCACGGGGCCTGGGTCTATACTTGAGTTCAATATACAGTTTGGACTTCAGCTGTAAGCTGGTAAAGTAGCCGCCTGGAGGAATGATGCTGCGCTTTGGAAGTTAACTATTAATTTTATCGCAGATTTTATCAATGACACTGATCGCGATCTTCTTGCCCTGGCTTTCGTTCCTGTTGCGCGGACGGCTTTTGCGCGGCATTACCTGTGTGCTGCTGCAATGCACGCTTATTGGCTGGCTGCCAGCAGCTATATGGGCAGTGATAGACCTGCAAAACGCGCGGGCAGACCGCCGCACACGCAGGATGATAAGGGCTATGAGGTAAACAGGAGCTACATGCAAACATTTAAAACATCGAAAGCGCGGGAGAACATACTGAGGAAAATACGAAACGGCCTCAGCGGCAATGCCCTGCCCATGCCCTACCCCGAGGTAGAAAAAAATACGGAGGCGCTATATACCCATAGCAGCGATACGCCTGAGGAAATGTTTGCTGAAGCGTTCATTAACCTGGGCGGCAAATTCATCTTCTGCGAGCATGAGCATGACCTGATGGACAAAATAAATATGCTCCACGAAAGCCGTGGCTGGCAGCAGCTGCTCTGTGCCGACCAGCGGATATTGAAGCTATTTCAAAACAACAAAGTTGATATTGTAACAACTGCCGACCCAAAGGCGGAAAGCGCAGATGCGTGCATTACCGGCTGCGAGCTGCTGGTGGCGCGCACAGGCTCGCTACTACTTACAAGTGCACAGCACATGGGCCGTACGGCACCCGTATACTACCCGGTGCATATAGTGGTGGCCTATGCTAACCAGGTGGTGAACGAGATAGACCAGGGATTTGCCGCACTGAAGAAAAAGTATGGCAATAACCTGCCCTCAATGATAAACTTAACCACAGGCCCCAGCCGCACGGCAGATATAGAGAAGACGCTGGTGGTAGGCGTGCACGGCCCGGGAGAGGTGTTTTGCTTTTTTATTAATGCGGAATTGTAAGGTGGCTAATTTTCGGCAGTTTTAGAAAATACGTTTCTGATATTTTCGTGAAAACGCTATGGTTATAATCCCCAGTAGCATCAAAAGAATAGCAATACACAATTCGAAATATAGCATCCCAAGTGGGGTTTGAGCATACACAAATACCTGTGGTTTATCGGGCAAATGATAGAACGCAACAGTATCGCCGATGTTCGAAGAAGCGGTAAAGTCCCTTCCGAATTTGTGCATAAACTTTTGGTCGTTGTATCGGAAAATAAACCTTGTTCCTTTCACACTATATGATGAACTTTCGACTAATACAGTTTTGACTACGCTGCGATCGGTTCTAACTATTAGGTTATTCACCCCCGAAAAAACAAGCGAGGATGAAACGATAGCCATAAATATTCCACAGAATAAGAGTATGCTTCTCATCAAAAAATCACCAATCTTTCCTAAGCAGCAAAGCGCGGCCGGCGACGTAGTAAACGCCACACCAGCACAGCGTAGCAATGAGATAAGTAGTATTTGCTATCTTGTCCACCTGGTTTAGCAGTGCTTTGGTCATCATCATTAGCGGAAAAGGCAGCAGCTCGTCGCTTGCCTGCAAAGGCAGCAGGTTGCCGTAGGGGGTGTCAAAATAATGATTGATCATTCCCCTTGCAATGTTCTCAATGATCATAGAGTAGAGCAAAAACAGGCCTATTGCCAGTCCGCTGCGCCGGACCCAGATAGACAGGAAAAGTGCTAGCCCGAGATAATCAAGCGAGAGGAGGAAGAAGTAGCTTATGGACCTCAGATCAGTTATGGAGAAGCTGAACGACCCTGAATTAGCTATGCCAAATACAATGCTTAGGATAGCATAATAAACCGTTACCAGTACACTCAGCGCTACCACCAGCTGCACTTTAGCATGATAAAATTCTATCCGTTTCCAGCCGTCGATAACGTTTTGCCTGTTTGTCCGGTAGGCATTTTCATTCGTAGTAACGATAATAACCAGTATAGCCAGGAACAGGATAAAAATGCTTCCCCAAAAGCCTACGTTGCTCCATACTTCAGGGAACGAATATGCAGTGTTAAGGAAATTCATTCCATTCTTCCCGCTGCCTCCTAATTTCAGGAAACCATTAGCGACCGAGTAATTCCATAGAGGCAACAACAATGCAAACAGCCCCACCAGCACCCAGAAGGTGCGGTAGCGTTTTATCTTCAGCCATTCTATTGCGAGCAGTGACCCCATATATTTCCGGCTCTTTCCGGTATTAGTTGTTTGTCAGTTCCATGAACTTTGTTTCCAGGCTCTTCTTGCGTAGCAGCAGGTGCGTTAGCACTATGCCCCTGCCAATGCAAAATTCGTTGACGTCTTTTGTGCCGATGCGCTCGTCGCAGGTCAGCTGCAGTGTGCCATCATTGAGCCGCATACTGCGGATACCGGGCAGCTCGCCCAGTGCCTGCTGCAGCGCAGTCATATCTGCGGCGCGTACCTCCACCTGGTCGTCGTGGCTGAGCGCCTGCCCTACAGGGCCGTTGACCAGTAGTGTGCCGCGCTTGAGTATGGCCACGTGCGTACACACTTTTTCTACCTCATCGAGCAGGTGGCTGGCTATCAATATGGTTATTCCCTGCTTATTAAGAGCACGTATCAGCTCGCGTATCTCAGCTATGCCTGCGGGGTCGAGCCCGTTGGTAGGCTCATCAAGCACCAGCACCTTAGGGTTGCCCAGCAGTGCTGCGCCGATCGCCAGCCGCTGCTTCATGCCCAGCGAGTAGGTCTGGAATTTGCTGTCCTTTCTTTCCAGGAGCCCTACCTGTTGCAGCACGCGCATGCGGTCGTCGATTCCGCGCTGCTTTATGGCAGCTGTTATCTCCAGGTTGTTGTACGCCGATAAGTAATGATAAAAGTTGGGGGTCTCCAGCAGCGAGCCTATCTGCCGCCTTGCCGCGTGGGGCTCCATGCCGCCGAACCAGCTGTAAGTGCCGCCATTTGCTATAAGTATATCAAGTACGATGCCCAGCAGCGTGGTCTTGCCGCTGCCATTTGGCCCCAGCACACCAAACACGCTGCCCTCAGGCACATCGAACGATACACCTTTCAGCGCCTGTATAGGCCCGTAAGATTTAGATACATTCTGTATGGAGAGTACCGGCTGCAAAAAAGAGATTTTACTAAATGTAGTGAAATGGGTTAGGAAACGTACAAATCCCGCTGCAATTCAACGCCGGGTGTCACCGCATATTGTTCCAGGTCTGTAATTCCTTCATTCTTTAGCACATCTTCGTCGAGGAACAGGTTGCCCGTGCATTCGCGCGATGGCTTGCTGAAAATGTGGTATGCGCAGTCGGCCAGTATCTCCGGCTTACGACTGCGGTTTGCCATTGCCTCACCGCCCAGCAGATTTTTTACTGCTGCGGTGGCGATGGTGGTTACCGGCCACAAGGAGTTGGCAGCAATACCATCTCGTTTGAATTCACCCGCCCAGCCCAGCGTCATCATGCTCATGCTGTACTTGCTGATGGTGTAGCCTACGAAGCCCGCCATCCACTTGGGGTGCAGGTCGATAGGTGGCGACAGTGTAAGTATATGGGGGTTCTGTCCCTTGCGCAGAAAGGGCACACAGTGCTTCGTTACCAGGAAGGTACCGCGTACATTAATGTTATGTATCAGGTCGAGCCGCTTGGTCTCGGTTTGCTCAGTACCACTCAGCGATATGGCCGAGGCGTTGTTCACGAGAATATCTATGCCTCCGAAAATGGTAATGGCCTGCTGCACCGCAGCCAGTATCTGCTCCTCGTCGCGAATATCACATTGCACGGCGAGGCCTTTGCCACCGGCCTCGGTTACCTTCTGCGCTACCGAGTGTATGGTGCCGCCCAGGCGGCCGTCTTCTTTTATAGACTTAGCTACGATAACTACATTAGCACCTTCCCTTGCGAGGCGCAATGCAATAGCCTCGCCTATGCCACGGCTGGCGCCGGTAATAAAAGCAGTTTTTCCTTTGAATAGCATGGTGTGTTGTTTACTATACCGAAGATAGGGTATAAATGGATACGGCATGATTGGAGAAAAAGAGCCGCATCATTTGTATATGTAAACCTTCAACCTTCCAGGTTGGCACTTGTGCTTTTTACCGAGTTTCACTCCTGACTATCAATATTAGGCCCCGGTCTTTGGTATCGTAGATACTACAAGATATCCCAGACCTTTAAGTGGGAAACCTATACAGTAATATCATGGTCCGGAGCGAATGGGTAGCTCCTACGGAGCATAGCAGCGTTTTTTATTTTTCTACCAAGCTTTTACGCCTAACGGCGTACCCTGCGACAGTTTTTTATGATGAGGTATTTCCTCGTCCGGAGGTGTGGACCTGATTAAATTAACGGAGTACTATCCCGCTAAAATCCGCTGCTTCGCTGCCTCATAAAGTATCATACCCGTTGCCACTGATACATTCAGCGAATCGAAACTGGTAACCATGGGTATGCGTATCAGCTGGTCGGCGCGCTTGAGTACGTCTTTGCTGATGCCGGTATCTTCTGCACCCATCACTATTACGGAGGGTATGGTAAGGTCGGCCTCATACACAGGCACGCTACCCTTCATTTGGGTACCCAGTATTTGTATGCCATTCAGCCGCAGCACATCCATAGCCTGCGGCACAGATGGCGTGCGGCACAGTAGTATCTTATGCAGCGCACCCGCAGAGGTTTTAATACCCTCTTCTGTAAGCGATGCCGCGTGCGAGGTAGGCAGTATCAGTCCCTGCGCACCACAGCACAGCGCACTGCGGGCAATGGCGCCTACGTTGCGCACATCAGTAACGCCGTCAAGCATAACGAACAGTGGTGTTTTGCCCTGATCTACCACAAACGATATGCCTGCCTGCAGGTCTACATACTGCAGCAGCGAGGTCCATGCTACTACACCCTGGTGCTGCACCTTGGTGAAGCTATCCAGCTTCTCCACCGGCACCTGGCTTACTGGTATGTTGTATTCCTTAGCTTTTAACTTTATTGCATTAATGTCGAGGCCCGTAGCAGTGCGCAGCAGGAATATCTTTTCTACTGTCACTCCCTGCTCCAGCGCCTCGAGCACGGGTTTGCGACCCACAATTAATGGTAGTGAACGCTGAGGTTTGCTATTTCTGTAGTTCTTCTCCAAAGTAATTAGTCTGTTTGCTTTGCTTAACGGGATAGCGATATCAGGTGCTAAAATTAGCTAATTGTACATACCTGCCAGCCCTTTATAAAAATAGCCGCTAAAGCACCTATAAGCTGTAGCGGCTAAAATATAGAATCGATTGTTCTTTTATCCCATATTATGAAACACCTGCTGCACGTCATCATCGGGCTCCAGGCGCTCTATAAGCTTAAATACTTCCTCAGACTGCTCTTCGGTAACGGGAACAGTATTTGTCGGTATCCACTCCACTTCTGATGATATAGGTGTTATCCCTTTTTCTTCAAGCGCTTTCTGCATATTACCGAAATCAGTAAAGCCGCAGCGCACTATAATATTGCCTTCACTGTCCTCACCTACTTCTTCAAGGCCAAAGTCGATAAGCTCCAGCTCCAAATCATCCATATTGAGGCCGTCCGACTTCAGCTTGAACACGCCAAGATGCTTGAACAGGAACGACACCGAACCACTGTTGCCAAGCGTGCCGCCACCCTTGTTGAAGTGCGAGCGAACGTTGGCCACGGTGCGCGTAGTATTATCTGTAGCTGTGACCACTAGTATGGCCACACCATGCGGCGCATAGCCTTCGTAGAGTACCTCGTCATAGTCGCTGGTATCCTTGCCGAGCGCATTCTTTATAGCCGCTTCTATACGGTCCTTAGGCATATTGAACGACTTGGCGTTCTGCATTACCCTGCGAAGCATGGGGTTGGTATTAGGGTCAGCACCGCCCTTCTTCACGGCAATTGCTATCTCCTTGCCTACGCGGCTGAATTGTTTTGCCATGCGGTCGTACCGCGCAAACATCGATGACTTACGAACTTCAAATATCCTACCCATAATAGATTTACACTTCGGTTACCGGCCGCAAAAGTAACATTTTTAAAAGTAAAAAGGCAGCGGAACAACAGCCGCTGCACAAGAAAATACTGTTTGTGCATTAAAACTTCACCACCAGGTAGAACACCACCGGCAGCCTCACAGCCACCTCTGATGTCCTGGGCTTAGACCTGGTCTCTACCGTTGTTATCACAGAATTGAATGGCGGGTTGCTATCAAATTTCCTCGTGGTCACTTCTACAGTGCGATCTTCTTTGCCTTGAATATAATATATGCTTGTCTCGGTGCCTATCATCACCCTGTCGTTTATGTTGTACCTGAGCCAGCCCATCGCCCCGCCTCCGTAGGCGGGTTTTTTACTTTTGATTTTCGTAGTTACCGTATCAAAAGACCTTATGGTGCTGCTGGTGATATCATCGTTGTAATTGAACAGCCCATCGAGGCCCACACCTGCGCTCCATTTTGGGGTAAGCGAAAACCTGCGCTCTATACCCACACGCAGCTGTGCATCATTGAGCTTACTGGTAGACTCGGTGATGCCATCGTTCACGGCTATGGAGTTGTAGTTGTATCCAATGCCAGCCCTTACACCCCAGCCTGTACGCCTTGAGTTCATAGACCAGGTAAGCAGGTAGGGATTTACCGGCGCAGTAGAGGCATTGTTATTAAAATTGATCACCTGCCGTATGAGCCCGTTTACCTGCACACCTACGTAGTGGTCTGCCTTCCTCTCGAGCTTTACCACAGGCGTAATATCTGTTGAGGCGTTGCCCTGGGCATAGGTATATCCCGTACACCCCAGCAGGATGCAGGCTGTAATCAGTTGCTTCATTGTTACTATTTTACTTTGAATGGGTTAGCGAATTTTGCATCGGTAAGGGTTTCGAAATCGGTAAGGCTACCCAGGAAAGCTATTATCGCCACCTTCTCACTTTCCGATATATCCATCTGCCGCGGCATGCCATTAGCGTCTTTAAGGAGCGTATCCAGGTTAGGGCTGTTATTGATACCGTGGCTGTAGTGCTCTACTACCTCACCCAGTGTTTTATAGCGGCCATCGTGCATATAAGGTGCGGTCAGCGCTACGTTAGTGAGGTTTGGCACTTTGAACCTGCCAATATCACTTGCCTGGCCCGATATCACACCCATGCCCCTGTCGGTGTAGCCAGCGTCCAGCCCTATGTCTACAAAGGTCTGTCCGCCACCATACCCGTTAAACCCACCGTTGTGGCACGAGCGGCAATTGTATTTGGTATCAAACAGCTCTTTACCGCGCTCTTCTTCGGCCGACAAAGGCCGCGTGCTGCCGCCGCCCATTACAATGCCGCCCTTGCTGGCATCGTTGCCAATAGAATTGAGGAACAACGCTACCGATGTGCCTATGCGATCAAGTGTAACATCAGCATCGCCGAACGCCGAGGTAAATAGCGCACTATAGTACGGAAGGGCTGCGAGCTTGGCCGGCAGCGCTCCCAGGTCGTCTATCCCCATCTCTACGTGGTTAGACACCGGGCGCATGATGAGGTTTTTCAGGCTTTGCTCCCGGCCATCCCAGAAGAACGAACCAAATGTTGCCAGGTTATTGATGCCCGGCGAATTCCGGCCGGTTAGCCGGCCTTCAAATCCGCGGCTGAGCGCTACATTGTCAGCAAACCCAGCCTCCTGTTTATGGCAACTACCGCACGATATAGTATTATTGATTGAAAGGTGCGTATCATAAAACAACACGCGGCCCAGCGTGGCCCGCCTGTTAAGGCTATCCTGTGTAGTGAAGCCCATGCCGCCACCGCCGCTGTTGGTGAAATACTTGTACGGACTGGCAGGCAGATCGAGATACACTGTGGTTGTCCCCGGCGTATCGTGCGATTTAGTGCAGGAGTAAACTACTGCTGCCATAGCTACTATGGCCAGGATAGAAAAGGTCTTTTTCATAAGGGCATTGTTTTACAGTCAGCAGAAGAATTTATATAGATAAAATTACACCTTTTAATATGCTAACCGAAAAAAAATTTACAATTTCGGGACATACACGATAAATTTCTCTTCAAACGCCGGTTCAGGAAAGATATTGTGCACGCTCCACGCCTGTGTTATCTTCTTGAGGCCCGACTCTGCGATCTCATCCCTCAGGTCGCCTCCCTTCAGGCACACCAGGCCGTTTGGCAGCTCTTCGCTTCTTTGTCCCTTCCTTATCAGCGGGCTCACCCAATTCCAAAGATCGCCCAGCGGCGCCACGGCCCGCGATACTGCGTAGTCGAATGTGCGGCCTTTCACCTCCTCAACCCTGCTGTGTACTGCGGTCACATTAGTGAGCCCTATAGCGCTTGCTACCTCCTGCACCACCTTTATTTTTTTACCTATGCTATCGGTGAGCAGAAAGCGCACATTAGGGAAAAGGATAGCCAGCGGTATGCCGGGGAAACCACCACCGGTGCCTATATCCACCACATGGGCGCCATCATCGAACGGGCATATGGCGGCAATGGCCAGCGAGTGCAGCACATGCCGTTCATACAGCGAATCAATATCCTTGCGCGATATGACGTTTATCTTTTCGTTCCATTCTTTATACAGGCCTTCCAGCTGCTGTAGCTGCTGCAGCTGTGTGTCCGTAAAGTCGGCGAAGTATTTCAGTACTATGTCCAATTGTTCTTGTTTTTCCAGGTTATGTAAGGCAGAAAAGCCAGGTTATATATCATCCACCCAAGGTCAAGCAGCGGAAAAAATATGATCAGCTTTCCTTCATTTATAATTGCTGCAGTGCGCGCCCAGTTGCGCCAATATATGATACACCGCACGGCCATTATGGCAAGCGCTGCCTTCCAGTAAGCTGTGAACAGCAATATGAAGAAGCATAGCCATGCATCGGTATGCGCAGCGCCGTAGAAGCCCAGCAGCAGCTTTATGTTATCGTTGTAGTACTTACCCGTAGACAGGTGGCGCCGCTTTTGCTGTGCCCACGTTCGCCAAGTGCCCTTCGCCTCCGACCATGTAAATGCGGATGGCTGCGCTACCACAATCATATTATCTGCGGTCCCGGCAGCCGTCACCAGCAGGTCGTCGTCGCCCGATGGCACTACGTTCCACAGCTCGCTGCGCTGCGCCTTAAGCACTATGTACTTCAGGCATGCCATGTTGCGGCCCACCGCCATGTAGGGTTTTCCCTTCAGTATATAAGTGCTGTATTGCAGGAAGGTGTGCATGGTCTCCCACCGTATAAAAGCATTGAGCAGGCCTGCGCGATGGTAGTAGCCGCCATACCCCGCTACTATCTCTTTACCGGCGGCCAGTGGTGCTACCATTTGCTCCAGCCAGCGGTCGCCGGCAGGCATACAGTCGGCATCGGTAAAGAGCAGCCAGTCGTGGGCCGACTGCTCCACTCCCTTGCTCAGCGCAAATTTTTTCCCTTTCAAGTCTCGCTCGGCGTCTTGTTGTATCGTCACTACCTCCAGGTTATCGTATACTGACTTTAACTGTGCCAACACCAGGGCAGTATCATCAGTAGAGGCATCGTCAACCACTATCACATCGTAAAGCGGTTTGCCCGCCTCATTCGTATATCTTTGCGCCAATATCGCAGGCAGGTTCTTTCTTAAATTTGCTGCTTCATTGCGGGCGCAGATGATAATGCTTACATGCCTGCGGGCATTTACGGGCAACTCAGTGGCAGGCGGCAGATCGCCTATATGCCTAAAAAAGTAAAAGGCGTAGCAGCACTGCACGGCGACAGCTAAGAAAAACAACCAGAAGATGCCCGCTATTAACACAATACAAAGGTAATCCCCGCGGCATTTGGTAGGTATGCCGGGCAATATATTAAAACACCCTGCCTTTATATTTTAAGTTTTAAGTAATGACGTTTGAACTATTAGCTACCGATACTTCTTCATCTGCACGCGCAGGCATTATAACTACCGGCCATGGGCAGATAGAAACACCGATCTTTATGCCGGTGGGCACTGGTGGCAGCGTAAAGGCCGTAACACAAGCGCAGCTGAAGGAGGAAGTAAAGGCGCAGATCATCCTGGGCAATACCTATCACCTATACCTTCGCCCGGGTACTGCCATACTGAATGCGGCTGGCGGGCTGCATAAATTTAATGGCTGGGACAGGCCCATACTTACCGACAGCGGCGGCTACCAGGTGTTCTCGCTGGCGGCCAACCGTAAGATAAAGGAGGAAGGGGTAATATTCCAGTCGCATATTGATGGTTCGAAGCACCTGTTCACCCCAGAGAGCGTAATAGACACACAGCGAAATATAGGTGCCGACATAATAATGGCATTCGATGAGTGCCCTCCCTACCCGTCGGAATACGAATACGCTCAGAAGTCGATGGAGCTGACGCATCGCTGGCTGGCCCGCTGTGTGCAGCGCATGGCCGATACCGAGCCGCTTTACGGCTATGAGCAGTCGCTCTTCCCTATCATACAGGGCGGCACTTATAAAGACCTGCGTACCATATCAGCCAGCTTTGTGGCAGAGATGGACTGCGATGGCAATGCCATAGGCGGCCTCTCGGTAGGCGAGCCTGAAGAGATGATGTATGAGCTGTGCGGGCTATGCTGCGAGCACCTGCCCGCCCACAAGCCCCGCTACCTGATGGGCGTAGGCACCCCGTGGAATATACTGGAGAACATAGCCCTCGGCGTAGACATGTTTGACTGCGTAATGCCTACCCGCAACGGCAGGAATGGCATGCTCTTTACCACGAAGGGCGTCATTAATATCAAAAACAAGAAGTGGGCGACCGACTTCAGCGTCATCGACGAAGGGCTCGACTGCCATACCAGCCAATACTACACCAAGGCATACCTGCGTCACCTGTTTGTGTCGCAGGAGATATTAGGCCTGCAGATAGCCAGCATCCATAATCTTGCTTTTTACCTGCACCTGGTGCAGCAGGCGCGCCAGCATATACAGGCCGGCGACTACAACGCGTGGAAGAATGAGATGGTGCCGTTGCTGAAGCAGCGGCTATGACCTATGGCGCTTTAACACAACAATTGGCATTTCAATTTTTTCTCTTGGTTTCCTTTGGATACTTTTGAGCACGCAAATGGGCATCAAAACACTAGACTGGTACATTATAAAAAAGTTCCTGAGCACGTTCTTTTTCGCCATTATGATACTGGCGGTGATATCCTGCGTTATAGATTACTCTGAGAAGGTTGACAATATAGTGTCTAAAAAGGCCCCATGGTATATAGTGCTCAACTACTATAAGAACTTTGTCCCGCACATTACCGCCCTGCTCTTCCCGCTGTTTATCTTTATAGCAACTATATTCTTTACATCCAAGATAGCTTATAAGTCAGAGGTGATTGCCATCTTGTCTTCAGGCGTGTCGTTTCAGCGGTTCCTGCGGCCATATCTTATCGGCGGGGGCTTTCTCTGCACTATATCATTGCTGGCTAATCACTGGGTAATACCTATGGCCAACAAGCAGCGGATAGAGTTTGAGGATAAATACATCAACGATGCCAACTTTATGTATGCAGCAGACAACCTGCACCTGGGCATATCTAAGAACACCTATATTTTTATCCAGAACTTCAACTTCAGCAACCTTACCGGCAACCGATTTACGGCAGAAAAGATGGTGGGCACAGTGCTAAAGGAGAAGCTAATGGCCGACTACATAGTGTATGACTCTGTTAAAAAAATATGGCACCTGCATAATGTAGTGATCCGCACTAATGATACGGTATCTGAAACGCTGAAAAAGCTGCCGGAGCTAGATATCGCTTACCCCTTTGCCCCCAAAGACCTCAACAAGAACGATGCTATAAAAGAGGCGCTTACTACCCCCCAGCTCATCAGCTACATAGCCACCGAAAAGCTGCGCGGAAGGGAGAACCTCAACACCTACTACGTAGAAAAAGATCGTCGCTCATCGCAGCCCGCCGCCGCGCTTATACTTACCATCATTGGCGCGTGCATTGCCAGCCGTAAGATACGCGGGGGCAGCGGCCTGCACCTGGCCCTGGGTATAGCCATCAGCGCCATCTACATTATGTTTATGCAGATATCCACCACATTCGCCACCAAGTCTAACCTTGACCCCCTGCTCGCCGTGTGGATACCAAACGCCGTTTTCGGCGCGTTCGCCTTCTACCTGTACAGAAGGCAGGTGAAATAGTTGTCTTTGCGTGGGGTTACCAGCACGAGCTGATCCGCGGCTGCAGTTTCCACAAACCTTGCAATTTCTATTGCACCAACAAAATGAGCAGCACCATAAAATATTACCAGCCTGATAACCGCCTTGCAGGCGTACCGCTCCTTTGAAAATAAGGACACTTCGATCAGTCACCACACTAACCATAATGGATACCTATGACTCCCGCAGTTATGGCATAGAAGCCTCGATGCGCGCTCCTCCAAAGATTTCAGATACATCGAAGGTGTTGGGACTGCCAAAGAACGGCCGTGGATAGAACGTGGGTCGCATAGCGAAGCGGGTGCCCTAAAAACAAATGTGGCTGTCCGGGAACGAACAGCCACATCTGCAATTTAACAGCAAATATTATTAATAAACCACCAGCTTCTGAATATTGGTTTGGTTGCCGGTAGTGGTCTGTACCAGGTACATTCCTGTCACCGGTATTGCAGACTGTGGAATTTCGAAGCGTGCGGCGCTGCCTGATATCTGCTGGCTTGCAGTAAATACTACTTTACCAGTGATGTCCGTAACAACTACGTTAGCTATTGAATTTTCCGCATCCTTTACGATCACGTAAGCGTTGCCATGAGTAGGGTTAGGCACTACTGCCACGTCTACATTCGCGTTTGTTGTGTTGCTCACACTGGCAGGGAAGCTGCCAAATGATACGCGGTCCATGTAGAAGTTGTTGCCGCTGCTGAAATCATCTTCGCCTACATTAGGCTTATAACGGAAGCGGAATACAGTGTAGGCTTTTTTAGCAAGCTCTGGCACCTGTATAGCCCTTGGAGACCAATCAGTAACGCTTGTAGGCGTGTAAGGGAATGAGTACACACCCCTGTTGATCAGCTCGCTCTTAGCGATCTTTTTGAAATTTACCCATGTAGGGTTCACTGAAGATGCAGTTGCGCCTGTAGCATAGTCGATCAGCAGTGTGTCTGTAATATCTACTGACCTGGCAGAGCGCGATGCAGCTGAGTAAAAGAAATTCAGGTAAACCGGGGCCGAGCCGAAGCCGGAAAGATTTACCGGAACGCTGAACAGGTCATCAACATCACCTACGGGTGTACCGGTCAAGGGATACTGGTTGATAAACGGATTGATACGGTCATCGAAGCCTTTGTATTTAGCAGAATAGCCGTCATACATACCTACGTTAGCTATTTCCCACTTGAACTCATTGTTATAGTAATTGAACATAGGCCATTTTGCAACATCACCTGTAGGAGCGAAATCCTGCATGTAATTGTTAGGGTCTGTGGCATTAGGGTCAGCTACAAATATTGAGTGGTTGTAGGTAGTAGTAGTAGTACCGCTGTTGTTGCCGGTAGCAGCCATAGTTACAGTAGCCCATCCCGGCTCGGTAAACTTCACAGGCACATTAGCATTAATGGCGGCACCTGTAAGTGTAGTGCTTGCCGGGGTAGCGCCGTTGCTGAATGTCAGGTCAACTTTTGTAACTGTGTCGCGCCAGCTCCTGTTGAAGAAGTAGGTATTAACACCGGGGAATGCAAAGAAGCTGAAAGCCGAACTAGGCGCTGCCGTAGTACGCACGATAAAGTCAGTTACCGGCTTCAGGTCCACCAAACCATTGCCAATGCCAGTGCGTATCAGGTTCAGGCTGTCCCACAGATTGTTTCTTCCTGCTACATTGCTATTGAGCGAAGCGCGCATACGCACCACCTGTCCTTTAGTGAACATATTGGTACAGCTGGAGTAGTCCATGATGTTCTGAACATTTGTAGTATCAGGATAGTTGACCAGTGAGTCCGCTACACCTGTAGTAACACGCGTATATATTTTATAATAATTTGTAGCGCAAGATGAATCATAGAGGGGGCATGTGCTGAAGTGGCCTTTTGTTGGCGGTGTGTCATCCACATCGTCATCGCCGCATGCCTCGCCTACATCGCCACCGCTGCTATTCCACGGGTGGTACAGGTTCAGGTAGTGACCAATTTCGTGCTGTATCGTGTTATCCTGGTTCAGGAAGTTGTAATCAGAGATAACCCCATCGTAGAATGGGAACGACGCTGACCCCGAGGGTAAAGTGGCATACGCAAGTACAGTACCGCCTGCAGTGCCCCTGCCTATCTTAGTTTCTACCCAAAGGTTGAGGTAGTTAGTAGGAGACCACTGGTCCATTTTCACCTGGTCGTCACCACCGTTTGCCAGGTAGGAAAACCTGCGGGTGATGCCTGTAGTAGGCTGGCCGGTAGGGTCTATCGTAGCAAGATGGAAACGGAATTTCGCCTTGCCTATATAAGGCTTGAAAGGCGCTATAACACCGGCCAGATCCGGGTTTTGAGCGTTAAATACTATGTTCAGGTTTTTGATGAGCCTGTAAATGGTAGTATCTGCAACATTGTCATTTGCGTAGGAGTGCATAATATGCACTACCATCGGAATGTCGTAGTAATCAGTATCGTTGTGGGCCGCCCATGTGGTCTTACCGAGGCTGCTCTTACTGATCTTATGTTTTTCTATAAAGCGTTTGGTATCCTCCTGCAGTTGCTTTTCGTAATCGGCAACCCGCGGATCTCTCCTTTTGTACTCCTGGTGCATTTCGGTTGTTGCGCACTTATGCTGGCCGAAGCTTTGTCCCGTAAAGCCCGCTAATGCACACAGTAACAAGAAATAATTTTTTTTCATTTGCTGTTAGTTATAAGTTCCAAAGATAAAAAAAATAAAAAGATCTAAAAGCTTTTTCGCGTATATCACTAAATCTAATGACTCGTCAGTGACGGCCGTTAGTTATTATGGCGTATAATCGAAGCTGCTCTACATATTGACGAGTCTTTTTAACGAAATCTTGGGTTATTTCAAAAAAAAATTTAATCGCCGGCCTCAGGCTCTGCGTTGAAGCTCTCATTAAGCTCCCCAATAAAGGCCAAAATGTCCTTTCGCCCCAGGAACTTTACCGCGCTGGTCATGAACGACCGTGGAATGAATTCCCATTCCTTCCTCATTGCCTCGATAAAATAACGGGCGTTCTTAGCCGCATCGCGCTGGGTGCTCTTGTCGGCCTTGGTAAACACCACATTGAATGGTACGCCCCATTCGCCCAGCTTCCGCAGGAACTGGAGGTCAAGGTTCTGAGGCTCATGCCGGCTGTCTATGAGCACAAACACTGTCACCAGGTTGGTGCGCTGCTTCAAATAATTTTCTATCATCCGCTCCCATTGCGCCCGCTGTGTCTGCGACACCTTGGCAAACCCATAGCCCGGAAGATCGACTATGTAAAATGATTCGTTGATGAGAAAGTGGTTGATCAGCTGGGTTTTGCCGGGTGTATTAGATGTTTTGGCAAGCTTGGTCTGGTAGGTGATCATATTGATCAGCGACGACTTCCCCACGTTCGACCGGCCTATAAAAGCATATTCCGGCTTATCGGGCTTGGGGCACCCTTCCACCTTAGGGCTGCTGATCACAAATTTTGCTGAGCGTATCTCCATGTTAAATACTAAAAACTAAAAACTAAAAAATCCAAAAACCAAATCCCAAATTCAAAATCCCAAATTCAAAATCCCAAATCTCAGATCAAACCTCCAATCCAGACTTTCGCCCGAAGAATAAAGTCAGGCATATCGCAGATTTACCTAACACCTCCCTCATCCTGAGTTCTTACCGAAGGATAGGGCCGGGGTTTCTCACGCACCTCCCTCATCCTGAGCTTTTCGCCGAAGGATAGGGCCGGGGTTCACCCCGGCCAGGGCTCACTCGCGAACTTACGACTTATAACTTACGACTTACGACTAAGTCACTTACGACTTATGACTTACGACTTACGACTAAAGCGTACTTTTGCAGCAATGCAAGCAGTACCAGATAAAAACCCGGCGGGCCATGTAGTTCCGGATAAAGCCTCAAATTTAAGCAAGAAAGACCAAGTAGCGGAGATGTTCAACAACATTGCAGGGCGCTACGACTTTCTCAATCACTTTTTGTCGATGGGCATTGACAAGGGCTGGCGCAAAAAGGCAATAGCCGAGGTAGGGGCAATTGACCCAAAAAGCATACTTGATGTTGCCTCAGGCACCGGCGATATGGCCATTTCTGCAGCACTGGCGCTGGAGCCAAAAAGAGTAGTAGGCATAGATATAGCCGCGCAAATGCTCGATGTGGGCAGAAAAAAAATTGCCGCAAAGCAGCTGGGCGACATGATAACCCTGCAGACCGGCGACAGTGAAGCACTCCCCTTCGCCGACGGCGAATTTGATGCGGTGATGTGCGCCTATGGCGTGCGCAACTTTGAGCACCTGGAAATAGGGCTAACCGAAATGAGCCGCGTGCTGCGCCCCGGTGGCAAGGTAGTGATACTGGAGTTCTCGCACCCGCAGGCCACCCCGGTAAAGCAGCTATACCGGTTTTATTTCAAAAACATACTGCCGCTGCTGGGCAAAATGGTTTCTAAACACAGCCAGGCATACACTTACCTGCCCGAGTCTGTAATGGCCTTCCCGGAAGGGAAGAAATTCTGCACCATACTGGAAGAGTGCGGCTTTAAGAACGCTGTGGCCCGGCCGCTGACGTTTGGGATAACTACGTTGTATACGGCGGATAGGTAAACCTGCAGTAAACACTTATGGGAACACGCCTTGGAACGAAATCTGAATCGAGGAAATTTGCCATTTTATTCCTCATAATTGCATCGATATTTCTTGCTCCTACTATCGGGCTTGGTATATGGGCATTTAAAGGTCCGTATGTAGATCTTGCTACTCTCATACTTAGCAGTTTGTTTTGCGTTTTCTCCGTGCTTTCGATTTGGTGCCTGCGGTATTATCGTACCTACCGCATATCTACTGACAGGATAACAGTCCATGCAGCGCTAGGTTACCGGATAAACACGATTTTTTTAAAGGAGATAAATTCCTGGCGCGAAAAATCAGATCTGGGGGGTAAACCTCTTAAGCTTACTATCCAAACTCAACGATCAAAAATAGCAATCGTCGGTCTCGACCGAGATGAGTATGAGGCGATCACGGACATTGTCACCCAATATATTCCAACAGGGCTGCATGACGTCATCGATACTGGTGCAAAGCAAACACGACTGAACAAACGTATAGTAGTCGGTATGTCTGCGATGGCCATCGGTATTGGCTGTGTGTTTATACTTGGCGGGGTGAAGAGCATCTTTTTCCCTGAAAAATTGTCGCTGGTCGAATTTGCATGCACCGCGGCAAGTACGCCTGATGTGCACCGGGGAAAAGGAGCGTTTATCGGGATAAAAGCCCGGGAATTTCCGGAGTTTGAATTTCATATTTACCTGGGGTATTCGGCGACCAACAAGTCCTTGGAGTATCGGATCAACGCGGGAGACAGTATTTTCCTTACGATAGATAAAGACGAGTATGAAAAGAAGGTCACAAAAGAAAAAGAATTAAGTTTTTCTGATAAACATAGCGGTTACCGTATTATTGAACTTAATGGAATTTGCGATACTGCGAACTGTTATCTTTCCCCGTCTGAGTATGACGGCCCAACTAATGGGAGCTTTTTTTTTATTCCGGTCGGCTTGGTCTTTATCGCGTTCATCTTATATAGGCTAAAAAAGGATTGGAGTACTTTGTAGCCCATGACCATCACCGAAACCACCACTCTCACCCCCGCCCACAAAACCGCAATCCTCCGCTTGTGGAACAATGAGTATCCGGCAAAGCTCTGCCAAACCGAAGATGAGTTGGAGCAATACTTCGCACGGCTTGTACACAAACATCACTTCTTTCTTAAGAATGAGACTGACGAAATACTGGGCTGGCTATTTGTGTTTGAGCGGGATGATGAAGATTGGTTTGCTATGATACTCGACAGCTCCATTCATGGCCGGGGTTACGGAACGAAGATGCTCGATGTGGCGAAACAAAAAGTGAATGTGTTGCACGGCTGGGCCACAGACCACGACCGGGATATAAAAGCCGATGGCTCGACTTACCGATCTCCCCTGCCCTTCTACCTCAAGAATAGTTTTGAGATGAACCCTGAGACAAGGCTGGAACTGGAAAAGCTATCGGCAGTAAAGATAAGCTGGCGCAAATAAAAACCGCAGCGGGTAGCTGCGGCGTAAATTATGCTCCAGTATTATCTTGTTGGGCCCTCGTTGTGCCGGGTCCATCCATACATCTCGTCAAAGTCCAGGTCGCGCCCGCTTAGCATGTTATCGCCTTTCTTATCCGTAAGGCCTACATCCTCTTTCAGGCTGTCTTCTCCGTACTTTTTATCAAGTCCCAGCAGCCGGCTATACTTACCCGGCCCCGGGTGTTTTTTGTGCTTTCTCATAATAGTAGGTTTTTAGAATAGGTTATTTACTTGCCTCCGCCCCGGCCGTTGTTATGGCGGTCTGAGCCATTGCTTTGGCTGCCTGGTTTTTTGGTGCGGGCTTCGTTCGCTTCTTCAGCGGCTTGCTCCCACTCCTTCACCGATACTTTCTTTTTAGTAAGGTCTTCCTGGCCAGAGAGGCCCTTGCGGCTATCATTATTATTCTTTTTCATAACGCAGTATTTATCAGTTTAGATGATAAAAAACGTATGCCAGCAATAAGCTGATTATCAAATGTTTAACTTTCAACGTGATGACTCTACCCATATACACGCAAAGGCTATTTCTTATGGATGACCTTCCTGACGTAAAAAAGGATTAAATATATTACCACATAAGGGATGGATATTAGGAGCATCCAAATGCCAATATTTAAGACAGAATTAAAAATAAGCCACCCGATATCGTAATGGCGTGGCTTATACGAATATAGGTAGTAATACATGCCGCATGCCATTGCAAATATCAGCAGTATGTGCTTTAGCCACCTCATGCGTGCCGATACATTTCCTCCGTAGAGTTGGCATCATCCCAGTGGTCATAGGGTTGCTCTCTGGCAAAGGCTTTTACCATGCTCAATACAGCCTTCTTCTGCTTCTCGGTTAGCGTTTCAATTGCGGAAGATAGTTGCTTGTCTCTAGATGCCCCCATAGTACATTATGTTGTACTCAAATTTACGGAATTATATCACTGCAGCAGCAGGTTATCTATCAGCCTTATACCACCGATCTTTGCCGCTATCAGCGCCACCATGGGGGTGCCGGGCTCATAGTTATCGAGCTGCTGCAAGGTGTCCGCATTGGCCAGCGCCACATAATCCGTTTCGAAACCCTTGGCGGAGAGCAGGTCTTCGCACTCTTTCTTTACTATGCTGAATTTGTCAGTTTCCTGTTTGGTTTGTATAGACACCAGGCACTGGTATATAACCCCCGCAAGCGCCCGCTGCGGATGGGTAAGGCGCCTGTTGCGCGAGCTCATGGCCAGCCCGTCGGCCTCCCTTACGGTGGGGCATATGTTTATTTTCAGGCCATCATAGCCTGTCTTACCCGCAAGCTGCTTTATCACCATACACTGCTGGTAGTCCTTTTGCCCTATGTACAAAGAGTCGGGATGTACTATTTCGAGCAGCCGGGCCACTACCTGGCCCACCCCTTTGAAGTGGCCGGGGCGCTTTTCACCCTCCAGTATGTTGTCGAGATAGCCAAAGTCGTAAGTGGCATTGCGCTGCTCACCACCCGGGTATATCTCTTCCACATCGGGCAGAAAAAGTGCATCGCAGCCGGCATTCGTCAGCAGCTCTATATCCGCGTCTGTAGATACCGGGTATTGCTCCAGGTCCTTCTTGTCATTGAACTGGGTGGGGTTAACGAAGATGCTGCAAACAGCGAGCGCTCCGTCAGCCTTAGCCTGTTTCACCAGCGAAATATGGCCTTCATGCAGCGCGCCCATGGTGGGTATGAACCCCAGGGCCTGCCCGGCCTCCTCTTGCATAGTCAAATAACTCCTTATATCTTCTGTCTTCTTAAAGATCACCATAAAACTATTTTATGCTAGCCCGCGCAAAGTACGGTTGGAATTCAATATTTTCGTAATTTTGCAGACTATTTAATTTTTGGCTTAACTAATATCAATTCCTCGCATGTCTGCAGACACAAAGAAACGTGTTTTAATAATCGCCAACGAACTTGCCCCATATACGGAATTTACGGATTTCGCTCATATACTGAACAAACTTGCGATAAAGACTTTTGATTCAGGCCTTGAAGTTCGCGTTATTATGCCTCGTTTCGGGGTCATCAATGAGCGCCGCCACCGCCTGCACGAGGTTGTAAGGCTCTCTGGTATCAATGTAATTATCGATAAGGACGATTACCCGCTCATCATCAAGGTAGCATCGCTGCCAAATGCCCGCCTGCAGGTATACTTCATGGACAATGAAGATTATTTCAAGCGCAAAGCTGTTTTCCGCGATGACCAGGACAACTTCTTTGACGATAATGGCGAGCGCATGATCTTCTTCTGCAAAAGCGCGCTGGAAACAGTAAAGAAATTTGGCTGGCCTCCCCATGTCATCCACTGCCACGGCTGGATGACCTCGCTTGTGCCGCTTTACCTGAAAACCACTTATAAGAAAGAGCCGGTATTTGGCTACTCTAAGATCATTTATACTGCGCAGGCCAATCAATTCAAAGAAAAGCTCAATCCGAACTTCGTGAAGAAAGCTATCATCAGCGCAGATATTAAAGAAAAAGACCTCGATACCTTTAAGGATGGCTCTAATGAATGTCTTACGCTTGGCGGGGCCAAATGTGCCGATGTAGTAATAATGGGCTCTGATAAGATAGACAAGAAGATCACCGACGAGATAAAGCCGAGCCGTACTAAGAAGGTTATCAAATTTGAGCCGGGATGGAAAGAAGATGTCACCCCGCTGCTCGACCTGTATAAAAGCTTAACAGAGTCTTAGTATTAGTTTTACCACCTTAGCCAAAATTACAGCAACTTGAATCATTTTTTTTTGAGGCGATCACTCCTATTTTGTTCGGTTCTCTCTGTGCTTGCCATGGGCAGTTGCAGGGAAAACACCCTTATCAATTCTAATCTTTCACCTGCTAACTCCACTATCGGGGTTTTTGATACATCACTCGCTGTCACTACCAGCACCCGCTTTGACGACAGCGCGGTGACCAGCCTCAACTTCGATGGCACCGGCCTGCCAATATACGTGGGCGTGGGTACACTGTCTGATCCCTATTTCGGCACCATGCGCGGCGAGGCTTATTTCCAGCTGACACCTACCAACTTTACGAACGCTGTTTTCACCGGGGGCACTATCACCAGTGCTGAGTTGGTGCTGCCCTACGATGGCTTTACCTATGGCGACAGTGCCAACACATCACTGACGCAAGATTACCAGGTGTTTTATATGACGGATACGCTTGGCGACCCCGACAATGTCCGCTACTATTCTTTTTCATCAAAACCGGTAGACGATGCCAGCCCGCTCAGTGAGATAAAAACCGTAAACCTCCGCGCCCTGAAGGACTCGGCAGTTGCCAACGGCAAGAAGTACGCACCATCACTACGCATACCGCTTATTTTGGACAGACTTACAGCGAAGCTGCTGCCCGCATTGGCCAACCTTGCTACCGCTACTAACCCGTCTACCGCATTCAACGAAGCTTTTAAAGGGATCTGCGTACGTCCCGTTGGCCCGGCTATTACTACAGCCATGCCATACTTCCGGCTCAATGGCACCGGGCCTGTTACCCCGGCAGGCATTATAGTATATTATAAGAACAGCAGCAATGTAGATACCTCGCAGTTCTACTATTTCAATACTGCCTCTACGGCGCACTTTAATAAGGTCACTAAAGACTATTCATCTGCGGAGGTAAACACCCTGTTTGCGTCAACCGCCAACGATAGTATTGCAGGAATACAAAACACCCCCGGCGCTATTGTGAAGGTGGTGATACCGGGCCTCAAGTCGTTGCCCCAGGGGGTTATCAACAAGGCAGAGCTGCAGCTGGTAGTGCTGCCGTGGCGCAAAGTGACAACTCTGAGCCAGCCGGGCCGCATTTATCCGCAGGGTATTGGCAATGGCATTTACCCATCGGGCATTGCCCCGGGTGTTGCCTACAACGTTGCCGACAGGTATCCGCTTACCAGCTCATCGGTATTCGGCATTCTCGATGGGCTCACGCACAACATTACCCGCAATGGCAAAACAGTAGAGGCTTACACCCTGGGCATCCCCCGCGAGGTAATGACCGCCATAGCCGCCAAAAGCGACACGATCCTGCTCCGCATCGAGGGCTCGCAGGATTACGCAGGCGCACGCCGCGTGATAGTAGGTGGTGGAACGCACCCTGACTCAGCTTACCAGGCAAAATTATTTGTAGTATATTCAGCCTTGAAAAAAAACTAACAACATGTGTGGAATAGTAGGTTACATCGGTAATAAAGAAGCTTTTCCTATATTGATCAAAGGGTTAAAGCGCCTTGAATACAGGGGTTACGATAGCGCAGGCATCGCCCTGCTCAACGGCAGCATGACGGTTTTCAAAAAAGCCGGCAAGGTTTCCGATCTTGAAACAGTTGTAGATCCGGCGAAGACGGGCGCCACCATAGGCATCGGCCACACACGCTGGGCCACACACGGCGAACCTAACGACCGCAACGCCCACCCGCACCTGTCGCAGTCGGGCAAAATAGCCCTTATACACAACGGCATTATAGAGAACTACGCTTCTATTAAGGCGGAGCTGAAATCACGCGGCTACACGTTTCACTCAGATACGGACACAGAAGTATTGGTGAACCTTATAGAGGAGATACAGAAAAAAGAAAATACCACGCTGGACCATGCCGTGCGTATAGCGCTCAACGAAGTAGTAGGGGCCTACGCCATAGTAGTGCTCAACACAGAAAATCCTAACCAGCTGATAGCGGCCCGCAAAGGCAGCCCGCTGGTAATAGGCATAGGCGAAGATGAATTTTATATAGCCTCAGATGCATCACCGATCATAGAGTATACGCCAAACGTAGTCTATCTCGACGACCAGGAGTATGCCGTAGTAAACCGCGATGGCAGCTACCAGGTACGCACACTTGGCAACATAGAGAAATCTCACGAGATCCAAAAGCTTGAATTCTCTCTTGAAATGATCGAGAAAGGCGGCTTTGAGCACTTCATGCTCAAAGAGATATACGAGCAGCCAAAGGCTATTGAAGATTCGCTTCGCGGGCGCATGAGCGCTTCCGGCGGCTGGATAAAGCTGGGCGGCCTCGATGAATACATCAACCGCATCGACAAGGCCGACCGATTCCTCATTACCGCCTGCGGCACATCGTGGCATTCGGGCCTTATAGGTGAGTACATGATCGAAGACCTGGCACGTGTGCCGGTAGAAGTTGAGTACGCATCAGAATTCCGTTACCGCAACCCCGTAATAAAAGAAACTGACGTGGTGATCGCCATCTCCCAAAGTGGAGAGACCGCCGATACCCTCGCAGCCATCGAGCTTGCGAAAGATCGCCAGGCGCTGATATATGGCATATGTAACGTTATCGGTTCATCGATAGCCCGAACCTCGCACGCAGGTTCTTACACCCACGCAGGCCCGGAGATAGGTGTGGCCTCTACAAAAGCATTCTCTACACAGATATCGCTTATCACCCTTATAGCCCTGCAGCTGGCGATGGTAAAGGGTACCATACCTACTTCTAAGCTCCGCGAAATACTGTATGAGCTGGAGAACATCTCTAAGAAGATACAGGAAACACTGGAATGTGATGCAGCGGTAAAAGAGATAGCTGCCATCTATAAAGACGCTACCAACTTCCTGTACCTCGGCCGCGGCTACAACTTCCCCGTAGCGCTCGAAGGCGCCCTGAAGCTGAAAGAAATATCGTACATACACGCCGAAGGCTACCCTGCTGCCGAAATGAAGCACGGCCCCATAGCGCTGATAGATGAGAACATGCCGGTGGTGTTCCTGGCAACCAACAAGAGCGCTTACGAAAAGATCGTCTCTAACGTACAGGAAGTGAAAGCCCGCAAAGGCAAGATAATAGCAGTAGTGAACAAGGGCGATACGCAGATACGCGATCTCGCAGATCATATTATTGAAGTGCCTGAGGTAGAAGAGATACTCTCTCCGCTCATCACTATAGTGCCGCTGCAACTGCTGGCCTACCACATAGCCATCATGCGCGGCTGCAACGTAGACCAGCCACGCAACCTGGCGAAGTCTGTGACGGTAGAGTAAATATTTAGATTATAATATATATAAGGCAGGCCTTGTGCCTGCTTTTTTGTTTCGTCTAATTTTTTATATATATTTGCGACATGCGCACTGCACCCATTTTTGATACCATTAAGCAAACAATACTCTCGTTTTTGCCGGGTGCGCGTATTGTCCTTTTTGGTTCTCACGCGCATGGTACTGCAACTGACGATAGCGATTACGATCTGCTAATTATAACTCCGGCTACCCTTTCCGAAAGGGATCAAACCAACTGGCGAACCAAGCTTCATAAGGCCGTTGTAAGGGCAGTTCATGCCCCCGTGGACCTGCTGTTGTATAGTGAACAGGAAGCGAGAGAAAAATGTACGCTTCCCGGCCACATAGTCCGCATCGCTCTTGCCGAAGGAGTTACATTATGACGCCCTCCGTTAAGACATATATCGAAGCATGGCTTACCAAAGCCAACAATGATTTACGATCAGCACAGCGGCTCATTGAGATCGAACCTATGATTTTGGACACCGCGTGCTTTCATTGTCAGCAGGCAGTTGAAAAATCCCTTAAGGCCTTTTAATTTACAAGGGCAACGAAATTCGCAAGACCCATGATATTGATTATCTTCTGGAGGAATGTGCCACCTTTGACACGGACTTCCGCTTGATTGATACTGCTAATTTAAATGATTTCGGAGTGCATGTAAGATATCCCGATACTGGATTAACTCCGGATGTAACAGAAGCACAATACCTTTACAAGATCGCAACTGAAGTCGAACGATTAGTGAGAAATAAGATAGTGCTATAAGATGTATCGGCATTATATTTTAGGCACCCCGACAGTTCTTAAAATGTCATTGGCCTTCTTCAGTTTTTCCGGAAATAAAATGACATCAGCATATTTATTCAGCTCCGGATTAAGATGAGAGTCTTTGGGAAGTTTTGCCTTGGCTTTCCTTGTTTTCATAGTACAAATTTACAAAACACCGGCATACTATAGCCCAACTTACCTTTTTAATGCGTAGGAAAAAACCGCTCTATCACCACATTGGCCACCTCGGCCATAATGAGCAGTATCACTATCCACTCCAGCACTGTGCTGTGCCTGTATTGCAGCAGCGCCCTGAATAGCTCCAGGTTGTCGCGTATTATATTCAGCCCCTCATGTATATTCCGTGAGCGCTCCTGCAGGTCGAAGGTGCGCTTCAGGTCCATGTCTATTTTATTGAGCATCTCATCGTCCCACGTTTCCGGCGGCGAGTCGAAGATGTACAGGTTCTCCGATACGCGGTTCTTCAGCAGCAGCGTGCGGCCTATGTACTGCTTCAGCTTCTTACCCCTTATGGCCAGGCTGCCACGCTGCTCCAGCCGCTGGGTGTGGTAGTTGGTCTCCTCCAGCAGCTTATTGTTGAGCTCTGAGTAATAGTCGAGCGCCACCGACTGCGACACGTTGAGCATGATCAGCCGCAGCACATCTACATCCGATTTTACGATATCGATCTTATTGTAGCCTATCTTGTTTTCCCTGGCATTCGGCTCCACCTGGTATTCTTCGGTGAGCGGCTCAGCCAGCGGGTATTTGCAATACGGGAGTATAAGGGTAAGAAACTCTGCGATCTTTACCGGGTCATAGTTAAGAAAGCACACCACGCCGTATTTAAAAACATAGAGATACTTATCTGTATCCATGGCGTAAAACAACTCATCCGCATCGCTAAAGTGGATGTGCGCCCGGAAAACAGCCTTAAAGCTCTTAATATCAATACTATCGGCTACCTGGTATGAAAGCACCTGATGCATATCACTCTACGCAATAGAACCGTGCCGCACTTAGCAAGATAAAAGACAACAGAAGGGCGATCACGAGCCGTGCGTCCACATATCCCCTTCAGGGGCCGCGGGTTTAATGCTTGTACTCATACAGTATCCACGACTTCAGCTCCAGGTCAGTAGCTGCCCGCGCAAAGTCGTAGGGTATCGGGTGGCGGACTATGAAGTTTGCCGCTGCGCTGTCTGTAAGTCCGGTCACCAGGCTCACTATAGGCACATTGTAGCGGATCTTTATGAACCGCTCCTCCTCATCGGCTTGCATGGTGGCGGCAAAGTCTTTAAAGCGCTTCTTCTTGCCCGATGCCCGCAGTGCCAGCTCAGAGAATATACCCTCAAAGCCTATACCCACCTGCCCTGTACCCACACTTAGCGACTTCTTGGTTTTGCTGGTGGCATACCCAAGCTCCTTGTGATACACCTCGTGGTTGTTGGCAGAGTCGCGCCTGAACTTGGCCATCTCTGATAATATTTTCACCTCGCCCAGCTGCACGTCGCGGCTGTATAGCTTTATTATCTTCACCCCGGTAAAGTACTCAACGGCGTAGTAGTAGGTTTGGTATGCAAGATGTGTGAAGACCAGCCGCTCACCTGGCGCAGCATTGATAACAAAATAGCCGCCAGTATCGCTGGTCGCCACTTCGCCGCTGTTGGCATTCTTAATATACACCAGCGCTATACCACCGCCCGTCTCATCCATCACCCGCCCGCGAAACTCAGCCGCGAATGTACTCAGGCAGCAGAGCATACAAATGATGGCAATAGCAACGGGCTTCATGCGTTAAAGTTAAGGAGGTTGGTTGTTTGCAAATATCTAAAAGTGTTAAAGGAGGCAGAAAAAATAAAACCCGCTAAGCTAACTTTCCGCTAAAAATACCCGCCATAATATTTGCCTTTAGATAAATTGTATTTTATATTTACAAATTACACACTACCTATATGCCTTATTCTATTTTTAAAAAATGGTATCCCTGCCTTCTTTTAATTGCCTTGTTGTTTTCGACCGGCATTACGCTCAAGGCTCAGACAACCTCAACCTGCCCGCCAAATCTTGATTTTGAGACGGGGTTAGTCGCGCCGTGGAAGTGCTACATTGGCTGGTGCTGCCCTATAGCTGCCACTATGTCCGTGGCTCCCACAGTCACCCGTCATACTATTACTACCGGCGCCGCTGTAGACCCTTATGGCTTCTTCCCTGTAGTCGCGCCCGGTGGCACACATTCACTAAAGCTCGGCAACAACTTTACGGGTTCCCTGGCTGAAAAAGTTCGCTATTACATACACGTTCCAACCACTTCAAATTTTATTTTGATATACAAATTTGCTGTCGTGCTTCAAAATCCTGCTGACCATACACCTGACGAGCAGCCGAGATTTGAAGTGAATCTCTATGATTCTACCACCGGTGCGTCATTGCCTTGCGGATATATTAGTTATGTTTCTTCTTCCAGCCTTCCTGGCTTTCATTTGTCCACTATGTCCGGCAGCACCCCCATCTATTACCGCGCATGGGATTCCGCCACTGTTAATTTATCTGATTATGCCGGCCAGACAATTATCATTGATTTTTCAACAGGCGATTGTTCCCTAGGGGCTCATTTCGGATATGCATATGTTGACGTTAACTGCGGCTCATTCACTAATTATTATACTCCCTGCGACACCACCACGGCACTGACTTTCTATGCGCCCCCGGGATACGATACTTACCACTGGTATGATTCAACTACCTTTAGCACAGTCTATGGTACTTCGGCCACCGTCACTGTACCTAATCCAATTGTGGCCACCACCTATGCGGTGATCTTAACGCCCTACGCCGGACTTGGGTGTATTGATACATCATACGTCCGGGTGTTACCTTCCGCACTTTCACTATATCCTTCAAACGACACTTCCCTTTGCCCGGGCGACACAGCCACTCTGACCTGTGGTGCTACCGATGTTACTTCACCGCACACCTACTCCTGGCTGCCCTCGTCCGGCCTTAGCTGTACAACCTGCGAAACAGTTACTGCCACCCCTGGCGTTACTACTGCATACACTGTTACGGTTACCAGCCCGAATGGCTGCAGTAAAGACACCACTATTACCGTGATCATTCCCGGCTCTCCAGCCGCAATAGCCGGGCCTTCCGCCCTATGCGTGGGTACAACGGCAACTTTAACCAATGCTACCTCCGGGGGAGTGTGGAGCAGCAGCAACAGCGTTGTTGCTCCAGTTTCGGCTGCAGGTATCGTCACCGGCCTTTCAGCTGGTACCGCTACGATTAGCTATACACTCAGCGGGCCGTGCGGGCCGGTATCCGCTACAACGGTAGTAACAGTTGATACTGTAGTAGCAATAGGGTCGATTACTGGGCCAGGCATAGTTTGCCAGGGTAGCTCTATAACACTGTCTTCAACTAGTACCGGGGGGGTATGGAGCAGCAGCAGCCCGGGTGTTGCTATTGTTAGCGCCGGAGTCGTAACCGGTATCACAGCGGGTACAGCCACCATCACTTACACCATTACTAACACCTGCGGTATATACACAACCACAACTGTTGTCACCGTGGTGCCTCTTCCATCGGGAGCAGTACTGTCCGGTCCGGCTAATGTGTGCGTAGGCAGCTCGGTTACCTTAACAAGCTCAGTTCCCGGTGGCACATGGTCTAGCTCGGCGCCTGCCCGGGCCACTGTAAGTACGACAGGTATGGTTACAGGCGTTTCGGTAGGAACCGCTGCTATCAGTTATGCCGTAGCCAACACCTGCGGTTCAGCCGTGGCCACTGTAATTGTCACAGTAAACCTGCCGCCCACGGCTGGTGTCATTTCGGTACCGTCAACATTTTGCGTTGCCAGTCCTCTATTCGCTTACAGCAGCGTACCTGGTGGTGTATGGAGCAGCAGCACGCCCAGTGTGACAATTGGTCCTTCAGGGCTGGTTACAGGGGTTTCTGCCGGCACTGCTACTATCAGCTACGCAGTCACCAATATTTGCGGCACCGCGGTGGCTACAAAACCTGTTACGGTTGAGGCGATGCCGGCGCCCGGAACCATTGCCGGCCCACTTACATTATGCACTGGCACCACAGCTACTTTGACTGTCAGTTCCAGCGGCGGCACATGGACAAGCACCAACCCCACAGTGGCTAATATTTCTGCTGCCGGGGTTGTTTCACCATTAGCTGCGGGAACGACCACCATAAGCTATACAGTGACCAATAGCTGTGGAACAGTAGCAGCCACCGCCATCATCACGGTTATTTGGTCGCCCGTGGCGGGCGTCATCACAGGCCCTTCAACCGTCTGCGCCACTACCACAATAGCGCTCAGCAGCAGCATTAGTGGTGGCATTTGGAGCACCCTCAGCGGCACTGCCTCGGTTAGCAGCACAGGCGTTGTTACTGGGCTCATGGCAGGAGTTGCCCTCATAAGCTATTCAGTCACCAACCCCTGCGGCACTGCAGTAGCTACCAAAAGTGTCACGGTCAATCCCCAGCCCGTTGCAGGCACTGTTACCGGCCCCGGCATCGTTTGCGAAGGCAGCAGTATAGCATTATCTGCCTCAAGCTCCGGCGGCATATGGAGCAGTGGCATGCCATCTGTGGCTGTTGTGAGCAGCACGGGGGTAGTTACCGGCATATCTGCCGGCACTGCGCTCATCAGCTATACCGTCACCAATGTCTGCGGCACTGCGTTCGATACTGCTGTTGTCACGGTCAATCCGCTCCCGGTCGCTGGCCTCATCACCGGGCCATCCGTTATCTGTTCGGGCGATACCGTCACCCTCTTCAGCTCAGTTACGGGAGGCGTATGGAGCAGCAGCGGCACTGCTACAGTAAGTACCGCTGGCCTGGTCACCGGCCTTTCACTCGGCACGGCTACCATCAGCTATTCAGTTACTAACAGCTGTGGCACTGCGGTTGCTACAAAGCCCCTTACCGTTAGCGTGCTACCCGCCCCCGGCATCATATCGGGTGGCCCTACCGTCTGCACCACTATGGATATCCTCATGACGGAGACCGTGCCCGGCGGCGTATGGAGCTGCACCACAAATGCATCTATTACCGCCAGCGGCGTGCTCACCGGGCTTACTGCTGGCACGGCTACCGTTACCTATTCGGTTACCAATATCTGTGGCACCACTATGGCTACAAAGGTCATTACTGTTAACCCCACCCCCGACCCCGGTATGCTTTCAGGTCCGCCGCGGGTGTGCGCAGGATCGGCTATCACACTCACCTCATCAGTGCCGGGCGGCACATGGAGCAGCAGCAACACTGCAGCCGCTACTGTCACGTCCACCGGTATTGTCACCGGCATAGCAGCGGGCGTTACTACCATATCTTACACGCTAAGCAATGCCTGGTGCACAGCGCATGTAACCCAAATAGTAACCGTAGACCCCCTGGCTGTGCCCGGAGCTATTATTGCCGATACTTTCATCTGCGATGGCGAAACGATCACCATATCGGCTACCGTGGGCGGCGGCACATGGAGCAGCAGCGGAACGGCGGCTACGATATCTGTCACAGGCGTGGTAACAGCAGTGAGCGCAGGGGCCATCATGGTCACCTACACCGTTACCAACATCTGCGGACCGGCAATAACTACTAAGCTTATCTCCATCAATCCCCTGCCCGACTCCGGCCACATCGCCGGGCCGCACTCGCTGTGTGTCGGCAAGTCCATAACGCTCACTTCCGATGTTACGGCAAGCTGGGGCACCTGGAGCAGCAGCAACACCGGTGTAGCCACTATTAATGATGAGGGCATTGTTACCGGTGCTGCCGCCGGTGTAGCCACTATTACTTACACCGTTACCAGCAGCGCAGGCTGCAGCAGCCGCGCATCGCACGTGGTTACAGTGTCGCCACTACCGCCTGCAGGCGCCATTTCTGGGCCGCCGCAAATATGCGTCACCTCCGCCGTCACCCTTACCCAAACGATCACCGGCGGCACCTGGACAAGCAGCGATGCCACTGTAGCCACTATAAATAACATGACCGGCGAGGTACATATACTCCGCGCCGGCACCACTACTATCAGCTACTTCACCGCGCCCAATAGCTATGGCTGCGTCAACAGCACCACATACCCGCTCACTATACTGGGCAGCGCACCGTTCACCATCAACGAGACTGTTACTAACCCGCGGTGTTACGGCACCGGCGATGGACAAATATCGGTGAGCATAACAGGCACCACCGGCCCGTGGCAGTACCTGTGGAACACAGGATCTACATTAACAACGATACAGAACCTTGCTCGCGGCACGTACAATGTTGAAGTGACCGAGCCGGCCACGGGCTGCCGCAGCGTTGAAACCTATAATGTAAAGGAACCCGATTCGCTGGAAGTATCGCCAACGGTGAAGAACGAGCTATGCAAAATGGCCAATGGCTCCATCCTCCTCACCGTGCACGGTGGCACATCTCCCTACTTTTACAAGTGGTACGACAACACCACTGCCGACCGCCTCGAAGGCTTGCCGAAAGGTGAGTATACTGTACTAGTCGCCGACTTCCACCAATGCGAAAAACGCCTGGCGGTAGATGTACTGGAGGGAGAATGCGAGGAGATCGACGTACACAACGGCGTAACACCGAATGGCGATGGCACCAACGACTACTGGACCATCGACGGCATAGAGAACTATCCCAATAACCTGGTGCAGCTATTCGACAAATGGGGCGACAAGATATTTGAGCAGCGTGGCTACAACAACCGCTGGAACGGCAAAGGCATGAACGGCACCGAAATACCCGATGGCACCTACTTCTACCTCATAAAGCTTAACGCCACCAACGGCACAGGTGGTAAGAATGTGCTTACGGGGTCTATGTTGATTAAGAGGTAAGTGCTTTCTCCTGCAAGTAGCGTCCGCACGCCTTTCCGGCGTCGGACGCGTTGTAAATACTCGGTATGGTCAGTACGCCTTTTCGGCCGGACGCGTTATGGAATACCCGATATTGCTAGGATACTCGCCAGCACGATTGATATAAATCTCATGAATGATATAACCACAGTGATGAACGATGTTATTTCTGCGGATGTTTCCTGGACCAATAATCACTTTTTTGTTTTCACTGAAAAGCTGAAATCGAAAGGGTTGGAAATTTCATTTTGGGAGAACGAAGAGAATTGGGCTAGTATCATCAGGAAGGACACTACCATGGGATATATATGGAGAAAGTATCCGCTGGTCTTCATAGTGGGTGGATACGAGCATCTCATAAATGAATGCCGGAGAGATGATAAATACCCCTGGGTCATTAAAACAGATAGCCTCTCCCATAAAGAATTCATGCTCGACTATCACGAGTTAAAAGATAGAATTGATTTCGGAATAGATCAAAACAGTTTTTCCGCAGAGGATCTCTGGTTTTTTACAAACCGTAATTAGTCGTCCCTCAAAAAGTCTGTAATAATAAACCGCTATCAAAATTATTAGAAAGAAAATCCAATTGCGAGTTGTTG
>JAZKFF010000029.1:0-18641 GCA_040386555.1 Bacteroidota bacterium | reverse complement strand
ATAAAACCAAATCCTTCCAACTACCGTTCAAACATTCTATTGCGTAATCTGGGTTTATCCCAGATTTTGCAGTTGAATAAAATATGACAGCTTGTCGTATTTTTAGGTATGAGCCTTCGCCACCAATATGTAGATCAGCCTGTGACACCTTGGGGTGGTATGCAGGAGATGAAAAAGCTGATAGATAAAACTGGCATTAGCAAAAAGTTATTGGAATTAGGTTTGCCCGAGGGCAAGAGTAACAATACCATTGATCCAGTAAGCATTATTGAGAGCTTTTGGGTTAGTATATGGATAGGATGTTTTCGCTTCAGCCATACTGCGGTGCTTCGGGTTGATGAGGTATTGCGGGAACTGTTTGGGTGGAAGAGAGTTGCATCGGGTACTACGTACGGGCGTTTTTTTAAGAAGTTCACGCCATCAATGAATCATCATTTATTTATTGAGTTATATAGCTGGTTCTTTGAGCAGCTGACCTTTGACAATTATACCCTGGATGTAGACAGCAGCGTTATTACCCGCTATGGTGAGCAGGAAGGCAGCAAGAAAGGATACAACCCAAAGAAACCGGGAAGGAACAGTCATCACCCTTTGTTCGCTTTTGTTAATGACATACGTATGGTTGCCAACTGCTGGAACCGAAGCGGCAATACAGGTAGCAGCAGCAACTGTATCAATTTTCTGGAGGAAACATTTTCTATATTGAAGAATAAGAAAGTGGGGTTATTTAGAGCCGACAGTGGTTTCTGTACGAGCTCTATATTGGATTTTATAGAAAATAAAAACATAGCCTATGTGATGTCGTGCAAACTATATGCCCGTCTGCAAAGCGAGATCTACCGCATAGGCAACTGGACAGCCATAGGCGAAGGGTTGTGGATAAGCGAGATAATGCATAAGCAAGGTGATTGGAAGCAGGCCAGGCGTATCGTGGTGATAAAGCAAAGCGAAGAAATACGTCCCAAAGCGACAGGGAAAAAATTAAAAACGTTGTTCAGCAGCATGGGTATTGCCGATGACAAAGTATACAATACCCGCTACCACGCCTTTGTTACAAACCAATCTTTACCTGCTGCTGAGATATGGAGCCAGTATAAGCGGAGAGGAGATGCAGAAAATCGGATAAAAGAGCTCAAGGAAGATTTTGGTGTCGAAGGATTTTGTTTGGATGACTTTTGCGCCACAGAAACGGCCATGCGGTTCATAATGATAGCCTATAATCTAATGAGTTTATTCAGGCACCTAACCTTGCAAACCCAACCCACGCCCAGACTTTCAACACTTAGATTCAACTGCTTTGCAGTAGGAAGTTGGGTAGAAAAGGCCGGCACCGAACACACCTTGAAAATGTCTGTTCCTCTCAAAAGACGACAATGGTATGATAGCCTTTTCAGTTTTATTGAAACAACTAAACTGCCATTAAGTCTGCGCACTACTTCCTAACGCAAAATCCGGGTTTATATTCTCGAATTGAGCAATGGAACCGGCACCTAAACAAATGATGTGAAGTTTTTGAAAATTGATCTCTTAATTCCATCAGGAACTTCGACTTCCTCAGCGATATTCTTCCAATACAAAGTATTACTCTGCACTTCCTCAACAACCTTCTTGAAATTCTTAATGCTATACTTTTCGGCAATTGCCTTCAAGTCATCCAGACCTATTTGTGTACGCTTTCCATTTATCGATAAAGCTCTGGTTTTGGTTTTTATGTTGAGCTCCGGATTGAGCGAATAGGTGAGGTCATAGGCAGGTGCGAGCCGCCATTCATCTTTCTCCTCGTTATAAATAAAACTTTGGTTTTTCAAATGATCGTCGTGATTTGCGAAAACCAGATTAAAAGCCATTCTTCTAAACATTTGCTCAACATCTTTATGTGGACATTTTAGATAGATGAGCAGTTCAAACAGGTTTTCATAGCTTGAAACCTTAGGGTCTGTGTAGTCATAACCCGTAATGCCTGTGGCAGTCAGTACGTGCTGCTTCTTGCCTTTCTGCCTGTCAAATCGAATCGTTGCAAAATGTTTCCCTTCAATCATTTTACACTCCATCATATCGAGACCAGCGTTTGTCGCAGCCAGATGGTATGAATATTCAACAAGTTCTCGGCTATATTTTACATCATCGTCTATACCAAGCTTTACTAAGTAGTGATTGTAGTCGTCATCATGCACGACATCGCCTGGAATGATAGTTCCTTGCGTCTTATGTTCTGATATTAGGATTTTAGGTCTCATACCCCCGGCAGATGTGCCTATCTTAAAGATGTTCAGCAATGAAGCGTGATCAAGTTGCTGTGCGCTTACTTGCCCTTTTTGATTCAGTACCTGGCGAACGATCTCAGTGATTTCGTCGATATTTATTGTATCAGCAGACAATACGGATTTATTCGGCTGGTATTCCAATGCCCCCATACCCCTGGTTCCAACATAGGCCAGTTGTTCTAAAACGGATATTTTACTTGCATCACGATTGGAGCTTTCAATCCATGTTTTGAAAATGATGTTACCAAAAAAATCCGGTAGAGAATCTGCAATCATAGGCGGCAATCCCCGGAACGTCTCATTATTGTATTTATCAAAAACCTGTGTTTGCTTTATTCTTCGGAATAGCAGGGGGAATAGCCTTTGATATCGTCCCGTTTTGAGAAATTCTTCATTATATTGAAAAAAAGAAGCTCCGCGGTTTTCATCAAAACCTAGTCTGCCGATTTCCAATCCAAAACAAAATATTGTAATTAAGTTATTCTTTGCCATAGTTAGTAAAGTGATTGCTGGCCATTATTCTGTATTTCAGTCTCCACATAGCTGTCAAAACCCGCCAGAAGATCGAAATGCTGGAGTACCTTTAAAAGTGTGTCCATAGTTGGATTTTTTCCTGACTCGAGATTTTGGATGGTTATTCTGGATAAATCCAGCTTTTCTGCTAGTTCTTCTTGGGTCAGAGATTCTCGTTGTCTCAGTGTTTTAACAAGAGACCCTATACGTTTTTTGACGTCTTTAACTGTTATATTACCAAACATTAAAAGCTCATTATAGTATGCAATTTACGAATTTTACGCCAAAAAGCATATTATAATATTCATTTGATCCAGTTAACGGCTATAAATTCTTTAGCCTCTAAAAAGACTTTATTTGAAATTATGTTGAAATAGTAAAGACGAACGTCCATGTCTGCATACCGCGTACTTACTTATGATAATCTTTTATTAATCGGAGCAAACGTGCGCAACTTGCCATACTAAACAAAACACATAACATGCTGCGCGTATAATCATCATTTAGTTCCCTATTACGATAACACATGTCCTTATATTCTTCGTAAAACCAAAGATTTACAGAGATGTCGTCACTTAGACTATTGAATAGGTCACCTTGCGCACTTTCGTTATAAAGATCTATTGTTGGGCTAGCGCCTTGTTGGAGTAATTTCTCTACCAGTTTAAGGTCGCATTTTTGTGCTGCATTGAACAACGATATATCACTTTGCTTGAAACCAGCCTTTATCATATCCCGTTGTTCTTCTTCATCAAACCATTCATCATCTTTCGGTATGCTGCACTTCAGATAATACATACTGTAATAATCTACCACAAACTCGCCCGGAATAACACCTAATAATTCAAAGCACCGTTCTATATTTCTACATTCCTGCGCTGCATCGTAGTCGATTTTCCAGTCATGTTCTCTTAAAAAAAATTGCCACAATTCATATGCTAGTGAGAGGATACATAAAGGAGAATACATCATGCTTTCACACCCGGTACTGTAATAATAACTGCTGGTCTTTGGAAAGTAAAATGAGAACGCAATATCCTCTGGCAAGCCCAGCTTTTCCAATTGCGAAATGTCGCCAACATAACACGCTTTAAAATATTGGAGGTCTAAAGGGGACATAGATCAAGTGTTTGTTTTGCTGCCATTAAAAAAAGCCCCTAAGGGCTTTCCAAAATTATATCATTTACGCACTCAGCCATTCACTCGAGTACTTCGCCTGAGGCGCATATATGAATAGCATGGTACCGCCCTTGATAGTATTGATTATCGGCTGTGCCAGCTCCGGCGAGACCGCTGGGCACCCCCAGCTGCGGCCGAGGCGATTGTTTTGGGCCACATAAGTTGGCGAACAGTAGTTGGCCGGGTGTATCACCACGCTCCTGGCCTCGGCATTGTCGTTAAAGCCTTTGTCCATACCGGCTATCTTCAACGACGAGCCGTGCTTACCACCGTACGTGGACTTTGTGACATAAAAGCCAATGCTGCTTTGGTGCGAGTTATCGTTATTGGAGAATGCAGTTGCATAGGCACCTCCGGAGCCCTGACCATGCGCTACCTGGGTATTAAACAATACCTTCTTTTGTGCAAGGTCTATGACCCATAGCCTTTTGGCGGTAGATATAAGACTAAAATCAGCGATAGAAATGATATCACCACCGGTGAGTTTACCCGCTTTTTTTAGGTTCATATATCCCCGGTAAGCTTTGCTAAAAGCCTCAAACGACACTTTATTGCCTCCAAAGTCTATCTGGTTGTAAAGTGCGGTGCCATCGCTGCCATTGGTTGTATTTGCATTGAGCCCACCGCCAAATACTACCTGCGTATTGCCGTTGTTGCTCTCCCTCACCCTGTTTTTCTTCTTTTTCCCCTTCGTTGCTTTAACGGGCTCGGCAGCACCAACCTTATGAGTTGTAGCCTTAAAGCCAGTAAGCACCGTAAGGGCCATGCCCAAACTCATCATTACCTTTTTCATACGGATCATCTATTAACTGTTATTAAAGTTAAGCCACGATATCAGGAGGATTTATCTTTCCTGAATCCAGCACCTTTCTCACCATCTTACCTGTGCCCCACTTTTTAAGCGCACTAGTATGTGCAAGCTCCTGGGCGGTAACAGTATCCTTGCTCAGCAGGTCCACGATCTCCTTGTAATAAGATAGCTTCAGTGTAGCCACAGTCGCTTCAAGGCCGGTCTTGCGGTCAGGGTAATTTCTTACACCATGCGAATTATACTTGGTATCTGCAGTCCCGGGCATATCCTTAGAGGTGTTGAAGGGGTTGTTCCGGGCCTGGCCACCCTCCCCCTGCCTCCAGGCGAGAAGAAACTTTATTTTTTCTGCCGTTTCCTTTACACCCAGTTTTTTCAAAACAGCCTTATAAAAGGCAAGGTCGTTACTCAGATCCACATCACCATCTCCGCTCACGGGATCTTTAGTTTTCGGCTTGCTCTTCTTAGCCACCGCCGCTTTAGCGGTTACTGCGGCTTCTTTGTTAGAGATCGCTGCTTTAAAGGTGGTAAGCGCCGCTACTGCCATTCCTAAACTCATCATGATCTTTTTCATAAGAATCATTATATTGAATTAGAAATACATACGAATTGGGTGCCACTACACCGATTTTCGGCTATACTTAACAAGCTTTTAGGTGTATAATTATTTAAATATTCGTTTGATTATCAATTAATTGGAAAATAGGCCGTAGATCGATGTTTTTGCTTTCGAGGCTTAGGAGAGATACAAGAAGTTAGTCGAAAAGAATTAGCAATTCCCTGCATATAAAGGCACAGACTTTTTATTACAAAATCTGTATAAAAGCCCACCAGGGTATTATTTGGATTATGGAAAAGAAAACATCGATCGCCGATATAATTAAAAGCACCTTCAAGGGTTGGATGGCCCACGACCCTTTCAAGCAAAGTGCGGTAATAGCCTACTACGCTATATTTTCTCTGCCAGCACTGTTGGTGCTTATTATCAATGTCATCGGCTTCTTTTTTGCGCAGGATGTGGTAAATACTGAAATATCAAGGCAGATCGCCGGAGTAATGGGCGAGGAAACCGCTAAAGACATTAGCAAGATCATACAGAATGCTAACCATGTAAAGGCAGGGCTGCTACCCGGCATCATTGCCGTAGTATTGCTCATATCGGGCGCCACAGGGGTGTTCGTGCAGCTGCAAACTGTGTTAAATGAGATATGGGGTGTAAAACAAAAGAGCGCCGGGATAATGCTGACCATCAAAAATCGCATTTTCTCCTTCGGCCTTATCCTCTCTATCGGCTTCCTGCTGCTGGTATCGCTGGTTGTAAGCTCATTACTTGCCACTGCAAGCCACTGGATAGAGGGTGTACTTTCAACCGATATAGCGTACCTTATGTATGCTATAGAGTTTATAGTCTCTCTGTCTGTTATCTCGCTGCTGTTTGCACTAATGTTCAAATTCCTTCCCGATGTAAAGATTGCGTGGAAAGACGTCTGGGCAGGGGCAATAGCCACAGGCTTCCTGTTTATCCTGGGTAAGTACGGCCTCAGCTTCTACTTCGGCAAGGCCAATCCCGGCTCAGTTTATGGCGCTGCCGGTTCTATAGTACTCATGCTGCTATGGGTGTCTTATTCCTCGATGATCGTATTCTTCGGTGCCCAGTTTACCCGCCAGTATGCGCTTGCCAAAGGTGCTAAATTCAGTGCATCGCCGAATGCTGAGGTCATTGACCCGGACAATAGTGAGCACCTGATCGCCGCACGGGAGCCACGCGAGCCCAACCCTATCACCATGCGCCGCACGGTAAGAAAATTAAAAAACACAGAAGAGCTGGAGCGGGAGACCGATAAGCTAAGCCTGCAGCTCGTGGTAAGGAAGGTGCAGATCAAAGATATGATAGTCAATCTCTTCAAGTTCCGCAAAAAGGCAAAACCACATTATGGACATTAATATACTACCCGACCCCCATGGCCGGGTAAGCTTTTATACTACAGAAAAAAATCGCACAGTATTTAGCATCCGCATTTACCTTTACGGAATGTCGGTATACACTACTAAAGCACCCATTACCATCACCTGCAATAAGCGGCTTGCCCCCTATGTGGAGCAGGAAGTGAAAGACCTCGGCTTCGTGCCCGATGAAGCTTTGATAACCAGCATACGCATGCAAGGTACCGTCAACGACTGTATAAAGCTAAACCTGAACCTGCGTTGCGCGAGCCAGGTGCTATACAGCCTGAAGCAGTTTGATGCCGTAAATGCAGATGACATTTATAGAAATCTTGTCGGCTATCCCTGGGAAAACATACTGCCCGCCGATGGCTACTTCTCAGTGACCAGCAACGTACTCAACCCTACTATCAATAACAACATGTTTGCCAACCTGCGGGTTAAAGATGCGATAGTAGACCGGCTGAGAGATAAGCGGGGCAGCCGCCCCTCTACAGGCGCAGAGCTCACCGGCGCAGTCATTCACCTGTTTTGGAAAAACGAATCGGCAGAAGTGTTCATCGATACCTCCGGCGATTCGCTGGCACGGCATGGTTACCGCAAAATACCCGGCAGGGCGCCCATGCTGGAAGCCCTTGCCTCAGCAACGGTAATGGCCACCCGGTGGGACAGGGCCTCCCCGTTTGTAAACCCCATGTGTGGCTCTGGCACTGTAGCTATAGAAGCCGCACTGATAGCCACTAATACAAGGCCCGGGCTTTTTAGGCTCAACTATGCTTTTATGCACCTTATAGGCTACGATGAGCAGGTGTACTTGGCAGAAATGGAGCAGCTGGATAAACAGATAATAGAGGTACCCGGCCTGCGCATAATAGCCTCCGACTACAGCGATATAGCCATAACTAATGCTAAGAAAAATGCTGTGGCCGCAGGAGTCGCAGATCTCATCGAGTTTGCACAATGCGATTTCCGGGAGACTGAGGTACCTGAGGGCGGGAGAGGAGTGATGTTTATGAACCCGGAATATGGTGAGCGCCTGGGTAAAGAAGACGAGCTGGAAATGACCTATACGCAGATAGGCGACTTTATGAAGAAGAAGTGCGGCGGCTACTGGGGATATATATTCACCGGCAACCTGGAGCTTGCCAAGAAAATAGGCTTGAAGGCTAAGCGCCGGATAGAGTTCTACACCAGCATCATCGACTGCCGTATGCTGGAATTTGAGCTCTACGAGGGCACCCGGCGCATGGCTCGGGAAGAATAAAAGGCAGTGCGGCTCCTATCCACGGAAACATTTAAACCGGAATAGACCGGCTGGTAGCTATGCGCTCCAGCTTGCTCTTTAACTCTTCCAGGTTCAAGGGCTTATACAGGAAGTCATCAAACCCGGAATAGACCGGCTGCTGCTGCTCAGAAACAGATGCCGTGAATGCCACAACGTGTACATTAGCTTTTGCCGGGTCTGGCAGCGCCCGTATCTGCTGCAATGTTTTACGCCCATCGAGCACAGGCATATGCAGGTCCATAAATACCACATCGAACTGGCCAGCAATAAGCGCTTCGTAGGCGTCCCTGCCGTTTTCCACGATCACGGGCTGCAGGTTCAGCCTGCCCATTTGCTTACTGATCACTAACCGGTTGATCTCGTTATCCTCGGCCACCAGTATTTTAAGGTGACTGATACCGATCCCCGGGGCAACAACAGGCACAGCAAGCTCATTTCGGACTACAGGAAAATCGACCGTAAAGAAAAACCGGGAACCAGAACCAACACTACTTTCGAGCTGTATACGGCTATCGAACAGTGCAAGTATCTGCTTCACTATGGCAAGGCCTAGCCCGGTGCCTCCATACTCGCGGGTGGTATGTGCTTCGGCCTGGCTAAATAGCTCGAATATCGCCTCATGCTTACCAGGATGAATACCGATGCCTGTATCAGCAACAGAAAATAGAACGGTCGCTTCATTTTCAGTGCGTTTCGCCAAAGAAAGCTGTAAAGTAACGCTACCCTTTTCCGTGAACTTTATTGCATTCCCCACCAGGTTGTATATCACTTGCGATAGTCGTGTAGGGTCACTGATGACACTAATTGCCTGTAAATGTGGGTCAATATCTAAAACAAGGCCCAGGTCTTTGGCTGTGGCCTTCAGCCTTAGCCCGGAGCATAAATTTCGCATTAGCTCCGCTAGCGGTACTGGCAGTGTCTCAAGCGCAGACTTATCAGAATCAAGCTTATTAAAGTCGAGAACGTTGTTGATCAGTGACAACAGGTCGAGCGCAGAAAACTGCAGCACCTTCAGGTATTCCAGCTGTCGCTCTTCAGGCTTATCATCTATTAGCAGTTCGGCGACACCTATCACAGAGTTGAGCGGCGTACGCAGCTCGTGCGACATTGTAGATAGGAAATTAGACTTGGATACCGCCAGGGCGTTGGCATCAGCGATCGCAGTTTGCAGTTGTGCGTTGAGCTTTTCCTTCTCCCTGATATTGGCGTTAAAGGCGCTAAAAAAGAGATAGTGAGCCACTATTATCGAAATGAAGTTGAGCACAACCATTACTTCGTATCCCGGTGACCCCAGCTCATTTGAGGGGCCGGTATTAAAATCGCCGTTGCCTTTAACGAAAGTTGATAAGACAACCGGCAAAATAGCAGCAACAGAATATAGAATACCCAGCCTGTTTCCCAGGATATAAAAACTGCTCACGGCCACCATAAATACAAACTGGATAGTGAGCAGGTTCACTTTAGAAGTAAATACAAAAACGTTTGTACATACAAGCACTACGCCAAGTACTATCATGAAGTGGGCAATTTTCTTTACAAGCGAGGGCCTGTAAAGAAGCAGCTTTAAAAGTACGCTATAGATCACTAGTGCTCCCACGGCCCTCGCCATAAGCTGGCCCTGCACCTGTGCCGCGCCAAAACCAATGATGACTAATGCCTTGGCTAAAGCAAACAGGAGAATGGTATATACAATACGGATACGCGCCCTGATAAAACTATCGGGCTCGGTATTTTGCGCCTTTCGTAAAGACCAGTTAAATACCGGCAGTTGCTTATCCATAGTGACTTAGGGGACATAAATATACTACAGATTTAATAAACAGCCCAGTTAACTAATTGATAGTCAGTTTACTGTTAACCATTAAATAAACCTGCTAGTCCGCTACAAAAAATTTACGGTAGGTTGGTTCACTGTGTTGCACAAATCCGCTTTGTACATACACCGGCTCACCTTCTTTAGTGGCATGGAGCTCAAAGGCAGTTACGCCGCGCTCGCGCGCAGTATTCACCAGGCGTTCTAATATCTGTTTGCATAAGCCCTGGCGCCGATATTGAGGCACGGTATATATGCTCATTATGTAGCCCCATACGCCAGATGGATTTTTTATATTGCCGGGAACTACTCTTATGCCAAGCCCGCCAATAGCGGCTACGTCGCCATTCACACTGGCATACCAGCAAATATAATTTCTTCCCAGCTCTGCCTTGAAATAGGCATTCAAATTGTCGCGCAGGTTACGCTCTATAGCCTCAGACTGTTTGCCATTCAGTTCGTCAGAAAAGGCCATGCGGTAGTCGGTGACAATATCGACATCATCCTCACCAGCCTCTAAAAACGTTATATTCATATCGAGTCAATTGAACGTAAGAGTGTCGCTATTTATTATGCTATCCTTCAATCTCCAATGTATACAGCCAATATTTCATCCCAAGCCTTGGCTCCAGCTCTCTGAGTATTTTAAATCCCAGGCGTTCATAAATGTGCCGGGCAGCCTTCATTTGCTCCGAGGTATGGAGTGCGATCACCCGTTCGCCGGATGATATTGCATGGTCTATACATCGCTGAGTAAGCGCTTTAGCCAGCCCCCGCCCTTCATGCAGAGGGTGCACTCCTACCAGCCTTATATACGACCACTCGTTTTCAAAAAACTCCCATGCGTTGCCCCGTGGCACAATAAATGCCATCGCCACTATCTTATCTTTGTAGACACACAAAAAGCTCTTTGCTATCGCCAGCACGTCAAGCCAGGTCTTGTCGCTTGCCATGCCATGCTGCAATTTTTCAAGATTGTCCGCCGTAAGGTTTGGCGCATACTTACCGTATGAGGCCAGGCCGAGTTGTTTTAATTGTTCTATATCAGCGTGCGTAGCATCGCGATAAGTATAGATACTTTCTAGGTTCATTATGGCAAAGTTCTGTAATCCGCGTAAATAGTTGCAGGTACAATATATATAAAAACAACCGGCACAGTTTGGCCTATCGGGCATGGTACGGGCAGCTACATCACCAGCTCCGCCAGTTCACTCCAGTTACTTGCACGCCCGCTGTGCCCCAGCCACTGCGCGATGAGTGTGTATATACCCTCCGCACTGTACCCTGCAGCCCGCAGGTGGTGTACTGATGTCGACCCTGCGGACTTCGACATCTTTTTACCTTCACCATCCAGCATCAGCGGGTGATGATGAAATGTGATCATATCAAATTCCGGTTTTCGAAGGCGCTTCGCCAGCATATGCTGTGCTACTGTTGAAGCCCACAGATCCTCACCGCGCACCACAAGGTCAATACCAAAGTGGATATCGTCAACCACAGATGTAAGCTGGTAGGTAGCTGATCCGTCCTTTTTCCGCACCACAAGATCCCGCATTTCCGCCGGCAGCACTTCCTCCACATCCTTGTCCAGTGTTTTCACCGCCACATGCTCTGCATCTGCATATAGCCGCCAGCACGCATCAGGGGTATCCAGTGGAATATTCTTGTTACGGCATATGCCAGAATAGCCTTCCCCATTGGTGTTCGTCAGTCTGCTCCTGGGACATGTACATGCAAATACCTGCCCATCCTCACGCAGCTGCTGCAAGGCTGCGTTATACAAGCCAAGCCTTGTTTGTTGGGAGTATATGCCGAGGTGCTCGTCTATACTGTGCGGCCCCTCATGCCATGGAATAGCCAGGAAAGTGAGCGTCTCAAAAATATCCTCCAGGTGCCGCTGATCCATCCTGTCCCGGTCCCTGTCGTCTATCCGGAGAAATATTCTCGCGCCCCACTGCTCAGCTATAGCTGCAGTAATAGCAAAAGAAAGGATATTGCCTACATGCAAATAACCGCTCGGTGTAGGGGCTATCCGCGTCCTGGTAAAGGTCTTTTTAAAATTGATACCTGGCGGCTCCATTCACCAAAACTAAGACTTACTTTACTTGTCGACAATACTCAACCCAAAATAGAAGGAGGCTGCCATGTTACGGGCAGCCTCCTTTCATTTTATAACAAATTTAAAAACTATTGTTCGTATACAAGCCTTATAACAACAGTGCTGCCGTTAGCGCCCATGAACCTGCACATGTAAATGCCATGCGCAATTTCATTTGGCAGCTGCAATGCAGTAGCGCCTGTCATTACGTTATACCTCGTCACTTCCTTACCATCGATAGTATATACACCCAGTACACCTGCTTCATTTGTAGAAAGTGTGAATGAGCCACTTGTAGGGTTAGGATAAACCGACAGGTCTATACCGCCTGCTACAGGTGTACTGCCATCGCGCAGCGCAGTAACACTTATCGCCTGAGTAGCCCTGGCTGTGCAGGTGCCAAGCGTGACACTGTAAGTGATCGTTGATGCGCCGGCAGCTACCGCTGAAACAAGACCCGATCCGCTGTTCACGGTTGCTACAGCTGTGTTGCTGCTTGTCCACGCACCTCCGGCATCTCCACTTGATGCGAGGGTAACGCTGGTAGGCCCGTTTACAATGTTAGTGTGCAGCAATATTGCACCGCTTATAGCACCCGCGTTAGGCGATGCATTAACCGTTACTATGGTCGTCCTGATACATCCGCTGGCCGTAACCGCATAAGTGATCGTTGTTGTTCCGGTAGCTATACCTGTCACAGCGCCATAGCTTGCACTTGCGCCTGTGCCTATTGTCGCTACAGCCGGGGTGCTGCTGGACCATATGCCACCTGAAGTAACATTGCTCAGTGTAGACACCTGGCCCATACAAGCTGATGACGAACCACCGATAACAGCAGGCAGCGCCTTCACCGTTACAGTAGTAGCCACTCTGCAGTTCGCACCGAATGTGTAAGATATCTGCAGGCTGCCTGAGCCAAGGCCCGTAACAATACCCGTAAGCGAACCTACCGAAGCTATAGCACCGTTACCAGATACCCATGTGCCGCCTGGTGCTGCATTTGATAGCGTGGTGGTGGTGCCTGAGCAGATGCTGGTAACACCTGTGCTCGCACTCGGAACCGGATTAACAGTTACCTCTGTGCTGCTTGAGCAACCTGTTGTCAGGTTAGTGAAGGTAATATTTACTGTACCTGCCGAAACGCCGGTTACTACGCCGTTAGCCGAACCGACCAGAGCCCTTGCCGTGTTTGAGCTGGTCCATGTGCCACCGCTGCCGCATGACAACGTTGTTATCGTACCAACGCAGGCGATCTTGTAACCCGCAATAGCTGCAGGTGATGAGTTGACTGTCAGCATTGCTGTTTTATAGCAGCCAACCCCAACTGTATAAGTTATCGTCGTATACCCGGCTGCAACGCCCGTCACAACACCTGAAGTTGAATTCACTGTTGCCACTGCTCCATTTGAGCTCGCCCATGTGCCGCCCGATACAGGGTTGCCCAGAGCTGTAGTAGTACCTATACAAGCCTTCAGCACACCTGTGATAGAAGCCGGTACGCTATTCACTGTCACAACCGCTATGGCAGTACAGCCGCTTCCGAGTACATAAGTGATAGTTGTTGTACCAGTACTTACACCGTTCACTATACCCGTACTGGTCACAGTAGCAACCGCAGGTGTGCTGCTGCTCCATGTTGAGCCTGATGTAGCACAGCTAAGCGTTGTAGACTGGCCCGGACACACACTCATCACACCGGTAATGAGCGAAGGTGAGCTATTCACTGTTACCACTTTAGTAGTGTAGCATCCTGTGCCTATAGTGTAGCTCATTGTTGCCGTACCCGCACCAATACCCGTTACGATACCGGTAGTACTGTTGATGCTTGCAATACCTGCCGAGCTGCCGCTTGTGCTCCATGTGCCGCCGGTAGACGTTGTAGAAAGTGTAGTTGTTCTGCCAGGGCATACGGCTGTTGTGCCGGTAATAGCCTGTGGCAGCGGGTTAACGGTAACTATAGTTGTGCGTGCACAGCCATTTGCAGCCGTGTAGGTTATCGTAACCGTACCTGCATTTATACCGGTTACAACGCCATCAGCCGAAGGACCATACGCAACGTACGGAAGAAGTGCACTCCACGATCCGCCAGATGTAGCATTGCTCAGTGTTATTGATGCCGCTACGCAAACTTCTGCCGAACCTGTAATGGTAGCAGGGAGAGAGTTTACGGTAACGCTCGATGTAGTGTAGCAACCTGTAGGCAGCGTATACGAAATCGTAGTTATGCCAGCCACCAGTGCATTTACAATACCTGTTGCAGATCCGATGGTAGCCGTGGTAGCATTAGTGCTTTCCCATTCGCCGCCTGTTGTAGTGTTGGTCAAGGTAGTTGTAATACCCTCGCATATTGCCGTACTGCCTACTATATTAGCCGGGTTCGGGTTTACTGTTACCACGTCAGTGATAGAGCAGCCAACGCCGGTAGTATAGGTTATTGTCGCTGTACCGCCTACGCTTACGCCTGTTACGATACCGGTAGATGAACCTATTATAGCCACCCCTGTATTACTGCTCGTCCAGGTACCGCCTGTAGCGGCATTGGTGAGTGTCAAAGTAGCGCCTGAACATATCGGCGTACTGCCGCTTATTGCAGACACCGGAGGATTGATAGTCACCGTGGTAGTCCTGTAGGTGCCGGTAACAAGCATATATGTTATGGTCGTTGTTCCTGCGTTCACGCTGGTCACAATACCTGATCCGGATTCTATCGTCGCCACTGAGACATCGCTGCTGCTCCATGTTCCACCCGGTGTTCCGCAGCTAAGCGTTGTTACACCGCCAATGCAGATCGTTGTCGGGCCAACTATCGGGTTAATAGCATTTACAGTCACACCACGTGTTACGAAACAGCCGGTGCCGGTTGTATATGTTATTGTAGCCACACCTCCGCTTATTGCATCTACTATACCGTTCGCTGAGCCGATAGTAGCAACACTCGTGTTGCTGCTGGTCCATGTGCCGCCAGATATTGCATTCGCCAATGTAGTTGAACCACCTACGCTTACCGCTGCTGTCCCTGATATTGCATCAGGAGCATCAGTGATAGTTACCGTAGTGGTGGTAATACATCCGCTCGATTGCATGAAGGTGATTGTCGTTGTTCCTGATGCTATACCCGTCACTACCCTGTTAGCACTGTTGATAGTTGCTACGCCGGGATTGCTGCTGGTCCATGTACCGCCGCCCGATGCATTGTAAAGGGTCGTCGTTCCACCTTCGCAGGCGGTTGTAGTACCTGTGATCGCAGCAGGCAGTGCATTCACTGTTATGTTTTTAGTCCTGATACAGCCTATTCCAAATGTGTATGTTATTGTAGATATTCCTGCTGATACACCGGTTACTGTACCCGAGCCTGAGCCCACAGTAGCGGCAGCAGTATTGCTGCTTGTCCATACGCCACCTGGGTCAGCGCTGCTGAATGCAGTAGCAGCGCCCGCACATACTGTGGTGGCACCGGTTATCACCGCAGGCAGCGCACTAACAGTAACTACTGCGGTTGCAGCGCATCCTGTACCTACCAGGTAGCTGATCGTCGTTGAACCTGCAGATAAACCATTAACAAGTCCCGAGCTTATATTAACCGCAGCGACCGCCGGGTTAGTGCTGGTCCACGAAACTCCTGATGGTGTGCTATTGCTTAGTAATGTGGTTGAACCAACACAGGTGTACATCGTCCCGGTAATTGCTGCCGGAGCGGGATTCACAGATATTGCCTTTGTCACAAAACAGCCCGTGGTTGGCAGCGTATAGCTTATAGTGGTAGCACCTGCCGCTACAGTAGTTACAGAGCCAGTCAGCGGAGATATCGAAGCTACCGAAGCATCGGCAACACCCCATACACCACCTGTTGAGTAGGACGCAAATGTTGTTACTACTCCCGGGCACATAGCATAGGTACCGGTTATAGGAGACGGCAGCGGATTAACCGTCACACTGCTGATCACATAACAGGTTGGGCTAAGGAAATAAGATATTGAAGCTACACCGGCAGTAATACCCGTGACTACGCCATCAGCCGATGGGCCGTAAGCGTAGGTAGGTGCTGTAGAGCTCCAGGTACCACCAGATGTGGCATTGCTCAGCGTTATCGACTGGCCCGGACATACTGTTGCAGCTCCTGTGATAGGCGATGGTGCAGATGCTACTGTTATATTTATAGAACGGAAACAGCCGCTGCCAAGTGTATAGCTCACTGTAACAGTACCCACAGCATGCGAGCTTAGAATACCCAGAGAGTCAACCGTAGCAATTGATGTGTCGTTTGAGGTCCATGAACCACCTGTAGTAACCATACCCAGCGATTGAGTCAGGCCTACACACATGCCAGAGCTACCCTGTATGGCATCGATAGGGTTAGATACCGACCTGGTGACACTACAGCCCTGTGCCGATGTATAAGTAACAGTAGCAGTACCGGTAACTGCACCGGTCACAACGCCTGTTGCCTCTTCCACAGCGGCAATAGCAGCGTCGCTGCTGCTCCAGGTACCACCTGTAGTTGCACTGGCCAGCGTTATGCTGTTACCTGAGCAAATATTAGCAGGGCCGCTGATTGCAGCAGGGTAAGCATTCACAGTCACATTCGCGATCTGCGAACAGCCATTGAATATTGTATAACTAATAGTTGCTGAGCCGAGTGCCACAGAAGATACTATACCAACCGCATTCACCGTAGCTACAGACAAGTTGCTGCTGCTCCATGTGCCACCAGCAGTTGCATCAGATAATGTAGCTGATGCACCGATACAGATGTTACCACCACCTACGATTGCAGCAGGTGTCAGGTTCACTGATACAAGTGTTGTATTGTAGCAGCCGCCCGGAAGCGCATAAGTAATATTTGCAGTGCCATAAGCCAGTGCAGTCACAACACCGGTCGTTGACCCTATTGTTGCTACGCTTGGGTTAGAGCTTGTCCATGTACCACCTGAGGTAGCATTACCAAGCGTCTCCGTTGTTCCGGTACAGATCGTAGTAGTACCTGTGATCGCCGGGGCTGTAGTAATTGTAACGATAGTAGTTGCATATGATACGCAAACTGCGCCGCTGGTAACCGTATAGGTAATGGTAGCCGTGCCGCTGGCAACACCCGTTACTGCGCCGGTAGACGTGGTAACTGTTGCTACTGATGTATTGCCGCTGGTCCATACTCCGCCGGTAGTTGCATTTGCCAGCGTAGTGGTCACACCCGCACATACCGTAGCAGTACCGGAAATAGAAGCTACGGACGGAAGTGCATTTACTGTAAATGACTTGGTCACAGCAGCTACACATCCGGATGAGTTCGTAACCGTGTAAGATATTGTTGTTGTACCCGCAGTTATTGCGTTAACCACACCCGACGAACCAATTGTTGCCACCGACGTGGTCGTGCTGCTCCATACTCCGCCAGTTGTTGCAGAGCTCAGTGTTGATGTAAAGCCTTCGCATGCGCTTGCCGTACCTGTTATAGAAGCAACAGTTGGCAGTGCATTTATTGTTACCGCAGTTGTTGCCACGCAGCCAGCCGCAGTTGTATATGATATTATTGCATTACCTGCAGATATGCCGGCAACTATCGCTGACCATGACCCCACGGTTGCAACAGCGGCATTGCTGCTGCTCCAGGTACCGCCTGTTATTGCATTGCCTAATGTAGACACCGAAGAAACACAAACACTCGCCGTGCCTGTTATTGTCGCCACAGTATTTACGGTGATAGCTTTTGTAACCGTAACACCGGTAACAGTGTAAGATATAGTTGTAGTACCTGCACTGACTGGTGTCACAACACCGCTCGTGCCTATTGTAGCCACAGTTGTATTGCTACTGCTCCATGTTCCGCCTGCAGTTGCATCTGCCAGGGTAATTGTAGATCCTGTGCATACGCTGCCTGCACCCGTTATAGGATGCATCGGGTTAACCGTCACTGTATAGACCACATAACCACCACCTACTGTATAAGTTATTGTAACAGTACCTGGTGCAACACCAGTAACAATGCCGGAAGTACCGATCGTTGCAACTGTGATATCACTGCTGCTCCATGTTCCTCCTGGTGTAACGTCAGCGAGCGTTATTGTTGCGCCTTCTATCACCGATGTAGGACCAGTTATTGGTTGTATTGGGTTCACCGTTACAGGGTAAGTAACGTATGCACCACCCACAGTATAAGTTACAGTTACAACACCAGTTGTAGTACCAGCTGTAAGCACACCACCCGTACCGATAGTAGCCAGTGTAGTGCTGCTCGTGCTCCAGGTTCCACCCGGTGTAGCGTCTGCAAGAGTTATTACATTACCTACAAGTACCGATGTAGGGCCAGTTATTGGCTGTATTGGGTTCACCGTTACAGGGTAAGTAACGTATGCACCACCCACAGTATAAGTTACAGTTACAACACCAGTTGTAGTACCAGCTGTAAGCACACCACCCGTACCGATAGTAGCCAGTGTAGTGCTGCTCGTGCTCCAGGTTCCACCCGGTGTAGCGTCTGCAAGAGTTATTACATTACCTACAAGCACTGAAGTAGGGCCAGTTATCGGCTGTATTGGGTTCACCGTTACATCATAAGTAACATATGCACCACCCACAGTATAAGTTACAGTTACAACACCAGTTGTAGTACCAGCTGTAAGCACACCACCCGTACCGATAGTAGCCAGTGTAGTGCTGCTCGTGCTCCAGGTTCCACCCGGTGTAGCGTCTGCAAGAGTTATTACATTACCTACAAGTACCGATGTAGGACCAGTTATTGG
>JAZKFF010000028.1:105108-174623 GCA_040386555.1 Bacteroidota bacterium | reverse complement strand
CCCTGCAACTTTATTAACCCCTTTCTCCACAGCAAGCCAATACTATAAAGCCTTACAGACTTTTTGAGGGACGACTAACTATTCTGCGATCGCAGGCTCATCGATCTTTACGCTGGTTGGTTCCATTTCAAATTTCTTACGATGCAGCTTGCCGCGCCGGGTATAGGTGAGTGTCACTACAAGGCCGATGAGCATGTAGGACATACCGGCATATGATACATAGTTGGGGCCGAGGGCTGCAAGGGTAGCTGAGAATAAGCCAACACAAGCCATGCCGGTATTGATATAGATGTGTGTACGTGTTTCAAAGACCTCACTTTCGGTAAGGTGCAGGTGTTCCCGAAGGTTGTATGCATGGCGATACATTATTGCAAACAACAGATAGATGGCGGCAAACCCCAACCCGTAAATGCAAAATAGCTCACTGGCCTGTTCGGGGGTCTGGAACGCTGCCTCGAACCTGAATATAGTCGACCACATAAACTTGAGCGGGTAGGCAAAGAAAAGCATGAGGAACAATAGCACGGCGTTGAGCGTTAGTGTCATCCTATCGTGAAGGCCATACCTGCGGAAAAATTTGTTTTGCGTAGTCCATACCTGGAAGAATATTGCAAAGCATATAGCAAACGGCAGGAAGCCTTTCATCAGGTGTTTCAGCTCTTCGTAATTTTTGGGTACTTCGAGCGAGACCACCATAAGCGTAACAGCGAAGGCAAACACTGCATCGCTAAAGGCTTCGATACGGCTTACTTCCTGTCCTCTCCAGCGTATACGGTCTTTCTCAGATTTCTTTGTGTGTTTCCGGCTAAGTGTCATGGGTCAACGATTTTAGCCGTAATATATAAAAAATCGAATAATTGCACTAGCCCATTTCTGTTTGGTGGCGATAGAGGCGGGCATAGCGGCCATTGAGCGCCATTAATTCTTCGTGCGTGCCCTGCTCGGCAATGGTGCCGTGGTCGAGAATAATGATCTTATCAAACTTCCAGGTGGTGAATATGCGGTGGGTGATGACAATTGCGGTCTTGTTTTGCAAACGCAGCTGGAGGTTGGTTACAATGGTCTTTTCGGTTTGTGTATCTACTGCCGAGAGGCATTCATCGAGCACTGTGATCTGGCTGTCCTTTAGCAGTGCGCGGGCCAGTACCATGCGTTGCTTTTGCCCGCCGCTGAGCATAACACCGCGCTCACCTATCATGGTTTCGTAGGCTGAAGGGAACGACATGATATCCTTGTCGAGATCTGCAAGGCGCGCGGCCTCGCGTACTTCGGCTTCGGTAGCATCGTCTTTACCAAATTTTATGTTGTTGAAGATGGTATCGGAGAAGAGATAGGTATCCTGTGGCGCATAGGCTATGCCTGAGCGCAGGGTATTGACGTTTATCTTTTTTATAGGCCGGCCATCGAGCAGGATGTTGCCCGATGTGGTATCGTACATGCGCAGCAGCAACTGTACGAGCGTGGATTTGCCGGAGGCTGTTTTGCCTATAATAGCGATCTTCTGGCCCGCAAGAATATTGAGTGAAAAGCGGTCGAGCGCGGTGATGCCGGTATTGGGGTAGGTGAATGTAACATCTGAAAACGATATAGCGCCATGCAAGGGATCTTTAGAAGCACCGGGCGCATCCTGTATATCCGGCTCTGTGTGCAGGAACTCGTTTATCCTCTTTTGCGATGCACCGGCGCGTTGTGTCATGCTGGCCACCATGCCTATGCTGGAGATGGGGAACATGAGGATGTTGATGTAGATAACGAACTGTGCAATGTTGCCCACGCTGATGGTGCCATGTATGGCAAAGTAGCCGCCAATGAGCACCGTACACAGCATGCTGATGCCGATGAGCATGTTCATTGAAGGGAAATAAATAGCCTCTGTGACAGACAGGTTGATAGAGCTTTTGCGGTAGTCGCCCGAGGTGTTCTCGAAGAAACCCATCATGTTCTTTTCCTGCACGAAGGACTTGATGACACGTATGCCGGAGTAAGACTCCTGGGCTGTGGTGGTGAGGGCTGATAGCTGGGCCTGTATCTTGCTGCTCTTTTTGAAGATGATCTTATTGACGTAGTATATAGCGAATGCCAGCACAGGCAAGGGCGCCACCACAAATACGGTCAGCAGCGGGCTTACACGCAGCATATCCCATACGCAGAAGATGGTGAGGAATACTACGGATGCAAAATACATGATTGACGGGCCGGTGTACATGCGCACCCGCGATACATCTTCAGAGATGCGGTTCATGAGGTCGCCGGTAAAGTGGCGCTTGAAAAAGCTGGTATCGAGCTGCTGGTAGTGATCGTAGACTTCGTTCTTCTGATCGTACTCTATGTGGCGCGACATGACGATGATCGTTTGCCGCATCATGAACTTGAATATGCCGCTGAGCAGGGCCAGGCCCAGCAGCATCATGCCGCCGCGAAATACCATCGCCAGGATGTCTTTTTCGGCAGAGCCACCCTTTATCATATGCTGCAGCTCATCGAGCATGCGCTGTATAACGTTGCCGGGCATCACAGCGAACTTGCTGGAAATGGCGACGAAGAGCAGGCCGAGCAGCAAGCGCCATTTGTATTTGATGAAGTATTTATTGAGGGAAGAAAGGTTTTTCATGCGCGGTGCAAAGGTCGCATAAAAACCCCAAACCCCTAAAGGGGCTTCCCCGTGTTGCGCGGTGTGTGCCCGCCCTCATGGCTATAAACATGCGATGCCTTCCGAATCGGGTATAAAAGCTGCTATGTTAGTGTGATATAGATGTGATAATTTTATCCGGCAATTTGTTTTTCGCTGGCATTTGTTTTTTGAACTTTTAGTTTTGAATTTTGCATTATGAAAGTAGCAGTAGTAGGCGCGACAGGACTTGTAGGCAGCACGATGCTGAGGATATTGGAAGAGCGGGATTTTCCGGTAACTGAACTGATACCGGTGGCATCGGAGCGATCGGTGGGGAAGAAAGTTGTCTTTAAGGGCCGCGAGTACGATGTAGTGTCGGCTGATACTGCAATTGGCATGAAGCCTGTGTTGGCGCTGTTCTCTGCTGGTGGCAGCACTTCGCTGGAGCTTGCGCCGAAGTTTGCTGAGGCGGGCTGCAGGGTGGTGGACAACTCATCGGCCTGGCGGATGAAGCCTGAGATAAAGCTAGTGGTGCCTGAGGTGAACGGGCATGTGCTTACCAAGGATGACTATATAATAGCCAACCCTAACTGCTCTACCATACAAATGGTGATGGTGCTGGATCCGCTGCATAGGCGGTATGGTATAAAGCGCGTGGTGGTGAGCACCTATCAATCGGTAACCGGAACGGGCCAAAAGGCTGTGAAAGAGCTTATGGATGAGCGTGATGGTGGCGGCGGGCTGGGCGTGTACCCACACAGGATAGACCTGAATGTACTGCCGCATATAGACTCATTCACAGAGAATGGCTACACCAAAGAAGAAATGAAAATGGCGCTGGAGACCTGCAAAATAATGGGCGATGACAGCATACGTGTAACGGCGACGACAGTGCGCGTGCCTGTAATAGGCGGGCATAGCGAAAGCGTGAACGTGGAGCTGAAAAATGACTTTGACGAATCGTATGTGAAGGAGATGCTGACCAACCAGCCGGGCGTAGTGGTGGTAGACAACCCTGCGATGAATGGATACCCTATGCCGCTGGATGCGGAGGGCAAGGACGAGGTGTTTGTAGGCCGCATACGCCGCGACTACTCGCAGCCCAATACCCTTAACTGCTGGATAGTGGCGGATAACCTGCGCAAAGGTGCGGCGACTAATGCAGTGCAGATAGCCAAGCTGCTGCATGCGAATGGGTGGTTGTAGGCTTGTGTTATCTACCCTCAACGTGCCATGGTTCGGCAGGGCTCACCATGACACTATCTGATACCGTATTGTCAGTCGGTCACGCCCGTTTGCTCTGCGAGAGAAACCCCGGCCCTGAAGGGAGGTGTTATGTGACTCCCGTGTTTGCTCTCAAGTCACGGTTTAAATATTTTATAGCTTAACGAATTTGCTTTTGTAAGTGGTGCCGGTGTTGGTGGCGGCGTTGCAATGAACGAGCTGGGTGCGTGCACGGCTGCGGTAAATATTGCTTACATGATCTTTCTCTTAATCCAGGCGCGGAAGGATTCCCATTGCATTTTGGAGCCGTCGGGGTCGGTGAGGGCGCCGGTGTAGGGGGTGCCGCGGCGGATGTAGTATTTGTTGAAGGTAGACTGGTTGATGCCCCACTTCATGAGGAACTGCTTGCGGCCGTTGTTCTTCTTTATTCGCAGGGTAGACTTGCTCTGGAAGTGATACACGCGGCTTTTGCCTATGCCCTTAAAAATACGGCAACCAGCATACCACATCTTCATGGCAAAGTCGTCGTCGCTGCTGACGCCGGGGCTTAGCTCTATGCTGTAGCCACCGGTTATGAGCCAGTACTTGCGATGCACTATAGTAGGCGGCCATGTGGAGCCTGTCCAGTCGGGCTTATCGAAGGTGGCGCATTCTTTTAGCAGGGTGGCTTCATCGAACGTGTCTATGGTTTCCCCATAGTCTTTATTGATGACGCAGGGGTTGTTGTAATTGATTGGCTCTATCATGGTGCTGGAAAACATGAAGCAATCCGTACCTGCCTTTTTTATTTCTTCGGCAATGTGGGTATCCCAGCCGGGGCATACGTACATATCGTCATTCATGTACACTATGTAGTCGTGTGTGGCGAGGCCGCCGGCCTCATTTACTGCCTTGCATATGCCTGCATTGCCGGGTGTGTGCGTGTAGTCGAGCTGCTGCTGCTGTGCCCACTGCAGTGTGCCATCACTGCCATCGTTGATGTGCAGGATGACCTGGTGGGTGTATGCAGAGTTCTTCCGTATGCTCTCTACACAGAGCTTTGCAAACGGCAGGTTGTTCCAGGTGGGGATGATTATGGACAGCATGTATGGGCGATGAAAAACGCAGTAAAACTAAGCTAAAGCAGGCAAGAAATGAAAGCCTCCCCCAGCGCTCTCCCTGGTTCGATAAACTCACCACAGCAGGAGAGGGGGACGTGAGTTACCGTCGCGAGTCCGCGGAGAGACATGGACGCCAATGGAATAGATTTTATAAGTTACTTTTGGACATCTATGGCCATACTCTTACCCATACACCCGGTAGATCCGCAAGAGCGCGCACTGCGCACGGTGATCGACTGCCTGAAGGGCGGGGGAGTGGTTATCTATCCTACAGATACCATTTACGGCATAGGCTGCGACATATTTAATGCCGAAGCGATAACGCGGATAGCGCGTATTAAAGGCATTGAACCTAAGAAGGCGCAGTTCTCCTTTATATGCTCAGACCTGAGCCAGCTAAGTGATTATGCCAGCAGTGTGAATACGCCACTGTTCAGACTGCTGAAAGCGGCTCTGCCGGGGCCGTATACCTTTATACTCAACGCAAGCCGCCAAGTGCCCAAAATGCTGAAGACGAAGAAGGATACTGTGGGTATACGTGTGCCCGATAACAAAATATGTATGCGCCTTGTAAAAGAGCTGGGTAATCCGTTGATGAGCACATCGCTGCCTGATGATGAGGATGCTGCGTACTACACCGACCCGGAGCTGATGTATGAGCGCTTTGGGAGCGTGGTAGATATAGTGATAGACGGCGGCATAGGCAGTATTATAGCTTCTACCGTGATAGACTGTACAGGGGGCTCGCCAGAGCTGGTGCGCGAGGGCGCAGGGGAGTGGCCTATATCGTAGGTGTGCTTTGTGCATTGCTGCAATTGAATTTACTTTGCACGCTAAATCAGTTTCATGAAACACGCCTTTATTTTCCCGGGCCAGGGAGCACAGTTCCCGGGTATGGGTAAAAACCTGTATGAGCAAAATACGCTGGCCAAGGAATACTTTGAGCAAGCCAACGAGATACTGGGATTCCGCATTACCGATACCATGTTTGCCGGCACCGATGAGGAGCTGAAGCAAACAAAAGTGACCCAGCCGGCCATCTTCCTGCACTCTGTAATATTATTTGAAACTACCCCGAACCTGAAGCCTGATATGGTAGCAGGGCACTCACTGGGCGAGTTCTCGGCACTGGTAGCTAACAGGGTGCTTTCGTTTGAAGATGCGCTGCGCCTGGTGGCCAAGCGGGCATCGGCTATGCAGCGTGCATGCGAGATCAACCCATCGACAATGGCGGCGGTGCTGGGGCTGGATGACAGCAAGGTCGAAGAAATATGCGCCGGTATAAGTGAAGAGGTAGTAGTAGCGGCCAACTATAACTGCCCCGGCCAGCTGGTGATAAGCGGCAGCAATGAAGGTGTGCGGATAGCATGCGAGCAGCTAAAGGCGGCAGGCGCCAAGCGTGCACTGATACTGCCGGTAGGTGGTGCATTCCATTCGCCGCTGATGCAGCCGGCGCGCGAGGAACTGGAACAGGCGATAGCAGACACGCGCTTTGAAAACCCTACATGCCCGGTGTACCAGAATGTAGATGCACATCCCTACATACATCCTGATATGATCAGGCAAAACCTGATCAACCAGCTGACCTCGCCGGTACGCTGGACGCAGACGATACAGAAGATGGTAGCAAATGGTGCGACGCAGTTTACTGAAGTAGGGCCAGGGAGTGTGTTGCAGGGGCTGGTGAAGAAGATAAGTAAGGAGTCGGTGACGGTGGGAATAAACTAAGGAGTTCAATAAGTTGCTGTCCCACAGCGGGAAACGCCGGGCCTATCCTTCGCGAGAGACCCCGGCCCTATCCTTCGGCGAAAAGCTCAGGATGAGGGAGGTGTTATAATACAGCCCTCAATATTCTTCGTCCTGCGCGGGGGTGTTGGTAGGGATTGCAAACAACGGCGGGATCGTTTCTAATCCTTCGGAGGCACCGCTACTCAAAGCTGATCTCCTGCCCATCAGCAACCACTGTAAGTGGAAAGGCCATGGAAGGCTTATCTGTAGGTACCCACGGCCGGCCGGCGTGCGAGATAATGAACAAGCCGTGATCGTTGCCCAGCACCGCAAAATGCTCAGTAGGCTTGCTCCGGTGGAAGTAGTGGAAGCCATATTTTGTATGCAGGTGGTTGGTGGTCACAGGCACATTGTGGGTCACAATGCCTACCTCGCTTATCTCCCGTATATCGGCAGGCGAGTATGGTTCCGCCGATTGGTAATCGAGGTCGAAACGGGTGATAAACTCGAGCACACTACCATTGTTGTCGTAGCAATAAAACGATTGGGCGTTCCATTCCGGGTAGGCGGCTATGGGTATGCCGGTTTCCATCTCCAGTATGTCCAGCTTGTGGTTGAATGCCTCGAATGCTTCCGAAAATTTGTTATTGGTAATGTTGAAAGCTATATGATAGTAGGGGCGTGAGCCGGTAACTGCGCTGAACATCAGCAAGCTGTTGCCCGCCTTGAAGGTAATGGCCACGTCGGTTTCGTCAACAATATCCAGTCCTATAGACTTACTATAAAAAAGGCGGGTGCGTGCTATCGAGTTGGTCTGTAATCTTACTTCTGTAAAGTGCATGGCATGGGTGAATTAAGCAATGAAAACCAATACCGAAACCGTACCAGTAGGGAGAAACGGTGATTGGTTGATTAGTTGAATAGTAGCAAAAGGATTGCGCTTCAAGTAGGAAAGGCGTCCCACACCTGGGATCATCATAAAGTCGACAATTCCACCATTCAACTATCTAACTAATTAACTACTCAACTGATCAACCATTCAACTACTCAACTACTCAACCAATTAACCATCAATGTATGCCCCTTGCATTAAGCGCCTGCTGGTAGGCGCGGGCGTTTTTGAGTTGCTCGTCGTAAGTGGTGGCAAAGTCGTGGCGGCCACTGAAGTCGGCCTTGGCGCAGAAGTACATATAGGTGGTCTTTGGCGACTGCAATACAGCGTTGATAGTGGCGGCCGTAGGTGTGCAGATAGGGCCAGGTGGCAGGCCTGCATACTTGTAGGTGTTGTAGGGTGAGGGGTTGTCGAGCATGGCACCGGCTATTCGGCGAATGGTGAAGTCACCGACTGCAAACTTTACAGTCGGGTCGGCCTGCAGGCGCATGCCTATACGGGTCCGGTTGAGGTATACGCTGGCTATCAATGGCTTATCAGAAGGGGCATTGGTTTCTTCCTCCACTATCGAGGCAATGATTATTGCCTGTGGCGGAGTCAGCCCACGTGCAGCCGCTGCCTGCTTGCGTGTATCGTCCCAAAAACGCGCGTAGTTCTTCTGTATCTTCCTGAACGCTTTGTCGGCTGAGGTGTTCCAGTAAAACTCGTAGGTGTCGGGCATTATGGCGCACATGGCAGTATTGGTATCCAGCCCAAACTCTGATAAGTAGCTGGGGTCCTGCAGCATCTGCCGCAGCTTCAGCGAATCAGCCTCCAGGTTTTTAGCGAGGTAAGTAACGAGGTCGTTCTTGATGCGGAGCTTGCGTATCACTAGCTTCACAGGCTCCTGCCTGCCGGCGCGCAGCATGCGGATGATGCGGTAGTTGCTCATGCCCGCTGTTATTTTGTACTTGCCGGCGCGTACATGAGCAGGCAGTCCCAGTTGCTTTGCTATAAGGTCGAAGCTCCACATATCGCTGATAAAGCCACCCTCTGTGAGATTTTGCTTTAGCTTTTCGTAGTCAGAGCCTGTGCGCACATATAGGTAGTCCCCTTTTGAGCGCGATCCGGTATTAGGCCCCAGCACTTTGTAAGCTGCAAAGGCAGCTACGCCAAGGAGTATGAGTATGATCCAGAGCCCCCCACGGGAGCGTTTATTTGTAGCACCAGCCATAGCGCTAATTTAAGTACAGATCGGACAACTTTTCAAAAAATCTGAGCTCTGTACCAAGCGTAGGAAATAAGCCGGGCGAAGCGCTGCCCGGCACTGGCTTTGCCAGGAGCTGTCTAACGACAATGTAGCCAATATGGCACAAATCTAACATTTCAAGAAGTTGGCAAATCTCCGCTTGCGCAGGGCAATACACTAAAATGTAACCACATGAAAACCACTACATTAACAAATGGAGCCGCCATACGGCATGAATATTGTCTTACATTTAAGTATTATGAAAACCTTGAAGAAAATACTGCTGTTATCAGCTATTGCCCTTGTAACCGGTATTTATACCGCTGATGCGCAGGTCTATGTGAAACAGAAGCCCGGCAAGCCTGATAAAATAAAAGTAAAGGGCGATGCCCACCCTGGCGAAGTGTGGATAGACGAAGACTGGCAGCCAAAGGAATCTACGTACGTATGGAACGGCGAGCGCTGGGAGCGTGTGCCAAAGCCTGACATGCAATGGGTGGCAGGCTACTGGGTGGAGAAGCAGCGCGGATGGGTATGGGTACCAGGCCACTGGGAAGAGCGCAAGGGCTAACCCTGCGCTGCTAATGTAGGGGCATCTATCCACGCTTCATTTTCGCGGAGGAGCTGTATCAGCTCTCCTACGGCAATGTCGCTGGGCACGTTCCTTTTTACAACTTCCTTGCCTTTGTACAAGGTGATCTTGCCGGGGCCGCTGCCTACATAGCCAAAGTCGGCATCGGCCATTTCGCCGGGGCCGTTTACTATGCAGCCCATTATTGCGATCTTAACCCCTTTCAGGTGACTGGTGGCAGCGCGTATCTTAGCTGTGGTCTCCTGTAGGTCAAACAATGTACGGCCGCAGCTGGGGCAGCTGATATACTCCGTTTTGCTGATGCGCGTGCGTGCGGCCTGTAGTATGGTGAATGCAGTATTGTTCAGGAATTGCTCATTGCTCTTTACCTCCATATAGGTGCGGCCGGTAACGCGGGTATTATCCATCTGTGCCACATCGTTCACCAGCCATACGCCATCGCCCATACCATCGAGCAGCAGGCCGCCTGCATCTGTGGCCAGGTCTATCAGCTGGCTGTCTACAGTGCGCTCATGTGTTTCCACCCTTATGATCACTGGCGTGGTTACCTGCTGCCGCATCAGCTCCGCAATGAATGTGCGGATAGGCACCATGGCATTGCTACCGCCCGCAGATACTACCAGCACAGCATTTGGATCTTGCTTTAGCTTAGCAAATAGCTCATCGTGGCTATTTCCGCCCAACTGCACTGCAACGAAGTGCATGGTATCGCCCTCCCATTGGAGCAGGTAATCGCCGGTTTGCAGCAGCGGATAGCACCTGGTTTGGTATGCCTGTGCCTGCCATGCCGGGTAGTCGGTTATTACCTGCAACGTGCCCGGCAGATCAAAAGAAAGGATACTACTGCCCGTATAAATATAGTCGGCAGCAGAGTCAGTAATGTGCCATTTGTCTGAAGCGGCATCGTAGCTGTAGCCTACAGGCTCCAGCGAATGAGCAGTAAGCCCGGTGCTCCTACTATAGTCGGCTATAACTACCGGAACGTGCGCTGAGCCTATATTGAGCACATTTTGTGTATTGCGGCGCTGGTAGGCAAAGGGAGAATAAGGTAATGAGGAATTTGGAATTTCCTGGTTGGAATTTGGAATTTGGAATTTGGAATTTGGATCGGGATTTGTCCCGCTGGAATTTGGAATTTCCTGGTTGGAATTTGGAATTTGGAATTTGGAATTTGGGTCGAAATTTGGGATTTGGAATTTGGTATTTGCCCTGTCTACCGTGTATCTCCTTACAATGTCTTTGCACACCGGTATCTCGAACTCGGGATCTTCGGTGAGGGAAACACGTATGGTGTCGCCGATGCCGTCGTCGAGCAAGGTGCCTATACCTATGGCGCTTTTGATACGGCCGTCTTCGCCATCACCGGCTTCGGTGACGCCGAGGTGCAGTGGGTAGCATTCGCCAAACTCGCCCTGCATGTTTTGCACCAGCAGGCGGTATGCCTGGGCCATCACAAGCGGGTTGCTCGATTTCATGCTGAGTATTACCTGGTGGTAGCTTTCGTCGCGGGCAATACGCAGGAATTCCATGGCGCTCTCTACCATGCCGATAGGCGTATCGCCGTAGCGGCTCATAATACGGTCGCTGAGCGAGCCATGATTGGTGCCTATGCGCATAGCGGTGCCGTACTCCTTGCAAATGCGTACCAGGGGAGTGAAGCGGTCGCGGATACGGGCTACCTCGGCGGCATATTCAGCGTCTGTATAGTCAATGAGGTCAAACTTCTTTTTGTCTACATAATTGCCTGGGTTGACGCGTACTTTTTCTACTATGCGCGCTGCAATTTCTGCAGCATTAGGGGTAAAGTGAATGTCGGCTACGAGGGGAGTATGGTAGCCCCGGGCGTGCAGCTCGTTCTTTATATTGAGGAGGTTCTCTGCTTCTTTTTTGCTGGGAGCGGTAATGCGCACCAACTCTGCCCCGGCCTCTATGCAGCGTATGGTTTGTCCTACGGTTGCCGCAGTATCCATGGTGTCCGTGGTGGTCATGGTCTGTATACGGATGGGATTGCCGTTGCCAAGTAGCAGGTCGCCAATTTTCACCTCGCGTGTAGGGAGCCGCTTATACTCAGTAAGCGAAACGCAGTATTGCTGGAGCATGGTGCAAAGGTAGGGGGAAACCCCCGCCTCCTAAAGTAGTGTTGTAGATTTAGCTTTTCTTTTTAGTCAGAAGTGGGTTTTAGTCGGAAGTCGTAAGCGGTAAGTCGTAAGTCGTAAGTCCGCGAGTGCCCGCGGTACTGTGGCGCGAGAAATGCCGGCCCTATCCTTTGGCGAAAAGCTCCGGATGAGGGTGGTGTGCCAACATAGCTGGTGTTGTCCTTCCCATCGCGAGGTTGTTGGCGGGACGCCAACAACGGCGTTAGATTTGGCAGCTTTTCAAAAGTTGCCAAATCTATACGTATGACAAACGCTATACTGGAGCTACTGGCGTACGTTACAAAGAAAGTGTCCCACATCTCCGGGATGTGGGACACTTGTATAAATGACTGATCAACTTTAAACTTATCGCAGATCCACTACTTCCACTCCCTTGTGCTCTGCGGTATTCCAGGTAAAGTATGTGTCGGGGACGTTGGGGTTTGGTGTGAAGTTGCTTACGGTCCATTGATAGTTGTTGCCGTTCTTCTCCCAGTATTTGCCTGCTACGATCATAGATGCTGCCTTATCTATTGCAAGCTCTACTTTAGCTACTTTTTTGCTTTTGTCAAGTGGGGTCAGTTCTATTATGTCGCATTGCTTGCCGGCTTCTTTTCTTTCGCCTTTATAGCTATAGCGGTATTCTTTATCGTAGAAGTTGGTAAGGAGCTTTGCGGGAGACATGCCCTGCTCTGATGGGTTAAAGGAGTTTACCTGTACTTCTTTAGCTTCTTTATTATAAGTCCATATGGTCTTTGCATCGCATATTATTTCCTGGCCGGCGAGTGCTATGCGGTATTTCTGGCCCTTAAGCGTTATTGTGCCACTTTTAGAATCGGTCACTTTGCCGCCTTTGCCGCCGCTGAGCTTTAACGCAAAATTGGCTTTCATCGCCTTCAGGCTGCTCACTTTCTTACTCACACCATCCAGCACGGCTTTTGCCTTTGGGTCGTTTTGCGCAGTAGCGGGCTGTATAGCAAAACACACAGCCAGCGCACATAATGATAGTAATTTTCTCATTTTCACCTTAAAGATTAAATAAAATTAAATTTGGTTCGCGAAGTTAAACTAAAGAGTTCAAAAACTGTTCCAATTCTGCTTCGGTCTTGAATTTAACAACACGGGGCTTGCTGCCTTCGGCCGGCCCAACGATGTCGGCGGCCTCAAGTTGATCCATGATGCGGCCTGCACGGTTGTAGCCGAGGTTGAAGCGGCGCTGCAGATTAGATGTGGAGCCGGACTGCATTTGCACCACTACGCGTGCGCAGTCTTCAAATAGTTTATCGCGGTTAGTAAGATCTACCGGTTTGCTGCCCTCACCCTCCTCGCCCTCATACTCAGGCAGCTCGAATGCGGATGCATAACCCCGCTGGGTGCCAATGAACTTCACTACTTCCTCAACCTCAGGTGTGTCTACAAACGCGCACTGGAGGCGCAGCAGTTCACTGCCGTGAGATACCAGCATGTCGCCGCGGCCTATAAGCTGCTCGGCGCCGCCGGAGTCAAGTATGGTTCGCGAATCGACCTTGGCGGACACCTTGAATGCGATACGCGCCGGGAAGTTGGCCTTGATGGTGCCCGTAATAACGTTTACCGACGGGCGCTGCGTGGCAATGATAAGGTGTATACCTATGGCACGGGCCAGCTGCGCCAGGCGGGCTATAGGCATTTCCACTTCTTTACCCGCCGTCATTATCAGGTCGGCAAACTCATCGACCACCAGCACTATGAATGGCAGGTATTTATGGCCGCTCAGGGGATTGAGCCTGCGGCTTATAAATTTCTCGTTGTACTCTTTAATGTTCCTTGCTCCCGCCTCTTTGAGCAGCTCATAGCGATTGTCCATCTCTATGCACAGGGCATTGAGGGTGTTGATCACCTTCTTGGTGTCCGTGATGATCGCCTCTTCTTCGTTAGGCAGCTTTGCCAGGAAGTGTTTTTCTATAGTGCGGTAAATAGAAAGCTCCACCTTCTTGGGGTCCACCATCACAAACTTGAGTTGCGAGGGGTGCTTTTTATACAACAGGGAAATAAGTATAGCGTTGATACCCACCGACTTACCCTGCCCTGTGGCACCCGCCATAAGCAAGTGGGGCATGGTGGCGAGGTCTACAATGTAGTTCTCGTTATCTATTTTTTTGCCAAGCGCTATGGGCAGGCTCATCTTATTGTTCACGAACTTATCGCTGGCAATGAGGGTGCGCATAGATACTATCTGCTTGTGGGCATTGGGCACCTCTATGCCTATGGTGCCGCGGCCAGGTATAGGCGCTATTATACGGATGCCAAGGGCCGCCAGGTTGAGGGCAATATCATCTTCAAGGTTCCTGATCTTGGAGATACGTACCCCTTCCGCAGGTACTATCTCGTAAAGGGTAACGGTAGGGCCTACTGTGGCGCTGATGCGCTGTATCTCTATCCCGAAGCTGCGGAGGGTTTGCAGTATCTGGTTTTTGTTCTTTTCCAGCTCTTCCTTATCCAGCGAAATGGTCTCGGTGGCGCGGTCTTCGAGCAGGTCGAGTATAGGGAATTTGTAATCGGGCAGGTCGAGCTCAGGTGCGTAGGGCTCATTGCTGGCAATGGCTATGTGTGAGCCATGCTGTATAGCGGGCTTTTCCACCTGCTGTATCACCTCGAAAGAAAATTCAGGCTCTTCAGACCCGGGCTCACTTTCAGGTTCGGGGATAGTAAGCGCCGCCTCGGCTTCTTTTTCGGCCAGGTACTTCTGGTATTCGGTAAACTCGCCATCTTCTTCTTCCTCACCGCCTTCGTTCTCATTTTCGGCGTCCAGCTCCTCTTCAGCCAGCGAAGGCTCCTCGCGCTCGGTCACAGTCATATCCCATTCTTTTGGGGTTGTTTCCGTAATGTCGAAGGGTGGGGTATCATCAGTAGCCGTTGGCGCTACTATAGGCGTGGCGGCGGCTACTGCCGGCTTTACCATGGCCTCCTCTTCATCTGCTTCCGGCGTATTAAATACCGGCTCGGGGGAGAGCGATGCTGCCACAGTGCGGGCGCGCTGGCGCATGCGGTTAAGGAAAGGACTAATATCGAGCGCGAAAATGACAAATACAAAGAAAGCTACGGTAGACAGCAGCAGCATACCGGTGCCCAGGCTGCCCAGCAATCCATTGAGATATTCAATAATATTTTTGCCTAGCGTGCCGCCAAGGGGAAATTCACTGTTGGAAAACAGGAAGCTCAGCACCGGCGCCAGCAGTATGAGCGCTGTAGCCAGCCACCTGAGGTAGCGGAGCAGCGGCAATACCCGCTTGCCATATATGAGGCTGAGGCCAAGGCCGGCAAGGGCTATACCTACCGCAAGTGACGCGATGCCGGCGCCCTTATATACCAAAACATGGGATAATGCTGCGCCGAGGCGGCCACCCCAGTTAGCCACGGCCGTATGATCGTGATGGAAAAGGAAGCGGGAAATGCCATCGCGCATCACATTGCTTTGGTCGGTTTTCCATGTAAAGCAATAACTTATGACCACCAGGCAGGTATAAATGCCTGAAAGGAGAAAGAAAATGCCGAAGCCCAGCCTTACCTGCCGCTGCCTGTCTATGCTGACTGGCGCGAGATCGGTGGGCTGTGGTGGCGGTTGTGTAGACTTTTTGCTCTTAGTGGAAGTTGCCATTTGGCGATAACGATATAAAGATACAATATTATAAAAGCAATAAAATTTATTGCGGGTTTGGCGGAAATTTATTTTGGTATAAAGTGGGGCTAACTAACAATGACAAAATAACTTAACCCATCTCGCCCAGCCTTTCCCATTTTTACTGCGTTGTAAAAAGTCTTTAAATCATCCATTATTTGTGGATTTTACGCATTGCAAAGCAGCTTCGCAATGGTCCAACTTATCTCGCCAGTGTTACCAATAATATTAATCGGTTGTTAGAAAGACCGGGATATGGCAATAATATGTCATGGCTATGCGTTCGGATATTGGGAGAAAGTTATATTTTTATAGGAATTTTAGCGTTTGAGCAAACGTTTTCGTTTTTTAAGTTGTCTTTTATCGCAGAACCAAGATACCCATGGGACATACATTTACTTATAATAGGGCAAACCTATATAGCAGGGCGCTTTTTCTGTGCCTTGCGATCTGCGTATTTAGTGCACGCGTGCAGGCGCAAATAACGGTTGCCTCTAATAAGACGGCGGCGGAACTTGCAGCGGCCCTTACGGGGACAGGGGTGATAGTGCTTGCACCTACGCTCACCTGCCATGGTGCGGCAAATGGTATCTACACCACCGGCTCCGTTGATCCGCTGGGGGGTATCCCGGCGGGTATTGTGCTGACTACGGGCACCGCAAAGGATACGCTGGGTAACAACGGCATTTCGCACCCGGCATCTACGTTTGAATCATCGAGCTACGGCACGCCGGGCGATGCGGCTCTTGCAACGGTTGCCGGAACCACAACCTCCAATACCCACGATGCGTGCATACTGGAATTTAATTTTAAAGCAGCGGGTGATACCGTATCGTTCAATTATGTATTTGCATCTGAGGAATATCCTGAGTTTGCATGCTCCGGCTTTAATGATGTGTTTGCGTTCCTGATATCGGGCGGCGCATATTCTACGCCTACCAACATTGCCCTGATACCGGGCACAACGATACCTGTATGTATCAACAGCGTAAACTCTGCGCCTATAGGTACTTCGTACCCCCTTTCTACATGTACGTCTATGGGGGCAGGTTGCCCGTACACAATGTATTACGTAAACAACTCTGCGAGCACCCTGCTGGTGTTTGACGGTATGACGACAGTATTCCCCGCCATAGCCGCGGTGAGCCCATGTGACACTTATCACCTGAAGCTGGGTGTTGCCGATGTGGGTGATGCTGCCTATAACTCCGCCGTATTCATACAGGGCGGCAGCCTTACTTCTATTGTGCCTACTACAGTAAGTGCTGTAGGCACCAGCGGGTTGCCTTATTGCGTTCGCGGCTGTGCACCGGGCGACTTTATTTTCTCTACGCCTACGCCGCAGGATACCCCGGTTACCATTTATTATAACATTACAGGCACAGCGGTTAATGGTTATGACTATGCTACCATAGCGTCGAGCGTGGTTATACCTGCCTTCGCTTCCAGCGCTGCAGTGGTTATCAATCCGCTGATGGTGCCGCCGGTGGGGCCTAAGGTTGTGACGCTGCAAATACTGATACCTGACCCATGTTTCGCCGATTCCTTCACCGTTGGAGGCTCGGCAAGTCTTACTATCCTTGACTCATTTGCATTCCGAATAATAACGCCTGATACATCGATATGCAGGGGCGAATCAATGACCATCACTGCTGAGGGTGATGCCATGTTCAGCACCATACTTACCTATACCTGGGGACCGGCGGCCAGCCTGAGCACTACCGGCATCCTGACGCCTGTGATAGCGACACCTACTGTAACTACTACTTATACGCTTACGGGGTCAACGTCTGCGGCTGTGGGCTGCGTGCCGCAAATGCGCGAGGTGACCATCACCGTTTATGAGCCGCCAACTTTATCGGTAGACTCGCACCTGGTAAGAACCTGCGTAGGCGTACCCGTGATGCTGCATGCAACCATTCCCGGTACCACTATACCCATGACCTATACGTGGACGCCGCCTACACACCTGAGCAGCACCACCATATGGAACCCGATAGTGAATCCTACCGTGGCAGGAGATATTACATACACGGTGTCCGTGCATCCTACCGCCAATATTTATTGTGTGTCTGTAGACACTATACGCGTGCACACACTGCCTAATGACTTTACCCTGCACAACCCTGATACCGCAATATGCCTTGGCTCTGCGGTGCAGACCCGCATTACGGGCAGCAATGAGTTCCTGTGGCAGTGGGCGCCGCCTACATGGGTATCAAACGTGAATGTAAAGACGCCGGTGATAACCCCGGGCATGATAGGCACTTATGGCTACACGGTAACAGCATCGTACGCGCATTGCCCCGACATGATACATAGCTTTACGATAGAGGTAGACACAGCAGCACACCCGGTGAGCATAACAGATACCATCTGCCTCGGCATGGTGGATACTTTCGACTTCACAGTGCCGGGCACTGTGGGCGGCACGGGTAGCAACTACTACCATTACCAATGGCTGCCTGGAACCTATGTGAGTAATGATACAATGCCTAATGTAGTAATTACACCTACAGTGGCAGGCAGCCTTACCTACACTATAACCGTAAGCCCGCATGCAGCGGCATGCGCGGTAAACAACATTGTAAACCTGGAGGTACTGCCTAATAAAATAAGCGTATATCCTGAGGATACGGCGATATGCGTGGGCGAAAGCATACAGGTGACCGCTACCGGCTACCATCCATCATTTACCTACCAGTGGCTGCCCACAGCCGGTATCGCTATGTCGCACTTGCTGGCGCCGCTTGTGGTGCCAGATACGTCTGCTACCTACGTAGTCACAGGCCACTTCCATAAGTGCCCGGACATAAGGGATACTATGATAGTGGACGTGCAGCCCAACCCTGATGTATACCTTGGCGGCAACAGGTTCGTGTGCGAATTTGATACGCTGCACATTCATGCGTCGGTGACCCCATCGTGGTATACCAACTATACCTACAGCTGGACACCGGGCACTACGCTCGACTTTACAACCGGCTCGTCTGTAACCTTCTACGGAAAAGATACGGCTACCGTGATCGCAACCGTTACTACAGCTAATGGCCGCTGCACTTCTATCGACTCAGCGCAGATCATTGTGTACCCGGGCAACTTTGCCTCGCTGGACACACAAGCGCGTGACTTCTGTCCGCATGACTCAGCCACTATAAGGCCGCAGGGTGGGGTGGCCTACTCGTGGACGCCAACGCTGTACCTCGATGACCCTAATGCGATAAACCCGGTAATAAAGCCGATAACCAGCGAAACCTACACTATAATAGCCACCAGCCAGCATGGCTGCCGCGATACCATTGGTTTCCAGAGCATTGTACACCCCGGCGCAGTACTCTACCTGGGCGATTCCGCTACGATATACCCGGGAGAGTCTTACCAGATCAAAAACCAGACAAACTGCTCTGCGTTTACGTGGTTCCCGCCGGCAGGCTTGTCTAATGCCTACATTGCCGACCCTATAGCTACCCCACTTTTCAACACTAAGTATGTGGTGAATGGCGTAACAGAATGGGGCTGCGAGGCTACGGACTCTATAAATATATATGTAAGCACAGAGTCGCTGCTGGCGCTACCCAATGCATTTACACCGGGTTCCGGGGTGAATAATGAATTTAAAATTATTAAGCGCGGTATTGCTACTTTGAATTATTTCCGTATTTTCAACCGTTGGGGCAACCTGGTATTCGAGACAACAGATATAGATAAAGGGTGGGACGGTCAGTATAATGGCGTTCCCCAGCCTTTTGGCGTATTTGTATACCAGGTGGAGGCGGTAACAAGTACCGGAAGAATTTTTGAAAAACACGGAAACGTAACATTAATAAGATAATTTTACAACGACAATTTTTTGCTATAAAATGAGAAGGAGAAACATTATTGCCCGCTTAAGCCTGGCTGCTACCCTTGCCGTTAGTGCACCTGCTGCCTTTGCCCAGGATATACATTATACCCAGTTCGATATGCAGCCGCTGATCATCAATCCTGCATTTACGGGTATGTTTGATGGTAAAGTGCGTGCGGGCGCTATCTACCGCAACCAGTGGAAAAGCGTTACTGTTCCTTATGTTACGTATGGCGGCTATGTTGATCTTCCACTTTATGTAGAAGGCAATGGCGGCTACCTTGCAGGAGGCCTGCAGCTGTTTAAAGACCAGGCCGGCGACGGTAACCTGAGCAACTTTACAGGCATGGCATCGATAGCCTACCACAAATTCTTTGGCAGCAACAGCGACCTCGCAGTAGGCTTGCAGGGCGGGTATGCGCAAAAGAGCATAGACCTGTCTAAGCTGTATTTCGGCGATGAGTTCCAGAACGGCACCTTTGTGCCGGCGACCTCGCAGGAGTATCACCTGGGCATTGGCAACTCGGTAAGCTATTACCTTGTGAATGCGGGGCTTAGCTACTCTCACGGCAACGATTCGCGTACATTCAGCTACGTGATAGGCCTTGCTGCAAACAACATAAACCAGCCAAAAGACGCTATACAGAAGAAGCAGAACAGCCAGACAGGGCTTGATATGCGCTACACAGGTGAGCTTGGTATCAACTGGGTGGCAGGCGACAGGCTGACGCTGAAACCAGCTGTGCTGGTGCAGAGCCAGTCATCAGCTATGGAGATCATTGCTGGTAACGAGTTCCTGTACCAGGTAAGCAGCTATCCCGGCTACTCAGACTTCTCTACAGCAGTGTTCCTTGGCGCATGGTACCGCACAGGCGATGCGGTGATGCTTACAGCGGGCGTAGAGTTCAAGGGTATCCGTATAGGTGTAGGTTACGATTACAATATTTCTCAACTTAATGCATCAAGCAATGGCAATGGCGGCTTTGAAATAGCGCTCCGCTATATAGCTCCATATCCAATGAAATTCGCAGGGAAGCGCGTGATTCCATGCAGCCGTTTCTAGGCAAACACATAATGATTAATTGAAGGGCCAAAAGTTTTTTTTTGAAGCCCTTCTTTTTTTTGAAACCAATTTATACTTTTATATCCATTAACAACGCTCAACCACATGAGAAAAAATTGGCTGTTCTTACTTTTAGCGACTATACTCGTTACCGTTCAATATGAAGCAGAAGCCCAATCAAAGAATAAAGCAAAGTACAGAAGCAAAGCGAACGACCCTATAAAAAGGGTGTCAGACCCTTCCCTGATGGCGCACGCAGACGCATTGTTTATCGACCAGAGTTACTTTAACGCTATAGATTATTACCAACAATTAAAACAGCGCAGTGAGCGAGATCCGTACATCACCTACCAACTTGCTGAATGTTACAGGTTTACAAGGGATTATGTGCCGGCCGCGCATTACTACACGGAAGTAAAGAACCTGGCAAAGAAGCTTTATCCGCTGGCGACATACTATGCCGGTCAGATGCTGAAACAGCAGGGCGAGTATGATGCGGCAATAGCCTCGTTCAAGGAGTTCCTGGAGGACAATAAAAAGACCACCAAGGGTGAGCTGCAGCTTGATCCCAAGACCGTGAAGGCGCTCAAGAAAATGACCAAGATCGAGATCGAGGGCTGCGAAATGGCTAAGGTGTCGATCAAAAATCCTGAGCCGGTAACCCTGCTCAATTGCGGCCCTAATGTGAACACGACATACACAGAGTTGTCTCCATACCCATGGGGCGATACTGCGCTTTTATTCTCGACCATAGGCCGCAACGAGCTGCAGGAGACCAATCTTCACGGCGTTTCTGACGCCAAGGAGCACTTCATGGTGTCTCAGAAGCAGCCGGGCGTTGTTGATTCATTCCAATGGCCCCTGCCTTACAACGATGGCGACTTCCGTGATGCGGATGCGCACGTAGGTAACGGCTGCTATAGCCCGGGCGGAGATGTGTTCTATTACTCCAAGTGTAAAGAAGACCCGGCGGATTCAATGGAAATGAAGTGTAAGCTCTTCTTCTCTAAATTTCGTGACCGCGGTTGGCAGCCATCAGTACTGGTGCCAATAGACCAGAAGCCTGAGTTCTCTTACACGATGCCGTGGATAGCCAAGGTAGGTAAGAAGGAAATACTGTTCTACGTAGCTGATGTGAAGCTGCAGAGCCGTGGCCGCTTTGATATCTGGTACACAGTGGTAGATCCGCGTAATGGTACCTTCCGCCGTGCGCAGAATGCCGGTAAGATGATCAATACTGCTGGTGACGAGATCACTCCATACTATGACTCACGCGACCAGATACTGTACTTCGCCACGAATGGCCTGAAGTCATTTGGCGGCTTTGATATCTACTCGGCAGAAGGCGGACCTACGAGATATAAGAACCTTCACAACATGGGCTACCCGATCAATACCTCGGCAGATGAGCTGTATTATGTACGTGACAGAGTAGGCAAGCCGGATGCATACGTAGTATCTAACCGTATCGGTTCGTTCGCGCTGAAAAACCCAACATGCTGTAACGACATCTGGCGCATACAGCAGGAGCCAAGGCTGGTGGTTATCGGTAAGGTGCTGAGCAAAAAAACACTGGAGCTGATGCCGCAAACCGTAGTGAAAATGGCAGACCAGAAAGGCGACCTGAATACTTACAATTCTGAAGACGGTAACTTCCTGTTCAACATGTCTCGCGGACATGCCTACGTGATCACCGGCGACAAGCCAGGCTATACTTCATCGAGGGCTTCAGTAAGCACTATGGAGATCAAGCGTTCGGATCCGAGTGATACGGTAGAGGTAACTATTTACCTTGATAGCGTTAAGAACAGCTTCAGCGTCAGCAATATATTCTATGATTACGACAAGGCAACACTTCGTCCGGAGTCGGTAGCGGCACTTGACTCGGTTGTATCGTTCCTGAAGGATAACCCGGCGGTAAATGTGGAGATATATTCGTTTACAGATGCCAAAGGAACCGAAGAGTATAACCTCGCACTTTCCCAGCGTCGTGCACAGTCTGTGCTTGACTACCTGGAGAAGAACGGAGTGGAAAGAGGACGATTGACCGCAAGAGGCTACGGTGAAAAGAACCCTGCAGCTTCAAACGGAGATAACAAGAAAGACAATCCCGAAGGACGCCAGCTTAACCGCCGTACTGAGTTCAGGATCATCAGCGAGGTGCCTACGCGCCGTGTAATTTACAGCAGCGCACAGCCGGGCACTATGGACCAGCAGGAGCGTAACCTGCGCGTGGAGCCTGAAGAGGATGATGAGCCGAAGACGCCCGGCAAGCCTGAGCCTGTAAATGATGACGATAATTAATTCTATATAATTTGTTTAGCGATAGAGACCGCCCCGGCGGTCTCTATCTTTTTGGATATTACAACACCAATATTTTACTTTTGCCACTATGCAGTATAAAAAAGTGACGTTTACCGTTGACGACAAAGCTATCAATGACATCCTTATTGCCCGCCTGAGCGAGGAAGGCTTTGATGGTTTTGAAGAAGCGGGTGGGGCGTTGTATGCCTATGTGCCAGATAGTGCTTTTAACACTGCGGGCATAGACCCTATAGCAGATTCACTGGGGCTGGACTACGAGGTGGAGGACGTGCCTGTGCAGAACTGGAATGAGGTGTGGGAATCGAACTTTGAGCCTGTGGTGATAGAGGGGCTTTGCACCATAAGGGCTGACTTTCACCAGCTAAAGGCAGAGACACCTTACGAGATAATCATAACGCCCAAAATGTCGTTTGGCACGGGCCACCACGCCACTACCCACCTGGTGATGGTGATGATGAAGGATATTGACTTTAATGGGAAGTCGGTACTGGATTTTGGTACCGGCACCGGTGTGCTGGCAATATTTGCAGAAAAGCTGGGCGCAGCCAAGGTAAAGGCAATAGACAATGACGAGTGGCCGGTGGAAAATGCAAGGGAGAATATTGGTGCCAATGGGTGCCGCAATATAGAAGTGGTACTGGGATCACTGGAAAGCCTGGAAACACCCCGGTATGACGTGATACTCGCCAACATAAACAGGCATATACTGCTGCAGTACATGGGCGATCTTGTCGGCATGCTGGCAGAAGGGAGCTCAGCAGTGCTTAGCGGCCTGCTGGAAGAGGACGAGGCAGCAATAGTAGCGGCGGCAGAAGCAGCCGGGATGCGCCATAAGCGCACATTAGTGCGGAATGGCTGGATAGCGCTTAATTTTACAAAAAAGGAAAATTAAATATTCCGCATTACAAAACTTTCAGGATAACAATTACCTAATTGCCTATTAGGATTTGTGATGCAGAACCTTTAAATTTGTTTTCCTTAGTAATTAGATAATGTAATGACAATAGCATTTTTACTTGTATTAGCCTACCTCATCGGATCTGTACCAACAGCTGTCTGGGTAAGTAAGCTGGTTTTCGGGTTAGATATACGTGAGCATGGAAGTGGTAATGCCGGGGCAACAAATGCTTTTCGCATACTGGGTACAAAGGCGGGCTGCGGCGTGATGCTGGTAGACATGCTGAAAGGTTTCCTGGCGGTTAAATTAGCGCTATTTTCCTCATTTGCCTCCACAAGCGAACCGTATGTAAACCTGCAGATATTTCTGGGCCTGTCGGCTGTGCTGGGCCATATTTTTCCTATATGGGCTGAGTTCAAAGGCGGGAAAGGCATCGCCACATTGTTTGGTATGATACTCTCAATAGAGCCGCTGGTAGCGGTGAGCCTGGTGGCGGTGTTTGTAGCTATGCTGTTCCTTACCCGTTACGTATCGCTGAGCTCCATTACGGCAAGCATAGCATTCCCGCTGCTTATTGTATTTATCTTCAACGCCCATGAGCTTAGCTACAGGCTGTTTGCCATTGCTACGGCATTCCTGGTGGTATTGACGCACCATAAGAACATCAGCAGGCTGCTTACCGGCAATGAGAATAAAGTGCCGCTCTTCCGCAAGAAGCGAACGCCGAACGACAGGCACTAGCATAAGTACAAAGGGAAAAGGCAAAAGCTAGAAGTGCCCGCATGTTGCAGGAGAGTCTAATTCTTGGGTTGTAGCATTAGTTACTTTAATTTTCAAGCACGCTCAGAGTATTTGAGCAAGCCCTTGCAGTAAGCTTTACCGGTAAATCTCCCTGTATTATTACTCCCATACCATTTTACAAAAGGCTTTTCAGCTACCTCTACCCGCTAAGGCTGAGACGTGTTGATGATACGCCGCATGGCCCACTGGAGCTGCTGCTATATCGCAACAGGCTGCAGCTGGCCACGCGCGATGCGCTATACTCAGACGGCGACCGCTACACCCCCGCTGTGACCGCTGTAAGGCAATTGGCCGCTGCCCTGCCCGCAATAGAAAGTGTGCTGGTACTTGGTGCCGGGCTTGGGAGCATAGTAAGGGTGATGGCCGCAAAAGGCTATTACCCGCAGTACATGCTGGTGGACTATGACAAGCTGATACTGAGGTGGGCCCTGGAACACCTGGAAGACTGTAAAGCGCAGATAGATGCTGTGTCGGCAGATGCGGCGGTGTATATGCAGCAGAATGCTACGCGCTATGACCTGGTCTTTATCGATGTATTCAACGGTATGGTGGTGCCGGCATTTGTATCGGGGGAGCCTTTTTTAAGGCAGTGCCGCAGCAGCCTGAACAAAGGCGGGCACATGGTGCTCAACTATATAGTGCATGAGCCCGCAGAATGGGCACGAACGGAACAGGCCGTCGCCAGCGTTTTTCCAAACTACAAAGTAGTGCAGAACGGCGTGAACCGGATATTTATCGCGGTTGCGGGAGAGTAAATTTTATTACAGCTCCAGCTTAGCGCTTTGTATGCGCAATACCTTGCGGTTCTTCTTCTGCACACGCATCTTCTCAGGCACCAGCTTCAATATCTCGTCCATGAGGCTTTGCAGCACGCTCATTCTTACGAAGTGGCTGTTGGTGACCAGGCTGATCTCGCGCACCGGCTCTGGATCTTCGAAGTAGCGTATGCGCTCTATCATGTCCTCAGAGAACTCGAGGGTAGCCAGCTCCGGCAATATGGCCATGCCGCCATTTTTATCCACCATTTTGCGCAGCGTTTCTATATTGCTCGACTCATAGCGATAGGGGCGCTCAGCCTGCAGGCGCTGTATCTGTTCGCTGCAGAGGTTTATGATCTGGTTGCGCATGCAGTGGCCTTCGTTGAGCAGCCATATCTTTTCCAGCGCTATGTCCGATGGTATTATCATGCGCTTTTTCAGCGCGGGCTCATCTTCAAAAAAGTAGCCTACAAAAGGCTCGTAAAATAAGGGATACTCTTTTATGTCATTCAGCTCAAGGGGTGTGCTCACGAGGGCTGCATCTATCTCGTTATTGCGAAGCGCTTTAATGATCTGGTTGGTCTCCATCTCATTCACGTTCAGCTTCATGTTGGGGTAAGCCTTGGCGTAAGAATCGAGCAGGGCGGGCAGGATATTTGGCGCTACCGTGGGTATAGCCGCGAACCTGAATTTGCCAGACAATATCTGCTGCTGCTGCTGTATGATCTCGTTGATGCGCTCGCACTCGGCTAATGCAATGCGTGCCTGGCTGATGACCATGGTGCCCATGTCTGTGACAGCTATGGGGTGCTTATTGCGGTCAAAAACCTTTACGCCAAGCTCATCTTCGAGCTTTTGTATCTGCATGCTCAGGGTAGGCTGCGTAACAAAACACTTTTCTGCAGCTGCTACAAAGCTTTTATAAGTAGCTACGGCAACCACATACTCCAGCTGTGTGATAGTCATAAGGAAGGAATTAGGATGTAAACTTACAATTCCTAACGATATAGTCAAAATCTATAGCTGCGAAGAGAGAACTTTCACAGTAGCGCTACCTGTTTTGAGAGTAGGTAATGAGCCTTATGGTTTCGCGGGTAAGGGGCTTTACCAGATAGTGTACCACATTTTTATCGCTGCGGGCGCGGTCTATGTCTCTTTTATCTACCGATGAGGAGAGGATATATAGCTTTACACGTTTTTTGACAGCCTCATCAAGCAGGTCGAACCGGGCCAGGAATTCCCAGCCATTGAGGGTGGGCATATTGATATCGAGAAAGACAACGGTGGCATCATCGCCAGTAGCTTTATCTTGCTGAGCTATGTAGTCGAAGCCTAGCAGAGGATCGATGAAGGTCTTAACATCCGCGTTAGCCGCCAGTTTTTCGAGCGTGGCCGTGCATATTTTGTTATTAAGCTTATCGTCATCTATTACCACAAAACGCGTGCGAACTTCCATTGAGTATAATTTTATTCTTTAATAAATTGTTAATACAGTCGTCAAAGATAGTATATTTTCAGCACCTTTTAGTAGCTGTGTAATAGCTAATTCGACGGTAAATGTATTTTGAATTCAGTTCCTTGGTCCACCTGGCTCTTTATTGAGATCTTTCCCCCGAGGGTTTCTACCTGGGTTTTTACCATGTACAGTCCCATACCTTTGCCCTCGGCGCTCTCCGGGTGAAACCGCTTGTAGAGGCCGAAGACCTGGTCGCCCTTCTTTTCTATATCAATGCCCATGCTATTGTCTTTAAATACCAGCTCCACGCTGTTATCCACCTTCCTGCTGGTGATCTCTATTACCGGGGCTATGTGCTGCCGGCGATATTTAATGCTATTGGAAATGAGGTTGTAAAAAATACTATGGAGGTAGCTTTTCAGCGTAGATAGCTCGTCTATCTCGCTAAAATCACTCTTTATCTCTACCAGCTCTTTATCGAGATAATTGCGGATGCTGAGCTTAATATCATTCACTACCTGCGAGAAGGACACCCGCTCTTTGTGCTCATTCATTTTGTACCTGACCTGCAGAATATTATTGAGATCAATGATCACACCATCGAGCTTGCGGATAGCAGTGTTTAAGCCCTCCATAAATTCGGTCTCCTCTTCTTTATTGAGCGTACCTGTAAGAATGGTGGTAGATATATCCGTGATGTTAGCTACAGGCGCCCTGAGATTGTGCGTGATGATATAGGCAAACTGTTCCAGGTCGCGGTTGCGGTCTATGAGCTCAGCCGTTACGTTTTTCTCTTTGATCTCCAGCATTTTTCGCTCCGTGATATTGGTAACAGCGAGGCACACGCCTATGACGTTCTTCTCGTTGTCTCGCACGGGATGATAGAAGGCGCTAAACCATGTGTCGTTCTCATTTAAGTCCGAAAAACTGATCTCGTAGTGTTTGGAGATACCTTCCATGGCAGATTGTATCGCACGCATGACCCCTGCCCTTGCATCTGCGGGGAAGAAGCCGGCAGCGTTGGCACCTTCTGTAAGTACCGCATGCAAATGATCGTGCGTGAATATTGCGGCGGGCTCATTGAAGGATACTATATCAAACTGTGGATTGAGGAGCACATAGCCGGTCTCAGTGTTGTTGAAGAGCGTACGCAGGTTGGCCTCCGATTGTTGCAGCTGCTGCTCTGCCTTTAGCCGCTCAGTAACATCGTTGACCAGTATGAGGCGGGCATTGCCTTTTTCGGTGATGATATCATCTGCGCATATTTCCACTTTTATCTTGCTGCCATCTTTTTTCATGTGCGTCCACACGCCAAAGCTGCTGAACCCCGTGGCGGCTTTTCTTTCAAGACCCCGGTAGCGGGCCTTCTCTTCCTCTGGCCTTATGTCCAGGGCGCTTTTCAGCAGAAATTCTTCCTTGGTGTACCCATAATGGCGGATAGCAGCCTCATTGACATCGAGAAACCGGAGCGTATTGCGGTCTATAACGAAGAGCGGGATGGGGTTGTTCTCAAAAATATTGCGGTATTTTTTTTCGCTTTCAGCAAGCTGGTGCTCGGCCTCCCTGGCCGCGGTAATGTCTCTTATAAATCCGCCAACAGAAAGCATTTTGCCGCCTGTGTCGCGGGCTACAGCACCTTCGGCCTGGAGGTATTTTACAGCACCGTTTTTACAGCGCATACGGCACTCGTAGCGCAGGATGCCGTTACCGCCATATGCCTGTTCGTGAATGGCAGATACCCGGTCGCGGTCATCGGGATGTACCTTGCTTAAAAAATTTTCGAAACACGGAGTTATCTCACGATCATCGTACTCCAGTATCCTGTAAAACTCATCAGACCAATAAGTGATCTGCGTGGTAAAATCAGTTTTCCAGCTGCCGAAGCCTGCGAGCTTCTCGGCCTCCTTCATTACCTGCTCCCGGGCCTGCAGCTCATCGTAATATTGCCGGCGGTCGCGCTCCAGGTTATATTTATCAATGCAGTTGCTTACTGCGCCCGGCAGGCGCTGCAGCCTGTCTTTAAGTATGTAATCGTAAGCGCCATTCTTCATAGCGCTTACAGCAAATTCTTCAGATACAGAGCCGGTGATCAATATGAACGGAACAGGCAGCTTCTTTTTCTTCGTGATCTCCATTGCTTCAATAGCATCGAACTGTGGCAGGGAGTGGTCTGCTATAATGAGATCGTATGTATTGTGCTCCAGTGCGGCTATGAAAGCATGCCGCGAGTCTATCACTTCCATATCGAACAGCATCCCCGATTTCTCCAGCACTTTGCGTATCAGGTACGCATCCATACTTTCATCTTCCAGCAGCAGTAAGTTCAGTTTTTTCATAGTTTCGGCTTTAGTGAACAATGGCGTTGTCTATAAAAAGGGATCACATAGTATGGGGATTTTCGTTGAGCACCAGCCAATACATCTTGAGGTCTGCAATGGCCCTGGCAAAAGACTCGAAATTAACGGGCTTCACGATATAGCTGTTCACGCCCAGCTTGTAGCTTTCCAGCACATCTTTGTCTTCGCGCGATGAGGTGAGCACCACTACTGGTATCGTTTTGGTTTTGTCGTCCGATTTTATCGCCTTCAGAATTTCCAGTCCGCCTACCTTTGGTAGGTTAAGGTCGAGCAGTATCAGCTTAGGGTGTGTAAAAGCGATACCATCATACTTCCCTGTCGAGAAGATATAGTCCAGTGCCTCCGCACCATCGTCTATGTGTACGATAGTATTGGCTATGTGGCTGGTTTGCAGGCTGCGTATGGCCAGCTCTGCTTCCGCTTCGTTATCTTCTATCAGCAATATCTCTACCCTGTGTCTCTCTATCATCTTATGCATTTATGGGTAAACTAAAAAAGAACGTAGCGCCCTTACCCGGCGCCGCATCGGCCCATACGCGGCCACCATGCCGGGCCACTATGCGCTGCACCAGCGCGAGGCCTATGCCGGTACCCTCAAACTCAGACTGGCGGTGCAGGCGCTGAAAAGCATTGAACAGTTTGTGTGCATACCTCATATCGAAGCCCACGCCATTGTCAGTGACAGCGTACTCAATACAGCCCTCTTTTACCAGCGATGTAATGCTTATGTGCGGCTGCGGGTTGTTCCTCGAGTATTTAATGCCGTTTGCAATAAGGTTGTACCAAACATGCGTAATGAGCTCCGTATCGCAGTCTGCGGGCTGCAATACATCGATCTTGATGTTTACGGGGCTTGCATGCTGTGCCAGCTGCTCGCTTATAATGTCGCTTACAATGGCGTTCATATCGGCCCGCTCATTGCTTAGTGCTTTGCGGCTCATGCGCGACAGGTTGAGCAGGGCGTCTATGAGCGTACCCATCTTACCTGTGCTTTTCCTGATCACATCGAGCAGGCGCACACCCTCAATATTCAGCTGCGCGCGGTACTCATTTTCAAGTATATCTGAATAACCATTTATGATACGCAACGGTGCCCTGAGATCGTGAGACACGGAATAGGAGAACGCCTCCAGCTCCTGGTTTGCGGCCTCCAGCTGCATGGTGCGCTCAGCTACTTTTTTCTCCAGTGAGTCATTGAGCGCTTTTATTTTTAGCTCTGCCTCCTTTAGCTCTGTGATGTCCTGGGCAATGGTCATAACAGCATACACCTCATCATGCTCATCCCTAAGGGGCACACAGCGGAGTATGTAGTGGTATGGTCCATTGGTAAATTCCTGTGTTACTTTTTCGCCCTTAAAGCCGCGCTCCCTTATGGCTGATATGATGTCTGCGGAGGGATGAGTTTTGAGCACCTCATCCTGCAGCTTGCCTATTATATTGTGACCGCGCTCTCCCAGCCTTAGAAGGCCTTCGCCTTCTACAAACACATACCTGCGCTCTGCATTAATAATGCTGATAATGGCGCCCGGCAGGTTGAGGGCAATAGCTTTATGTATCTTTTCGCTGCGTGCCAGCTGCTCCTGTGTCTGCTTTTGCAAGGTTATGTCGCGCGATATCTTCGAAACACCGGTCACTATTCCCTCCCGGTCTTTCACCGGCGAAACAGTCATGAATACCGATATCCGCCTGCCATCTTTTGTGATGCGCTCTGTCTCCATATGGTGCCCTACGGTGCCTTCCGCAATAAGCCGGGCTACATCCTTATTTTCCTCTATTTTATCTGGTGGAATAATAAGGGAAATAGGTCTGCCAATAACGTCGGCAGCACTGTGGCCATATACCTTTTCCGCACCATTGTTCCATAGCGTTATGATCCCATCTAAACCATGGGTTACAATAGCATCTCCTGAGAAGTTGACTATTGATTCATACAACGCATATTCGGACTCAGTCATATAATTAAATATTTTCTGTTTTTACGAGTTGTTAAGCGAATGCTAATATACCACCTTTCCGTCGCTCATAATACGTGAATATTCACGTATTTTAGTTTGATGGTTTTTCGTATTGAAGCCCAGGTAGCTACCATGATGATAATGAGCCGGATGCAGGGAAATGGATATTATTGAGGTATTTTTGCCGGAAATACTTTACCCGATGACGCTCACCAGCCTGATAAAACGTGCCGCCGAAGACGCCTTTAAGCGCCTGTATCCCGGCATTGAAATAGAAGCCTCAACTATACAGGTCAATGAGACCAAGCCGGAGTTTACCGGCGATTATACAATAGTGCTTTTCCCCTTCCTGAAGCTGCTGAAACAGAAGCCGGATGTGATAGGCAAACAGCTGGGCGAATACCTGCAAGAGAAGACCGAGCTGGTGGCGGGTTGGGAGATAGTAAGCGGATTTCTGAACCTGAGCATCAGGGATTCATTCTGGGTATCGTTCCTGATGAACCATTTTACGGACGCGCACTATGGCGAGAAGCCAAAGACCGACCGCCGTGTGATGGTGGAGTATTCATCGCCTAACACTAACAAGCCGCTGCACTTTGGCCACCTGCGCAATATATTTTTGGGAGCGGCAATGTCTGAGGTACTAAAGGCCAATGGCAACCAGGTGGTAAAGGCAAACCTGATCAACGACCGCGGCATACACATATGCAAGTCGATGATAGCGTGGATGCAGTATGCAAATGGGCAAACCCCGGAGCAGTATAGCGGTAAGGGCGACCACCTGGTGGGGGATTATTACGTGAAGTTCAATGACGTTTATAAGCAAGAAGTAGCAAAGCTGGTAGCAGAGGGGGTTGACGAGAAAGCGGCTGAGAAAAAGGCGCCGCTAATGAAAGCCGCGCAGGACCTGCTGCGCCAATGGGAAGCAGGCGACCAGGACGTGCGCGACCTGTGGCAGCGCATGAATGGCTGGGTATATAAGGGCTTTGACGAGACCTACAAGCACCTCGGCATATCGTTCGACAAAGTGTATTACGAGAGTGATACGTATTTGCTCGGTAAAAAAATAGTGGAGGACGGGCTGAAGAAAGGTGTGCTCTTTAAGAAAGAGGACGGCTCTGTGTGGGTAGACCTGAAAGAGGACGGCCTTGATGAAAAGCTGCTGCTGCGGGGTGATGGCACATCGGTATACATAACGCAAGACCTGGGGACGGCTAAGCTGAAATATGATGAATACAAGCTCAACCAAAGTGTATACGTAATAGCTGATGAGCAGAACTACCACATACAGGTGCTGAAGCTGGTAATGAAGAAACTAGGCGAGCCGTGTGCAGATGGCATCTACCACCTGTCTTACGGCATGGTAGAGCTGCCGACCGGTAAGATGAAGAGCCGTGAGGGCACTGTAGTAGATGCCGACGATATGGTGAGCGAAATGATAAGCCTGTCGAAAGAACAGACAGAGCAAAGCGGCAAGACCGAAGGGTTTACCCCGGAGGAGCTCAGTAAGCTGTATGATACCATAGGGCTGGGCGCGCTGAAGTTTTACCTGTTGCGCGTAGACCCCAAGAAGAAAATGGTATTTGACCCCAAGGAGTCGATAGACCTGCACGGCTACACCGCAACCTTTATACAATATGCGCACGCACGTATCTGCTCTATACTGCGCAAAGAGAATGTGGCCCTGATGCCCGACTGCACTAAGTTCCAGTCGTTCACCCAGAAAACGGATCTTGCTAAGCTGGAGAAGAAGCTGATACAAGCCCTGGAGCAATACCCGGAGGTGCTGGCAGACGCGGCAGCAGAATTTAATCCTTCATCGATCTGTAACTATTCGTTCAGGCTGGCACAGCTGTTCAATACTTTTTATGATGAGCACAGCATATCGAAGGCCGAGAGTGAGGAGAAGAAACAACTGCGGCTGATGATCATAGTAATGACAGCGTCGATACTGCGCCATGCTATGCAGCTGATGGGGATAAGATTGCCGGAGAAAATGTAGGGTTGGGAATTGGGAATTTGGAATTTGGAAAATGTTGCATTCGTACAAAATAGAACTTCATCGAGAGCCGGAAGGTGGCTACACCGTAGTGGTTCCCGCGCTGCCCGGCTGCATCACTTTTGGCGAAGATGTTGATGAGGCAGTTGCGATGGCAAAGGAAGCTATAGAATTGTACATAGAGGAATTGCAAAGCCGCAACGAAGACATTCCCGATGATATAACACATCACGGTCACCAATAAAAATATATTTTAAATATCTCTATCGGGTTTCCGATTTCTTTTTGTAATTTTCAGCTGAAGGTTCTGCCATTGTCTGCGCAAAACCAACCGAACCATGAGCCACATAACTGAAAGCGAGCGGGACATAGCGCAGGTAATTGCCGACGAAGAGAACCTGCGTGTGCTTATCAATAACACCGACGATCCGATGTGGCTTGTAGACACAGCCTACGGCATAGTGGAGTGCAATGCCTCGTTCAGGAAATGGGTGGCAACTTTTATAGATGTGGAGCTGGACAAAGGCGACCATGTGCTCTACAACTACGAAAACAAGATATACGCAGATAAATTTGACGCCTGCTACCAGCTGGCTATGAAGGGCCACTTGTTCAGCTCTGTAGAAGATTTCCTGGCCAATGGTGAGGTGCGCTATGCCGCTATCACCTTCAATCCCGTATTTGACAATAACAAGGTGGTGACTGGTGTAAGCTGCTCTGCGCGTGATATCACAGAGCGCCGCAGGCACCTGCTAAAAATAGAAGAACAGAATGCGGCCCTTCGGGAGATAGCGGCCATAGAATCGCACAGGGTGCGCGGGCCGGTGGCTACCATATTGGGGCTGGAGCAGCTGTTCAATTACAATGATCTCACCGATCCGCTCAATAAGGAAATAATGCAGCATATCTGCATAGTGACCAATGAGCTCGACCGCGTAACGCGCGACATAGTACGTATGTCGAACGAGATAAACAAACCGGTATAGCAGTTACTTACTTTACGATCTTTACGTAAGATATATTATCGCCACAAGTGATGCGGGCAATGTAGCTGCCCGATGCATGTGCCGATATATCTACCTGCCGATTATCCTTTGCGCTGTTTATCAGCCTGCCTTGCAGGTCAAATACCTCTACATAAAAGTTGGCCCAGCCTGCGGGCACGTCTATGTTCACTATCCCTTCGGGAGCGGGGTTAGGATATGCGGTAACCGTTGCCTGCGCTGCTGCCGGTGTGTTGGGCACTGCGTTGGGGTTCATCTCGCGGTAAACATCCCTGTAACGAAGTATGGTGGGTATCATTGCCCCGCCTACTTCATTCAGTGTGAGCCATACCAGCGGGTAGTGCTCGCCATTGGCCAGCCACTTGTACTCCACGGTCACGCGCGGTATGCCGAAAGTGCCTGTAGTATCCAGGCTTACTGAGTCTATCTCGTGTATCTCTGAGCGCACGCGGATACAGTTTACCGGGCTGGTAGCATATGGCGTCATCAGCACCCCCCAGCCATCTACGCGCGTTTTGCGGTAGCCCTTTTGCTTTATAGAGCCAAAGGATAGCAAGCTGATATCAAGGTCGAACTCAGAGCTGTCCATGCGGCCATAAGTAAGGGGGAAGTGGTACCACACATCGGGACTTGTGTAATTAAAAGGCAAACTCAACGAAAAACCAGCGGTGCCAATAGACGCGGAGAAAGCAGCGGCGATATATGCCGGCGGTGTTACCGTTTTCTCGAAATAATTGTAGATGTTGCGTATTGTAAGCCCTGCAGGCAGCACAAGGCTGAGGCCGGGTATGCTGTCTGCTACTTTGTAGCCCGCCGCAGAAAGCGAAATAGTGCTTGCAAAAGATGAATTCACCTGGTGCGCATATTTGTAAGTATCTACCGCCTGCGATGTAGGCACAAGGTCGGTGTAATGCCAGTGCAGGCCTGTGCCAGAGTCTTCGGCCAATACCGGGGAACCAAATGCCGTGGCAATGCTATAACGGAGCGTATCGCCCGCAACAGGCATATCGGCGGCGGTAATAGTCACTTGTGCCTGTGCACGGCCTAAGGAGATCAGGGTAAGAGCTAGAAGAAATAACTTTTTCATAATTTACGTATACGGCGCAAAAGTATAGCGTATAGCGCTAATAATAAAGTTTATTTCTTATATGCAGCTAATCGAGGTACTGCCTCAGTCGCTGCACGAACTGCTGCACTGCCGCGCTGCTGCGGCTTTGGTCGGCCTCAAAGTACCAGCGGTAGAGGTGGCCGTCTACCATTACGGTAACATCGGTAACCCCTGAATCGATAAGGCCGGAGCCTATATGCTCGTTGTGATGAGGCAGCAGCTCACCGGGCACGTTCAGCCTCAGGTCTGCAACTTCGTTGTACTTAGCAGTTGGCTGAGGCACATCAAAGGCAAGTGTGGTTGTGAGCACCAGCGTCTGGTAGCGCAGCTGAGTTGTATCCAGGTCCAGGTGGCCGTCTGAGATCCTGTAATAGTTAGCCTTTGCAGTTGCAGAGACATAGCCACCCACATTAGCAGAGACAATATACTGCGCGGGCACAGGCGCATAGATACGCGGCTCTTTGCAGGAAAATAATGTGGCGCATGCAAGCAGCGCAATACAGGTAGCGGTTACAATTCTCATAAAATGGCTTTATGAGCAATCACGCGCAAAATCTATACCGGATTTTAAAAGCAGGAGTTGAGCTTGTTTACATACTGCTGTATGGCGTTGCCAGTTCCTTTCTGCTCCACCTGGAAAAACCAGCGGTACGATACACCATTTATACGCGCCCGCACGTCTACCTGCTGATCGCAGAAGGGTACGTTGCCTATGCTTTGGCCATTCATGCTGAGCAGCTCGCGGGGAATGGCGTTTTGTATGGTGAGCGCCTTTTTGTAGATACTGTCGTGCATGGGGCAGTTGAAATTGAAGGCATTCATCTCTTGTGGTATATTGCTCATCATGAGCGAGGAGTCCATATATACTTTTCCATCGCGGATGATGTAGTAGCTGGCCTTGGTGTCTTCCGGCACCATGCCGCCACTGCGGCCTACCACCACGTAGTCGGCGCTAACGGTGTCGGGCTGGCTCTTGGTGCAGGCTATAGTGGTGAGTGTCAGCAGTATGCAAAGTGTGTATAGTGTTTTCATGGTCGTTGGTTTTCTGTTTTAACCTTTGGGTTTCGTGTAGACTACACAATTTTTGTGCCCGTGGGGTTGTAGGCATTGAATGGGGCATTGGCTGAGAACCGGTAACTTTATTAAAAACACGAAATGCAAACTATATATCATCTCAGGATAAAGGAGGCGTATGCGGCAGCTGTGATAGAAGACCTGAAGAATAATGATGCAGTAGAGCTCATTACAGATGAAGATGCGTATGATATACCGCAATGGCAAAAGGATGAAGTAAGGCGGAGGGTAGCAAAGTACAGGGATAATCCCGAGCAAATGCTAGATGAAGATGCGTTTTATAAAATGCTGGATGAAGAGTAAATGTACTGCATTTGGTGGCTTCCCCAGAAAGCTGCTACTTACTTTTACTATGATATTTTCCGGCCGTAAGCCCGTCAACGTCGGCAAGCTCCCAAGTTAAGTCTGCTAAAGAATCATTTGAAGCTATGTGGCCCGTGCTCGAAAAATAAAACCTGCCGCGTATTCCGCTTAAGCAAATTGCCTCTAGTTGCTGCCCGCTTGCTGCCAACAGTTCTATTTTGCAGCGCGTATCTATTCCCTCGTACGCTACTGAAAAATCGAAACGACTGAGCAGTCTTATGAATTTTTGAAACTTCGGAGAAGCAGCATTCAGACTAACAGTTCTCTTGTTCTCCATAAAGACCGCATCAAAAGAGTTACAATCTATGCTTGCATTAGTACAAGTAATTGGGTTGGTAGCTCTGATGACTATAGATTTTATACTGTCAGGTACCAAAGCATGCGTAAACACTTGCCTCCTGCTTTTCTTATCGTCAATAGCAGCAGCAATTCTGTTGCCTTCTTCCTTTTTACTATTTGTGCAAGAGCTTGCAGGCAATAATAGAAACAGGTATAGAAATGAGTGGATTACTTTCATTGGGTACGGGCACCCTGAAATTATACAATTTGTCAAACATCATGCAAGGTTTACAGTAATAATATTCACAGTGCTGAATTCGAACTATCAATCATCAGTTAATAATATTAACCGCCACCAATTATAGTTTTGCCTAATCCCAACTATGCCGGGCTTGAGGGTGTCTTAATAGATACTCTAAAATTGGTTTATGAAAAAGACGGTTTACTCTTTTATTAATTGCTTTATGCTGGTAATGCTGGGCACCTGCGCCTATGCTGCCACCAGCATCACTATGCCCACGGTTTCCGGGCACTGGACAATGGCGGGGTCGCCATACAAGATCTACAACAACGTAAAGGTCGACAGTATGCAGTCGCTCACCATCGATCCCGGTGTGGAGGTGGTGTTTTACGGCTCTTACCGTTTCCTCGTGTATGGCACGCTCAAAGCATCGGGCTCTGCTACGCAGCGCATCAAATTTTATGTTGCAGATACCACGGGGTTCTCTACCAATTTGACCAGCGCAGCAGGCGGATGGCATGGTATCCAGTTCCCGGCCTATGGCGGCACGGGCACCGACTCTACCACACTGCAGTATTGCGATATCTCGTACACAAAGTTCGACTCGGTAGACCAGTATGCGAACCCCTGGCTGAACACAGTGTACATCAACCGGAGCATGAGCATGAAGAACTGCAACCTGTTCAAAAACAACACACCTAAGTTTCTCAACTACGGCCTGCTGTTCCTCTACTCGCCTTCAGCTTCGCCCGTTACTTTCGAGATGTCGGGTTGCGAAGTGTCGGGTAACAATTCACCGTCGGGCCTCTTCTGGATCAACGGCGGCAATATGTACCTGCACGATAATAAGATACATCACAACCGCTCTGGGCTTAGTCTTATCCGTGCCGACTATACGTCGATGCTGTTTGAAAAAAATGAATTTCACGACAACGTAAGCGTGCGCGAAGAGTCGGCGTGCGCGGCCTTCCTGCTGGTAGGCCGCAAAGCATCGAGTATCAGGAACAACAAAATTTACAACAACGAAAGCGAGATGGCTGCTGCCCTTACCATAGGTGGCGGCAAGGTGGATATAATAGGCAACTACCTGGCCAATAACCACCACCGCAACGGCCTGTGTGGCTGGGCAGATGGCGGCGGCGCCATACAGCTAAGCACCAACTGGACAGGCATAGACGCAGACAGCACGGTGTATAATGTGCGCAACAATGTGTTTGCCAACAACTACTCGCCGCTCTATGGCGCGGGTATCAATGTGATCAACGCCACTACCAATATTGTTAACAACCATTTTGTGAACAACAACTCTGAGACCGGCAGCTGTGTGTATATCAACAACTTCACCACATCGTACCCCGCGGTAGTAAAGAACAACCTGTTCTTTGGCAATACCGACGGTACCGAAACTGCTGCTAACAGCACTGATGTGCATGTATACAATGGCGGCTCTGTTACCTACGAGCGCAACTGGAGCATGCACCACCCACACGAGGCATTTGCAACGCCAACCATGGGCTTTACGCTGGCAGGCGATACGGCATCGAACGTGGTAGGCACCACCCCCGGCCTGGTAAGCACAACGCTTACCTCGAACTATACAGAGAGCGCGCTCGGTGCCGACTTCAGGTTGCTGGCCGGCTCACCTTGTATCAATGCGGGCAATATTATTGGCATCACTACAGACCCTACCGACTATGCAGGCAATAGCCGCATCAACGGCAGTGCTATAGATATAGGCGCGTATGAATACACACAGACTGCGGCTGCGCCGGGTGCCTATACATCGGCTGCAAGAGTAGAAGTGTATCCTAACCCTGCTACCAACCTTATATTCGTAAGCACACCAAAAGCATCGGGCACCATAGCGCTGCTCGATATCTCGGGCCGCAGCGTGGCTACGCAAAATGTAACCTACACACTTACCTCGTTTGATATTACAGCACTGCCGCGCGGCGTATACTTCGCCAGCTGGAGCAATGGTAACGGCGAAAGTGCGGTGCAGAAGATAGTTGTTGAGTAAAAGTTGAGGGTAACCACAGTAAAAAGGCTGCACTACGGTGTGGCTTTTTTCGTCTGAAGCAAGCGGTATCAGGCAGATGCCATATTTTTAGCCAAACTATTTCTGTATGCAGCCCAAAGGACCTTCGATCCTCGTACATATCCGCGACTGGATGGCACTGCCATTTGTGGTCACAGTCATCATTCCTTATTTCCTCAATAGCCTGGGCATACCTATTCTAAAGCAGCCGCCTGCGGCTTTCAGCATAGCAGGGCCGCTGCTATACGTTGCGGGCCTGTCTATGCAGCTATACACCACCTATCTCTTCTGGAAGTTTGCCCAAGGCACACTGGCGCCATGGCAGCCCACGCAGCGGCTGGTGATCCGTGGCATATACCGCTATTGCCGCAACCCCATGATAACAGGCGTGCTCTTCATGCTGGCCGGCGAAGCCCTCTTCTTCAATGCCCGTGGCATAGGCATATGGACCTGCATGTTCTTCATGATGAACACCATGTTCTTCATCTTCAAAGAAGAGCCCGATATGCTGGCCCGCTTTGGCGAGCCCTACCGGGAATACAAGACGCACGTGCCGCGGTGGATACCGAGGGTGAGGGCGTGGGGGGGGAATGTGTAAACAATAGAAAGCCAGCTATGTTCGTTACGTACACTTAGGCGGTTATCGCATTATGCTGCTTTTGTGTTCTTATGCCTTTCCACAAAAAGATCATGATATACCTGCACACGCATCCAGTACTCTGCAGAGATATTCAGGAAGCGCTCAAGTTTTAGTGCTATTGCGGCATTTACATTCCTTTTTCCGTGAAGTAGTTCGCTAAAATGGCTTGGGCTAATGCCGAGCTGCGCTGCAAAATGTGTTTTTTTTATTTCTCTCGCGTCAAGTTCCATTGCCAATACCTCTCCGGGGTGCAGGGATACATCTGTAAAAATTTCTTTGCCGTTGCTGTTCATCACCTTATAGTCTGCCATAACTAACTTTATTCATAGTGTTTAGATAGATCTTCAACAAAAATTATGTTTGATACCACCACTTTCTCTCTTTGTGTGCTCAGTATTAATCTGTATTGGATATTTACCCTGACTGAATAATAACCCTTCATATCTCCCTTCAATGCTTCGAAGTTGAGCCCCTTGAATTTTCTTAATTCACTAACAGATTCTGCGAATTGAAGCATAAGTACAGTTTTTTTGAATTTCATAATCACGTCCCCGGAGTACTTAGGCTTACCTGTAACTGGTTTGCCTTCAAATAAGTTCTGCAAGTAGGTATTTTTGAACTCAACAACCATAAGTATGTATTCCCAAATTTAGGGAAGTTTTTCAAAGAAATAATATTTTATCGCAAAAATATACCACGGGGCAAGCCCGGAGCGGTAATAGTGAGATTATATATCCCTCGGACCTCGGGAAGAATCTCCTCCCTGTCATTTTGACAATCCCCACACTTTGGAATGCCTATTGATAGGGTATAGGAAACGATCCAAATCCACAATTATGCAGGAAAAAGGTAACATATCCATTCACACGGAGAATATATTCCCGATCATTAAGAAGTTCTTATACTCAGACAATGAGATCTTCCTTCGCGAGCTGGTGAGCAATGCCGTTGATGCGGTGCAGAAGCTGAAGCGCCTGGCAGCCATGGGCCAGTATAACGGCGAAATTGGCACCCCGCAGGTCGATGTGTCATTCGACAAGGAAGCAAAGACCATAACGATATCAGATAACGGTATCGGTATGACGGCTGAGGAAATTAAAAAATATATCAACCAGATAGCCTTTTCCGGGGCCGAAGAGTTCGTAGAGAAGTTCAAGGATGCCAAAGATGCTAATGAGCTGATAGGCAAGTTTGGCCTTGGCTTCTACTCAGCTTTCATGGTGGCCGATGTGGTGGAGATACAAACGCTTAGCCATCAGGAGGGCGCCGAGGCGGCAAACTGGGTATGCGATGGCAGCACCGAATTTGAGATCACCGCTGGCACCCGCACCACCCGCGGCACCGATATCATCCTGCACGTCAATGCAGATTCAGAGGAGTTCCTGGACAAATACAAGCTGGAGGGCATACTGGAAAAGTACTGTAAGTTCCTGCCGGTGCCTATCCGCTTCGGCACACGCACGGAGTATGAAGATGACGGCGTAGATGACGATGGCAAAACAAAGAAGAAAGACGTAGAAGTAGATCACTTCATCAACAATACTGCACCTATATGGACCAAGGCACCTGCGGAGCTTACCGACGAAGACTATCTGTCGTTTTATAGGGAGCTGTACCCGATGGCCGAGGAGCCGCTGTTCTGGATACACCTCAATGTCGACTATCCCTTCAACCTCACCGGTGTACTCTACTTCCCTAAGGTGAAGAACGAGTTCGACCTGCAGCGCAATAAGATAAAGCTCTTCAGCCGCCAGGTATTTATTACCGATGAGGTGAAGGACATTGTTCCGGAGTTCCTGATGCTGCTGCATGGCGTTATCGATTCACCCGATATCCCGCTCAACGTGTCGCGCAGCTTCCTGCAGGCCGATAGCAATGTGAAAAAGATAAGCGGCTACATAGTGCGCAAGGTGGCTGATAAGCTTGCCGAGCTCTACAAGAACGACCGCAAGTCTTACGAAGAGAAGTGGCCCGACATCAGCCTGTTTGTAAAATACGGCATGATCAGCGAAGAGAAGTTTTATGACAAGGCAAAAGACTTCGCGCTGCTGACCAATACTAAAAACGAGCACCTGCCGCTTGCTGAGTATCGCGACAAAATAGCGCCGGTGCAAACGGATAAGGATGGTACGGTAGTGTATCTCTACACCAATGACCCTGCGAAGCAGGACGGCTTTATACAGAGCGCCAATAAAAAAGGCTACGACATATTGCTGATGAACTCGCCGATAGACAGCCACTTTGTAAGCACCCTGGAACGCAAGCTGGAGAAGACTTCTGTGAAGCGTGTGGATGCAGATGTAGCAGACAAGCTCATCAGCAAGGACGAAAAGATAGAATCGGTGCTGAGCGAAGACGAGCATACCAAAGTAAAAGACATATTCGACAAAGCCATCAGCCGCGCTAATATGCAGGTAAATGTAGAAGGCCTGAGCCCTGATGAAGCACCCGTAACTGTGACCATGGATGAATTTATGCGCCGCATGAAAGATATGGCGCAGCTCAGCGGTGGCAATATGGGCATGTATGGCATGTTCCCAGACAACTACAAGGTAGCGGTAAATGGCAACCACCCACTGGTGAGCCGTATACTCAAAGCCGGCAACGAAGGTGAGCAGACAAAGCTGGCCAAGCAGGCGTTCGACCTAGCAATGCTGTCGCAGGGTATGCTTACCGGCGCTGAGCTTACAGAGTTTGTAAAGAGAAGTGTGGAATTGATATAAGGCATACGTTAGATTTGGCAACTTTTCGAAAAGTTGCCAAATCTTCACGCGCGGTGTAAAAGCCATACGGGTTTACGCTCATTTCTTTCCAGTTGTCCCACACCAGCAAGTGTGGGACAACTCGTTTATAGGAGAAACTTTATCCGTGAAGTTGCAATGATTCTCTAAACATTAGCAACGTATAGCATCTACAAGGGCACCGATAAAACAAAAAAAACCGCAAAGCAAGCTCTGCGGTTTTTTCATTTTATGAATGAGATATTATTTATCGTCGTGATCGTGATTGCACTCGTGCGTATGGTAGCGGTGGTAGCGACGCTTGGCACGCATGTGGTGGCGCCAGTTCCTGCGGGTGTTGTGGTCAAAATCGTAACCATGTTCCCTGCCATAAGATTCGCGTGAGCTCTCCCTTTCGTAAGACCTGCCGCGTGCGTTGCTGTTGTCGTCATCGTCATTGCGCTCTATGATCTTATTCACTTCCACATCTGCAGGCCTTGATGGCGGCGTATAGGCAGGCGGTGGTGGTGGCGGCGTTGCGGGCATTACATGTTCCACTTCACGTACTACTTTTTTTCGTACTACTTTTTTAGTAGCGGCCTTCTTAGTTATAACAGGCTTTGGTGCGGGTGCCGGCTTAGGAGCAGCTACAGGCTTAGGTGCCGGAACTGGTTTTGCGGGGGGCATTGGCTTAGCAGCTGGTGGCGGCGTAGGCCTGGCCGGAGCAGGGGCAGGCCTTGCAGGCGCTGCGGCCGGGGCAGCCCCCATAGGCTTAGGCATTGGCATCACCGTTTTGGTTACAGGTGCCGGTGCCTTCATAGGCGGGGGCAGCGTATTTTTTCCTGCTTTAGCTTTAGGATCAGTTTTCGTTTGCGCATTGATCCCGCTGCTTACACATAAGGCAAGCGCCAACGCAGGAATGATGATCTTTTTCATTAAGAGTGGATTTTATACCTGCGAAGATATAAAAACTGTGATAAGATAGTAGGGAACTGCGTTTTTTGTTGCAGTATCACTGGCGCTGGAAAGTACCCAAATAGAGATCCCTGACTTTGTATCGCAGAGATACTCAGGTCAGGGATCGATCGTGCGCTAGGCACAATATGTTGATGCTTATGGCTTACCAGTCGCGGCGCGACTTACTGCAACCACAGCTTTTATGTTTTTTGTCGCTATAGCCCGAATAGCTCTCTGAGCGATAGCCTGTGTAGCTGCTCGATGAAGTATAGCTATCGCTTACACGGCGTGGACGGTAACTATAAGAGTCGTAATACCTTACAGTCTGGCATGCGGTGCTGCCACAGCGGCTCTTAGTGCGGCAACCGGTGTTGCAGCGGGGTACGGCACGGCGTGCACATGGGTCACAATCTTTTTTTACCATTTTAGGCTTAGCACATTCCGTGTTTATTTTCAGGCGGAGGCATTCGGTCTTGTCGGCTATGGTAGATACCACCTCGCCGTTCACCGTTACATTACCGTCCTTTATCTCTACCAGCGTTGGCCCGGCATTCACCTGCGTTATTTCGCGTTTTTCTACAGGGCGGCTCAGGTCCTGGGCATTTACATTGCCACAGGCAAAGATGGCGAGCATGAAAGGCATGATTATCGTTTTCATAATTTGATCGTTTTTTTTTAGTTTGGTTAATATTTAGAATGTTGTGTTTTTAAAATTCAAGTTCTGCCGCGCGCAATTCGCCATCGCGGATGAATTCCATCCTAACGCGATCTTCTGCATAACGCATAGTTTTGTCAATGTCATTCACACTTGTTATACGCAAGTTGCCAAGGCGGGTCACGATGTCGCCGGTCCGCAATCCGGCCCTGTCAGCCGCAGTGCCGCTTGTCACTTCCAGCACACGCACGCCACGGTATGCCTCAGCACCGCGAATGCCCAGCGGCTTGCCATACACTACCGAAGTATGCGCATCATTGTAAGTAGCAGGATAATCGCCGGTATATGAAGCCGCAGATTGATACGAAGCAGTATCTCTAACAGCTGCAGTCTCGGTTTTCTCGTGCACAGTAACAGTTGTTACCTGCTTTATGACACCGCCAAGCGTCACGGTTGCCTGCATAGGCTGGTCGCGGCGGTCGTAGTAAATGACGATCTTTTCTCCCGGCTTATAGTCGGCCACAGTAACGGCCAGCTCATACGCATCACCAATAAGGTCACTATTTATCTTTATGATCACGTCTCCCGGCTTTATGCCCGCATCTGCTGCAGGGCTATTCGCGTCCACGCGCTGCACCAGCACACCACCATCACCGTTGTTAACAGCATAGATACCCAGCTTAGGCCGCGATGCCTGCGTGGTAACCGACTTGCCAACAGTAACGCTGGTAGTTTGCGCATTAGCGCCGCTGTGCCACGCCAGGGAAAGTAATATAAAAGGAACGATCAATTTCATACAGCCACATTTTCAGCACGGACCTTCGCCCGTACGGGGAATGTCATTAAAAATTGGTGCCATGCACTCATATTCTTAAAACAATGTGAAGTGGGGAATGGCGGGCAGCCGCTAAATGGAGCATACTTTAATGGTTATGTTGGTATTAGCTCCTTTATTATCAGTGCACGATATGCGGATAATTGGGGAAGAGGCGATAAAGAATAGCTTCTTACCTGCCCCGGTGGTAGCGTAGTACTTCCTATTTGATGCCAACTATTGCTGCAGGCGATGCGGTTTGACCTTGTTAGCCGGCACTCACCCTGCATGGGTGTTTGACAGCTAGAATTTCTTGAGTACTTTTCAGGCTTAAAGTACCGTAAAATGACCAGGAGAATAACAGGCTTGCTACTGCTTTGTGTTGCAGTTTTCATAGTATCGTTCAAAGGCAAGGGCTCTAAGAAAGCAAAAAAGGAAAAAAAGGCGCGGCGGGAAGTAGCAGTACGCATAGACAGGACAGACAAGGCCGACCTGCACACAATAGCATTGATAAAGAATGAAGGCTTCAATAACTCCAAAGCCATGGAAACGCTGTTCGAGCTTACGGATGTGAACGGACCGAGGCTCACAGGGTCTGCCGGTATGCGCAAGGCCGAGGAATGGGCACGCGCCAAAATGTGGGGCTGGGGGCTGGAGAATACTGCCATAGAGCCATGGGGTGGGTTTGGCAAAGGCTGGGAGATCAATAAGTGCTACGTGGCAATGACCACGCCTTACTACCAGCCGCTGATAGGCGTGCCCAAGGCATGGACGCCCGGCACGCAAGGGCTTGTCAAAGGCACTGCTGTGCTGGTAAAGATAGACGCCGTAGAAGATATGGCTGCCTATGCCGGCCAGCTGAGAAATAAGATAGCGGTGATATCGTCTATGAGCAGCGAGGTGAAGCCGAACTTCACTGCCGATGCCAAGCGCCTTACTGATGAAGAGCTGAAACAGATTGGTGGTGACCCGCACAGCGATGATGCGCCGACCAACCTCAGCCAGAAATCAAAGACAGGCCAGCCAAATGCTCGTGCTGCGGCAATGAATATGCGCAGGATGGTAGATTCATTCCTGATGCATGAAGGGGCAGCGGCTGTGCTGAGTGGCGGGCGTGGCACCATGGGTACTGTGTTTACCAGCAACGGGGCTTCCCGCGCATGGAATGCCAAGACGGTATTGCCGGAGATAGAGATGGGCAGTGAGCACATAGGCAGGCTGATAAGGCTGCTGGAAGCCGGCAGGATGGTAGAGGTGGAGCTGGATGTAAAGACCACATTCCTTACCGCTGACTCTACTGAGGCAAATGTAATAGCCGAGATACCCGGCACCGATCCGCGGTTGAAAGATGAGATAGTAATGCTGGGCGGCCATATGGATAGCTGGCATGGCTCCACCGGCACTACAGATAATGCCACAGGGGTAGTAGTGATGATGGAAGCAATGCGCATCCTCAAAACGCTTGACCTGAAACCGAAGCGCACTATCCGCATCGCCCTTTGGAGCGGCGAGGAGCAGGGCTTGCTGGGCTCGCGCGGCTATGTAAAGAAGCACTTCGCCGACCGTATAACCATAGACACAAAACCGGCGCATTCAAAGGTATCAGCCTATTACAATCTTGACAACGGCGCGGGGAAGATACGCGGTATATACCTGCAAGGCAATGACGAGCTGCGGCCAATATTCACCGCATGGATGGAACCCTTCGCCGACCTCGGCGCAGGCACAGTGACCATAAAGAACACAGGCTCTACCGATCACATCTCGTTCGACGAAGTAGGCATCCCCGGTTTCCAGTTCATACAAGACCCCCTGGAGTACGGCACGCGCACCCACCACACCAACATGGACTCTTACGACCGCGTAAGCGCCAACGACCTCATGCAGGCCTCGGTAGTAGTAGCGTCATTTGTGTACCAGACAGCCATGCGCGAAGAGAAGCTGCCCCGCAAGCCTATGCCTAAGGTTAATCCCTCGCCGGAGAGCTGGAGGAGATAACCCCAAACCCCTAAAGGGGCTTCCCTGTGTTGTGTGTCGTCAATTCTATTAGTCTGTTGTTGCTTGCCATCAATTGCCCCGGCATTTATGCCGGGGGTATGAGTAATATAAAGTTGGCTTTAGCCGAATTAGTCTAGCGCCCGACAAAATGCCGTTGCACAACACTAATTTAAGTCCATCTTTATTTTGACTTGCCCAGATGTTGCTAGAGCCTGTGTTTCCGCTTCGCACTTTTTGGTTTTTACTTTTTCCTTTTGACTTTTGACTTGACAATACTCTACTTATTCCTCATCTTACAAACCGCCTCATGCTTCACCGGGAAGTTCACAGAGTTGGCGATGAAGCAAAATTTGTGTGCTTTATCGTGCAGCTGGTTGGCTTCATCGGCCCGGCGGTCGTCAGTTATGGTAACCACGGGGTATAGCGTCACCTCTGTAAATTTTCCGCCGCTGCCGGGTGTTTCGGTCATTACTCCCTTTGCGTTGTCTGTATAGTCCGTTACCACAATGCCCGCATCAGCACACAGGTGCAGGTACCACAGCATATGGCATGAGCTTAGAGATGCCAGCAGCATGTCTTCAGGATTGTGCTTAGCGGCATCACCGCGAAACGGCGTATCTGACGAGCAAAGCATATCAGGCTTGCCGTTCACAGTAAGTGTATGGCTCCGCTCATAAGCCCGGTAGTCCGATGTGCCGGTACCATTATTTCCCGTCCATGTTATCGTTGTTTCGTAGTTGTGCTGTTTCATTTTGGTGAAGGTTAGTTGGTTAAAAATATTGTACTGCGGGCAAGAATTACTAGATCTTCCCACTCTTTATCTCCTCCACAACGGCAGGGTCCAGCAGGGTAGAGGTATCTCCCAGGTTCTGCATTTCCCCCTCGGCTATCTTACGCAGTATGCGCCGCATTATCTTGCCGCTGCGCGTTTTAGGCAGCCCCGTTACAAACTGTATTTTATCGGGCCGCGCGATAGGGCCTATTACACGCGTCACTGTTTGCAGTATGTCTGCCCGGGTGTGTGCTGCGTCATCAGGCATTTGCTCCATGATCACATAAGCATATATTCCCTGGCCCTTCAGGTCGTGCGGATAGCCGACTACCGCGCTTTCCAGCATTCCCGTATGCATGTTGATGGCATTCTCCACCTCAGCGGTGCCTATGCGGTGCCCGCTCACATTCAGCACATCATCTACCCGGCCCGTTATGCGGTAGTTGCCCTGCGTATCGCGGTAGCAGCCATCACCGGTAAAGTACATGTTATCGTACGTTGCAAAATAGTTTTGCCGGCAGCGCTCATGGTCGCCATACGTAGTGCGTATCATAGATGGCCATGGGAAGCGGATGCACAGGTTGCCGCTTACATCGTTAGCGGTTATCTCAGTGCCCTGCTCATCTACGAGCACAGGCTGTATGCCCGGCAGTGGCAGTGTAGCATAGCTCGGCTTGGCAGGTGTCACACCAGCGATGTTAGAGAGCATAATGCCCCCCGTTTCCGTCTGCCACCAGGTATCCACTATAGGGCAGCGCTTGCGGCCCACATGCTCATCATACCAGTGCCATGCTTCCTCGTTAATAGGCTCACCTACCGTGCCCAGTACTCTAAGCGAGCGGAGGTCTTTGCCTGCAAGCGGTGCCGTTCCATAAGCCATCAGGCTGCGTATGGCTGTGGGCGCGGTATACAGTATATTCACTTTGTGTTTGTCCACAATATCCCAAAGCCTGCCTGCGTCCGGCCACGTCGGCAGTCCCTCGTACATCAGCGAAGTACCACCGGCGCACAGCACGCTATACACTATGTAGGTATGCCCCGTTATCCAGCCTATGTCGGCCGTGCAAAAGTGGACCTCGCCCGGCTGGTATTGAAACACATTCACAAAGCTGTAAGTAGTATACACCATGTACCCTGCTGATGAGTGTACCACACCCTTCGGCTTACCCGTAGAGCCCGATGTGTAGAGTATGAACAGCGGGTCTTCCGCATCCATTTCTTCGGCAGGAATAGTGTCACTGCCCTGGCCAACTTTTTCCAGCTCCTGGTGCCACCATATATCGCGGTCCTTCATCATGCTCACGGGTGTATGCGTGCGCATGTACACGATCACCCGCTTCACAAACGGGCACGATACCAGCGCATCGTCGATTATGCTTTTAAGCGGCGTTTCCTTGCCACCACGGTATGCACCGTCGCAGGTAACTATATATTCGGCCTGCGCATCCTGCAGCCTGTCTGATATGCTCTGCGCGCTGAAGCCGCCAAATATCACGGAGTGTATAGCGCCTATGCGCGCACACGCCAGCATAGCCACCGCCAGCTCAGGCACCATGCCCATGTATATGCATACGCGGTCTCCCTTTTGCACACCATTATTCCTAAGCACTGCCGCAAATTTATTCACGCGTGTATGCAGCTCCCGGTAGGTGATCGTCACGTGCGCCTCATTAGGGCTGTTAGGCTCCCATATTATGGCAGGCTTGTCGCCCAGCTGCTCCAGGTGCCGGTCTATGCAGTTCTCGGTGATGTTGAGCTTGCCATTCACAAACCACTTTATATCGGGTGTTGCAAACTCCCACTCCAGCACTTTGTCCCATTGCTTACGCCAAAGGAAGTGCGCTGCTATCTCTGCCCAAAACCCTTTAGGGTCTGCAACGCTTTTTGCATACGCTTCATTATACTGAGCAAGTGTAGTTACCTGGAATGGGTATGCCATAGCCTGTATTTTTCTGTTTCAATAAAATTAGGAAAATATAAGAGAGACTGCTAATTGCCTTTCAAAGCGGGTTCCGCTACCGATGTTGCGCGCATGGCCGGGTACCACGATGCCAGCAGGCCTACGCCGAATATCGTTGCCACCACCACCAGCAGGTCGTTGGCTTGTATTGTCACGGGGTATTCTTCTACCAAAAAAGAGCCCTTAAGCTTTATGATGCCAAACACCTGCTGCGCCACACATACAGCGGTGCCAACTGCAATGCCAGCCAGCCCGCCCGCAAGTGACCATAGCAAGCCTTCCAGGAAGAAGATCTGCCTTATAGCGCCGGCTGTAGCGCCCATGGCTTTAAGTATAGCTATGTCTTTTTGTTTTTCCAGCACCAGCATTGCCAGCGCCCCCACCATGTTGAAGGAGGCTATCAGCAGCACCAGCAGCAGTATGGCGTACACTGCCAATTTCTCGCTGCCAATTACCATATACATCGTGCGGTTCTGCTCGTAGCGGGTCTCTACTTTATAGCCGTTGCCCATTATGCTGCGCACGCGCGCTCTTACTTTATCCGCCTCGCCGGGCGCTGTCTTTATCTCTATAGATGAGTATTGCCGCTCAGCACGAAAAAGCGACTGCACCAGTTGCAGAGGGGCAAGGACGTACTTGCCATCAAGGTCCTCCTGCACACTGAATCGCCCTGCCGGGTGCAGCTCCAGCGACTGAAAGGCTTCGGTGGGATTAAGCTCGGCGTCTTTCACATCGGGGTTAATATAGAAGAGCTCTATGCTGCTGAATACGTTGGTTATATCTGCGCCAAGTTCATTTAGTATGCGTGAGCCGGCTATAGCTGTGTAGGGCCGCCCTGACGATACCGAGTCTTCCCCCAGTGTATCCAGGTATTCGTGCAGTCCATTTACATATAGGTATTCTTCGTCAATGCCCTTGAGCGTCACCACCTTCTGCTCGCCAAGCACATTGTGGGCAAAAACGTTGTCTTCTATCACTGTGGTCAGCCGCTCCATGCCGGGCACCGCCCGTATGGCGTTCAGCTTAGCGCTGTCAGCGGGGAAGAATTTACCCCTGGCTGCAGTTACCCGCACATCAGGGTAAAACGCTTTGTAGAGGTCCTGCACCAGCCCGGTAAGGCCATTGAGCACTGAGAATACTACTATCATAGCAGCCGCACTCACAGCTATGGCCACCATACTTATACGCGACAATATAGGCACGGCATTGCCAGCCCGCTTGCCGCGAAAATATCGTAGTGCCAGTTGCCAGATGAATGTGCGGTTCAGTGCGTTGCCTTTAGTAAAGGGAAAGGAGAAAATTTATTCCTGGTTGTCTTCAGGTGTGCCGGGTTTGCTTTCTGCCTTTATTTTTTTGAAAAGCTCTTCCATTTTAAATACGTGATCCAGCGTATCATCGTTGAAAAATTGCAGCTCGGGCACACGGCGAAATTGATCTTTCACGCGCTGGCCCAGCAGCTTGCGCCATTCCCACCCGCGGTCCTTTATCTTGTGCAGCAGCTCAGAGGGCTTCTTCACCTGGAAGAAGCTAAGGTACACACGTGCCTCTAGCAGGTCGGGCGTCACCATCACCTTCGATATCGACACCATTCCACCGTCCACTATATTCATCCCTTCCCGCTGAAAAATGTCGCTAAGCTCCTCCATTACGACCTTGCTCACCTGCTTCTGCCTTTTATTTTCGTCCATAGTGCAATTTAATTACGGGGATAAAGGTATAGCAATTTAAAAATCCTCAAATCTGAATATTTATTCTCATGTATGAAACGCAAACATAAATTAACCGATAATGTAGTAAATTCGTGTCTTATAGCTCAATATGAAAAGGTCATTATTTGTTATCTGCTCAGCCATCCTGTTCTTATCATCGTGCGAGGAAAAGGCGCCGCTGATCATCTTTAAAGAGTCTGCTGCTAAAGACACTACCTACCTGCTATCCACCGTACCCGGCACTGAGGCGCACAATGTGCTGATAGAGGAGTACACGGGCCAGTCGTGTTCCAACTGCCCTGCCGCGCATGTTACTATTGAGGGATATATACACGCCAAGCCCCCCGGCAGGATCAATGTGATAGGCCTTTACAACTTTGGTATACAGCAGACAGTACCACCAAACGGATCACATAACGACTTCAGGGATTCCACGGCTACTGATATCGGCAAGACTATATACGGCACAGTAGGGCAGATACCGACCGGCGGTGTAGACCGTGTGGCTGTTGCAGGCAGGGTATTGCTGAATACCGGCGAGTGGGCAAACGTGCTGAACACAAGGCTTGACATCGAAGATTCATTGAACCTCAAGGTCACCAGCTCGTGGGATGCGGCAAAGGGCGAGGCTACTATCACTGCGCTCATCACCTACACCAAGCCTGTATCAGGTATGCATAATTTGTCACTGGTGCTTGTAGAGGATGGCATCGTAGACATACAGGAGTACCCTGCATTCGACCCCAATTTCCCGAGTGGGCATGATGAGGATTATGACTTCACCAATGTATTCAGGGATATGATCACCGCAGCCCCGTGGGGCGATCCGCTACTACCTGCACAGGCAATTAAAGAGCCGGGCAGGGTAATACAGAAAGTATACACCTACAAGCCTAAGACTAAGACCCCGGCCATTAAGCCGGAGAACTGCAAGGTGGTGGCATTTGTAAATGGCAGCAGCAGCGCCAACCTGCGCATATACCAGTCTGTGCAGACCAAGCTTAAACCGTAATACGCTTCACCCAAAATTGCTTAATTTGCCCTGCTCCCTTAACCCGGAGCATACTTCCTATGCGGCATTTACGATTACCGGCTATAGCGGCGCTGATCATTCTTGCAGTGTCGTGCAAAAATGATGCGCCCAAAGAAACAGAAGCAACAAATACCCCGGCCAGGCCACAGGTAAGCGTGCCTGCATTCAGTGCAGACAGCGCATATGAGTATGTGGGCAGGCAGGTGGCCTATGGCCCGCGTGTGCCCGGCAGCAAGGCGCAGCAGCAGTGCGCCGGCTGGATGGCTGCAAAGCTCAGCAGCTTTTGCGACACCGTGTACCGGCAAAGCGTGCAGGTAAAAGGCGGCGATGGCTCATCGCTACCCTGTATCAATCTCATTGGCAGCATCAATCCCGGTGCGCCCTACCGTATATTGTTCCTCACCCACTGGGATAGCCGCCCATGGGCCGATGAGGATACTAAAGACAAGGACAAGCCCATACTGGCTGCAGATGATGGCGGCAGCGGGGTAGGGGTGCTGCTGGAAGTAGCCCGGATGATAAAGGACACTAAGTTATCGCCCGCCATCGGCATTGATATACTGTTCACCGATGTAGAGGACTACGGTAAGTCGGAGTGGGGCGAAGACTCTTATTGCCTGGGCACACAATACTGGGCGCAGCACCCGCACATCCCCGGCTACAAGGCGTCCTACGGTATATTGCTCGATATGGTAGGTGCGCGCAACGCCCGCTTCCCGCTCGAAGGCCTGTCCGCACACTTCGCGCCCGATGTGCAGCAGCGGGTATGGCAGGCAGCATCTGCCGCCGGCTATTCTTCGTTCTTCCCTTATGTGCAGGGGCCGCAGATCACAGACGACCACCTGCCTATAAACAAAATGGCAGGCATAAAGACCATCGACGTCATACACCTCTCCGCCGATCCTGAGAACCCCTTCCCCCCTCACTGGCACACCCATGCCGATGCTATGGATATAATAGACAAGGCCACGCTCAAAGCCGTAGGGCAAACAATGCTGCAGGTGATATATGAAGAGGCGGCAACACAGGGTCAGGCTGGCAGTGTGCAATAGGTGCAGTCCCTTTTACAATAAAATGTTATCTTTCCCGCGCATTGCAGGGTGTGGTAGTTGGCATGCTGTAGTATAGTATATTTGCGGGCCCGAAAAAACCAATGATTTGAAGTACAGGAATGCCTTATTGATCGTATTAGTTGTCATCCTGGCCGACCAGTTGCTGAAGGTGTATATAAAAACGCACTTCGCAAATGGCGACGAGGTAAAGGTGATCGGCAATTGGTTTCGCCTGCATTTTATCGAGAATGAGGGCATGGCTTACGGCATGAAGCTGAGCGAGTCGGTGGTGGGCAAGCTGCTGCTTTCAGGCTTCAGGCTTATCGCGGTCATCTTCGGATTCTACCTGCTCAAAAGGCTTATCAACAAGGGCTACAGCAAGGGTGTGCTTATCTGTGGCTCGCTTATATTGGCCGGTGCGCTGGGCAACCTTATAGATAGTATGTTCTACGGGCTTATCTTCACCGATAGTCCTTATTCCTGCTTTTCGGGCAACTACGACAGCCTTAAGAGCATGCTGCAAAATCACAACCAGGCCGCTGTGGCTTGTGTCAGCAAGTTTGGGCATGGCTATGGCAAATTCCTGCAGGGCAAGGTGGTAGACATGCTGTATTTCCCGGTAGTAGATGCCAAAATGCCCAATTGGGTCCCCGGCCTCGGCGGAAAGAACTTTGTGTTTTTTGAGCCGGTGTTCAATATTGCAGATGCTGCTATATCCATAGGCGTGCTTACATTGGTGTTCTTCCAGAAGCGGCTCATACACAAGCCGGAGCCCAGGATAGCACCTTCTCAGCTGCCAATAGCCGAGAACCCTGATCCCAAAAGCGCTGAAAATAATTACTAGGCTGCTTAATTAATAACCAAACATTTGTAAATTACATTTCAATAGATATACCAGCGGAGCATGTAATGCCCGGGTATCCTGCCCTTTTATAAGACGTGCTATAATAAATGGATCCGAACAACTTGCAGTCTAAGGAAGATGAACTGATGACGATAACTGTATGGTTATCGGGCCGCAGCTATCGTATCCGTATCAGGCCGCAGGAAGAGTCGGCGGTGCGCAAGGCGGTGAAGCTGGCTGATGAGAAAGTAAAGGACCTGCGCAACTACTATGCCGGTAAAGACGACCAGGACTTTATGGCTATGTGCCTGCTTACCTATGCTGCCGATACCGCGCTAGAGTCGTTCAATAATCCGCTATTGCAGGAAGAGATGAATAAGATATCGAAGCGCATAGACAAGACGCTTACCCGATCATCAGCCGAAGATATTGCCGCGCCGCAGGCGGGCCAGCCCGGTGTTTAGCGAACGGTATGCGTTCACCAGTTTACTACGCCGGTCTTTGTACTTTTTACACTTTCAGCTTTTGACTTTCCCCTTTTGACTTAAACTGTCTACTTCTAGGTTTTGACTTTCCCCTTTTAACCTTAGCCCAGCGCCTCCACCAACACTTCCATTTTACTCCCGCGCGACCCCTTCACTAGTATAGAGCTGTTTTGCGGTTGGTGGGCCTTTACATACGCCGCCGCATCCACCGACTTTTCGAACCATGCATAGCCATTCTGCAGCCCTTCAAACTCCTTGCCCACTAGTATCACCTCTTTCCAGTGGTGTGCTGCTATCAGGGCTACAAGTTCCGTATGCTCATCGCGCTCCGCTTCGCCCATCTCCTTCATGCCGCCTATCCACAGCATTTTTTCAGGTAGCTGTGTAGCAGCGAAGTTGAGTATCGCAACCCGCATGCTTGTAGGGTTAGCATTGTAGGCATCCAGTATTATTTTGTTGGTGCCTTTTTGCAGCCATTGAGAGCGGCTGTTGTCGGGGTTATAGGCCTCTATCGCTGCCTTCACCTTGTCTATCCCTATGCCGAAATGCCTGCCTGTCGCCACGGCCACCATCACATTCGGGAAGTTGTAGCTGCCCACGAGGTTTGTTTTTATCACCGTTTCAGCATGGCTGGTAAGCACCGCTGCCTGCAGCAATATATCGTCTGTGAGCGGCTTGCCTATGTATTGCGCATTCGCGCTGCCATACGTGATCTGCTGCGTTATGCCCTCCGCCATGGGCTGCAGGTAGTCAAGGTCTGTATTCCTGAAGATGGTGCCGCCTGTCGCGCGCAGGTAGTCATATAGTTCGCCCTTGCCCTTGCGTACGCCCTCTACGCCGCCAAAGCCTTCTATATGGGCTTTGCCGCAGTTAGTAATAATGCCGTGTGTAGGCTCCGCTATAGTGCAGTATCCTGCTATTTCTTTCTGGTGATTCGCCCCCATCTCCACAATAGCCATTTGTGCGTCCTTGCCTATCTTCAGCAGTGTCAGCGGTATGCCTATGTGGTTGTTTAGATTGCCTTCGGTGGCATAGGTAACGAACTGCGTGCCCAGCACCGCCGCTACCAGCTCTTTAGTAGTGGTTTTGCCGTTAGATCCCGTAATTGCGATAAACGGTATTTTGAACTGCCTGCGGTGATGGTTGGCCAGCTGTTGCAGCGCAGCAAGCACATCGGGCACCACTATGTATTTGTCGCTCACGGCATACTCCGGGTTGTCAATCACCGCATACGCGGCACCCATATCCAGCGCCTGCCGGGCAAATGTATTGCCATCAAAGTTGGCCCCGCTCAGCGCAAAGTAGAGCTGTCCGGGTTTTAGTTTGCGGGTATCTGTTTGTACTTCAGGATGCTGGAGGTATATGTCGTATAGCCGGGCTGTTTCCACAATAGAGCGTTTATCTGTAAAAATAAACACTTTTACCGCTATTCTTTCACCAGCGTATAGGCTACCCGCTCAGTCTCGTTCCACACGCTGAGCACATAACATCCCGGGGCGAGGCCACCAGCAGGTATCGCAACATTGCCGCTGCCATTCGACGTGCCGTCCCATGCAACTCTCCCGCTCATATCTGTGAGGGTAAGCCTGCAATTGCCCGGTACACCCTCGGCCAGCCACACATTTGTACCTGGGTTGGGTTTGATGTTCAATGCGGTAATGCCAGGGTGGGAGAGTGAAAGCTGGGGATTATGTACTATGACCATCAGCTTGTATACCAGCCAGTGCTCGGGGTCGGGTACAATGCTGGCCACTGGCTTGTCCCAGGTAAAATGATATACCTGCGATGCGCTGTTGTTCACCACGCGCACTACCGTATCTCCCGTTGTTGCGTGCAGGCGCACTTCCACCGGTAATTTGAATAGTGGCACCGACGAGGGCATCGATGTGGATTGGTCTATCCGCAGGTATACATCGCTGCCCGATTGGTTCCATTGAAAGCTGTATTTCGGAAACCCTTCAAGATAGACCCATTGCTTGAAGAAGGTATCTATATGGATGCCGTTGACTACCGTGCCCACCAGGTCTTTTGCCACATCTCTAAAATCAGCTACAGTCGCGGTGCTGTCCTTGAACCGCTCCTGGTATTGCTGGAAGATGTGGAAGAAGTCGCCATCGTTATTGACTATAGACCGCAGCATATGCAGCACACAGCTGCCCTTGGTATACGTAAGCCTGCCATCAAATATCCTGTCTTCATCAGTAGTATCCGGCACATACACGGTGCCGCCGTTAAACGACTTTACGTGGTTTTGCGCCCCTGCCATACCGGCCACCGCTACACTGTGTCCGTAAAAATGGTCCTCAAATAGATAGCCGGCATAGTTAGCAAAACCTTCGTTCATCATTATATCTGCCCATGTGCCGCAGGTAACGTTATTGCCAAACCATTGGTGCGCCAGCTCATGTACCATAAGCCATGTGTCAAAGGTATATACGGTGCTCATGGTTTGGTTTTCCATCCCTCCGCCATAGTAGGCCATGCTATGCCCATATTTTTCTTTCCAGAACGGGTAACGGCCAAACAGGGTAGAGAAATAGTCTATCAAAAGGGCTGTGCTGTCAATCACGGGCTTAAATCCGGGTAATGCAGCGGGATCAGTGTAAACATAATTCTGCACCAGCATAGAGTCATCGCTGCCGGTAAAATGCATGTAGTAGGAGTAATCTAGGTAAGGCCCTACGGCAACCGATAGCAGGTAGTAGTCGATCGGGTAGGTTTCCTTCCACTCATACCGCACCAGCCCGCCACCCAGCGGCACAACAGCCTTTAGCAGGCCGTTGCTCCCGGCCTTGAGCGAATCCGCTACTGTTATCCATATTTCTGATGAGTCTATTTTGTCGCGCAGCGATTGCTTGCAGGGCCACCAGTGCTGCGCATCGTAGCACTCTGACGTGGTAAATGTGGTGTTCGCATTCCAAAGCGGATCAAAGCCTGTATTTATCCCCCGGGCAGCGGATATGGTACCGGATAGCGGGGTGCCATGATAACATACCCGCGCGGTGAACAGAGCGCCTGCAGCAAGCGGCGTACTCAATGATATAGTGCGTACGGCGCCCGCAGTGCTTACCGGGAGCAGTACACCATCTACGAATGCAGAATCGATCATAAGCAGATCGCTCAGCTCAAAGACATAGGCAGTGAACGGCGCGGCTAATACAACAGCCCGGGTAGTTGCTTCACCCGACAGCGTGGTCGACGTATTGGTCATGGCGAGGTCCAGTTTCACATATTTTACATCATAGTTATCTTCCGCCGGGTGAGCAGTTGTTGTTTTCGCAGTTGTATGACTATGCGGCCGCGTATGAAAGCATTTTGGGTGAGCAGCCTCCTGCGCAGAAGACAGGAATGTGCAAAGTAAGAGTAGCGATGTAAAGCAAGATTTCATAAGGAGCGTGTTGTATTAACTATAGACGTAAAATTGCATGTACTTCTTTGTTATTCCGCACCACTCCTGAAAAAAAACAGCAGCAGATTGTATGTTTTACTAATACCCCGCAGATTGCTCCACATTACTGGTGTTATGTCCATCTTATTTCGTCTTGCAGGTATTTTGTCACAGTCCGTATTTGTGCGTTTCGCACTTTTGGGTTTTGACTTTCCCCTTTTGACTTGACTAGACAGCTGCTTAAATGAAAAAGGGTGCCTCTTTCGGAGACACCCTTTGTATAAATATCATTGTTGTAATTACCTTTTGTACCTCTTAACACGGCCGAATGAGTTACCACTTGGAGCTGCTTCGCCGGTAGGGCTGCCCATGCGGTCCATCACACAGCGGAAACCTACTGTAGAGCTGGCCTGGTTGCCCTGCATGAAGCGGCGTGTGCCCGGAGACATCCAGTAAGCACGGTCTCTCCATGAGCCACCTTTGAATACTTTAGACGAATCGTTGATGAGGCTGCTCACACCGTAGTTGTAGCTGAACTGCGACAGTGAGTCACCATCCCTGTAGTTGTTCAGGTCAGCCGTTCTTGTTTCATAGCGGTTGTTCCTCTGCAGGTCTTCTGATGTCACGAATGTGCGCGGCATATGGCCTATACTATCCTTCTCAATTGAGTAGTCATCTTCACGCTTTTCTTTTGTATAAACGTTACCACGGAATGGGCGGTAGTCATCCATTTCATTGTCAGGACGATAAGTATCCATTACCCACTCGTTCACGTTACCGGCCATGTTGTAAAGGCCAAATGCGTTAGGGTAGAATGAGAACACTTCAGCAGGGCCGTCAGCGTTGTCGTTGAGGCCCCCGGCTACACCCATTACGTCGCCTTTGCCACGCATAAAGTTGCCCTGGAATTCGCCCTGGTATTGATTACGTACACCGTAGCGGGTAGTATTCTTAGGTCCCCATGGCAGGCTGTTACGGTCAGTAACCACTTCTTCACCACGGCGGCGCTTAGTCTCGGGAGTAGGGTTGTTGCCTATGTTCGCAAGTGCTGCATATTCCCACTCTGCTTCTGTAGGCAGGCGGTAGTCAGGGAAGAAGATACCATCTTCAAGCTGGTATGGGCGCCTTGGTGATTCGTTCTGGTCAAGGTTCCTTTTTTTCCAGGCATCTTCACCATACTGGTCCATCATATAAGAGCCCTGGGTGAATACATCCTCACCGCTCTGGTCTTTATTAGGTGGCATTACACCATGCTGGATAAGTATCTGCTCGTTGGTCCTGTCTGTTCTCCATGCGCAGAACTCATTGGCCTGGTACCAGTTAACACCTACCACAGGGTAGTGGTTGTATGCAGCTGCGTGGAAGTAATTCTTCACATTAGGCTCGTTGTATGCCAGTGCCGAGCGCCATACGGTCTCGTCGGGCTGCACTGCCAGCACCAGCTCCGGGTAGTCATTCCAGTAAGCACGGCGCATCCAGTAGGTATACTCCCTGTAGCTCACGTTCTCTACTTCCGTCTGGTCCATATAGAACGATGAAACGGAAACAGTACGCCGTGTAGCATTGTTTTCGAGAGTCGGCATCTCATCATCCACTGCGCCCATAGTGAAACGGCCGCCCTGAACGAAGGTCATACCATAAGGAGTGGGCTGTCCTTTGTACTCTGTAACCTCATAGCCACCATAGGCGGTAGAGTTAAATGGCATACCTGTAACACGGGATATGCCATCCCCCTTGCCTTTATTTTTAGATGATGATGAACATGCAGAGAAAAAGGTAGCCGCTCCTACGCAAAGCAAACTAACTGCAACGAGTTTTCTTTTCATAATTAAACTAAAATATTTACAGTAAAATAGCAGTCGTGTCTAAAAGTAGTTACAATGATACCGCATCTTTTTTAAATTTTCAAGCGTTTGCATCCAAAGTGATGAAAAAACAGTGATTTTTATTTTTCTTTTGACATAATATCTAAGAAAAATTAACGTTATTAATTGCCCGCAGATGCAGTGTGGGCAATATTATAGCATTTATTGCTTACTTTTGAATATATCCGCAGAACCTTTCCAATATCAGGTAAAATTTAATTGAACTAATGAGCAGATCCACATTGACCCTGGCCCTTATTGTCAGTATATTCAGTTCTCTTAAGGCTGCAGCCCAGGGGGTGTCATACCCCGTCAAAGAGTCTGATATCCACTCCGGCTACATAGTACAGAAGATATGGCTGGAGCACTACGAGTTGCCTGAGGTTAGTATCTCTGATGTTGCCTTTGCACCTGATGCTAAGCTGCCCGATGGGGTGCTGCCTGCGGCGCCTGCAAGCCTCACGGTAGGCATAGGCATGGAGCGCAAAAGGCCCTTTGCAGTGGTGCGTATCCCCGCATACTCTGTGGGGGTGGCAGGTGCGGTAAACCGGGTGTCTGCTTACTCGCTCACTGTAGCGGAGAAGAATGTGACCGGGCTCAGCTATGCTGCCAGGCCTACAGCTGCCGCTAACTCAGTACTGGCAAACGGCACCTGGTACAAGATAGCCGTAACCAAAACAGGCTTTTATAAGCTGGACAATACCTTCCTGGCAAGCCTGGGTGTCACTACGTCTTCCATCAACCCCGCCAATATCCGCATCTATGGTAATGGCGGTAAGATGCTTTCTGAGAATAACGCCGTGGGCCGCGCAGACGACCTGCAGGAAAACGCTATCTGGGTCAATGATGGCGGCGATAACTCCTTTGGCTCTTCTGACTTCGTGGTGTTTTATGCCACGGGCCCGCTGGCGTGGGATAAAGACAGCGTCAACCAGCGCTTTAGCCATCATGTAAATCTTTATGCAGATACCGCCTACTACTTCATCACCTTCGACCAGGGCACTGGGCTAAGGGTGGGCACCGAAGGTGCTCCCGGCAGCGCCAACAAGACGGTTACCGACTTCAACTATTACGATGTGCATGATGTGGACCTTGTAAACCCCGCAGGGCTTGGCAAGCTATGGTACGGGGAGCTGTTCAGCCCGCTGGCCGGCAACACTACGCAGTCTTTCAACTTTGATATGGGTACTGCCGTTTCCTCGGTTCATGGCAGGGTGTCATTGGCATGCACACAGCCCGCAAGCGGTTCGCAGTTCAGCGTTGCGGTCAACGGGGTTACCAAGGCATCGTCTGTTTTCACTGTGGTCACCAGCGAGTCTAATGTAATGGGATTGCTGGAGAACAGCTGGGATGCAGCTGTAAATGCCCAGAACGTGCGCGTGGACCTGGCGTTTGGCGCTTCGGCACAGTCGGCACTTGGCTACCTCAACTATATAGAGCTCAATGCCCGCCGCGCACTCACCATCACCGGCGACCAGCTCAACTTCCGCGACTGGCAAAGTGTGGGCGCAGGCAATATAGCCGGCTACCAGCTGCAGGGCGCTAACGGTAATACCAAGGTGTGGGACGTTACCAATCCGCAGGTACCTGTGCAGATGAGTGGCTCCCTGAGCGGCAGTACTTATACATTTACCCGCGATGCGCAGAGGCTCCATGAGTTTGCAGCTATGAACAGCACCAGCCTCTTCACCCCTAAGTTTATAGGCAAGGTGCCTAACCAGAACCTCCATGGCTCAGGCCAGGTGGATATGATCATCGTTACCAATTCTAAATTTGCAGACCAGGCCAATGAGCTTGCTGAGTACCACAAGCAGCACGATAATATGCGTGTGATTGTGGCTACCAACGAGCAGATATATAATGAGTTCTCTTCCGGAGGACAAGACCTGAGCGCTATCCGCGACTTCACCCGGATGTTCTACAAGCGCGCCGGCAGCGATGAGGCACAAATGCCAAAGTACCTGCTGCTTTTTGGCGGCGCGTCTTATGATTATAAAGACCGCTTATCAGGCAACACCAACTTTGTGCCTGTGTTCGAGTCGTCTGAGGTTCAGAATAGCATATCAGGGTTCTCTACCGATGATTTTTATGGCTTTCTTGATGACAATGAGAATATCGAGGACATCAACCAGCTTAATGCGCTCGATATTGCAGTAGGCCGCCTGCCGGCACGCTCAGTAAGCGATGCCTCTATTCTGGTAAAAAAGATCAAAAGCTATAAAGCCCCTGCTACACTGGGCCCGTGGCGCATATCTACCACTATCGTGGGCGACAACGGCTTTACCGCTAAGGCATCCCCTCCCGGTTACGAGCCCGATGCCGCAGGTGACCACATGCTGGATGCTGAAGACATGGCCCGCATGGTAGACAAGCGCGCTGAGGGGCTCTACAATCAAAGCAAGATATACCTTGATGCTATTCCGATAATTACCACACCAGCCGGCCCACGCTGCCCCGGCGCTAATGCCGCTATCAACGACCGTATGTTCAAAGGGACGTTTATGGTGAACTACAACGGCCACGGCAACCCGCAGGTATGGGCGCATGAGCGCATACTCACGCAGGACGACTTTAATAAGTGGAACAATAAGAACATGCTGCCATTCATGGTCACCGCTACCTGCGACTTCGGCCAGTTCGATCATCCTCAGTATGTATCAGCGGCAGAGCAGCTGGCATTGAGGAACGATGGCGGCGTGATAACCGTACTTACTACCACGGCGGCAGTGTTTGCCAATTACAACAATGAGATCAACCAGCAATACCTTGACGCGCAGTATACCCGCCGCGCCGATGGCAAGTGGAATACATTTGGCGAGGCATGCAGGATCGGCAAGAACATTACCTACCTCACATCTAAAAGCAGCGGCCAGCTGGCTAACTTCTATAAGTTCGCCCTGCTGGGCGACCCGGCGCTGGTACCCGATTTCCCGGAGTATGATGTGCATATAGATGCGGTAAAAGACGGCATCACCCTGGCCCCCGCCGATACTATAAAGGCGCTTGGCAAATACACAATAGACGGCAGTGTGCATGATATTGCCGGCAGTATGCTCACGGGCTTCAATGGCATCCTGTGGCTGTCGCTATACGATAAGCCAAGGTCGGTAGTAACCATTACCGGGCACGAGGATGTGTACAAAGTGCAAGACAATATAGTGTATCGCGGCAAGGTGACTGTTACCAATGGCAGGTTCAGCGTTACCTTCATTGCCCCTAAAGACATCAACTACGCCTTTGGCACCGCTAAGATCAGCACCTATACGCACAACAACAGCACTGATGCGGCCGGCAAAGACACCAGCATAACGGTAGGCGGCTTCTCTGAGAACCCGCAGCTGAGCGATGCCCCGCCGATAGTAAGGCCCTACATCAATGACAGCCTTTTCCTGAATGGTGGCATTACCGGTGCTAACACTTCACTTTTTGTATCGCTGTATAGCGAAACAGGTATCAACGTATCGGGCAACAACCTGGGCCACGACCTGATAGCGATACTCGACGATAATGTGGAGCAGCCCTACATACTTAATGACTATTACGAAACTGCCGCCAACACTTATCAAAGAGGGTTTGTGCTATTCCCGGTAAATGGCCTTGCCAATGGTAAACACACTATCCGTGTGAAAGCTTGGGATGTGAATAACAACAGCGGGGAGGGCACAGTAGACTTTATAGTAGTAGACGGGCAGGTGGTGGATATCCAGAGCCTGGGCAACTACCCCAACCCATTTGCCAACAGCACACATTTTATTTTTGAGCATAATCACCCGCTCGAAGCATTAACTGCTAAAATAAACATATATAATTCTGCAGGTTCCCTGGTGCGCAGCCTCGAGGAGAACTTCACCCCCTCTGGCAGCCGCAGCAATGAAATAACATGGGATGGCACAGATAAAGGCGGCTCAAGATTGCCCTCAGGACTATATCTTTACAAATTAGAAATTGCTACTGAAAAAGGTTTTAGGTCTGTAGCATACCAAAAATTGGTCATCGTACGTTAAATAGCGAACCACCCCCTCAATAAAATATTGACTATATGGGTGAAATGAAATATTTTTGCACAAAACATCACATTATCAATAATCACAAAATGGCAAAACACTTTGCTCTGATAGGCTTGACTTTACTGTCTTGTATGGCCTCTACGCAGTCAAAAGCGCAGGGCGCAAATCTTAACGGGACCAGTAAGACCTTTGTAACTACAGCGGTACCTTTCTTAAGAATATCTCCTGATGCACGTGCCGGCGCCATGGGCGATGCAGGCATAGCAGTATCGCCTGATGCAAACGCACAGTACTGGAACGTGGCCAAGATGCCTATGACCGATAAAACCTACGGTATATCAGCAACTTACACCCCATGGCTCAAAGACCTGGTGCCCGATATATTCCTCGCTTATATAGCAGGCTACGGCAAGTTTGGTAAAGAGAACGAGAATGCGATAAGTGCTTCCATGCGCTACTTCTCTCTTGGTAATATAAACTACACCGACTTCCAGGGCAACCCTATAGGCACCGGTATGCCACGCGAATATTCTTTCGACCTCGGCTACTCACGCAGGCTGTCTGAGTTCTTGTCTGCAGGCCTTAGCTTCAGGTACATACACTCTGCTATAGCATCGGGCGTAAGCTATGTGCCGGGCGGTGGTAACTACAAGCCGGGCAATGCCTTCGCAGCGGACCTTGGTGTATACTACACTAAAGCATTTGAAAAAGACGAAACGCACTTCAACGTGCTTAGCCTAGGCGCGGTTGCCAGCAACCTCGGCTCTAAAATATCTTACAACTCTAACCGCAGGGACTTCATACCAATGAACCTTGGCGTGGGTGCAGCGTTCACTTCGCAGTTGGACGCTTACAACAAGCTGACCTTCGCGCTTGACCTGAACAAGCTGCTTGTGCCGGTGCTGTCTTACACCAGCAGCGATACTAACGTAGGCGTTGTAAAGGGCATCCTTACCTCGTTCTCTACAGGCGACCAGCTGAAGCAGATCAACGCTTCTATAGGTGTTGAATACTGGTATCAGAATACCATAGCATTCCGTGCAGGTTACTTCTACGAAGACCAGGACAATGGCGACCGCCAGTATGTGACTTGTGGCCTGGGTGTGAAGTATAATGTATTCCAGCTCAACGCTTCTTACCTGATACCACAGGGCTCGGGCATCACCCGCAACCCGCTTTCGAATACGCTTCGCTTCTCCCTGATGTTTGAATTTGACAAAATAGAGAAGACGAAAGAAACAGACGACGGCAAAGACGAGTCGCAATAAGCCAACAAAGAAATTGAAGCCCGCTGCAGCAACTGTAGCGGGCTTCTTCTTTTATAGGCCTCAAGCCGCAAGTATTATAGGTGTCCTTCCACCAGCGCCTTTATCTGTACCAATATCGGGTTCCAGCCCTCGCCGTCATTATAAGACTCTTTGTACCTGCGCTCACCATCTGCCACCTTCGAATAGTCGCCCTGGGTAACGGTAAGATGCGTGTGCTCGCCATGCTCCCTAAGGCTGTAGGTAACGGTAAGGTAGTTCTCCGGCACATCTGCTATCTCCGTATTGTTGGGGTCGAGGGTAGTGTAGGCAAGGTACTCGCCATATACGATCTTTGAGATAACACCCTTTACGAATACCATTTCCTTTTCCTCCCACATGCCCTGCCACAGCAGCGGGCTGCCCTCCTTCCAATCCGATACCGTTTCGCAGCCAAACATGTATTTTTTGGTCTGCTCAGGGTCTGTGAGTGCGTCCCACACATCAGCCTTGGGCGCGTTTATGATGATCTCATTCTTTATTATTAGCTCGTCGCTCATGGTAGTTGATTTTCATCAAACATAGCATTTTCCCGGTGGGCATTCCACGCCCTTCAAAAAGATGTTTTAAGAAATATTTTGTGCAACCAAAAGGTTTCATTACGTTTGTGCAACCAAAAGGTTACATGATTGTGCGCAGAGACGTTTTCCAGGCTATAGCCGACCCCACGAGAAGAGAGATACTGAATAGGTTAGCCCACCAGTCGCTAAATGTGAACTCGGTGGCCGAGAACTTCGACGTGAGCCGCACTGCAGTGTACAAGCACCTGAAGATGCTAACCGAATGCGGCCTAGTGGTGATAACCCAGCAGGGCCGCGAACGCTACTGCGAGGCGAAGCTGGATAAGCTGAACGTAGTATCGGACTGGGTAGGGCAGTACCGCAAGTTCTGGACAGAGAAACTAGATTCACTCGAAACCTACCTGGCCGAGCTGCAGGCTGCACAGGCTACGGAGTTAGCCCCGAAAGTGACCGCTAAAAAGAAACCGGCTGCGAAGAAAAAACGAAGCACTGATAAAAAGTAAACACTAAACACATCATATCATTATCCCCCCCAAAACGCAAACTTATGATACAGCAAAAAGAGCTTGCACCAGACACCACAGATCGCGAGATCGTAATTACGAGGTTGCTCAACGCGCCCCGCGAACTGGTATATAAAGTATGGACGGACCCCACCCATGTAGCTAAGTGGTGGGGCCCAAACGGGTTTTCCAATACCATAAGGGAAATGGAAGTGAAGCCCGGCGGCACATGGAGCTTTATGATGCATGCACCAGATGGCACCGACTTTCCCAACAAAATAGTGTACACTGAAGTAAAGGCTCCCGAGCTGCTGGTTTACGACCATGGCTCTGACGACCCTAATGACCGCAATGCATTCAAGGTGCGGGTAACCTTTGCAGATGAGCAGGGCAAGACAAGGCTTACCATGCGCACGCTGTTTGAAACTGCAGAAGAGCGCGACCGCGTGATGAGCGAGTTTGGTGCGGTAGAAGGTGGCAACCAAACTATCAATAGGCTCGAGGGCTACATGGATGCTATGCGCGGAGATGTGGAGCTGCTGAGCCGCAGTTTCGATGCGCCGCGCGAGCTGGTATTCAAGGCATGGACACAGGCGGAGCACCTTGCCAAATGGTGGGGGCCTAAGGGCTTTGACCTGGAGGTAATAACCCTTGACGTGAAGCCCGGCGGCATATTTCACTACCGCATGAGCGCGAACGGCCAGGAAATGTGGGGCAAGTTCGTATTCCAGGAGATAAGCGCACCCGGCAGGCTGGTGTTTGTAAGCTCGTTTGCAGATAAAGATGGCAATGTGATACCCAATCCATGGCTGCCCATCTTCCCGCTGGAGATACGCAACGTGGTCACCTTTGCGGAGGAGCATGGCAAAACATTGCTGACACTTGCAGGTAAGCCCCTCAACGCAACACCAGAGCAGCAGAAAGGCTATATGGACCTGAGGGAAAATATGCAGCAGGGCTTTGGCGGCACATTCGACAAGCTTGATGCGCACCTCGCTGAGACGCAAGGCAGCACTGCGCAAAACGATGCGGAGCCAATAGAATTTGAGCGCACCTACAATGCAGCACCCGCCACAGTATGGCGCGCCATAACAGATAAGGCCGAAATGAAGCAATGGTATTTTGACCTCGCCGAGTTTAAGCCCGAAGTAGGATTTACATTCAGCTTCTATGGAGGTACCGAGGATAAGCAATGGCTGCATTTGTGTGAGGTAACTGAGGTGGTGACTGAAAAGAAATTGACGTATAGCTGGAGGTACGATGGCCAGCCCGGTATATCGTACGTAACATTTGAGCTGGCACCTGTGGGCGAGCAAACCCTGCTAACATTGACGCACAGGGGCCTCGAAAGCTTCCCTCCGCTGCAGGACTTCAGGAAAGAGAACTTTGTTGCCGGCTGGACATCGCTGATAGGCACCTCGCTAAAGAACTTCTTAGAGAAAAATCAAACAGCTCAATAACTCATCACCTTTAAAAGAACAGATCAATGAAAAAGACAAAGATCCTCTACTGGATATTCACCGGCATATTTGCCGCACTGATGCTGCTGTCGTCGATACCTGATGTAATGATGGATGCAGACGCCGTTAAGTTCATGACCGAGCTAGGCTATCCCCGGTACTTCATCCCCTTCATAGGCGTGGCCAAGATACTGGGTGTGATAGCCATACTGATACCGGGCTACCCACGCATAAAGGAGTGGGCATATGCAGGCCTGGCGTTCGACCTTATAGGCGCCTCCTACTCCGTAATAAGCTCAGGTGCGCCGGTGTCGGGCTGGGCTATGATGTCGATATGGTTCATCTTCCTGGTGCTATCTTATGTGTGGTATCGTAAAATAGCCCCTCCCGGCCTCGCCCCGGTTCGACAGGCTCACCATAGCAGGGAGGAGGTGTCGGGCGACCGGGTTGTGTACTCACGGCATTAAATATGACTTGTGTTTCGGCTAAAGCCGATCAATGAAATTTGCTAGTCCCCGGCCTGAAGGCCGGGGCTATTTGCTTAGGGTGCATAGCAGTAATGTGATGTGTTTTGCGATTTGCTTTCCGATTTGCTTCCGACTTTTGCAGGCTCAAATAATTAGCCGTAGTTGGCTCAAGGCCTGTGTTATCAATAGTTTCGGGGCTTTTCTTCTTTTCGTTTTCCGGTTGGTAAAATGAATTATCTGCCCCCTCCCAGCCTCCTCCCGAGGCGAGGAGGTGTTGCGTAGGTCATGTGTTGGAGATACGTATTGTGTGCTTGTTATTTCCGATTTACTTCCGACTTTTGAAGCCCCCTGCCGACCTCCCCCCAAGGGGAAGGAGGTGTTGCGTAGCTCATGTGTTGGAGATACGTATTGTGCGGTTGTTTTTCCGATTTGCTTCCGACTTTTGCTGGTATAGAAGAGGTGCCGGAATCAGGTGCAAATGGTTTGCTGGCAAGGCTTTCGGCCTGTTTTTCAAGTGCGGTTTCCGGTTGCTGAAGCCCCACCTGGCCTCCCCCAAGGGGAGGAGATGGTTCGCAGGCATTCTCTTCCGAATGTTCCTCATCAAAATCTTCATCATAGAATGGCAGGATGGGGGCGATCTTATCGATACCGAATTCCATATTGTAGGGCTGGTATCCGTTTACGGGGTCATTATCGAGGAAGGACATCATCTGCATGCCAAAGGCTCGTGCAGCATCTTTGCCGTATGAATTGCGCAGGAAATCGCGGAAGGATGCGAACACCTGGAGGGTTTGTGATTTTGTTGGGTACTTCTTTACTTTTTCCATGCCGGCAAGCAGCTTGCGGGTAACTTCTGCTTCATCTTTGGTGGGATACCTGCTGCCCAATTCGCGCGCGGCAATAGTATTCTGCAACTCCACTAACTGACTGCACAGGTTTTCAGCTATCATAGCAGGTGCCTGATAGGCGGCACGCTTAAGCTGCTCCCAGGCATGCTGACGTATCCAATTATATAGTGTCCGTTCGGATATGCCTACTTTGGCTGCAATATCTCTTTGTGTCATTCCGCAATTAAAATACAGGTGGCGGGCCTGCTCCATTTTAGGGTTCATAGCGAGAGGGATTTATGGTTTTTGGCGCAAAGGTGTATTGCGAAAGCGATATTGCGAAAACGAGTTTTCATGATAGTGCGTTTTCTGTAACAGCATAAACAGCTAGCTGTTTATCATAAAAATTTCTTTCCGCTGTGGAAGCGGGTTTAGGTGGTTTTTTTGTGTTTTTTGGGGTTGGGTGAATGGAGGGACGTAATTCTCTACTTTCGGCGGAGTGGAATGCGTGATGGCCCAGTGTTCTTTGCCCTGCGCGAGGTCGTTGGTGGGGACACCAACAACGGCGGAGTAAGGAAATCGTGCGAAATCCTAGCGTTAATTAGGACACATGCTATAGTGCCCGGTGTTCTTTGTCCTGCGCGAGGTTGTTGGTGGAGACACCAACAACGGCGGAAATGCGTGATGGCCCAGTGTTCTTTGTCCTGCGCGAGGTTGTTGGTGGGGACACCAACAACGGCGGAAATGGAATGCGTGATGGCCCAGTGTTCTTTGTCCTGCGCGAGGTTGTTGGTGGGGACACC
>JAZKFF010000028.1:0-105008 GCA_040386555.1 Bacteroidota bacterium | reverse complement strand
AGTGTTCTTTGTCCTGCGCGAGGTTGTTGGTGGGGACACCAACAACGGCGGAAATTTCTTTCCGCTGTGGGAGCGGGTTTAGGTGGTTTTTTTGTGTTTTTTGGGGTTGGGTGAATGGAGGGACGCAATTCTCTACTTTCGGCGGAGTGGAATGCGCGATGGCCCAGTGTTCTTTGCCCTGCGCGAGGTTGTTGGTGGGGACACCAACAACGGCGGAAAAATTTCTTTCCGCTGTGGGCGCGGGTTTAGGTGGTTTTTTTGTGTTTTTTGGGGTTGGGTGAATGGAGGGACGGCAATTCTCTACTTTCGGTGGAGTGGAATGCGTGATGGCCCAGTGTTCTTTGCCCTGTGCGAGGTTGTTGGTGGGGACACCAACAACGGCGGAGTAAGGAAATCGTGCGAAATCCTAGCGTTAATAAGGGCACATGCTATAGTTCCCGTGTTCTTTGTCCTGCGCGAGGTTGTTGGTGGGACACCAACAACGGCGGAAATCCTAGCGTTAATTAGGGCACATGCTATAGTGCCCGGTGTTCTTTGTCCTGCGCGAGGTTGTTGGTGGAGACACCAACAACGGCGGAAAAGTAGGGATAGTGGCGGAGGAAAGGAAATGCGGGGGAAACCCCAAAGGTTAATAAGGGCACATGCTATAGTGCCCGGTGTTCTTTGTCCTGCGCGAGGTTGTTGGTTGGACACCAACAACGGCGGAAACTTCTTATTAGGCTGTTGCCTTCGACAAGGCTAAGAGACAGTCATTGGGCAGGATTTTGTTCCTTAGTCATGGAATATTAGTTGGCTTCGAGTTTATGCGTTATTGAATTAACCACAAAAGTTTTTTTTGTATTATTTTTGAAAAATACTATATAAAATGCCTCAAAATCAGTCCTATCGAAAACAATTTTATCAGACGGAAACAAGTGTATGGTTTTTTCGAAATAAATAATACTGATATCTGTCATTATAAAAGGCAATCCTTCATCAAACAATTCGGGACCAGTACTTAAAACGAGCGTCTCACGTCTTTTACCATCAATGTAGTACGTAGATGTGATATTCCGGTTTTGTCTAAAATAATCATCAGAGTAAATAAAACTTTTCAGTTTAATATCGTACCCGTTACTTACATCGCCAATGAATCGGTCTCCTTCGAAAGAGAAAAAGCCTGTTGGGTCAGTTGCTGTCCAATGTGTGCTCACGGAGTCAATCACATACCCATTTAATGAGCAAATCGTTTGTTGCATATTATGGACAACGCGTTTATACTCTTCTAAATTTATATTTTCTTGTCCGAATACCGTAGTTAAGGGAAGCATCAACCAACATGTAATATAGAGTCTTAAAACAAGTTTCATGATTAGAATTTTCTGATTTTAGAGTAATTAATGTTCAGAGAATTTCGCCGTTGTTGGTGTCCCACCAACAACCTCGCGCAGGGCAAACAACATGGGGAACTATAAAATGAGACTCCTTTTATGCCAGAGGGGCGATTTCCTTTCCTCATCCACTACTCTATGAGATGCGTAGCATCTCCTCCGTGGTGAGCTTGCCGGACCGAGATGTCGGGTCCACTACAGTTCCTCGCACATAAAGCCATTGCGCGCAAGCAGACCGATGACCTTATCGGCTATGCTTTCGCGGCATTCTATGCGCAGTATTTTATCACAGTCTTCGAGGTCGAAGTCGCAGCGGGTGATGCCGGCCTGGCTGCCGATCACCTGCCGCAGCAGGTGCGCCTCATCCTCGTGCAGTACATTCGTTTTAAAGACGGCTACCATCGTTTTCAATAGTTGCATGTTATGATTCTTCGTCCATCATGCGGACCAGTTGTTTGAATATAGAATCCAGCTCTTTCTTTTTCGCCTTCACATCTTTCATATCCTTCAGGTACACCATTCGCCTGTCTTTATAATCGCCCTCCAGTAAAGCTGATGGGATGCGGGTAATGGCGATGTGGTGAAATACGAGGTGTACGTGCTTTGTGGCGCGGTGATTGAATGTCGCGAGATCGTGCTTGTAGTAAAAGCTGGGTGCGCTCCACTTCACCCGCTCCGCCAGCTTTTTGTCGGCTTTGAGAATGATGCTGCGCACAGCTTCTATCTCGGCCTTCAGCGGGTGCTCCAGCTTTTGCATGTATTCGTTTACGGCTTCTGTGCTCATGTGTATGGTTGCTTAAGATCTTTCCAGTACTCCCTTAAGGTTGTTAAGGCTTATAGCTAAGTCTTTGCCCAGGAAGTTGTCGATGAAGAGGTTCATGAAGTTCATAGGGTAGTTGCTAGTGCCGGTGAATGCCCACTTCACTTTTGTTTGCGCTGGCGCTACCGGCTCTGTGGCCATGTAGGTATTGGCATCGCCCTCAAATGGCCGCAAGAAGTGTATGGTATAATCTATGCGGTCGCCCTCGGTTATGTTCGTTATTTTCTGCGAGCCCGCACCTACCTTATCGTTCTGGCTATCCCATGCGTATACAAAGCCTACGGTGCCGTCGGTGCCCTGGAATTCGCGCTTCATGTTAGGGTCTGGCATGGTCCACTTGTTGAAGTGGTCCTGGTTCTTCAGCTGCCTGATATAGCCGAATACATCAGCCTCCGGCTTGTTGATGGTTATCTCGCGCTCTACAGCATAGTCCTTTTTCACGAACAGCGCTATGACTAAGGGAATAGCAATAATGATGGCTATTACGATAAGCACTTTCTTTACGATCTTCATTTTGTAAGTGTTTTAAAAGTTAGCAAAGCGTATTGTGTTCTGATCTATGACTGCTGGTTCTTATCGTAGTTTAGCATCCAGCGGATGCCGAACTTATCATTACAGACCCCAAAAGTAGCACCCCAAAACTGTACTTTCAAAGGGTCGATAACAGAGCCTCCGGCCGAGAGGGCTGCGAAGAAGTTATTGATCTCCTCCTCGCTGCTACAGTTGAGCGACAGCGCAATATTGTTGCCAGCCGTGAGGCCGCCCGGCGCTACCATATCAGAGGCCATCAGCACCATGCTGCCCTTGCTGAGCATAGAGTGGAGCACCTGGTTGTGCATAGCGGCAGGGCATTGTCCGGCCATCGGCGATTCGCCTATCAGCTGTATGGTAAGGTCGCCGCCCAGGCACTCCTTGTAAAAATTCATGGCCTCGGTGCACTTGCCGCCAAATGTAATGTATGCGTTTATCGTTGTCATATTTTTGATGATTTTGAAGATTATATAATTGTTAATTGCCGGTCTGCATTTCGGCGGGCAGCAGGCTTAGGTCTGTATGCATTACCTCCCACAGGTGGCCGTCGAGGTCCTGGAAGCTGCGGATATACATCCAGCCATGGTCCTGCGCGCCGCCGGGGTTGGTGCCACCTGCTTCAATTGCCTTAGCAGCCATTTCATCTACCTTTTCGCGGCTGTCTGCAGAAAAGCAGATAATGGCCTCAGTGGTTGTGTGCGCATCGCAGATTTCTTTACTGGTAAAGGTTTTAAAGAATTCCTCTACCAATAGCATTGCGTATATGTTCTCGCCGATGATCATACAGGTAGCCTTATCATTAGTGAACTTCTGGTCGAAAGTGAAGCCGAGGTGGCCGAAGAATGCAGTTGTCTTGCCGAGGTCCTTAATTGGGAGGTTGACGAATATTTGCGTTGCCATAGTTTGTTGTTTGTTGATAATGCAAACATACCACCGATAACTATCGTTTGTAATGTGTGATAACGACAAATAAGGGGTTGATAGCGACAGTTTATTTATTATTTTTACTTGCTATGAAACACATCTCTATACTGGTGCCGAAGGCGGCCATTTTAGGCAGTCTTGAAGGATCCCGGCAAATACTCACACAGGTGAACAACTTCTGTATGGCGCGCGGTGCAGCGCCACTGTTTGAGGTGCAGCTGGTGGGGCTCGACAAAGAAACACCCATAAGCGGCGGGCTATATACGGTGCATGCACGTGCGCTGCTGGATGAAGTGCAGAAGACAGACCTGATAATAATACCTGCGCTGGATGGCGACCTTAGTGAGGCTATAGAAAAAAACAAGGAATTTATACCGTGGATAGTAAAGCACCACCGCAATGGTGCCGAGGTGGCCAGCCTGTGCCTTGGTGCGTTCCTGCTGGCATCTACAGGGCTGCTGCACGGGCGGCAGTGTGCTACGCACTGGGCTGCTGCTAATCAGTTCAGGAGCATGTTTCCCGATGTGAACCTGGTGACGGAGAAGATAATCACCGATGAGCATGGCCTATACTCGAGCGGCGGGGCTTTCTCTTATACTAACCTGATACTGCACATAGTGGAGAAGTATGCAGGCGCAGAGCTGGCGATACTTTGTGCCAAGGTATTCGCAATAGAGATAGAGCGCGAGAACCAGTCGGCCTTTATCATCTTCCAGGGGCAGAAGGCGCACGAGGATGAGCCGGTGAAGAAGGCGCAGGAATTTATAGAGCAGAACTTTGAGGATAAGATAACTGTAGACCAGCTGGCAGGCATGCTGGCGCTTGGCCGCCGCAGCCTGGAGCGCCGTTTTAAGCGGGCTACCAGTAACACGGTCATTGAGTATATACAGCGGGTGAAGATAGAAGCTGCAAAGAAGAGCCTGGAGCTGAGCCGCAAGAATGTGAGCGAGGTGATGTACGATGTTGGCTATACAGACTCAAAGGCATTCAGGACCATCTTTAAAAAGATAACCGGCGTATCGCCGGTGGAGTATCGGAACAAGTATAATAAAGAAGCAGTGGAGGTGTAACCACCCCCCGGCCTGTTGGTTTTCTTAGCCGCAAGGCGCACCCCCTGGCCCGCGCGACCACCCCCCGGCCCCCTCCTAAAACAGGAGGGGGTGACTCTGCGAGTAGTGCTGTGGGGCTGGAATTTGGGGTAGTAATTACAATCAGGAAGCAATGAAGATCATGCTCCGCAAAAGTTGGTTTTACGCTTAACCGCCACACACTTTTTAGGTTGGGAAAGTTACTTTATTCAATGCTTTATCTACGTCTTCCCAATATATCACGCCTTTCCCCTCACTATTTTTGTAGCGGAAATAGATCGCTGCATAGATACTTGATTCTCTTTTATCAGTCTCTGATAACCGATTCCAATACTCATCAATTTCAAGTTGAAGTTCTAACATGGTTTCGTTATCGGTTAGTGATAATTTCGCATTTTTTGTACGTTTCTCCAATACTTTATAGTCCAAATATTCGCCGTCAATTCTATCAAATAAGTCTTCGATTTGGTTTCCTATCTCCGGCCATGTTGATTTTACTTTTTCAAGCCTATCTCTAAATGGTGCGTCCTCTGAAATGTCCATCTTTTCCATAAAACTGTTTAGCAAATTATGGTTATGTAACGAGGACAGGCGCGGTGATTCTGGCAATTCTGATAACGTTTGCATTGTATCTATTTTGCCCAAAGGTAGGAGCGCATGACAGAGAAAACGTAGGCTGTGGATAACTTTTTAATACGTAAGCAGAAGTAAATCGTACGATTTACTTCTGACAAATAATAATTTGGTCAGTTAGCTACCGCAAGTCTACCTTAGGCAACTACTGCAGCCTGAAGCCCGGGTTGAATTGCCTTGCCAGGGCCTCGTAGTGCAGCGCTGAGTCCATTTTGCCGGCCATCTTGTATACCATGCCGGTGTACTCTGTTGCCTTGTGGTTGAGGTATGTAGGCTCTATTTCTATGGTCCGTTTAAAGTAGTAAATGGATGAATCGTATTTCTGGGTCTGTACATAGCATACTGCCAGGTTGAAGAGCGCCAGCACGTGGCCGGGATTTACATTGACCGTTAGCTTGTAGTAGGGCAGTGCTTCGGCAAACCTGTTTTGCGTGAGGTAGACGGTACCAAGATTGGTGGATGCGTTTATCTGGCGCGGGTTCATCTCCAGGGCGCGCTTCAGGTGCTTTACTGCCGAGTCGTAGTTCTTCGCGCGGAAGTAGGTAGCGCCTATCTCTGCATGCGAGTCTACGTTGTCGGGGTATATCTCCAGCGAGCGCTTCAGGTTTTTGAGGCCCTCATTTACTATAGCCTCTTTGCCTGCGGCATCTGGGGCTTCGTCATATTTCTTTTGCAGCTCGGCACCCATGTAGTAATATAGGCGGGTATTGTTGGGCGACTTCTTTACATCAGTGCTGTAGAGGGTGAAGTTGTCTTTCCAGTCGGCATTGCGGTCTATGGTCATAGCGCCATAGATGAGGCCAATGGGTATTATTGCTGCCATTGCTTTAGATGTGGTGAGCTGGCCTATTTCGGCAGCCTCTGTGCGCAGCACCCACTTTTCTATAGCCAGGGCCAGCAGCATACATGTACCTGCTGAGGCGAAGAATGCAAAGCGATCGGCAAGGGCAGCACCTACAAGGAACGCAATATTGGAGAAGAGCGAAATGGTGATGAGATAGAAAAGTATGCCGAATGCCCATGGGTCTTTTTTGAATTTGAAGAGCCTGTAGATAGCAAGCGCGCCAAGGCCCAGGTATATCAGCAGCGATAGCATGGCCCATATATTGCCGAAGCCTACAAACGGTGTGCTGTTGTAAGAGTGGTCGCACACAATAGGGTAGGGGATGAACATGAGCTTGAAGTACTCGCCCATGAGCAGTATAGCCGTTGCCAGGCGGGTGGCACCATGCGTGCCTGCCAGGAAGTTGTCGAGGAACTTTACTTCGTAAGGGGCATTGGCGTGATACTCGTTGAGTATACCCTCGCGCAGGCCCAGGAAGATACCTGCGGCAACTATGGTGCCTGCAGTGATCATTATTGCACGCTGCTTGCTTTCATTGCGGTAGAAGAAGAATACGAGTGGTATGATGCCAACAAAAGTGATGACCGTTTCTTTGGAGATGAAGGCGAGGTAGAGGTAAAAGCTGCCCAGGATGAGCTGGAGTATCTTGCCATCGCGCATGTAGTTGATAAAGACATTGAGCGATAAGAACGCGAAGAAAAAGCAGAGCAGCTCATCGCGGCTCTTGATGTTGGCAACGACTTCGGTATGGATGGGGTGCAGGGCGAAGAATAGCGCCGCCACGAATGCAAAGGCAATACGCTTGCCATCGAAGAGCTTATTGAGAAAGACGAACAAGGCTATAACGCAGCCGGCAAAAAGCAGGATATTAAAGAAGTGGCCTACGGCAGGGTTCTCGCCAAACAGCTGGTGCTCTATGGCAAACATCACCAGCGAGAGTGGACGATAAGTATCGGTGGAGAGCTGTATATGGCCCCTAAGATGGGGTGTGGTGAGCAGGTCGCCAATGCCGGCGAAGCCTGCTTTCACCATCCTGTTTTCCTTTATCACCATTACATCATCCAGCACAAAGCCGTTCTGCATTGTGTTGGCGTATACAAGGCCGGCTATGATACCGAGGAGTATGCATAGTTTCTTCACAAGGCTCATGCCTTCCTTAGGTACTCTTTGCTGTGGTGCTGCCTGCGGCTGGGCAGGCCTTGGAGCGGGTTTAGGTGCCTGGGGTGTTGGTCTTACGTTCTGCTTCTTGGCCATTATGTTACTCCAGTTTGAAATTTGAATAATACTGCTTGGCTATCGCTTCGTACTTGCGGGCCTCGTCCATGCGCCCCATCTTTTGGTGCGATAGCGCTATATACGGTATGTCGCGCACACCGTTTTGCTGATCCAGCTGCAGCTCTTTGGTAAAGGTCTCTATAGCGGCATCGTACTGCTTGTTGAAAAAGTAAGCGCGGCCAAGGTTAGAGTAGGCGTTTATGTAGCTCGGATTGAGGGCCACAGCTTTCTTGAAGTATTCGGCAGCCTCGCCATAGCGCTGGTTGTTGAGGTAGATGGCGCCAAGGTTATTGATAGCGTTGGGCTCATTAGGGTTCACAGCCAGTATCTGCTTAAAGTAGTACTCGGCTGAGTCGTAACGCTGCATCATGTAGAACATGGTGCCGAGCTCCTGCTTCGCCTCAGGGAACTGGGGATCGAGGCGGATGTAGGCGTGGAGGTTGTAGATGGCAGAGTCGTATTGCTTGAGCTGGCCGTATGCGCGGGCTATGTTGATGTAAGAATACTTAAAATTAGGATTGAGCACAATGGCCTTCCTGAACAGCTCTATGGCCTGCGGGTATCGGCCCGAGGTGAGGTATACGCTGCCAAGGTTATTGTTGGCGGTGAAGTTAGTTGGGTTGAGCTCCAGCGCACGGCGGTCGTGTACTATGGCTGAGTCATACAGCTTCATACGGTCGTATATGCGGCCAAGCTCCACGTGTGCGTCTGCATAGTCGGGGTATATCTCCATGGCGCGGCGCAGGTGGGTGATGCTCTCTTTGTCGAGCTCTTTACGCTTCATGGTATCCGGCTCGTTGGGGTACACACTTTCGGCGATGGCGGTGGCGAGGTTGTGATGCAGGCGGGTGTCATTTGGCGACTTTTCCACATCGGCGCGATACAGGGTAGCATCGTCTTTCCAGTCGAAGTTGCGGGCGATGGTCATACCGCCGAAAACAACTATGAGGGGGACCAAAATCATAAGCACTTTAGAGCTGCGGATGAGGGTGACATCTGTTGCAGGTGCGCGGATCACCCACTTTTCTATGGCCAGGGCTGCTGCTATGCAGAAACCGGTAGAGGCGAAGAATGCAAAACGCTCAGCCAGCTCGGCACCCATAAGGAACGGGAAGTTAGAGAACAGCGAAAGGCCTGTGAGGAACAGTATAATTGCGAATACCCAAGGGTCTTTCTTGTCGGCCATAAAACGCTTAATGGCGAAGTAGAACATGGCACCGTACGCCAGCAGCGACAGCCAGAAACGGTAGTCGGCAAAATCGGCATATGGTATAGCATTAAAAGAGTAGGTGCTCAGCAGCGGGTAGGGGATGAACATGAGCAGGAGATACTTGCCCATAACTACCACTTCGGTGCAGAACTTAACGGCTGCGTTTGGTGCTTTAGCAAGGGCGTTATCTATAAATTCCACCCCGGCTCCTGGCTGGTTAGCGTCGTATGCGGCAAGCACCGATGAGCGTACCAGCAGGAAGATAACTGTGGCTATGCCTGTGCCGGCCATAATGTAGATGGCGCGTTTCTTGTTCTCATTATTGTAGATGAAGAACAGCAGCGGTATCACAGCAAGGAAGGTGATAACCGTTTCCTTGGAGATGTAAGAAAGGTATAAGGTAACTACGCCAAATACCAGCTTGCTCATTTTGCCGGTGCTCATGTAGGTCATAAAAAAATTGAGCGACCAAAAGGCGAAGAAGTAGCACAGCAGCTCATCGCGGCTCTTGATGTTGGCAACCACCTCGGTATGTATGGGGTGCGCGGCGAAGATGGCCGCTGCTATGAATGCCAGTGCGGTGCGCTGCCTGCCAAAGAACTTATCGAGGAAGAGGAACAGCATGATAACGCAGCCCGCGAACGTGAGGATATTAAAGAAGTGGTAGCCCATAGGGTTGAGGCCAAACAGCTCATATTCGAGGGCGAACATTACTAGCGAGAATGGACGGTAAAGGTCGTTGGGGATAACGAGGTAGCCACGCATGTGGGGCGTAGCAAAGAGCTCTGGGATGGCCTTTGCACCCTGCAGTACATAGGTATTTTCCTTCAGCACTATCACGTCGTCCATCACAAACAGGTTGCCGAGGGTATTGGCATACAGGAGGAATGACAGCACTCCCAATATGATGCAGAGGTTGCGTATAGAGAACAGGTCTGCGGGCAGCTTTGCTTTTTCATTGACCGGGGTTGCCGCAGCTGCCGGCCTCGGGGTGGCGGCAGGGCGGGGTATGGGTTGAGTTTGCGGTCGCTTTGGTGGTTTGTTAGCCATTGTATTAAACAGTTAAGCCAAAAGTAATACTCAAAAGCAAAAAATGGAATGCTTAAGTGTACTAATATCAGCGCATAAATATAATAAAACAGGGGATACTACAGGACCTCATTGGTCCGCATTTGCTCTACGGCGGTGTAGAGATCGTAATATGCGCCTTTTTGCGCTATGAGTGAGGCGTGGTTGCCGCGCTCGGTCACCAGCCCATGGTCCATGACAATGATCTGGTCGGCCTTGCGGATAGTAGACAGGCGGTGGGCGATGACAATGGACGTGCGGCCCTTTATTAAGGTGTCAATGGCGTGCTGTATCAGCTGCTCACTTTCGCTGTCTACAGAGGAGGTGGCCTCATCGAGGATAAGGATAGTGGGGTTGTAGAGCAATGCACGGGCGAAGGACAGCAGCTGGCGCTGGCCCTGGGATAGGGTATTGCCGCGCTCCATAACATCGTATTGGTAGCCGCCGGGCAGGCGCATGATGAAATCGTGAATGCCAAGCATTTTAGCCACCTCCTCTACCTTCTCTACAGGTATGGAGGAGTTGCGTAATGTGATGTTGTCGTAAACGGTGCCGGAGAACAGGAACACATCCTGCAGCACTATACCTATGCGGCAGCGGAGGCTATGTATGTCATACTCGCGCACATCGTGCCCGTCTATGAGTATCTGCCCGCTCTGTATCTCGTACAGCCGGTTGAGGATGCTAATGATGGAAGTTTTGCCCGCGCCTGTGTGGCCTACTACAGCCAGCGTTTTGCCGGCCTGAAGATCGAAGGATATGCCTTTGAGCACCGGCACATCGGGCTTGTAGGCAAAATGCACGTCCTTGAACGCTACAGTGCCTTTAATGTCATCTGCCTTGCGCTTGCCGTTGTTGGCGAGAAACTCTTGGCTATCGAGTACGGTAAATACACGCTCACCGGCAATGATACCCATCTGCAGCACATTGAATTTATCGGCCATCATACGCAGCGGGCGGAAAAGCAGGTTGAGGTACATTACAAAAGAGATGATGGCGCCGGGTGTAGTGCCATAGTGCAGTATGCGCGTGGCGCCATACCATACCAGCAACCCAAGGGAGATGGCCAGTATTATCTCGACCACCGGGAAGAAAACGGAGTAGGCAAATATGCCTTTAATATTGGCATCGCGGTGCTCGCGGTTGATCGCCTCGAACTTGCCCATCTCCCGCTTCTCAGCAGTAAAGGCGCGAACGATGTGCATACCGGTAATATGCTCCTGCGCAAACGCATTGAGCGCAGATACAGCATTGCGCACCTTGTGAAAGGACTTGTTTACCGCCTCTTTGAACCAATATGTAGCAATGATCAATAGTGGAAAGGTGGCAAGGCACACCAGTGTTAGCTTCCAGTCGGTGACCAGCATTACTGTGATGATGGACACGATGATAAGGATATCGGCTACGATAGAGATGATGCCCTCAGAAAAGATATCGTTGATGGCCTCAATGTCGTTGATAGAGCGCGTGGTGAGGGTGCCTATGGGTGTGCGGTCGTAGTAGGCAATGTCCTGGAAGAGTATCTTTTTAAATACCGAGTTGCGTATATCGTTCACTACGGTTTGGCCCAGCCAGTTGGCCCTGAAGGTGAACCAGAAGCGCAACACGCTCTCGAGAATAAGAATGCCAAACTGTACGGCACTTATATATATAAGCCCCTGCAGCAGGCCGTGCTTAATATACTTATCTACAGATACCATTATGAGGTAGGGGCGCAGCGGGGTGAGCACAGCGAGGACAATAGCCAGGGTAACGGCGAGGTACAGCGTTTTGCGGTAGGGCCGGGTGAAGGCAAAAATGCGCCCCAGCAGCTTTATGTCAAACTTCTTTTTTTCCTGCTCCTGTGCCATACTACGCTGCCAGCTATTGCTCCTCTTTTACACTCATTAGGTATGCCTTTATAAAGTCGTCTATCTCGCCATCCATCACCGGTTGCACATTGCCTACTTCGTGGTCGGTGCGGTGGTCCTTTATCATCTTGTAAGGGTGGAAGACATAGCTGCGTATCTGGGAGCCCCATTCTATCTTCTTCTTGGTAGAGTTGGTGGCATTAAGTATCTCCTCACGCCTGCGCATCTCTTCTTCGTGGAGGCGGCTTTTGAGCATCGTCATAGCTTTCTCGCGGTTCTCGCCCTGTGTGCGGGCCTGCTGGCACTCCACTATAATACCCGATGGTATGTGCTTGAGCCGCACTGCCGTCTCCACCTTGTTCACATTTTGCCCGCCTGAGCCGCCTGAACGGTAGAATGACCATTCGAGGTCGGCAGGGCTTATTTGTATATCAATTGTATCATCTATAAGCGGGTACACGAAGACCGATGCAAAAGAAGTGTGCCGCCGGGCATTGGAATCGAAAGGAGATATGCGCACAAGCCTGTGGACGCCGCTTTCGGCCTTGAGCAGGCCGTATGCAAATGGCCCATCGAACTCGAGCGTGGCCTGCTTGATGCCTGCGCCGTCGCCGTATTGTATATCCACTTCGCTCACTTTCCAGCCCTGCTTGTCGCCATACATGCGATACATGCGCAGCAGCATTTCGGCCCAGTCCTGGCTCTCGGTGCCACCGGCGCCGCTGTTGATCACCATCATGGCCGGCATTTCGTCTTCGGGCTCATTGAGCGTAGACTTAAATTCCAGCTCATCGAGGTCCCTTATCGACTTATCATATATTTCCTTTACCTCTTCCTCGTTAGCCTCACCTTCCTTCCAGAAATCGAACAGCACAGCAAAATCCTCCACGGCCGACTTGACCCTGTCGTAAAACTCCGTCCAGTACTTATCGATCTTCATCTCTTTAAGTATGGCCGTAGCACGGACGTTATTGTCCCAGAAGCCCGGTGAGAGGGTAAGCTGGCGGTCGCGGTCCAGCTTGGCAAGGCGGTCATCTATACGTAAAAAGCGATGAAGGTGCTGTATGCGCTCCCTCATCTCTTTCAGGCTTTCCTGTGTCATAGCGGGTGCAAAGGTAAGGAATACGCTATGGAGTAGGTGTATGGATTAGAAGAGCTACATTTTCAACTCTTTCAGGCTTGGCGCCTATTTTTCCCTTTGCCACCTGTGGCTATTCAGATTTAGCCATTCGGGCATGTCATAAAGTTAAGGTGTCAGTTTTGTGAAAATTACATACGATACCTTTGGCATCGGTCCTAGATCATTGGTTTTTCTATAAACATTTGATGCCTTCAGCATCACTCATGTTATTGTGCAGGCTTAACTTAATGGACCTTATCTTCTGGCTATGTTCCGTAAATGCCCGTAATATGTGCGAGTGCCGTACCACCAACAAGATAAAAATCAGTCAGCTCGGGTGTTGCCATCAAATCTTTTAATACAGCCAATGTGTGGGGTTCGACTGTGCTGTATTGTAACATTTATAATCAGTTAATTCATTTTTGAATAGTGCGCAAGCCAGGTATATGGTAGCTAAAGGCAGCCATTTAGCATTTGTAAGTACCTCTGATATCTTATTATTCCCGTAGTATCTCCGGCATTCGCGTATGTCTGGCACATCGCCCCTTAAAAAAACCCGCTCTATAATAAAAGCGGCCTTCTTGTCATAATCGAGGTTATCAAAGTTTACATCCCAAAAGATGCGCTTGTTGAACCGGGGGATGTTGTTAGCAGGCACAATATAAAATTACGGCATTTCTGTAAAATCAGCTAAATTGTATCGTTAAATACATGCGCGAAGGGCAGTTCATTAAACGAAATTTAGAGCGCTGGGAAAATTACCAGCAGCCTACCGAAGACCCGGACGAAGTGGCCAAGCGCTTCACTTACCTGGTCGATGACCTGTCGTATGCCAAAACATTTTACCCGCACAGCAATACCATAAAATATATCAACAGCATTGCGGCTAATATATACCTGTCGATATACAAAAACAAGAAGGAGAAGAAGCAAAGGCTTATCACCTTCTGGACCACCGAGGTGCCGCTCGTAATAAGGAAGCATCATAAGCTGCTGCTGTTTGCCTTTCTCTATTTTATCTCGTTCGTATTGCTGGGTGTGTTCTCAGCCTACAAAGACCAAACTTTTGTACGCTCTGTATTAGGAGATAGCTATGTAGACATGACGGAGCGCAACATAGCTAATGGCGACCCGTTTGGCGTGTATAAGGGCGGCAACGAATTCGCTATGTTCCTGCGGATAGCATTCAACAATATAAGAGTGGCATTCCTGTGTTATTCGAGTGGTATATTGCTGGGCATCGGCACGCTCTATATGCTCTTTACCAATGGCCTGATGGTGGGCGTATTCGAATACATGTTCTTCCACCACGACCTGGGGGCGAAGTCGATACTGGTGGTATTTGTGCATGGCACACTGGAGCTATCGGCCATAGTGATAGCAGGGTGGGCGGGGCTTATGCTGGGTAATTCGCTGCTGTTTCCGGGTACGTATACCCGTGTGCAAAGTCTTATGCACGCAGCAAAGGATAGCGTAAAGATCATTATAACCCTGGTGCCAGTATTTGTTGTCGCAGCATTCTTCGAAGGGTTTGTAACACGGCACACAGGCATGCCGCTATGGCTGAGCCTTACCATACTGTTATCATCGGCCACATTCATTGTGTGGTACTTCGTTATCTACCCTATAAAAGTGAGCAAGAAAGAAAGGAAACATGCACAGGGCGTTGAGTAAAGCTTTTATAGTGGCCGGAGTGCTGTGTGTGTCGGGTGCAATGCGAGGCTTTGCGCAGGCAGAGCGGGCTATCAGCGCGCGGCAATGGCAGCAGCTTACGTCTGATAAAGCCTTTGATTACCGTAGCCTTAAGGAGGCAGTGAAGCAACCGAAACACCAGGAGCCCGGGCTGGTGAATCAAATGATACAGGGATTGTTCGGGCTGTTCGGCGCCTTTGGTAGTGTATTGCTATGGCTGTTTGTGATAGGCGTGGCGGGATATGTTATTTACAGATTGTTCATCAGCAAAGATAATTTCCTGTTTGGCAGGCAGGGCAAGCAACTGGGCGAGCAAGCTGCCGGAGAGGAGGACGAGATAGGGGGCACCAACTGGGAAGCGCTGCTACAGCAGGCTGTGAGCGATAACAATATACCCCTTGCCGTACGATACAGTTATATGTGGCTGCTGCAAATATTGCAAAGCCGTGAGCTGATCAGCTACCGGGTAGATAAGACCAACTACGACTACTATACAGAGCTTGCCGACACGAAGTATAAGCAATCTTTTAAGCAGCTATCGCGGCAGTATGAGTATGCATGGTATGGCAAGTATACCCTGACAAAGGAGGCCTACAATACGTACATAGACCAGTTTAACGCGCTAAAAAAACAACTGGGCGCATGAGGCTAAGGGGGCATATCTACATAGCTTTCTGCATATTGATGCTACTTGCCAACGGCTGTGGCAACAGTGGTGTGGAGCAGGCCATGAAATGGCGGGTGACGCTGGATAAGGAAGATAAGCGGCCCTATGGCGCCTACCTGGCTTTTGAGTCGCTCAAATATTTTTTCCCCTCAGCTAAGATACAAACGGTGTCGCGCGGCTTTCGCCTGGGGAACATGGATGTGCAGATGAAGTACAATGACAGCGGCAAAACGCTGATGGTATTTAACGGACTCGATTTTTACCTGACGGACAAAGAGTGGACACAGCTGAAGGAATTTGCCATACAGGGAAATGAGGTGTTCATATTCTGCAGCAAGCTGGATAATAAAATAGAGGACGAACTGAACTGCTATAAGCGACTGGGAAATGAAGAGATGCCGCTATACTACCAGGCAAAAGCAGGCGGACCGAACAGGCGGGTATTGCAGCTGGCGGTTGATACGGCCAGGTATGGGTATGAGGGCAGGGCGATAACCGGATACTTTACGCAGAAGACAGCGACGAGCAGCTTCAGGTTTGACCAGGACACGACACATACGCCAGACGAGTCGGAGCAGTGGGTGTATAGCGACACTAGCGAAACAACGGCAGATAGCAGTAATGAGCAGGATACCTATACGGCAGAAGCTGCGGGGCCACCAGTGCCCGATACGCTTGGCTACACCGATGGCGAACTGAACTTTGTGCGATACAGCGCAGGGGAAGGGCATATAACCCTGCATGCCGCACCGCTGGTGCTGAGCAACTACTTCCTGCTGCAGCCAGGTAATGAGCGGTACCTTACCGGTATATGGCGCACACTGCCTGATGACCTAACACGGGTGTACTGGAACGACTATTTTAAACGCAGCAGCGAGGTATCGAGCCTGGAGGTATTGTGGCGATACCCATCGACGCGGCTGGCTTTGCAGCTGGGTATACTGGCACTGATCATCTTTGTACTGTTTGAAGGCAAGCGAAAGCAAAAGATAATACCCATAGTGGCGCCGGTGAAGAATGATTCAGTATCGTTTGTGGAGACGGTAGGGCGGCTGTATTACAACAAAGGCAATCACAGCAATCTTGCAGAGAAAATGGTACAACAGTACCTGGAATGGGTGCGGCTGCATTATATGCTCAACACCAACCTGCTCAACGATCAATTCATTCACCAGCTTACGATCAGGTCTGGAGAGCCGGAGCGCACCGTGCGCGCGCTGGTAGAGATGATACACGAGGTAAGGCTGCGCAGTGTGCCGATAGATGAGGCGTATCTTTACCAGCTATATAATACAATTCAGCATTTTTATAAAAACCACCGTAAATGATGGAAGCCCCCGAACAGAATAATATTCCGCAGGCTGATGCCCACCCGCTATCTGAGCTCGTAGAGCTGGTGCAGGAACACATACACAAGGTGATAGTAGGGCAGCATGGCATGGTAGACCAGTTGCTTGCGGGCCTGCTTGCCGACGGGCACATACTGATAGAGGGCGTGCCGGGTGTGGCAAAGACACTGACGGCGAAGCTACTGTCGCGGCTGATCAATACACGGTTCTCGCGCATACAGTTCACGCCCGACCTTATGCCGAGCGATGTTATTGGCACCAGTATTTTTAACCCGCAAACATCAAGTTTCCAGTTCAAATCCGGGCCAATATTCAGCAACATAGTGCTGATAGATGAGATAAACCGTGCGCCGGCAAAGACACAGGCAGCACTCTTTGAGGTGATGGAAGAGAAACAGGTGACGGTAGACGGGCAGACGCATAAAATGCAGGCACCCTTTATGGTGATAGCCACGCAAAACCCTATAGAGCATGAGGGCACCTACAGGCTGCCGGAGGCCCAGCTGGACCGGTTCCTGATGAAAATAAACGTGGGGTACCCTACGCTGGAGGAAGAGATAAAAATACTGGAGCGGCACAACCAGCAGGCAATAACAGAAATGCTGAACAGCGTGGTGCATGTGCTGACACCCGAAGTACTTAACAATGCGCGGGAACAGGTGAGAAGCACTCATATAGAGCAGAAACTGCTGGAGTTTGTAGCGAAGATAGTATGGGAAACGCGCAACGACAGGTCGCTGTACCTGGGGGCGTCGCCAAGGGCATCGATAGCGCTGCTGCACATCTCCAAGGCATATGCAGTATTGCGTGGCCGAAACTTCGTGATACCGGAGGATATCCTACAGGCCGCGCCGGCAGTGCTGCGCCACCGCATAGGCCTCACACCAGAGCGCGAGATGGAAGGCGGTACGACGGATGATGTAATAAAAGAAATACTGGCACGGTTGGAGGTGCCGAGGTAGGTGGTTAGTTGAAGGGTTAATGAGTTAACGGGTTAACGGGTTAACGGGTTAAAGGGTTAAAGGGTTAAAGAGTTAAAGGGTTAAAGAGGTAAAGAGTTGGTGCATTGCAAATCATCGCGGCAAGCCTCACCCCAGCCCTCTCCCGGGGAGAGGGAACGCCAATGTCCGCGCAGTTGCGCGGGTGTGATTGAAATAGGTCATATGCGAATATTTGAATTGCACCTGAATAATTGATTTGTTATCGTTGTTAGTTAAATGAAATTTTTCAGAAGATATATAGGCGATCTGTTTGTGAGCAGGAAGTGGTACCTGCTGATGGGGGCGTGTGTGATATTGCTGTTCACATCGTTTTTTGTTCCCTTACTTTTCAGGCCGGTGGTTGCTGGTGCGGTAGCTATCATGCTATTTACGCTGATCGACTATGTGCTGTTGTTTTTTGTTAGTGGCGGTATCAAGGCTACGCGGATACTATCGCCGAGGTTCAGCATTGGCAGTGACAACGAGGTGCGGGTGTCGCTTGTCAATTCCTATCCGTTTAAGGTGAAGTGTGTGTTGATAGAAGAGCTGCCTGTCCAGTTCCAAGAGCGGGGCTTTACGCGAACAGTGATGATACGGTACCGGTCGAGAGAGGCAGTGGCGTACACATTGCGGCCACAGACGAGGGGGGAGTATGCCTTTGACTACGTGTTGTGCTATGCAGCATCGCCGCTGCGGTTGCTAAGAAGGCGGTTTAAAGCCGCGGAGCCTGTAACGATAAAGGTGTACCCAGCCTACCATGAGCTGAGGCGATACCAGCTGCTGGCAGTGAGCGGCAGCACCACGGTGGGGGTAAAGAAGATACGCAGGCTGGGGCATAGCCTGGAATTTGAAAAGATAAAAGACTATGTGGCGGGAGATGATGTGCGCACCATAAACTGGAAAGCTACCGCGCGCAGCAGCAGTGTAATGGTGAACATGTATACCGATGCGCGGCAGCAGCAGATTTATTGCCTGATAGACAAGGGGCGGAGCATGAAGATGCCTTTTGACGGCTTGACGCTGCTGGACCACTCGATAAATACCAGCCTGGCGCTGCTGAATGTGGCGCTGTTGAAGCAGGACAAGGCTGGGCTGATCACCTTTTCGAACAAAGTGAACGATGTTATAGCAGCCGAGCGGCGCAACAACCAGCTGCATATAATAATGGAAACACTGTATAAGCAGCAAACGGATTTTAAAGAGAGTGACTACGAAGCGGTGTGGAGCACAGTACACAGGGGCATTACTCAACGCAGCCTTATACTACTGTTCACCAATTTTGAGACGTACTCATCGCTGGAGCGCCAACTGCCTTTTTTGAAGAAGATAGCGCAGCGCCACCTTGTGTGCGTAGTGTTCTTTCAAAACACGCTGCTCAAGGAGATACACGAATCGAACCCGGATACTATAGAGGGTATCTATATAAAGACGATAGCAGACCAGTTTGCGCTGGAGAAGCGCCTGATAGTAAAAGAGCTGCGGCGGCATGGGGTGATCTCCATACTTACCAGCCCGCAGTCGCTGACGGTGGATGTGATCAATAAATACCTGGAGCTGAAGGCGCGCCAGATGGTGTAGTGAAAGCGTAATAGAAAAGCATGTATTTTTGGGGAAGTCGTCGTGCGTAATTTTTATAAATGATACCAGGGAAGAAAATACTGTTGCTACTTGTTGCTGCGCTGGCGGCAATGCAAACCGGCTGCAAGAAAGACGTGCTGCACCTGCAGAAAGTACAGAAGCTGAACAGCAATACTGCGAGCAGGCTTAACAGGCTGAAGTTTGTGAACGACAGCGTGTGCATAGCTGCGGGTGGCGAAATATGGAGCAGGAGCGAAGTGCTGCGCTCTGCAGATGGCGGCTATACCTGGACGGCAAATGCTGCGCCGCAGGTGGGCAAGGGTATGTATGGCGCAGGTGTTTCCCCGGCAGGCGGCTTGTATTTATCGGGCATTGATGGCAATGTATTGTGGACCGTTGATGGGGGGGCAAGCTGGAAAACTAACAGGATAGAAACTTGGCGGCCATATATCGGCGGCACGTTCGTGACCGCAGATACCGGCATCTTTGCAAGTACGGTGCTGCAGCGGGAGTGTACTATTTCGCGCGTGGACTCTACGTTCAAAGTGCTTGATGAGCAGACATTCAACTTCGGGCTGAATGATGTGGTGATGGCGAACAGCAGCAGGGGTTATGTGATAGGCTATGGCGCGGTGATGATAACTAATGACCGGGGCCGCACGTGGAACTTCCAGGATGTGGAGGGTGATAACTTTACGGCAATGGATATCCATGAGAGCGAGATATGGATGTGCGGCGCAAATGGCGGCGTTTATCACACTACAGATGGTGGCGATAACTGGAGCAACCTGCGCGATGGAAATAACATGACGCTGCCTGCATACATGCTGCGGGATATAGTATTTAAAGACAAACTGCACGGATGGTGTGTGGGAGATAAAGGCGTGGTGATACATACTGACGACGGGGGCAACCACTGGATGGAGTACGAGCGGTTTACTGCCAGCACACTGAGAAGCATAGTGCTTTGCCCTAATGGCGACCTGCTGACAGCCGGAGATGATGGTGCGCTGTACAGGATGATTCCGTAGCTGGTAAAGTCAAAAGGGGGAAAGTGAAAACCCTAAAGTATGAAACGGGCAAAACACGGTGTAACAACATCCGGGCAAGCAAAATGAGAAAGACTTAACGCTAGAAACTCATTCCAAAACCGAACTCTGCAAGCTCTGCCACGGAAACGTGCGTTTTGAGAAATGCGCAGAGATATACTTCCTTGACCGGGCCTTTTTCCTTTTGTACAAAATAGTAGTTGCCACCTATCTTCTGGTACACCTTGCCTTGTGTCTGGAAGGCCTGCTTGAGGTAATAGCCCGCCTGCACTAACACGCCTACTCTGCCCAGCAGAAACTCATTACCTACCAGGGCTGCAACCTTGTAAGAACTCCGCTCTTCCATGCCGGGGTCTACAAAGCCATTGTTGCGCAGGTATGCGGCTATGAGCGTGTGGTAAGAATAGTCGACACCTACGAAGAGCTTGTTCTTACTGATCCAGCGCTTGCTGGCCAGTGCTGTGGCGAGATATACAGGATGGGTAGGGCCTAGTGGCGCATTGGATTGCTGGAAGGCGACAGACATGCGGAACTGGGCCAGCCAACGGTTTGATAAAGGCTTTAGCTGGTGCACAATGTGCTTTGGCTTTGAAGTGACGGGGAAGTACTTAACACCTATGTGCGCACCGAGCAGGTTGACGCCCAGATTGGGCTGGTGGTAGGATGCATTTGAGATGTGGGAGAAATTGATGCCGGCCTGCACATACCAATGGTCGTTGATGTGGTAGCGGATATCGCTCATAAAAGAGGCATAGTCGTTGAGGGTGCTGCCGATGGCGTTGTTGAGCGTATCAACGGGTATCTGCCGGCGATACTTTTTTGTTACGAAGCCTGCACCGTCGCCTATGCGTATGGTCCATTCGAAACTCTTCCCGGTTATTACGGGTATCTCAATGTTTGGATATATACTAAAGCACTTGCCGTAGACCGAGTCAATGCCATAGTCTGTGTATGCCAGGGCTATACCTACTGTGGGGTATCGCCTGCGCTGCTCCCAGGGGCGCTTGCCATAGGTTTTCCATTGCAGGTTGAGGTCGAGGCCCGTAGAGCGTTCAGGTACCGGCAGGCGGAACTTGCTTGTGTGCTTGATGACCTTGCCGGTGAATACATTGACATCGAAGCCAAAGCCTGCCCACGGCTTATTGTCCTGCGCGGTGCAGGGTAGTGCGAACAACAGGAGGAGCCATAAAAAAAGGATGCGGGCAGGCGACATATAGTAGTGGCAAATATAGTGGCAAATGACATTCCCCCAGGAACGATAACAAAATAACTTCAGCAACCTGCCTTGTCTTTTTTCTCTTGTCCGGCGTTGCCAAATCTTTAAATAGGCTAACTATTCGCAGACTTGGCGGCCTTGGAAAAAAACAAAAACGACTTCGCCATCTTGCATAACTTATTTTGTTATCGTTCCTTATTAAATTTACAGGATGCCTTGCCTGTAATGAAAAACCTTTTCTCTCTTTTTGCGTGCGTGCTTATAGCCCTGGTAATGGTGCAGTACCGGGTGAGCAATTCTGATATGGGTGGCAAGCCACCGCTGAAGATAACCGTGTGGGACGCATTTGGCTACTATATGTACCTGCCGGCAACGCTCATTTATGACGACTACAAGCAGCTGAAATGGCTGGATACAATAGACAAGCGATATGCGGTAACGGGCGGCAATGGCTGGCAGGCGGAGCGGCTGGAGCATAGTAATTACGTTTTCAAGTATCTCGGCGGTGTCGCCTTGATGCAGATACCTTTTTTTGTGGCGGGGCACTTGGTGGCTAAGCAGCTGAATTATCCGCAGGATGGTTTTTCGCCGCCTTACCAGTATGCGCTGGGATTTGGCGCTATGCTGTACTGCCTGCTGGGGTTATTGGTGCTGAGGAGGGTATTGCTATACTACTTCCCCGATAAGGTAGTGGGTGTGACGCTGCTGCTTGTAGCACTTGCCACGAACATGATGCAGTACACAGCCATAGACAACGGGCAAAGCCATGTGTACATCTTCCTGCTCTACGCGCTGGTGCTGTATGCTACCATACGATGGCACCAGAGGCCAAGTGCAGGGTGGGCATTGCTGATAGGCTACATCATAGGGCTGGCAACGATGAGCCGGCCTACGGAAGCGATAATGCTGTTCATCCCGCTGCTCTGGAATACGCATACTACGGGAGATGCAAAGGCCAAGTGGGCGATGGTAAGGGCAGGCGGCGTAAGCATAGCTGCCGCTGCTATTGGCGGAGTGCTGGGCATATTGCCGCAGCTGCTTTACTGGAAGAGCGCTACGGGGTCATTTCTTTATGATGTGGGCAGCAAGTGGGATTTTTTGAACCCGCATTTTCGTGTGCTGTTTGGGTGGGAGAAGGGGTGGTTCATTTATACGCCGGTTACGCTACTGTTTATAGCGGGGATGTTCTTAATGAAGGGTGCGCCGTATAGGAAATCTGTATTGTGGTTTTGCCTGCTCAATATCTACATCATCATAGCGTGGCACGACTGGCGATATGGCGGAAGCTACTCCACCCGGGCGCTGGTGCAGTCGTACCCGGTATTTGCTTTGCCACTGGCGGCGCTGGTGGAAAAGGTGGAGCGCTCTAAGTGGCGGGTGGCATTTTATGCGCTGGGGCTGTACCTGGTGGGGGTCAATCTCTTTCAGCTGGTGCAATACAATGAGACTATACTGCACTATAATGATATGAACCGCCGGTACTATGGCCGCATCTATTTGAATGCCCATCCTTCGCCTGTAGACATGAGTGTGCTGGATAGTGCGGAGGTATTGAAGGATGTGGCGCGACACAGCGCAACGCTCGTCGCGGGTTATGACTCGTCGCGGCGTGTTAGTTTTCCGGCTAATGGCGAGCTTGTGGTGGGGGAAGCGCATTTGCCGGCGGGATATGCATGGCTGAAAATAGAAGCTGTTATAAAGGCACCGGGGCACTTATGGCTTAGCTACCTGAATGCTACGGTGAGCAACGCAGCGGAGCATATAAACAGCAGGGTGCGCCTGTTCAGCCCCATTAGCGTAGACAGCGCGGCCAACAAGTACGCATTTTTTATGGAGCTGCCGGCACAGTTTCGTGGTGGCGATCTGCGGGTGTACCTTACATCGCCGGGCGACTTTGTGGGAGACGTGCAGCAGCTGCGCGTAAAGCACCTTATTAAGTGATCAATGCATGCGGTCGCCGCGGGGAGTGAGTTGTTGCAGCACCAGCGTTTCTATTTCGAGCCACTGCTGCCATGCGGCGCGCACTTTTTCCGCGGGATAATATTGCTCAGCGAGGTCAATGAACAGGCGATAATGACCGGCCTCTGAGACCATAAACTTATAGTAAAATGACCGCAGATATTCGTCTTGGAGATTCTCAGAAAGCAAGCGGAAGCGCTCGCAGCTGCGGGCTTCTATAAGCGCGCAGAGCATGAGCTTGTGCAGCAGTTTTTCTTCGTTAGCAATGTTTTTTGGCTGGTGCGTCAACAGCAGGTTTACATATTCGTCTTTGCGCTGGCGGCCCAGGGTGTAGCTGCGTTTCTTCATCTCGGCCCATACCATGCGGAAATGTCCCCACTCCTCGGTGACAACCGGTGCCAGGGCGCTTACCAGCTCGGGCTTATCGGAGTGGGCCTGTATGAGTGAGATGCACTGCGTGGCGGCCTTCTGCTCACAAAATGCGTGGTCGGTCAATATCTCCTGCAGGGATACTGATGCGAGGTTGGCCCAGCGGGGATCGGTAGGCATTTTGAGGCCAAGTATGGAGTTTTCGGAAGTGCTCATTGCGGGTTGTAAAATTAACGATAAGCGATGTAGGCACAATGCAAATCTTTGGGTGTCGGCTAACATTCAACCCTTTCAGGGTGGCCGTGTTTTAGTTTACCGGTGAGCTTCGCTCACGGCTATCACAGTTAAGCCCTTCGGGCTATATCTTAGGTATTAAAAGGTTAAGACGGTGAAAACATACGATACCTTCGGCATCGACCATTACGTGAAAGGTGTTCTATAAACATGTGATGCCTTCAGCATCATCCCCATCGTCTATCCTTTAGTGATAGCCCTAATGTATCGCTAAAGTCCCGCATGAGGTAATTCTAATGGTACCCTTCTAATTCAATTTTTGGATGATTACCTTATGCCTGGCTAACGTTAAGCCTGCTACCGAGTACGTTGGCGTCTCATCTTCTGAGCAACCAACATCACACCACTCGCAATAGCAACCAATATGATCAATGTAATAATTGGCGCATCACCCTGCATAATAAACGCTACCAACAGCGACACCACATTAGCGCCAACAATGATCGCTACAGACTTGGAATGACCTAGTCCCGCATCCAAAAGATAATAGTGCAAATGCGTCCTGTCTGCTTTCAGTGGTGAGATACCTTTTGAAGCGCGCAGGGCAAATACACGCAATGCATCGAACACAGGCAGAAACAGCATTGCTGTTATCAGCATAATCCCGTTCTTACCCTGTCCCAGCATTACAGTTAGCGGGTTAACGCCCGTTTTGCCATACATGTTCACAAAAAGCAGCGACAGTATGAATATCATAAAGCCCAGCAGCATAGAGCCCGTATCGCCCATGTATATCTTTGCCGGTGCACGGTTGAAGAATAGCAGGCCCGCTGTAGCTCCTGCAAGGCTAAAGCAAATAGCGGCCACACCTGTCAACGATATCCCCGCAAACAAAATGCCCAGCGTTAGTGTATAAAATATGGCGAGCGTACATGCCAGCCCGTCTATGCCATCCACGAAATTGAATACGTTGATATAAAAGGTGCATAGCAGTATGGACACCCCTATACTAAGCCAGTACGGAAGCGCAAATATGCCAAACAAACCATACAGGGACTCCAGCCTTATATCTGTAACATAGATGGTGAGGGCCGATGCAACCAGCTGCGCCACCAGTTTCTTATACGGCCGCATATTCATTATGTCGTCGTAGATGCCCGTGAAAAACAGGATCACGCAGGAGGCTATGATGTAGCTCCACATGGTGCCCATAAAAAAAGCAGACGGCACTATAAAGCCTATAAAAATGCCTATACCGCCAAGGCTGGGAATATTTGCACCGTGTATCTTACGGATACTATCCGGCACATCAAAGAGGTTTTTCTTCCGCGTTATAAAGATGATCTTCCTTACTGCATATATGCTTATAGCTGCCGATATAATAATTGAAGCAATATACTGTATGTATGGCGGCAGCGAGTGGATCATTGATATGGCTATAACGTATTGCAGGGTCTTTTATTTCGCTGTTCTTTCTTCCTTTCCTCTAAGCACTTTACTTGCAAAGGCATACAAATTGAACGCAGGGTTTTGCATCGCCACAGTGAGCAGTTCTTCCAGCTCTTTCATACTAACATCTTTCATCCGGTGCGCCTGTATCAGCTGGCGTGCCTTCTCTGCAAAGAGATGCACACGCTTTGCAGGCAGGTGGGTTTGCGTTTCAAGGAAGGATGTTATGGTATCCGCCAGCTCCTTCACTCCGTTGTCCTCAGTAGCTACCGTTTTTACCACAGCTGTCTCGTGCGTGTCTGTTGCTTTCTCATGCGCCAGTATACGCAGGTTCCTATACAAAGCCTCTGAGGCATCCCTGTCTGCTTTATTTACCACGAAAATATCTGCTATCTCCATCAGCCCGGCTTTTAGTGTCTGCACCTCATCGCCGGCCTCAGGCACCAGGGCCACTATAGTGCAGTCGGCCAGGCCAGCTATTTCCACTTCGCTCTGCCCTACGCCTACTGTTTCTACTATAATATGATCAAAGCCTGCCTCCTTCACCACATCTGTTATCTCTATCATTCGTGCATTGAGCCCTCCCAAGGCACCACGCGTAGCCAGCGAGCGGATGAATACATCAGGGTTAGTGTAAAACTCACTCATGCGTATCCTGTCGCCCAGCAGCGCGCCATAGTTAAAGGGCGACGAGGGATCGACTGCGAGCACGGCTACCTTCTTGCCCTGGCTGGTCCAGTAGCGCAGCAGCGAGTTTACCAGCGTGCTCTTGCCGGCACCCGGCGGGCCTGTAATGCCTATTACCTTCGCTGCAGTATTGGTGGTTAGTGCCAGCAGCAACGTGTCGCTGCCCTGCATCTCATTCTCCACTACGGTGATACCGCGCGCCAGCGCACGGAAATCTCCCTTTTTTATGAGTTCATGAAGTTGTTCAGTATTGTTTCGCACTAAATTTTACTTTTGACCGTTTTATACGCAGCATGGTATCCGTGAGCAAAAGTAATTTTCTAAATAATAAAAACTTCGACAAATCCAATATTGCAGTTATCTGCATATTGGGTATGGTAGCAGGGTTTTTATTTTCACGGTCGCTGCTGTCGATCTTCACCTTTGGGCTGGGCGTAAATGGCCTGGTTGGCATTCATCCCCGGCAGTGGCTCAAAAACAAATGGTGGCTCGCAGGCGTGGCCTGGATCGCTATCTACGCCATATCATGGTTCTGGACCGAAGAAAAAGGCAACTGGAATACAAGGCTCGAGGTAAAGCTGCCTTTCCTTATACTCCCGCTTGCATTCGCCTACCTGCCCAGGTTCACATCGCGGCAGCTACAGATCATTACCCTTGGCATGGGGCTGCTGTTCGCAGGTAGCGCATGCTACAGCCTGTCGTTTCTTATCATTGATAGCGAGCATTATATTACCGGCTACAAATTCTCGCACGTACTGCCAACCCTGCCTAAGTTTGACCACATAAGGGCCAGCATGGCTACGGTGTTGTTTATAGTATGGAGCGTATATGCATGGCCCTATCTCAGCACACGCAGGCTGCGCATTGTTACCGCATTCATCGCCATCTTCCTTGCGCTTTTCCTGCATATACTTGCCGCAAAGAGCGGGCTGGTATCGTTGTACCTGTTCCTGCTCCTCTATGGCAGTTACCTCGCCTTCTGGCGCCGCAAGCTGATCGGGCTCCTTCTTGTGGTCGCCATCCCGTTATCTGTTATGTTTGCCATACGGTTCATTCCTACCTTCCGTGAGCGTGCTAACTATATTGGCTACAGCATATACATGCTGAGGCAAGGCGACCGCTCGGGCAACATAGGAGATATAGCGCGGCTAATGTCTTACAAAATAGCCGCAGACCTCATTAAAGAGCAGCCATTGATAGGCCATGGGGCGGGTGATGCAAAGGCGGTGATGGACCGGGAGTACCTTGCCAAATACCCTGATGTGCCTGAATACGGTCGCTTGCTGCCACACAACCAGTTTCTTATAGTGGCGCTTAGCTGCGGGGTGCCGGCAATGCTGCTGTTCGCTATTTGGGTATTTATGCCGCTTGCGACCATCAGCCGCAATCGAAATGGCTTCTTTTTCTTCCTGGTGTGGTTTATTTTATTCATCCAGCTTATGATAGAGCCGGTGCTGGAGGTGCAGTTCGGCGTCTTCGTCTATATCTTTTTTCTTTTATTACAAAAGCATGAGACCGACAGCCCGGAAAGAGTTGCCCACCTATAGAAAATCCCATTCTTCTTCCTTATTTTTGCAATATGTATAACGATTTCGACAAACGCACAGGCACCCAGTGGCAAACAGAAGATTCTGAAGACGTTGCCGTTATGGAAGATGTCTTTCACAACCTTGTGGTGTGGAACGATGATGTCAATACTTTCGATTGGGTAATAGAGTCGCTGGTGAATGTATGCGGTCACCAGACCATACAGGCAGAGCAGTGTGCCCTTATAGTACACCACCGTGGCAAGTGCGGCGTAAAGAAGGGGAGTTTCGACGACCTGCGGCCACAGGCGGAGGCGCTTATAGACAGGGGCATACAGGCTACTATCGACAATTAGTCGGTCTTTGTGCCTATTAATGCAAAGTCTACCAACACATTATCTCTAAAGAACAGGCGAAGCACGCTGTTGTGATAGATATAGTGCAGCTCCTGCCGTGTTTCTTTTATTGTCATCTCTTTAGGGAATCCCAGCAGCTTCACAGCCTGGGTAAGGTCTGTTTTGCCCGACTGCAGCTTGCCGGATATAGTTTCATCAAAAGTATCTTTCTTAGCATTAGCTGCCGTGAAGTTGAGCACTTCCAGCTGGTTTTCCCGCTTGTCCCATACCAGTTTCAGGTTGCCATTTGCAGGACTGTAGTACCAAGCCGTGCGCCGGCTGCGCTCCTGTATCTTCACCGGTTGTCCCAGCTTATCTATCATTTGCTTCTGCGTGGCATTGCCCGACATCATTTTTACCAGTGCCAGCAATTCATCGGTAGTGCTTAGAGCGAACAGGGGAGAAAAACATCCGCTTATCAAAATAGCCAAAGTACACAACACTCTTTTCATACGCACAGTTTAGGTTTATAATCAGCTCACTCACAGGCAACTCACGGCTACCTGCCTATCAATGTACAAGCATTGTGCCACAATCGTGCGAATTAACCCTGAATATCCCCTTGCGCCGTAATAGGCCATAGGCGCAAATTGCTTATAACACAGTATTTTTACCTCACAATAACAACATATGGGCAAAATGACGTGGTTGCTGGGCGCCCTGCTTACAGCCAATATTGCGACAGCGCAGCAAGGAACCAAGCAGATAACACTGGAAGACCTGTATAAGAATGGCACATTCAGCGTGAAAAATGTGCCGGGCTTTAATGCTATGAAAGATGGCCACCACTATACGAAGATGGAGCGCGAAGGCACTAAGCAAGTGATAAGGGTATACGACCTTGAAAAAGGTACGCAAGACCGCACGTTGCTCGATAACTCCATGCAGAAGTATAATGGCAACCAGGTAGATATTGAGGAGTACGCCTTTAGCGGCGACGAGCAAAAGCTATTGGTGCTTACTGCGGGGGAGCACATCTATCGCCATTCGGCGAGCTATAAGGCATATGTATACGATATAGCCACCGGCACCTTTACACCGGTAGCGGAGGAAAAAGTATTGCATGCTGCCTTCTCACCCGATGGCAGCAAGGTTGCTTTTGTAAGAGACAACAACCTGTTTATCAAAGACCTGAAAACAGGCGCGCAGGTGCAGGTAACAACCGATGGTGAAAAGAATAAAATCATCAACGGCAACTGCGACTGGGTATACGAGGAAGAGTTTGGCTTTACCCGCGCCTTCGACTGGTCGAAGGATGGCAATTATCTCGCCTTCTACCGGTTTGATGAGAGCATGGTACCTGAGTATACTTTGGCCAAATATACCGGCCTGTACCCGGAGCAATACACATACAAATATCCCAAGGCCGGCGACCGCAATTCTGTGGTGCAAATAAAAATATACAACGTAGCCACCAACGCTACGGTCAACGCCAACATAGGCTCAGAAACCGACCAGTACATCCCTCGCATAAAGTGGACTGCAGATGCATCTAAACTCTGCATCTACCGCCTCAACCGCCTGCAAAATGAACTGCAACTGCTGATGGCCAACGCCACAGATGGCAGCACCACACCTATGTACAGCGAAAAGAATAAGTGGTTTGTGAGCATAGACGACCAGGTAACCTTTCTGCCTGATGGCCAGTCGATGATCATAAGGAGCGAGCAGAAGGGGTATAGCCACCTGTATAACTGGGACTGGAAAAAACAAAAACTGGTCGACATCACCGAAGGCAGCTTCGACGTAGATGTACTCACCGGCATCGACAAAGAGCGCAAGCTGGTATACTACACTTCTGCAGAGGCATCTCCACTGCAAAGGAAACTGTATGTATCTGACTGGATGGGGAAAAAGAAGAAATGCCTTACGCCTGAAGACGGTATGCACGTTATAACGCCAAGCGAAGGGTATAACTATTTCATAGACAAATACTCACGTCTCAACAGTGTGCCCGTTTACTACCTGCGCGATGCAAAAGGCAAAATACTGCGTACACTTGAAGACAATAAGGCGCTGGACAACAAAATGAGGGAGTATGCATTTGGCAACACCCGCTTCATAAAAGTGAAGGGTGTAGATACCGACCTTGATGCGTGGATGATAACCCCGCCCGGTTTCGACAGTACCAAAAAATACCCGGTACTTATGTTCCAGTACAGCGGCCCGGGCTCGCAGCAGGTGGCCGATAAATTCCCGGTTGGCAACTTCTTCTGGCACCAGATGCTGGCGCAGAAAGGATATATCATAGTTTGCGCCGATGGCACCGGCACCGGCTTCAGGGGAGAGGCATTCAGGAAGAAGACCTACCTGCAGCTGGGCAAGTATGAAAGTGATGACCAAATAGCCGTGGCACGATATCTTGGCTCACTCCCTTACGTGGATAAGAACAGGATAGGCATATGGGGATGGAGCTATGGCGGCTTTATGAGCAGCACCTGCCTTATGAAGGGCAATGATGTTTTTAAAACAGCTATTGCTGTAGCACCGGTTACCAACTGGCGCTACTACGACAATATCTATACCGAGCGATACATGCGTACACCAAAGGAAAACCCGCAGGGATACGATGACAATGCGCCGGAGAAAATGGTAGATAAGCTGAAAGGGAAGCTTCTGCTGATACACGGCACGGCCGATGACAATGTACACTTCCAGAATTCGGTGATGATGGTGAATGCGATGATAAAGGCAAACAAAGAATACGATAGCGAATACTACCCTGACAAAAACCACGGCATATCGGGCGGTAATACCAGCTATCATCTTTATAAAAGAATGACAGAGTATATCCTAAAGAACCTCTGATAATATGGAATGATCAATAAACGTGTAAGTGTATACCGCCTGCAGCCTGTTCGCTACGTATTCAGGAAAGCGAATAAGATAATATTGCCGGGAGAGCGGAAGCTGACACTATACGAAGTTTCAAAATACCTCTTTCTCGAAGTAAAGTACCTGCGGCTGCAGGAGCGTGCGGCCGCAGTTACCTTCAACTTCCTGATGGCGATGCCGCCTACGCTGCTGTTCCTGTTCTCGCTGGTGCCCTACCTGCCTTTGAAGAATACTGAGCAGACCCTGTTGCATACCATTCGCGAGATAAGCCCAAATACGCGTATATACCAGAGCATTCGCGCCATTATTACCGACTTCATCCACACCCGGCACCGCGATATTCTGTCGATAGGTATCCTGATGACCTTGTTCTACTCATCAAACGGTATGATGGGCCTGATGAAAACGTTTGATAAAAGCTTTTCCCTCTTTAGCAAGAACATAACGCTCTACAAGCGCCGCGGCACCATACGCCGCCGGTGGACCGCCATACGACTAACGATAATGATGATCGCCATGAGCCTCGTGATGCTCTCGGTAATGGTGATACAGAACAAGAAGCTGAACATTTTCATTCCCAAAGAGATGAACAACATCTTCGGCGTAAAGCTGCTCAGCGCGGTTGTGCTGCTGCTCGTTGTTTTTACATCTATTTCCGTCATCTATAAATACGGCCCTTCGCTCACGCACAAGTTTAAGTTCTTTTCGGCAGGGGCTGTTTTTGCTACTGCCGCATCACTGATAGGAACGCTGGTATTTTTCTTCCTGGTCAACCACTTTCTCAATTACAACAAGGTATATGGCTCTATAGGCACGCTCATCGCATTCATGGTTTGGGTTTGGTTCAATACCGTGATAATTTTGGTGGGCTACGAGCTAAATGTGAGTATCTTGCTTGGCAAATTATCTAAGAACGTAGAGCCCGCAAGCCCTGTTCCAAATGAAGAGACCCATTCTTAAGCTGTTATGCATTTCACTGTTTGTTACGCTGCTGCTGTCGGCATCGTGCGGCAATAACAGCGACATTCCCGCTACTGTCACTTTCACAGAGCACGTAGCCCCCATCCTCTACGGCAATTGCACCATGTGCCACAGGCCGGGCGGCAGCGCACACTTTTCGCTGGTGACCTACGCAGATGCCAAAAAGTATGGCGGGGCCAATGCCTTTGTAGCAAAGGAGCGCATAATGCCCCCATGGCCGGCCGACCCGCACTACACCGAATTTGTGGGCCAGCGCACACTCACAGAGAAGCAAATAGCTATACTCGATAAGTGGGCGAAAGAAGGCATGATAGAAGGCCCTAAAGACAAGCTACAGGGGTTGCCGAAATACCCCACAGGCTCAGAGATAGGCACGCCGGGAATACGAATACCCGTGCAGCCCTACCTGCTTAAAAGCAATAGCATTGATAAATTCCTGCTGGTAAAAGTACCCTTTGAGCTACCAACTGATACCTTCGCAGCCGTCATTGAGTTTGTTCCCGGGAACGGGAATGTGGTACACCACGTAAACGGCGACATGGTGATATATGACTACGACAAAAAGAAAGACGTATTTGCCGGCGACCGCATAGTAGATATGGTGGAGGATACTGCATCGCTGCTACAGGGCTACCAGAAGCTGGGCCTGCCCAACGATGACGGCAGCTACCCCACGCTGCAGAAGTCTGTGGTTAACTACCTGCCCGGGGTATTCGGCCAAAAATACCCTGAAGGAATTGGTGGTTACAAGTTGCCACGGAAGGGTGCATTCCTGCTCAATGACCTGCACTATGGCTACACGAAAAAAGACGCTGTGACTGACAGCTCCTACATCAATATATTCTTTTCAAAAACCCCTCCCAACCGCCCCGCGCAGGAGTTTCAGCTGGGCACGCTGGGCGTGGCGCCTGCTGAGCCCGATCTCATCATTCAGCCCAATACTGTGAAGACCGTTTACAGCAGGTTCACAGTGCCGTTCGATATTTCTATACTCACGGTAAACCCGCATATGCACCTGCTGGGCAAGAGTTTTAAAGGCTATGCACTGCAACCGGGCGGCGACACTATCCGGCTCATATCAATTCCCCGGTGGGACTTCAACTGGCAGTACTTCTATACATTTAAGAAAATGGTGAAGATACCTAAGGGCAGCACCCTGGTAGCCGAGGGCGTTTATGACAATACAAAGCAAAACATCAATAACCCCTTTACCCCGCCCCAGCTGGTGCGCGACCGCAATGGCAGTATGAAAGCCACCGATGAGATGTTCCAGTTCATTATCACCTACCTGCCTTACCAGCCGGGTGATGAGCACATAAGCCTGGATACCCGGTAATGGGAAATGTTAAGTCTTGGAAATTTGCGCACGGTACTCCATTCTTAAGTATTTTTACAAAAACAAACAGATATGAAAGCAACAATACTGGCTATGGCCTCTATGCTTGTTATGACAGCATTTTCCGGCACTGTGAGTGCGCAAGCCGACAAACTGCAACCGGGAGATGCCTTACCGGCAATGAACGTAAGCCTTAAAAATACTATAGGCAAGAATACTACGCTGAAGGAAGCTGCAGGTAAGAACGGATTGCTGGTGATGTTCTCTTGCAACACATGCCCGTTTGTGGTAAGGAACGAATCTATCATAAAGAAGACTATGGAGTTTGCAACTGCTAATAACGTAGGCATGGTGATACTGAACTCTAACGAAGCTAAGCGCGGCGGTGACGATTCGTACGAGGCAATGAAAGCTTATGCAAAAACGCAGGGCTATACGGTGCCCTACCTGGCTGACGAGAATTCAAAACTGGCCGACCTGTTTGGCGCGAGCCACACACCTGAAATATACCTGTTCAACAACAAGATGGAACTTGTATACAAGGGCGCTATGAACGACAATCCGTCTGAGCCAGCTAACTATAAGAAGATGTATATAGTAGATGCCATCAATGCTATGGTAGCTGGTAAGCCTGTGGACCCTAAGACCACAAAGTCTGTGGGTTGCAGCATCAAGAGGAAAGCGTAATTACCTCATTCATTATTTCGTAAAAAGCCCCGGTTACGGGGCTTTTGCAATTATACGGGAAGTGGTCCGCTACCATGAACCCATTTCCTGTTCAAGTTCCTCATGCGTCACGAACGCTCCACTACCTGCTCGCTGTCAGGCACATCAATATCAGCATCGCAAAGATCATCCCGAGATGCTACTGGGCCCAGGGGGGATTTGTTGCAAGGTCAGAGCAGGAAGATGAATAAGCATAGCTCAAATGAGTATGTTTTATTCCTCCGTCCTCGACATGCCACCCTCAAACGTAGTGAGATAGATGTGCGTGTTCTCGTGATAGAGGATGTAGCCGCGCTTGTCGAACTGGGGGATTACTTTGAACTTAGTGAAGGGAACGCCTGTTGTATCGTTGTAGTGTTCGTTGAAGATGGTACCGTGCTTTTTGAGCAGGGTGGCGTACCAGAACATGGTTTCATAGCCGCGCAACACATACTCTGTAGGCTTGCCTGCATATTGCTTCCGGTAATCGGCCTCTACGCGCTGCACCAGCTCGTTTGACGACTGGAAGTTGAACGGGTGGCTTACGTTCACGCTCAGGTTCCTGTAGGCTGTAGGCTTGCGGATATTGGCCATGCCGTGCCATGTAGGCATGCCATATACCTCGAAGTGAGTGCCGCTGAAGTTCTCTGACACAGCTTCGAGCAGGCTGTCTGCATAGTCTATATCGAGCACTGGTATGATGACTACATTAGGGCGTGTGCTGTCGAACACGGATAGCAGCTGTTCTTTAGAGGGGATAGTATTGCATTGCAGCTCGCTGATGTCGGCCTCACCTTCGATCTCGTTGGTAAAGTAGGTGCGTGCATTCGCATCAGCTTGTACAGATGTGCGATAGAGGATAACAACCTTTTGCTTTGGGAACTTCTTAGTGATGTCGGCCGATACCCATTCGCAATGGCTCTTGAGCGTGGGCTGAACCATGGTGAAGTAGGGATTGTCCTTTACATTGCCATCTGAAGGAGATAGGACCGACACAAAATTAATGCGGCGCTTGCGTGCATATGCTGCCAGCGGGGCGATTTCTTTGGATTGCACAGCGCCGATGATCAGGTCTGTGGAGTCGAAGCGGCGATTGTTTATCAGCATCTCCGGCGACTCAGTGAAAGTGGTGATATCGTGAATATAGATATCGAGCCCGAAACCTGCACGCCTGAGGCTATCTGCAGCCAGCTTCACCCCTTGGTAGAAGCCCACACCCGCCTGCGCCTTTTCGGGCATCTTGTCTTTGAATGTGACGCCCTCACCGCTTACCAGCTCATCGAGATACAGGGGTGCCAGCACACTGACGCGGTACCTATCTTTGTATTGCGACTTGGGGTAGTTAACGTCGTGCCGCTTCTTTGACTGAGCGAAAAGGTTACCGCTGTTTTTCCGGCTGCCGGACTTCTTTGCAGGCTCATCCTTCCGATCTTTCTTTTTCTTTCCTTTTTTCTTTCGCTCTTCCTTTTCTTTGCGGCGCTCTTCTTTTTTATGCTTCTTCCTTGATCGCCTGCTTTCTTTTTTTTCTTCGCCACCATCAGTATCCTTCGACTCCTTATGCCTGCGTGCGCTTTTCTTGCCAAATACTTTTTTGAATAGCTGGCCCTCTGCTGTGCTTACCGCACCGGCGGTGAACATGGCTAACATCAATGCAATAATAAGTCGGCGATGGATCATCTGCGCTGGTTATTCCCACTCTATGGTAGCGGGCGGCTTGGAGCTTATGTCGTATACCACGCGATTAATGCCACGTACCCGGTTGATGATGTCGTTAGAAATTTTTGCAAGCAGCTCGTAAGGCAGGTGCGCCCAGTCGGCCGTCATACCGTCTACGGAGGTTACAGCCCTTAGTGCGCAGGTGTATTCGTATGTGCGCTCATCGCCCATAACGCCTACGCTCTGCACGGGCAGCAGGATAGCGCCTGCCTGCCATACCTGGCTATACATGCCGCTATCGCGGAGGTGCTGTATGTATATGGCATCTGCTTCCTGCAGCATCTTTACCTTGTCTTCGGAAACCGCACCGAGTATACGGATGCCAAGGCCGGGCCCGGGGAATGGGTGGCGACCTATGAAAATATCATCGATGCCCAGCTCGCGGCCTACTTTACGCACCTCGTCTTTGAAGAGGTAGCGCAGGGGCTCTATGAGCGACAGGTGCATGATCTCAGGCAGGCCGCCGACATTGTGGTGCGACTTGATAGTGGCGCTGGGGCCGTGCACAGATACCGACTCGATAACATCGGGGTAAATGGTGCCCTGGCCCAGGAAGGAAACATCCTTTAGCCTTACGGCCTCATCGTGAAACACTTCTATGAACAGGCGGCCGATGATCTTACGTTTTTGTTCAGGATCACTGACGCCATATAGTGCGGTGTAAAAACGCTCGCTGGCATCTACGCCTGTTGTGTTGAGGCCCAGGTGCCTGTAGCCTTCCAGCACCTGCTCGTACTCATTTTTGCGGAGCAGGCCGTTGTCTACAAATATGCAAAACAGGTTTTCGCCGATGGCCCTGTGAATGAGCGTTGCGGCTACCGTAGAGTCTACCCCGCCGCTGAGCGCCATCACCACCTTGCGGCCGCCAGCCTGCTCCTTAATGCGCTCTACAGTTTCGTGTATGAACGCAGCCGGAGTCCAGTCTTGCGTGCAGGCGCATATGTCGACCACGAAGTTTTTCAGTAGCTGGCCGCCGTCTACGCTATGCGTCACCTCAGGGTGAAACTGGATAGCGTAAAGCGGGTAGGGCGTGGTGCCCTCATCGGCCCTGAATGCGGCTACGGGTATATCCTCTGTGCGTGCTATGATGCTGTAGCCTGCGGGTAATTTCTTAATAGTATCGCTGTGGCTCATCCAAACCTGCGAACCGCTGGCGATGGTGGCAAACAGCGGATCGTGCGCTACATCCTGCAGGTGCGCCCTGCCGTATTCGCGGTGTGTAGACTTGCCGACCTCACCGCCGGCTTGCTTTGCCAGCAGCTGAGCGCCGTAGCACACACACAGCACCGGCAGGTGCTGCGCCATAGCCAGTATATCGGGCGTTGGTGCTTTGGGGTCGTTGACAGAAAAGGGGCTACCGGAAAGGATAATGCCCTTTATTGAATCATCGTACTGCACAGGTTTGGTGCAGGGCTGTATCTCGCAATACACATTCAGCTCACGTACACGCCTTGCTATAAGCTGGGTGAACTGTGAGCCGAAGTCTACTATTAGTATCTTTTCGTTCATGAAATGTTTTTACCTAAGCCTGGGCGGTAGGTGTGCCGAAATTAAAAGGCGTAGTGGTAGCCTCCTGGTCTTTAATGTTGCCGTATTGTGTTTCAAAACGCTTCACATTATCTATCAGCGCACGCATAAGACGCTTGGCGTGCTGCGGGGTCATCACAATGCGCGACTTCACACGTGCCTTAGGCACATTGGGCATTACGTTCACAAAATCGATCACGAATTCTGCGAAAGAGTGCGTGATTATTGCAAGATTAGCGTACTCGCCATCTGCCATTTCTTCGGTAAGCTCGATGTTTAATTGTTGCTCTGGAACTGGTTGATCTGCCATGGGAATTTATATTTTTATCAGGCTGCGAATTTAGGCTAATTTGGGCAAACGCTTAAATTGATAAATAATTAATGAGTGGAATAATTGAATGATTTATTTGATGACTGGCTGTGTGGGTAAAGCCCGGTTATAGGAAGTGCGCGAGGAAATATGGGAAAGCCGCCTTTCTGCGATGTGACTTTTCAACCTCTAGAGCCTTTCAACCCATCAACTACACACCCAAAAAGCTATCTTTGGGCGGTGAAGCAAATCATAGTCGTTTTACTGATACTAATGGCCATGGTGGCGTGCAGGCCGCCCATATTTCCGCCCAAGCCGCCGGGATATTTCCGTATAGATACGCCTGCCGCGCACAGGTACCAGCTGTTTGACCAGCCGGGCTACCCCTATTCCTTTGAATACCCGGTGTATGCGCGAATAATGGAGGATACCATGTTCCAGGGCAAGGGGGAGCACAACCCCTACTGGATAAATATGCAGATAGACTCGCTGGGCGGAGTGATCAATATCACTTACAAGGCGCTGTCAGCCACCAATACGCTCGATAAACTGCTGGAAGACTCGTGGGGACTATCGTTCTTTCACCATGAAAAGGCGGACTATATAGACCAGCGTGGGGGTATGAACCTCAACGGCATATCGTACATCACCTATACCGTAGGCGGCAACACAGCCACCCGCTACCAGTTTGCGGCCACCGACTCTGTAAAGCACTTTATGCGCGGGGCGCTGTACTTCGATGTATCGCCCAATGCCGACTCGCTGAAACCGGCCACCGACTTCCTGGAAAAGGACATAGCACATATGCTGGAAACCCTTAAATGGAAAAACTGATAAATTGCCTTGGTGCGAATAGGAGATAGTGTTACTTTTGCAGCCCATTGGTCCCATAGTTCAATGGATAGAACGGAAGTTTCCTAAACTTTAAATATAGGTTCGATTCCTATTGGGACCACTAAAGAAGAGAGCGAAAGAAACAGAGCGGCAAGCGATGTGGCTTTCGCTCTTATGTTTTCTGCCTAAGCCTGCCAATCTTCAAACTATGAACGATACCCCTCAACCCTGGAAAAAAATCCTTGGTTTCCTTCTGTTTTTCGGAAGCTGCACCACGCTTATAAAAGGTTTAACCAAACCAGAAACTTCAATACTAATTGTGATAATAGAAATCGCAATAGGTATTTTTGGTCTTTATCTTTATGCTACCCAGGTCAGAAAAAAGTAATAGGCGCTACGATAGAAGGCCTGCTTGAGGTTTACCGCATTTACAAGCTATATGTATAAGTGCTGTATTGGCTTGTGCAACTGACGTTATCGCTAATGAAATGTGATACCTGCTGCATGATCCTGGTCTCATAGTTCAATGGATAGAATAGAAGTTTCCTAAACTTTTGATACAGGTTCGATTCCTGTTGAGACTACAAAGGCAATCCAGAAATGGTTGTTTTTTTTATTGGTGCTTAATACCTTTTTTAGTATATATTAAAACCACAAACAACAATTAGCTGTACATTTGCTCAATAAATTAATCTCTATGGATTACTACGTACAATTAAAACAAATGAAAACCGATGAAGGCACATTGAGAGAGGAAGAACTGAAAAATCAGAATGAAAAGAAAGAGCAACAAAAACTAAAAAATGAAGCACAATCTGCTTTCAGAAAAGCCGCACCGGAGTTAATGGATAAAACCGTAAAACCAATAATCAGTACAATTATTCATAAGCTAACAGAAATAGGGTATAAATCATTTGCTGGGATAACAGGAATCAATACGATCTATTCTGAATCCCCGGCTCAATACACATTTAATGTTGAATACGGTACTTGCAGGGTTAAGATTGACATCGTGGCGAATGTCGCAACCCAAGCGTTTGATTTCAAACCCACGTTCTCACCAGAAAATATTAAACTCACTTCGGAAAAAGGTTTGAAAGTTGATGAACTAACCGAGCAAAACGTAATTGCATTCTTATTTCAGAAAATAGAAGCAATGAAAGAATGGGAAATAGTTAAAAGCAAGTAGAACTCAACCCAAAAAAAGGAATGATATGAAATTTACAATTAACGCAAATATTGCGTATAGAGGTGAAGCACTTACTGTCAATATGGTATGTGCAGAATTTAAGGCAACCGCTGATGGTAGCGGAGATTACTACGCACCATTAATTACAACCAAAGGAAAGATAGACGAACTAATTGCTATTGTCGATAAAGACGGCAGTTTTAAAGTTAGTCCTAGTACGGAAGTAGCTATTGAAAGTGGAGGCGCCCAACCGTGCGTTGAGAAAACAGCCGACCTAACAGGCGGCACAACCGTAGTTGAAGAAACGAATACTAAGGCATAACGAAACCTTTATCCGTCATATTAGAAGCTATGTGCAATTAATCAACCCAGTTAGCATAAACCTCACCTCCGGATGGGCGTTTTTTACCCTTTAATTGGTTTCTTTTACGACATCAATTTCATTGCTACTTCATAGATTTTCATCAAATCTTCTAAGTTTAGGTTCGAGATTTCCCCCATCCTCTCTACTCTTTTCAAAGGTCTTGCTCAATAAGGCTTTTGATTTTCTTGCCATATTAGAAAATCGAACCTTCATGTGGCACCAAGGATATTGAAAGTGAATTAACCCTCAATTTAGGTATTAATACTCTATTTAAACAGAGGAACTATTCAACCCAAGTTACCAAAATTCTGCCTTCTGGGAAAAGCTGTTTTATTGGCATAAATCGGTGAAAAATTCCGTCTTTTTCATCCTCAAATACACACCAAGCCAAAGGCTCATTAACACCTTCAATTTCCACACCATTACCAGTTCTATATAATTGCTCCACCTCCTTTAAAATCTTCCACTCTGCCCACAATACTGGAATAAGAGTAAAAGGGGAATATTCAGCCTGTTTACAGGTTTTTTCCTTTATTTTTTCTTTGACTTTTCTAAACAACCTACCTTTTAGTTTCTCGGAACTGTTAACGTGTATGTTTACCACTTCAAATAGTTCTGTCTTACCATTGTGGTTATTAAACAAAGTAAAATCTGCGGTAGTGTCTTGTGCAATAATATCCTGTTCTACACCTACCAGATTATAGGTTCGTTTTTCAACTGCTTTGTTTAAAATTGATAATTCACCAATATAGTTTCTAAACTGGTGGTCGTGGCTAATTAGTGTATTGTAAAGGGTGTCTTTTATCATTCCCTTTTCTTTTGGCAAAAGGTTGTTACCTAAATGTTTGAAAAGAATATCAACATAACTTACAAATCTGAAGGCTGATTTATTACCACGAAATGTAGCATTGATTAAGTCGTAAAGATTTGATTCAATGATTAGAGGTTTGTCAATGACTTTTTGACTGGCAATGCGTTTATTCTGAGTATCTAAAAACTTTTTGTTTAGGTTGTCCCATTGCCATTGTTCTAAATTATTGTCAGCCAGTAACCGAAACATGGCAGGCATATATTGCCCTAAGCGTGTTTCTAAATCCACTTCAATAGATTCAACTTCATTTTCCATAACAATAAAATTACTTTTTCAATTCAACAATCAGTGTTTTTAAATCAGCATTGTAACAAGTATTTAAGTAATGATACGCCACCTGTGCTTTCATTCTGGTTTTCTTATCATTACTAACTGAACATCTTTATTGAGTACGCTGTATTCGCATCGCTGATACACCTTTCCTCCTGATATTCGTTTCCGACTTTCCCTCCCCCTTTTCCTCCCGCACATAAACACATATTCTATACGCCGCTGCATAAGTGGCAATAGATAGCTATATCGCCAGGAGTGGCGTCCACAGTGGGATGCGGGCGGGTGTCGCTAAAAATCCACAGCGATCTTAGCATTATCAATGACTTATCATACGGCATAGTTTTTTTTCGCCTCAGCGGTATCCCAAAATAGCAGATGACATAGGTGTGCTTTGTCCCGTAAGGGCCAGGCAGCACAGCAACGTTTTATAAAATACAAACCAATAATTTATTCATCAAAAACCAATGATTCTATGAAGCAACTCAACTTGACAATCCTTGCATTAGTGTTTGCTATTGCATGCTTTGGGCAGGCGGGGCCTATAACGGGCATTACCAATGTCTGCGCGGGCTCTACCACCTCACTTTTTAGTCCACCCTCCGGCGGCACCTGGAGCAGCAGCAACACTGCTATTGCGGGTATCGGCTCCTCATCGGGAGTGGTAACAGGCGTAAGCGCGGGTGTAGTGACCATCACCTACAATGCCGGCGCATCGGGCACGGCTACAACAACACTCACCGTGAACCCGCTACCAGCGGCTATTGCGGGGCCATCTACAGGCTTTAATGTATGTGCGGGCTCGTCTGTAGTGCTGAGCAATGCGACTACAGGCGGCACATGGACCAGCAGCAGCACAGGTGTTGCAAGCGTAGGCTCTATAAGCGGCGTGGTAAGCGGAACAACAGCAGGCACTACCATGATCACATATACACTGCCAACAGGCTGCTATGTGACACAGATGATGACCGTTAACGCGACACCGGGCTCGCTGACGGGGCCTATGAACATATGCGCAGGCTCCACAACTACACTTGGCAGCAGCATAGCAGGCGGCACATGGACCAGCAGCTCGACAGGCGTGGCCACTGCAGGGTCGGGCACGGGCGTAATAACAGGCGTATCGGCAGGCACAACAATGGTCACTTATACTACTGCCGGCGGATGCACTGCAATGACCGTAGTAACGGTGAACCCGATGCCAGTGGCTATAACAGGCCCTGCAGCAGGATTTAACGTGTGCGTGGGCGGTGCAACTGCGCTTACCAATGCAACGGCAGGCGGCACATGGAGCAGCAGCAGCACAGGCAATGCTACCATAGGATCAACAACAGGCGTGGTGACAGGCGTTGCCACGGGCACCACAAATATCACTTACACAATGCCCGGCGGGTGCTTTGTAACACAGGCGGTAAGCGTGAACCCAGTACCGGCACCGGTTACAGGTATCATGACCATGTGCGCAGGTGCTACGACAACGCTTGCCGGCGGACTGCCCGGCGGCACGTGGACCAGCGGCAGCACAGGCGTGGCCACAGCAGGCAGCAGCAGCGGCATCATCACAGGTATAGCTGCGGGCACATCGACTATTACTTATACAACAACAGGGGGCTGCATAGCTACGAGCGTTGTTACTGTTAATGCAATGCCGGCGGCCATAACTGCGGGTACTACAGGATTTAATGCATGTACAGGCATGACCATGGCGCTTGCCAATGCTACACCCGGCGGCACATGGACGAGCAGCACAACAGGTGTTGCTACAATAGGCTCATCGACAGGAATTATCAGCGGCGTGACAACAGGCACTACTACAGTGACTTATATGTTGCCGGCAGGTTGCTATGTAACGCAAACAGTTACCGTAAACGCACAGCCCGCAGCTATAACAGGCACAATGACCATGTGCGCGGGCGCCCTCACTACACTGGGCAACAGCCTTGCGGGCGGCACCTGGACAAGCGGCAGCACTGGCGTAGCAATGGTAAGCAGCGGCAGCGGCGTGGTAACGGGTATGGCAGCAGGTACATCTATGATCACATACACTACAGCAGGTGGCTGTATGGCAATGACCACAGTCACCGTGAACGCACAGCCTGCGGCCATTACATCGTCATCAACATCGGGCTTCAATGCGTGTGCGGGATCAACAGTGATCTTGAGTAGCACCAGCGCAGGCGGTACATGGAGCAGCAGCACAACGGGTATTGCTACAATAGGCTCAACTACGGGCGTGCTTACCGGTGCAACAACAGGTGTAGCAACAGTTACCTACACTTTACCAACAGGCTGCTTTGCAACGCAGGCGGTAACAGTAAATCCTGTCCCCACGCCACTTACAGGCACTATGAATGTATGCGCAGGGTCTACAACTACACTGGGCGGATCGGTAGCAGGTGGCACATGGACAAGCGGTAGCACAGGTGTTGCTACTGTGGGTCTTGGTACCGGCGTTATCAGCGGCGTTACAGCAGGCACATCAATGATCACTTATACTACTGCGGGTGGCTGCACAGCTACTGCAATGGTGACAGTGAATGCAATGCCGGCGGCTATTACCGGCCCATCGGCAGGCTTCAATGTATGCGCAGGCTCTGCCATAGCGCTTACTAATGCTACAGCAGGCGGCACATGGATGAGCAGCACCACAGGTACTGCAACTATCGGGTCAACAACCGGTATAGTAAGCGGTGTAACAGCAGGTACTACAACAGTAACTTATATGCTTGCAGGCGGATGCTACACCACGCAAACAGTAGTAGTGAACCCACTGCCGGGGCCTATCAGCGGTGGAATGACCATGTGCATGGGCACAGGCACTACACTCTCCGGCGCACTGGCTGGCGGCACATGGACGAGCGGCACTACAGGCGTGGCGACAGTAGGCAGCTCCAGCGGTATCATCACCAGTGTGGCTACGGGTACTTCTACGATCTCCTACATGACTGCGAGCGGCTGTATGGCTACAACAACGGTAACGGTGAATGCTATGCCGGTTGCGATCACAGGTCCATCAACAGGCTTTGGTGTATGCCCAGGCTCTACAATAGCACTGGCCGATGCAACAGCAGGCGGTACATGGATGAGCAGCACTACAGGTACGGCAACCATAGGTTCCGCAACCGGTGTGGTAACCGGCGTAACGGCAGGTACTACAACAATAACTTACATGCTCAGCGGCGGATGCTATGTAACAAGAACTATATCGGTGAACCCATTGCCAGGGCCAATAACAGGCACTATGAGTGTTTGCGAAGGATCGGGCACTACGCTTTCAGGCGCACTGTCGGGCGGCACATGGACCAGCGGCGCAACAGGCGTGGCAACTATCGGTTCATCAAGTGGTATCATAACAAGCGTTACTACAGGTACAGCAATGATCACTTACATGACATCGGCAGGCTGTATGGCTACGTCTATGATCACAGTTAACGCAATGCCTGACTCGATCATGGCAACGGGCGGCTTCAACGTATGCGCCGGCTCATCGCTGACACTTACCAGCCCTACAGCAGGCGGCACATGGAGCAGCAGCGCTACAGGTATGGCCACTATAGGCTCTACTACGGGCGTTGTTACCGGTATAGCTACGGGCACAACAATGATCACTTATGCAATGCCATCAGGCTGCTATGTAATGCAGGAGGTGATGGTGAACCCAACACCTGGCCCTGTAACAGGTATCATGACCATGTGTGCGGGTTCAGCTACAACACTGTCAGGCGCGCTGCCGGGCGGCACATGGATGAGCGGCACAACAGCAGTAGCTACCACAGGCAGCAGCAGCGGTATAATTACCGGTGTTACCGCAGGCACATCTATGATCACCTACACCACTACAGGCGGCTGTACTGCGACAGCTATGATATCGGTAAACGCTATGCCTGCGATAACGGGCGTAACGGGAGTATGCACAGGGGCAACAGCAACACTATCGTCTGCGGCAACAGGCGGTACATGGACCAGCAGCGACCCAACAATAGTAACATCAGGCACAGCAACAGGTGTGATAAGCGGTATGATGCCGGGCGTGGCTACAATAACTTATAGCATGCCTACAGGCTGCATGGCCACAAGCATGATAACGGTGGTATCATCGGCAGCGGCGATAACCGGCCCTACAGCAGGCAACATGGTGTGCGAGGCAGGTACTATAACGCTGGCCAATGCGAGCGCAGGCGGCACATGGACCAGCAGCAACGCAACAATAGGCGCGATAGGTACATCGGGCGTGGTGACAGGTATGACAGCAGGCACTGCAACCATTACTTATTCGCTTGGCGGCACATGTGTAGCTACCACTACAGTTACCGTAAATGCACTGCCGGCAGCAATAACCGGTACACCTAATGTATGTGTAGGCAATGCTATGACACTGGCTACCACTACTACAGGCGGCACATGGTCTGCTACAGGCGGAGTGGCTACAGTAGGTATGTCATCGGGTGTGGTAACCGGCCTTACGGCGGGCAGCACTACGATCACCTATATGATGCCTACGGGCTGCATGGTTATGCGTACTATAACTACTAACCCGCTGCCAGCAGTAATAACCGGCGCTACTACAATGTGTGCAGGACAGATGATAACGCTTGCCAACGCAAGCACAGGCGGCACATGGAGTGTTAGCGGCACCGCTGCATCTGTAGGCGCAGCATCGGGTGTAGTCACGGGTTCTTCGGCGGGTACGGCTACTATCAGCTACATGCTGCCTACTGGTTGCTATACAACTTCGGCAGTATCGGTAACCATATGCCCTACGGGCATAGAGGAAGTTGCTGAGCAGGCTGCACTGGAGCTGTTCCCTAACCCAACCAATGGCGACCTTGTAGTGAAAACAAACGCTTATAGCGTGGTGAGTATCACTAACACTGTTGGCCAGGTAGTAATGCAGGAAGTACTGTCGGCAGGCGAAACGACGATCAGCGTCGCATCATTGCCATCGGGTACTTACTTTGCAAACTTCAAAGGCGACAACGGAAGCGTGGTGCGCACTTTTGTGAAGCAGTAAAATAAAATGTCTGATTGAATGAGAAGGCCCCGCGGTTGCGGGGCCTTTTTCACTTCTATTGTAGTAATTATCGCATTAGATCAGTCAGAGATTTAGCCTGGCACTCCTAAAGTACAGCTTCATATTGTTCCTCAATTTCTGTCGAGGTCCATTAGTACCTGCTTCTTCTGTTTCTTTGGCCTCATAAAAGTTGTTGCTTTTAAACTCAACATATCCGTAGATCACCTGATTTTTTGTTGAGTCTGGAATTTCAGACAGAACTATTTTCGTCGCTGTGCAGGGTACTTCCAGCCGCGACAATAGGGCGCCGTAGTCAGTGTAGGCAAGTGTTGCAAAGTCGTCCGAACTTAACATGTGGGTTAATACGGCCTCGTTTTGATAGATGTCAATAGCGAAGCCAGTACCACCCCAAATTCCAAAGGCACCGTCGATAGTTAAAGTATCATGATGCCATAAATAGAATGATTTAAACGGTATGTTAGCGCCCTTCATGTCAGAGCTAAAAAGCAAGCTGTCATTTTGATGGGATTCGATATAGCCGGAATTAAAATAAACCTGCATGCGGCCTTTGAATGCATCAAATTCCCTGGAGTCGGCAATGTGCTTGTCTGCCTCGCGTTTAATGGTGGGGTCAATTGTTATCCCTTTTATTGAAATAGGAGCTTGTCTGTGTGTGCAGGAAATAATTGTGCAACAGAAAAGAAATATCGTAACAGCTTTTGTCATACGGTGTTTGTGGTTGTGAGTGAAGTCGCGGTAACGGTCTTATCTATGGGTCGCCAAACACTAGCATAGTTAATAGTACCAGAGCGATCGCAATAAGAAAAGCGTAAAAGAACACTAAGTAGATACGCTTTCCGTAATGCAGCTTTCTCAACCCGCTATGATCGTTCGTCCGGGCAATTTCATGGTCGAAAGCGCTACGTGTAATTTTATATCCCGATGAGATAATGCCCCTAAATCGCAGGTAGAAGAAATACCCTATTACGTATTGTCCGTAAAGCACAACAGCAATGAAGAAGAGCATTACTACTGTCCAGATAATTTCGCCTGCTTCTTTCACCGTAAATGGTTTTAGGGTTCCTGCTGAGCCACAAATCTCGTAAAAGTTTAAGATATTTACCCACGCAAACTCAACCATATGCAACATACAAAGCAACTTGCAAAGCACTTCAGGGATATGCACTTTGGCGGTAACTGGACTTGCGTGAACCTGAAGGATACACTGGCAGGGGTGACCTGGGAGCAGGCTACCAGGAAGGTGTATTCATTCAATACTATTGCTACACTGGTGTACCACATCAACTATTATGTTATCGCACAGATCAGGGTGCTGGAGGGTGGTCCGCTAGATGCCAAGGATGAATACAGCTTTGATGTGCCGCCGATAACATCGCAGGCAGAGTGGGAGGCTATGCTGGAGCAGGTGTGGGCTAATGCAGAGCAATTCGCCGCGCTGCTGGAGCAGATGCCGGATGATAAGCTGGGCGAGTTCTTCGTGGAAGAGAAGTATGGCATTTATTACCGCCATATGCTTGGCCCTATAGAGCATACGCATTATCACCTGGGGCAGATTACACTCATTAAAAAGATAGTGCAGAGTGCGGAGGTTGTGGCTGGACGAGACGAAATGGCTAACGTTTGACCCACAGTAATATGAAATACATTGTATTTACTCCGATGATGGAGGAAGACGAATTTTTGGCAGAATGCAGGCTTATCGTGGATGTTTTGCTGACACACGAGGTTAATGAGGTAGAAATGTTTTTCGGGACTTCGTGGGGCGACTGGCAACCATTTTCTACCGTGGCTGCAAAGATCTGGGATAACATAAGGATGCAGGAAACAACATCTGGATCATCGTTTCCTGGCCATGATGTTTATATCACTGTTTTAGATAGGAATATCGAATTTGTTTTCTGTCACGAATGCGATGTACACATTGAATTTGACGAGGCAGACGATATAGTGCGCGAGACTGTATCAAGGTGGCGAAAACACGATATGGTCCATTGTGTAAAGCGCGATAAGGTGGAAGTAACTGTTGACGACCTTTCATTTTAAGGAAAAAAAACAGGGTTACCTGTCCGATATCTTCGCAATCGTTCGTCATTAATGCTCATCAACAAAATCATTTTACAATGAGCACATTTTTGGCACCAATAGAAAGGCCTGCCGGCTTCGGTATGAAGCTGGCGTATTATTTCACTAAGAAGCAATTCGGTAAAGTACTCACACCGCTGAAGGTGCATGCTGCGCGGCTCCCTGCTGCCTTTGGCATGTTTTACGGCAAGGTGTCGCAGCTGGATAAAAAGCTGTTGCTGCCGCAGGAGACGGCTTTGCTTATACGCGAGTGGGTGGGCAAGCTGAACATCTGCCTGTTTTGCATGGACGCTGCGCGGGCAACGGCGATCAGCAAGAACATGAGCATAGCGCGCTTCCAGGCGATGCCTGATTATAAGACAAGCTCGCTCTTCTCAGAAGCACAGCGTGCGGCGCTCGACTATGCTACTGAGCTTACGAAGAATAAGGCGGTAAGCAAGGATACTTTCGCAAAGCTGGCGCAGCACTATTCGGAGCGCGAAATATGCGAGATCGTTTTTATTGTAGCCAGTGAGCATCTGTATAACCTCACTAACCTCGGCCTGAACATACACTCTGATATGCTGTGCGATCTGCCTAAGAGCAAGAACTAGCTAATTGTTATTCCTGCGCTGCAATACCTCGGCTACGCTGGTCCACTCAATGCCGGGATAGCGGTCGTTGTCGAGCGGGTCGAGCTTGGGCAGGCCAGAGAACATGTCGTGCATATACTGCATGCCCTGCCATGGCGGGAACACTTCTTTCTTACCGGGCACCAGGAAGCGGGTGAGCTTTATCATTAGCCGGAACCTACGCAGGCCGCCGGGGCGCAGCAGGCGGTATTTTTCGTCTGCTACCTCGCTGGCATCTCTCCTGAGTCCCCGCGGACTTATTACCTCGCCGGCTATGCGCAGGTGTCGCGGTGTAGCAGGGTCGAGCGCGGCGGCTGCGGTGTATTCTGCGGTATTGTCTATGGTGGTAAAGTCCATCAGCTGGTCGGCATTGCCCCAATAGAGTACGCGCTTTATACCAAAAAGGATGAATGGAGCGGGGCCTATCAGCAGATCAGTAAACATGCCGTTCAATATGGATGTGGCTTTTATGGGTGCTTTATCCAACCGTGCGGCAAACTCAGCGCGGAAGTCAAGGTTGCGGTTGCCGCCACGTGGTTGCCTGGTGTAGTCGATGCAGAAGTCGGAAGGGATGAAGCGGGGCACGCCTGCTGCCACTGCGGCATTAAGCAGTGCTGTTTGGGCATCTACAATTACATCGCGCACGCCCGATAAGGTTGATACAACACAGTCGCCGCCCGCGCATGCCGCTGCCAGCGATGCCTTATCAGTATAGTCTACTTCTGTAACGGAAGCGCCCAGCTCCCGCAGGCGCGCTACTTTCGCCGCTTTTGCACCGTGGCGTACCAATGCGTTAATTTTTGCCCCTTTATCTATAAGGTAATGTGCTACGCGCCCGCCAAGATCGCCGGTGGCCCCTGCAAGAATAATAGTATAGCCTTTATTTACGGTGGTTTGCCTGGCAGTATCTGTCATCGTCTAAAATTGTGGATATCTTTTCTTGTATCCTAATGTATTCGGTAGGAAATTTGCTGCATAATCATGCCAAAAGGCGTAAGTGCTTAACAATCAGGGAAATTAAATAAATTGCAGTAGCAGGATGGGGTGGGACAGGATAGCGGAGAAGCTGGAGATATTGGCAGATGCGGCAAAGTACGATGTATCGTGCTCCTCGAGCGGCAGCAAGCGGAAGAATGACAATAAGGGACTGGGCAATGCCGAAGGAATGGGCATATGCCATGCATATACAGAGGATGGCCGCTGCGTATCGTTACTTAAAATTTTACTGACGAACTTTTGCATATTCGACTGCGCGTATTGCGTTAGCCGCAAGAGCAATGATATAAAGCGCGCTGCATTTACGGTGCAGGAGGTGGTAGATCTTACCATTAATTTTTACCGCCGCAATTATATTGAGGGCCTGTTTCTCAGCTCTGGCATCTTTAAAAATGCGGACTATACTATGGAGCGGCTGGTGCTGATAGCTAAGAAGCTGCGCACGGAGCACAGGTTTAACGGGTACATACATCTAAAGGCCATACCGGGCAGCAGCAACGAGCTATTGCAGGAGGCCGGACTGTATGCCGACAGGCTGAGTGTGAACGTGGAAATGCCCACAGAGCAAAGCCTAAAGCTGCTGGCACCCGATAAGAACCGGGCTGATATGATACACCCTATGAAGTACATACAGGGTGCGCTGCGACAGTACAAGGATGAAAAGGCGGTGATAAAGAGCACGCCGCTCTTTGCCCCGGCCGGGCAGAGCACACAAATGGTGATAGGCGCTACGCCGGATACTGATCTGCATGTGCTGTACACCGCTAACCATTTCTACAGCAAGCTTAACCTGAAGCGGGTTTACTACTCGGGCTATGTGCCCATACGCACCGATAACAGGCTGCCGGCACTCGGTACGCCGGTGCCTGTAATACGCGAGAACCGGCTGTACCAGGCCGATTGGCTGCTGCGGTTTTATGGCTTCAAAGTAGATGAGATCATATCGCCGCAGCAGCCGCTGCTGGACCTTGATATTGATCCTAAGCTGGCATGGGCGCTACGCAACCTCGATGTGTTTCCTGTAGACGTAAATAAGGCCGACCTTGCGATCATCAAGCGGATACCCGGCATAGGTGTGCAGTCGGCATTGAAGATAGTTGCAGCACGCAAGTTTAGCAGGCTGGGCTGGGACCACCTGAAGAAAATGGGTATAGCTATCAATCGTGCGCGGTATTTCATCACATGCCAGAGCCCTCTGTTCGAGAAGAAGGATTACCTGCCAGAGCAAATAAAGCAGCTCATTTTATCATCGGCGCATAGTAAGTACACCGCCAGTTTTTCACCACAAGGCAGCCTTTTCTGATATGCAGGTGCTGGTGTATGATGGGAGTTTTGCGGGGTTGCTCACAGCGGTGTTTGATGTGTATGAATACAAGTATGCTGGGGCGACGATAGTGCCTGAAGCACGCCGGCAGGACAGCATATTTGCCACGTCGCATATGGTGTATACCGATGAGATAAAAGCCCAGCGGGTGTGGAAAGGGCTTGAAGCGACGATAAACCGCGCTGGAATCAATGCGCTGTATAGAACCTTTCTTTCTGAGCAAGCAGGTATGGAAGATATGCTGCTGCGGTATATGCAGTATGCCTTTTTGAAAGGCAATATCGGATCCGACTATAGCCATGAGGCGGTGCGATATGTGACAGACACTGCGAAGAAGGTGCATCGGGAAAAGCACAGGATGGAGGCCTTTGTGCGTTTTCAGCTCACCAAAGACAATCTATACTATGCCACAGTAGAGCCGGACTTCAATGTGCTGCCGCTAATAGAGCCCCACTTCCGCAAGCGCTATGCAGACCAGCGATGGCTTATCTATGATGTGAAGCGTAAGTACGGCCTGTACTACGACCTAAAGCAGGTACAATATATAACTCTAACTTTTAATGACGCGCATGGCAACGGCAAAGCTGTAGCGGCGATACTGGATGAAACGGAAGAGATATACCAGCAGCTGTGGCAGAAGTATTTTGCGAGCGTGAACATAGCATCGCGGAAGAATATGAAGCTGCACATACAGCACATGCCACGCCGCTACTGGAAGTATTTGCCCGAGAAGCAGCCGCGGTAATTATACTCTGAGGAATACCTTTTTCCTGTACATAAAATATAGAAATGCCCACTTTACTGCAAGGAAGCCAAGTGCCCACAATACAGGCCCGTAGAGCTCTGCTACCTGTGGCACCCACCTGAAGAAAGCATTAGTAGCATGGTCCCAGTTGATGAAGCGGCTGGAAACATAGATCATTATAGAGTTAACACCTATGACCTTGAAGAAGAACGCCCACTTGCTATACCCGAGCACGTCTATAATGTAATAGAAAAGCGATAGCAGCACCATGCTGAGCCCCCCGGTGAGCAGCACGAAGGAGCTTGTCCAGAGATTTTTGTTGATGGGGAAGTTGATATGCCACAATAGCGCCGCGGCTATCAACGCTGCTCCTATGCCCGCCAGCCACAGGGTTTTGGTCTCAGGGCTGCGGGTACTCTTTAAGATGCTGCCTGCATAGATGCCCAGCATGCCCGTGCAGATGGCAGGGATGGTAGATACCAGCCCCTCCGGGTCGTGGATATCGAGGTAGAGCTTGCCGGGTATTATTAGCCTGTCTATATAAGAGGCGAAGTTGCCCTGCATAGTGAGGTCGCCGATGGCGAAGCCGGGAGCGGCTGTGAATTTAAGCAGCAGCCAATATCCAATTAGTATGACGCTGAACCATATTACCTGCGTGCGCTCCCTGGCATAGAGGTAAATGATGTTTGCAAGCATCCAAGCCAGGCCAATGCGGCCCAATACGCTGGGTATACGGAATTCTGAGAATGGCATAATCTTCAGGCCGTTGTTGCAGTAGATGCCAAGCAATACCAGTATTAGCCCGCGGCGAATGATGCGCCACAATAGCTGCTGGCGGCTCTTGCCCTTTTCGAGCTCGCTACCTATGGAGAATGGCGTAGACACACCGGCCATGAACAGGAAGAGCGGAAAAATAAGATCATAGGCGCGAAAGCCGTGCCACTCCGCATGATCGAACTGCTCAGAGAGGGTGCGCCACACGGGTGCGCCGGTAGCCTTTGCCATGCTGTGGAATATGCGCTCGCCGCCAATGATCCAGAACATATCGAAGCCGCGCAGTGCATCGAGCGACAACAGCCGCTGGTGCTTAAATACACCCGTTCGGACTACTACAGTTGCTTCTCCTGAATTTTCGATAACACCGGTACTCATAGCCTGTTAAAAACGCTGCACGAGGCCTTAGTGAAGAAATGGAGACCTCTTTATCAGCTCCATGAATATACTCAATGATCCCGGTTTGCAAAGCGTAAATACACCAGGAATATAATATGCGGTCAGGGCAACCCCTGAACTACTATTCGTGATACGCCCTTAAATTGTCGCATATGGGCATGAGCTTTCAACTTTATTACTAATACATTTGCGCTCTATTTTAGCGGATATAATGGCCAACACACTTACTTTTAAAAAACTCATTACCACAATAAAGCAATCGCTTAACGGCGAGGAGCAGGACTATACACAGGGCAGCATACCTAAGGCGGTCTTCCTGCTGGCGATACCTATGATACTGGAGCTGAGCCTGGAGAGTGTGTTTGCGCTGGTTGATATGTTCTTCGTGAGCAAGCTTGGGGAAAATGCTATAGCGACCGTGGGCCTTACCGAGTCGGTAATTACCATTTTATATTCTATAGCCATAGGGTTGAGCACGGCTGCGACGGCAATAGTATCGCGGCGGATAGGGGAGAAGAATGAGGAGGCTGCGGCACATGCGGGAGCACAGTCTATATTAGTTGCGCTAATAGCAACGGTAGTGATGAGTATTGCCGGGATGTATTTTGCGCCGGAGATACTGGCACTGATGGGAGCGAGCGCAGAGGTAGTGGCAGAGGGGGCAATTTTTACCCGTATCATGTTTAGCGGCAGTCTGTTCATCATCTTACTGTTTTTGATTAACGGTATATTCCGCGGCGCGGGCAATGCGGCAATGGCTATGAAGAGCCTGTGGATAGCCAGCGCCATCAATATAATCCTGTGTCCCATATTCATCCACTTTATGGGATTGAAGGGTGCCGCTATAGCTACCGTGATTGGGCGGGGCGCGGGAGTGCTGTATCAATGCTATCACCTGTTCAAAGGCAGCGGTATACTGAAATTTCACAAGCACCATTTTAAATGGGACAAGGAGATCATTGCCTCCGTGATCAAGATAGCCTCGCCTGCAACCCTGCAATTCATTATAGCCAGTGGCAGCTGGATAATATTGGCTCGCCTGGTGGCCGAGACCGGGGGCACTACTGCCTCCGCGGGGTACCAGGTGGCGATACGCAATGTGGTGTTCTTCATACTGCCGGCATGGGGCCTCAGCAATGCTGCAGCTACGCTTGTAGGGCAAAACCTTGGCGCGGGCCACCCCGAGCGGGCCGAGAAAAGCGTGATGTTGACAGCGAAGTACAACGCTATATTCATGGCATTTGTGATGGGGCTGTTCCTTTTCCTCCCAGAGCCTATTATCCGCTTCTTTGTAAAGGACCCCGAAATAGTGGCTTATGGCGCACGCGCATTGCAGATAATAGGCTCTGGCTACATCTTTTACGGTATAGGCATGGTGATGACGCAGGCACTCAATGGTGCGGGCGATACGCGCACGCCGACAATTATCTACTTTGTGGGTTTCTGGCTGTTCCAGGTGCCGCTGGCGTACTTCCTGGCAAAGGGGCTGGACCTGAAGACTACCGGTGCGTTTATGGCTGTGCCTATTGCTGAGACGGTTATAGCGCTTATAGCACTTTATTTCTTTAAGAAGGGGAAGTGGAAGACGGTGAAGGTGTAGTGGGGAATATCAATGTGCATAAGAGTTATTTATTTAATGAGTATTATGCAAAAATAGCGGGGCGGGGCTTGCTCCCGCTCACTCGCGACAATCCCTACGCGATAGGGTGGCCGCAAGGGCCACCCCTACGTGGGTGTTATTTATGCGAAAACAAATGACCGACCTATGTGGATATCTATGGGTGCGAAAAACTATTTTTAATTTTTGTTTTCTCATGATATGGTAGGGTGCCCGTAGTGATTGCCCCTTGCGTGGGGATATCCGGAACGGGGCATCGACGCCAATTTTTTAACAACTTTGACTTTGTAATTCTCCCTATATTTATACCTTATATACAGTGAGGGCAAACGCAAGTGTTGCCCATACCTTTCATCATCTATGAATATCCAACGCGCCACTCCTTTAAATGAGTTTTTGGCTAAGCTTATATTCCTGGTGCTGCCTACGGCGGCGGTGGGGTATTTCCTGCTTGATAATGTAAATCAGTACTACTCTATACTGCAAAACCAGGCGTTGCAGCAAACGCTATACCTGGCTGTGGGTATGGGTGTGGCGGCGCTGGTGTATTCCTTCCGCATCCGCTTTTTGCCTACGTTTATCATGCTCATAGTGGGGCTATATGCGCTGTATAAGGGGCTGGACCAATATGAGAGCGGTGAGTTTGATGCCTTTTTTATTGCACGCAGGTTCCAGGTATTTGCTATACTATTTGCTGCTGGCTGGCTGATAGGCTGGGGCTTTGTAAGGCTGAGATACTGGTCGGTGATCATAGGCGCCGGCCTGCTTTGCAGCTGTATAGCGCTAATAGCAAAAGCGAACGCGGACTCGGTGTATAGCTTGCTAAGAGCCTTTATGCCGGCGCTGCTCTACACGGTTTACATCATCTTCACCGCTGAGCAGATCTATAATTACAAGGATAAGTCACAGCAATTCTGGTGGTTCCTGTCGAGGCGGCTGGGCTTTTTTAGCGTGCTGGCGGCGCTGCTGCTGGGAGGCGTGGTGTATATGCTGAAGAAGGAGATAAAGGCTACAGTGGCCAACTATGGTGGCGGGGGCAAGGGCGGCAGCAACGATATGCTGAAGAAGAATAAGGACAACACCTTTAACCTCAGCGATTACTCCAGGCTGGGCAGCTCGCTGAGCCGCAGCAAGCAGCTGTTGTTTTGCGCGCGCATCAACAATTTTTTCCCGGGTACTGATATGCCCAATCCCTTGTACCTGACCGCCTTTTACTTTACCAAGTTTGACACCAGCACGGAGACTTTTGAGCGGGACAAGACGATACCTTATAACGACCTGTTTGAGCCGGACCCATCGAAGATACCGATGTTCCATACCAAGCAGGACTCTACGGTGATCAAGAACAGCCTGGGTGAGAAGCTACGGCAGACGGTGGAAATAGAGGTATATACAAAATCGCTATCGCCGGAGACCTACCTGGCGCCCAATGTGGGTTTTTTTGTGCAGCCCATAACTATAGAAAAAGACTTCAGGGGGGAGTTCAAATCGGCATTCAGGGCTAAGAGCTATGTATCGACCCTGAACAGTGCCTACTTCATTTATAATGTGCAGAACCCGCAGATAAAGCAATTCCAGGAGATGCGGTTTACTGTGCTGCGAACTGTTACGGACTCAGCCTATACTGATGTGGACCCGAAGTTCATGAAGTACTATACCGATATGCCTACAAACCCGAAGTTTGGCAGTATAGGCACGCTGGCGCATAAAATTACAGACACAGCTAAGACGCCGGTAGATAAAGTACTAGCGATACGCAACTACTTCCTGTCGAAAGACGAAAACGGTGACAGGCTGTATAAATACACCGACAACCCGGGAGTGCCGGACCTGCCGGATGCATCGAAGCTGCTCTACTTCCTCAATGAGAACCACAAGGGGTACTGCGCCTATTTCGCAGGGGCTACACTGTTTATGCTGCGGTCGCTGGGTATTCCCTCGCGTATAGCGGTAGGCTTCCTCACCGAGGACAGGAGCGATAAAAACAAAGGCTGGTATTGGTATTATGCTAACCAGGCACATGCATGGGTGCAGGTATACTTCCCGGGTTATGGGTGGCTCGACTTTGACACTACGGTTGGCAATGACAATGAGAACCGGGAGACCCCGCAGCCAGATGGCACCCCGCCAATGCAGCCGCCCAAGGCGTGGTTTGCCGCAGAAGGTGTGGTGGAAAATGTGGACACGCTGAAGAAGCGTATGCAGGTGAGTGTGAAGCAGCTGATATTCCACGACAAGGAGTATAAGCTGACCACACCGGTGCGGATAGATATGGATATGAAGGTGGCTGCGATATATCGCGATAGCCTGCCTGTGTTGCTGAAGAATGTGCAGAAAGGGGATGAGGGGACGGCAGTATCGTATGCAGATGCGCTGAAAGTCATAGAGCCTATGCCGGGTGAAAGCGGCCCAGCGCTGATAAAGCGGCTGCCTGAGGCAACACCGATAGACGAGGTATACCTGCAGCGGAAGGACGTAGTAAAACCTGATGAGAAGAAGAAGGAAGCCGCGGCAGCGAAGCCGGTTTCCGTGAAAAAAATTCTCTGGACCGCGGTGGGCATAGCTTTAGGCTTTGTGCTGCTCGTGCTACTATGGCCGGGTATGGTGCTGCGCTACTTTATACTCCGTTATAAGAACGGCAAACCTGAAGGCAACAAGGCATACTGGGCCTACCGTGCTGCAACCTATTACCTGCATATGGCAGGTATGCCCCGTGGCACCCGCACGCCGATGCAGTATGCGCGCGATATGGCAGATCCGCAGCTTGGGTTGCCGGGTAGCGGCAAGGTGTCGCTGACGGGCTTTATGAATGTGTACCTGAAGCAGAAGTATGCGAAGCAGCCATTGACTGCAACTGAGCAGCAGTATGTGAGTGGCTTCCTGGCGCCATTCCTGGCGGCGGCGCGGCAGAAGATAAAATTCAGTACAAGGTTCTTTGGATTTTTGAACCCGGTGCGTAGCGCAGGCTTTTTTGTGATGCCGGAGGAAGAGGAAAAAGAAGTGTAATTTTGAGAATTAGTCGTAAGTCGTAAGTTGTAAGTCGTAAGTCTGCGAGAAACCCCGGCCCTATCCTTCGGCGAAGAGCTCAGGATGAGGGAGGTGTTATTGTACAGACCGTAGGTTGTGAGGGCGGTGGTGAGCTTGTGAGCATACCCCGTTATCCCTTTGGCGAAGAGCTTAGGATTAGGGAGGTGTTATTTTAGTTGTAAGTCGTAAGCTTTAAGTCGTAAGTGTGCGAGAAACCCCGGCCCTATCCTTCGGCGAAGAGCTCAGGATGAGGGAGGTGTTATTGTACAGACCGTAGGTTGTGAGGGCGATGGTGAGCTTGTGAGCATACCCCGTTATCCCTTTGGCGAAGAGCTCAGGATGAGGGAGGTGTTATTTTTAGTTGTAAGTCGTAAGCTTTAGCTTTAAGTCGTAAGTCTGCGAGTGAGACCCCTGAAGTGAAGGGCAGTATTTGGAGCGAAATAGTTAGATAATAGGTGTCCCACACCTGGGAGGTGCGGGACACCTGGGGCAAAAGCGGTAAATAAAACATTTAGAGAAAACAGTACATTAAAAAACAGTCCCTTGAAGCAACAGGTAGAAAATACAAAACGCGGGAGGTGGAAAATGAGTAAGCCCATAAAGACATTATGGATCACTTTTGCCTGCCTGTTCGTTTTATTCCCGTTATTGATATTGGCTATCAATCATGGGCTGGTGGGTTATATGCCATCGCTCAGCGAGCTGGAAAATCCGCAGAGTGCTATTTCGTCTGATGTGTATGCGGCAGATGGTACGCTGCTGGGCCGGTATTATGTGCAGGACCGCTCTAACAGCAAGTATTCAGAGATATCGCCTAATATCGTTAATGCCTTACTGGCCACTGAGGATGCGCGGTTTTATGAGCATGCGGGTATAGACCCTATTGCCACGCTTAGGGTTGTATTCCGGCTGGGGCGCGCAGGTGGCGGCAGCACGCTGTCGCAGCAGCTGGCAAAGAACCTTTTCCCGAGGCAGAGCAGGAGCCTTTTTATGTTGCCGATACTAAAATTGAAGGAATGGGTGCTGGCTGTGAAGCTGGAGCGCAACCTGACGAAAAGCGAAATACTAACCCTATACCTGAATACTGTGCCATTTGGCGATAATGTGTATGGCATAAAGAATGCCTCGATGACGTTCTATAACAAAACGCCGGATAAAGTGACCGTAGATGAGGCTGCGGTGCTGGTAGGGATGCTGAAGGGCAATACTATTTTCAATCCACGCTCCCACCCTAAGCGCGCAAGAGAAAGGCGCAACGTGGTGCTGGAGCAAATGGAGAAATACAAGTACCTGACGGAAGCCCAGGTGAATGAGCTAAAAGCAGGGGAAACACCACTCGACTATCATAAAATTGACTACCACTACGGCCTGGCACCTTACTTCAGGCAGGTGGTGGAGCAGCAGATAAAAGAAGTAGTGAAAGACCTGAAAAAGCCGGATGGTACGCCATACGACTTGTATAAGGATGGGCTAAAGATCACAACCACGCTGGATACCCGCATGCAGCGCTATGCCGAGGAGGCTATGGCCGAGCACCTTACCACACTACAGAAAGACTTTATGGGGCAGCCGGGTTATAAAGACGGCAGCATATGGGCTAAGAAAGGCAATGTGCAGAATATACTGATGACCAGCATAAAATCATCGGACCGGTACCAGATGTTTCGGAACCAGGATATGACCGAAGCAAAGGCAATGGCCGCTATGAAGGTGCCGGTGAAGATGCGCCTTTTTGCCTGGAATAAAACCCGCTACAAGGATACCCTGATGAGCCCGCTTGACTCCATAAAGTATATGAAGCTGTTTTTGCAGTCGGGCTTTATGGCCATGGACCCTAATACCGGCGAAGTGCGTGCCTGGGTGGGTGGCATTGACCATAATTTCTTTCAGTTCGACCACGTTAATATCAATACCAAGCGGCAGGTAGGCTCTACCATAAAGCCCCTGCTATATTGCTTTGCGATAGACAACGGCTTTTCGCCCTGCGGTATTGTGTCAACGCAGCCGCAGGAGTTCCCTACACTGAAAGCCCCGTATGATGCAGGCGGCAGCGAAGAGGGAGATGTGCCTATGAAGACAGCACTTGCCAAATCGCTGAACAATGCAGCCCTGTATATATTGAAGCAGGTAGGCATTGAAGCATTCGTTGATTTTACGCATAAGTGCGGTATCAGTAGCAGGGTGGAGAAAGTGCCATCGGTCGCTTTGGGTGTATCTGATATTTCCCTGTTCGAGATGCTGGGAGCATACAGTATGTTCCCAAGTGGTGGCATGCGTACTGAGCCATTCTTCATCAGCAAGATCGAAGATAAGAACGGCATGCTGATCAAGAACTTTGCCCCTGCTCAGAAAGAAGTCATTAACCCAGTTACTGCATTCAAAATGGTGCGGATGATGCAGGGTGTGGTGGACCATGGCACGGCGCATCGCCTGCGCTTCAGGTACAACCTCACGGGGGAGATAGCCGGTAAAACAGGCACTACCAACAGCCAGGCTGATGCATGGTTCATAGGCTATACACCGCAGATACTGGCAGGTGCATGGGTGGGTTGCGATGACAGGGAGTTCCGCTTCCGGAGCCAGGCTCTTGGCCAGGGCGCATCGGCTGCACTGCCTATATGGGCCTACTTTATGCGCCGGGTGTATAATGATAAAAAACTGGGCATATCGCAGAGCGCGACCTTTAAACAGCCGCAGGGATATGTAGACTGTGCTGTGACGGATACCATGAACATCGACCCAACAATGGGGTTGCCAGACGATCCGCTCAATAAGAAACCTAATGGCGATATCGATGATGAAGAACCGATAGAGCACGCGCCTACTAATACTGAAGACTACGAATAGCTATGGCCGGATGGGTGATGCCGGGAAATTTGGTAGTATGATACGTGCGGGAGGATCGGGAGCTACCAGGTATTCGTTGATAAAGAAATAGGTTTTAAATTCGAATGCAGGCGGGTATAAGGGATAGGCAATGTAGGCGGTCTTTGCGCCGTGGCTATACGCGCTGTCTATCTTTCGCTGATAAGCAGGATAGCGCCCGGGGATCAGCCTTTCGCGGCACAATATATCTTCATTAGAATAGAACAGCACCTGCCAGGTGAAGAGGTTGTCATTGCTGAATGCGTAGTGGATGCCCTGGTCTGATAGCTTGTGCAGCGCATCCGTCAATTTCTTTTCGCGAATGGTCGAGAACTGGAAATCGTAAAATGTGATCACCGAAACAATACCGGCAACCATGGTGGTAACAAATGCAGGTGCCAGGATACCCATGCGCACTGGCCGCAGGTTGAATAACAAGATAAGCGATAGCAAAGTATAGCCGGAAAGCGGCAGCAGATAGCGCGGCTGATAGTATACAGAGAAAATGGTGTAGCCGAGGCATAGCAGCAGCGATAGGGCTGAGTAGTTAAAGATGGCGGTGCCCGCCTTGCGCCTGATGATATTATATGCCGCAATGAGCAGTATTAGCACCACCACAAGCGACCATACAACAGCAATGAATGCACAGAAAAAATTGGGCTGCTGTATTTCGTTAAAGAAGTAGTTGCCATGCAGGCTGTAGTACAGAAAGTTAGGCAGGCGGGTGATGGCCGATGATAGCTCAGCGCCCGTGGGCATGAAGAAGGGTATCTGCCCAAAAGACGGAAGCGATTGCTTGTAAAAGTGCAGCCCTGTAAATATCACAACAATGGGCGCAAGGAACCTGATGAGGTTGCTGATCTTTTTCTCTATCAGAAAATGGCCGGCGAGGAGTGGTAGCAGGCCGGGTATCCACAATGGCTGGCTCTCGAAAATGAGGCAGCAAAGCAGGCCGATAAGCAGATAGGAAGAAGGCGTTTTCTTTGGGTTAAATAATAGGAATAGGAGCGCTGACGTAGTAGCGAACGAGGTGAGGTAGCCGCCGCGGGCCTTCATAGACCACACCGCCCATGCCGGCGACCAGATAAATACAAGGATCAGCAGGATGGGTAGTTTGCTGTTGCCTTTATTGAACAGCTCAAGGGCCTTGTAGAGCAATATAACCCCGGTAGTCCATAGCGCCAGCATTGCCAGCTTTACGGCAACGGTTGAAAATCCAAGCAAAAGATAAAAAGGAACAATGAGCAGGCATTCGATAAGTGAGAAGCCGTAAGACTGCCCATAAAAGTAGGGGGTGATGGCTTTGCCCTGGAGCATGTGCTTTGCCATGATCGCCACCACACATTCATCACCATCGAGCAGCAGGTTGTCACTGACCAGCTGCGGTATCCGGGAAATGATACACACCAATACCAGGATATATATAATTGATTTATTGGGTGCGACTGGCATTATTTCAAATAAACGTCTAAAATAATAAAACCCTCAAATACCGGCTTCGCTAAATTGAGGTATTTTGCAGCACAAAATGAGCATAAAGGTCAAGATAGTCAATGACCCGGTCTATGGATTTATCCGTTTTCCCGAGCATGAGATCATACAAGTTATCGACCATCCGTGGTTTCAGCGGCTGCGGCATATAAAGCAAATGGGGCTGGCGCACCTGGTATATCCCGGTGCGGTGCATACCCGGCTGGCGCACTCCCTGGGTGCCTGCCACCTGATGGGTAAAGCGCTCGATGAGCTGAAAGCAAAGGGCATAACAACAGACAAAGATGAATGCCTGGGGGCAAGGCTGGCCGCCTTGCTGCACGATGTGGGCCACGGGCCATTCTCTCACTCACTGGAGCATAGCCTGGTAAATGTGCCGCATGAGACACTGTCGCGGTTAATAATGCAGCGCATGAACCAGCAGTTTGGCGGGCTGCTGGATAAGGCGCTCGAGATATTCAATTCTTCTTACCCGCAAAAATATTTGCACCAGCTGGTATCGAGCCAGATGGATGTGGACAGGATGGATTACCTGAACAGGGACAGCTTTTACACCGGAGTATCAGAAGGCGTGATAGGGTATGACCGCATACTGCAAATGCTATCGGTGCAGCACAATGAGCTGATGGTGGAGGAAAAGGGCGTGTACTCAGTAGAGAAATTTATAATAGCGCGAAGGCTCATGTATTGGCAGGTATACCTGCACAAGACGGTGCTGGGCGCGGAGATGCTATTAATAAATATACTGAGAAGGGCTAAGGAGCTTGCCAGGGAGGGTAAAGAGCTGTTTGCTACACCGGCATTGCATTACTTTTTATATAAAGACCTCACCGAAGAAGATTTTTATAATGAGCCAATGCACCTGGAAAAGTATTGCCAGTTGGATGATTCCGATGTAATGGCCTCCATTAAAGTATGGCAAACGCATGAAGATAAAGTGTTATCAATGTTGTGCAGGATGCTTACTTTGCGGAAACTTTATAAAGTTTTGCTCAGTTCTCAATCTTTGGCAAGCAATTTGGAGGAGAAGAAAGAAAAAGTAAAGTCGCTGCTGCAGCTGGAGGATAGTGAGCTCTCCTACTTCGTATTCACCGGGGAGGCATCTAACAGTACCTATAATATTAATGATGAGCTTATTAAAATAGAGATGAAGGATGGCGGCTACAAAAACATTACAGAAATAGACGATTCATTGGTCAACCAAACACTTGCCAGAGCGGTACATAAAAACTACATTTGCTACGTCCAATGATAGTAATTGCCTTGAATACAGTAATAATGGTTGTTTATTAATATAAACGATAGAAAATAATCGCACATGCAGTTTACAGCGCAGCAAATAGCTACCCTGATACAAGGCAAGCTTGAAGGGAACCCGGATGCCCGGGTAAGTGAGGTAGCGAAGATAGAGGAGGCGAAGGAAGGTTCTCTCAGCTTTATAGCTAATCCTAAGTACGAGGAATACATCTATACTTCGAGTGCGTCGATAGTGATCGTCAACGAGGCGTTTGTTATAGACAGGCCCGTAACTGCTACGCTGATAAGGGTGAAGGATGCCTATATAGGCTTTGCCTTCCTGCTTGAAAAATATAAAGAGATCATATCGGGCGGCGGCAAAACGGGTATTGAGCAGCCATCATACGTATGCGCGAGTGCAACCATAGGCAAGGATGTATATGTAGGCGCATTTACTTACATAGGCGAGAATGCAAAGATAGGAGATGGGGTGAAGATATACCCGGGCTGCTACATTGGTAACAATGTGGTAATAAGCGACCATACCAAGGTATACGCAGGCGTAAAAATATATGATGAATGCAGGCTGGGCAGCAGAGTGGTAATACACTCAGGCACGGTGATAGGCGGCGACGGCTTTGGCTTTGCCCCGCTCAACGACGGAACTTATAAGAAGGTGCCGCAAATAGGCAACGTAATAGTAGAGGACGATGTGGAGATAGGCGCCAACACTACAATAGACCGCGCTACCATGGGCTCAACAGTGATACGCAAAGGGGTGAAGCTGGATAACCTGATACAGGTAGCGCACAATGTGGAGATAGGTGAGAATACTGTAATAGCCGCGCAAACCGGCATATCGGGCAGTACCAAAGTAGGGAAGAACTGCGTGATAGGCGGGCAGGTGGGCATGGTAGGCCATATACATATAGCAGACGGCACGCGCATCAATGCGCAGAGCGGGTTATCGAAGTCGGTGGGGACACCATATTCGGCTTTAAATGGTAGCCCTGCATTTGATTATAAAAGTTCCTTAAAAAGTCAGGCAATTTTTAGAAATTTGCCGGAGCTGCAGCACAGGCTGCAAAAACTTGAAGAAACAGTTCAGGAGTTAACTGCATTACTAAGCACTCAAAACCTGGAGTATAAAAAGTGAGCGACGAAATTTTAATTAAACCGGAAAGCAGGAAAAAACCAGATACTTTGCACTCGGCAAATAATAACCAGAATCAGCAAACGCTAAAAGGATCTGTAACCCTGCACGGTGTAGGATTGCATACAGGTGAAAATGTAACGATGACCATGAGGCCGGCCAATGCTGGCTTTGGCATCAGGTTTCAGCGTGTAGACCTGCCTGACAAGCCAATAGTGAAGGCGGATGTAGACTTCGTTGTAGACACATCGAGAGGCACTACGATAGAGTATAACGGCGCCCGCGTGAGCACCATAGAGCATACGCTGGCGGCGCTGGTGGGGCTGGGTATAGACAATGTGCTCATAGAGATGGATGGGCCTGAAGTGCCCATACTCGATGGCAGCGCCAAGCAGTTTATGGAGGCCATAGACAGCGCCGGCATACAGGAGCAGGAGGCTAAGCGCATAGTGTACTCCATAGACAGCAACATACACTACTACGACCCCATAAAGAACGTAGATATGCTGGCGGTACCCTCTACGGAGTACCAGATCACCGCGCTTATCGACTTTAATTCCCCGGTGCTGGGCACCCAGCATGCTTCGCTGAAGCATATCAGCGAGTTCAGGAGCGAGGTGGGGCCGTGCCGCACATTCTGCTTCCTGCATGAGCTGGAATACCTGCTCGACAATAACTTGATAAAGGGCGGAGACCTGAGCAATGCCATAGTGGTTGTAGATAAGATTGTAGGGCAGGATGAGCTGAACAGGCTGGCCAAGGTATTCAACAAGCAAAAGATAGAGGTAAAGCAAGAGGGTATCCTGAATAATGTGCAGATGCACTTTACCAATGAGCCCGCACGCCATAAGCTGCTCGATGTGATAGGCGACCTGGCACTGGTAGGGCACTCTATAAAGGCACACATCATAGCCAGCAGGCCCGGCCACGCATCTAACGTGGAGTTTGCGAGGAAGATAAAGCAGTACATAAAGAAGAACAAGCACCTGTCTGATATACCGCACTACGACCCATCGCAGCAGGCTATCTACGACATTATGGCGATATCGAGGGCGCTGCCACATAAGTTCCCCTTCCTTTTGGTAGATAAGATCATAGAGCTTAGCGACAACCATGTGGTGGGGATAAAGAATGTGACATTCAATGAGCATTTCTTCCAGGGGCATTTTCCCGGCAACCCGGTAATGCCCGGTGTGCTGCAGATAGAGGCGCTGGCACAGACAGGTGGCATACTGGCGCTCAACAATTACAGCGACCCGGAGAACTACGATACTTATTTTCTGAAAATAGACAAAGTGAAGTTCAAGCAGCTGGTACGCCCCGGCGACACGCTGATATTGAAACTGGAATTGCTTAATCCCATCCGCCGTGGGATATGTGAAATGCGTGGGACTGCCTATGTGGGTAATAAACTAGCTACCGAAGCGGAACTGGTGGCACAAATTGTACGAAAAGACAAAAAATGATCCACCCGCTTACATACGTCCATCCCGATGCTAAGATAGCCCCCAATGTGAAGATAGACCCGTTTACAACGGTACATCGTAACGTGGAGATAGGCGAAGGGACATGGATAGGCTCTAACGTGACCATAATGGAAGGCGCACGCATAGGCAAGAACTGCCGCATCTTTCCAAGCTCTATCATATCTGCCATACCGCAAGATCTGAAGTACAAAGGAGAAGATACCACCACTGTGATAGGTGATAACACCACCATACGTGAATGCGTAACAATAAACAGGGGCACCACTGACCGGAACGCGACACGTATAGGCAACAACTGCCTGATAATGGCTTACAGCCACATAGCGCACGACTGCGAGGTGGGCAATGGCTGCATATTCTCTAACAATACTACCCTTGCAGGGCATATAATTGTGGGCGACCACGTGGTGCTTGCAGGCCTTACGGCTGTGCAGCAGTTTGTACGTATAGGCTCGCATGCATTTGTGACCGGTGGCTCGCTGGTGCGGAAAGATATACCGCCATATGTGAAGGCTGCGCGTGAGCCGCTGTCTTATGTGGGGGTGAACTCCGTGGGCCTCAAGCGCAAAGGGTACTCAATAGAAAAGATCAACCATATACTGGACATATACCGCATACTCTTTGTGCGGGGATACAATGTATCTAAGGCGCTGAGCATTATAGAAACCGAGATACCCGTATCTGATGAGCGCGATGAGATAATTACGTTTGTGCGCGACACGGGGCGGGGGATAATGAAGGGGTATATACGCAGGCATAGCGAAGACTTGCCGTAAAAAATTAAAAAGTCAAAATTTAAAAGTGAAAACCTGTGCTCTAAGATACCTGAGACTTGGCTAGTAGAGCTGGTCGTCGAATTGATCTTCGGCACTTACCGTGACCATTTCGGCTAAAGCCGTCCTATTGTTTTTACACCCCGGCCTGAAGGCCGGGGCTATTTCTAGCCAGCGTAACTTAGTAATAGCATATTCTCAACCTCGCAGTAATTACCCGGTTACCACGAATTTTAGTTTTATCTTTTTAGCTTGATGACCATTACCCTTGAGCATATCAGCAAACGGTTTCAGAAGCACTGGATATTCAAGGATGTCAGCTATACGTTTGCCGCACCCGGTGCCTATGCGCTGTTGGGGCCTAATGGCAGCGGCAAGTCTACACTGCTGCGGATAATTGCAGGGATGCAGACACCCTCGAAAGTAGGCACGGCAGGCAAGCTTGTGATAACCGGCGATAATGGCGAAACGATAAGCGCCGAGCAACTATTTAGCTACGTGAGCTTCTGCGCGCCGGGGCAGGAGATAGTGGAAGAGCTTACACTCCGTGAATTCCTTGATTTCCATTTTTCGTTCAAGAAGATGCTGCCCGGTATGACGGTGGATACGATCATAGCTATGACGGGCCTTGCAACTGCCGCTGACAAGCCGATAGGAGACTACTCATCGGGCATGAAGCAGCGGGTGAAGCTGGCGCAGGCTATATTCTCAAATACGCCGGTATTGCTGCTCGATGAGCCCTGCACGAACCTGGACCAGAAGGGCGTGGAGCAATACCACGGCTGGATAGAGACCTACAGCAAGGGCCGGCTGGTGATAGTGGCCTCGAACGATGAGCGCGAGTACTTTTTTTGTAAGGAGCAGATAGTGATCGAAGACTATAAATAGTTATTTTCGTTTAGGCTAAGGGAACGAAACATGAACATAAGGTATACGCTATTTCTTGGGTTCTTAATTCTGATAGGCATTTTCTTTGTCAACTTCTTTATCAACAAGCGTCTTTCTGATGAGGTGGTCCGCAACTCCAGCTACATCAGCCGCTCAGAGACGGTTATCCGCAATTCCAATATGCTGCATAAATCGATGATCGATATGCAGAGTGGGTTCCGGGGCTACCTGCTCACGGGGCAGGAGAGCTTCCTGCAGTCGTACACTGATGGGCTTAAAGATGTGCCCCGGCTGTCTACAGAACAGTGGCCTTTAGTAAATTCAGAACAGCAAAAGAAAAGGCTGGATTCTATACTGATCTTGCACGGCAGGTGGGTGCGCTATGCGCAATCGCTGATAACGGCCAGGAAAGACACATTGCCGGAGGCAAACGCCAGATATGAAGAGCTATTTGAGAAAAAGCTCAAAATGGAAGTAGGCAAAAAGATAAACGATAGCATACGGCTGGTGTTTACGGACTTTGACCGCCATGAATACAATCTTCGCCAGAGAAGAAGAGAAGCGTTACGGGCATCTGTAAGTAAAACGCAGGATATCTCCGTATTGCTCACAATTATCTCTGTGTCTATAGCGCTGGTATCGAGCTTGTACATAATATGGATGATCACCAGCCGCATAAAGAAGATGGTAAAGCTTGCGGGTGAGATATCGCGGGGGAACTTTATGCAGATAGCCGATCATAAGCGCGATGAATTCAGGGAGCTTATAGAGTCGCTCAATACTATGTCTGGCATACTGGACACTAACATTAAGGAGCTAACCAAAAAGAACAAAGAGCTCGATCAGTTTGCCTACGTGGTATCTCACGATCTTAAGGCCCCGCTGCGCGGCATAGACAATATAACCAAGTGGATAGAGGAAGACCACGCAGCTGAGCTGACGCCGGCAGTAAAGCAGAATATGGACCTGATAAAAGGCCGCACCAAGAGGCTGGAAAATATGATCAACGGCCTGCTGGAGTATGCGCGCATAGGCAGGGTGAAGAAGGATGTGCAGGCGGTAGATGTAGGCGTGCTGCTCAAAGAGCTGGTAGAAATACTGGTGCCACGGCAGTTTGTGGTGTCTATACCGCCGGGCATGCCGGTAATAGTGACGGAGAAGCTGCACATGGAGCAGGTGTTCTCTAACCTCATCAGCAACGCGGTGAAGTATCACGATAAGACAAATGGGCACATCAGCATTACCAGCAAAGATGTAGGTGACTACTACGAATTCAGGATAAGCGATGATGGCCCGGGGATACCGAGAGAGTACCACGAAAAAATATTCATGATATTCCAGACACTGAAGGAACGGGATGCATTTGAGAGCACGGGTATAGGCCTGGCAATAGTGAAAAAGGTGATAGAGGAGCAAAAGGGAACGGTACGCGTGGAGTCGCTGGCAGAAGAGGGTGGAACGACTTTTGTATTTACATGGCCAAAGCGCCCTATTTAATTGATTATCAATACAGAATAACTGCATTTATGAGATCACCTACTATTTTACTGGTTGAGGATGACTACCTTGATGTAACGAGTGTGCAGCGTGCGCTGAAGAAGCTCAATATTCCGCATACCCTGCACATTGCGCACAATGGGGTAGAAGCGCTCGCCGTGCTTACCGGCAATACGCCCGGCCAGGAAAAAATACTGCCCGATATAATACTGCTGGACATAAACATGCCTAAGATGAATGGCATAGAATTCCTGCGCATAATAAAGAACTACTATACGCTGAACAACATAAAAATATTTATCACCACCACATCTGCTGAGGAATATGACAAGCTTGCTGCCCAGCAGCTGGGCGTATCCGGGTATATACTGAAGCCGTTAGAATTTAGCGAAAGCGCTGCAGAGCCGAAGGGAGACAACTATAAGCTGCTGCAGGCATTGCAGTCGTTTGCTGCATAGAAGGGCCGGCAGTGCCTCGCAATACAGGATAGCCATTTTTATTTATTAAATGTGAGAATTAATTTAAGATACGTAATACTACGTTATTCTTAAACTAATTCTTTATTTATATTTACTTGTGTTACAATTGTATTGCCTTTTATGAATATGCCCTCAATAAATGTTGCAATAACAGATGATCACCTGCTTATACTCAGCTCGCTGGTGCAGCATGTGAACAGCTTTGAAAATTGCAAAGTGATAATGCAGGCCAACGATGGCGCCGAGCTGCTGGAGCAGCTGGAAAGCGCGGCAGCGGTGCCTGATGTGTGCATACTGGATATAAACATGCCCATACTCAACGGGTACAAAACACTGCTGGAAATGAAGCGGCTATACCCCGACATCAGGGTAATAGTATTGACCGCATTTGTGACGGACTTTGCCATAATAAGAATGATACAGAATGGCGCCAGCGCCTACCTGCCTAAGAACTGCAGGAGCGAGGAGCTGAGAGAAGCGATACATACCCTGGCAACCAGCAAGTATTTCTATTCTGATATGGTGCCGAAGCGAATGTTTGACAGGGCGAAGACGGAGCTGCTGCCGGAGTTCACGACGCGTGAGCTGGAATTTTTAAGGTGGTGCTGCCGACAGCTGCGCTACAACGAAATAGCAAAGAAGATGTATGTAAGCGAGCGCACCGTGGAAAACTATTTTAACTCCATAAGCAGGAAGGTTCATATCAAAGACCGCGGGTCGCTGATTGCTTTTGCAAAGGACTCAGGGCTGGTGTATACCACGCATGATTCGGAGATAATGTAGGGGTTATTGCTGCGGACTCAACTGCTCCTCCATATACTTGAGAAAGCGGTTGGTACGATAATAAGCCGGTTGTGATTTATCCTTGTCTACCAGCATACGCAGGTAAGTTTCGGAGTAATGCTTTTTGGTAAGCTCGTACAGCTCGGGGAAACAGGCTATATCTTGTTCCGTTGATTTAGACATAGTACCAAAGTAATAATCATCGCGCTTGCGTATCACAGCTTCCAGCAGTAGTTTCTTGCCTGTGAGGGCCATTGGCTCAAAGTAAGCCAGTATAGTGCGGTATGGCGTGCTTGTTTCAATATAGTCGATCATCTTCCGGTAATTCTTTTCATGGTCCATAAGGCGGTAGCAAAAATCGCGGGCCTTCGCATCGTGGGTAACTATATGCCGGGCTCTTGTCAGCATCTTCGTACGCCATTTCTTCTTTTCATCTTCCGACATACTGTTGGTGATAAAAAGATAATCATCGAACTGGAAAGTCTCCGGGAAAAGCGTTGTGAGTATTTCTGCAAGGCGCTTGTTGTTGTTTTGCAGCGTGTAAATTTCTTTGAGCAGCTGCAGGTACGGTATATTGTACTCAATTTTGTAATTCACGGCGATCTGTGACCGGCAAAATTTTTCGGCAATATCGAGCTTACTGTGCGAGATCATCATCCCTATAAGCTTCTCGTTATAGTTGTTATCGTAACGTATAGGATAGAACAGGACATAGTATTTTCCGAACAGATCGCAACCGGCGACCAATTCATAAATGAACTTTTGGTACGGCTCGGTATAATGATCGTCTTTAGAAGCTGTCACCGCAAACTGGTCCGCTAGTTTTGATACAACAGCAGTCTTTTTTTCGATGCTGCAACTGTCAATTATATTTTTGATGTGCTGGAGATAATGTAGCCGTATGATGTTATCGGCTGCAGGCACAGCATCGATGAAAAAATCTACTGCCTTGTGCCAGGTCTCATCATTTTGCAGGTTATTGATAACTGTTGCCGTTTGCTGCAGCAGCTCGTCAGCAAACTTTATTATTTTATTGCTGCCCGTAGTAATGTTACTCTGAAACTTCCTGCAATGCTCCTGTATCGTATGCAGGTTATCAAACGTGGTTTTGTTTGCTACACCTGCCAGGTATTCATCTAATACGGGTGTGAGCACACTGGCCCACAGCTCTACTAGTTTTTTCAACAGGGTATTATCAATGTTCTTCTTAGTGCCCGCTACGGCCTTAATAGCATTCTTTATAAGCAGCTCCACGTCAGCCGGGGTATAGTGCATCGTCTTTACAGAAAAGTGGTGGACGAATGCTAACTCGATATCCTTATTCTTATTTATAAGGGTCCGCACCCACTCCCGCAGGTCGGCATGCTCTACCTGCTCCAGCAGCGTTTCCGCAGGGGTGGCCTTTTTTCGTTTTTTTACAACAGCAACTGTATCTTTTCCCGTGGTTATATGGATGAGCAATGCAGCTTTGTGCCTGCAAAAAGCATCGCCGCTTTTGCAGTCGCACGTGTGCGAGGTGACGGCAGATGCCCCGGTGATATTGACTGCTACATCAAAGCTATCCTTGCCCTCATCTACATAGGAAACAAATTGGCCCTTGGCTGTTTCATCGCACTCGCGCACCTTGCATTTTTTAGCGAGTGCTACCAGTTCTTTTGGTAATTCAGAGGTGTAGTTTTTTAGTGTTAGTGGCATGATGCAGGTATTCTATCTGCGCCCGAAAATAAGGAAAAGTAGGTGAATGGAGGAAGCGGGAACTTCGAGGCCAGGTTAAGAGCGTATAGTCCATCTTTAGAAAAATGGCGGCTTCGCTTTGTATGGGGCGGGCAAATGTCGAACTTTTATGTGGAGGATTTGGAGCGGTTTCTGGCAATAGTCTTCCAGAGCGGGGGACAGAGCGGGAGCAGAGAGAAAATCAGAAAGAGTGGCATCGCTCTCGCTCTGCGCACTCTTTCTGATTTTTTGTGGAGAAGGGCGTGAATATGTCAAACTATTTTGTTGCAGATTTGGCGGGTTTTTGCAAGTCTCGGCCGAAGATTGCTTGGTGTAAGGTTTGATTATTTACAAGCTCTAGTATTTTCTCAATAGCCTTTTTTGAACAAACCACTTTGTTAACATTCTTTATTGCGTCGAACGTTTCCAGCCAAATGTAGTTCTCAAAGTTTGGATTTATTGGATCGTTTGGGGGATTTTCAACCTTAAAATTAGCATCATCTACCCACCCGAGATATTTCATTATTTGCTTTAGTTGTACACTTGAAATTGTATACCCTGATTGTTTAGATACTTGAGTTTGCAGCGTTGAAATCGAAATATGTTCACGCGGCGCAGTAGAAGTAATTTCACCAATTATTTTATAAATTGGTTTCCCCTCTATGTCAGATATTTTTCCAATTTCTCCGGCTGAAATTGCATTTAAAATCACATTCAAAACGCCCTTTTCTGTCTTGTCAATTTCAATCTCACTGCTAGACAAAATGTTGTCTTTCCCATTAAATCCGTAAACTTTATTGTTTTTTGGGTTTATGATTAATATTTCTCTAGGATTGATGTCGAATATTTCAGGGAGAAGTTTAGACCAGATTTCCATGAATTCTTTATTTTTTTCGTTTGCTTTAATTTGAAGAAAGCGATTAAAGTCTTGGGTAGAGATATTTGCAACTTCGTTCTTACTTGAAGCCCTATATAGTATTTCTCCCTTTCTTATTTTGTAGTCCGGAAAATCATTAATCGGAACAAGAACTTGGTTTTGCTTTTCGACTAACAAATAATAGTATTTTCTCGTACCCAACTGAAAGGGCTGCAAATCAATTCCAACGCCAACTTTACAAATACTCTCAAATTTTTGAGTGACCTTATTCAAATCAATTTTGTTTAAGATAACAAGACTGTCTCCGTCCAAACCAACGTCTTCAAAATTGCCGCTTGTCTTATCTTCTTTAATTCCGAATAATACTATTCCTCCATTACCATTGCAAAATGATAAAATATCCTTTGCCATGTTTTTCATAAAAATCTCAATTGGATCCGTAATTCCAAATAAATTAAGTTGCTGTTTATAATCAAACAGATTATTTTCATTCGGAAAAATCCCATGATCTTTTATGTCTGTAATTGTTTTTAATATTTGTTGCTTTAAATCATCCAGACTCATGGCAGGTGTTTTTGTATAAATAAAAAACCGGAAACGTCTAAAGTTAGATGTTTCCGGTTGAAGTGGCTTCGTCAGGAATCGAACCTGAATCTGGAGCTTCGGAAACTCTTATACTATCCATTGTACTACGAAGCCAAAGCGGGTGCAAAGGTATATTTTTTTGTGCATAAAAACGCCCACATGCGGTGTTCTGACATACTCCTGTGGCTGCGGTCCGTGGGGTGTATGCTGCAATGCAAAGTGGGCACACCCGTACCATGGCAGATGATAGGATAATAATATCATCCTTTGCCCGTTAGATACCCAGGGAAATGGAGGCACTAAAAGCGGTCATAGTATCTGTAGTAATTATTGTCTCGCATGGCTGCGCGCATGCGCAAGATGATATTTTTGGCAAGGACAGGCTATTCGATGGGCGGCTAATTATCGGCAGCAACATAACGCAGGTGGATGGGGATACATACTATGGTTTCAACAAGGTGGGGCTGCATGTTGGCGCGCAGGTGTACGTCCATTTCAGTAAAATGTTTGGCGCTGGCATGGAGCTGCTGTATGCCCAGAAGGGCGCACGTGGCGGGGTGGTCAAGGAGTCTTATACCGTAGGCACCTACATCGATAAGTACTACCTCAATCTCAACTATGCAGAAGTGCCGGTAACGCTGCACTTCAAACCGAATCCGTTCTGGGACTTTGAAGTGGGCGCAGCATACGCCAGGCTGATCAGTTCTAAAGAGTGGGCGGAATCTGATGTGCCGGTGCAGATACGCCCGGAATGGAACAGCTTTGACAAGAGCGAGATCAGTTATTTGTGCGGCGCGTCGAGGAGGGTGTATAAGCGATGGGAGGGTGGTATTCGTCTGCAATATTCGGCACGAGCTATACGGCCGCGCGAGCGCGTGCCATTACGGTACACAGAATATACTGGACAGTATAGCCATGTATTCTGCATCAGGATGGCGTATATACTATAGTGTTAGCTGGTTCTATTTTTGTAGCATTAAATTGCTGAATAGCTGGAGCTATGAAAAAGTATGGCGGGGCAGACAATAACTCAGGTGTAAAGGCATACGAAGTAGTGCCATCCGGTATCGTGGTAATGTTCGTAGACGGTAACAAGTACCTCTACAACAACAAAAAGCCCGGGAAGAAACATGTGCACGAAATGATAGCACATGCTGAGGCTGGCAGTGGCCTGGCTACTTACATTAACCAGCATGTGCGCGACAACTATGCTGCTAAGCTCGACTGATTTATTTGCCGCAGCTTTTGAAGAACTCCCACGACTCTGTAAAAGCATCCAACCCTTTCGGGAACTCATGTTTTCCATTCACTACTTTCAGCAACACCACGGGTGGCTTGCCTTTCGCGGTATAGCTGTATTTTTCAATGGTCACATCGTCTTTGCTGTTGGTGTCGGGCAGCAGTTCTTTCCACGTATCGCCTTTGTGGCCATCAAGCATTGCCCAATAGCGAAATGTTTCATCGGTTGAGCGGACGTTGCCCAGCACCAGTCCGCCCGACTTCATTTCGCCGCCGGCGTAGGGGTTCACGGGGTCGGCAGTGCCGTTGATGATCATTACCGGTATGGGCTTCTTCATTTCGCCGCAATCCAGGTTCTCTTGCGTGGGCATGTTGGCTACGATAGCCGTAACTGCTGCAAATTGCGTTGGCATGGTGAGCGCGAACTTATACGCCATCTGCCCGCCGCCTGAGAAACCTATTGCATACACCCTGCGTTTGTTTACTTGATAGCGCGAGTGGAAGTAGCCGATCATTTTACTGAAGAACTGTTCTTCGTTGATGTTCTCAATATTGGATATAGTGGTTGCGGCCTTCCTGCATTCGTTCCAGTAGGTTTTATAACCATCCGGGTACACGAGGATGAAATTTTCTTTAGTGGCTTTTTTTTCTAGTTCAGCAGCGGCATGCACCATCTGCTTTCCGTTGCCGCCTGAGCCGTGGAGCGCAAATATTACAGCAGCGTTTTTTTTGTTTGCAGGCTTATGGTAGTGGAATGTGCGGTAATGGCCCTCTACTAATATAGAGTCGGTAAGCAACTGCGCGTGTGCGGTGCTGCGCAGGCAAATGAACAAAAATATAGTAAGCAGGTGCTTCATTTTTACCGGGTATTTAATTGCGAATACATCGCAGAATGAGATATCCGGGCCCGGCAATTTTTGCAAGGCCCGGATAAATTCTAAGAACGGATATTAATGGCCATCGCCATCAAGCATATTACCCAGGCCGCCCAGCAGGCTGCCTTCTTCCTTGCGGCGCGATCCGCCGTAGCTGAGTATGCGGCTGGCCAGCCTGCTGATGGGCAGGGTCTGCAGCCATACAGCACCGGGTCCCTGCAGCGATGCAAAGAATACACCCTCGCCACCAAACAGTGTGTTCTTAATGCCGCCTACAAACTGTATGTCGTAGTTCACATTGTGCGTGAAGGCTACTATGCAGCCTGTATCCACCTTCAGCAGCTCACCGGGCCTGAGGTCGCGGCGCAGCACGTGGCCACCTGCGTGCACGAAGGCCATGCCGTCGCCCTCCAGCTTTTCCATAATGAAGCCCTCGCCGCCAAAGAGGCCGGTGCCTAATTTCTTCTGAAACTCGATGCCTATCGCTACGCCTTTTGCTGCGCAGAGGAACGCATCCTTCTGGCAGATGACTTTGCCACCCAGCTGCTGCAGGTCGAGCGGGATGATCTTGCCGGGGTAGGGCGATGCGAACGATACGCGCTTTTTGCCATGGCCTACGTTAGTGTAGGCGGTCATAAAGAGGCTCTCGCCCACCAGCAGGCGTTTGCCTGCAGAGAATAGCTTATTGAGCAGGCCACCCTGCTGCTTGCTGCCATCGCCAAATATGGTTTCCATTTGTATGCCGTCCTCCATCATCATAAAGCTGCCGGCTTCTGCTACGGCAGTTTCCTGTGGGTCCAGCTCTACTTCCACATACTGCATTTCTTCGCCGTAGATGACGTAGTCGATTTCGTGATTTTGCATGATACGCTTGTTTATAATTAGTAGTTGGTGTGTTTAATTTAGCATTAGTTGTTTACCTGCAGCTTTATGGTTTGGGAGTACTCCATGGTCTTTAATGTGGCAAAGTACAGGCCGGGCGCCATGTTGTAGCTCCCCGCATCGAATGCCAGTGTATGCCGCCCTGGTGTTGCTGCTTCGTTTTGCACTATCGCTATGGTGCGGCCTGCAACGTCCGTCACAGCCAGCGTCACCTCAGCGGCTTTCGCCAGCACGTACGAAAAATTAGTAACTGTGCTCAGCGGATTTGGATAAGCCTTCAGATCCATCACATAATTTGCCAGCGGATCTACCGATGTGTGTATGATATCCTCGCCAATTATCGCGGTCATTATCTTTTGGTTAGCAGGCCCGGCGCCGATGGCCTGCGTTGTTCCCCACACCGGCCGCACTACGCTGTTGAAAGCAGATATGTAGGTGTAGTCGCCAAAGAATTCATTGGCCCTTGGGTAGAAGGGCGCCTGGCTGATCTTATGGTTCTCAAAGGTTACACCGCCATCTTTAGACAATGCAAGGTATACATCGGTGGCAAGGCTGTCGGTATAGTTGCGCCTGTCGTAGAACAGCACATAGATGAAGCCGTTGGAGGGGTCAACCGTCATAGAGCTCATGAACTGGTGGCGGCTGCCTCCATCATCGTTCACTTTTACGGGCGCACTCCAGGTGCTGCCGCTGTCGGTAGACCTGCACAGCCATACGTCTGTGTTATCAGGGCCGTTGCGCTGGTCGCTCCAGTTAATATACAGGGTGCCGGCATAGGCGCTGTTACTCAGGTCGCAGGCTATAAAGGATAGCCCGTTGCAGCGGTTAATGCCGGGTATATCATATGCCCAGCCGCTAGGCATATCTGCCGCTTTAATATCCTCGTGCTGCCATGTAGCACCGTTGTCATACGAGCGGTCAAATAGTATTTCGTTCTTCGCATCCCAGGCTACAAACAGCTCACCATTCTTACCTACCGCAGGCACGGCACCCTCTACCGTGAAGTCATCGTCCACGCAGTCGCCGGCCACCTTGTTGAGTCTTACTGCAGGGCTCCACGTTTCCCCCTTATCTGCCGACTTCGAGAAAAAGATATTGCTGCTGTCCGTTGGGTCTGTAGTGCCATATTCGTCAAAGCGTGTCCACGTTACATAGAGCTCATTGGTTTGCCTGTTCACTGCTACCCATGGCTTATCCTGCATAGATGGGGTGGGTGCCAGGCCAGCATAACTGCCATTGCTCCAGCTGCCTGCGGCCACATCATCGAGCCGCTGGCACACTATGCGGTCGCACCAGTCGGGCCAGGTGAATATGGCGGAGTTATTGCTGAGGTGGAAGTAGTAAAACGAGCCGGTGGTATCTGCAAATATCACCGGGTCGCCAAATACGCCATACGTTGAGGACAGTAAGGCCCGTGTCCATGTATAGCCACCATCAACGGAGCGGTACACATTGCGTGTATTCGCGCCTGCTATAAGGTTGTTCGGATTTTTTGGGTCTATGGCTATGCAGGGCTCACTTGGGCTGTTAGAGCCCCTGGTACTATCTATCACCACATTGAGTGGCTGCCCCTCTGCACAGTATGCCGCCAGCAGCAACACACACGCGAACAATGCGATTCTCATCAAAAGAAGATTTTGATAAAATTAAAGGTTCTGCAGGTTAAATAATGAGGTATAACTGTAAAATGGAGTGAAAACTTTGCGGCAGCTGCGGCTACAGGGCTAGAACTGGAACCCGTAGTTAAAATTGAACTCTACAATAGCGCCGGGACCTGTGACGTAGAATATACGCTCGTTGTAGTTGTCTATAGGGCGGGGCACAGCACTGTACTTAACCCCCAGCATGAACTCTATGAACCCTGCACCAAAATTGTAGTGCCGCCCTATGCCTGCACCGGCAAATGCGTAGTCGCCCGGAGCCACATACTTTTCCTTTCCGTTGTTGAGCCATTCGGCAGGCTCGTAGCCGGCGTTACCTATGCCTGCTTTTACGTAGAAGAAAGGGTCGTGCCTGCGCCAGGTTTCGTAATAGTGCCTGTAGCCCGCATATGCCTGGTAACCGGGGAAGTAGCCCCAGTAGCGGGTATACCCAAAAAACACCGATTGCATTACGCCCATCCTGTACTCCACCATCACACCGCCTTTGCTGAGGAGCCCCAGCGGGCTTGAGAAATGGAAGCTCAATCCCTTTTCCAGCACATAGGGCGGGTCGTAGACGGGCCGCCCCCGCTGGGCCGGCGAGGCCTGCGATACCAGCAGCAATGCTGCGGTTATTATTATGATATGTCGGCGGCTCATTCTTTTCAAGGCTGCTAAAAGTAGCTACTTACGCCTGATTTTGCAAATTGCGCTCGTGGTGTTACCCGGTATTCAACTGTAAGTTATATCCATAAACCTTTCTTTTTCAGTTTGTGCCTTACATTTGCACCAAATTTTACTATTAGTTATGTCTTTATTGATCATTGGTACCATGGCCTTCGATGCGCTGGAAACACCATTTGGAAAAGTAGACCGCATCATTGGCGGATCGGCCACATATGCTGCATGGGCGGCTTCTAACTTCATTAAGCCTATCAACCAGGTGTCTATCGTGGGCGGCGACTTCCCTAAAGAGGAGATAGCTGCGCTTGAAGAACGCGGTGTGGTGTTTGAAGGCGTGGAAGTGGTGCCGGACGGCAAAAGCTTCTTCTGGAGCGGCCGCTACCATATGGACATGAACACCAGGGATACGCTGGTAACGGACCTGAATGTACTTGCGCAGTTTGACCCAAAGATACCGGAGAGCTACCAGGACAGCAACTATGTGATGCTGGGCAACCTTGTGCCTGCGGTGCAGATAAGTGTGGTGCAACAGCTGAAGAAGCGCCCTAAGCTGGTGATAATGGACACGATGAACTTCTGGATGGATGTGGCCATGGACGACCTGAAAAAAGTGCTGGGCATGGTAGACCTGCTTATGGTGAACGATAGCGAGGCCCGCCAGCTGAGCGGCGAGTACTCACTGGTAAAGGCAGCTAAAAAGATACAGGAAATGGGCCCTAAGTACCTCATCATTAAGAAGGGTGAGCATGGTGCGCTGCTGTTTTATGAAGACAAAATATTCTCTGCACCGGCATTGCCGCTCGAAGATGTATTCGACCCTACCGGTGCAGGCGACACGTTTGCAGGCGGCTTTATCGGCTACCTGGCGCGTATCGATGATATTTCGTTCGAGAACATGAAGGCTGCTATTATCGTGGGCTCTGCAATGGCATCGTTCTGCGTAGAGAAGTTTGGCCCTAACCGCATGAAGGAGATAACCGCTGAAGATATCCGCAGCAGGATAGATGAATTTGTTTCGCTTTCCAACTTCGAGATAACTACTTAATATACGAATTGACTAACCAACTTACCAACTGATGAAAATAGTTCCCGGGGAGATAAAAACCGCACAGCTGCATGCATACCTGCTTGGCTCCATAGCGCCACGCCCTATATGCTTTGCCAGCACTATAGACAGCGCAGGCAATGCTAACCTTTCCCCGTTCAGCTTTTTCAACGTGTTTGGCGCTAAGCCGCCTATCCTTATATTTTCGCCGGCAAGGCGCGTACGCGACAACTCTATAAAGCACACGCTGGAGAATGTGCACGATATCAAGGAGGTGGTGATCAATGTGGTTAACTACAGCATAGTGCAGCAGGCTAACCTTACCAGTTGCGAATACCCGAAGGGTACTGATGAATTTATAAAAGCCGGGTTCACTCCTTTACCGTCTGATATGGTGAAGCCATTCAGGGTAAAGGAGTCGCCTGTGCAGCTGGAGTGCAAGGTGCTACAGGTGATAGAAACAGGCCAGGAAGGCGGAGCGGGCAACCTGGTTATCTGCGAGGTAGTATGCATGCACATCAACGATGATGTGCTTGACGCGCAGGGCAGGATAGACCCGCACAAAATAGACCTTGTGGCCCGCATGGGTGCTGATTTTTATTGCAGGGCATCGGGCAATGCGGTGTTTGAAGTGCCGAAGCCAAATGTAGCCCTGGGCATAGGGGTAGACGCGCTGCCAACTGCTATAAAGCATAGCAAAATACTCACCGGCAATAACCTGGGCATACTGGGCAACTGCACTGCCATCCCCGTTGTGAGTGCGCTGTCAGACGATGAGCGGCTTGCAAGCATATTGAGAGCCAATACGCACGATGTAGTAACCAAGCAGCGTGCCCTGCATGAGTATGCAAAGGAGTTGCTGGACAAGGGCGATACGGACAAAGCGTGGCAAATATTGCTGGCTGAGGCGTAGCTGTTTTCCACCGCCGTTCTGTGCATATCTTCTATCTTTATTTTTCTTGTTTATAATTCGTTTATATTCAATTGCATCTCCATTGGCGGTTTTTTATAAACTGTTAGTATCCTGTGCATTTCACAAACGCATGACTTTCGCATAATGATTTGGTAACATAATTGTGGGTAACTTTAGTATAACTAAAATACATTCACATGTTATGGAGAAAATTCAGCGGTGAAGCATTGAAACAACCCATTAAAAAAGCTGTAGAAGACACGATAGTAAGGGAAACTAATGCGGGGTACAAGCTGAAAGTCTGCATAGGCACGGACTCGCAGGTGCGCGCGGGCGAAACGGAGTTTGCAACGGTAATTGTTTTCCTGCGCGAGAAGCGTGGCGGCTTCATGTTCATCAGCAACGAAAAGAGCAGTCACCCTTATTCTATTAAAGAGCGGATGCTGGTAGAGGTAGCCAAGAGCATCGAGATAGCCTTTGAGCTTTGCGACCTGTTCAATACCTATGATGTGGATATGGAAGTGCATGCCGATATCAACACCAATCCGCAATTTAAGAGCAACGAAGCCCTCCGCGAGGCCATGGGTTATATACTAGGGATGGGCTACGCCTTCAAAGCTAAGCCCGATGCATTTGCCAGCAGCTGCTGTGCTGATAAGATGGTGTAGTGCGCACTTGCTTTTTCTTACCTTTCAAGGAGACCCCTGAGGCTCCTAAGGGGGCCTTTCCCCCTAAATTTTCCATCGTTTATTTTGTGAGCACATATAAGTGAATAGATTATTTGCTAATTTTAGTCTATTACTTCCATTATTTTAAACGCTCCCTATGATAAGAACCCTACAGTTTTTTATTTGCTGTTTTCTCACCTTCAACGTGGCTTCAGCACAGTCGTTCACCGTGCAGCACGATACCGTGTACCTGCCATATACCGGGCCTCTATATGGGCTTAACGGTATTATAGTGCCCCCCGGGTCCCCGGTTACTATAAAGTGGCGGGTATTGAATACTAATTTTCCGCCCGACTGGATGCCACCTTCGAGCACAGGTTTTTGCGATAACCAGTTATGCTACGATCTTGCTCATCTGTGGCCGTCTGCTGTGGTCAATAGTACAGCGGGCATAGTGCCCACCGGCAGTGATACTGACGGCATATCGTACTCTTTTAACCTGGAGACTGCTGTGACCTATGGTACTTTTTACATCACGCTGCGGCTACACAATGCGGCTATCCCGGCAGATACAGCAACTCAAACTTATGTGATCTCAAAGTTTCCTCCGGCAACTCTTTCTTCAATGCCACGAAGTACTGTGATTGTGTACCCAAATCCTGGAACGGGTATTATTATCGTAAGCGGTGCGGGCGTAAAGGGCTTGGTTAAATTTGAGCTCAGCGATATGTCAGGACGACGGGTTTTAGAAACGACAGACCAAACGCATATTGATACGCGAGGGCTTCCAGCGGGGCTATATATTCTAAAAGGCTTTGATGTAATGGGAGCTGAAGTACATTGTGATAAATTAATACTGGAATAATTAAGTTGATCAGGGTGGGATGAGCGGGTTTCTTACATTTTTTTGGCTTTACCCTAACTTTTTCCGCATTTTAGCCGTCTATTTATAAGGAAAATCTTAAATTTACTACCATAATCTTTAATCCGGGGATGAAGCGGCACTACTTACTGCTATTATTGTTGTTGTCGTTATCCTATGGAGCATGGGCGCAGCCGTCTATTGAGTTCATTGAGAACAAGGGGCAGTGGGGCGATTGGTTCAAATATAAGGCGATCACAGCAGGCGGTCCTGTATTCCTGGAGAATGATGGCTTTCGCTACATTCTCTGCGATGAGCAGAACGTGGCCAAGATGGATTCCTTTCATCACGGACTGCTGGCAAAGAAGCCGATCATGAAGTTTCATGTGTACAAAATGAGCTTTGAAGGTGCCCAGGCACCGCAGATCGTAGGATCTAAACAGCAAAAAAATTATTACAACTACTTTCTTGGCAATGATCCTGAAAAATGGAAGTCGGATATACATCCATACCTGGCCATAGACTATAAGAACCTGTACAGGGGCATAGACATGCACCTGTCTTCTGAGTCGGGCTCTATGGTTTATGAGTTTGTAGTGCAGCCTAATGCTGATGCTGGCCAGGTAAAACTGAACTTCAAAGGTCCTGACAACATGTCGATAAAGAATGGCGACCTGGTTATCAATACATCGGTTGGTAAGGTGATGGAGCTAAAGCCCTATGCCTACCAATACATCAACGATGAAAAGGTAGAAATAGCCTGCCGCTACGTGCTGAAGAACAACCGGCTCACCTTTGCTATGGGCAAGTACGACCATTCGCAGACGCTGATCATTGACCCCACAATAGCTTTCTGGTGCTCTTTTACCGGGTCCACTGCAGACAACTGGGGCTTTACTGCCACCTACGACAATACGGGTAACTTTTATATGGGCGGCATCGTCAACAACCTCCCGGGCGGCACATTCCCGGTCAGCCCCGGTGCTTACCAATCAACGTTTGCAGGCGGGCAGGGCACAGATGCCATACAGTACGCCTCAGATATTGGCATCATGAAGCTTTCGCCAGATGGTACATCGCGCGTATATGCCACTTACCTTGGTGGTGCTAATAACGAGCGCCCGCACAGCCTTATTGTAGACCCAGCGGGTAACCTGCTTATAGCGGGCCGTACACTTTCTCCCAACTATCCTGTTACCGGCGGCGCTTTTCAAACTGTGAAAAACGGCGGCTGGGATATTATCGTAACCAAGCTGAACGCTGCTGGCACCGGGCTGCTGGCCTCTACTTTTATCGGCGGTTCTGCTGATGATGGGGTTAACTTTGACTCTACCGAGATATTTTACGGCCACCTGAAGTATAACTACGGTGACGATGCGCGCAGTGAAGTGCAGATAGACAATACAGGCAATGTATATGTTACCAGCAGCACCTGGTCTACCAACTTTCCTACTACCGCTACCGCTATTGCTACTACGCTTTCCGGCATGCAGGATGGGGTCATTTTTAAGTTCAACCCTTCCCTTTCGTCGCTGATGTGGAGTACTTACCTGAGCGGTGTGGGTGATGAGGCAGGATATGTATTGGCGTTTAACTCCAGCCAGTCGTCTGTGTACGTTGCAGGCGGCACAAGTAGTACCAACTTCCCGGCTACGCCCGGGGCCTGGCAGTCTACATACCAGGGCGACTCTGCCGATGGGTATATTCTCAAGTTCCGCAACAGTCCCCCCTACAATGTGCAGCGTGGCACCTTCGTGGGCACTTCGAGGTTCGACCAGGTATATGGTATACAACTCGATGCCGCTAACAATGTATACGTTATGGGGCAGTCGCTGGGGGGCACTTTCCCGGTTACGGCCGGCGTGTACAGCAATCCCAGCTCCAGCCAGTTCATCATGAAGATGGACAGTAACCTTACGAACAACCTGATCTCTACAGTGTATGGATCCGGGGATCCGCTGCATACTAATATTTCTCCTGTAGCATTCCTTGTAGATACCTGCAACAACATATACATCTCCGGTTGGGGTGGTAACATTATGGGTAGTATGGCGCCCGGCCTTGCACATTCGGGCACTACCACGGGCATGGCTGTTACCTCAGATGCGCATGATAGCTCCACAGATGGCTTTGACTTCTACTTTATGGTACTCGGTCCGGGCATGACTACGCTGCGCTATGCAACCTTCTACGGCCGCGATGCACCGGGTTTCTCGGGTGAGCACGTAGATGGCGGCACCAGCCGGTTCGATAAGAAGGGGATCATTTACCAGGCCATATGCGCTAACTGCGGCGGTTCGGGTACGCCACCTTTCCCTACCACTGCGGGTGTATGGGCACCGGCAAACGGCTGCGCGTACAACTGTAACGAGGCTGCATTGAAGATCGCATTCAACATAGGCCCGGTAGAAACAAACGTTACCGCAGGTCCTGCCACGAGCGGCTGCGCGCCACTTACGGTCAACTTCTTCAACGCTACTACTAATGGCCTTACCTATGTGTGGAACTTCGGTGATGGCAGTGCGCCGGTAACCACGTTTGCCGCTACGCATACCTTTACCGCCGGGGGCACCTTTACTGTGACCCTTGCAGCCGCTAACTCCAGCGCTTGCTTTACCACTAACGATACTGCGGAGATCATAATTGTAGTAGACACCAACAAAATAAGGCCCGACTTTAACTATACGATTACGGATAGCTGTGGTCCTTTCATTGCCACATTTACTAATACATCAACTACTAACATAACAACAAGTACGCCGACTTACACCTGGCATTTTGGCGATGGCGGCACGTTCTCTGGTACCACGCCGGGCGCGCATAATTATTCAGATACCGGCACCTATACCGTAATGCTGATAATGGCGCAAACGGGTGCCTGCAAAACACCCGACACGATCAAGAAGCAGATACACATCTCGTACCTGAGGGTGAAGGCCGGGTTTGACATGCCAGACTCTGTGTGCCTGGGCAGCGGTGTGAACCCGGTAGGAAGTACTTCTAACGCTACAACTATCACGTGGACCTTTACAGACGGGCAAAGTACCACTCCCATAACGCCTCCCATTAACTTCACTGCTGCGGGTACCTACACCGTAACGCAAATAGCTATAAACCCGGGTGCATGCAATGGTGCAGACTCTGTGAAGCATGTGATCAAAGTACTACCGGCACCAACGGCCGATTTCTCCTTCTCGCCTATGGGGCCAATAGCTAATGTGCCTACCACTTTTACCAATTTGTCGACCAACGCGGTGCGCTACTCGTGGGATTTTGGCGATGCCACCAAGAGTACAGAGATCAACCCTGTGCACCAGTACAACAAGACCGGCACCTACACTGCTTGCCTTACAGCCTTCAATGCCTATAACTGCCCTGCTGTGGTGTGTAAAGAAGTACCCTCAGAGGTTGTGCCTATCATTGGCCTGCCTACAGGCTTCAGCCCTAATGGCGATGGGCAGAATGACATATTATATGTGCGTGGCGCGGCGATAAAGACGCTTGATCTTAAAATTTACAACCGGTGGGGACAACTGGTATTCCAGACCACAAGCCAGACTATAGGGTGGGATGGCACATTTAACGGGGAGCCGCAGCCAATTGAGGCATATGGCTATGTGCTGAACGTATCATTTATAGACGGTACGGCAAAACTGATGAAAGGAAATATAACGCTGCTACGATGAGGAAGAAGATACGGTTGATGATCGTTTTGCTGTGTGTGATATGCAGTAGCCGCGTAGTAGGGCAAGGTATACACTTTACACAGTTTTACAACGCACCTTTGATGGTGAACCCGGCAAATACTGCCCTTCTTTCCGATGATGATTTCAGGATAGGGCTGAATTATCGTAATCAGTGGTCGGCACTTCCGGTGCCGTTCAACACGTTTTCGGGCTTTGGTGATTTTAAGATCGGCGGCAATAACCCTGACAAAATAAGGCACAACTGGCTGGGCCTTGGGTTCGCCTACTTTAGCGATAAGGCTGGCGACGGTAACCTAGCGCTTTCGCAGATACAAGGTAACATTGCCTTCCATCTGCAGATGAGCGACCATATGATGCTATCGGCAGGTGGGTCTGCGGCTTATGTGCAGCGTAGTGTGAACTATGATAACTTGACCTTTGATGCCCAGTGGGATGGCTTTGTATTTAACCCGCGAATGGCCAATGGGGAGAAAGTGGGGATAATGAAAACAAACTATTCTACAGTTGCGGCAGGGCTTAACCTTGCTTTTTTTCCTAATGAGCTGGTGTACATAAAGCTGGGCGGCAGTGTGGCCAATATAAACCAGCCTGTGGAAACATTTTACGCAACAGGGAAGAACCAGTTAGCTATGCGCCCCACTTTTTATGTGGACGGATCGTTCAAAACGGGCAACACGATCACACTTAATCCTTCTATTTATGCAACGCAGCAGAAGGGTGCTTACCAGGTAGTTGCAGGCTCCCTCGTAAGGGCGAGGCTCACCGATCGCAACGATATGCCGGTGCAGCTTATACTCGGTCTGTTCAGCAGGCTGGGAGACGCATTTATAGGCGTAGCAGGGCTGGAATTCAGCGATATACAGTTTATGGCCAATTACGACATGACCATGTCCGGCCTCGCTCCATATAACGCCTCCTATGGCGCTCTGGAACTCTCTCTTATCTACCACCGGTCATACTCAAAAAACAGGGGAATGAAATCCATGCTGAGTTGCCCACGCTTCTTTTAACAAAAAATTATATTGTTAAAAAGTTAATGGTATTATATTTGAGTAACCAATTTTAATATGGAAAAGGAGAAAAACAAAATTTTACTCGTAGAAGACGATACCAATTTCGGGCAGGTACTTAAGAACTACCTGGAATTAAATGATTTTGTTGTAGAACTGGCCCGTGATGGTATCCTTGGACTCGCCGCCTTTCGCCGCGAACGCTTTGATGTTTGCCTGCTCGATGTGATGATGCCTAATATGGATGGCTTCACGCTGGCAGAAGAGATCAGGAATGTAGACCCTGATGTACCGCTGTTCTTCCTTTCGGCCAAAAGCATGAAAGAAGATATACTTAACGGGTATAAGCTGGGCGCAGACGACTATATCACAAAGCCGTTTGACAGCGAGGTGCTGCTGCACAAGATCAAGGCAATACTGAAGCGTAACCAGGAGCTGCACGAGAAACAGCATTCGCAGGTCGAGTTCATCATCGGCGGTTATCATTTCAACAGCAAGCTGCGCACATTAAAGCACGGCACAGATTCGCACACGCTTTCTCCTAAGGAGAATGAGCTGCTGCTGATGCTGTCTGAATACAAGAACGACCTGCTGCCACGCGAGGCTGCGCTGAAGCGTATATGGGGCAGCGATACCTACTTCAACGGTCGCAGCATGGACGTGTATATTGCTAAGCTGCGCAAGTACCTGAGAGACGATAGTAGTGTGGAGATCGTAAACATTCACGGGAACGGCTTCAGGCTTGTGGTACCGGAATAACGCGTGTTATCTGCCAAACAAAAGAGGATGCAAATAGCTTGCATCCTCTTTTCGTTCTATGTTGCCTGGGCTGGTTTAAACCAGTGCTGCTTTATAACGCAGCGTCACTGCATCCCAGTTCACTACATTCCATATAGCTTTCAGGTAGTCCGGTCGCCTGTTCTGGTAGTTGAGGTAGTAGGCATGTTCCCATACGTCTATACCTAGTATTGGCGTACCCTTTACGTCTGCGATATCCATCAGCGGATTGTCCTGGTTAGGTGTAGAGCTCACTTCCAGCGAACCGTCTTTTTTCACCGTTAGCCAGGCCCAGCCACTGCCAAAACGGGTAGTGCCCGCAGCATTCATTTTCTCCTTCAGGCCGTCTACTGATCCGAAGGCTTCTGTGATTGCTGTAGCGAAGTCGCCGGTGGGTGCCATGCTGCCCGGGCCCAGTATGCTCCAGAACAACGTATGGTTAAAGTGCCCGCCGCCATTGTTGCGGACTGGCGCAGGGTAGGCTGAGATATTCGCCATCAGCTCTTCGAGCGTAAGATCGGCGGCATCTGTGCCTTCCAGTGCCTTGTTGAGATTGTCAACATAAGCCTGGTGGTGCTTGCCGTGGTGTATCTGCATTGTTTGCGCATCAATATGCGGCTCCAGCGCATCATATGCGTATGGTAGCGGGTGAAGTGAGTGTGCCATAGTTATTTTGTGTTTTTACTTTCCAAAGTTAAGCGAAACGGCTGCTAAATGTGTACAGCAGCAGGATAAGAAATAAGCATAGCGACATAACGATTTTCGGCACTGACATCCGCTTGTGAGGCATAAGTTAAATCGCTGCGGGCCAGTGGTTTAAATTTTGGGCACAATAGCAAAACCTGTATATTGCATAGTGTTTTCCAACATTATTAAATTGCCAGCTATGAAAAAAATACTGTTCTTTTTTGCCTTTTGTGTAATGATGGTCCCGGCGGCAGCTTTTGCGCAGTATACCTTTCCGTTGGTAGAGATACAAAAGCTGACCGGCAAGAATGCCAGTGATTTTGAGACCATGATGCTAGAGAAAGACTACTCTATACAGACCAAGCTCTCGAACCCTACAACACGAGTATACTGGAGCGATAAGCCGGGCGCAGAAGGAAAGAAGTTTTCCATCAGCCGCTACCAGCTGCCGGGCGCCGCTGTGAATATTACCTTTACTACAACCGATAAAAAATACTACCTGGAGCTAAAGAAGACTCTGGCATCGAGCGGGTTCAAATTCCTGAAGGAAGAGAATAAGACGACTGAAGGTCTACCGGTAGTATGGTATCATTATTCTAACGGTGTGCATACCGTGAGCCTCACTTCTTACACCAAAGATGTGACATGGTTTATGGTGCAGGTACACATATAATCGTATTTACGGCGCAGAGAAGAATGCCCTGGCGCCGTCTTCACCATTCTTAAAGAGCACTGTCTTCTGCTCATCTGTTATATGGCGTACCCTCGGGCTCATATTGCTGGTGCTGATGTATACTGTGTGCTTCTTTTCCTCACCATAGCTTATGCGCTTATTGAGCTGTTCCAGGGTCATGTTGTATAGTGCGCCCATGTAGCTATTGAACGAGTGAATTCTGAAAGGAGCTATGCCAGGCCTATACTGTTGCTGATGTGCTATCTGCTCCGGCCGCTCCAGTTTTAGTCCCAGGGTGTGTTCGTTGATGCGGTTGTGGGCGTTGTCTTCAGCTGTGTTGAACAGGTCCAGGGGATAGTTGGCCACCAATCCGCCATCTACATAAACATTGCAGCCCGGCACGGGGTGCTTCACTGCTTTGCCTGTGCTGTCTATGAACACTGCCGCATAGTAAAGCGGCACCGAAACACTGGCGCGCACGGCTATCTTAATGGGCATATCAGGATAGGTCTCGTAGCTGAAGACCTCTAATTGCTGCCGGGTGAGATTAGTAGCTGTGACATACAGGTCTTTAAACTTACTATCTTTTATTGCCAGCTCATGCAGCTGCCCAAAGGTTGTATTATCATCGCCAGTTTGTTCTTTAATTCTATGGCCCATCCATGCTTCCAGCTCATTGCCTTTGTACCAGCCAAATTTTTTTCTTAGCCGTTCCTGCCCGCCTATGAAGTATGCTTCGCCGTCATTGAATGTGCTTATGTCGAGGGTGTGTAGTACTCCTTCCATCTCCCGGGCCGTATAGCCCAGGCTGAACAACAATCCGCTAAGGGCTCCAACAGAAGTGCCGGCAACCTTCTCTATGCCAACGGTCACATTATGTTCTTCGAGTACTTTGATAGCGCCAGCATATGCAATGCCACGTATGCCGCCACCGCGCAGCACCAGGTATTTGTATTGCTGGGCATGGCTGGCTATAGTATAGGTAAGCAGGGCAAGGGTAAGAAACCATTTAAGCATAGCGGGGAATTTGTGGAATTAAATGTAACGAAGAATCTTATGTCAAATTGTTGAAGAGTGGCATATTAGTTGCTGCGATTGGCTTAAGCAACCTCACTATGAAAATATATAGGCTACTCTTCATGCTGCTCACGATAGGTTTTGTGCAGCCTGCTGCCGCGGGCTTTTGGGTGAGCAGGGAACGAGCTACGACGATTGTGGCAGCCTCAGTATCAAATTGTACCCCAGCGATTGTGCAGGTGAAAGATGTGTTGTTGCCACGCTGGAGGCGGGGTTGGGAGGGGGTAGCAGCCTTGTGCTGTGGCATTGCAGGGATCTTGCTTTTCTGGCCGGCAATACCGGCCATAATGTTTGGCGCCAGGGGCATGGGCAGGGGCAGGCGCAACAGGGGGCTGGCGATCGCCGGACTTGTGCTTGGCATACTGGACATTTTGTTATGGTTTGCGCTTCTTGCATTGTTTGTCTTCGGTTTATCTTTGCTGCTGTGATAGTCGTGTAACAACGGCTATTTACTTTATCGGGTAATTGCTATATTTGAAACCGCTAATCACTCCTGTATGAAGAATAAAGTACTTTGCCTGTTTGCACTTATATGCCTGTTTTTGTTTACCGTGCCTGCGCATGCCGCATTCACCATAAAAAAGAATGTTGGCTCACCTGCGACCACGGTGGCCGCCAATGCCACCACAGGCAGCCATGAGGTTAGGCAGGTAACCGTTTTCCAGCAAGTAAAAGCTATCTCGCAGCTGGCAACAGCAAAGAGGGGTATTCTTCCTTCGTTCTTTGGCTTCAAAGTGCTGGGCTGGCTGGCCATCATATCAGTTATTTGTGGTGTTGCCGGGTTCCTGCACCCGGGCTTCGCGATACTGGCAACTATGCTGGGCCTTATAGGCATGGGCCGCAACAACCGTAAGAAAGGCCTTGCGATCGCCGGCTTCATAATGGGGCTTGTAGTGATCGGCCTGGTAATATTTACTGGTTTTACAGGCATCCTATAGCCGGTTCATTGTTCAACACATTGCTTCCTTAGTACCTGACTCCGGGTAGTACTTTATAAATCGTTACTGCGGAGTTGCTATACAATGGCACAAAGCCGTGCGGACTCATAGATATTGTTGCTTTGCTTGCTGCGTGCTCTTCAGGGCCAATATACAGGTAGTCTGCGCTTATGTCCGATCCTGTGTTGAATCTTTGCTCATCAATTACACCACCCGAAAATAACGTATAGGCCAGAACAGCATTTTCTGCATACTTAGGAGTGACGCTATAGTGCGCTGCGATAACCCTGGCATTGGTGTGCTTAGCTATTCGCTGCGATGTGGCGGGCAACGCGAGTACTACTTTACCGGCCGGTATGTGCAGGCGCATCCATTGCCAGGCATCCATCTCCTCGTTGCGCGCATAATAGATATCGCGCTTTGAAGGGTCGTTGAAATTCTTAGCAAAGTAAAGGACGATAGAGATGTTGCTAATAGCTATCACGGCCACTGCGGCAGTAATAACGCCGTATCGTGCAGTACCCCGTTTCAGCCATGCGCGGGTATCGATACCAAAGCCGAGCAATGCCAGGGGCACTGCAAGGTATACGCCTATCTGCGGGCTCCACCCGAGTATAGGAAAGTAGCGGCCCAGCTGTATGAACAGGAAGGTAACTGCAAACCAAAGCACAAGGAACCGTTCATTTACGTTAAGGGGATTTTTTCGCAGCTGCGCCATGCGGGCAATGGCAAGCACGCCAATGATGCCATAGGCCATGTAATGCCACAGTGGTGAAGGCATAACACCCGCATTGAGGCCCTGCTGTGACCAGTACTTAAAAACGTCATTGACCTTAAAGAGCCAAACATTGTAGAGCAGCACAGGTATGGTGATGAGCAACGGCAGCGACCTGGTAACCAACTGCCGCAGTGTGCTGCAGCGATGCACGAATAGTGTGTACAAAGGGAATATGACGAATGGAGGGATAATATCGTAGGGCCTGACGAGGCCGATGATAGTGAACATCAAGCCGGAGAGCAGGTAATACTTAGTCCGTTCGCGCTGCTCACCGAGCAGGAAGAATGCATAAGCAATGAGTATGAGCCCGTGGGGGAAGGAAAAATGCGGATTGGTGACAATCTGCTGGAAGGGCAGCAGGCCATAGCGCATATCTATAATGCCGGGCTGCAGCACAGACTGCCCCAAAAGGTGCAGCCCACTAAGCAACGCAAACACAAACCCGAAGCCGCCGGTGAAAAGCAGGGTAGCGGTGGTGAGCAGCACGCGCCTGCCGGGGGGCAGCACTATGCGGGCCAGCATTACTATACCTGTGGCCAGCAGCAGTATGCCGAGCAGGCGCCACACCTGGTATACGGCATTCTCGCTAATGCCTGTGATGTGCTGTATGGCGCCTATGAGCCACCACTCCAGGTTTACAAACACAGCGGTGTGGGGTATTGCTGTGAGCTTGTTGCTGAATACAAATTGCCCTTCGCGCGCCTGGCTGATGAACGAGAAATACATATTCTGATCAGGTGTGTAAGCTACCTGCCCGAGGAAAACATGACCAGGCCCTGCATTGCGTGCGGCATACAGGTAGGGTATAGCGCTCTCGGCAAACAGCACTATAGCGAGCAGGCCAATGAAGAGCCATAAACGATAAGTGATCAACCGGGGCTGGTGAAGCATAGGGTATAAAGGTCTATCAGGTTTTTGGTTTGTGCAAATGGGTTTAGCGAGGGGGTAAGCAATGGGTAGTGCAGGGGATGGCGTGCTATTCGCTAGTGAGGGCAGGGGCAAGCCCAGCCCCTACGGTTTGGGTAGGCCCCGCCGCTACCGTATGATCTCCCATCTATCGATCACCCACACTTTATTGATGCGGCTGAGGATGAGAGTGATGAAGCCGGCCTCCTTATTTAGTATGATCCAGTCGTTGACGCCATAGTCGAGGAAGTTGATCTTGGTGACGTTGTAAAAGGTGTCGTTCTTAGTGGCATAGGTGGGGAAGTTCCTGACGGTATCTTTCTCTACATTGGCAGTGGCTGCGAAAACACCGTTGGTGAAAGGGTAGGGCACCGGGGCATATTCGTAATGTATGCCGCTTTTGATCCAATAAAATTTCATGAACTTATCTACCATCTCCCAGTGCCAGCTAACAGTATCGGCGAGGTTCGTAGTGTTGTATTGTGTAATGTGGTAAGCGATCTGATCATAGGTCTCGTCTGAGACCTGGTAGTTGGTGTTGGTGACCTCGCGCAGGGCGAAGCTATCGTAGCGGCCGGTGACGGTATCGCGGAAGACCCAGTATGTGCCGGCTGACATGGCGTAGGCTTCCTTCATGGCGGCATTCACCGGGACATTGGGCAGCTTTTTCTTGCAGGAGGTAGTTGCAAGAAAAAGAGACGCAAATGCTATGAGCAGGTATAGTGGCTTCATAAGGTTAAAGGTAAATCTCTCACGGGTGAGAAAAATTTGTTTCTCCCCTGTTTTTATTGATTATTCCGGGGTGGGGTATGGTCCTGCGCGAGGTCGTTCGGGGGGAACACCAACAACGGCGGAAACCCCAAACCACTAAAGGGGCTTTCCCGTATTTTAAGCTTGTTAAAAGCAGGGCACCCAGCAGCTATGGTAATAGATGGAATTGGCAAATAGGCTATCCGCAGATTTGGCGGCATCCACCTACCGGAGCTGAGCAGGGAAAGCAAGCTTATTGTTCAGATCCATACTCAAAGGCTACCCTGGCGATAATGGCTTTACTGTTATTTTTGCCCTCGCTGGAAATGTAGAGCTCACCTGAGGGAGAAAAACACATGCCCTCCGGCTGAGGAAAAATGGCTTCGTCGAGCTGGATGGTGGTTTTTATTTTACCCGAAGGGTCTGCAATAATGAACTGCGACTTAGGGCCGTTCAATACATAAATATCTCCGGTTTTAGGGCTGATGGCGATCTCTGAAGGTTTTATAGATCCCTTACCTTTTTTCTTACCGCTTCTTTCCGCGTTGGAATTATTGTTAGCGCCGGTTAGCATAAATACGGGATCCAGGGTCATTTTCTTCGTTTTAAGATCGAAGCTGTAAATGCCTTTACCGGGCCCTCCGGATGGGTCCTTTTCTTTCACACCTATCAAAAGGCGATCTTTTGCCTTGTCATAAAACATAGGTTCTGTGTCATTCTCTATTTCAAGGGGTAAGTTATATTGCTTCACCATCGGCTCACCACTGGCTGAGAGCTTCACCTCGAAAAGCTCACCATCAGCACGTAAAACGTAGTATGTAGTATTAACTATAGCCAGGCCCTCGTAATCGCCCGCTGCACCGAAGGAAATGTTTCTTTCAACCTTTTTACTTCTTAAATTGTAGAGGTAGATAATGGCATCGTTATCCTGTATGCATGCTACCCTGTCGGCATCGATGAAAACGTTGGCGGAAATTTCCGTCAGCTCAGGAGGCATTTCCCATTTTTCAACTACTGTGATTCCCGTTATTTGTGAGCCATCAGCGGTATTGAGCATGTTGCCGGAATCGGCGGCTGCGGATTCTTTTTTGGACATCTTGCTTTTTAACGACAGGCTACCGCGGTACCTAAAGCCAAAGAACAGGCCTGCGGCTAGTATAAGTATCCCCAGCGCTGCCGCGAGCGGCCACTTCTTTGACCTGTTGTCGTTGATATAGGTTCTATTAATACGGTCAATACCAGCCGTGTGGCCGGCAGCTATTTCCTCTGCCCTTTTTATTAGTGCTTTGGTTGTTAACTTATTTTTTGACTTCTTGCTCATTCTGCCGCCTTTTTTGACACTAATGCCATTTCATAGAAGCCCAAATTATCATGCCAGTTTAGCACGGGGCATGGCACATTTACCAACGGTGGCGTATCCATCGGGCGAATACCCTGGTATTATCATCATAGAAGGGCGCAAAAGGAAAGAGGGCATAACGAAAATCATCCTGATGGATTTTAATGTTGTGAATATAGCAGTTGCCCCGCTTTTCTTATACTTTTACGCTACGAGAAAATGATACTCAAAGCACACCCAATAGCACGGAAAGAGTTGCTGCATAGCTTTTTGCTGGCGGCTGGGTATGCGGCAGTATTTTATTGCCTGCAGTTCTTCCTGCACAAGGCAGGCATGGTGGGTGCGGTTCCAGATGCTGAGAACCTGCTGCACTGGGATGGCGGGTGGTACAAGTCGGTTGCGGAGCGGGGTTATGAGTTTCACAAAGAGGCAAGCACATCAGGTTTCTTTATTCTTTTTCCGGCCATCTGGAAGCTGACCCATGCGAGTGTGTGGGGAATATGCATCATCAACATACTCTTTTTCTCTGCCGGCTTTAGCATACTGTGCCGGCTCTTCAGCCTGCGGCCGGGCACTCAGCTGCTGTGGCTATCAGTACCTACAGTCTACTTTGCTTTTGTGCCCTATACAGAGGCACTGTTCTTTCTGCTTGGCAGCACTTTGCTATACGGCATAGTGCGGCAAAAGAACGGCATTACATGGCTTAGCTTATTGCTACTGTCTCTTACCCGTGTTACTACCATCTTTCTGCTGCCGGGCCTGCTGCTGATGGTGCTCGTAGCAAATGAACGAAGATATTGGTATGCAGGCGTAAGGAAGTTTATGTGGCTATACCTATCGCCGGTGGTGCTGGGGCTGGCGGCATTCATCATTTTTCAGTATGTGCAAACGGGTGTATGGTTTGCGTATTTTATACAGCAATCTGAGAACTGGGGGCACATATTTATGCACCCAACCTTTCCTTTTAACTCCCTGAGCGGAAACCGCACCATGTGGCTGAGCGCCCTGGCCGCAGTGGCAGGCGTAGTGTCTTTTGTTATGCTGATAATGAAGTCGGTTGCATGGCTGGCGCGTGGCAGAAGGGAAGAGAATGGCATACTTATCACTTCCTGTGTTTACCTTTTGCTGATACTGGCTATCACTATATTCTGCAATCCATCGTATGGCGGCAATAACGGCACAAACCCTACAGGCATTTTTCGCTATACAATGATGAGCCCATTCTTTTATGTATTCCTGCATTATTTTTCCACGGGAAGGGCGTTCAGGGCCTGGCACTATGCGGCGATAATTTTACTGGCCAACTTTACTTACCTCGCCTTCGGGTCGTATGTGCATATACAGGCATTGCTGTACTTCAACTTTTCCACTTTACTTATAGTGCTGTATATGATGGGGGCCAAAAAGGAAAACGGATGGCAGGCCGGGGCGCTGATAGCGATCAATTTTTTCATGCAGGTGCAGTTGTTCCAGCAGTTTATCAGCACGGGCATATTCCCTGATTAAGATGTATTACCTCATAACGATCTTGTAATGCAAGTGTAGGAACTTGATGTTCCAAAACGAGAACTCGTGGTCGGTGCGGAGCACCCCCTCCTTATCTTCAAAAACATGGATGCTCTCTTTAAGGGGTATATATCTTACTTTGACACTGTCGCCATTGCGGCGCGCTACGCGGTAGTAGCCAGCATCGCCAATGCCCTTGCCACGGGATACCAGCTTTACTGATCCATCGGGCTGCACTACTACCTGCAGCACCACGGTAACATTGCCGCCCGGCAGCGGGAATACAACCCTGACATAAGGCTGGTCATCTATGTGGCAGCCCGAATAGAAGCCTGCATATACTACACGCCCTGATAATACGGATTTGCGCAGCCAGCAGGCATATCTTAGCGCACCACCTGGCTCACGCAGGTGCAGTACCTCGTTGGTCATGCCATGACTGGTTTCGAGAGGCTCCAGCGGAATATTCAGCTGATCCATCTTAGCGCTGACGCTGCGGATGAGGATCTTTGAAAAATACTTTATCGGCGAATACCACTGTGACCACACTTCGAGCTTGTATTGAACAGTGTGCTCGTAAAAATGCGTAATGCGGGGATTTAGCTTGTATTTGAGCGGGTCGGTGGCGGGTACCAGGGCTGCAAAGTCTTCCACAAGTCCGCCGGTATGTGACTTATCGACTACCAAGCCTGCCTCTGTAGCAAACTTTTCGTAGTACTGATGGCCGATGACATTATTATCAGCCATTGGCCCTTGTAGCCAAGGGTATTTCTTAAACGCTACCACCTTGCCGGTAGTAGCCAGCCAGGTATTTATTGTCCATTTAAGAAAGGCGCCTACCATCAGATATCTTACTGTTCCAAATGTAGGATATAATAAGGGAATGAACGTGACGGAACGAGCGCAGTCTTTATTCTGAAAAAAGCTTTCGCCGGCCATTACTGCGGCCACGGGCCGAAAAAGGATTGTCGGGCAGGGAGTATTAGAAATTCACTTGTGCCTGCAGGCGCAGCAGTTGGCCTTCCTGCGTGTTTTTCGGCGCAGCGAAGTCTTCGAAGCGGCGTTTTGATATGGTGTACATAGCTACGAGCTCAAAGTTCCTTATAGGCTGCCACTCTATTCCGGCTTCATACTCGTTGACAGTATAGCTGCGGGCATCAAGCTCGAACTTCTTTCCCCCGTTATAATATTGCATACGCACGAAGGGAAAGATAGCCTGGGTTTTGTATTTGATGAAGTAGCTAAGCGTAACATACCCGCCATGAAGATCTTTGCTTTGGATAGAGGTATCAGCAAGGTTGAACTCAGGGCCCTTACCAATGTTGTACTCAGCCTGAATGCCGAACGGCTGCGGATAAAGTACCAGTGTTGCGGCCGCCCGCTTGTCTAAGTAGCTTCTGTGTGCATCTGTCTTTACGCCCTTTGTTATCTGATCTGCCGGGATGACGTAGTGCCCTGTATAGCCCTGTATGGACGGCTCGATGATCTGGCTGCCCACCTGGAAAGGGTAAGTGACGCGTGCTACTGCATGCAGCTGGTTATTGAGCTCAGGCCTGTTGGCGGTTTGGCCGTTGAAGACACCGAGACCTACCACTCCATAATCGCCAGACCCTTTAAGGTTATCGTTTACGAGATGGCTAAAGCGTTTGCGTATCTTATCGGGTGCCCAGTAGAAAAAGGCGCCGAGGTCGCGCTCATTACTCAAAGGGCTGTTGAGCGCGTCATTACGATCGAGCGGCAGGCGGTTTTGGCTCGACTGCATGTTCTCAAAGCCGAAGGGTATTTTGCTTTGCCCGAGACGCACGCGAAATTCTCTTTTATCATCGAAACTTACGTCCATGTATGCATCGCGGATCTGCCCGAAATGCAGGGCGGTGGTGCTTGCTGAGCTGGCAAAATCGGGTTGGATGTACAAATAGACCCGTGGATGTATTTGTCCCCACACATAGATACGAACCCGGCGCAGCGATATGCCCCCGTTCTCTCCCCACGATCTGTCGCACTGATCACACTTTAATTTAGGATTTGTTTCGGCCAGCCTGTTGTAGCGTACCTGCATGTAGCCGCGTATGCCAATGTTCTCGTACCAATGTTTTTTAGGGGCCTCTATTTTTACTGAATCAGCAAGCTGGGCAAAGCTGGCAAAGGGTAGGAGTAGTGCAATAATTAATAATTTCTTCATAATTCCTTAATGATGAGGCAAAGTTAGATCAGTATATACTGATACAGTTTAAACTCATAGTTACCGAATTATAAACTTTGTATTACGTTATTGTTAAGTCTTGTTTTAGGTATCTCATGTGAAGAGAATTTGATGTAAGCGCGGTTGGTTTCGATGTCAAAAGCAGAATGGGGGATAAGAACTTGTACTCTTATAAAAAATAAGCCCATCAAGAGTGCCCACGTAGCGCAGGGTGGGGGCAAGCCCCACCCTACATGACCAGGCGTTGTAGATAAGCAGGATACAGAAAAAAGGCCCTCCCTTTTTAGGGAAGGCCTTTGACCTTTATGCCTTGCGGCATTTTATTATTGCTTTGCTATTGAGATCACTTTACGTGCGCCATCCTTCTCAACGATAGCACTGTAAATGCCTGCTGCCCACTCGTGCGCATCAATGGTAGCTACCTGGCTTGCACCGCTTACTACAGCTGTTTGCGCGGCCACTTGCTTGCCTGCGAGGTCAAAAACGGCTATGTTGTATGTACCGGCTGTAGCATTGGTAAACACGATGTTGAGGTCGCTGAGCACGGGGTTAGGGTACACTGAGAATGAGCCATTGTTTATGGTGCCTACTGAAGCTCCAGATGCGGAGGCTTGCGTAAGAACTTTGTTTACATTACCAGACAAGTCAGTAGCATCGGCATTGTTGCCGTTATTTACCGCATTAACCGTTAGGTACATGGTGAGATTCCCCACTCCTGTTGCCGGAGCCGTCCACTGGAAAGACTTGCTGAACACGCCTCCGGCACCGGCCTGAGACGTCATTTGCTCCACGTAACCTATCCCGCTTACCACATGGTTCATTATCCCCGTTGGGATGCCAGCAAAAGTCCCTGCCTGAACTTGGGAAGTACCGCTTCCTGAGACCGAAGAATACTGCATACCAAAATTTGTAAGACCTGTCGTGTTTATACCGCCCACCGTTACTGTGTACGTCATTCCAGGTACATACCGTGTCACCTGTACTCCGCCAACGGAGTCTACCCTGATTGTAGCTGTGGTTCCTCCACCAGTGCCGTGACATCCAGCACTACCGCATGACGTAGGGGTACCGTTAACGCCATTTCTGATCTGGGCAGAGTTAGCCGGACCGCCTTCATAGCTACTAAAGAAGAGAACTGCCATACCAGCTGCCGCTGTAAATAAAAGTATTTGTTTTTTCATGCAAAAATGTGTTTGAGTTATTGACGTCTTTGAAGCTGTAAATGTAAGGCCTATCTGCGCAACAAACAAAACTGTGACAATTGCAGTGAATAACCTTGCGAACGATTAACTATAAGACAATGAATTGCTTATGGCTTTGGCCTGCCCGGGAGGTTATTATTTGGAAGTTGCCGTATGAAAGGTGAATTTTGTTCTGCTTATGGGACATAAAAAACTAGTCAAATTCCAGGCTATCGATACATACAAAAACGTGCTCCAGTACCCTGAGGGCATGAAGGGCAAGTGGAATGAATACTTTAAGAACGAGAACCCTATAACGCTGGAGCTGGCTTGCGGCAAGGGCGAGTATAGCGTCAACCTGGGCCGCGAGCACCGGGACAGGAACTTTATAGGCGTGGATATAAAGGGCAACCGCATCTACCGCGGTGCCACCACAGCGCTGCAGGAAGGGCTGGATAACGTGGCATTCCTGCGCATCAACATAGGGCAGATAACGGAGCATTTTGCACCAGGCGAGGTGGGGGAGATATGGATAGTATTCTCTGATCCTTTCCTTAAGAAAGAGTCAAACCGGCTCACGCACCCCCGCTTCCTGCATGCTTACCAGCAGGTGCTAAAGCCGGGTGCGCGCATCAATCTTAAGACGGATTCTATTGAGCTTTATGAGTTTACGCTGGAAGTAATCAAAGAGCAGGGCTGCGCCATCCACGAGAATATAGCAGACATCTACGGGAAGGGATTGGCCACCGGGCCGCTCGCCATACAGACCTTTTACGAAAAGATGCACCTGGCCGAGGGCCGGACTATATACTATGTGTGCTTCTCCCTGCCTGACACCCCTGTAGTGCTCACCGGCAGGTTCTCTAAAATGGCCGAAGACCAGGAATAATGGTGGAAACGAACGACTTCTATATCCTTCCAGATGGGCGCTATGTGTTCACGGCAGCGTTCCTGCTGCGGCGGGGCTATTGCTGTGGCAATGGCTGCCTGCACTGCCCTTATGATTATCAGAATGTGCCTGAGCCTAAACGGTCTGCACTGCTGCAAAAAAGAGCTGCCCATGATAACTCCAAAAAAGAATAAGGAATCGATCTACGAGGCTATTTACGATGTTGTGCGTGCTGTGCCCCGGGGCAGGGTCACCAGCTACGGCGCTGTGGCGGCTGCCATTGGCGCTGCCTCGGGCGCACGGGTAGTTGGCTATGCTATGAATAACTGCGCGGGCATAAAGCCTGCTGTGCCTGCCCACCGCGTGGTCAACCGGAATGGGCTGCTTACAGGCAAGCATCACTTTTCCCCACCCCAACTGATGCAACAACTCCTCGAAAAGGAAGGTATTAAAGTTGTGGACGATAAAATAGTGGATTTTAATACGCGGTTTTGGGACCCGCTCACTGAATTATAATCGAAAATTGATCTTCTTATTGCCCCAAAGTCATTGAATGGTAAGAGGTTGTGAAGATAATGGCAGATATCGTCCTATGGCATGGTTTTCCACTATATGTAAGCGTCCGTGAACCAGAGAAGAGATAGTTATGAATATTTACAAAGTTATTTTTGCTAAAAATACGGTTATTGATTGCCACCCTGTGGATAACCACTTTAAGCTTGAAGGCCAGTATTATTACGAGCATGATAAAGGCCAGCCTATTTACGCTATCATAAAGGCACCATCGGAACCTGATGCAGTGCAGATGGCAAACGGTATCATCAGGGAGGTGAACGAGAAGGTGTTTGGCAGGGATTACATTTAGTACGCACAAAAAAGGGTAAACCGAAGTTCACCCCTTTATATAAGATACAGGCGATATGCCTATTGTGCTACAATTACCTGCTTTACACTATCCACCTTGCCATTGGTCATATACTGGTAAGTGATTGTCTTAGGCTTGCTTATGTTATGCGCCATTACCGCAGCATACATATTCTCAGGCACATTGGTTGCCTTCTTATTCATCCAGTACGCAGTCTGCTGGTATTTCTCATCCTTTGAATAGATAAAAAGACACGTTCCACCCTTTATATTCTGTATTATAGGCTTTGCCAGCTCGTTAGACACTGCTGGGCATCCCCAGCTGCGCCCCAGCTTATTATTAGCCTGCACATACTGTTCAGATACATACTTTGAGCCGTGCACCACTACCCCGCGATCGAGCGCATCGTGGTTAAAGCCCTGGTCCATGCCATTGAGGCGCAACTGCAGGCCATGCTTGCCGTTATAAGTATCACCCGTTACATAGAAGCCCAGGCTGCTTTGGTGAGAGTTCATCTTGTTAGAGAAGCTCGTTGCAAATACATCGCCCGATCCTTGTCCGTGAGCTACATAGGTGTTGAACAAAACTTTATTCTGAGCAAGATCTATCACCCACATCCTTGGCTCTGTGGATGCCAGGCTGAAATCACAGATTGTGATCACATCCTTATCGGCACCCAGCTTGCCGGCATCCCTCAGGTTGAGGTAACCATTATATGCCTTTTGAAATACCTCGTAAGACAGCGCATTGCAGCCCTTAAAGTCTATTTGCTTGTATACAGCTGATATATAGTCGGTTACTTTTGCTTCTTCATTTGCGGGGGCCGATGTTCCGGTAGTTGCAGCTGCAGTATTCCCTTCACTAGCTGTAGATGGCTTGAAAGACACCGCTACTATCATAAGATACGCACTCAGGCACACGATCGTTTTCTTCATAGACCTCATGTTTTTGGTTAACAATAAATTGCATTCGAATGATGCAAAGATAGCATATCTGCCCTTACCAAGCTAATAGTTCAGCTGCCTTTAACCCTATTTTAAGATTTGTAATATAATTATCAACATGTTATACATGCTTGCAAATTAATATCTATCACTATAACAAATATAATTGAATAGTGGTATATTAGGTTTCATGCGGTTTTAGCCCGTATGTGGGTAATCCTATTTATGCTAATATTGCAATATCTATGATGAGACCTCTTTTTATACTGGCCCTTATTATTATGGCTGGTGCAGCGGTGCAGGCACAGCAGACTGACTTTTGCGATGCGGTAAATACTATAGTTAATGACGCGCCCGCCAAGTTCAGGAACCTACGTGGTAAAGTGGTGGATGCCCGCCCCGGTGCGGGCATGTGGGAGAGCAGTATAAAAGTACCCGGTGTCATCAGCGCACGGTTTGTAGTGTCTATGGGTGTTTTTTACGAGGGGGCGCTGCACGATGCCCGCACGAAGGACGGCCTCGATGCTGCTTACGAAAAGTGGAAGGCCGCGCTAAGCGCGTGCCTGGAGCCGCAGGGATACAAATTATGGAAACAAGACAATTTCTATCCTGGCCTCGGCCACCTCAAAAAGCTGGCCTTTATGAAGGAGATCCCCGAGAAGACCGCATTTGGCAATACGCCGGCCCACGTAACCCTGGAGGCGCAGTATAGCAAGCAGACAGGAAAATATACGATAGTGATGTATATTTATGAGCACTAACAAAATGCTGCCGCTATGGAACCAGTACTCGACTACCTGGAGATCAATAAAGCGCTATGGAACGAAAAGACCCGGCACCATGTAGAATCTGCATTCTACAATGTGGAGGGATTTGTAAAAGGCGAAACCTCGCTGAAGCCATTTGAGCTGGCCCTGCTGGGTGATGTGCGGGGCAAAAGCATCCTGCACCTGCAGTGTCACTTCGGCCAGGATACCCTGTCACTTGCGCGCATGGGCGCACGGACTACAGGGGCCGATTTTTCTGAAGATGCAATTGCACAGGCACAGGAGCTGAATGAAGAACTGGGCCTCAGCGCAGAATTTATCTGCACTGATATCTATAACCTGCCACAGGTGCTCGACAAGCAATACGATATAGTATTTACCTCTTACGGCACCGTGGGCTGGCTGCCCGATATGCAGCGGTGGGCCGCAGTAGTAGCTCGCTACGTAAAGCCCGGTGGTTTCTTCCTAATAGTTGATTTTCATCCTGTGCTATGGATGTACAGCAACGACTTCACCCACATCCAATATTCTTACTTCAATAAAGAGGCAATAGTAGAGACCCTCGAAGGTACCTATGCCAATAAGGATGCCGACATAAAGAAAACAGAAGTAGGGTGGAACCACAGCCTGTCTGAAATAATGCAGGCGCTGCTTGATGCAGGGCTGCACATTAAAAGGTTTGAAGAGTATGACCACTCACCCTACGATTGTTTTCAAAACATGGTAGAGACTGCACCAGGCCAATACAACATAGCAGGCAAGGAAGGCAAACTACCAATGGTATACGCAATAAAGGCAGGAAAGTAAGCACAATAAAAACACAGCTATGGCAGAACATACTGAAAACAACGAACAAGAGCAGTTCGATCAACAGACTGAGAACGAGCTAAAGAAGATAAAGCTCTCGCTGGAGCATGGCATGGACATGCCCAATTCCAATTTTGAAAAAGTTGCTCCTGAAATAGAGGGCCAGTTTCTTGATTACATACAGCAATGGGAGCAACAGTATGCACAGGAGAGGATGACTACCGTCTATGACCTTTGCGGCCGGCCTGAGTGGACGCCGGCTGCACAGTTAGCTGAGGGGCAGCTACCTGCAGCATTGGAAAAGTTGTTTATGATTATGGATGAGCATGGTGTTGCGCTCGATGTACTTGCCGAAGTTGCCGATGAGGTACTCTACCGGTTTATTACCGAAGAGCTGTTTGCGCATGAGACCACCGATATCCGTATACCCGGCATGAGGCATTGTTTTATCTACGAAGAGTTTCATCCTAATCATGCATACGATATAAAGAACCGCTGCGCGGAGGTGATAGACCAAATTACGAAAGTAGACAAGAGCGACCTTGCTCCCTGGGGGCTCGATGATATTATTGCTTTTGGCGGCCGCTCCCTTACCAAAGATGAATTTAACACGCTGATGGTGCACTTTAGAAGCGCGTTCATATCTATAACAGTTAGTAAGCTGGAGTGCATCAACGCATCGGCTAATGAAGAAGGAACTGAAGGCAAGGCATCCTATGAGCTTTCATTTAGCGCGCAGCTTGAAGACACGCATGAACCGATGGAGTTCAACGGCACCTGCAATTTCTGGTTGAGGTGCGAGTATGAGTGGTGGCTTATACACAAGCTGGAGTTTGTGGGTTTGCCGATACACTAATGGGAGGGTACACTCGTTATCGCTCCTGTGCAAGTGTTGCATTATGCGGCAATGTGAGCAGAGCCAGCATGTTGTGCAGGCTGGTATACGCTCTGCATCACCGGGGTGGGGGTACGTAATCACCTTAGATGCTGATGCGCTGATCAGGTGTAATGGAGTTCACGATGTTCCTAACCATAATTACCCTAAGGAAGTAGAATTGAAAAAATTATGACAAATTCCTTTGGTAGAGAACAAAACTCCTCCTATCTTTGCACTCCCAAAACGAAAAACGGGGTAAGTTC
>JAZKFF010000027.1:192710-211827 GCA_040386555.1 Bacteroidota bacterium | reverse complement strand
CGCGGTGGTGAATGAAATGATTGAATGCAAATGTGCGCAGCACAGCACTCTTAGGCATGGTAAAGAAAATATGCTCGCCATTGCGCATGGTCCAGGGCTGCTCAAAATCTGCGTCATTGCAGTTTTCCAGTATTGCTATAGCCTGTGTTACGTTCTCATCGTGCTTTTCCAAAAGGTCTTCAGTAGTTTCTGCTACCAGTGGCTTGTAGTCAAAATTAGCCCAGTCCAGCTCGTCTGTAGCCATCACCATCGTTACCCAGCCCGATAGCTCTGCTACATGGGTAGCCAGGCGGCCAAGCTTCATTGATTTTTCGTGTGGCTTCCAGTCATTTTTGCTTGCTGGTACACGCTCCAGCATTTTACGCGTATTTGCAGCCTCTTTCTGCAACTCCGCTACCAGTGATTGATTTAGTGGCATAGCTCAGTTTTTTTATGAAAGTTAAGAAAAAGCCCCGATTAAAAAATAATTTTACGCAAACTGATCCCATGCTTTTGAGCAGGCTTTTCGCTGCATTCCTGATATGTTATTTGCCCGTTAGCGCAGCTGCCCAAACGGGGGTTAAGAGCCGCATTTTTGTTGGTTTCTATAACTGCGAGAACTTGTTTGATACACTCGATGACCCTGGTAAACAAGATGAGGAATTTACCCCCTCCGGAAAGTATCGCTACACAAGCCGCATATACCGGCAAAAACTGGCCAATATAGCCGCCGTGATCCGTAGCATGAATAGTGGTGACGGCCCGGCAGTGCTCGGTATGGCAGAGGTAGAAAACAACAACGTGCTAAACGACCTGGTGCATGAGCCCGCGCTCGCCGGCACTAATTACAAATATGCCTGGTTTCGCGGGCCCGACCCAAGAGGTATCAATGTGGCCCTGCTATACAATGCCTCGGTCTTTCGCGTATTGCAGGCAAGGCCTGTGCCGGTCGATATATCCCGCACCGCAGGCAAGGCCGAGACCCGCGATATACTCTATGTAAGCGGCATACTCTATGGCGATACAGTACACTTGTTTGTAAATCACTGGCCCTCGCGCAGAGGCGGTGAAGACGAGAGCGGGCCCAAGCGCGCCATAGCTGCGCATACTGTAAAGGATGCTATAAGCAGGGTGGCTACGCAGCGGCGTGGCGCAAACATCATAGTTATGGGCGACTTCAACGACAACCCCGCCGATGCCAGCCTAATCACGGTGCTTAGCGCATCTTGCACGCCCGGAGGCGTGGCCGGGATAGATCTCTACAACCCATTCTGCGCCATGCACAGCAAAGGTGAGGGCACTGAAGTATACAGGCATCAGTGGAATCTCTTCGACCAGGTGATCGTCTCCGGCTCATTGCTCAGCAGCAGGCCCGGCAAGCTGCACTATGATCGGGCAGAGATACACAAGCCCTCATTCATCATAGACACTTACAAAGGCCACGAGGGCGAGCCGCACAGGTCGTTCAAGGGAACTAAATGGATCAACGGCTATAGCGATCACTTTCCGGTTGGCATCTACCTGCGCAAGTAAGAGGCTGCTAATCAATGATGATTTTTTATAAAGCTTACGCTCTTATGACGAAATTTTAACGTCTCGAAGGAATACATTTAAGAAAAATCACCTACTTTTGTCCACAATCTATATCATTTGCTAACACAGGCCAGACATATCATACTCGGAATTATTGACTTCTGTCATAAGCCCTTTTCGAAGATCATTCCAGCTCAGACATTTCGTTACCTGGCTTGCGGAGGCTCTAATACCGTGCTCAATATATTCCTGCAGTTCGTTGCTATCAACTATGTGCTGCACAGGCAACCGGTACACCTTTTCGGCACCTATAACATAACGCCGGAAGTAGGCGCATATGCGCTTGCATTCTGCTTCAGCTTTCCTCCCGGCTTCATAATGTCGCGATACATTGTGTTCCCTGAGTCTACCTTGCAGGGCCGCGTGCAGCTGTTCAGGTATGGGCTTACAACCATTACGTTCATATTTATCAGCTACGTACTGGTGCGCTTCTTCGCCTATGTCAATCCTGAGCATCCTACTATATCGTATACCTTTATCTGCCTGTTCACGGCTGTGCTCAGCTACATTTCGCAGCGCATGTTCACCTTCAAGACACACAAGGCACCGGCAACGGAAGTACTTGCTATTGCCGAAGAGGACCTGCTGGTAATGGAGGAAGAGCTATCTGAGACGCCTGCTGCCTGATTACCTTAATGTTATCTGCACCCTTTTTCTGAGTTACCTTTTTACTTATTTCTTCTCAAATCAGTATGTTTACACCCATACTTAAGATTTATGAAGAAACTGCTGCTGGCCTTGCTTACAGGCATGCTTACAACCCCGCTGCAACTGGCCGCATGGGGCGTATGGGGCCACGACCACATTAACCGTGCAGCAGTGCTTGCATTGCCGCAAGAGATGGGCCTGTTCTTCTACAACCACATCGACTACATCACCCAGGAGTCTACCGTGCCCGACCTCCGCAAGTATACACTCAACGACAAAGCCGAGAACCCGCGCCACTATATAGACCTTGAGAAGTATGACTATACAACGCCCGCCGCTATGCCGCAAACACTGAGCGAGGCGCAGGCAAAATTCACCAAAGACAGCCTCGACAAGTATGGCATACTGCCGTGGTACATAGAGGATATGGTAGGCAAGCTCACCGAAGCGTTTAAGAAAAAGCGAAAAGCCGAGATACTGTTCCTCGCTGCAGACCTGGGGCACTATGTTGCCGATGCACATATGCCCCTCCATACCACATTCAACCACAACGGCCAGCTAACGGGCCAGCAGGGTATACATGCCTTTTGGGAGTCGCAGCTGCCAGAGCTTTTTGGCAAAACTTATAAGCTGTGTACCGGCGAAGCACACTATGTAAAGAACGTGCGGCAAACCATATGGGAGGTCGTAGACAGCAGCTTTGCGCTTGTGTACCCACTGCTGGTAACCGAGGGCAAAATGCGCAAAGACAACCCCGAGGAAAAGCGATACGAAAAAGGTCCTGACGGCCAGTTCAAAAAAAACAAGTTCAACCAGCCTGTGCATACCTATGAGTATGCTCATGTATACCACGAGCTGCTGGGCGGCATGGTGGAGCGGCAGATGCGCAAGGCCATCATCGTCACATCGGGTCTATGGTACACCGCCTGGGTAAATGCCGGCAAGCCCGACCTCAGCGGCCTCGACCCTGAATTCATCACCGAGCGCAACAAGCCACTCTATAAACAGGATATGAAAGCCTGGAAAACCGGTAAGGTAAAGGGCTGCGGCAGCGATAAAGAGTTTTAGAAAAAACTATTGGAATTAATTGGCAATTATTACATTTACATGTACTTATAAAAAACTTATCAATGGAGATCAACGAAACTTCGATATTCCCCGACAGGCCTGCACCCTATGCTACTTTCTGGGCACGCTTTGCCGCAGCATTTATTGACGGTCTAATTGTATCTGTTGCTACGTGGACTTTATACTTCATTATCGACAGCGAAATAATACGGTTTGTGATAAACCTTTGTATCGGCTGGCTATACTCGGCGCTCATGCTCTCAGGCCCCCGCCAGGCTACGCTGGGCAAGCGCGCAATGGGCATTATCGTAACAAGTACCTATGGGCAACGCATATCATTCGCCCAGGCCTCAGGCAGGTACTTTGGCACGCTACTTTCTACCCTCATACTGTGCATAGGCTACTTGATGATGCTGTGGGACGATAAGAAGCAAACCCTGCACGATAAGCTGGCAGGCACTATTGTGGTTACAGCATCGCCACAGGTTATTTCCTGATCTTAGCCGAAGCATTTTTGGTGCTGATCTTCGCATGTATACTTCAATTGCCCGCGCAATCGTTATTACCTTTCTCTGCCCGAATGCTGCATTTGGACAAATAGAACGGGCTATTGTGGGCACATGGCAAGCAGGATTTTTTGGTATTGGAGGGCCGGAACTTCTATCGTATTACAGAGGAAGGGCACTGAGGCTGCTACACCTTGATCTTAGCCAGTGCATTCTTCGCAGCTACCTGGCCGGCTTCTTTCTTGTTGAAGCCGGTGCCCTGCGCTATCAGCTCACCGTTGATCATGATGCCTACGGTGTATAGCTTGCGGGTGCCCTCCATGGTCTCATCAAGGGTTTCGAAGACCAGGCTGCGGTCCTTGCGCTGCGCCCAGCTTTTTTATGTTTATCATTCAGACTTGGCCTCATCCCACTCTGAATAATTTACTCCATAAAATTTTGGAGTAAATGGCTCATCAGATCTAAATGAAAACTTCTCTTTATATAACGTATCGTTTGAGTATTTAACCTTATATACCAACACTACGTCTATCATCTTTACTCCGTTTTGAACATTAACTCTTTTATTCGCTTCGGCTAGATCAATAGAAACTATTGGCCCTAACATGCGACGCATATTGATATATTTGCGAACGATCATTGTGTCACTCACTACAAAACTTTCTGGTGCAATTAATGTCAAGATTGAATCCACATCATTTGACTTCAACCATTTATAATATTTAAGCGTTGATTGCTCGGCCATTTTTACATAATTTTTTGTATCACATGACGCAATCAAGCCAAAAACGGTGAACATTACTGCCGCTGTTCTAAAATCCTTTTTCATGATAAGTAAATAGCATTAAAGATAATTTTTTATCGATAAAAGGACCGAACTAAACTTGCTTTTCTAAGTCAAGTAAATTGTACGGTTTAGTTACCTGAAAGAACAGGATGTTTTGTTATTGGATGGCCGGAAGTTCTATCGTATTACGGAGGAAGGTCACTGAGACTGGCTATTCCTTGATCTTAGCCAGCGCATTTTTCGCTGCCACCTGGCCTGCTTCTTTTTTATTGAAGCCGGTGCCCTGCGCCATTAGCTCCCCGTCGATCATGATGCCTACTGTGAACAGCTTGCGGGTGCCCTCCATTTTTTCTTCCAGCGTCTCGAAGACCAGGTTGTGGTCTTTGCGCTGCGCCCAGCTGAGCAGCTGGTTCTTGTAGTTGGTGTCGGTGCTCTCCATTTCCTCCAGGTCTATGTATTCCCGCAGTATCTGGTTGAGTATGAACTTGCGTGTACGTATAAAGCCCCGATCGAGGTATACAGCGCCTATAAGGGCTTCCAGCGCATTGCCGAAGATATGGCTGCGGCTGAGTCCGCGGTCGTTCTTGTTGTACTGCACCAGCTTGTTGAGGCCCATGCGCAGCGCCACATTGTTCATGGTCTCGCGGCGCACTATGCGCGAGCGCAACTCGGTAAGGAACCCCTCGGGCTGGTATGGATATTTTTTGAAAAGATACTCTGCTATGATAGCGCCCAGTATGGCATCGCCGAGAAACTCGAGCCGCTCATTGCTGTCGGTAACCTCATCGGGCTGCGAGCGGTGCATGAGGGCGAGATGATAAAAGGCAATACGGCGCGGAGTGAACCCTAAAAGATGCTCCAGCTGGCTCAACAATTCCTTGTCGGATGAAGGTCTTTTGAAGATGCGATTAATGAGGCGCCGCACGGCTAATCAACTGGTTTTTTGAATATCACTGATGCATTGTGCCCACCGAAGCCGAAAGTGTTGCTGAGTGCGGCATTTACAATGCGCGGCTGTGCTTTATGGAATGTGAAGTTCAGCCTCGGATCGAATGCTGGATCGTCGGTGAAGTGGTTGATGGTAGGCGGTATCACATCATGCACAGTCGCCAGTATACTGGCTATGGCTTCTATAGCGCCGGCAGCGCCCAGCAGGTGGCCGGTCATAGATTTTGTAGAGCTGATGTTGACCTTGTAAGCGTGCTCGCCAAATACCCGCTGTATAGCCGTTATCTCGCTGATGTCGCCCAGTGGTGTAGAAGTACCGTGAACGTTGATGTAGTCGATGTCTTCAGGCTTCATACCCGCATCTCGCAGGGCATTGCGCATTACATTGTATGCGCCAAGCCCCTCGGGGTGCGGAGCAGTGAGGTGATGGGCATCGGCACTGAGGCCACCGCCTGCTACTTCAGCTATTATTTTTGCACCACGGCGCTTGGCATGCTCATACTCCTCCAGCACTATAGCGCCAGAGCCTTCGCCTAACACAAACCCATCGCGATTAAGATCGAACGGGCGGCTGGCTGATTTAGGATCATCGTTGCGCTCAGAAAGCGCCTTCATCGCATTAAACCCGCCTATGCCCGCCTCAGTTACCACAGCCTCAGAGCCGCCGCAAATGATAGCATCGGCCATACCCAGGCGTATGTAATTATGAGCGTCTATTATGGCATTGGTAGATGAGGCACAAGCGCTCACCGTAGCGAAGTTGGGGCCACGGAAGCCATACTTCATAGAGATGTGGCCTGCAGCAATGTCGAGAATGAGCTTGGGAATGAAGAATGGATTGAAGCGTGGTGTACCATCGCCGCCATTGAAGTTTTTCATTTCCTCAATGAAGGTGATCATACCGCCTATGCCCGACCCCCAGATGACGCCTACCCTATCAGGGTCGATGCCGTCTTGTGTAAGCCCTGCGCCCATTACGGCCTCGTGGGCAGCCACAAGGGCTATCTGCGAGAACCGGTCGAGCTTACGGGCTTCCTTGCGGTCGAAGTGATCTTCCGGATTGAAGTTCTTCAGCTCGCAGGCAAATTTGGTCTTGAATTTAGTAACATCAAATTGCTTGATGACATCAGCGCCCGAAACCCCATTGATCAAGCCATCCCAAAATTCGGGTATGCTGTTTCCTAATGGCGTCAGGGCGCCGAGGCCCGTAACGACAACTCGTTTTAACGCTAAGTTCATCTAACGATTTTCTGTTACAGTAGTAGTTTAGTAAATAATTACTTTACGTGCTCTTCGAGGTAGGTGATCGCCTGGCCCACGGTAGTAATGGTTTCAGCTTGTTCATCAGGAATTGATATGTTGAATTCTTTTTCGAATTCCATGATCAACTCAACTGTATCCAGCGAGTCAGCACCGAGGTCGTTAGTAAAGCTCGCCTCTGGTGTAACTTCTGATTCGTCAACACCCAATTTGTCCACGATAATTTTCTTAACGCGATTTGCAATTTCAGACATAGATAATGCGTTTGATTTTATGCTGCAAAAATATACTTTTTGGGATAATGAGAAAGGAATATTTTCTTTCCCTCATTATTTTCTGAAAACCGCGCCTTATGCGATTTTTATCTAATTGGATCCGTGGCAGGCAAATCCGGAAAACCTGCAGCAATATAAAAGACCAAACGAGCCGCCCGGAGGCGGCTCGTTTAGTAAGCCGGGTGAAATAAGATGTCTTATTTGCACTTGTAGCCAAACATATAACCCAGTGTAAACAGGAAGTTATAGTTGCGCTCGTGGAATTTGCCCAGCGTATTGCTCTTCTGAAGATCAAGTAAGCTTGCTTCAGCACCTGCTTTTACATACATGCCTGATGCCATCTGGTAGCCTACGAAACCACCCACACCTGCATCATAGTTACGCAGCTGGTTGTCTTTATAAGGATCGCCCACTGCAAGCTGGCGCTGGCCTTCCTGTACTACCTTTGGCTCATCGTCTTCGTTGATAGTGTTCTTGGTTTTTACTTTGTACTTATCCTGTGCATTGGCAAGATAAGAAACGAATGGACCGGCACCTACCATGAAGCGGTTTGATGACCAGTTGCCTGAGCTCCAAACAATATTCAGTGGAACTTCTACGTAGTGGAAAGTCAGTTTGTTTTTAGTCTCGGTACGTGTAGTAGCTGTGTTAGAGCTGGTTGTCAATTCAGCGCCCTTCATAATGTAGCGCACCCCTGGCTGGAACGCCCAGCGGCCCGATCCGATGTTAGCGATAAAGCCGCCGTGGCCACCCACTTTAAGCATATTTGATGTCTGGAACTCGTCCTGTAAATGATACAGGTTGTTGAGGTTCACACCGCCTTCTACACCGAAGTGGAGGCTACGTTCATTTTTCACTACCTGAGCATTAGCTCCCATTGTAAACAGCGACATTGCTGCTGCGATCACGCATATCTTTTTCATAGTTTTTTTTGTTTTTTTAATCCGGTTTAACAATGATCTTCTTGCAGCAATAGGAGTAAGAACTATGCCACACAGATGGCACAGCAGCGCAGATTGTTAAAGGGAACATAATAGGCCGAGCGGTGCGCCGGGCCTGCGAAACAGGAGATCGGGAAGCTGGCGTATCTGTAATTGATTGACTGTTAGCACAGACCTTTAGAAAAACAAGTAAACTGAAACTTTGCTCATTTGTTTGTCATAAGCAAATTTGATAATGCTTATTTAACAACCCTTTGAATATTCGGGGCGTGAAGCGTAGTGTAGAATGCCCTACTTGTAAGTTATTTCCCGCTCTGTTACGGTCTTAGCCTCATCATTTTTGAAGGTAATTTTCCTCAACCAGTTGCCATTGGCATCGTAAGCATCATACATAAAGGTGGTAGTGAACTTGAGGCCCTGGTGAGAATCGTATTCCCGCTCTTCTATTTCATTGCCTTTCCTGTCGAACTTGATATTGGACTTTAGGAACAGGTGGCCAAACTGGTTATAGCGGTCGTATACTATACGGTTGCCGTTCACAAACTTGCCCTTGCCCGACATGAACATGGTACCCGAGGCATCGAAGTTCTCCTCTTCCACCTGGTTGCCGTTTGCGTCACACTTGTATATCACCTTCACATTAAGGCCCCCGTCTGCCCGGTAACGCTTCACATCGAGCAGGCGGCCACTATCATTATATGTATATACCGAGCGGGAGAGCATGGAGTTGTCGGCAGCGTAGGTGCTGAAGGCTGCTATATTGCCGGCAGCATCGAAATCAGTAACGCCTTTCCACCGCAGCTCGCCCTTGGCCACGTCCTTGCTCTCTGTTACGGCAGTGTATTCATACTCGGTCAGGGCCTTCACATTGCCCTTCAGCTTCATTCGTTTAAGGTCATTGGTTTGCGCAGCAGAAAAGAAGGTAATGCCTGCCGCCAATAGTGTAAGTAGTAATGCTCTCATATATCCGGCCTGAAAAAGTGATGTATACAAATATCCTTAAAAATGGCACGCAGGACGCTGAGGGGGAAAAGTTTGAGAGTATGGTGACTTGTTGAAAAAATTGTCTGCACTATGATTTATAGGATTTTATCTGATTTGTGGGATTTGTTTTGTCATCCTGAAAGGATCCCAGCGGCCTGCGTGAGGCGGCTTCGTTCCTCGCAGAGACGGGGTTGTATTTCCGGTTTGCTTCCGGTTTTTGCTGGTCTGTAGCGGGTAATTATTTTACAAACTGCTTGTTGTCAATTACTTATGTGGTCACTTCCGATTAAATTGCCTGAACCTTGATTAAAGGATTAAGGGATTGAAGGAGGCATTTCGCAACATGCCATTTCCGACTACTTCCCGCTATCTGGTGCTGTGCTATTTCTTTGGTTTTGTCGCCCTGGAAAGATCACAGCGGCCTAGGCTAGGCGGCTTCGTTCCTCGCAGAGACGGGGTTGTATTTCCGGTTTGCTTCCGGTTTTTGCTGGTCTGTAGCGGGTAATTATTTTACAAACTGCTTGTTGTCAATTACTTATGTGGTCACTTCCGATTCCGGTTGAAAAATTGTCTGCACTAAGATTTATAGGATTTTGTCTGATTTATAAGATTTGTTTTGTCACCCTTCAAAGATCACAGCGGCCTGCGTGAGGCTGCTTCGTTCCTCGCAGAGACGGGGATTATGTACACAGCGTGCCTTTTTATTTGCTTCCGTTTTTTGTCGAGACCCACTCCCGCTTGCCTCGTGCATGTAAGTTCCTCGCAAGATGCAGCTGTTAATGCAAGATGCAATGTGCTACGAAATATCGGTTTGACAAAAACGTGTTTTTATGGCAGAGCAGAAAACGGTACATCATAAACCGCATGCTGCACACCATTAAAAATAGTTTGCAGGCTGGACGGGCATCTTAGCTGATTCTGTGCCTGCTACGGCTTAGGTATGCAGGGCTAAAAACCCACACATATCGCCGCTGATAATTGGGGGCTAGTAGTGGTAGGGCCAGATCTATCCTGGAATACCCGGTCTTCGCTGGAGAGCAGCTTGCCCTCGATGCGGCACAGTATATCTTTCTTTATGGTGTAATCAATATTTGCGGAGTAGCCGAAGGTGGTAAAGCCATTGGGGCTGCCGGTTACGACGATCACTCCGTTTTCATCACGGAAATACTCGGCGCGGGCGGCTATTGCGAGATCAGCCGATGCCTTGTACCTGAGTATCGCTGCTGCGCCTTGCCAAAAATGCAATTCACTGCTGATACCGGATTCTTCCACGCCCTGGTCCCATCCCAAAATGACGCTTAGCCTGGATGAGAGATTACTGGTACAATAAACATTGTGAAAAAATCGTGTACGCCGCAGGGAATCGGGCTTATCGTTGCCGTAGAAGGTGCTGTAGTTGAGGGATATGCGCTGCGAGGGTGTAAAGGTGACTTGGGTGCCGCCGCAGAAAGATGAATTTCCAGGAGGACGCTGTATGCGCTGCCAGCCATTGAGGGCCAGCACAGCTAGATACCACTTGCTGCTTGCAGTTGTATAGCTGAGCCTTGCGCCACCCTCGTAGTACGGTGCATTATCGACAAGCATGCTGCGGGTAAGCGTGAAGCTTGCGGGCGAGTAGGCACTTTCGAAGCCTATGTGGGATGGCAGCACACCGGCATCGAGCCACAGTTCATGTTTCTTTGAGAGCCTGATGCCGGCATTGGCCTCGTAGATGTTTTTGAGCACGCCGGGCTCAGCGGCGTAGTTGGCGTTCATATATGTGCCGGCCGCCAGGGTCACGTTGGCCCGGGCACGAGCGGTGGTGTATGTAGCCTTGAGGAAAGCGAGGTTCGCAGTTATCTCGTTGTGCCTGTTGTGCGAGTAGACATACGGGCGAACGTTATCCGCAGGCTTGTTGAAGTCGTATGCGTAGTAAGCTTCAACATAACCTGAAAAGGAGAATGAGCCAGGGGCAACAGCGGTGTCCGTTTGTGCTGCGGCCGTTAGACCACCCAGCAGCAGTAGGGTAAGGATGTTTTTAAGCATGGCCGAAAATACATATTTATGGGAAAACCCGGAAAGCAAAAAAGGGCTACAGCAGCCATACGCAGCTGTAGCCCTTTTCCGGATGCACTCTTGCCACTACAAGGGCTTGATCCTGCCAGAGCCTGATATTTCGGAATGGATAGATGGGGTGCCCTTGTATAGGACATCGCCGCTGCCGGAGATGCGCACATCGAGCCTGTCGGTGGCCCAGATGCAGGTTTTGCCAGAGCCGCTTGTTTCTACCGCACCGGTCCTTGCATTGACACCCAGCAGGTCTATTTCGCCACTGCCACTTATGTGCGCTGCTACATTGCTGCATTGGCCACCATTGACGTAGATGCTGCCCGAGCCACTGATGTCAGCTGCAAGCGTATTGCCTGCAAATGCGGCCACACTTAACTTGCCTGAGCCATTGACACTAAGGCTAAGGTTACCCGCCGCAACCGGCTGCAAAGCTGTAACGGTGCCCGAGCCATTGACTCCCATGGCTGTTATAGACGGGGCGCTGATGCGTACTATAATACGATCGTGATGTCCTATATTCTTATATTTCTCCACCTGCAGCGAGAGGCGGCCATTGATGACGGGTGTTTCGATAATGTCGAGTATATCCTGCTGTGCGCTTATCTCTACATGGTAAGTGCTATCCTGGGTGAAGTAGAGGTCGGCATCGATGCCGTTGTCGAAAGCGGTAAAGGTGCCGAGGTTGTACTCCTTAGTGATCACCGGGCCATGGCCGCTGATCTTGTGGCACGATTGCAGTACTACTGCCGCTACTAAAATGAATGTGATAAGCATAATGTTCTTCATGATTTTTGTGTGTTTTGAGATTTTTTAGATGTTGGAATTCGGTTTGTATACAAGTGAGACACGCAATGCAGGGACTACCCCTACGCCGATGAAAAATATTTTAAAAACCATTTTTAGAAGTGGACCTGCAAACCCGCAACTGCACCTATATACAGCTCATGGGTATGCCAATAGCTTTTGTCGGACCAGAATGCGCGATGATCGAAAGGTGCACCGCCGGGGCCATAGGAGAGCGCATAGCTGAAGGATGGACCGGCGTAGACCTCTACGCGACCGAAGCGAACAGATGGGACCATGCGTATCGACGACTGCATATCTGAGTGCTGCCTGAAGCCGGTGAGGAAGGTAGTGATGCCTTCTGCGCTAAGGGTGAACTTACCGGCATTGAAGAGGTGGGCGCCCAGGCCCGCCTGGCAGGCATAGATAGACCTGCTGCGCGAGCCATTGTAGCCCGCGGCAAGCACGCCATAAAGCTTTCGGCCACCTGAGCGGAAGGTGACAAAGGTAGTACCTGTCTCATCGACCATGGTGCCGAGGGCACGCTGGCCGTTCTTGATGAGGTTGATGATGCCGATAGGATAGTCGCTGCTATCGGCGATGTTGATAAAGCCTGATAGCTGCACGCCCTTTACCTTGTGGGCTACATTGATAAAGCCGGCAACCTGTGCACCATCAACATCGTTGGCAATATTGATGAACCCGGCTACTTGCGCGCCGCCGGTGTTGCGCGCGACATTTACGAACCCCGCAATCTGCGCTGTGGCAGAATCGGCGACGTTGACAAAGCCGGCAACCTGCGTAGTGGCCTCGTCTTTAGCTAAGGTACCAGACGCCGAGTCGGCAGGCATTGCAGTACTGGTGAGCACATTGGCGAAACCACCGAGCTGCACGCCATGGACCGCGCCGGCAACATTGATGAAGCCTGCAGCCTGCAAGCCGGTAACATGATTGCGTGTATAATTGATAAAGCCTGCGCCCTGCATGCCGGTAGTATTGTTGCCTATGATATTGGCAAAGCCGCTGCCTACAAACCCGCGGGCACTATCCCTGATAACCGACACTACCCCGGACGCGCAAAATGCCGACTCGCTGTAGGATACGCCTGATATGGCGTGCAAAGAGAACTTATTGGTATACTCTGCGGCGTGAACGCCGTTAGTGCTTAAAGGATAGGCCAGCCCTATGTGCACATTGCTGGTGTGGATGTGCTGATGGATATGCTGGGCAGAAGAAGAGATGGAAAGGCTGAGTGATAAAAGTGCTGCTGCTGTAATTTTCGTTGTCATAAAAAAATTTGATTTCAAGTATGACACACGAAAGATCGGCTACCCCTACGCCGCTCTAAAAAATATGGAAACCAACCTGCCAGCCTATCCACATGGCGGTGCTACTGTTGGTATGGAACCGGTATAGGGCAGCCGATGGCGCGCCATGGCTGTACCCGGCCTCACCCGCCCCGTGCACCGCAGGGATCAATGAGAGTGATGTGCCGGTGAACAACGAGAACTTAGGGGCTAGATTCCAGTGCAGGAGGATACCAGACCTTAGTAATAGAGGAGTCTCGTCTACATTGCCCTCGTAGAGTGTGAGTGCAGAGACCTCACCTGAAAGGCTGAGCCTGCGGCCAAGCACGCGCTCGGTGCCTATGCCCAGCCCGTAGCCGTAGCGCTTCTGACCTTCGGTAAAATTGGCACAGGCTTCGAGGATGCTATAGAGCTTGCGGTTGCCGCTACGGTATGCTATGTCTACATTCATAAGGTCGGTAGAAGACAGGGACAAATTATGGTAGCCTTTCTTCACGATATTGAGCAGGCCTATGCTGTAGCCAGTCACGGTATCTGCGATATTGATGAAGCCTACCTGCACGCCATCCATGCGCGTGGTGATGTTGCAGATGCCACTTACCTGTATGCCCTTGATGCCTCCGCGGGCTGTATTGACAATGCCGGCCAGCTGCATGCCCTGGCACCTGCCATTGGCAACATTTGATATGCCGGCCAGCTGCATGCCGCGGCAATCGCCATTGGCTACATTGGCCACACCAGCCAGCTGGAAGCCCTCCATGTGGCGGGCAGTGTCGATACCCTTAGCAGCAGTATCAGTACCTGTAAGGAGGTTTACAACACCTGACACCTGCATGCCCTGCATCTTGCCGCCGAGCTGGCTGACAACGCCGGCGATGACCATCCCGCGGGCGCTGCCGCCTGTAATGGATGTGACGCCGGACACCTGCAGGCCATTCACGGAGCGGTATACCTTATTAGCTACCCCACCCACTTGCACGCCGCTGGCACTGCCATTGACTATATTGAACACGCCGGCGACCTGCACATAGCCTACGTCTTTCTTATCGATATTGAAGAGCCCGCCAAGCTCGACACCACGGACACCGGCGGTGTAGCCGCCTAGTATGTTGAAGGAGAACTTATCGGTTACCTGCCCACTCATTTTGCCATGAGTGCCTATGCCAGGCAGAAAAGATGCCTGCACGGGCTTGTTGACAAAGAACTTGCTAAGGTTGGCGCTCTGCTGCCGCAGCTTTGATGACAGCAGGAACTGGCCGAGCCAAGAGCGCTCCATGCCGGCGGTTATGGCCACATCGGGTAGCGTGTTGGTGGCGGGATCGAGGACAATGGTGAGGTCCCTGTCGAAACCCCACAAGGTTGTGACCACAGTATCATTGTAGAAGGTGCCCATGCTGATAACGATGTATGCTTCGGGATAGCGGCCCTTATCCTTAATACGCAGCCTGAAGCGGCCCTCGCGGTCGGTGAAGGTAGAGGCAAGCTCCTGCCGCTCGAACACACTGGCATCGGACACGGGGGCCTGCGTGACCGCATCTACAACGGTGCCGCTTATGGTAAACCACTTTTCCTTTTCGGCAACTACAATGATGATGTGGTTGTCTATCTCCTTGTACTGGTAGCGCTCGCCAAACATCAGCCTCAGCACCTCGCGCACTGGCTTATTGCGGGCTGAAATAGTAACCACGCTATCGCCGGGCACAATAGCGCTATTGTATGAAAATGAGAAATGGCCGCTTGCTTCAATGGACTTAAGCACCTGGCGTACTGGCTTTTTGCGGACGTCAACGCTCACAGCCTTGCTAAGCAGACCCTGCGCAAAACAGCGGCTGCCCTGGAGGCAAGCCACAACAAAGAACAATAAGGAAAAGATGTACTTCATCAGTCGCTGGGGCTTATTATTGGCTGGCAGCCGTTCGTTGTAATAGGATGCGGTCACTTTTGCGTACCACAGATAGCTCAAGCGTTTCGGCAATGATCTTCAATGTGCCATCGAGCGACCCGCTGTTAAATGTGGCTGTGATAGGTGTGGCAGCAAGGGCGGCATCGGGCACGGCGATGTTGGTACTGTAAGCCTCGCTAAGCACTGCTGCCAGCTTGCGCAGCGGGGTGGCATTGCATACAAACCGGCCGGTGCGGTAGTAGTTGTACAACTCATCGCGGTTTGTCTCCGTCTGCGGCGCTTCCCTGCCCTCTTCTACGATCGCCTTTTCATTAGGCAGCAATCGGACAGTCTTTTTCTTTTTTGCGACCTGTACGATACCTGTTTCTACGATAACCTCCGTTTTGGCGGGAGATGTTTTGACATTGAACGTGGTGCCGACGACTGTTACCTCGGTACCACTAGCATCTATGGTAAAGGGCTTTGCCTTATCGGGTGTGATGCTGAAAAACGCTTCGCCTGTTAGCGTTACGCTTCGCCTGTCGCCATTGAAGCTTTCGGGATAAGAGAGGCTGGAATTCTTGTTGAGCACTACTACAGAGCCATCGGGCAAGGTATCGGTGATAGGTGTAGCGCCGGACTGTACCATTCGCTGTGTATTGGTATCGGCAGGCTTGTATAGCACGCTCCCCACGCCAGCGAGTAAGATGAGCATCGCCGCAACGCGAACCCATGTGCGCGTGAAGAGTGGTATTGTGCGGCCCTTTGCAGGCGTGGAAGCTAATTGACCTTCATCCTCGCGGGTGCGGGCCACAAGTCGCTGCCATGCGGCATCTTCATCTGCAGCACGTGGCGGGGAAAAGCCCTTGCTCTCGCTCCATATAGCTATGAAGTGCTCGAAGTATTTCCTGTTGTCGTCACTGGCGGCAAGCCAGGTCTCTACTTCGGCGCGACCAGTATCGGTGGCTTCGCCCAGCAGGTAGCTTGCCAGCAGGTCGTCGTTTATATTGTTATGGTTCGTGTTCACGCTAATGCTTTTTACAGGTTCATCAATAACAGGAATAGTGATGGCAGGAAGGCCGACAGTTTCTCCCTGAGGATACGCAGGGCCTTGCCCATCTGGTTCTCCACCGTTTTTACGGATATGCCCAGGCGCCCGGCGATCTCCATATACCGCAATTCTTCAAACCGGCTCATCTGGAAAATAACCCTGCATTGCTCCGGCAGCTCGTTCATTGCCTTGTGCAGCTGCTCTCTCAGCTCTTTGTGTTTCAGGCTGTCGGCCGCGTCATCTGTGTGACCTCCGGTACGTGCAGCATGCGCCCTGTACTCGTCCTTAACTTTACGATGCCTGATGTGGTTGAGGCTTTCATTATACACAGAGCGGTAGAGGTAGGCGGTAAGCGACGTTTGCACATCAATGGTTTCGCGGTTCTTCCACAGCTTGAAAAAGACGTTCTGCACCATTTCCTCAGCCATCATATCGTCTCTTATAATGGTATAGGCATAGGCATGCAGCGCCTTGAAATGTGCTCTGAAAGCATGCTCGTAATCAAAAATACTTACCCGGCCGGCAGCTGCAGGCGCAGCAGGTTCATTGTGCATTATAAAAGACTGTTGCGGATGTACGAGGTCAAAAGTAATATCCCGTGTCAAAATTCCAGTAATTTGGAGAGATGACGTGCGAGGGAGAGTTTACCCCTATGCGGGGGTGGGATATTTATTATTTTAATTTATCGTAACGACTACTTCCCAATACAGAACTTCGAAAAGATATAATCGAGCTTGTCTTCTGTGGTTATTTCGCCGGTGAGCTCGCCGAGGTAGTGGAGGCAGCGGCGGATGTCGAGGGATATGAGGTCGCCGGGGATGTTGTTGTCGAGGCCGGTCTTTATGTCGTGCAGGGAGGCGAGGACTTCTATGAGTAGTGTATGGTGGCGGGTGGTGGTGACTAGGGTGCCTTCCTGCTGCACTGTGCCTGCGGCAACGAGGTCGTAGAGCGACTGCTTTAGCGCGTGTATGTTCTCTTTGTTTTTAGCGGATATAAAAAGTACATCGCCGATGGACTGAAGCTGCATTGTTGCTGCCGCATCAACTTCGTCGGCTTTGTTGCCCACGAGGATGTAGCTGGTGCCGCGTTCTTTCAGCATTTGTACCTGGGCTTTCATTTCCTCCAGTTCCGATGGCGCTGCAAGCAATGCGGGCAGATCGAAAAGCGCAACGATGATATCGGCTTTGTCCATGGCCTCGCGGCTGCGGGCTATGCCCTTCTGCTCTATGATGTCAGTTGTGTGTGAACGAATGCCGGCGGTATCTATAAGCCGGAACAATATGCCGTTTATATTCAGCGCCTCTTCGATGGTGTCGCGGGTAGTGCCGGCTATTTCGCTTACTATGGCGCGCTCTTCGTTGAGCAGGGCGTTGAGCAGGGTGCTCTTGCCTGCATTAGGCTTGCCTACTATGGCTACGCTTACGCCATTCTTGATGGCATTGCCGAGGCGGAAAGAATCAACAAGGTGCTGCGTGGCTAGGGTGAGCCGGCTGATGAGTGCGTAGAATTGCGTGCGGTCTGCAAACTCTACGTCTTCCTGGCTGAAGTCGAGCTCGAGCTCTATGAGCGCGCTGAACTGGATGAGCTGATCGCGCATGTCCTGCAGGTCGTGGCTGAAGCCGCCGCGTAGATTGTGCATAGCGGCCTTGTGGGCGGTGCTGCTATGGCTGGCTATGACATCGGCTACGGCCTCGGCCTGGGTGAGGTCGAGTTTGCCATGGAGGAATGCGCGGAGTGTAAACTCGCCGGGGCGGGCCATACGGGCACCGTGCTGCGTGCACAGGCTAACGACGGCCTGCAGCACGTATGAAGAACCGTGGCAGCTGATCTCTACGATGTTCTCGCCGGTGTAGCTCTTAGGGGCTTTGTAGAGGCTGGCGACTACTTCGTCGATAGTGATGCCCTCGCTTTTTATTTTGCCGAAGTGGATGGTGTGAGACGGCTGATCTGCGAGCACCTTTCCTGAAAATATAGCATCGGCTATGGTGATGGCATCTATGCCGCTAAGACGGATGACACCGATGGCACCCTCGCCGGGTGGCGTGGCTATGGCTACTATAGTATCTGTGAGATCGAACATAAAACTCTGTTGCGTTAAGTTAAAAGGCAAAAAGCCAAACCTAAAAGTAACCCTGCTGCGCCCTAAAGGAAGGACACTGTGGCCGATCGGTTAGCGCCAGCAAAGGTAATAGGAATGGGGTTAAGGATGCGATAGTGGCCTCACTGCACTCACCCCTTTGCACAGAATATCACATTCAACCCCGTTGGGGTTGGCATTTCCGATAAATTTTACCACCGGTTTCACCGGTGGCTATTAACATTGAAGCCCGCTGGGCTTCTGTTTGACGATATTGCCTTGGCTGCACGATGAACAAAAGGCATTTCTACCCAGTTACTCAGTATTTTCTATTTTCGTGGAACATATACTTTACTATGCGTGCAGTTATTCAACGGGTGTCTACAGCAAGTGTGACTATTGAGGGCACTATGCATTCTTCCATAGGTACGGGGTTCCTGGTGCTGCTGGGGATAGAAACTGAGGACACTACCGCTGATGCGGAATGGCTATGCGGGAAGATAGCGCAGCTGCGCATTTTTAACGACGAGCAGGGCCTTATGAATAACGATATACAACAGGCAGATGGCGATCTACTTGTCGTGAGCCAGTTTACGCTGCATGCGGCTTATAAGAAGGGCAACAGGCCATCCTTCATAAAGGCTGCGCGGCCAGAGCAGGCGATACCACTGTACGAACATTTTGTGTCGGTGCTTACGGAGCGTACGGGTAAGCCGGTGAGGACGGGTGTGTTTGGCGCGGATATGAAGGTGGCGCTGGTGAATGATGGCCCGGTGACGATATTGATGGATACGAAAACCCCAAACCCCTGAAGGGGCTTCCCCTCATAGTGTGGGACCTTCGCGAGGTTGTTGGTGGGGACACCAACAACGGCGGAACCCGTAACCCCAAACCCCAAACCCCTGAAGGGGCTTCCCCTCATACTGTGGGACCTTCGCGAGGTTGTTGGTGGGGACACCAACAACGGCGGAACCCGTAA
>JAZKFF010000027.1:88020-192610 GCA_040386555.1 Bacteroidota bacterium | reverse complement strand
TGTGGGACCTTCGCGAGGTTGTTGGTGGGGACACCAACAACGGCGGAACCCGTAACCCCAAACCCCAAACCCCTGAAGGGGCTTCCCCTCATACTGTGGGACCTTCGCGAGGTTGTTGGTGGGGACACCAACAACGGCGGAAACCCCAAACCCATGAAGGGGATTCCCCGTGGCGTGTGCCTTCCTGCGTGAAACCCCCGCCCCCTATGCTTCGGCGAAAAGCTCAGGATGAGGGGAGTCATGGTTCGCGTGAACCCCCCGCCCCCTAAAGGGGAGTCATGGTTGTAGCTTCGGGTTAGGAATTTAGCTTTAGTTTTTTATTGAGCAGTCCAATCAGCTAGATCTTGAGGTGCTATAGCAAGTGGGGACGTGCCATTTATAGTTAAATTGTTAGCTTGCGGGGAGTATGGTATTTGATGATGAATATTTTATGCGGGAGGCGTTGCGGCAGGCCAAGCTTGCATATGATGCGGGCGAAAGGGGCTTCCCCTCATACTGTGGGACCTTCGCGAGGTTGTTGATGGGGACACCAACAACGGCGGAAGAGCTTTCCCATGGAGCGTATCTCCGCGCCGCCCCCTATCCTTCGGAAGGGGCTTCCCCATGTGGCCCGTGCCTCCCTGCGAGAAACCCCCGCCCCCTCTCCTTCGGCGAAAAGCTCAGGATGAGGTGAGTCATGGTTCGCGTGGAACCCCCGCCCCCTAAAGGGGAGTCATGGTTGTAGCTTCGGGTTAGGAATTTAGCTTTAGTTTTTTATTGAGCAGTCCAATCAGCTAGATCTTGAGGTGCTATAGCAAGTGGGGACGTGCCATTTATAGTTAAATTGTTAGCTTGCGGGGAGTATGGTATTTGATGACGAATATTTTATGCGGGAGGCGCTGCGGCAGGCAAGGCTGGCGTATAATGCGGGGGAGGTGCCCGTGGGGGCTGTGATAACGTGGGGCGACAAGATTTTGTCGCGGGGGCATAACCAGGTGGAGCAGCTGACGGACTGTACGGCTCATGCTGAGATAATAGCACTGACTGCGGCGTTTAATGCGCTGGGAAGCAAGTATGTGCCGGAGGCTACGCTATATGTGACCGTGGAGCCTTGCCTGATGTGCTGCGGGGCGATGTACTGGAGCAAGCTGGGCCGCATAGTGTATGGTGCCGCTGATGTGAAGAACGGCTATAAAAAAACTACAGGAGCGAACTGGCCGTTTCATCCGAAAGCGGAACTGGTACATGGGGTGCTGGCGGATGAGTGTGCGCAGCTGATGAAAGATTTTTTTGCGGCACGACGGTAATTAATAGGGTTAATTGAAAACGTTAGCCCGCTTCGGCTAAAGCCATTCATATTCGCGCTCTCTACCCCGATCTAAAGATCGGGGCAATTGAAAATATTGACTTGATGCTAGCCAAGCAGCGCCTGCTTGAGCTTCCAGAGAACAGACTTGTTTTTTTGCAGTACGATGTAGAGCTGCCTGTCGCCGCCGAAGTTGCGGAAGAAGCGCTCTACGCCTTCGTCCATACTGCCTTCGAGGTCGAAGCATGTGTTGCCTCGGCGCTTTGCTTCTTTGATGGTATGCCATAGCAGCAGCGACATTGCCTTGTAATTAGTGCTCTCAGGGTTTTGTGCGCCCATAAAATAGTAGCTGCACTGATGATCAGCCACCTGCCATACAATGGCATGCACTGTGCCGGCCTTATCTTTGGCTACCCATAGTGCGGCGGCATCGTTAGCCATTGCGGCATCCATAATACCCTGCAGATAGGTGAGCGTGTAAGGCACCTTGCAGTTCTTTTTGCTCATGGTGTGCTGCTGGAAAGCGAAGAGCGCACCCAGCATACCCGGCTCATTGGTTATCACAATCTCACTTTCGGCCTGGCGGATGTTGCGGCGGGTAACATCCTTCATATTGGCGAGGAGTGTTTCCTCGTTCTCTTTTAATCCGACAACGAAGGTTTGCTGTACGTGGGAATAGAGATGGTGCTTTTTGAACAAGCCTGCCTGCCTTATTCCGGGCTGCACAGACAGATGCCATACTTTGGCCTGTGGCATTTGCTGCATCAATGCGGCAATGGTTTCGTGCTCGTAACTGTCGGCGCGGCTGCCTTTGATATCAGCAGGGAGGAAGACCTGCGGTCCGAGGTAGGGCGTGAGCAACGGTGTGCGCAGCAAGGGTATGCCCAGCTTTTTCTCGATGGGGTATGGCCATGCACCGGCAACGTGCTCGCCTTTCATGGCAATGGCCACGTCCCATTCGGGGCATACCGCATCGAGCCACCATGGCTGTGCGAAGGCCTGCACATCGGTGCGGCCTTTGCATATTTCCCGGTATCGCTCTTTATTGCTCATGCCTTGCTGTAAATCTATTTAAACTGGAGCACTTTTGCGGGATGAACCTTTCTTACATACAGGGCCGGTAAAAGCATGCACAGGACACAGAGCACAAGCGTGACGACATCGAGCACTACTATGTGCCACCAGATAACGCGTACGGGCACGTACTTCATGTAGTAGGACTCCTCAGGCAGCGGCACAAGGCCGAAGCGATCCTGCAGCCAGCAAAGGCCAAGACCCAGCACATTGCCCAATACAATGCCAGCCACACCTATAAGGGCTGCTATGGCCAGGAAAATATTGCGCGTGTCGGCAAAAGGCATGCCCAGGGCTTTGAGCAGGCCTATCATCTTAGCGCGGTCGATTATCAGTATCAGCAGCACCGCACCCATATTGATAATGGACACGATGGCCATTATTACCAGCAACACTACGCCATTGATACCCTGCAGATCGAGCCAGTCGAATATGAACGCATAATTTTCTTTGGTGGTATATGACTCTATAGGCGGGTCGATAAGGTTGTAGTGAATAAAGTTGCTTACGGTGTCTGAGAAGCGCTCATTGTCGAGATCGAGCTGGTAGCCATTGATGCTATCGCCCGCCCAGTTATTGATGCGCTGTATAAGGCGCAGGTCGCAGAGGCCATACATCTTATCGACCTCGTCCATGCCGCTGTGATAGGTACCGGCAACTTTAAGCTTGCGGATGCGCGGAATGCCATTGTCTACAAAATGAATGCGCACAGTATCCCCGGCAGCTACCTTCAGCTTGTCGGCAGTATTTTGCGAGAGCAGCAGTTGCTTTGAATAAGCCGAGTCGCCGTAGTTAACGGCATTACCGTTGAGGGTGATGCCTTCGGGGAACTTGTAGTTGCTATTAACACCTTTGAGCAACAACCCCTCCATTTGCCCCTGCGACTGCACGATGACCGGCCTGACGGCAAAGGGGACTACTGCGCGTACATGTGGCATACGCTGCATTTCGCCAGCTAATGCGCCATCGAACGGGATGGGCTCTGAAAACGACGTAGATTGAGACTGGGAGGCATTGTAGCGGATAACATGCACATGCCCCATGAAGCTATAGAGCTTGGTGGTAATACTGTGGTTGAACCCCATGACTATAGCCATAGCCACTATCATAACCGTGACGCTTAAAGCGGTGGCTACTACAGCAAGCTTTATGATAAACGACGAGAATGCACCTTTCTGTTTTACCAGGTACCGCCGGGCTATGAAAAATGGTAGATTCAAAATGGAGCGCCTATGGGCTCAAAAGTAAAGCTTTTGGAATAAAGGCGGCGTACGGACGCTACTTAAGCGTTTTTTTGTAACGGGACCTGCACTCCGGCGATTGTTATTTGGCCCGGTGGACTGCAGGATAATAAATTTTTGCCGGGTATATAATGTCATCTGTTAAGATGTAGCGGTGTTACAATGGGTGCGATACCTTAGGCATCGGACCCATATTGCTTGATTTCTATACACATTTGATGCCTTCAGCATCATTTGTGGTGGTGGTAGTGCCGGGCCAGAGGGAATGCCGGGGAGCGGGCCGGCCTTACCTGCGAATATTCAACTCTTTCAGAGTTGGCCCTTATCTCGTTTGTACCGGGAGTTGCACTCCCGGCTATTAATATTCAGCCCTTCGGGCTGCAGGGCGTAGAAGATACGATGCTACCCAACGCGTGCCGGTCGAATAGGCGTACGGACGCTACCTGCCCGATGTTATTGCGTTCGCACGGAACGGAACGGGAAGCGCTATATTTTTGATACCTTCAGCATCATTTGTTGTGGTGGTAGCGCTAACGGTGTGCAGGTAACCCAAGGATATTTATATCGTAAAAAAGAATGTTGCGCCCTGGCCTTCTACTGCATCGACCCAGATCTGGCCGTTGTGCTTTTCTATGATGCGCTTTACAATTGGAAGGCCGAGGCCGTGGCCCTCAAAATCTGTATGAACGCGGGAGAATGGCGTGAACAGGTTTGTGGCTTTCTCCATATCAAAACCGGCACCATTGTCGCGCACATAATAGACGTTCTTAGCGTTCTTCTGTATGCAACCGATCAGTATCTGCGGGTTGATCTTTTTTGAAGAATATTTGAGCGCGTTAGAGATAAGGTTGGCCCAAACCTGCTTGAGCGCTGCGCCATCTGCAATGACTGTAGGTAAATGCTCCACCTTTATAATTGCCACGGGGTTGATGTGGTGCAGCTTATCGACGGTTTCCTGCACCATTTCACGCATTTTTACCTCGCGCTTGTCGAGACTGTCCGCATTCAGCTTTGCCAGCCGCAACACATCGCCCAGCATGGCGTTGGCCTCGCCGGTGGTGCGCAGGATAAGCTGTAAATTTTCTTTACCATCAGCAGAAAGCAAGTCAGCCTCATCTTCAAACATAGCCTGTGCCAGCATTTCTATGCGGCTTACCGGTGAGCGGAGATCGTGGGCGGCAAAGGAAATAAAGCTCTTGAGGTCTTCGATAACCTTTTTCTTTTCTGTGATATCGGTGATGGTGAAGAATGCTGCCTTTACATCAGCGTTGCCATAAACAGGGCGCCCTGCAACAGACACCCACAGGCGGTAGCCGTCTTTATGCACTATCTCCATTTCGAAATCATCGATGTGTACCTGACGCACGTTGTCCAGCTTCTCACTGATGGCGGCAACATCGTTGTTCTGGCATACGATGCCTATTAGTCCCTTATCGCCAATATTGCCTGCGGTGTAGCCGGTGATCTCGGTGAAGCTGTTGTTGCAGAACATTATCTTTCCCTCCCGATCGAAATACACTACACCTTCCTTTAGTGTATCTACCAGCGTACGGTACTTTTCCTCGCTCTTGGTTATCTGGAATGTTGCCTGGGCTTTTTCTTTCTCCTTTTTATTGAGCTGCCGCGCGTAGCTGTAGACCATCAGGAACATAAGCACCATAACGGCGGCGGTAGACAGCGCAGTGCCATAGGCGGCCTCGAAAAGGCCTGCCTGCTCACCCTTGAGGCGGAGGTAGCCAAAAAACACTGGCAGCAGCAACAAAAAAGGAATAGCGCGCCTGCCCAGCTTACCACCTGCATTGTTGGAGCCAAGCACTGAGCTGATACGGCCTTGTGGCAAGGCAAGAAATGAGGCCATGTAAATGGCGATGAAGCAGCAGGCTGTATTGAGCGCCATAGGCACAAAAGGGCCGATCTGGTAAGCGGTGCGGATGCTGTAGAGGTAGCCGATGATGCCGAGGTAGGCTATCATTACCCCCGACAGCTTAATGATATCATTGACCTGGCGGCTTATGGCAGAGCGGCGGTATGAAATGAGGAACAACGTGCCGGCAAGCGAGAACAACAAAGCGGTATTTGGCGCTATAGCATTAAATCCATAGCGGGTGCGGAGCTTGTCGGTAAACAGCCACCTGTCGAAGTATATATGGAGGACACCGGCGTATTCCAACAGCTTTACTGCGCCCATTAAAAGGACAACAAATGAAATGGCGCGCTGCAGGTGGCGGATATTATTGCCTTTATGCCGTAAAGTATAGAGATATAAGGAGCCTGCGCACAACAGGAACCCAATGGCAGTCATAGGGTTCATAGCGGTCATGCCGGGGGCTATGCTAATGAGCACAGTGCTGTCTGTAGCCCAGCCAATAATTACCATTACCGCGACGGCACATATAAACAAAAGAAGCGATAACAATAACCTGGCTCGTAAACGATTACCTGTGTTATTCAAAGTTGTAAAAAAATAAGTTTCCGCTGCTAAGATATCCCATAATCGTGCGAGGAAAGGGATAAGGTGGCAGCATTTAAAAATAAAATAATAGCCGTTTTGCCCGGCACTGTACCGCGCTAAGGCCGTCAATGTTTGATACTCAACCTGTTAACTAAAAAATGCACTGATCAAAGTATTTTTTACTTATGGCACAGTCGGCAACTCTTTACATACGAGCAAACCGTGGCAATGGTTTTGTATTCACCAATTTAAACACCACAAGTGCGCTGTATCTGTATTTTCTTATCTATGTTAGTGTCTTTGACCCTGTGTGGGCAGAGCACGCGTATAGTAGTGATAGGCAACGCGATAGATGCAGTGGCGGAGAATACCGGTTTTCTTGACGCAGTAAAAAAGGCGACACGGCCGGATACGAATACAATTATATTGTATGCCGGAAATAATGCCCGGCCTTACGACACCGCCACGCTGAGAAAGGAAGCCGACATAGTAAAACAAACCGGCGCAAAGGCGTACTTCATTGCCGGGTACCGTGACTGGGCACACGGTAAGAAAGGCGGATACCGGGCGGTGGCTGCGCAGCATGACTTCCTGAAAAGATATGGCGATAAGAACGTGGCGATGCTACCCGGCGACGCGTGCGTGGGGCCTAAAAAAACAGAGCTTGCAAATGATGCGTGGCTGGTGACCATGGACAGCCAGTGGTGGCTGCATGACGAGGACAAGCCGGGCATGGAATCGGGCTGCGGATATAGGACCAAGGAGCAGGTGGTAGAAGAGCTGGAAAACGTGGCCAAGGATAAGTATGATAAGCTGGTCATCTTCGCCTCGTATCACCCGATGAAAAATACAGGGGTGCATAGCGGCACCTTCGGGCTGAAGCAGCACCTGTTCCCGCTGACGGATATAAGGAGGCTCAGCAAGCTGTACCTGCCACTGCCGCTAATAGGGTCGCTATACCCTATGGTGCGCAATGCACTGGTAAGCAAGCAGGATATGAACAGCAGGGCCTACCGCGAAATGACCGAAAGCGGTGTGGGCACGCTGGCAGGAACGAGAAAAGTATTTGACGGGCACCCGCATACGCTGTTCATAGGCGGGCAGGAACGGAGCATACAGATACTGAAAGACGGGCAACACCACTACATTATAAGCGGGGCAACGAGCAACAAGAAGCGAGGACGGGTGAGACATACAAGGGAAACCCTATACGCAACTAATGCACCCGGGTTTGTGGTGATAGAGCTATCTGCCGGGAAAAAAGTGTCGGCGGTGGTGTATAAAGTAACTGGCGACTCTGCCTATGTGGTGCGGAGGGAGCACCTGATGGACTACTCAGAAACGCCAATGGAAGCTGACACTGCAAAAATGCCCATGGTGACCACTGATAGCACTATGGCAATAGCTAGTACCACCCTGGCCACGGCTACGAAGATGGATAGATTTCTTAATGGGGAGAACTACCGGAAAGAATGGGGACTGCCGGTGAAGATGAAAGTGTTTCGAATAGGCGAAACCCCTTATAAGATAACCGGGCTTGGCGGCGGGCATGAGAGCAAGACCCTGCAAATGGAGGACAGCGAAGGCAAAAAATGGGTGCTGCGGCCGGTTAAAAAAAACCCGGAACATGTGATACCTGAGGGCTACCGGCAAACCATAGCGAGCGATATGGTAGTAGACATGTCATCGGGCCAGCACCCTTATGGCGCAATGGTGGTGCCCGACCTGGCAGCCGCACTGCGTGTGGTATACTCAACGCCGGTAGCAGTCTTCGTAGCGAACGACACGGCACTGGGTAAGGTGAAGCCGCTGTTTGCGAACAAGGTAGCCCAGCTGGAGCGGCGGAAGCCAGGCGTAAATGACATTGAAACAATGAGCACGCAAGAGGCCATGAATGAAATGCTGAGCGGGAAAAACGGCAAGAGTGACCAAAAAATGTTCTTAAAAGTAAGGCTGCTTGACTTCCTGATAGCGGATTTTGACCGGCATAACCGGCAGTATAACTGGGGCATCTACGATACAGCAGGGGACGCAACGATATTTTACCCAGTGGCCAAAGACAGGGACCAGTCGCTGTACAACAACGATGGCTTCCTGATATCTATGGCGCGCCAGCGGGGCTATGCCTTTATGGTCAACTTCACGGAGCGGATAAAGAAGATGCGGGAGCAAGGAATAGTGGGACTGCACATGGATATGTTCTTCCTGAATGAGCTTGGCGTGAGTGACTGGAATGCGATACTCGCAGACTTTAAAAATAGCCTGCCCGATACATTGATAGCACGGGCAGTGAACCGGCTACCCAGGGAAGCCTACGATATGCGGGGAGCAAAAATAACCAGCACGCTAATAAAGCGTAGAGATATACTGGCGGCGCGCGGCATGGAGTACTACAAATACATTTCGAAGGAAGTGAACATTACGGGTAGCAATAATGCTGACCTGTTCACGATAACGAGTTCAGACTCTGGCATAGTGGCGCGCGTGTATCAAAAGACAGCGGCCGGTATGCAACTAAATTACAGCCGCACCTTTGATCCATCGGTAACAAAGGAAATAAGGCTGTGGGGCTTTAACGGCAATGACGAATTTAATGTAGCTGAAAATGTGCAGTCGAAAATAAAAATAAGAGTAATAGGCGGCAAGGGCAGCGATACATTTGATATACGGGGGAGGCTGAGCACCTACATCTATGATGTAGGCGCCGAGCAGAACATAGTGAAGGAAGACAGGCACACCATAAAAATGTTCTCGCAGTCGCCCAGGGCTAATGCATATGAGTTCAAAGAGAACATTGGTAACTCCTTCCAGTTCCCGGCGATAACGGCGGCATTCAACCAGGATGGCGGACTGCTGGCGGGTGTAGGGGCTACCTACAAAAGCCATGGGTTCAGGAAGTATCCTTACGGAAGTATGCAACAACTATATGCGCTATGGTCGATAACGCACGAGGCATTCCAACTTCGATATACCGGTGAATTCATAGACGTATACCGCCACTACGACCTGAGCGCAAAAGCAGGGCTGCTGCATCCATCGCTGAATTACTTCTTTGGGCTGGGTAATGAAACGATACGAGATAAAAGCAAACCCATAGCGTATTATGGTACGCGGTATGACCTGGCTTATGCTGATGTGCTGGCAAAAAAGCGGCTGCTGAATAATGCTATTAGCTTGGGGGCTGGCCCATCGTTCCAGTACTATAACTACCTGCCGGGGAAGAATAATGCACGCATACTGCAAACTCCTGAGGTGGCTGGCCTTGACTCTGCCGGAGTGAATGCGACCAAACTGTATGGAGGAGGTAAGGTTGCATTTGCGATCAACAATATAGATGACAACTGGCTGCCAGAGCAGGGCATAAGATGGACCACGGAGCTGACGGCGCTGCGACCCATAAGCACCGCGGCACAGCCCTATACGGCAATAACATCTCACATGGACCTGTATGCCACGCTGAGCGAACGGGCTAAGCTTGTATCAACCCTGCACGTAGGCGGAGGGCACATACTGAGCGGGCAATATGAATACTTCCAGGCAATGACACTGGGGGGCAATAACTACCTGCGCGGATACAGGAGGAACAGGTTTGCCGGTTCTTCTGTTTTCTATGCCGATATCGAAATGCGTGTGCGGCTGCTGCGCTTCAATACCTATGTAATGAAAGGCGACCTGGGCCTGATAGGGTTCAATGACATAGGGCGTGTATGGGTGAAGAATGAACGCTCTAATAAGTGGCACCATGGCTATGGCGGGGGGCTTTATATAACGCCATTCAATACCATCCTGCTTTCTGCACTTATCGGCCTATCAGAAGAAGACCAGCTGCTCAACGTGAGCCTTGGCGCAGGTCTCAACATCGCATTCTAATCCACTTTCTTTTTTTTCAACAATCTTACTGCTGTTCAGCTAATTGCATATTTCTATGTAATTATTTTGACCGTTACAAAAACTAAAGCCCTGCCTGCATCGTATGTTATTGCGATATGCCTGTACCGGCATATGCATGAACACAATTTTTTTACAACCAAAATCATCATGTATGCAGAAGATCAATTACTTTAAAATGCTTAGGATCATCCCGGTCTTTATGTGTTTGCTTTCGCTGGGAAACACAGCCCAGGCATCGAGCCACAGAGAGGCGCCACTAATCTCGCGCGACCCGCAGGCGGACAACACCGACCTCTACGCTTTCAGGAGCCCAGACGATCCGAACACGATCACCATCATTGCCAACTACAGTCCGTTCGGGCTGCCAGAGGGCGGGCCTAACTACTACCAGTTTGGCACCAATGTGCGCTACGAGATACACATCAAGAACAAGACAACGACTACGGGAGACGATATTACTTATCGCTTCACATTCTCGTCTGTAAATCAAGACACTACAACATTCTTCAACATCCGCCTGGGACAGCAGAACCTGAAGACCACCTACATGTGCGAAAAAAGCACAGATGGCGGTGCCAGCTGGACGACGATAGTAACAGGCGGTACAGTGCCCCCACCAAACATAGGCCCGCGCTCGATAGAGAACGCAACTGTGGGCCTGGGCGCACCTAACTACCTGAGCCTGATGACCGGTGCTATTGCTACGGCTACATCTGGCGAAAAAGTATTCTGCGGACCTGCGGACGATCCGTTTTTTGTAGATCTTGCAGGTGCATTTGACCTTGGCAACTTCCGCCCGAGCGGGCTGAGCGGCAATCCTCCAAAGGATGGCCTTGCGCGCTTTAACTGCAATACTATAGCTATTAAAATACCTATCAACATGCTGCAGAAGACAGGCCTTAGCGTATCGTCTGCAACGAGCATTCTTGATGGAGACTTCGTAATAGGCGTGTGGGCATCGGCGAGCCGCCAGCAGATCAAAACACTTTCTGCAGGCACTACATCATCTTCGGGTGCATGGATACAGGTGTCGCGGATAGGCATGCCGCTGACCAACGAAGTGATCATACCTATAGGCATGAAGGACAAGTGGAATGCAACTACTCCGGACAACGACCTGCAGTATGCAAAGTTCTTCTCTAATCCTGAGCTGGCGCTTTATATGGACAACTCGGCATTTGGCACTGCGGTACCTGCACTTAATGCGCTGAGGATCCAGAAGAACTCGCTGGGACAATTTGACTTCAGGAATACCAAGAAAGGCCTGTGGCTGGTAAAAGGCTCTGCAGCAGTAGCTGGTACAGCTCTTGACGATGCTGCTTTCGGCACCGTGCTGCTGCCCGACTCCACAAGCCCGCGTGCGGTGGATATACTGCCTATATTCTATACCGGGGTTCCTAACCTGGTGCCTTACCAGCTGGCTACCGGCAAAACAGGCGGCCCGCTTTCTGCAGGCAAGCCATTCATCAACAACTTCTTACCTACACTGGGCGATATGCTGCGCCTGAATATGGCAGTGCCTGTAACACCACGCACAGACCCTAACTTCAGCTCGCTGGGTATCATTAAAGCTGCGGCGCTTGGCCTTACAGACGCTACGTATGCCGGCACTGCAATGCAGTTCATCCCTAACATGGACGGCTTCCCGAACGGCAGAAGGCTTGAAGATGACGTAACTACGATAGAGCTGCAGGCAGTAGGCGGTATAGCACTGGCCGCTATAGGACTGTGGTATGATGACTATGATGGCGCTAACCCTGTATCACCTGCACTGGTGAACACACTGGGCTTCAATGCCGGTGTAACAGCGAATGACACCACGTTCAGGACGTCGTTCCCATATGTGCAGCAGCCATGGAGAGGTTATGACTACACATTACAGGCAAGATTCTAAACACCATCATTTTAACTACAAAAAATAAAACATGAAAAACGTTACACTCAAAATATTCATCGCGGCGCTCATATGCATGCTACCGCAAATAAAAGCTACCGCCTCATCGCACAGGGAAGCACCATTGATCTCGCGCGATCCTCATGCGGACAATACGGACCTGTACGCATTCAGGAGCCCGTGCGATACTAACAAGATCGTTATCATTGCCAACTACATACCATTTGAGCACCCTGCGGGCGGTCCAAACTGGTACACCTTCGGGCCAAACATACGGTACGAGATACACATCAAGAACAGGGGTACCGGTACTACCGATGATATCACTTACCGCTTCACATTCTCACAGGTGAATGAAGACACGACTACATTCTTCAACATACGCCTGGGCAAGCAAAACCTGAAGACGACTTATACCTGCCAGCGCAGCATAGATGGCGGCGCTACATGGACAAACATCGTTACCAACGGAGTAGTGCCTCCGCCAAACATAGGCCCACGCTCTATACAGAGCGCAGTAGGCCTTGGCGCAGCAAACTATGATGCGCTGATGACATCAGCAGTGGCTACAGCGACTACAGGCGAGAAGCTGTATTGCGGACCAGCAGACGATCCGTTCTTCGTGGACCTGGGTGGTGCATTTGATGTGGGTGGCTTCCGCGTAATGGGCCGTGACGGGCTGGCTAAATTCAACTGTCACAGCATAGCGATAGAAGTACCGATCTCTACCCTGCAAAAGGATGGCCTGGCAACAACTGCCGCAGCAAACATACTTGATGGCAACTTTGTAATAGGCGTATGGGCATCTGCCAGCAGGCAGGCGATAACTACGCTGAACACGGCAGGTACTGAGCCTGCAACATCAGGATCATGGGTGCAGGTATCGCGCCTGGGCATGCCGCTTACTAATGAAGTGGTAATACCTATAGGCGCAAAAGACCGCTGGAATGGCGCTAACCCATACACAGAAGATCTTTCGTATGCTGCAAATTTCAAAAACCCTGAGCTTGCGCTCTATATGGACGCATCAGCATTTGGCGGTGCCGTACCCGGCCTTTCTGCGCTGCGTATTCAGACTGCATCGCTGGGCACTTATGACTTCCGGAATACCAAGAAAGGCCTGTGGCCATTGAAAGGTACAGCTGCTGTAGCAGGCACTGCACTTGATGATGCTGCCTATGGCACTATACTGTTACCCGATTCTTCAAGCCCACGTGCGGTGGATATCCTCCCGATATTCTATACGGGTGTGCCGAATGTGCGCCCATACCAACTGGCAACAGGCAAAACCGGCGGACCACTGTCTGCAGGCAAGCCCTTCATCAACAACTTCCTGCCGCTGCTGTGCGATATGCTGCGCCTGAATATGGCTGTGCCGGTGACATCGCGTACGGATGCTAACTTCAGCTCGCTGGGCCTGATCAAAGCTGCGGTGCTGGGCCTTACGGATCCTGCATACAATGCGAGTGCTGCGCTCCAGTTCATACCGAACATGGATGGCTTCCCTAACGGCCGCAGGCTGGAAGATGACGTAACTACCATAGAACTCCAGGCAGTAGGCGGCGTAGTGCTGGCTGCAATAGGTCTGTGGTATGACGACTATAGCGGCACAGGCAGCCCTGTAACACCAGACCTTTTGGATGTACTTGGTTTCCAGGCGGGTGTTACCCGCAACGATACGACGTTCAAGTCTTGCTTCCCATTTGTGCAGACGCCATGGGCAGGCTTTACAGGCAGCGGATATACAGGCCCTGTGCTTGGCGTAGACAACCTGAACCTTGCTACACCTGCAATGGTGATGACCGCATATCCTAACCCATTCATGTCGCAGGTATCATTCCGCTACAAGCTGGATGTGCCGGGCACTGTAGTGATAGAGCTTATGGACATCAGCGGCAGGACAATGAACGTGATCAATGAAGGCTACAAAGCGGTAGGTGACTACACGCACCAGCTGCCAACAAGCAGCCTGGCGCCGGGTAACTACGTAGCGATATTGAAAGTGAACGGTCAGAAGGTGCAGAGCATCAAGCTGGCGAAGACAAACTAAGTATAATTGGTTGATTTGCATGAAGGCCGGGTTTCTACCCGGCCTTCTTTTTTGTATGTGATTGATTTACAAGGAGAAAAAAAATAGCAGCCCAGGCAAACAATTAGCGGCCATGGTGCGTATATAAGTATGCAAAACCAACCAACATGAAAAAACTGACTTTTACACTATTACTTTCTGCGTTTGCCCTAACCACAGTGCTGCCCTCGTGCAGCCAAAAGGAAGACCAGGTGCCGGTGCTGCTGGCAAGAAAAAAAGTAAGCGGACCTGAAAATGAGCGCGCACTGATAACCGAAACCTACACGAAGGCTAAAACAGCACTGGACAAAAACCCCGGCGACCTGCAGCAATACATCAACATTGCCAGTGCCTTTATAGCTGAGGGCCGGGTAACGGGCAATAACAACTACTACGGTAATGCTGCGGTGAAAATGCTGAATACCGTAATTGAAAGCAATACACCTAATAAAGATCTTGTATTCCAGTCGCTGAGCCTTAAATCTGCTGTGCTGCTGAACATGCACCAGTTTACCGAGGCGCTGAAAACTGCGCAGCAGGGTGTGGCCATGAACAGCTATAACTCAGGCATCTATGGGGCATTAGTAGATGCTTATGTGGAAACCGGCAACTACGATGAGGCTGTAAAGGCGTGTGACAAAATGATCTCTATCCGCCCGGACCTAAGGTCTTACTCACGGGCATCGTACCTGAGGCAGATATTCGGCGAGAACGCCGGTGCAATAGCAGCGATGAAAATGGCTGTGGATGCAGGCGTGCCGGGAGAAGAGCAAACAGAATGGGCAAGAACAACACTTGGCGACCTGTACCTGAATATGGGCAATACGGACAGCGCATCTATCGTATACCGGTCATCACTTGTTTACCGTCCAGACTATCCTTATGCGCTCATAGGTATGGCGCGCGTAGAAAAGGCAAGGAAGAACTATGACGCTGCAATAGCACATACAAAAAATGCACTGAACCAACTTGGAGAGAGCGCATTTGTGTCGCTGCTGGCAGACCTGTATGAGCTGAAAGGTGATAAGGAAAAAGCTGTGGATGCCCGTAAGGATGTAATAAACCTGATGGAGGAATCTATGGAGGACGAAGAGAAAGACGCCCTTGTAAAGCACAACATAAGCAGGGAACTGGCAACAGCCTATATGAGCGCAGGCAAGTATGACAAAGCGCTGCAGTATGCGCTCGAAGACCTGAAGATGCGCCCGAGCAATATAGATGCCAATGAGCTGGCGGGATGGATATACTATCGCAAAGGCGAATATGCTACCGCAAAGACCTACGCAGATAAAATGCTGGTGACCAAAACTAAAAATGCGACAACGCTGTATAAAGCGGGATCGATCTATGCACGCAGCGGTGAGCAGGCTAAAGGTGATGAGCTTATAAAATCAGCGATGGACATTAACCCATCGATAGACCCAATGCTGCTGAACCAAACCAAATCACTGGCCTTAACTAAGCTCTAATGAAAAAGCTGGGTATACTGGTATTGCTGCTGGCAGCAGCGCTTAGTGCTTCAGCGCATGTGATCAACTACGAGGTAGAGCAACTAAGCAAGGGCGGCGTAGTATGGAAATACATTGCTGCAGGCTTTACGCACATCATTCCGCTGGGGCTCGATCATATACTGTTCATTGCGTGTATTTTCTTCCTGAACAAGGATATAAAGAAAGTGGTGCTGCAGGCGTCTATGTTCACCCTGGCGCACTCGGTCACTTTGGGCCTGGCGATGTATGGTGTTATCAATCCGCCTGCCAATGTGATAGAGCCACTGATAGCATTATCGATAGCCATGCTGGCTGTGGAGAATATGCTATCTGAGAAAGTGAAACCCTGGCGGCTGGCAATGGTGTTCGTATTCGGGCTGATACATGGCATGGGCTTCGCGGGTGCGCTATCAGAGTTCGGGTTGCCATCTTACGCTTTTGCCACTGCGCTTATCAGCTTTAACGTAGGTGTAGAGCTGGGCCAGCTGGCTATTATCGGCGCATTGTATTTCCTGGTGTCCCGCATATTCTCGCAGAAGCTCTGGTACCGCAAAGCAATTGTTATTCCCGCGAGTGTAGTGATAGCGTCGGTGGCGCTGTACTGGACGGTGGAACGGATGATGTGAGGAGTGGTACTGTTTTAGTAAAATTCAATTATCCGCATTATACAGTTTCGGCTAAAGCCATCCTATATATTCCTTTATCCCCGGCCTAAAGGCCGGGGCAATTGGAACAGCGCTTAATTTATCTGCAACCAGTAATCATTCCCTTTTCAACGCCAGTTGATAACCAGGGCGATCAAAAAAAGATCAATCAAGCAACATAAACTACGCAATAGCTGCAACACGTTAGCAACAAAACATAACCCACTATGAGGACAATCTTTACATTCTTCGCTGCAATAGCGATATTGTTTCCCTTTGCCACATATGCCCATAATGGCAGCGTGAGGGGCATAGTATATGACGCCACGAGCAACAAGCCAGTAGAGGGTGCAAGCATTTACATAAAAGCGGCTAACGCAAGCGCTGTTACCGATATGTTTGGCAAGTTCATCATTAAAGGGGCAGAGCCGGGTAAGTACAAAATCATCGTGAGTCACCTGGGCTATGAGCCGATGGACGAGAACGTAAAAATAGAAGACGGTATAACCACCGAGGTGATCTATAGGCTCGTAGCAACATCAGTGAAAATGGAGGCGGTGTCGATCAACGCCAAGAAAGAACTGGTATCTGCAAGTGTGAGCGGTATAGACCTGAAGCTGAGGCCGGTGAACAGCACACAAGACCTGCTGCGACTGGTGCCTGGCCTGTTTATAGCGCAGCACCAGGGTGGCGGAAAAGCCGAGCAGATATTCCTGCGCGGATTTGACTGCGACCATGGTACCGATGTAAATGTGAGCGTAGATGATATGCCGGTGAATATGGTGTCGCATGCGCACGGACAGGGATTTGCCGATGCGCACTTTATAATACCGGAGGCGGTGCAGCAGGTAGACTATGGCAAAGGGCCCTACCAGGTGGACAAGGGCAACTTTAACACGGGCGGATACGTGGGGATGAAGACTCGCAACTCGCTTGACAACAGCTTTGTGAAAGCTGAAGGGGGTATGTATGGCTTCTTCAGAACTGCGGCGGGCTTTGACCTGCTCAATAAAAACAACGGGAACAACAGTAAGCAGGATGCCTATGTAATGGGCGAATATGGCTACAACCGCAGCTACTTTGATGCACCGCAAAACTTCAACCGCTTTAATCTTACGGGGAAATACACTAACTACCTGGCACAGGACAAAATATTGTCTGTTACACTCTCAGGCTTCCATTCCTACTGGGATGCATCGGGGCAGCTGCCTGAGCGGGCAGTGGATGCAGGTATAGTGAGCAGGTATGGCCAGCTATCGCCGGAGAGCGGCAAGACGAGCCGCTATAATGCAAACCTTCAATACTTTCAGCGCATCAATAACAGCACTTATTTCAAGAGTAACTTTTATCTTACCTACTACCAGTTCAGCCTGTACTCCAACTTTACATTTTTTGCGGAAGACTCGATAAACGGCGACCAGATACACCAGGCCGAGAGCCGCGTGGTAGCCGGGTACAACAGCGACCTTACAACAGAGTATGCCGTTAAAGGCCTGAAGATGAAGTCGCGGTTCGGGCTGGGGTTCCGGCATGATGAGATAAAAGACGATGAGCTGTCACATACAGTGGGGCAGTCGATGATCCTGGACCGTATAGCGCTGGGAGATGTGCAGGAGTCCAATATATTTGGCTATGCTAACCAATCGGTATACCTGCTGCCGCAGCTGGTGCTTGATCTTGGCACCCGTTATGATGTGCTGATACAGCACTACGAAAATAAGCTGCCAGCCGATAAGACCAAGTCAACGGCAGTGAATGGCAGGCTGAGCCCTAAAGCGGGCCTCTACTACAACTTTGGCAACAACGCACGTGTTTACTATAACTATGGAACGGGCTTTCACAGCAATGATACCCGCACACTGGCGATAGGCAGGCAGCTGGGCAGCAGCATAATAGCAGATAACACGATACCACAGGCTTTTTCGCACGACCTTGGCGTGGTAGTGAAGCCATGGAGCAAACTGCTGCTATATGCGGCTATATGGAAGATGGACATGCAGCAGGAGTTTGGCTATGTGGGCGATGCAGCAGTGATAGATACGGGTGGCCGCACCAGGAGGATGGGTATAGACCTCTCCGCACGATACGAAGCCACGCCATGGCTCTACTTTGACTTTGACATCAATTATGTACACGGGCGTGCTATAGACCAGCCTGAAGGCAGCAACTATATATCGCTGGCACCGGCACTTACCTCGGTTGGCGGCATCACTGTGAAGCCTTTAAAGAACTTTGTAACCAGCCTGCGCTACCGCCACCTGGGTGAGCGGCCGGCAAACGATGACTACACACTTACTGCGCAGGGCTATACACTGTTTGATGCTGTGATCAACTACAGCACACGCAGATACGAGCTGGGCCTGCAGGTGCAGAACCTTTTTAATGTTGCCTGGCGGGAAGCACAATTTGCTACAGAAACACGGCTTGCCAGTGAAGTGGCCAATGGCCTGCCCGCAGTGGAAGATGTGTGCTACACGCCGGGAACACCCATCTTCCTGAAGCTGACGGCTACCTATAAGTTCTAGCTGTTCACATTTTCATTTCCAGCGTGCTGCTCTGATCACCTACAATGAGCCTGTGCGTGGCGCCGAGGGTAAGCGTGAAGTTAGTATCCTGGTGGCCTGCAGGGAAATTGAAGCAGACAGGGTACTTATACTCTTTGACCTTGTCGCTGATGATGGCTTCAATGGTCTGGCCAAAAGGTCGCTCTGTGTCCTGCATATCTGTGAAGCCCCCTAATATGAGGCCTTTCAGGTTGTTGAACTTGCCGGCGCGCTTTAGGTTCATCAGCATCCTGTCTGCGTTGTACAGGTATTCGCCAATGTCTTCGAGAAACAGGATCTTGCCGGCGGTATCTACATCTGATACGGAACCGGCAAGGTGTGCCAGTATAGCCAGGTTGCCGCCGGTCAATATTCCTTCGGCCTCGCCTGTGCGGTTGAAGATAGAAGGGGGTACATGGTAAAATATGGACTCGCCCGTGAGGGCGGCGTAGAAAGATTTAAGGAACTCACTGTCGTCGCAGCCCTCTTTAAAATGCCCGCACATAGGGCTGTGGAGCCCCTGCATATCGTAGCGAGCCTGCAGGTGATTGAGCAGCACCACTATATCGCTAAAGCCGCATATCCACTTGGGGTGCTTCAAAAAAGCAGTGAAGTCGAGCCGGTCTATAATACGGCTCATGCCGTAGCCGCCACGGCCCATCAATATCGCATTTATCGAGGGGTCATCCATCATAGCCTGCAAATCTGCGGCACGCTCATCATCTGAGCCGGAAAAATAAAAACTTTCCGTACCGATCGTTTTGCCTTGCTTCACGGTGAAGCCCCAATGCTGCAAAACCTTGGTGCAATGCGTTACCCTGTCGGGTGATACATAACTTGACGGACAAGTGATCCCGATAACGGAACCGGGAGAAAGATATGGTGGATGTGTCATGGTAACAGGATATAAAAAATTTAAGCCAAAGGTGCGTATTTAGGTCCTCAATCCCTTCAAACCCTCTCGTGCGGCTCCAAATTTAATATTCCGCTTATACAGATGGAGGTGTAGCTACAAATATCTCATCATGGCGCACCTCAGCAGGATACGTGAACAGCTTATAGCCCTCACCGCTGGTATTGCGCCCTGTTGCAGGGTCGAAGCGGTATTTATGCTCGGGGCACACTACCCTCCCCTGCGCATCGAGCCAACCAAAGCAAAGGGCGACCCCTGCGTGGGGGCAGCTGGCGGCAAATGCGTGAACGGTATCGTTTTTCTTTAAAAGGCAAACCTGGCGGCCGGGTAAAGACACCTCGATAATTTTATCCGCAGGCATCGCAGAAAATGTAAAATCCCCAACCTTGTGCCAGTCGCGTATCATTATCGCCAGATCATTTAGCTTGCTTCCTGCGTTGCATCTCCTTGTTAATAAGCGAGAGCTCACGGCCGGTCTGTCCTGCTACGGACGTGTTTTCCTGGGCGCGGCGCATAAGGTAGGGTATCACATCCTTCACCGGGCCGTAGGGCAGGTATTTGGCCACATGGTAGCCGCTATCTGCAAGGTTAAAAGATACATTGTCGCTCATGCCATAGAGCTGCGAAAAGTATACCCTGGCGGTGCCGGCGGCAATGTTGTTGTGGTGCATGTACTCCGCAGCTTTGAGGCAGCTGTCTTCGTTATGCGTACCTATAAAGAGCGCTAGTCCATCGAGATGCTGCAGGCAGTATAGTACCCCTGCATCATAGTCGCGGTCGGTAGCTTCCTTGGTAGGCTGTATGGGCGACTGATAACCCTTTTCCGCTGCACGCCTGCGCTCCTTTTCCATGTAGGCACCGCGTACCAATTTGGCACCCAGCAGGTAACCCTTACGTTTTGCAAGCTCCAGCGAGTCCTTGAGAAACTGCAGCCTGTCGTGCCGGTATAGCTGGAACGTATTGAATACTATGATCTTTTTTTTGTTGTATCGCTCCATCATTGCATCAGTGAGCTCATCTACAGGGTTCTGTATCCAGCTTTCTTCCGCATCTATGAGCACCATTATGTTATGCTCTTCTGCCGCCTTGCATATGTAGTCTATGCGGTCATATACGCGCTGCCACGCCATAGCTTCCTCGGTAGTAAGGCTGGCGCCCGCATGCACCTTTTCAAGAAGGGAAAAATAGGCAAAGCCCGTGATCTTCAGGCTGATAAAGGGAATGTACTTATTGGCAGATGCATATTTGATCGCCTTTATAAATTCAGGCACGGCGCGATCGAACTCGCTTTCGCTTTCCTTTCCTTCTACGCCATAGTCGAGTATCGTATTCACACCGTACTTGCCAAGCATAGCAGCCGTAGTAGCGGCCTCATCCATGGTTTCGCCGCCGCAAAACTGCTCAAACAAAGTTTTTTTGATGAGTCCCTTTACCGGCAAGTTCCAGCTTATAGCAAATTTTGTTGCTTTCATGCCTATGCTGGTCAGGGCTGGAGACCCCATGGACGAAAACAGGAAACGGGCGCGTTTCAATTCGTTGTTGCTGCGGTATCTGAAAGCTATCTCGGTGTTGTCAAATTCAGGAAGCATATTGGAAAGGCTGCTGTGCGCTAGAGCAATTTAATTTTAAGGTGCAAAGGTATAGCAATTACCGTTTTTGACTAACTTAATATATGCTCCTGCTGTTTACGCATCAACAACTGCCGCTATGCATATTCACATGACAATAATAAATGTTCTATGCGGTTCTAACGTTTATATATCGCATCTCGTCATAATGGTAAGCAGCGGTCTTTTCTATGTGAAATAATTATTAATAAGAACAGATTAGTGTTACCTTTATTAGCAACAGTCATTTTTTCATCTAAAAAAAAGTATAGTTATGAAAAAAATTGCTTTACTCGGATTTGCATTTATTACATCTTTCTCTGTAATGGGCCAATACCGCAAAGGTAACCTGATCAATTCTGCAACACCGGGAAAAGAACAGCATGCTGCCATAAGCACTGCGCTGCCCGGAATGATCACGGTAAACACTCCTGCCACGCCTGTAGCAATGGCCAAAACAACGGCCACCACCGGCCGCTGGTATAACTATCTTGATAGTGTTGTGGGAATGAACTCTGCCCTGCCGGGTGTAGTTATGTACTCCGGGTTTACCATATGGCATGATACGACCGGTATATTTGGCTACACACCTGCCACAGGATCACCATCTTACGGGTATAACACCTGGACCTCTGTAGGGACATCTATGAACCCGTGGGCCGGAGCATATAATGATTCTGTAGCGTTTCCGCATATGCTTAAAGTGACCCCTGCAAGTGCTTATATAATTGACTCCGTGATAGTGGTGGGGCAATATGGCCGTAACCCTGCAAAGCCAACGGTGGTGGATACATTGAAGCTATCATTTGTATATGGTGACGGTACGGGCACGTCTAACCTGCCGATCTATTATTTTTCGGGCACCACAATGAGCACCCGGTATGGACACGATACGGTGCGCTATCTGCAGATGATGCATGACAGCCTGACCAACATAGCTAAAAGCAATGGCACAGCCCCTGCACCATATGTTGTAAAGGTACCCCTTACAGCTGCCGATACGTCATTGACCAACTGGTTCACTAAGGTTATCCCCGTTAATTTTTCGGTGCCTGCGGGCAGCATAGCTGGTATGGGCGTGTCGTTCAGGACAGGTGACCCTGCGTGGCCATCGTTCTCTTTCCCTTACGATACCGTGAGATATGCAGATGGCTCTTTTAAATACAGCGACTTTATGCCGGGCTATGGTGCTGTGGGGGCGAGCGCTACGTCTACTTCGTGGGCTGAATATATACTCAACGACTGGAATGTGGGCTACTGGAAGCGACTAGGCTTTTATGATGCCGGCTGGGGAGATAAGTATGTACCCACATGGGCATGGGAGTCGAGCGCACCAACTGCGGGCAGCCCCAGCGCAATACAGTATCCTTATATTATATATCACGTAAAGTGTGCTACGTGCGGACTTACCAGCGCATGGCCGGTGGCACCTAACAGCATTACTACCGTAGCCAGCAGCCCCATGAGTGTAACAGCACAGCCTAACCCAGCCTCTAATGACCTGGCACTTTCTGTAACGCTCTCCCGCACACAGAAAGTAGACATAACAATATCTGATATAACAGGACGTACCGTAGCAGCTACAGAACCTGGGGCTATCAGCACAGGCACGGTACACATCAACACATCGACATTTGCCAATGGCGTATACATTTATACAGTAACAGGTGAAAACGGAGAACGCGCAACAGGGAGGGTTGTGGTGTCGCATTAAGGTAATACAAATACTGTAACAGGCATTGAAAATCCCGCTCAGCCGGATGTTAACAAAAAGATTATTTCAGCAAAAAATTTTTATCTTTACCAACAACAATTATTTCAAAAAATCTCTAAAAATGAAAAAATTATTTTTACTTTTTGCAGCTGGTACGGTTGCCTTTTCTTCCCAGGCACAAGAACGAAAAATAGGTTTCGTTCAGGATATCCAGGACCTGACTACTCCAAAGCTCAGCAAAACTTTTAAGGCGTCTGATGTTCGCAATGCTAAGGCTACAGGCGCTGCGGCAAAAACTACAGCTACTGACCGCTGGTATAACTACGGTGACTACCTGGATACTGTGCAGCAGCTTGCGGGCCAGGCTACAGCTCTGTCAGCACCCACAATATGGAACGATACGTTTATGGTAGGCCAGTTTACCGGTGGTACTGTACAGCATATCAACATGGTATCGATCGGTACGATACTTGACCCATCAAGCGCAGGCTTCAATGACCCAACGTTGTACCTCGGCGAAATGAAGCTGACAAATAACAATGCATATATGGTTGATAAAGTAGACCTGCTGGGCGTTTACGATTTCAACCCTGCTAAAACATCAGTAGTTGATACACTGCGTCTTACCTTCCTGAAAGGCTATGGTACAGCAACTGCTACTGACGACATATTCAGCGGTTATGCATTAGGCGCGGGCGGCCACTATGGCGCTGCCACATTCCTTGATATCGATTATGATAGCGTAAGGAACAGGGCAACTGGTGCAACAGCACAGGTTCAGGATGTACTGCTCAACAGCGCTTCATGGGGCGATACCACTGCCGGCGGTTTCTGGAATAAAGAAGTAACTCTGACTACGCCATTGTCGCTTATGGCTAACGGTAAAGTAGCAATGTCTATGTCATTCATAAGTGGCGACCCGGCAAAAGCTACATCACTGGCAACTGCCGATACAATATTTTTTGCATCTGGCACTCAGAAATTCAACGCTTTCCGTCCTGTAATAATGTTTGCTGCTGATGGTTCGGGCAATCCGGCATGGGCTCCATACAACGTCGCTGACAGCAACGTAGGCCTTTTCAGGAGGCTGCCTGCTTACCTTAACGGATGGGCTAACACCTATGTACCTACATGGGCATGGTCTACCTCAGGCGGCACAGCTGCTTCGAGCCTGCAGTTCCCTTATGTGTCATGGCACATCAGCTGTTCTACTTGCACCGATATCTATGACCCTACGGTTGTTAGCAGCATTGCTTCTGTAAATGAAGTAACAGCTACGCCAAACCCGGCATCAACTGAGCTGAACGTTTCTTACAAGCTTACCGCTATGACAAACGTATCAGTTACCCTGTCTGACCTTGTGGGCCAGGTTGTTGCTACGCAGCAGATCGCTAACACAAACGCAGGCATGGCTACCTTCAACACAGCTACTTTAGCACCAGGCGTATACTTCTACACCCTGAATGCTAACGGAGAGCGTACTACCGGCCGCATAGTAGTGGCACACTAATTACCATACTATACCAACGCTTATAAAAGGAAGCTGCTGAACAACAGCAGCTTCCTTTTTTTATTTTAGACTTACTGAAATACAACCTACTCCGGTTACACGTATATTTGTTTTCCACTCAATTTAAAAATTAAAAAATGATGAAACAGCTACTCCTAGTATTATCAGCCGCCATCACTGCCGGCGCTGCAAGCGGGCAGGAAAAGCAGATGACCATGCTGCACAACCCTATGGCCGAAACTGCTACCCATGCAGCTATCAGCAAGGCTATTGGCTCTTACAGGCATGCAGACAAGCATGCAGCCCACAAAACTACCGCAGCTACAGAGCGCTGGTATAGCTTTGTGGACTACTTTGATACCACAGAACAAGACAACTCCAGCAGCATAGCGCTTGCCGCCCCTTACCTGTGGAATGACACCATGTCTGTGGATGCTTACTCGGCTACAGGCGGCGGTACGGTATTCAACCATAACACCATGGTATCGCTCGGCACAGTGCTGCACCCGTTCTTTAGCGGATTTAACGACCACACTTACTACAACGGTGAAATGAAGATCACCTCAGCTAACGCATATATTCTTGACTCTATTACGATATTTGGCAGATATGGCTTCAACCCTGCCAAATCAGCCGTGGTAGATACTATCCGCATATCTATTGTATACGGCAATGGCGCTTCTACGGCCGATGTATACAGGGCCGGATCTACGAACCCTGCAGTGCTTAGCCGTTTTGGCCTTGCAGCGTCAGACACGCTATATAGCTACCGTTATCACTATGATAGTGTGAGGAACAGGCCGAGCGGAACAACTGTGGTTGTGAAAGACATCATACTGAACAACTCGGGTACATCGCCAGCATGGGGCGATACGCTGTCGAATGGTACTTATGTGCATACGCTGGGCTTCACGCCTATAAACATACCGGCAGGCAACCTTGTTGGCGCCGCGATGACATTCATAAGCGGAGACGCTTCATTTGTGCCGCACGATACAGTATTCAGCTCTACAATGGGCTATAAATACAATATGCTGCGCCCTTACGTAGCTTACCGTGGCACGGCCTCTACGCCACAGTTCCCTACTTACAATGCAGCTAATGGCAATACGGGGCTATTCAAGACACTGCCGAATTTTTATAATGGCTGGATAGACCAATATATACCATTATGGTTTTGGTCGAGCGGCACCGGGGCTGCAACATCGCAGTATCCCTACATTGATTATCACCTGAAATGTGCTACCTGCGGTACTGTTTATGACAATACCTCAGTAGGCACTGTAGTAACAGAAAACACTGTGACCGCCCTGCCTAACCCGGCGACTGACAAGCTTACTATTTCTTACTCGCTGACACAGTCTACAGACGTGACTATAACGCTCACTAACCTGGTAGGCCAGGCAGTAGCTAGCCAGACTGCGGCAAACTCAGCGACCGGCAATGTTGTATTTAATACTGCAGCGCTGACGCCCGGCTTGTATTTCTATACTGTATCTGCTAATGGCGGACGCACTACCGGCCGTGTTGTTGTAGCACATTAATCGATCACATCATAATATCTCAGAGAGAAGGCTGCTTAATGAGCAGCCTTCTTTTTTACAAGAGCCTGACTGAAGTACGCTGTTGAAGACCCTGATTACGCTAATTATTCCCTAATTTTATTGTCAATTAAAAAAGTAAACGATGAAAAAAGTATTTCTACTCCTAGCAGGCAGTATTGTTGCACTGAGCAGCAACGCCCAGATCGCTAAGCATTTCCAGGCCTTGCATGAGACCCGGACTGCCATGCCAGCCACACAGAAATCATTTGTGCCAAAGCCTTTAGTTTTTGGAAAAACTACTGCGGCTACTTTTTATACCCAAACCTTTGCCGGTGGACTACCTACAGGCTGGTCTGTGGGCACCACCGTGGGCGGTACATGGCGCTGGACAACGGCAGGCTCGTCTTCTGCATTTACTATGGGTGCTATGGCATCGACCACAGCCAGCAACGGCTGGATGATCTATGATTCAGACTCTATAGGCGCTGTTTGCGGTAGCTGCGCACCAAGCGGCTATATGCAGACTGCAATGTTCGACTGTTCTACACACCCAACCGTCCGCCTCAATTTTGAGAACTACTTCCGCAAGTTTAACGACTCTTGCTCCATATGGGTAAGCACAAGCCCTACGTTCGCTACCTACACGGCATTCCCTGTAGCGATAAACAATGGCCTTGCAACAAACTCATCTACAGCCAATCCTTCGGTAGCTCATATCAACATCAGCTCTGTTGCGGGTAGCCAGCCAGCGGTTTACATCCGCTTCGTGTATTATGGCTATGCAGCGGGCAGCTACTCATGGATGGTAGACGATATGTCCCTGTCTGAGCTTGATCCGCATGATGTGGGTATATCAGGTTCGTTCCTGTTTGAGCCGGATGTTACAGCTTACGATGGCTCGATATTCACAACACCGCTGGCATTTGTTGACAGCGTTTATCCTGTTACATTGTTATCAAACTACGGCTCAAGCGCTGAGACCGCTGTGAGTGTTACGGCCACTATATACAGGGGCGGTACATCAGTTTATACACAGACTGATGCTTACCCTACGCTTCCTGTCAACGCGCTTGACACAATCATCCAGTTCGACCCGCCATACCTGCCTACAGCAACTGGTAACTACACAACTGCGTTCAGCACTACAGTGCCGCTGGATGCAGATGCTACGAACAACGTAGACAGCGTATTCTTCGCAGTGAGCGACACTACCTGGATGGTAAATTCAGGCAACTTCGCAGGTTCATTCTTCCTGCACAGGGCTACCGGTGGTACACCGATATCTTATATGCAGGGTGCGCGTTTTGACGTACCTACTTCATCAGTAGGTGATACTGTATCAGGCTTTGGCGTTTCTTTCGCTTCTACCAGTGTACCTACGAGCTCAACAGCAAGGGTTAGCGTTCAGCTGTATTCAATTCAGCAGAGCAGCACCGGCTGGACTTACGTAGGCACTTCAATAGCCAAGCCTATCACTGCGGGAGATATATCTTCTGCGGGTACTACACTTTGGTCTGATTTCCGTATTGACCAGGGTGCTTCCGGCGGAATTGCTCCATTCATCCTGCTGCCTGGTACTTCGTATGCAGCAGTTGTACAGATCAGCGGTGTTAATACAAACCTGCTGGTTCAGGCTACTGAAGCATCGAATGCTACAGGCTTCTCAGGCTACTTCGGCCAGTCTGATACCTCTCAGAACGATGGCGGCACCAGCTTCAGCCCATCATCGATAGCTACCGGCATTGCAAGCGCAACCCCACTGGTACGTATGTATACCGGTAAAGTTGCCCTTCCGAACTCAGTGACGAATGTATCTGCAGGCGTGATAGTAGGTAAGGCATTCCCTAACCCGGCTAATAACGTGATCAATGTGCCTTTCACATTGTCAACTACTACGGCAGCAACAGTGTCTCTGACCAACGCGATAGGACAAGTTGTAAGGACGCAGGTGATCGATGCTACTGCAGGCCAAACTGCAAAAGCAACCTTTGCAACCAGCGACCTGGCTGCAGGCGTTTACCTGTACACAGTAGAGGCAGCAGGCCAGCGTACTACAGGCCGTGTTTCCATAACACATTGATAATCAAGTTAAAATACCACAAAAAGGGCGGCGATTATCGCTGCCTTTTTTGTTTCGAAACAATATTCTATTATTGCACACGCTATACCCCGCAAACAGGGGTATAGAAAAGACGTTTCCGGAAATGGCAAAAAATCTGTTGATAGTGGAGTCGCCTGCGAAGGCTAAGACCATAGAAAAAATATTGGGTAGCGATTTTGAAGTAAGGTCGTGTTACGGGCATATCAGGGACCTTGAGAAAGGTAACATGGGTATTGATATAAAGAATGGCTTCAAACCTTCTTATATAGTATCTGAGGATAAGCTGAAAGTGGTGAAGGAGCTGAAATCGATGGCCAAGAAAGCAGATGATGTATGGCTGGCAACGGATGAGGACCGTGAAGGGGAAGCGATATCGTGGCACCTTTGCGAAGAACTCGGACTTGACCCACTGACCACAAAACGGATAGTATTTCACGAGATAACCAAGCCGGCTATACAGAAAGCAGTAAAGAACCCACGCACGGTAAACATGGACCTGGTGAACGCCCAGCAGGCGCGCAGGATACTGGACCGTATCGTGGGCTTTGAGCTGTCGCCCGTGCTGTGGCGCAAGATGAGCATGCGCAATAACCTCTCAGCGGGCCGTGTGCAATCGGTAGCCGTGCGCCTGATAGTGGAGCGGGAAAGAGATATCAACCGCTTTACGGCGGTAAGCAGCTTTAAGCTGGAGGCATTTTTCAGTGCTGATGACATTAATAAAAAGAAAGTAACCTTTAAAGCTGAGGGCCCTGATAAACAGAAAACCTCAGCCGACGCCAACAGCTACCTGGAAAAGTGCATAGGCGCATCGTACACGGTAGCAGATGTGCAGGTGAAGCCGGCAAAGAAGACGCCATCTGCACCCTTTACTACATCTACACTACAGCAGGAAGCCAGCCGTAAGCTGGGCTACTCCGTATCGAGGACGATGCTGCTGGCTCAGAAACTGTATGAGAACGGGCATATCACCTACATGCGTACCGACTCGGTAAACCTGTCGGAAACTGCGCTGGAAGGAACCCGCGATGCGATCACCGCGCAATACGGGGCAAAATACCACCAGCAGCGCGTATTCAAGAATAAGAATGAGTCGGCACAGGAAGCGCACGAAGCCATACGCCCTACCGATATGAATGCAATTACAGCCGGCGATACAGATACCAGCAGGCTCTATGAGCTGATATGGAAGCGCACTATGGCGTGCCAGATGGCGGATGCACAGCTGGAGCGTACCATAGCCAAGATAGCAGTATCTACACAGCCGGACAATCTTACGGCCACGGGCGAAGTACTCCGCTTCGACGGCTTCCTGAAGGTATATAGCGAAGGACGTGACGAAGAAGATGGTGATGATGAGAATGAAGGTATGCTGCCACCACTGGCGGCAGGCCAAAAGCTGGACATGCAGCGTATGAGCGCAACAGAGCGCTTTACCCGCCCGCACCCAAGGTATACCGAGGCATCGCTGGTGAAAAAGCTGGAAGAGCTGGGCATAGGCCGCCCGTCGACCTATGCACCTACCATAAGCACCGTGCAGCAGCGCGGCTATGTGGAAAAAAGAGAAAAAGAAGGTGTGAAGCGCGACTACGAAGTGCTGACACTGGAGCAAGATAAAATAACCAAAATAACAGCCTCTGAAAATGTGGGCGCAGAAAAGAATAAGCTATTCCCTACCGACCTGGGTATGGTAGTTACGGACTTTCTGCGTGAGCACTTTGAAAAGGTGATGGATTATGATTTTACCGCGAAGATCGAAGCCCAGTTTGACAATATAGCAGAGGGTAGGCAACTGTGGAGCAAGATGCTTGATGACTTCTATCATCCCTTCCACGAAACGGTGGAGCATACTATAGAAACAGCTGGCCGGGCCAAAGGTGAGCGCGAGCTAGGACCCGACCCCGTATCCGGGAAGCCTGTTGTAGCACGCCTGGGGCGCTTTGGCCCAATGGTGCAAATAGGCGCCGCAGAGCAGGAAGAGAAGCCGCGCTTCGCGAAGCTGCGCACCAACCAAAGTATTGAGACCATAACGATGGAGGAGGCGCTTGAGCTCTTTAAGCTGCCCCGTAACCTTGGTAAATTTGAAGAGGAAGATGTGATCGTGAACATCGGCAGATTTGGCCCATATGCCCAGAACGCAGGTGCATTCTACTCGCTGAAGAAGGAGATGGACCCTTATACGGTGGAACTGGATGAAGTAGCCCCTTTAATAGAAGAAAAGCGGAAAGCTAAGGCCGAAAGTGAGATAAAAGTCTTTGAAAAAGAAAAGATACGCATACTCAAAGGCCCGTATGGCCCGTATATAAAGCAGGGACTGCGCAACTTTAAAATACCGAAGGAGAAAGCAGAAACGGCAGTGGACCTGACCATAGAAGAAGTAAAAGCGATCATCGAAGAGGCAAAAGCAAACCCGCCAAAGAAGGTACCGCGCGCAAAAAAGAAGTAGGCGTTTTTTAGCGCGAGGCACCGCACCTGGAAATATTTACACCCGTGAATTAAAACCGGTGCGTGCTATCGTAATATTTTACTAATTTGGTAGTAATGAAAGCGTGAGTGAGCATATGCAATCAAACAAAGAGATAACTGCCCTTTTACGATTGATAGATGACCCCGACCATGAGGTGTATGATACCGTGGCTACCAAACTACTGCACTATGGTAAGGAAATAATCCCTAACCTGGAGCAGCTGTGGGAAACGGTGGGCGATGAAGATGTGCAGGAGCGCATAGAGCTGCTGATACACCGTGTACACTTCCAGGACCTGCAGCATGAGTTTGTGGAATGGAGCAGGGCTAAGCAACCTGAGCTGCTTCGCGGGGCGATATTGCTTGCTAAGTTCCAGTTCCCTGACCTTAATGTGCCGTCAATACTTTCGAAGTTTGACCAGATGCGGCGGAATGTGTGGCTGGAGCTGAATAACTACCTGACGCCGCTGGAGCAGGTGAATGTATTTAACAGCATCCTCTACAATTACTACAAGCTGCAGGGACACGAGCTAACTGAACGGGACCCTAAGTATTTCTTCATTAACCAGGTGCTGGAAAGCAAGCAAGGCAACTCCTATTCCATAGGCATAATCTTCCTGGCCCTGTGCGAGATACTTGATGTGCCGATATTCGCGGTGGACCTGCCGCGCCAGTTTATCTTCGCCTATATCGATACGCTGCACAGCTTCTTCAGCAAGGACAAAGACGGTATACAGCAGATACAGTTTTACATAGACCCCATAAGTGGCATGGTATACACCCATCAAGATGTGGAGACCTACCTGCGGAAGATAAACGCCACAACCCAAGAGAGCTTCTATGCACCGCTGCTTACCACGCAGATCATAGGTAAGATGATGGAAGAGCTGGCGCTATGCTACCGCTACCGCCGCGAGGACCATAAAGCAGAAGAGATAGAAGAGCTGATGCGGCTGATAATGCCCGGCAACGGAGAATAGATTTATCAACGGATATAATAAGGAGGATACTGCATTTCAGTAGCGGTATCCTCCTTTTATTTTCACTTTCAGTTGAGCTCCAACACGAGATCATTGGTATTTACCAGCGTGCCGGCCGCCAGCTCTACGTGGCTAACATCAGCGTCGCAGGGGGCGGTGATCACGGTTTCCATTTTCATAGCCTCAATGATAAACAATGGCTGGTTCTTCTTCACCTTTGCGCTTTTCTCCACAAGCAGCTTAGACAGCATGCCTTGCAGCGGAGCCCCTATGTGTCGTTCATTTTGCTTATCGGCCTTTTTGTTCTCTACCGTATGCACTTTAATCGACCGGTCTTGCACTTCAATATGGCGCGTCTGCCCATTGAGCTTAAAGAATACGGTGCGCTTGCCATGCTCATCTGCCGGCGCAATGCTCAGCAGCCGTATCAGCAGGGTCTTTCCTTTATCTATGCTTATAGTGGTGTCTTCACCGGGCTTTATGCCGTAAAAGAACAGCGGAGTAGGCAGCACGGAAACATCGCCATATTCGCGCCAGAACTTCAGCCCTTCTTCAAACACTTTGGGGTAAAATTTGTAAGAGAGGAAATCGGTTAGCGTAAGGTCTGCGCCAAATTTCTCTTTAAAGGCTTCCAATTCCTTGTCGAAATCTACTGGTGGCAGGTATTGATTTGGCCGGCCATTGAATGGCTTCTTGTCCTTTAAAATTATCTTCTGCAAATCGGCCGGGAAGCCGCCAGCGGGCTGCCCTATATCGCCCATAAAGAACTGCTGCACAGAATCGGGGAAGGATATATTCTCGCCCTTCTTGTAAACATCCTCCCTGGTAAGATTGTTGGCCACCATGAATTGCGCCATATCGCCAACAACCTTGGAGCTTGGTGTTACCTTCACAATATCGCCAAACATGTCGTTGACTGTAGCATACATTTCCTTGATCTCTTCGAACTTATCGCCCAGGCCCAGGGCAACCGCCTGTGGCTTTAGGTTGGAGTATTGACCGCCAGGTATCTCGTGCGTGAATACTTCCGCTGAGCTTGTTTTTAAGCCAGACTCAAATGGATAGTACATTTCGCGCACCGTTTCCCAGTAGTTAGAGAATTGATTGAGCGACTTGATGTCATAGGTATTTTCCCGCTCGTGGAAGCGCATCATCTCCACTATGGCGTTGAAGTTGGGCTGCGATGTGGTGCCTGATAATGCGCCTAATGCGCAGTCTACCACGTTCACCCCCGCCTCTATAGCCTTGAGGTAAGTAGCAGGCTGCAAAGACGAGGTATCGTGCGTATGCAAGTGTATCGGCAGCTTCACGGTATCCTTTAAAGCAGTTACCAGCTCCTGGGCAGCATATGGCTTCAGCAGGCCCGACATATCTTTGATGCAGAGGATGTGCGCGCCGGCATTCTCGAGGTCTTTGGCAAGGCGCAGGTAATATTTGAGGTCATACTTGGTACGCTTGGTATCGAGTATATCGCCGGTGTAGCAAAGGGCGCCCTCAGCCATACCGCCTGTGCGCTTGCGCACCATGTCTATACAGGGCGCTATATTCTCCATCCAGTTGAGCGAGTCGAATATGCGGAAGATATCAACGCCCTTTTCCCACGACTGCTCTACAAATTTCTCCACAAGGTTATCCGGGTAGGCAGTATACCCTACTCCATTGGCGCCACGGATGAGCATTTGCAGCAGTATGTTAGGTATTGCCTTGCGCAGCTCTTCGAGCCGCTTCCACGGGTCTTCTTTCAGGAAACGGATACAGACATCGAACGTGGCGCCGCCCCACACCTCCATGCTGAAGGTTTGCGGGTGCAGCATAGCGAAAGAACGCGCGACCTTGAGCATATCGTAAGTGCGCATGCGTGTGGCCAGCAGCGACTGGTGAGCATCGCGAAAAGTAGTATCCGTGTAGTGGATCGTTTTTTCATTCTTCAGCCAGTGGCAAAATGCATCCGGGCCCATTTCGGAAAGCATATCCTTTGTGCCCCGGGGATATGCTGCGCTGTTGTCATATGCCGGTATCGATGGCTTTTCAAATACCTTCTTGCCGTCCTTTACCTTTACATCCGGGTTGCCGTTTACAGTAACATCTGCCAGGTAGTTGAGCACCTTAGTGCCCCTGTCGAGCCGGTGGGTAAACGTAAAGAGCTCAGGATGGTCTTGTATGAAATTTACTGTTGCCTTGCCTGATGTGAATCCCTCGTTAGTAATAAGATTTTCGAGGAACTGTATATTACTCTTTACCCCGCGTATACGGAACTCGCGGAGTGCACGGTGCATCTTCAGTGCCGCTTCACCCAGGTTTTTGCCCGAGGTGCTCACCTTCACAAGCATACTGTCGAAGAACGGGCTGATCTTCATACCGGGGTAGCAGCTGCCCTCATCTAGTCGCACGCCAAAGCCTGCGGCGTTGCGATAAGTGATCAGCGTGCCATAATCGGGCTTGAAGTCGTTTGCAGGATCCTCGGTAGTGATGCGGCACTGGATGGCAAACCCATTCTTAGGGACAGACAGCTGGTCTGTAAGCCCTATCTCAGGATCGGTGAGCTTGTATCCAGCGGCAATGAATAATTGCGTTTTAATGAGGTCTATCCCCGTTATCATTTCGGTAACGGTATGCTCTACCTGTATGCGTGGATTAACTTCTATGAAATAGATATTCTCGTCTGCATCTACCAGGAACTCTACAGTGCCCACATTGTTGTAATTAACGGCCGTGGCTATCTGAACGGCGTATTGGTAAAGCAACTGCCGGGTGACCTCTTTGAGACCCATTGATGGCGCCACCTCTACCACCTTCTGAAACCTGCGCTGTACGGAGCAGTCGCGCTCATAGAGGTGCATGATATTGCCATGGTTGTCGGCGACCACCTGCACTTCAATATGCTTGGGGTTTGCGACGTACTTTTCCATGAACAGCGTATCATTGCCGAAAGCGTTCTTTGCTTCGCTGCCGGCCTCGCCAAATGACCTTGCCAGCTGCTCATCGTTTTGCACTACGCGCATGCCACGGCCACCACCACCAGCTGTAGCCTTGAGCATTACCGGGTAGCCTATGAAGTGTGCTTCATTAGTAGCTTCCTCCAGCGTAGTGATGGGTGAGCGGTTGCTCTGTATCAGCGGTATATTAGCTGCTGTTGCCACTTCCTTGGCCGCTATCTTATCGCCAAGCGCGTGCATGGCCTCCGGTGACGGGCCAATGAAGAGTATGCCCTCTTCCCGGCAGCGCTGAGCAAACTCCGCATTTTCGGAAAGGAAACCATATCCGGGATGTATGGCATTTGCGCCACACTGTTTCGCTACAGCTATTATCTCCTCCATATTGAGGTAAGGCTTCAGGGGATCATTGTCTGCCCCTACCTGGTATGCCTCATCTGCCTTGTACCGGTGCAGCGAGTAACGGTCTTCGTAGGTATAAATGGCTACAGTAGGAATATTGAGCTCCGTAGCAGCGCGGGAGATGCGTATGGCTATCTCGCTCCTGTTAGCGATGAGCAGCTTTGTTATGTTCATATGGAGTATGGAATATTAAAGGCACACCAACGCATTCCATTTTTTAGATAGATAGCTTTTGGAGGTTTAATTGGAAGGATATAAAAACTGTGCCTTATTGGGAGTCACCTACACAGCGATATTACTTTTAATGCATAGTGGGAATATGTGCCCGCAGGAAAGATAAAGTTCACTAATAGAAAACCCGTATCTTTAACATGTGTACAATATCATAGCCAGGGCTACGCTGCTTTCCTATTGTAAAAAATACCCCGAAGCGGCAAATGCTTTACTGGAATGGTACCATGAGTTTATTAAATGCTCATTTAAAAACTTTAATGAATTAAAACTGGTTTATGGCAATGCGAGTATTGTAGCTGATGATCGTGTTGTCTTCAATATAATGGGGAATAAATACAGGCTTGTGGTCCGCATAGTTTTTGAGTATAAAGCAGTGCAGGTAAAATGGTTTGGAACACATAGGGAGTATGATAAAATAGACGTTGCCCACGTTACTTTTAAAAAATAGCCGCCGTGAAACTAAAGGTGATAAAGACAAAAAAGGAATACCAGGCATACCTTGATTGGGTGGATGAATTGTTTGACAAAAAAACTCCTTCAAACAGCCCTGAGGGTGAAGCGCTACAGGTAGCGTTACTGCTGATAAAGCAGTACGAAGACGCTCATTTCCCCATTCCCTACCCCGACCCTATTGCGGCTATTAAGGCCAAGATGGAAGAGAAAGGCTTAAAGAATAAAGACCTGGTTGGTATTATAGGCACTAAGGGTTACATCTCGGCTTTGCTGAATAAGAAAAAGCCATTAAACCTTGAGCTGGCTAAAATTTTTCATCGCGAGCTTGGCATTCCGGCTGAGGTGTTATTGTCGTAGGCTATCGGGGGTAGATATATTCAGGTGTTCTTTTTAGAAAGAAAAACAGAGCGAAAAATAAAGCGATAGCATACAACGTTACTCACCCCAATCATCAATTCCCAGCAACCCAAAAAAATCTTTTTCTTCTATCTCCCTTACACAGCCGGGGGCAAGGTCGCCGACTATTATACCGTCTATCGAGGTGCGGATAAGCCTGCGGCATGGGTGGCCTACTGCACTCACCATATTGCGTACCTGGTGAAACTTACCTTCATAGAGCGTCATCTGCAACCAGGAGTGCGGAATGTATGGGTTCTGCTCTAGCTGATGGGGGTACACATCAGGAGGGGCATCCAGCAGGTGTACCTCGCAGGGCAGGGTCTTGTAGTCGCCTTTGCGCCTTACGCGTATAGTAATGCCCTCGCGCAGCTGCTGCACCTTTTCTTCGGTCATTACATTAACGACCCGTACCAGGTAAGTCCGTTTGTGCGCCGCTTTTCCCTGGAAGAGCAGCTTGGTCACCTTCTTATTAGTACTGAGCAGCAGCAGGCCTTCAGAAAGGCTATCGAGCCTGCCTATGGCGTGTGTGCCTTCCGGGAATTTATAGTCGAGGTCACCAAGGAGCGGCACATCTTCCACGCTCACGAATTGCGATACCATATTGAAAGGTTTATTGAGCGCAAAATATCTGTGTTTGGGCTGTGGCATCGGGGCAAAAGAAAAAACCGGAAACATCTCAGTCAGATGTTTCCGGTATTGAAGGTGGTGTGGGCCGGGATCGAACCGGCGACACAAGGATTTTCAGTCCTTTGCTCTACCGACTGAGCTACCGCACCTTCCCGTTTTGGGATTGCAAAGATAGTATTTCCATTGAAACCGCAAAAAAGTAAACACAATTTGTTTTTCACCTAACTAGTCTTTCTTTTCGCAGATTAGCCCGACTGCTTATATTTGCTTGCATACAGCCTACACTATGCTACAGCCAGCAACAACCACATTTATACGCCAACTAGCCGAGAATAATAACAAACTGTGGTTTGACAAGCACCGCGAGGACTATGCGGCGGCAAAGGAAGATTTTGAGACGTTTACCACTGCCGTGCTGAACGGGCTTGCGGCAGACCAGCCCATCTACAAAGAGCAAAAAGCAAAAGATTGCATCTTTCGAATTTTTCGGGATGTGCGGTTTGCTAAAGATAAGACGCCGTATAAAGATCATTTCGGGGCGTTCTTCAGCAGGGGTGGCCGCAAGTTTCCCGGCGCGGGTTACTACATACACATACAGCCGGGAGGCAAAAGCTTTGCCGGTGGCGGGCTGTGGCATCCTGAGGCGCCGCTGCTAAAGGGTGTGCGGCAGGAGATCGATTATAATTTCGATGAATTTAAAGGCATAGTAGCCGACAAGAAATTCAGGAAGCTATTTGCTATGGTAAACGGCGAGCAACTGAAAAACCCGCCGCAAGGCTACGATGCTGAGAACCCTGCAATAGAGTACCTGAAAATGAAGGGGTATACAGTGGGCTATGAGCTCGCTGACAGCGACCTTACGTCAAAAACTTTTGTTAAAAAAGTAGTAGATACCTTTACCGTCATGCGGCCTTTTATCGACTTTCTCAACCGCCCGCTGGGCTAGTTTTTAGTTGCGAAATACCAGGAATTCGAATGGCTTATCGCTATCTGCCAATTTCTTCTTCTTGATCCGGGCGGGTTTTTGCATGCTCTTGTGGTAAACGTCCAGCAGCTCCACAGTCCGGTGAATATTCTTCTCGGTATCCGTTCTGTTTACCAGCTCCATAAGCTCATCCACCTTCTGCTCAAAGGTTCCCTGCCAGTCTTCGGCAACTTTGGCTGTCACTAATAGCTCACGTACTTTTTGCTTCATAAGGTATTGTTTATAGCGTATGAGAAAAATCCTTTCAGAAAAGTAAACAATATTTTTGGCGTATGGAATAGCAGAAAACAATATGTAGGCATACCCTCTAAAAATCTAGAGCATACCTGCAAAATATACCACTAAAAATCACCATCTACAGGAAATGGACGCAGAATTACTTAGAACTTATTACCTTATCTTTGCCCGCCTTATATAAGCAATTAATACATGAACAAACTTATTTTCCCATTCGTGATCCTTGCCGCATTTCTACTGGGAGGATGCTCAGAAAAATTCGACGTAGCCGCGCCTTATAAAGACATCACCGTTGTCTACGGTTTTCTGCGCCAGTCGGATACTGCTCACTACGTGCGCATTCAAAAGGCATTTCTCGATCAGAACAAAAGCGCTATAACCATGGCGAAGACGGCGGACTCGAACTTCTATGCCAATCTCAACGTTAAGATTAAGCGGTTCCGCGTTTTTGGCAGCAATACATTTGTGGATACGATACACATGGATAGAGTAGACCTGGCAGCTGAAGGGTATCCTAAACAGCCCGGCATCTTCTTTGACGCACCTAATTACGCCTATAAATTTAAAGGCACCCTCGACAAGCAGTATTTTTACCGCATTGTGGTCACCAATCTTACTACAGGCAATGTGGACTCGGCTGATGCACCTATCATTGATGAGAGTGTAGCGTCGTTTAAGTCAGAGATACTGGATGATATACAGGTAAACGTGCTGGGATTGAACTTTTTTTCGGTGCAGGCTAATAGAACGGTCAGTATAGACGGCTCTTATAACGCCGGGACGGATTATCAATTCCAGGGCCAGCGTAGTGCTGCGGGGGTGGCACAACTCATACTGCGTTTTAACTGGGTGGATTCAAATATAAACACCGGGGATAAAACTCCGAGGTTCTCGGATTATGACGCGGGCTACCAGGCTATGCCAACCAATGCGTTCAACTTCAAAATCGGCAACACCAATCTCTATGTTGCTCTTCGTGCCGGCATGGGCGATGCGCCGGCTAACATCATTAGGCTTTTAGACAGGTGCGACCTGTTCCTTTACCTGAGCACTCCTGACTTTTATACCTACCAGCAGGTAGTTGCCAACCAGGGCACAGGGCTGACAGGCAGCGAGATACAGCCGACCTACACCAATATAAAGGGCAAGAACACGATGGGGCTTTTTGCTTCCAAGGCAGTAAAATCAGGCAAGGTCACTATCACTCCAAGGACGGTAGACTCGCTGATGGCCAGCCCTTTGCTAACTGGCAGCGCTATACGTGGCACTATTTACTAGAGGCTCTTTACAATAGATTTAATGCCTTAATGCCCTGCATTAAGGCATTTTTATGGGTCAATGGCAGAGTTTTCTGCCATAATTTCAGACTTATACGTGTGGCATATCAATTGAGTATAGAATATCGTAAGCTAAAAAACAGATAATAAAAATATAATTTACTATGGCAAAAATAATTGGAATTGACTTAGGTACCACCAACTCCTGCGTATCCGTAATGGAAGGTAATGAGCCTGTGGTTATCGCGAACGACGAAGGAAGAAGGACCACCCCGTCGGTTTTGGCGTTTTTGAAAAATGGCGAGCGCAAAGTAGGAGACCCTGCAAAGCGCCAGGCCATCACTAACCCCATAAACACAGTTCAGTCAATTAAGCGTTTCATGGGCCGCCGTTTCGATGAGGTTACCGATGAGATATCGCACTTTACTTATAAAGTAATGCGTGGCGAGAACAATACTCCACGTGTAGATATTGATGGCCGCATGTATACGCCGCAGGAAATATCTGCAATGATCCTTCAGAAAATGAAGAAGACCGCTGAAGACTTCCTGGGACAGGAAGTAACCGAAGCGGTTATTACGGTGCCTGCATACTTTAACGATGCTCAGCGCCAGGCAACTAAAGAAGCCGGCGAGATAGCGGGCCTCACAGTGCGCCGTATAATCAACGAGCCTACAGCAGCAGCACTGGCCTATGGCCTCGACAAGCAGCACAAAGACAGCAAAATAGCTGTGTTTGACCTTGGTGGTGGTACGTTCGACGTATCAGTACTGGAGCTGGGTGACGGTGTATTTGAAGTAAAATCTACCAACGGTGATACGCATCTGGGTGGCGATGACTTTGATAAAGTGGTGATGGACTGGCTGGCCGAAGAATTTAAGAAAGATGAGGCTATGGACCTCCGCAAGGACCCAATGGCATGGCAGCGTCTTAAAGAAGCGGCAGAGAAAGCAAAAATAGAGCTGTCATCATCGCAGGAAAGTGAAATAAACCTGCCATATATCACAGCTATAGACGGCGCGCCTAAGCACCTTGTGCGTAAGCTGAGCCGTGCTAAGTTTGAGCAGCTGGCTGATAAGCTTATAGAGCGCACACTGGAGCCAATGCGCAAGGCATTGAAAGATGCCGGTATCGCTGCAAGTGAGATTGATGAAGTGATACTCGTAGGTGGCTCTACGCGCATACCTAAAGTGCAGGAAGTAGTAGAAAAATTCTTTGGCAAAAAACCACACAAGGGAGTGAACCCTGATGAGGTGGTAGCTATAGGTGCTGCTATACAGGGCGGCGTACTTACAGGAGACGTGAAAGACGTGCTGCTGCTGGACGTGACGCCATTGTCGCTGGGTATAGAAACTATGGGCGGTGTAATGACGCGCCTCATTGAGTCGAACACTACGATACCTACCAAGAAAAGTGAAACATTCTCAACAGCTAGTGACAACCAGCCAAGCGTAGAGATCAATGTGCTGCAGGGTGAGCGCCCAATGGCCAAAGACAATAAAAACCTTGGCCGCTTTATACTCGACGGCATACCGCCGGCGCCACGTGGCATGCCACAGGTAGAAGTGATATTTGACATTGACGCAAACGGTATACTGCATGTAACTGCACGCGACAAAGGCACCGGCAAGCAGCAGAACATACGCATAGAAGCGGGCAGCGGCCTTAACAAGGAAGAGATAGAGCGCATGAAGAACGAGGCGAAAGCCAACGAAGAGTCGGACCGCGTAGTGAGGGAGCGTGTAGAAAAGCTCAACAAAGCAGACGGCCTTATCTTCCAGAGCGAAAAGCAGCTGAAGGAATATGGCGACAAGATAGGCGCTGATAAAAGATCAGCTATCGAGTCGGCACTTAATAAGCTGAAGGAAGTACACAAAGCTGAAGACCTGGCAGGTATAGACACTGCTGAAGAAGAGCTGAATACTGCCTGGACTGCTGCCAGCGAAGAAATGTATAAGGCAGGCCAGCAAGGCGGACAGCCGGGTGGCGAAGGTCAGCAGCAACAGCAGCAGAACGCGGGCGCTAATGACAGCCATGTAGCTGATGCGGAATATGAAGAAGTGAAATAAACCTGCAACAGGTAGCGAATAAAAATACGGCCGGGACAACCCGGCCGTATTTTTATTTACGGGTGGCTCTTACGTACGTGATAAAGTCGGTGCCCGGGATGGTGGCAGCACCGGCCTGCCGCAGCATAGTAACCAGCTGCCCGCGGTGATATGTGGAGTGGTTGAACACGTGTTGCAATATCTCCCACACCGCTGTTTTGTGTGATATCTTCTGCCTGTCGTAGTAGATACACATATGCTGGAATGCAGCATCATTATTTTGCGCTGTCGCAAAGCGTATCAACCCGCGCGATGCCTTTTCCCATGCTGCACAGGCTTCGGTGAATGTACCTTGAAAATCAGCCTCTGCCCAGGCGGGGTGCTCCACCAGCTCTAATCGCTGCAGCCAGATGGTTTCGGCGCTCCAGGTATGATACACTGTAGTGCATAACGAGGAGAAACTGCTTGTAATCTCCTTTTCCAGCGCATCGGCTGGCAGCTTGTGTATTGCTTCAATCATTTTCAGATTTGCCCATAAATTGTATTGCGCATATTGAACTATTAGTTCTTTCATGGTGTGTATCTTTAGGCCTAAATTAGAAATAATGGCTGATAAGCATATGCCCCAGGGGTTTAATACTTTGTGCCTGCACGGCGGTCACACGCCGGAGAGCAATCGTGCGCACCTTACGCCCATCTATGCATCGAGCACCTACACGTTTGAGAGTGCGGAGCAGGCCGTAGCAGTGTTTAAGGGCGACGAACCTGGCTATGTATACGGCAGGTGGGGCAACCCCACCATTGCCGAGGCCGAAGAGAAAATAGCCCTGATGGAAGCGTATGGCCTTACCGATACCAGCGGCAACCCGCTACAGTTAAAAGCCATCCTCCACGCATCGGGCATGGCAGCAGTATGCACCATGCTTATGGGCAATGTAAAAGCAGGAGAAAAGATACTATCGCACTACTCGCTCTATGGCGGCACCTATGAGCTGATGGATAAGATACTGCCTGACCTGGGAATAATATCTACGATAGTTGACTTCCATGATCTGAATAAAGTAGAAGAGGCCATTAAGGCTGATAAAGGCATACGCCTGCTATACATAGAAACACCTGCCAACCCTACCGTGCAATGCGTAGATATAGCGGCACTATCTGCGCTGGGCAGGCAATACGGCCTTACCGTGTGTGCAGACAACACATTCGCCACGCCCTACCTCCAGCAGCCATTCAAGTACGATATGGACTACGTGATGCACTCCACCACCAAGTTCCTCAACGGGCACGGCACTGCTATTGGCGGCGTGGTAGTGGGCAGAGACCTGGAGAAGATGAATACCAGCATCACTAAGGTGCATCGCCTGCTTGGCGGCAATAGCAATGCATTCGACGCCTTCCTGCTTACCAACGGACTGCGCACCTTTCCCCTGCGCATGGAGCGGCATTGCAGCAATACCGCGCGCGTAGCTGAGTACCTTGCTCAAAGCGCAGGGGTGGCTCATGTAAACTATCTTGGGCTTGCCAACCACCCTGATAAAGCGATATCGGAAAAGCAGATGAAGCATCCCGGTGCTATGCTGAGCTTTGAGCTGAAGGGCGGGTTTGATGCAGGGGTCAGCTTCATCAACAAGCTGCGGGTATGCACCAATGCTGTGTCGCTGGGCACCAGCGACACATTGGTGTCGCACCCTGCATCTACTACACATGTGGGCGTAGCGCGGGAGAAGCGCATCGCATTTGGCATTACTGATGGGCTTATACGAATGAGCGTGGGGATAGAAAATGTGGAAGATATATTGGAGGACCTGGAGCAGGCAATAACCCCAAACCCCTAAAGGGGCTTCCCCATGTTATCAACTTAGAGCGTCGCGCCAGGATAATTTCGTTAACTATCAAACAAGAAACAACCGGTATCTAATGCCTAAGATCGTGCCTTTTCTGAACGCAGCTATTTTACTCCTGCGTATCCTGTCCTCGAGTGTGGCATGGGCACAGTGTGATTGTCCGGGAGAGAGTCTGATGGGCAATACAGGACATGCAAGCATAGTCTACCGGCTGATCGGGAACAGGGATATAGGGATATGTGGCGCTTTTGAAAGAGATGGCAAGGATACTGTTTATTCGGAATTCTGCCTGTTTGAATGCGGTAAAAGCGAGCCCATATATGAATGGGGAGCAACGGAATCGTGCACTATCAAAAAAAAGAAGGATACAATAGTCATAGAAACATTTGAGCAACTCCCTGTCGGTAAGAATATTAGCTTCATATCAACACCATTTTATGTGCAGCAATTCTTTGTTACCGGCAATGAATTAAAGGAGAGGAAATTCTACAAAGCAGATATACGAAAATACAGTGCGGGCGAGATAAAAGAGGTGATTAGTAAATACAATCGGCTCAATAGTGCGACACGAAACGCCGATGAGATAATCGTTGTAAGTAAAATGCTTTTCTGGGCGTATGTTTCGGGAAGTAAGGAAGCAGAAACTTACCTGAATACCATAGAAAAGAAATTCGGGCCGTTTGATGGCGGTATTTCTGAAGAGTGGAGTGACCTGGTAGCTACTTATTCGCATTGGAAAGCACTCCGCTAATTTTTTAGACTCACTTTTAGCTTTTTGACTTTTAAACTTTTGAATTAACATGAAAATAGACATACACACCCATATAATGCCGGAGCATATCCCTAACTGGTTTCAGAAGTTTGGGTATGGTGAATTTATAAGGCTGGAGCATCATAAGCCTTGCTGCGCGCGGATGATAAAGGGCGACAAGGTATTCAGGGAGATAGAGGAGAATTGCTGGGACCCCGCAGTACGCATGAAGGAGATGGATATGACTACTGTGGACAAACAGGTGCTCTCCACTATCCCTGTCCTGTTCAATTACTTTGCGAAGCCGGAGCATGCGCTGGAGACTTCGCGATTTTTCAACGACCATATTGCACAATGCGTCGATCATCACCCTGGCCGCTTCATAGGCATAGGCACAGTGCCCATGCAGGATGTGGCTATGGCGATAAAGGAGATGGAGCGCTGTGTGACTGAGCTTAAAATGCCGGGGCTTGAGATTGGCTCTAATATCAACACAAAGAACCTGAGCGATGAATCATTCGCTCCCTTTTGGGAGGCTGCAGAGCAGCTGGGCTGCAGCATATTTGTACACCCATGGGAGATGATGGGTGAGAAGGAAATGAGCAAGTACTGGCTGCCATGGCTGGTAGGCATGCCGGCAGAAACAAGCAGGGCTATATGCTCCATGATATTTGGCGGGGTGTTTGAAAAATACCCGAAGCTGCGCGTGGCATTCGCACATGGCGGCGGCAGCTTCCCGCTCACCATAGGCCGCATAGAGCATGGCTTCAACGTGCGCCCCGACCTATGTGCTATAGACAATGAAAAAAATCCGCGCGACTACATCGGCAGGTTCTGGATAGATGCCCTTGTACATGACCCTAAGGCGCTCGACTTTGTATTAGACGTAATGGGGCGCGATAAGGTATGCATGGGTAGCGACTATCCCTTCCCGCTCGGCGAGCACCACCCGGGACAGCTGGTGGAAAGCATGGGCTATGCACGGGAACTAAAAGAGCAGCTGCTGTATAAAAATGCGCTGGAGTGGCTGGGAAAATAAGCCTGTTACAGCTTAATGAAATTCAGTGTTTCTGTGTGGTTCACGCGCAACGTATATGTACCCGGAATAAGGCCGGATACATCTGCGCGCACCTCCTTACCAATAGCTGGCGCTTCATAAACTACGCGTCCTGCTCTATCAATGATCACTACCGAATTGATATTGTAGGGTGATGCGATAGTGAGCACACTACCTGCCGGGTTGGGGTATGCGCTAATTGCCGCTGCCGTCGCAGATACTATCGGCTCTCCCGCACTTTCATTCTTTACTCCTACCCGCACATACACGTTAGGGAATACATCGTGCGCCCTGTTTGGCATAACGACTGCGTGGAGCGTTGGTGCGCATGCTGCCCCTGCCAGGTTGGGAGTGGCTATGCAATTGAGATCCCTGTTGTCGCGGCCCCTGAAGTAAATTTTACCATCCGGACCGAGGCGCACATCGTAGCCGGCAGTGGAATCGGTAACAATGTATTTGGAAGCCTGGATAGCCGAAGCACCGGCAAGCGAAATATCAAACTGTGCCATCTTTCTATTGCCACTAGTGTACAGCTTTTTGCTATCAGGCGAGAATTCTACGCTATAGGTCTTATCATCGACAGAGTCAATGACCATGCAATTGGTCACCTTGCCGTTTGCGGCATTGAAGTTATAAAGGTGTGTGCCATACACATCTGCTGCCTTGTATATTGCCTGGGCAATGCGGGTGCGATCGGGACTTACACGCAGCATACTCCACGAATAGCACAGCGGGCCACTGAACAACCCGGTAGCAGATACAATGGGCGAACCAATGCCAGCTGCGGTAATATTATACGAAAGGAACAATGAAGTATCGGCCCGGTGGGTTACCAGCCAGATGTTGCTGCTATAGCCGGCAACCGCTATCATGTTCTCCCCCAAGGAATCGGCGAGTGGTGTGCCTATTGACGATGCCACAACATCGCCCAGCCCTCCATCAAGCGACATATCCACTATGCAATACTGCAACCGGCCATTACCAATAGAGCCGAGAGAGAACAGGTAATACTTCTGCGTGGTGCCGATAACAGGAACGATGAGCGCCGCCTGCTCTGTGCTCGATGTGCTGAACGACACAAGCGATGCACCGTTAGGCATAAGAGCCCCTGTTTTGTTGTACACTTTTTTACCGCTGCTATAAAACAATACCTGGCCAGCCGTATCACATACCGAAGCGCAGCCTTCCAGCGTTGTCATGCCAGCATTCATACCAGAGGCGAATGGCACAGGCGTACCGGAATTGAAGTTGAGCCCCTGCTGTAGGCCGAATGCCCATATCTTATTCTCATTGGTATTGTACTGCGCGTGCGACGTAGCAGCTAATAGCAGCATAAAGAGGTACAAGACAGCGAATTGCTTCATAGGAATGCGCATTAGAGCTATACAAATGTATGTAGTTTAATGCGCTAAAAAGAGGCCGCCACACCGCGCGGCACAAGCACCACCGGCCATATTCATCACACCAAATCTTTAGTCGGTAACGATTAACCGCCAGTTGATTTTAGGCTAAAAATTAATTTTCGTAACAGCCCATATCGATAGTATCATTCACCCGCGGCTTATCGTCGATGTCTTTGTTTTTGAACTAACCGTTAGCAGCGAAACGTACTGCTTATCTCAGCACTGTAGCAACAATATCATTGACCGGGGAAAATCCCCGATACCGCGAATCTAACGAGTTGTGCCTATTATCGCCCAACACAAAAAAATGTCCTTCTGGCACTACGACCGGCCCAAATTGATCAGCATTCCAATCGCGGGCAAATTTACTTACAATATATTCATCAGCCGTGTTGCGAATAACAGGAACAGCATTTACCCGGTGCTTTGATATGAACGTTTTTTCTGTTGAAAAGACAATTTTATCATCTAAGGCGATATCAATCATTCCCTGAATATCTATGCCAGCGCTCTGCAGACGTTTGCTTTCTTCCATGGAAATAACAAACTGTGTCTTAAGTGGCAGGTTGCTATCAATGTTATGACCGTTGATGAATGCTACACCATCACGCACTTCAATAGTATCACCCCCAAATGCGCACAGTCTTGAAACATACAGCTCTGTTTGTTGCGTCCCGAGAATGGGAGCACGAAAAACTACAAAATCAAACCTGCTCGGTTTCTTATATTTATAAGCAAGCAAAAGGCTCCCTATCTTCAATGTAGGCTCACTAGATCCTGTAGGTATGCGGAGCAACATAATTATGCCGGAAACTTTCAGAAAAATAAAACACAACACCAGTATTGCGAATCCTGTGCTTACCTTAAATAAGATGCTTTTCATAAACGCAATTAATTACTGATACTCGTAACACCCCATATCAATAGTATCATTCACCCGCGGCTTATCATCAAGGTCTTTGGTGCCGATGTTACTGTAAAAAATGCCTTTGTTGATAGCTGGAGAACCATCCTTGAGATGAAGATCCTTTTTAAAGGCATCTTTAAACAAAGGGTCCTGGTTGAAAATGCATTCATTGAAATGAACAAACTCAGGCCGCACCGTGCCCATCTTCAGCAGGCAATGGTCCATGCGCAGGTCGGCAGGGCTGCTGGTTACCGCATCACACACTATTTCACTGTCGAGGCTGCCATACACTATGCAGTTGCGCATCACGGCATTGAGTGCTCCCTGGTAGAGCGTATTCTGGTCGGGCTTGTAGTAGTTGAGTATGGCTACCGTTCCTGTGCTGCTGTGGCTGAGGCCTGTGCCGCCGTAGTTAGCAAAGGTGCAGTTGGTCATAGAATCGTAGCCGCCCTTAAGCACAGCGAAAGCATATGCACCGGTAGCATCAAACAGGCAGTTGGAAGCCACTACAGTGCCTTGGTAGCTGAGCAGGCCATAACCAATGGAATTCTCTATAACACAATGGTCGAGCGTGAGCTGCTTGGTAGCCGTCGGACTGTTGAAATTAACGGAATCGGTATTTACAAATATTGCTGCGGGAAAAGTACCAAGAGCTCCGTTACCTGCATTTACTATGCGCGTATAGTTAAGCCGGTTTCCCGAGCTATACGAATCAAAATAAATGCTGCCCCACTCACCCGGGTATCCCTCATAATCAAAGTAGCGCCTGTCGAGCCTGTCACCCTGGAAGATCACACTGTCTTTTTTGGTTCCGTTTGTCACCAGCTTGCCGAAGACGGTGATGTTTGCATTCTGGTGCATGTAGACACGAGTGCCCGCCAGCATAGTTAGCGTTACACCGGGGTTTATCTGTAAGCCTCGTGGCCTGCCTTCGGTCTTGCTATAAATGACTACATAAGGCAACTTGCTAGTCCACACAGCATCGGCGGAGAGTACACTATCAATAATATAATTCGCATTCTGCCCGTAGGCAATAAAGGGCACATAAAATTCACTGCCGTTGAGGGTGGCTACCAGCGAGTCAGTAACAACAAAAGGAATTGTAGAATCGTTGGGGTTGATGTTCACCGTGGCGAAAACATAAATACTATCGTGTGCCGCTATCCTGAGGTCGGCAATATTATTACCCTGGAAGCCGTCTACGTTCAAATGAAAATAGGAGGATGCGCCGCTCTTCAACCGCACAGAGCTTAGCACCACGGCCTCATTTTGCGGATTGTAAATAAGCAGCCCAGTGGTGAAGCTACCTGCCGCAGTGAATACCGTATCAAACTTCAGCGTGTCGTCCGAGAACTCGACCCTCCCCCCGGTCGTCAGCGTTTGTTTCTGCTTACGGCACGATGTGCTGCTGACGTATACAAGTGCAGCAGACAATACAAGTATTATATATAATGCTTTAAAGCGCATGAATTTTGCTTAGGCTGTAAAAATAACGAAGTGTAGTGATAACGGCTTAAACGGATAATTATTATTGGAAATGAGTATCGAAATTGTCATTTACACCAGCGCAAGACAGTCAGAATGAAGAAATCACTATTTTGCACTTAAACACATGCGATCGCATTCATCAGCGGACGGCATATTACCCCTTTTCTAAACTACATAAGCAATGAAACAACTCACAGCACTACTTCTTTCATTCATATGCTTCACCGCAGCGGCCCAATCAGACCCCTACCTGGGTATAGTACCTGCGCCGGTATCGGTAAACAAGGGTAAGGGCGAATTCAAGCTGACACCCGAAACGATAATATTTGCCGATACCCCGTCGAGTAAGGCAGCACGGTATCTTTTAGCCTACCTCAAAAAAAACGACTATGGCAACGAGATCACCGACCTGGCACATGTAGATAAGAAACGCCTGACAACAAAGAACACTATCACGCTGTCGATGACGTACAAAGGCGAGCTGCCACCCGAAGGTTATGAACTGGACATCAACGATGAGCGGATCATTGTTAAAGGCCGTGGGGCCGGCTTGTTTTACGGCGTGCAGACATTGATACAGCTGCTCAATAAAAAAGACCGTGGCTATGCTACCCTGCCTGCCGCTGTAATAAAAGACAATCCCCGTTTCGGCTACCGCGGTATGCACCTCGATGTGGTGCGCCATTTTTTTGATGTAGCATTTGTCAAAAAATACATCGACGCTATGGCCATGTACAAGCTCAATACATTTCACTGGCACCTAACAGACGACCAGGGCTGGCGCATAGAAGTAAAAAAGTACCCGAAGCTAACAGAAATAGGCAGCAAGCGTGCGCAAAGCAAAATAGGCAAGGCAAAGCCCGAAGACTCTATGTATGATGGCACACCGCACGGCGGCTTCTACACACAGGACGAAGTTTCTGAGATAGTGCAGTATGCCTATGAGCGCTGCATTACCGTGATACCGGAAATAGAAATGCCCGGCCATGCAACGGCTGCTATAGCAGCTTATCCAGAGCTGAGCTGCGACCCTAACAAAGCCTATAAGGTGGTAGAAACGTGGGGTGTATTCAACGACATATTCTGCCCTACCAACGAGACTTTCAAGATGCTGTATGATATCATACAGGAGGTACACCCGCTGTTTCCCGGCAAGTACATACACATTGGCGGCGATGAAGTGCCTAAGATAGCCTGGAACTCATCGGATTTTGCGCGGCAGCTGATAGCCGATCAAAACCTGAGGGATGCTAATGGATTGCAGAGCTACTTCATCTCCAAGATCGAAAAATTCGTGAACTCGCAGGGCCGCAGCATCATAGGCTGGGATGAGATACTAGAGGGCGGACTGGCGCCAAATGCCACGGTAATGAGCTGGCGCGGCGAGAAAGGCGGCATAGCAGCAGCGCAGCTAAACCATGATGTGATCATGACGCCAAGCAGCGGCGGGCTATACCTTGATCACAGGCAAAGCAAGTCGCCGGAGGAGCCACTATCTATAGGTGGTTTTGCGCCATTGTCAAAGACATATGCTTACGACCCGGTACCCGAGGTGCTTACGAAGGAACAGGCAAAGCACATTATAGGTGTGCAGGCCAACCTGTGGACAGAATATATCGCTACGCCCGCAAAAGCCGAATATATGCTGCTGCCCCGCATGCTGGCATTGGCTGAAGTTGCATGGTCGCCCAAGGGCAACAAAGACTTTAAGAACTTCTCCGAAGACCGCCTGGCGCACCAGTTGCCCCGGCTCGATGCGGCCGGCTACAACTACCGCGTGCCTGAGCCGATAGGCGCTATGGATACGACAGTGACAGGTGATAAGTTTAGCATACAGCTAAAAGCACCTGTAGAGGGTGCCAGCATACACTATACGCTCGATGGCAATACCCCCGGCACTACCGACCTGCTGTATACCGCACCGCTTGCGCTCACTGTGCCGGCAGGCAAAGAAGTTACTTTTAAGTGTATCACAATAACACCATCTGGCAAGAAGAGCAATGTGGTGACGACGAAACTGAAGAATTAGATATAGCCCAGGCGATGTTTTGAACAGTGCAGCGATCGGCTGCACTGTTTTTTTGCGCCATTCCACTAACTGAAAGTTAACTGTTTTGCCGTTTAGAAACTTTTTCGACCGTTTAGAAACTTTTCCTTTTTAAATATCCTGTTTATGTGAACTTTTGCCTGCTAGTAGCTTTGAATTCAAACACCTAAATAGTATACCATATGACAATGCATCAATACACACCCGCCAATTATTTGTATACAAAAGCGCGACCCATACGAGGAACGATGCGGATGCTCTTATGTTTATGTATACCCTTATTGCTGTTCAATGCTGCACGCGGGCAACAGCGCAGCAACGTAATTCCAGCTATGCAGGGCGTTGCGTCGTCGGAACGAAACCCGGCAGACAACACCTTTAAATCACTGGCATTTTCACAGAACGCCAGCTGGCGCAGGGAACAGTCAACCGAAATATTCAGGCGATACCTCCAGGCCGATCCGGATATTACAATGCAGCCAGCGGGCAGCACTGCCACTAAGCATGGCATAACTACCGACAAGTACACGCAATATTACAAAGGCATAAAGGTGGCACTCAGCGCTGTGCAGGTGCTGAGCAAAAATGGCTTTGTTTCACTTATATCTGCCAATTACTACCGTGCACCAATGGGCGTATCGGAGCGCCCTGAGCTGGGCGAAGCAGCTGCGCTGGCAAAGGCATTGGCTACTGTAAAGGCAAACAGGTATATGTGGCAGGAGCCTGCAGCTGAAAAAAGCCTGAAAGCAATAACAGGAAATAAGGATACTTCATATTACCCGAAGGGCCAGCTTACCTGGATAGAAGACCTGGATGCAAAGCAGGCCAACAGGAAGCTGCACCTTGCCTATGCATTCAACGTCTATGCAATAAAGCCATTGAGCCGCGACATGGTATATGTGGATGCGCATACGGGGGAGATACTGTTTGTAAACCCAATGCTTGAAAACACGGCGGCAACAGGTACATCGTTATACAGCGGCAGTGTCAGCATTCAATCCAAGCTGGTTGGCGGCAGTTATGTGCTGCAGGATGATACCAGGGGCGGCGGCATCAACACCTATACATGCGCAAATGGCGATGGATCGCCGGCCTACAATGTTACAAGCGCCACCACTTCTTTTGCTTCAGATGCAGCTATAGATGCGCACTGGGGCGCAGAAAAAGTATACGACTACTGGCTGAGCGTACAAGGTAGAAATAGCTTTGATAATGCCGGGGCACCAATAAACAGCTTCGTGCACTACCTTGTAGGATATAACAATGCCTTCTGGGACGGCTACGAAATGGTATATGGAGACGGCACAGGAATTGGCTCGGGTGGCTTCTCGCCACTGACTTCGATTGACGTATGCGCGCACGAAATAGGACATGCTGTATGCCAGCATACAGCCGACCTCATATACACTAAGGAATCCGGCGCCATGAATGAAGGCTTCAGCGATATATGGGGCGCAGTAATTGAAAATTATGCTAACCCTTTTGAAACCGATGCCGTAGCAAAAGACAAATGGAAAATAGGTGAGGAGATCAGCAGCTCATCGCTACGCCGGATGGACAACCCCAACCTGAAGGGTGACCCTGATACTTACGGCGGCACTTACTGGGTAGGCGTTGCGGGCTGCACGCCCACCAGCGCAAATGACTACTGTGGTGTACATACGAACAGCGGCGTGCTCAACTATTGGTTTTACCTGCTATGCCAGGGCGGCACCGGCACCAATGACATCGGAAGTGCCTACTCATTAACAGGCATAGGGATAGACGAGGCCGCAGATATTGCATATCAAACAGAATTGCTGCTCACAAGCACTTCGGATTATGCGAACTGCCGTACAGCTTCAATCAGCGCTGCCACTGCCATTTATGGAGCATGCAGCCCCGAGGTTATAGCAGTCACGAAGGCATGGTATGCGGTAGGTGTTGGTGCAAACTACTCTGCATCAACGGCAGCTATTGCAGGAGCTTCCACTTTATGCACAGGCAGCACAACGGTATATACCAATGCCACCGCAGGAGGCACCTGGAGCAGCAGCAACACAGCTGTTGCCACGACCGGCAGCACGGGATTGATCACCGGTGTTGCGCCGGGGGTCGCTGTTATAACCTATGCAGCAAGCTGTGGCGGCAGCGTCACTAAAACAATAACGGTATCGGCTGCCCCGGCCGCTATCACCGGAACGCTTAGCTGCATGGTGGGAACTACCACCACCCTGGAAAACACTACCACAGGCGGCACATGGACCAGCACCAATACTGCTGTAGCCACTATTGGCGCCGCTACCGGCATTGTAACCGGGTTATTCGGAGGCAATACACTGATCTCTTATACCACCGGTGGCTGTGCAGTAACAGCAATGGTAACAGTCAACTCAACAGTTTCACTGACCCCGGCCATTTTCGCAAGCGATACCGTAGAGGTGGGCGATACTGTTGAATTCACCACGAACAAAACGGCAATTACGTATTCCTGGAATTTTGGCGCGATGAGCGTAGACCAAACGGCTACTCCGGCGAGGAAAGTTTTCAACGGCAGCACCACGCCGGCGTGGATGTGCATGATGAAAGAAGGAAACAACTACCATAGCTTCCTGACTGATTATAATGAGAATACCATCAGGCGATTCGATTACGGCACAGACATCAACAGCACCCCGACCGTGACTAACCTCGGAGGAATGGGCCTTACAGCAGGATCGATGGAAAGTATAGACATCGTAAAGGATGAGGCAACCGGTACATGGTATGGTGTGGCTATCAGCTACGACCAGCTGGCCGTCCTCACCTTCGGATCAACACTTACCAATACTCCTACCTCTGTTGTATACACTTCCACAGATCTTTACTGGGCACACCAGGCTACCATAAAACAACATGAAGGCCACTGGATGGTGTTTGTTGCCAGCCGGCACAGCATCATAGCCAGGTTCGATTTCGGCTCGTCGCTCAGCAACACGCCTACATCTACAGTTATCCCTAACGTCGGCGGCGTAACTACCCCATGCAATTTCTCTTTGTACCAGCAGGGCTCTGAGTGGTATATGATCGTCAGCGACCTGCTCGATGCAAAGCTTGTGAGATATAATTTCGGCACTAGCCTGCTCAACAATACGCCTACCGGCACACCAATAACGAGTCCATCCGGCATGCTCACGCTGCCGAGAAGCGTAAACCTTTTCAACGACTGCCCCGGCCACCTGATAGGCTATGTGATCAATGAAACAGGCAATATGATAAAAATGGACTTCGGGGGAGACATAACAAACAACCCCGTATTCACCAACATGGGCGCAAGCGGCACTAACCATATTGCATCGGCATCGCCCTGTGTATCTAACGATTCTATCAACTTCTTTCTTACCAATTTCCTGGGAAGTGTATGGCGATACACCCCCCTTGTCTTCTCAGGCCCTACAAATATTAACTACCATAATCCTGCCCAAACGCACGTATTCGCCGATACCGGCATATATGATGTATCACTATTCTGCGATATGGCCTACAATTCCGGCCCTACTGTTTTATGCAAGTCGATAGTTGTTCGCAATTCCGTGATCAACGGCGTTGCAACGGTGTGTACCGGCAATGCTACCACGCTAAGCCACAGCTCGCCGGGAGGTACATGGAGCAGCCACAATACCGCAGTAGCTACGGTATCATCTACCGGTGTTGTGACGGCAGTTGCGGCAGGTACAACAGATATCAGGTATTTACACAGTGGCGGCAGCGCTCTTCGCACAGTGACGGTGAATGCACCGGTTCCTGTGGCAGGTGCACCGGCACTATGCATTGCATCAACCACGGCCTTTGTACCAACTACGACCGGTGGTACGTGGAGTAGCAGTCATACATCCGTTGCCACCGTAGGCCCGGCTACCGGTGTTGTCACCGGCGTTTCGACAGGCACATCCGCTATCAGCTACAACCATTCCGGTTGCATCACCACATCAATAGTAAATGTAAGCCCCACGCCCGGAGGTATCTCAGGCACGCCTAAGACGTGTATCGGCAGTACTGCTACCCTTGCCAATGCTATGGCGGGCGGCACGTGGAGCAGCACCAATACATCGGTTGCCTCTATCGATGCTTCAACGGGAGTTGCTACGGGAGTTGCAGCCGGCACCACCACTATCAGCTACAGCCTTGGCGGCAGCTGCTATCGTGCGGCCACCTTCACAGTAAATGCGGTTCCTGCGGCGATAGGCGGCACGCTGTTTGCATGTGTGGGCAATACAGCACTCGTTACTAACAGCACTTCAGGAGGCGTATCATGGATAAGCAGCAATACTGCTGTTGCCACCGTGGGCAGCTCATCGGGGGTAGTAACAGGCGTATCGGCAGGCACCGCTACTATTACTTATACGGTAAATACAGGTTGCTACAGAACTGCAACTTTCACGGTGAACAGTGCTCCCGGCGCTATAACAGGCACAACTGCGGTCTGCGCAGGATCTGCTACCGCGTTGAGCAATGCGACAACGGGCGGCACCTGGACCAGCGGCGCAACGTCTATTGCAACCGTAGGCTCTTCGAGCGGCATTGTGACCGGTATGGCCGGCGGCGCGGCCACCATAACTTATAATGTTGGCGGGTGCAGGGTAACGACTTCCGTATCCGTATCTCCTATTGGCGCCATTTCGGGTACCACTACTATCTGCGGTGGTTCATCAGCCACGCTCTCCAATACCAGCACAGGCGGCACCTGGAGCAGCAGCAATACTGCTGTAGCTACAGTTGGACCGGCTAACGGTGTTATCACCGGTGTGGCCGGCGGCACTGCGATTATTAGCTACACCATACCGTCGGGATGCAGCCGTATGGCGACAGTAACAGTTGCGGGTACCGTAAGCGCCATCACCGGTGCACTTAGCGTATGCCCCGGCCGGACTACCACACTCACCAATGCTACCACAGGCGGTGTATGGAGCGGAAGCATAGCGGCAATAGCCACTATAAACAGCACTACCGGTGTGCTTACCGGTGTCGGTGCAGGCACATTGAATATCAGCTACACAATACCCGGCGGATGCAGGGCTGTAGCAATGGCTACAGTGAACGCGCTGCCTGGCTACATGAGCGGTGCGCTGAATGTATGCAAGGACCTGGCTACTACCATCTCTAATGCAACGGCAGGGGGCACATGGATCAGCAACAACACTGCTATAGCGACGATAGGCGGCGCCACGGGTATCGCAACCGGTGTAGCGGCCGGTACTACAACCATTACTTACCAGCTGGCTACGGGCTGCTACAGGTCGGCATCCTTTACGGTGAAGCCACTGCCCGCCGCCATTGCCGGCTCGCTCAACGTGTGCACCACTACAAGCACTGTGCTTAGCAATAGCACATCAGGCGGCGTAGCATGGGCAACCAGCAATCCGTCGGTCGCCACAGTAGGTGCCGGCAGCGGGCTGCTGAGTGGCGTATCTGCAGGTACATCCACCATTACGTATATTGTAAATACCGGCTGCTACAGCACTGCCGTAGCTTCTGTGCATGCTACTCCGTCGGCGGGCACCATCACGGGCCCATCATCAGTTATCGCGGGCAGTACCATATTGCTTAGCAATGCTGCTACAGGCGGGGTGTGGAGCAGCAGCAACGCGGGCATAGCGGGTATAGACGCTGCGGGCACAGTTACCGGTGTCTCAGGTGGTATCGCTACCATCAGCTATTCTGTTTCCAATGCAGGCTGCACGGTGCGTGCAACAAAGGCAGTATCGGTGTTGCTGTCTCGTCCCGCAGGCACCATTGGGGCGCAGGCAGGTACGCTGCAGCTCTATCCTAACCCCACAACAGGTTCATTTACCATAGATGCACCTGAAGCCGGAACATTCGCAGTATATACATTGAGCGGGCAGGAAGTAAGCAGGCACAGTGTGCCGCAGGGTACTACTACCCTATCGCTTGCAAATAACCTTGCTGCCGGGGTGTATATGTGCAGGTACTACTCAGCATCAGGCAATACAACCGTGGTGAGACTGGTGTACGAACGTTAATAAAGAAAACTAAGATGCTCATGCTTAGTCCTATCACTATGAGCTATTAAAAGGTAAAGCCTGCTTTCGCGAGAGAGCAGGCTTTTTTTAGTATTGTATATTTTGCTTTGGGCTGGCGTTAGTCAATGTATCTCCTAAAAAATGGTGTTACAACTGTGTTCGGGAATCCCACGCCATTTTACCTTTTAACTTAGCCCTTTTTACCTTACTAGTATCCCCTGCCCTCGCGCTTCTCCATATAGTTCATAAAGGCGCGGTTGGCCACACGGTTGCCTCCCGGTGTGGGGTAGTCGCCGGTAAAATACCAATCGCCCTGGTTGTGGGGGCATGCATCGTGCAGGCCTTCCAGCGATTGATAAATGATGTCTACTTCTGCAGTTACCTCTTTATGTCGCAGCATAGCAGCTATCTTTTTACTCACCTCCTCAGCGGTAAAGCCACTATACACTTCCTTTACAAAGTTTTCAGTGTGCAGTGTGCCATTGGCATGGGCCTCTTTGCAGCGGTCATGTATCTCATCAAGCTTACCCGCTTCACCCCTATCGTTAAGCAGCTCCACCGCTGCCTGGAAGGCTATGAAGTCGCCCATGCGGCTCATGTCTATACCATAGCAGTCGGGATACCTTATCTGCGGTGCAGATGATACTACTACGATACGCTTAGGCCCAAGACGATCGAGCATTTTGATGATACTCTCCTTGAGGGTGGTGCCGCGCACTATAGAGTCGTCTATGACCACAAGCGTGTCCACGCCGCTTTTTACAGTGCCGTATGTAATATCGTATACGTGCTGCACCATTTCGTTGCGCGATGCATCCTCAGTTATAAAGGTGCGCAGCTTCACATCTTTTATGGCTATCTTCTCTATTCTTACCCTGCGGTTGATCAGCTCCCGTATATCATCCTCGGTCATCGTGTCCTTGCGGGCAAGTATACGCTTGATAACAATGTCTTTAAGATAGTCCTCCAGGCCCTTTATAAGGCCGTAAAACGCAATCTCAGCAGTATTGGGGATAAATGAAACTATAGTATTCTTCAGGTCGTTATCCAGCGCTTTCAGCACTCTGCCTGCAAGGTTGCGGCCCAGCTCCATGCGTTCCCTGTAAATATCCGGGTCGCTGCCACGGCTGAAATATATGCGCTCGAAGCTGCACGCTGTGTGCGCCCGCGCCGGCAGTATCTCCACATTGCGAAATTCACCGTCGGCAGTAACAATAATAGCATGCCCCGGCTCCAGCTTTTTCACTTCTGCCTGGGTCACGTTAAATGCCGTCATTATTGCTGCCCGCTCTGATGCTGCTACGATCACCTCATCGCTCTGGTAATAATAGCAGGGGCGTATGCCGTTGGCGTCGCGCATCACAAAGCTATCACCGTTGCCTATTAGGCCGCTGAATACATAGCCCCCATCGAAGTGCGAGGTCGCCTGCTTCAGTATCCCTTCTATATTCAGCGATGCGGGGTTGGTATCATCGGCCATGCACAGGTAGTAGTGTATGGTCTCTATCATTGCCCCCAGGTCGCTTTCGCGTAGCGTAGTGTTAGGGTGCTGCGCCAGCATGGCAAACAGCTCATCCGTATTCACCAGGTTGAAGTTGCCCGCCATGGTAAGGTTGCGGGTAGGGTTGATATGCGATTTTAAGAACGGGTGGCAGAATTCCACATTGTTCTTTCCCTGTGTGCCATAGCGCAGGTGGCCCAGCAGCACCTCGCCGATAAAGCGCATATAGCCCTTCATAAGACCGGGATGCTGCATGATCTCGGGGTACATTTTTTCCAGCTCGCCTACTTCCTGGCTTATATTTTGAAATATTTGGGCTATCGCCTGCGGACCGCTTATCCTCAGCCGGTGGGCAAACTGGTGCCCCGGCTCGGTATTCAGTTTCACCGTAGCTATACCGGCGCCATCCTGGCCGCGGTTATGCTGCTTTTCCATGAGCAGGTATAGCTTGTTAAGGCCGTACACTGCTGTTCCGTATTTGCGGTGATAATAAGAAAGAGGTTTCAGCAGGCGGATATATGCCAGGCCACATTCGTGCCGTATTGCGTCAGACATGAGGGCGCAAAGATACACAAAACGAGCAATGCGTAGCCAGCGATATAGATTTGATTGATAATCCTATTGCTTTTGTGCTTTGGGCGCCAGTATGTCGTTGATCTTACTGCCTTCTTTATCTGCCCCACCGGTGCCCAGCAAGGTACTGATCAGCAAGGTTGCTCCTATCAGCAGGATGCATATGGCTGAAAAACGCTGTACGTACAATATCCGTCGCGGTGTCAGCAGCCTTTTGATGCGGTCGGCCAGAAACACTTTAGAAAAGTCTACACTGAGTATGATCACCAGCGCCGTTCCGAACAATATAAACCGGTAACTACCCGGCGCGCCTGCAGTAAGGGTAACCGCACCCAGCCACGTTATTAGCGCCCCGGGGTTCAGGGTGTTTATTAGGAAGCCACTAATACCAATGCGCACATAATGCCCACCCGATATTATGGCAGATGCACCGGTGGGCCGCCTGGGCACATGCTTTTTAAAAAGACTGGCCAGCCCGGCCACCATCAATACAATGGCCCCGCCCAGCCCTATGTAGCGCTCATAAGGCCGCAATAGCTCCAGCCACCGGGCAGCTACATTTGCCAGGGTCACGTACATAAAGTCACTCACCGATACGCCCAGCACAAATGCCAACCCCGCCTTGTAGCTGAAGTTGAGGCTATACTTGATAACGGCAAATAGCGTAGGCCCCACGGATATCGCCATGAACAGACCTACCAGTAAACCCTTGATGACTGCATCTAAAAAATGCACTTCCATAGAAAAGGCAAGTTAGCCAAAAATGAATGCTGAGCGCACCTATGAAATCTAAAAAGCATACCAGCCGCTCAACGCTTTTTTACTGCCGCAACTTTCCAACGCGTTAAACTTTACTCTTTCCTGTCATGTGCGGTAATATTAATTTATGCCGCTATCACCCTATCTTTGCAGCCTCAATTGTAAATATTAAATAATAAAAACAACTATGCAATTTCCCGGGCAAACAAACTTTTACAAAGGAAAAGTTCGCGATGTATATACTATAGATGATAAGTACATGGTAATGATCGTCAGCGACCGTATATCGGCATTCGACGTAGTGCTGCCCCGCCCCATCCCTTATAAGGGCCAGGTGCTCAACCAGATCGCCGCGCAGTTTCTTGATGCGACAGCAGACATAGTGCCTAACTGGAAAATAAGTGTGCCCCTGCCGAATACTACCATAGGGTACAAGTGCGAAACATACCCTGTAGAGATGGTGGTACGCGGCAACCTCACAGGCCATGCATGGCGTACTTACAAAAGCGGCAAGCGCGAGCTGTGCGGCATAACTATGCCGGACGGCATGAAGGAAAATGACTTTTTCGAAAAGCCGATTCTGACGCCTACAACAAAGGCGCATGAAGGACACGATGAAGATATATCGCGCGAAGAGATAATCAGCAGCGGCCTGGTGAGTAAGGAAGAGTATGAGCAGCTGGAGAAATACACCCTGGCACTGTTTGAGCGCGGCCGGGAAATGGCTAAAGACCGTGGGCTGATACTCGTAGATACCAAGTACGAGTTTGGCCACATAGGCGATACCATATACCTTATAGACGAAATACACACGCCGGATTCATCGCGCTACTTCTATATAGAAGGATACGATGAGCGCCAGAAAAAAGGCGAGCAGCAGCGCCAGCTCTCCAAAGAGTTCGTACGTGAGTGGCTGATGGAAAATGGCTTCCAGGGCAAAGATGGCCAGCAGGTGCCGGACATGAGCGAAGAAGTGATCGGACAGATATCTGAGCGCTACATAGAGCTATTCGAAGTAGTGACCGGAAAGACCTTCCAGAAGCATGATGTGAACAAAGCTGAAGAAGAAAGGAAGCTGGTAGAGGAGCTGAAGAAGGTGAACCCCTGACCCCTAAAGGGGGACCAGCTATTTGGCTTGGGGAAATAGAGCACCTTTTCAAACTAATTTAGCTTTTATTATGGAGCGTAAAATGTTCTTGAAAGCACCAAACCTAATTTTTGAAAAGGCGAGGGAGCTTCGTAATCATCCTACCAGGGCAGAGTCTGTGTTATGGGACTACTTCGGTGAACGTCCCCTCGGCTATAAGTTCAGAAGGCAACACCCCATTGCAGATTTTGTTGTCGACTTCTATTGCCACAAGCTAAAACTCGTGATTGAGGCTGATGGCGGTGTACATACTGACCCGGAAATTGCAATGAAAGATGATGAACGGCAAAAGCATCTTGAATCATATGGCGTGACATTTTTGCGGTTTACGAACCACGAAATTGAAACCGCATTTGAAAGCGTAAAGGGAAAAATAGAATATTATATAACTAATCATCCTGCACATTTGACACTGCCGGTATCAAACAACGGGACACAAAACATGGGGAAGCCCCTTTAGGGGTTTGGGGTTTATGTCATTAACTACACAACGCATCATACGCGCGCCGCGCGGCAACAAGCTCACTTGTAAAAACTGGGTGGCTGAGGCTGCTTTCAGGATGATACAGAACAACCTTGACCCCGAAGTCGCCGAGCGACCAGAGGACCTCGTGGTATACGGCGGCATAGGCAAGGCTGCCCGCGACTGGAAAAGCTTTGACAAGATATTGGAATGCCTCATAAACCTTGAAGAGGATGAGACGCTGATGGTGCAGAGCGGTAAGCCTGTGGGCGTGCTGCGCTCGCATAAGAATGCGCCGCGTGTGTTGATAGCCAACTCTAACCTGGTGGGCCGCTGGGCCACGTGGGAGCACTTCCGAGAGCTGGAAGCAAAGGGCCTGATGATGTATGGCCAGATGACCGCCGGTAGCTGGATATATATAGGCTCACAGGGCATAGTGCAGGGCACTTACGAGACTTACATGGCGCTTGCCGACAAGCACTATAAAGGCACGCTGAAAGGCACAGTAAATGTTACAGCCGGTCTCGGTGGCATGGGTGGCGCGCAGCCGTTGGCCATTACCATGAATGAAGGCGTATGCCTTGCTGCCGAAATGGAAGAATGGCGCATAAAGAAGCGCATAGAAACACGCTATCTCGATAAATGGACATCTGATATTGATGAGAGTATAGACTGGGCGCTCGATGCCAAGGCTAAAGGCGAGCGAATATCTATAGGTGTATGTTGTAACGTGGTGGACCTCCTGCAACGCCTTATAGACCGAAACATTACTCCCGACACACTCACCGACCAGACATCGGCACATGATGAGCTTATAGGCTACTTCCCGGAAGGATTATCCGTGACCGAAGCCAACGCGCTACGCAGCAGCAACCCTACAGAGTACGCCAACCGCGCGCTCGACACTATGGCACGCCACGTAAGGCAGATGTTGGAGCTGATGCGCCGTGGTGCTATTACATTTGACTACGGCAACAACCTGCGCGGACAGGCGCACGACAAGCGCGATGTAAAAGACGCATTCGATTTCCCTGGTTTTGTACCTGCATATATTCGTCCTCTTTTTTGCGAGGGCAAGGGGCCATTCCGCTGGGTGGCGCTGAGCGGCGATCCCGAAGATATTTATACTACAGACAAGGCACTCATGGAGCTGTTCCCCGATAATAAAGGGCTGCACCGCTGGCTGCATATGGCCCGGGAGCGCATAGCTTTCCAGGGACTGCCGGCACGCATCTGCTGGCTGGGCATGGGCGACAGGGAGAAGGCAGGCTTGCTCTTCAACGAGCTGGTAAGAACAGGCAAGGTGAAAGCTCCGATAGTCATTGGCCGCGACCACCTGGATACCGGTTCAGTAGCATCGCCCAACCGCGAAACCGAAGCCATGAAGGACGGCAGCGATGCCGTAGCCGACTGGCCGATACTGAATGCATTGATCAACACTGCCGGCGGCGCCAGCTGGGTATCATTCCACCACGGTGGCGGCGTAGGTATGGGGTATTCTCTGCATGCAGGTATGGTCATAGTTGCCGATGGCACGGCCGATGCGGAAGAGCGCCTGAAGCGCGTGCTGTACAACGACCCGGGCATGGGTGTGATAAGACATGCGGACGCAGGCTATGAGCTGGCGCAGGAAACGGCAGAGAAATACATGAAACCCCTGACCACCTAAAGGGAAACCAGGGAGGGGTTTTCTCCAGCAATGCAAAAAGCGGTAAAAGAACATGCAGATAAGTCAAAACACCTCCCTCATCCTGAGCTTTCCGCCGAAGGATAGGGCCGGGGTTTTTCACGGAAATTTAAAATATGGGGAAGCCCCTTTAGGGGTTTGGGGTTTATGTCATACAGAATAGGACAAGGAATAGATTTTCATCAGCTCGTAGAAGGCCGCGAGTTCTGGCTGGGCGGTGTGCTGATACCACATAGCAAGGGCGCACTAGGCCATTCTGATGCAGATGTATTGCTGCATGCTATTTGTGATGCACTGCTGGGTGCCCTGGGCCTTGGCGATATCGGCAAACATTTCCCGGATACTTCGGCCGAATACAAGGGCATAGACAGTAAGATATTGCTGGAGAGGACCTACCAGCTGGTGCGCAAGAAAGGTTACGTACTTGTAAATGCCGATAGCACCATCCTGCTGCAGGCGCCGAAAATAATGAAGTATGTAGATGATATGCGCAGCACCATCGCCGGCATTCTCAGGGTATCTGTCGACGACATTTCTATAAAGGCTACTACTACCGAGCAGCTCAGCTTTATAGGCAGGGAAGAAGGAATTGTTGCTACCGCAAATGTATTGCTACAGCGGACAGACAGGAGCTGATCATGCCAAACTGCATTTCAGCCAGTGAGTAAAGCCGGTTCAACTCAACATCGCTTGCACCGGCCAATGGTGTAACAGCGTGTTTGTGCGTTTCGCACTTTTGAGTTTTGATTTTTCCCTTTTGACTTTTCACTAGTGCTCTATATGCATCGTACACCGCTGCGTATCCAGGCCATGGGCAAGGGTATCGTCTACCAGCATCACATAATCGTTCTCATGGCCCGGCCGCCCGTCCTTGCTGTAGGTGCCGCTGCCCCAGATAGTGTAGTCGCCAATTGTCTGCACAGGTATTTTGACTGTAGTTGAAAGCCATGCCCGCACAATAAAATCAGCACCCATGTTCTTAATGTTACTGATCCTGATGAGGTATGGCGTATCTGCTACGGCTGATACCGTAGAGGTATAATAAGTAAACCCGGTAGGCGGGCAAAAATCGAAACACTTTATATAGGTACCGGCAAGCGTACCGGCATAGTCGGGCAATGGATTCACCCGGAATATCAGGCTCCGTGTTTCGGTACCCGTAAGATCAGAAGTGATCGAAAATTGTACTGGGTAATCGCCCACCGGCAGTGTGCCTGCATTAAAAGTATATACGCCGCCAAGCAGCAGCCCTACCACTTGCGATGTGGGCGTTACAGTGGCACCGGCTGGCAGGCCCTGCATTGTGCAGGTAAGTTTGTTCTTGGCAATGCTGCCTTTCTTTACAATAACGTTAAATGAAAAGATCATGCTGCTGCCCGCATAGCACGATATGATGGGATTATATTGGGTGGAATACACAAACTCATCAGGCATCACCGGGTCCGGGTCCTTTTTGTCGCAGCCCGAAAGCAGCACCAGCAAAACCAATATGCTACACAAGAGTCTCATGGGAACAGATAAAGTTAGGATAATTTTCGATTATTACGCTCGCATCAGCTGGTAAAACCAGGCACTATAAACTGTTGATAAATATTGCACCCTTACTTAGTGCCCGTAAACGCGCATGCCAGCGTAGATGCGCCTGTTACCTGCAAGGTAAGGTACAATGTATTGCCGCTGATGCTGCCCGCCCCGCTCACTGTATACGACACCCCGCATAGATCAACGAAGGTTTGCGGCGAGATAGTGCAGTTATTGCCGCTTGCAGTAACTACAACGGTTACCTGCTTCATGCAGGAGCCGGAGCCAATTACAGCAGCGGGGTAATTAAAGGTGGATCCATTGGCCCCTGCCACAAAAGTAACGGCGCCACCTGCCGGCGAGCACGACGATGTGCCTGCCCAGGTCCCTACAAACTTCGCAGCATCATTATTCTCGCTTTTATTGCAGGATGTGAGGCAGGTGCCCGGCAGGCCAACGAATACAAAAAAGGCGATTGCCTGCAGGTGGGCTTTACTAAAGGGTTTCATATGTATATATAAGAGTTAAAGTCAAAGATAATATTTTACGTGTACGGAGCCTGCTGGCTTTGCCCCAAAATATCAAGGCCGAAAATGAAAAAGCGGCACCCGGTTTATTCTAAATCCCTTATCTTACCCTGAAATATTGTATTCAATGAGCGACACCACGCCGCGGGCATCCGGCAACAATTCGGGCGCCTTATCTACGCTTGTTACCGTTTTCTTTTTCTGGGGATTTATAGCAGCCGGCAATGGTGTGTTCATACCCTTTTGCAAGCACTACTTCGCGCTCGATCAGTTTCAGTCGCAGCTTGTGGATTTCGCCTTTTATCTTGCCTATTACCTGGGCGCACTTGGGCTTTATGCTCTGGCTTCCGTGCTTCGCAAAGATGTCATTGCACAGTGGGGCTACCGCAATAGCATTGTGTACGGCCTGCTTTTCTCAGCTATCGGAGCTGTAGTAATGATCCTTGCCGTCAACGCAAATACCTTCCCCGGCATGCTTATTGGCCTTTTTGCCGTAGCCCTGGGCTTTTCGCTGCAGCAGACTGCCGCTAACCCCTTTGCCGCACTGCTCGGCCCGCCTGAGACCGGTTCTCACCGCATCACACTGGGCGGGGGCATCAACTCATTTGGCACTACCATCGGGCCTATCGTCGTAGCCCTTGCGCTCTTCGGCACCACCATTGCAAAAGACGACCAGATCAATTCACTCGGGCTCGACAAGGTAAGCCTGCTCTACGGCTGCGTTGGTGGCTTGTTCGTATTGTCTGCCGCGCTATTCTATTTTTCTAAAAAACTACCCTCTGGTAAGTACGAAACAGATACGGAGAAATCGCCCAAAGCACTAGCCGCGCTACTCGTTATGACGGTACTGCTGATCATAATTTTCAGCGCTGTATTCAGCAGTTACCGCACGGGCACTGCAGATGCCTCAGCCCTCAACGCCATCGAGCAAAATAGATTTTATCTCCTCATTCTCGGCCTTGTTACTATCGTAGGTACACTGCTATTTTCACTGCTCCGGGCTAAAAAGGCTTCCACGGGCTGGGGCGCTATGCAGTACCCGCAACTCGTGCTGGGCATGCTGGCCATATTCACTTACGTAGGCGTAGAAGTTACCATCCAGAGCAACATGGGCGAGCTGCTGAACCAAGAGGCCTTCGGCGGTTATGCATCTTCGCAGGTGGCGCCCTTTATATCAGTATACTGGGGCAGCCTTATGATAGGCCGATGGACAGGCTCCATCAAAATATTTGAACCAAAAGGCAGCGTAAAAACGATACTCCTGTTTGTCGTTCCGGTCGTAGCATTCCTGGTAGTGCTGGGCGTCAACTCTATTGCCCAAAACGATATGACGCCTTTTTATGGCTATATAGCATGCGTAGCTGTTCAGGCTATCGCATTCGTTGCCACGAAAGATAAACCAGCGACTACACTCATGGTATTCGCCCTGCTGGGCGCCGTATGCATGCTGGTTGGCTTATTTACAACAGGCAAAATTGCGATATACTCATTCCTCAGCGGCGGCCTTTTCTGCTCTATCATGTGGCCCTGCATTTTCGTGCTGGCTATAGCAGGGCTGGGCAAATACACTTCACAGGGCTCAGCATTCCTCATCATGATGATACTTGGCGGTGCCATTATACCGCCCATACAAGGCAAGCTGGCCGATATGGCAGCCATCGGCATTCACAAGTCTTACTGGATACCCGCTATAGGGTTCGCATACCTCGGCTGGTATGCGTTTGCAGTAAGGCGCATTTTACAAAAACAAGGCATAGATTATGACGCATCCATTGGTGGTGGGCATTGATATTGGCGGCACTAACACTTCATTCGGCATCGTTAACAGGCGGGGCGAGATAGTCTCTAAAGGCAAAATGTCTACACGCGGGCATGATACGCCTGGGGAGTTTGTAGCTGCATTAAAAAATGAGCTATTCCCGCTGATCGAAGCAGCCGGGATCGACAACATAGCAGGTGCAGGCATTGGTGCGCCCAATGGCAATTTCTTTACCGGCGAAATAGTGTTTGCACCAAATCTTGTGTGGAAAGGCGTTGTGCCCATGGCGCAGCTGGTAAGCGATGCGCTGGGTATGAGCGCCACACTAACCAACGATGCCAACGCTGCCGCCATAGGCGAGATGACCTACGGGGCAGCAAAGGGCATGAGAGATTTTATCGTCGTTACGCTGGGCACAGGCGTGGGCAGTGGCTTCGTAGCCAATGGCCAGCTGATCTATGGCCACGATGGCTTTGCCGGCGAGCTGGGCCACGTCATTGCCGTGCGCGAAGGCCGCAAATGTGGCTGCGGCCGCCACGGCTGCCTGGAGACATACTCATCCGCTACAGGCATTGCCCGCACAGCCGAAGAATGGCTGGAGCAAAGCGATGACAATACCATACTGCGCAGCCACAAGGGGGCAATAGATGCGCACCTCATATACGAAGCTGCACTGAAGGGCGATGTAATGGCCCTGGCGCTCTACAAATACACCGGCAAAATATTAGGGCAAGTACTTGCTGACGCTGTTGCTATCACTTCACCCCAGGCTATCATTTTCTTTGGCGGCCTCGCCCGCTCCGGCGACCTGCTGTTTAAGCATGTACACCACTACATGGAAGCAAACCTGCTGCATATTTACAGGGACAAGGTGAAATTGATACCATCTGCCCTGCCCGATGCTGATGCTGCTATACTTGGAGCGAGTGCGCTGGCGTGGGGGTAATACCCCAAACCCCTAAAGGGGCTTCCCCTTGTGGTGAATCAATTATGAGACAGTACGAAGTTACCCATTCAGCAGCGCAGGCCGCTCCCGGTATACCTTCCACACAAATTCACCAAACAGTGTATTAGCCCAGGCAAACCATGCGCGCGTATACTTCGCTGCATCGTCTTTATGAAAGCTCTCGTGCATAAAGCCCGTACCGGCATGGCTGCTTTGCAGCAACTGCAGGCATTTCTTTATCTCCGCATCATCATTACTGGTGAGCCCGCGCATGCTTATGCTTAGCGGCCATATGTAGTCTGCGCCTACGTGAGGCCCGCCTATGCCCTCACCTGCTTTACCCTTAAAGAAAAATGGATTGTCGGCGGACAGTACATACTTGCGCGTGTTCACATACACCGGGTCCTTCCGCATCTCCGGCAACAGGTAGCCCAGCGATAGCAGCGAGGGCACGTTGGCATCGTCCATCAGGTTGTAGCTGCCATAGCCGTTCACTTCGTAAGCATATACCTCGCCGTGTTTCTCCACTTTCACCTTAGCATCATTTTGCAGCCCTGTGGCTATCTGCTTCATCAAGGCTTCCAGGTCTTTCGAGCTTATATCCTGCTTGGCAGCCGCACTCAGCGATATCAGCTGGCTAAGGCTCTCAAATGCAAAGAAGTTAGCTGGAATGAGGTATGGATGTATCGTCGCATCATCGCTCGGCCTGAACATCGAGCATATCAGCCCGTTGGGCCTTGCCGGGTAGCCATAGCCGCCAAGAGGCACGCCATCTGTAGCCCACGCTGTCCTTCGCTGAAACGTGTAAGGTCCTTTGCCCTCATACCGCTGCTGCTCCTTAAATGTCTTCAGCACCAGCCTCATCGCTGCTGCCCATTGCGCGTCAAATGGTGTAGTATCGCCTGTCTCTTTCCAGTATCCATGTGCCAGCCTTATAGGATAACACAAGCTGTCTATCTCCCACTTGCGCTCATGTATGCCGCGTTGCATAGCTGTGAGGTCCTTGCGCCACGGGCTCTTCTTACGCTCGTTCTTGTAAAACGCATTGGCATATGGGTCTTTCAGTATACACCTCACCTGCCGGTTGATAACGCCCTGTATCAGCAGCTTTAGCTGTTCATCCTCTTTGCACAATGGCAGGTAGGGCCACACCTGTGCCGATGAGTCGCGCAGCCACATAGCATCTATATCACCGGTTATCACATAGGTGTCCGGCTTGCCGTCTACAATGTTGAAGTCAACTGTTGTGTCCAGCGTATTCGGGAAGCAATTCTCAAACAGCCACCCTATTTCCTTATTGCCTATGGTGCTCTTTACCTCATTTATCACCCGCTCCACTGCCGCGCTGCTGAAGTTTCTCTTTTCCGGCGGTATCCGTACCACCGGGAATGATGCAGCGCTGCCCCATGCACTCGTGTAGCGCGATAGTAATACTGCCGTTGCGGCCAATGATGTCTGCGTTATAAAGCGGCGCCTCTGCATATGGTTGGGTTGTTCCACCTACAAATTAAGACTAATAAGCCAGCAATTTGTGCTGGTCTGTATAACAGATTATCTCTACATTTGCAACCATATGTCAGCAACACTAACAGAAACACAGGTTGAGATAAGCGAGCTCATAAGAGAACAGCTCTTGACCCAGGTAAGCGAGGAAGGCCAGGTGATAGTGCATTGCAAAATCGTTTCGGGGGCATCCGATACAGTTGCCCGTATATGGCGCACTACTTTCCTGCTCGATAAGCACTCCAGCCACAAATGCAGGCTTCTGCATGCAGACGGTGTATCTACCTACCCGGAGTGGACACATGTACCTGCCGGCACTACGCTCCACTTTACGCTGGTATTCTCACCCCTGCCTAAGTCATGCACTTCATTTGATTTTTATGAGCAGATACCGGAGCCAGGTGGCTTCTACGTAGAGAGTATCGCCAGGAACAAGACGGATGTTTACAACATAGAGCTGTCTTAGGCCAATACCTTTAATTCAACACAAAAATGACTGCAATATTCCTATCCGCTACTACGGATAGTGTATCTTGTTGCCATATTTCCTGTTTATGAAGTTGAACTTGTTATGTGCTGTATTGCTCGTAGGGGCTCTCACTAGTGCCACAGCCCAGCGGCTCACCAAATATGTGGACCCCTTGATAGGCACAGGCGGCCACGGCCACACTTATCCCGGCGCCACGGTACCCTTTGGCATGGTGCAGCTAAGCCCCGACAATGGGCAGGAGGGCTGGGACTGGTGTAGCGGGTACCACCACTCCAGCAATACTATCGCAGGCTTCAGCCATACCCATCTCAGCGGCACAGGCTGCGGCGACTGGACAGACATATCTGTAATGCCGCACACCAGCCACATCAACGACACGGGCAAGTATTTCAAGGTCGGCTTCAATCATAGGGATGAGCAGGCAAGCCCCGGCTATTACAGTGTCATGCTGAGTTCGGGAATAAAGGTGTCGCTCACAGCCACAGAGCGCTGCGGCTTTCACAAATACGAGTTCCCCTTACGCAGCAAGCCTATAGTGCGCTTTCACCTCACCTACATGATCAACTACGACAGCGCCACGCAAACGCGGCTGTACCAGATCAACGATAGCACGATTATTGGCTACCGCACCAGCACAGGCTGGGCCAAAAACCAGCAGCTATACTTTGCTGCACGCACATCCATCCCCATCACCGGGCTGCGCATCTACAACGGCAGTACCCACGAAGAAATAGCGCAGGACGTAGAGAACGAAGCCCGGTACAACGGTGAGTTTCAGTTTGCAGGCGCAGCAGGCAAGCAGCTGCTTATGAAGGTGGCGCTCTCCAGCGTCAGCGCCGATAAAGCTTTGCTGGCGCTCAATGAAATTGATGGCTGGGACTTCGACAAAGTAAAAAATGCCGCTGAAGCAAAGTGGGAAAAAGAGCTGCAAAAGCTGGAAGTAAAGACCGCTGACGAAAAGCAAAAGCGCATATTCTACACCGCGCTATACCATACATGCATGGCGCCGGTGATCTACTCAGACGCAGATGGCGCCTACCGCAACGCAAACGGCAAAGTAAACAAAATGGCAAAGGGTGACCGCTATACCGTGTTCTCCCTCTGGGATACCTTCAGGGGACTGAACCCGCTCTTTACACTCACACAAACTGAGCGCAACACAGATATCCTCAATAGCATGCTGGCTTTTGCAGACGAGAATGGCCTGCTGCCCGTATGGGACCTGAGCACCTACGAAACCAATTGCATGAGCGGCTACCATGCAGTACCGGTGCTTGCCGATGCCGTGCTGAAAAACACTCCCGGCCTCGATGCAGAGCGCGCCTTTACCGCAATGAAAAAAAGCGCCTACCAGGATATACGGGGCACTAAAGACTACCGCACATACGGCTTTGTGCCGCAAGACAAAGCTTGGCATACCGTCACCAAAACGCTGGAATACGCCTACGACGACTGGTGCATAGCGCAGGTAGCAAAGAAGCTGGGAAAGACTGCCGACTACGAGCTCTTCACACGCCGTGCTGCTGCTTACAAGCTACTCTTCGATAAGAATTCCGGTTTCATAAGGGCGAAGAACAGCGACAGCAGCTGGACACAGCCATTCGACCCCTACTATACTTCTACCGATGGCAGCAAATCCTTTTACGAGGAAGGAAACGCATGGCAATACACATTCTTCGTGCCGCACGATATCAGGGGACTGGCAGCGGGCTACGGCAGCAATGACCTGTTCATAAAGAAGCTGGACTCTCTTTTTAATGTTAGCCCAAAGCTCAACGGCGAGAGCGCGCCACCTGATGTGAGCGGCCTCATAGGCCAATACGCGCATGGCAACGAGCCCAGCCACCACATCGCATACATGTACAATTTCGTTGGCGCACCTTGGAAGACACAGCAGCGCATCCGCATGATCATCGATTCCATGTATCACGATAAGCCCGATGGCTACTCCGGCAATGAAGACTGCGGGCAAATGAGCGCATGGGCCATCTGGAGCATGACGGGCTTCTACCCGGCCAACCCCGCCAGTGGAGAGTACATATTTGGCAGCCCCGTTTTCGATGAGGTAACCATGCAGCTGCCTTCAGGCAAGCAGATGGTGGTGCGGACTAAGAACAACGGCAGGCGCAATGTATACATACAAAGTGTATTGCTCAATGGCAAGCCTTACGATAAGACATACATCACACACAGCACCTTGCTCGAAGGCGGGGTGCTGGAGTTCACGATGGGCAATACACCTAATAAAACATACGGGGCATCCCCGTCCAGCTGGCCTTCTTCATAGCTATAGCGTATGCTTGTGTTTTGGTGCGTACTTTTGTAACCGGTATGGCTGCTCTCACACTGCTATCAGATTTTGGCCTTCACGATGCATCTGCAGCGGTGGTCAAAGGCATGCTCGCCCCGTTTGTACCACCTGCCCAAATTGCAGACATCACGCATGAGATCGCCCCCTTCCAGGTGGCACAGGCCGCCTATGTGCTGGGCGCGGCTTACAAAAGTTTCCCGGCGGGCACCATTCACCTGGTGTTGGTAAATATTTTCAATGAGGCCACCCCGCGGCTTGTATTATGCCACCACAATGCCCACTATTTCCTGGCTGCCGATAATGATATACTCCCGCTGGCACTGAGCACCGATCCGCTGCCGGCATGGCAGTGTACCGAGCTGCTGCCACCAAATGGCTTCAGTCATTGGGTGGCTACTGCTGGCAGCATAGCGCATCTCCTGCAAAGCAATGCACCGGGTGAGCTAGGCCTGCCGGCACTTACACTATCTGCCGTTATCAGGGCACCGGCAACGCTGCCGACCGGCAATAGCATTGCCTGCGACATCGTCTATATTGACCACTACGGCAATGCTGTCACCAATCTCACACGCGCTCAATTTAACGCCGCCGGCAATGGCAGGCCATTCAGGCTTGAGTTTATGCAGGTAGAAGATATTGGAGTGCTCAGCCGCAGCTACAGCGATGTAAGGCCCGGCCATAAACTGTGCCGCTTCAATAGTAGCGGATTCATGGAAATATGTGTAAACCACGGCAAGGCGGCAAGCCTGTTTGGACTAAGGCCGGGTAGCGAATACAATAATATAAAACTGGTTTTCGAATGATAATACGGATCGTAAGAATGAAATTTCTGCCGGAGAAGGTGGACGAATTCACTGCTCTCTTCGAAGAGCGAAAGCACATTATCCGCGGCTTTCCGGGCTGCACCCATTTGGAGTTGTGGCAAGACAGCAACGACCCTCATGTGTTTGTCACCTATAGCCACTGGGCATCGGTTGCAGATCTTGATCACTATAGGTTTTCGGGCTTTTTTAAGGACACATGGGGCACGACCAAGGCCCTATTTGCTGATAAGCCGCAGGCATGGAGCGTTATCCGCGCATCGACTACATAACAAGGCTATCAAAGATGCGACAATATTTTCTGTTGCACCTGTTCCAGCTGCTCTTTGGTAAGCTTTAGCTTCGGCTTTGTAAAGTTGAGGTCGCCCGATGAATTGATGGGCACGAGGTGCATATGCGCATGCGGCACCTCCAGCCCTATAACACTGAGGCCGCAGCGGTCACAGGGGAAGGCACGTTCTATGGCCCTGGCTATAGGCTTGGCAAACACCAGCCATTCCCCAAGCAGTTCGTCCGCTACATCAAATATTTTATCCGTTTCCTGCTTAGGCACCACCAGCACATGCCCCTCCCGCAGGGGAGCAATATCCAGGAAAGCAAAGAAATTTTCGTTCTCCGCTATCTTATAGCTCGGTATTTCGCCCGCTATTATTTTAGTAAAAATGCTGGCCATTATATAGAGATACTCTCCACCCTGAATTTAAAAGTACCGCTCGGCGCTGTCACTTCAGCGATCTCGCCGGCATGCTTGCCCAGCAGCCCCTTGCCTATTGGCGATGTTACTGATATCTTGCCGAGCTTCAGATCCGCTTCCGTTTCAGATACTATCTGGTACACCACTGTCTTCTTACTGCCCAGGTTCGTCACGGTCACCCTGCTCAGTATCGATACCTTGCTTGTATCAATGTCTTTGGCCTCTATCACCCTCGCAGACACAATGCCTGCCTCCAGCTGCGCTATGCGCGCCTCATGGTGGCCCTGTGCTTCCTTGGCGGCATCATACTCTGCGTTCTCTTTAAGGTCACCTTTTTCCCTTGCCTCCGCTATCTGGCGCGCTATCTCTGCCCTGCCCACCGTCTTGAGCTTGGTTAGCTCTTCCCTCATGAGCGCTAATGTCTCCTTGGTGAGGTAATTTAGATCAGACATTTTCTATCGTTTTTAGTTGCCTTAAGAAAAAAAATACAACGCCTCTGTAGCACAGAAGCGTTGCAGTTGTAAATGTACTAAAAATATTTATTAGCGCGAAAAACGCAGCGAAAGCATATGTACGCCGTTAGCAGGGCGAACCGTAGGACGGAATGAATAATCAAACGCTACAGTTGGCGCTTTCTCGCCCGATCCAAATTTTGTCTGTACCGTAGCACCGAGCGATACGCCCATGTACATGGTAGTAGATGTACCCTCGCTTGTTATACCTTTTTCGTACCTGTATGCAGCACGGAAGAAGAACATATTGCGGAAGCCGTACTCAGCACCAAGGCCTAAGTAATCACTGTTAAATGAGTTCGAGGTAAAGTTACCCAGGAGCGTCAGCTTGTGCATAGGCATGCTGTCTTTGCTGCTCAGGTGGTTCTCATCGAGAAACAGGTCATAAGCAACGCCAATGTTCAGGTAAGTAGGTATCTCAAATTTCTCTGAAGGATACCTTGCCGTAACCGCAAAAGAAGAGCTCTGCTGTGGCTTGTCAACATTGATCGAGAACCCTGTGCCGTTAAAGCGCATATTGGTTCCCATGTTACGCAGGGTTATCCCGAAATGGAAGTTGTCCCGCTTGCCCGTTACGTATTGTACTCCCGCTTCGAAAGCCAGGCCCAGTGCGCTGATGTTGTTGATCTGCTCTGATACGTAAGTAGCTGCTGCACCCGCTTTAATGTGGCTGGAGAATTCCTTGGCATAGCCGAGCTCCACATTAAGGAATGTGGGCCTGTACGTACCATAACCTTCCGGATTGAAATAATCGGTCGTAGGTATCTCGCCGAAGCTCATTGACATCAGGTTGATCCCTATCACGCCAACCTCGCCCAGGCTCTGCGCCACGGCTATGTTATTGATGCCTATATCAGTGCCGCTGAGGTAGATGCCACGCGAAACACCGATCTCAGTCCCCGTAGTACCGGCAAGGCCCGCAATGTTCATTTTAAGGGCTTCTATACCGCTAACGTAGGCTGTATTCATGCCGAAAACGCCGGTGGTGCGTGCCCATGGGTTGATCAGCATTTCAGGCGCGCCAGACTGGCCAGAGCGGTCTTTGTTACCTGCGTAAGCGCTAAAAGACATCCCTATCGCGCAGATCGCTATAATGGCTTTGTTAGAAAAGTTTCTCATAAACAAGTCGATAAAATATTTTTTAAAATGTACCGGCAGGCTCCCCTGCCGGTACTTAATTAAATTAGTATGTTGATACGTCAAGCGGGCGTGTAGCGCCAAACCACTTGATCACTTTTTCACCTATGCCTTCAGCGCGCACATTCATCAGGTACATGCCGCTTGCTATCGGCAGGCCTACGCTGTTGCGTATATCCCAGTCAATGTACGGAACCTCAGGATCACTCTTGGTAAGGGTGCGTATAAGCACACCATCAAGCGAATAGATGTCGACCGTCACTTTAGCAGGCAGGTTAATGATACGCACTTTTGTATCAAAGCGGCTATTTGCTTTTTCATACCCTGAATAACCATAGTATGGGTTAGGCACAGCGTATATCCTGCTCAGCAGCCTGCTCCTGTTGGTAGTATCACCACCTGTCATCACATGCGGCGCAAGGTCCTTAGTAGTAAACGTGTAATAAGGATTAGTCTTGCGGCCTGGCTCTACTGTAGTACCTGCCACCGGCGTGAATACTGAAGAGTCAACAGCATGGTAAGGCGCATACGGGCTGTTCACCCTGAATTTAAGCCTTGTCTTTGTAGGAATAAATCCATCAGCAGCTGACTTCATCGGCACGTTAAAGCTCGATAATGGGATACCTGTCCACTGAACAGAATTATATGCCGTCCTAAGCACAGTGTTTGTAGGGCTGGCAGCACGCAGCTGGCTCACAAACGTAGAGCATTTGTCGTAACGGCTATCCAGCACATATACTACGTGGCGGCCACCGAATACTATCGAATTGTCAAAGAAGTTGAAATAGTTCGGAGTTGGGTTCCACAGCATATCCCGGCCATTGTCTCCCGACAGGTATGAATCTTCACCGAAAGCTATATTCAGGCGCTCACCGGTTATCTGGTTAACTGCATAGCCCGGGAACCACGACATGCCCTGGTCTGCAGCGTCGTCTGAGTACCTCGGCTGGCTGCCACCTTCAAAATCAATGTTCCATCCCTTGTGCTTCCTCAGGTAGAACTTAGCACCGCTATTCTCAGCAAGCGCCGGATCTTCCTGCATTTCCACTACTGCACAGCGGGTCCAGTCTTCTTTTTTGTCTGTAAATACCACATCCACGTTTGGCAGGTTCTTAAGCGTAGTACCTGGGTAAGCCGCGATCTCAAAACCGCACTGCGAACCTATACCGGCATGGCCACCTGAGAAGAAGTGAGCTGCAAGCGGGTATGGACCCCATGTGCTCTTTGTAGGTGTGTAGTTATCAAGCATATCCTGGTAAGCAGACGCCGTATCAAGTTTAGAGTCATTGAACCAGCATGGGTTAGTACCAGACGTAGTAGCGAACCGGGTTGTAGAGCCCGAACGGAGCCAGTTGGCGAAGTTGCTGTCTGGCTGATCAGCCACACCGCGCAGCCATGATTTCGTTGGATCTTCAAAAGTAACAGACGATGTAATATACCCGTTGTCACCTTTTTGATCTGCACCCGGAGGCAATACCTGGTTTACTGATATAGATATACCATACTTTTCAGCGATCTGCTCGTTGATCGTGGTGAGGTTACCTTCACTGTAGATCGTATCTATCGCTGCATTATTGTCCACCGCAGTAAGCACCCAGCTCGCAGTAGCCGCATTGAGGCCAGTGCCTGCTGTTGCCGGCGCACTTGCACCTTTCAGCTGCAATACCCAGTCATAAGAAGGTATGCGCACCGGATCTATTACTTTCACATTTACAGGACCTTCTCCTGCCTTATACTCCAGCTGGCCAAGAACGTTATTATCAAGGATCTTTTCCTCAGATTCTTCAGTGATCTGAACGGAGTTGCCACCATTACCCACACCTTCCATACGTGTTATTTTCACACCATCTCCATAGTCAGCGTTGAGCGATGTGCCCATAGCGCCATTTGATGGATTAGGCAGCGCCGCAACTACCGGGATATCAAGACCGCCACCGGCATGCGAGCTACCAAGATAAGGTACGTCCTGTGTAGCGATATCGTTCTTAGGGTTGAAGCTTGCAAAGTTATTATACGCATAGGCTACAGCAACGAAGTAGTAGTTATGGTAGTTCACAAAGCGCTTGTCACTACCGGTAGCAAACTGGTCCTGCGTCAGCACGAAGCTGTGCGCAATACCGCTATCCTTACCTTTTACTTTTATCTGCGGCACATAAGTAGTATCACTTACAGCAGTGTTCTTAGCATAGTTAACTATCTGGGTTACACCATTAGCCACGTCGCACTGAAACACTTCAGTAGCTTTGGTATTATCTACTTCACCTGTGTTAGGATCAAATATCTCCGCAGCTGTGATCTGGCTGTTCTTCAGCTGGAACACACGGTAACCTTCAAACTTATATAAAGAGTCATTGGAGTTGGCGATCTTTGATTTAACCGCAAGCTGGCGGTAAAGCAACGAGTCAGTATAAGGGCCATCTACACGACCGAAATTCTCACCATAGTTGTTGCTGCCATAGTCATTAACCAGGTAGCAGATCAGCTTCCTGTCAAGCTCACGTATTACCAGGCGTGGAGCCTCAGGGCCTTCTACTGTCTTAAAGTTCTGGTCAAACAGCGTCTGTGCGCCATCATCTATATTCTTAATGGTCTTAAAAGTTGTAGCTCCGCATCCACCGGCATTTGCAGCCCATACACAACCAAACGTTATATCATTTACAGCCCCTGCAGTCAGCTCAAATGGACCGGAAGAGAAGATAAAGCGACGGTCACCTGTTGCATTGTTACATGCACACTCAGACCACTGTGAGTTATCACCGGGGTCACCCGTGAATACAAAGTTCGATATAGGCCCCTGCCCGTAACCTCTTGAAGGTACACCAGCACCCTGGAAGTCATTCGCAAAACGCTGGCCGTTCCTGATAGAGCCGGTCATGTAGTAGTATATCTGTATACCGTTGTTAGGGTTACCGATTATGCTCGCATCATTGTTATAGTAAGTAAAGTTGGTCATCCGCAGCTGCTCTACAGTATCCGGCAAGCCACCTTCACGCTTCTTTATCCTCTTAGGTCCCTGGAAGAAGTCCAGGCCTACCTGTGGCGGGTTAAGGCCATAGCTGTTCGATGGGTAGCCGCCAAGCGCACCATCATCATTTGTACCGTTGTACATGATGCCTAGTCCACGGGCCGTGTCACAGCCAATATAGTCATCGAGATAGTAACCGAGGTCACAGTCATCCCATACGGCAATATAAGTACTGTCGATCGTCAGCGAACCGCGGTTGATCACGCGATAGTTACAGAACGTAGAGTTGTTCAGGAAGTCCTGCGTAGCGTAGGCGAAGGCGCTTGTCTGCACCTCTATACCCATAGAGGCTGTAAGCGACTGCTGCTTCACGTTACCGGCATCGTTAGATACCCACCAGATATACTGGTCACCCACAATCTCGGGGTACTCACCTTCTGCAGGCTCGTAAATACCGTTATTGTTCAGGTCTTTAAAAGGTGCATAAGTATTACCCGCGTTAAGCTGCAGGTAAGAGCTGCCATCGCTGGCCAGCACTTTCCTGTTGCCTACTGCAGGCCATGTGAATATTGTGGTAAAGTCAGGATTTTCCGCCATGTCCACCCCATTCTTGTAATTCTGGATGAAGCGCTTTACAAGCGACCTGTCTATTTTCCAGAACTTGTCCCAGAGGGCACAGGTATCTGCGGTGATTTTACCTTCATTATTGAGGGCGCCGGGCCAGTAATCGTTACCATCCTGGCGATAGGTCTGAGCAGCTACCTTCAGCTGTCCCTGCCTGTCAAATCCGCCGATCCAGCAAGATGCAGCGAACTGCGAGTGCCTGCCCGAACCCTTAGGAACCTCATAAGATGCCACTTCCTTACTCAGATCCCACCACATATCACCACCGGTCATAAGGCGCGCACGCACGTTGTTTATATCAAGGTCTATGGCCGATATTGCCGGCTGGCATCCGGTAGCCGTAGTCTTCAGCCCCGCTTTAGGGCGGGTCGAAGTTATATTCTGGTGGGCGCTCAGCCGGGCTGCCATACCGAGGATAGCCAATAGGGTAAAGGCTCCGGCAATTTTTATTCTGTTTCTAAAGTTCATAACCTGTAGAGTTATAATTATTAATTAAAAGTTGAATTCAAGTGAGAAATTGATCGTCCGCGCAAAGTTCAGGTTGTCAGGGTTATTAGCGTATATCCTATAAAGGTCTGTGTAAGACTGTGGGCTGATCTGCTGTGGAACAAACGTCTGTCCCAGTGCCGATGCAAGGTATCCGTTATCATCCGGACGGCCGGTATAACCGTATACACCCAGTATTTCGCGTGTGTTGAACAGGTTGTTCACCATTACAACCGCCCTTATGAAGTAGCGTGTCTTTGGCCTTACACCCTCTTCTGACAGTGGGCGCTTATTGCCCCACGAAAGTGCGAAGTCTTTGAATACACGCATATCGGTGTTGAAGTGCCATGGCAGGCGCGATCCGTTTACGCCACCCACTACTGTCTGGCCAAGTGCGTCCTGGTACCTTGTGTACGGCTCACCGCTCCTTGTCCTTACGATAAAGGTAACACCAGCGTTCTGGAAGGCGTTCAGGCCCCTGATTACCGGTCCTTCGCCGTCGCCAAGGGTATAGTCGATGTTCGCATTGATTATGTGACGCGAATCTGTGTTCAAAGGAGTAACGTAGCGAATGTTAGGGAAACCTTCCTGTATCAGGCTCGACAGCAGGCCTTTACCGCCATTTGGCGTAGAGCCGGTACCTTCTGCAAACTGCAGCGTATAGGCTACGTTAAGGCTCAGGTGATTGGTTGCACGCATATCATACAGCATAGTAGCACCTTTCGTTGTAGAGAAGTCGCGGTTGCCAAATGAAGTATAAGTGTACGGATAGGCGTTTACATAAGTACGCAGCGCTATCATATCCTTACGCTCCTTGTAGAAACCGGTAATGGTAAGACCTGTATTTTCAGTAAGCTTCTGCTGGAAACCAACTTCATAGTCAAAAGTCTTCTGCATCCTTAGGTTGGCGTTGTTGATCTCGCTGGTAGGAGCAGCAACCGACATTTGATAGTAGTCAAATGCATTCGCGATGATGCCCGATGTAGGCCGCTGTGCATAGATATCATAGTGCGCATAGAAGTTAGCAACATCAGATATCGGGAATGAGAACTGGAGACGTGGCGTTACTGCTACCTGTGGCTCATAATCAGAGAACGACAAGTTAGGATTAAAGCTGCTGTCGCTCATTTTTGTGATACCGCCGGCAGCATTCTTCACAATGTAAGGCTGAGGATCGCGGCCGTTAGAATATTGCTTCAGCGTTGATGGATCTTCTATCAGCTTGCCGGTTGGGTCAAACCAGTTGTTACCACTGCGGTAACCTGTTATGATAGGGTTTGCAGCATTGTTATCGCTAACATATACCACGTAGTCGCTGCCGATGTTTGCAGGGTGTGCGCCACCGTTTACAAGGTTGTTAGTACCGGCTACCTGGTTAACAGTCCTTACAGGGTACAGGGAGAATGGATCGATAAGTGTTTTTGTATTCGCCGAATACCTGTCCACACGCAGGCCCACGTTAAAGTGAACGTCCTTGTAATCAAACCTGTCGAGGATGTAACCTGCGATATAGTTCGGGCTGAACGGTGCTATCGGGCGTGTATAGTCGCCGTTTTTGTCTTTTTGTGTCCAGAAGTCATTAAAGTTCACCTGGCCTGTTTGCTTCTGCCCGGCGTAGGTATAGCCATAGTAAGTAACATACGGGTTACCGCTGAAGTTCAGCAGCTCATCAGCTGAGAACATGTCAAGCGACAGCATAGAAGGATCAACAGCATCTATGTTGATGATGTCATTATCCTTTAGGCCCATTTTCTTCCTCAGGTTCCTGTCAAACGTACCCTGGTCTGTATTTACGTAGTTGTAGATTACAGTATCTGTAGGGCTAGGTATAATGTTAGCTATATTGCCTGCCGGGTCATAAAAAGTGCCCTGCCCTGCATTGTTAGGATCAGCAACATAAGAGTACTTGGTACCGTTCACAATGAACGTAGGCTTGGTCTTATCAAGCTTCAGCTTGTTGTTGCCCACGCCGCTTACAAGGCCCCTCATCAGCGACCATACTGAGTTGTTGCCGCCAAAGTTCATTTGGGCCACATAGCGCCTCTGTATACGCTGCTGGTAATACATGCCAAACTCGATCGCATGCCTTGTCTTACCTGCAAGAAGGTCAAACGACGCATCTACAGACAGTGCATACTGGTCAGACTTGTTGTTCAGATAGTAGTTCTGCGGTGCACCCGGGCTGCTAAAAAGGCCCACACCGTTAAAAGAATAAGTAGACCTTGGATAATCACCGTTTGCCAGCGCTACGCCCTGTATCTGGTTTTCTATCGAGGTTACACCAAAGCTGCCACCAACGGCATTGTAATACTGTGTGGTATAGTTAGCCAGGTATGGGTTGGTCTCAGAGCGGTTAAAGTCGATGCTGGTAACAGGGTTAAACGAAAGTACGGTCGCCCTTCTGCCACTCGCCGAGTCTAACTGGTTAGCAGCATATACATAGGTCCTGTTCTCTGTGAACTTACCTACATAGTTATACTTGAATATATTGTTGCCAAATTTAGGATCTTCAATTTCCTGTGAGGTCCTTTGGTAGTCGCCCTGTACGGTATAGAACGCGTTAGAGATGATACCCTTCGCTGTATCATTCGCCTTGCCAAACTTCTGTGTGAAACGCAAATAAGCACGGCCGGTAAATGTATTGTCAACCGGTGTACCGGCAGCAGCAAGCAGGCTGCGCGTGCGGCTGTAAAGGTCGGTCTTGAGATAATCGATCATACCACCACCCATGATGCGCATGTTATCGGTAAGCTGGTAATCAAGCTTTCCGTTCAGGCGGCCTTCGCGAACCCTGTTATTTGGTGGTATCTTGGTTTGCTCCAGGTCGTTAAATGTAACGTAGTTAGAGGAGTAGTTGTAAGTAGGAAAGCCCGTGTTGTCGGTAACGATAGTCAGCGGGTTTTCGAGCAGGCGCTTTAATACGTCAGCTTTTACAGTATACTGCTTGTCGTAAGTAGGATAACGGTTGTTATCATAATAATAATCACCGCTCAGCGAGAAGCCCAGTACAGGCTTCTTACGCACGCTGTCTATCCTTTTCTTGTAGATAGGACCTGCAAGGGAGAAAGAAAGCATGTTGTTGTTATAGCCATCTATTGAGTGCTGCGCACGGATGTTGCCGGTCATTTTCTGCGACACGTTCCTTGATGTCATATTCACCACACCGCCCGATACGTCACCATACTTTGCAGAGATGCCCGAAGTAATTACTTCTACCTGCTCTACACCGTTCTGAGACATACCTACGCCTGCCTGGCCCTGCACCTGCACACCATCGATAACATATAGTGTACCGGTGGTACGCGCACCGCCTATGCTCACATCAGTACCACGCTTTTGCTGGTAAAGTGCGGGTGTAAGCGCCACTACGTCCTTTATGTCCGTTGTTGCTACTTTGGTTATCTCACCACGCGTCATAAGCGTGCCCCCCGGCCTGTCGATATTTACAATAGGCTTTTTATAGGTGATCGTAACACCCGCAAGCACTTTTCCTGTTACAGGCCTCCTCATTGTAACATTGATACTAGTGCGGTTGCCCGATGTTACAGGTATTCCTTTTGTTGTAAAGGAATCGTAACCTGCATAAATCACTACCACATCATATGTACCCGGCTCCAGTGGCTTTACTACGTAGTTACCATCATAGTCCGTAATCGTGCCCCCCTTCAGTATACCCCCGGAGTACACCTGCACGGCAGCGCTTAGCAGCGGCTCCTTTTTATCATCAACCACTTTTCCCGCAATCTCCTGGGCAAAAGACGACCCCGACAGCGCTGTTAATACAATAAACAGCAAGTAACGTAATGTACGTGTCATATTAAATATTAATAAATTATTAGCAAATGAGGCGTAAAGATAAAAAAAACTGTTAAAACCCACCTAGTTAACAAAATTATTTTTCTTACGTAACTTTTTAATCATCTTAGTGTAAACTAACTAGTTAGCTACCCCCAACAGGCCATTTCTATTATCACAGCATTGTAAACTGTTGTTAAAAAAAGTGTCCTGTACATTATAGACGAGTTATCTTTCTGAAAACTTGGGTCAGGATTGCAAATTTTTTATTTGCATGTGTTGGCTGGCGGAGCAGAATCGATAAAAATGCCTTGCCCGATACCGGAAATGCTGCCGTATAAGGGGCGGTTAGGGGGTTTTTCCTTTTACTTTTGATTTGCCACCAGCTTGTCCAGCAAGGTTTTACTCATCTTATAAAGCGCTTCAAAGGTATACCCCGCTATATGAGGGGTCACAACTACGTTGGGCAGTTGCATCAGGTCGTCCAGCTGCCTCCTGTGCGCATTATCAGGTGAGAAAGGTGGTTCCTCCTCAAATACATCGAGGCAGGCACCTGTTATTTTACCGGTGCGCAGCCCGTTATATATTGCCGCAGTATCTGCTATAGGTCCTCTCGAGGTATTAACAAGGATGAATGGCCGCTGCATAGCAGCTACAAATGCTTCATTAAAGTAGTGTTTCGTATCTTCCTGCAAGGGCACATGAAAGCTCACGATCTCAGCACAGGCATGCAATTCTTCAATAGTGTTGCACTTATGCATACCCGTCCGGATGCCGCCTGGGTTGTATTTATCGTAGGCGCATATCTTCACGTCAAAACCCTGTAATTTCTTAGCAAATGCCTGCCCGGTATGCCCAAACCCTATTATACCCACTGTTTTGCCCTCCAGCTCACTGCCCCTGTTCTCTTCGCGCCGCCACGTGCCCTCTTTCATCTCGGCATTGCTCCATGCTATCTTCCGGGTGAGCGCCAGCAGCATGCCCAGCGCATGCTCGCCCACTGCATTACAGTTGCCCTCCGGGCTGCTAAAGCAGGCTATCCCGCGCTGCCGCGCATAGCTCACATCCACTATCTCCATCCCCGACCCCATCCTGCCTATCCATTGCAGCTGCTTTCCTGCGGCTATCAGCCCCTTATCCAGCAGCAGCCTTGTAGATGTGATAATGCCAACACACTCCCCTATCAGGGTATATGCCTGCTCCTGTATTATCTTCTCATGTATGATGCACTCATACCCCAGCGAGGCCAGGCCATCGGTCAGCACTGCATGCACGGGCGCTGCTATCAATACTTTACCGCGGTTATTGCTCATGGGCAGGCATTAGTTTACGATACAATGCTACGAAATCCGTTACAGATAATTGCTCCGCGCGCTTGTCCATCAGCGGATCGCTGAGGGCACTCGGGGGCATTATGCTCTTCAGTCCGTTGCGCAGGGTCTTTCTCCGCTGGTTAAATGCCGTCTTCACCAGCATTATAAACTTTCGCTTATCTGCAATGCCGTGTGGATTATTGATATTGATGAAGCGAAGCACCCCGCTTTTCACCTTGGGCGGCGGCGTAAAACAGTTCTCATGCACGTCAAACAGGTATTCTACACTGTAAAAAGCCTGCATGAGCACGCTGAGTATCCCATATACCTTCGATCCGGGCCCCGATGCTATCCGCTGCGCAACTTCTTTCTGAAACATCCCTATCACCTCGGTCACATTAGGCTCCCATTCCAGCACCTTAAAAAGTATCGGCGAAGAGATATTATAGGGAAAGTTACCGATAAGGGTGAAAGGCTCTTCAAAAGGCATGTCCGCCTTCAGTATATCCTGTAGTATTATCTTGCCCTGCAGCTGCGGGTACGTCTTGTGCAGGTAGTCTACTTTCTCTTTGTCTATCTCTATTGCTTTGTACGCCACATCGGCCCACTGCAGCAGGTACTTGGTAATAGCGCCACCGCCAGGCCCTACCTCCAGCAGGCGCATGGCCGGTACCTTCGTCACTTGCTCCACTATCTTCATGCACATATTCTCATCGTGCAGAAAGTGCTGTCCCAGGCTTTTCTTGAGCGTATACATCTTGCAAAAGTCAAATTTCGCACCGCAACCGCCAAATGTTATTTATCGCGACGCAGCGAACCTCGTGTAAATGAATGGGCATTGTACAGGCATAGATGGCGGGACTGGCTCTATAAAATGCGGGCCTGCGTAACATCACCTCCCCTTGGGGGAGGCCGGGAGGGGCCACCCCGCGCTCCTTGAAAATGACCGGAAGAAGTCTTCAAAAATGAGAGCCTGCACAACATCCCCTCCCCTCATGGTGAGCTAAGCCGAACCAGGGGGAGGCCGGGAGGGGCCACCCCGCGCTCCTTGGAAATGGCCAGGAAGAAGTCTTCAAAACAAGGGCCTGCGCAACATCACCTCCCCTCGGGGGAGGCCGGGAGGGGCCACCCCGCGCTCCTTGGAAATGGCCCGGAAGAAGTCTTCAAAACAAGGGCCTGCGCAACATCTCCTCCCCTTGGGGGAGGCCGGGAGGGGCCACCCCGCACATATCCGCTCATTTAACCCCTTTTACATTACCTTCGTCCGGTACTTTAATTTTAAAGCATGGAATTTAAAATAATACAGAAAGCTTCCCGCAAGCACCAGGTCTGCATAATCGATGACGTTAAAAAGCTCAGCCTGGTACCGGATATGACGGGCGAAGAAACAACTTTCGCGACCGCTGCATTTGGCAAAGATCAGACGATGGTTACCATCAATAAGTACACCCACTTCCTGTTCATCTACCTGCTGAAAAGTAAAAAAACAGAGTGGCAGACCTACGAAGCCTGCCGTAAAACGGGTGCTGAGCTCACCGCGGTTTGCAACAAACACAAGCTGGATGAGGTAACTATGGTCAACGCTACAGCCCTGCCGCATGCCGCACTGCACGTGGCTGAGGGCATGGCGCTGGCCAGTTACCAGTTTCTCAAATACCGCACCGAACAGAAGGTAAACACACTCGCCCGCATTAGCTTCACCAAGGAGTCGGCCACGGTGAAGGAAGTGAACCAGCTGCAGGTGATCGTGGAGGCTATGTATCGCGCGCGCACCTTGGTAAATGAGCCACTCAATTACCTCTCTGCCGTGCAGCTCTCTAAAGAGATGGCAGCTATGGGCAAGCAGGCCGGCTTCAGCGTTACAATACTGGATAAAGCAAGGATCACCAAAGAGAAAATGGGCGGCATACTCGCCGTGAACCGCGGCAGCATACAGCCGCCTACATTCACGGTGATGGAGTATACGCCAAAGAAAGCGCTGAATAAAAAGCCAATAGTGCTCATAGGCAAGGGCATCGTTTATGATACAGGAGGCCTTACCCTGAAGCCTACGCCAAACTCTATGGACCGCATGAAAAGCGACATGAGCGGTGCGGCATTGGTGAGCAGCGCCATGTATGCCATAGCCCGCATGCAGCTACCGCTGCACGTAATAGCGCTGGTACCCGCCACCGACAATCGCCCCGGCGAAGAAGCCTACGTACCGGGCGATGTGGTAACAATGTATAGCGGCGCTACAGTAGAAGTACTGAACACCGATGCCGAAGGCCGCATGGTGCTGGGTGATGCGCTGCAATGGGCCAAACGCTACAAGCCGGAGCTGGTGGTAGACTTTGCCACGCTCACAGGCGCCGCAGCCGCAGCAGTTGGCGAGCACGGCATAGTGTGCATGGGCACAGCCGATGAAGATACTAAGGCGCGCTTCCGCGAAAGTGGCAACAGGCAATACGAGCGCCTGGTAGAGTTCCCGATGTGGGATGAATATGGCGACCAGATAAAATCAGACGTGGCCGACATAAAGAACGTGGGCGGCCCTACAGGCGGCGCCATCACAGCCGGTAAGTTCCTCGAGCATTTTACCGACTATCCGTGGATGCACTTCGATATAGCCGGCGTGTCTTTCAACACATCGAAAAAAGGCTATCACCCCTCAGGCGGCACGGCATACGGCATGCGCATGCTTGTCGATTTCCTGGCACACTACGGCAAAGCATAATTTAATCAGTATAACAGAATATTTAACCCCATGCAACAACAAAACGAAAAACCTGTTATCGGCATCACCACCGGCGATCTCAATGGCATAGGTACTGAGGTCATCATTAAGACCTTCTCCGACAGCCGCATGCTCGACCTCTGCACGCCGGTGATATTCTCATCAAATAAGGTCATCAACTTTTACAAGCGCACCAGCCCTGAGTATGTACTCAACTTCAGCAGCACTAAAGATCTTACCAAGCTTAATCCTAAGCAGGTAAACGTATTTAACTGCTGGGAAGACGAGGTGGCCCTGCAGCCCGGCGTACTCACCGATGTGAGTGGCAAGTATGCCCTGCGCTCGCTCATGGTAGCAGCCCAGTGCCTCAAAGATGGCCAGCTCGATGGTATAGTGACTGCTCCCATACACAAAAGCAACACCAATATCCCGGACTTCCCCTACACTGGTCACACGCCTTTCTTCAAAGACAAGTTCGGCGCTAAAGATGTGGTCATGCTACTCTATAGCAACAGCCTGCGAGTAGCGCTGGCAACAGAGCACATCCCCATCTCAAAGGTCTCTGCAGCGATCACAAAAGAGCTGCTGCAATCTAAGATCAGCATCCTCCGCGAAACATTGATAAAGGACTTCGGTATCGACAAACCAAAAATAGCCGTGCTGGGCCTCAACCCTCACGCCGGCGACGACGGCCAGATAGGCAGCGAAGAGCAGCAGGTGATAAAGCCGCTCATAGATGCATACAGGCAGAAGGACCACTTGGTTTTTGGCCCCTACAGCGCTGACGCATTCTTTGGCCAGGGCAGCTACACCCAGTTCGATGCCGTGCTGGCCATGTACCACGACCAAGGCCTAGTAGGCTTCAAAGCTATCGCCAAAGGCGAAGGCGTGAACTACACAGCAGGCTTACCCATCATCCGCACCTCCCCCGACCATGGCACCGCATTCGATATTGCAGGAAAGAACATCGCTGATCCATCATCATTCCGCGAGGCAGTATACCAGTGCCTCGACCTGCTCCGCCAGCGCAAAGAATACGCCGACAACACCGCCAACCCCCTCCGCCGCGGCCGCATAGAAAAGGAGAAAGAGAGTGAGCCGGCGTAGAATATTGACTTGATAATGGTTTGATTCCTGTTGAAGAATACACCCCACAAGACCCTCGCTCGGCGAGGGTTTTGTGTTAAGCCCCATTAAAACAATTAATTTGTATTATCCGTACATTCGTTATGCAAAGTTTACTTTGACGATATCGACAACGATGGTTCTATAATTTCGTAGAGCTAACAAAGGGAGTTGCCATAAACTATAAACTGTAATGAAGGAAATAGCAATAATTGGAATAATCCTTTTCGTACTCTTTTTGATTCGGCAAAACTATCTTGAAAATAAACGACAAGAAGGGTTAAGGCTAAAACGAGTTCTTGAAGAAAAAAAAAGAAAGCAAGAAGAGGACCTTAAGCGAAAACTTGATCTTGCGGTAGCCGAAAAGAAACGTAAAGAAGAGGTGGAAAGGAAACGCCTCGATGAAATTAACAATGAGACAATTATTATTGTTTATGAAAGCAGGAATGCAAATGGGAAGCCGATAGCTATTGCAAAACGAGCTGACAATACTTACGTTTCAATTAACCGAGATAACCAACCGTTTTATTTATCTGAGCAAATCCGAATTGCTAAGACCACACTTAACCAATGGAATTGGCATGACGAAACATCTTATCAACAGGTTTTAGCAACTAGGCGCAGAGCGGATGTTGCCCGACAACAAGAACACGAAAGGATTAAACTACAGGAAGACCATTTGGACCGTTTTAGAATCGAATATCTCTATCACATGACCCATAAAAATAATTTGCAAAATATCATTCAAAATGGACTGCTTTCACATAATCAAGCCAGAAACAATGGTCTTACTCAAGTTGACATTGCCGACAGCCAAGTAAATGACAGGCGGTCAAGAAATGAACCGATATATCAAAGAAGTATTCACGACTATGTTCCGCTTTACTTTAATCCTAAAAATCCAATGCTCTTTCGAAGAGGGAATATTCAAAACGATATTGTCATTCTTGCAATAGACAGAAGCTTGCTGTATCAACCTCATACAGTTTTTACTAACGGAAATGCAGCGGCGACTGCTACTTTATTTTATAGTAATCCCAACAGTTTGAGTAATCTTAACTGGAATTGCATCAATGCTGAATATTGGAATGACATTATCGACGGCAAACGCATAAAGTGCGCTGAGGTATTGGTGTTTCCAAGCATAGCGACAAATGCAATCAAGAAAATATATTGCAACAATCAGCAAACAAAACTATTCGTCGAGGGGCGTTTAAGACCCCGTGATGGAATTTCTGTTGAGATAAAATCGAACTTGTATTTTAGTCGCTTCACTCAACAACAAAGTAGTAGTCGACACAATTTTCAACCCCCAGCAAATTATACCGCTTATAACCCTATTGACGATCTACCTTTTTAGACTATGATAGACATTATTACAGGAAATATTTTCACAACACAATGCCAAGCAATAGTTAATACAGTTAACTGTGTGGGGGTTATGGGTGCAGGTATTGCATACGAATGTAGACTCCGCTATCCAAAAATGTACGAACGATATGTCGAACTCTGCAACGAGAAAAAACTAAATATTGGAATGCTTTGGATTTACAAATCTGAGGACAAATGGATAGTGAACTTCCCAACCAAATACCATTGGAAATATGAAAGTAAAATAGAGTATTTAGAGAAAGGATTACAAAAATTCTTAGATACTTATAAAGAAAAAGGCATTACATCGGTTGCGTTTCCTTTATTAGGAGCAAGTAATGGGGGGATTCCAGAGGATGTTTCATTGAGTATTATGAAAAGGTATCTAGAACAGTGCGACATTAACGTAGAAATCTATCACTATAACCCATTTGCTTCTGACAACCTATATAACAGATTTAAGGAGCTTTGGAACAAAATACCCGAACAAGAACTTGCGAAAAAGTCTGGTTTGCGAATTGACTTTGTTCGAAAAGTAAAGGCAGCATTGAAAAACGAAGAAATAAAGACATTGAGCCGGCTTTTAACGGTTAAAGGAATTGGCGATGTAACGCTGGAGAAGTCATTTCAGTTTATTAGTAATTATAAACCAAGTAAAGAAAACTACAAATAGTTCGAATGATTGTACGTTTCGTGAACCTTTCGGTAACAGTACCTTTACCTTAACATCCAACTTATGAAAACCATCAGCGCAAGCGAGCTTAAAGCTAATTTTTCTGCGGTACTGAAAGGTGTAATTGCGGGTGAGGAAATTGGTATAACCTACGGTCCAAAAAAAGAGATCGTGGCAAAACTGGTTCCCATGCCTACAGAACAAAAACCAAGAAGAACAATTGGCATACTGGAAGGCAAAGGGAAAGTAAAATTTGCTAAAGACTTCCGCGTAACCGAAGATGCGTTTTTGCGCCTATGACATCCCTACTGCTGTACCCCCCCACAAAAAAATGGAATGCCCAACCGGACATTCCATCAAATTATATCTCATTACCGCATTACTTAGCAGGGGCATCATTCTCGCCTGCCTTGCGTGGATTGCGCTCCAGCACTTCGTCTACCATGCCATATTCTTTAGCTTCGGCAGCTGTCATCCAGTAGTCGCGGTCGCTGTCTTTTTCTACCTTGCTCAGCTTCTGGCCAGAGTGGTGAGAGATGATCTCGTACAGCTCTTTCTTCAGCTTGCCTATTTCGCGCGCGGTTATTTCTATATCGCTCGCCTGGCCTTCAGCACCACCCAGGGGCTGGTGTATCATCACACGGCTATGCTTCAGCGCTGTGCGCTTGCCTTTTGTGCCTGCGCACATTAGCACTGCCCCCATAGATGCGGCAATACCCGTGCATATCGTCGATACATCCGGCGTAATGATCTGCATGGTGTCGTAGATACCAAGGCCTGCATACACGCTGCCACCCGGGCTGTTCAGGTACATCTGTATATCACGTGTGCGGTCTGTACTCTCCAGGAAGAGCATCTGCGCAGTTACTATATTGGCTACATAATCATTGATCGCCTCACCCAGGAAGATGATGCGGTCCATCATCAGGCGGGAAAATACGTCCATAGATGCCACATTCATCGGGCGCTCCTCTATGATGTAGGGAGTAAGGCCCGTAGGCACCCTTACTAACGATGAAGAGTAGCTGTCTAGCGATAAACTGCTGATGCCGTGGTGCTTTATCGCATATTTGCGAAATTCGTTTTGGTTCATTGAATGTGTGTTTGTGTTTTGTGTTACTATGCAAAATCTAAACCATGTTAAAGATAATGCCAATAAGGCACAAAAAGGCATTACTATTTACAATATCGTCATTTTGGCAAAGGGAAACGTTTTACTTTTGTGCCCGCAAGTAGTAACACCTGCCGTTTCCATTAAACAAAACCCTACGGCGAAACTCACACAGTGACAATCGCTTGAGTTATCTAAAAGGTAGATGAAGATATGGACCACTGTAATTAAAGCGCCTGCATAGTTCCGGTTAGATATTATGTGGAAATCGGTCTGTTGCGTATGATCGCCATCCGTACAGAATATGTAGCCGGCAATGAAAAGTGGGGCATGAAAAGTATAAAAAGAATGGCTGGATGCAGCTTAAATATTTATCTTAGTTTTAATTTCAACCAAACAGGCGTTTGATGGCTTTTACTTACAGGCAGGCACTTCCCTATATCATACTGTCCATCCTGGCCATTCCGCTCTTCTTTCTCAATATCTACAATGTCCACTCCTGGGGCGATGATTTTTCGCAGTATATAAAGGAGGCTCAGAATATTGCCCATGGCCGGCCTTACTACCTGTCTAACTATGTGTTCAATAAATACAACCCCGTCTATGCACCGCCACAGTACCCGCCCGGCTTTCCTTTAATGCTCGCACCGGTAGTGAAGATCTGGGGCTTGTCGTTCACTGCCATGTGCTATTTCAATTCGGTGATCATTGCTGCGCTGCTGTTCGCATTGTATGCATTCTTCCGCAAGTATGCCGGCATAGCCGCTTCCATATGTCTCGCAGTGCTTATCGCATACAGCGGCTTCATGATAGACCTGAAAAAGAATATCCTTGCCGATGCGCCAAGCCTGCTCTTTGTGGTCATTTACCTCACACTGCGCCGCAGCAATACCTTCTCATGGCGCCGTATCCTTGCCCTGGTGCTGCTGGCTGCTGCCGCCATACAAACGCGCTCGCAAACTATTTTCCTGCTGCCTGCCGAGGCCATTTTCCTCGCAGTTGCGGTTATCCGCAATCGTTTCAAAGTCCGCAGCAGCATCGCGACCTCTATGCACACCTACCCATCCGCATACATTATAGCCGGGGTAGTAATACTGAACCTGCTGCTCGATAAGGTCATTTTCGCCACACCCATAAGCACCAGCGGCTTCTATAATAATTTCATTAAAGACACCCTGCAGGGGCATATCCTGGAATACGTTTCGCAATACATTGGCTATGTATTCACCACCTTCACTTCTTACTTTCATTACGAAGCAGAGAATGGTTTTGCGCGCCTCTGCATCACTATCGTAGAAGCAGCAGCTATCACGCTCTCACTCGCAGGGTTCGCCATAAAGTGCCGCCGCAACTTCGAGGTGCACGACATCTTCTTCCTCATCATGTGCCTGCTCATCCTGTTCTACCCCGTGCGCGATACGCGTTACTTCCTCCCCGCCGTGCCTGTACTTTATCTATACTGCTACATCGCCTTGCGCGCACTCCTGCCACTTGTTACCCCTGTAAAGCCTTCCTACATAGCAGTGGCCATCACTTGCATATACCTGCTGGCGGGCAGTGCCTATCTTAAAAAAGCAGCTACAGAGATCACCCCCGGTTGCATTCCCGCACCAAAAGACATCGCCGCGTTCTCCTACCTTTCCACACACGTAAAAGACAATGAGATCATCGTATTCACAAAGCCGCGCGCCCTTACCCTCTTCACCAACCGCAAGGCTATGAATGTATCGTGGCAGCAATCGCTGGAGCAGAATAGAAAAGTGTTCGACAGCCTGGGGGTTAAGTACATGCTGGTGATAGATGGCTTTGAGGATGGCTTTTTCAAAGACTACCTGCGCACAGCCCAGCCCACTATCGACAGTGCCCGCATAGCTGAGGGCTATATGCTCTACACACTGCGTTAGTAGCGGCTATCATCGCGCGCCACCAGGCACAGGTTTCGGTAACGCATCAGTGATACCGGTAACTCCGGCAAAGGCCCCGCAGCAAAAGCAGCGATGGTAGCACCCGCATTTTGCAGGGAGTCTATTTTGTCGTTAGCTACCAGGCCCACATAGGCATCCACACCTTTGTTATAAAACATCACCTGTATATCCTCCATGTTGTGCGCGTTCAGCATCACCTTAGTACCACCGGGCAGCATTGAGCGCATCCTTTTGTACAACCGGGTTTGCGCAGCCCGGGCCACTCGCCCCTTGTCTTTCGGGTTGTGCTCTTTTATAATAAGCTCAGGGTTGAGGGCTGACACACAGATGACCACTACAAGCATACCCAATACAACGGCACCACTCTGCTTATAACCCCCCCGGCTAAATTGCCCATATAGTTCGCGCACTGCCACTGCTATGAATGCCACACCCACAGGCGCTGCAACAAAGAAGTAGGCCGAAAGCTTTGACCGCACCATGTAGGAAAAGAAAAAGAAAATTATAACAAACACCGCCACCAGCGCCACCCCAGCCTCCCTGTGTACGCTGCTGCGCTTGCGCACGCTCGGCAACAACAGCACGAACCCGGCAGGCAGCAGGAACCACCCTATCTCGCCAAAGTATTCCGCGAAGTGATCTATGTAATAAAAATTCGATCCTTCATGCCCCTCCACTACTTCGCTTAGATGCTTTACATTATAGTCATACTCAAACCTTGCTTCCACCGGGAATGCCTGAAATATATACACCTGCCACGGCACAAATACCAGCGTGCAAATTGCAAGCGCCAGCACCACATGAAGTATTTCCCGCTTTCGCCTGCCGCCACGCGCAGCAAGCAACATATTGATAACCCAGGGTGCAAAGACCACCAATCCTGTCAACCACTTATTCAGCACGGCGCAGCCTGCGAAAAGCCCTATCAACATAGCATAGAGCACCCGCTTATCCCTGCAGTAGCACACATATGCCCACAGGCTCGCCAGCACATAAAAGCCAAAAGCCACATCGTTGTGGTCCATACCCCTTTGGCCGCTGATCAACTCCAGCTGAAACCCTGAAAAGCAAAAGATAACAGCAGCTGCAAATGCAGTACGCCTGCTCTCTGTTACGGTTTTTGTGATGCTGAATAGCATTACCACCATAAGCGCACCCATCAGTGCGGCAGGATAGCGTATCGCAAATTCAGACACGCCAAACACCTTCATGCTTAGCGCCATCTGCCAGAGAAATAACGGCTGCTTGTGCAGCCACACATGCGAGTTGCTCCAGCAAAAAGGATCGTAGCCGGTGAGCCCTATGCTCTTCAATACCGGCTTCAGCGGATTATCCATCATATTCCGCGCCACAAGCGCATGAAACTGCTCGTCCCACTCATGCAGGAAGGCATCCTGGTAAACCATGAACAGCCGTAAGGCCAGCGCGCACAGAAATAGCGTAAACAGCGCGACCCCCTCCCTGCGGCAACTGAAGAATATAGTACTGATAGCAAGGAGGCCAATGGCGGTGAAGAAAAGGCCAATATGGGCCATACGAAAGAAGGAAAGTATTACTTCCATGATAGAGAGGGTTTGATAGGTGAGGAACGATGACAGAATAACTTATGCAAGATTGCGCAGTTATTTTTTGTTTTTTCCAAGGCCGCCAGGTCTGCGAATAGTGACCTATTTAAAGATCTGGCAACGCGGGAAAAAGGAAAAAGAACAAGACAGGTTGCCTAAGTTATTTTGTTATCGTTCCTTAGTACTGCACTATGAACGTAGCATTGGTTGCTTTTAGTATACTTCGTTTTAAACTGCGTATTATAAATGCTCGTTTGCGCACAATGGCCACCGCCGTCCCGAATTACAGGTTTCGTTATAAAAGCTGCACGCTTAGCCCGAAGGATTAAATTTGAATGGCCGCGAGTGAAACTCCCGGAAGAAAATAATGAGCCCAACCCTTATAAGCACTGTCATTAAGTTAAGACATAGGCAACAGGTAATGCTGAAGGCATCAGATGTTTATAGAAATAAGATTCGGTATGCCCGCCGATGCCGAAGGTATCGCATGTTCTTTCAAACCGGGCCTTACCATAACATTGGCTAAGGGTTAGATGTACATACAGACCACGAAACTTTGGAGGCCCCCTTTTTAAGTAATTCCTGATAAAAAATAAGAATAGAAGAGTATTTTTGCGACTTTTAACGGCTATATGAAAAACACACCATTCACAGAACGACACCTGGCGCTGGGCGCTAAAATGGCTGCATTTGCAGGCTACAACATGCCTATCTCTTACACGGGCATCAACGAAGAGCACCACTGCGTGCGCTCTAATGCGGGTGTATTCGATGTTAGCCACATGGGTGAGTTCATGCTCAAAGGCCCCGGCGCGCTTGATCTCATACAGCGGGTTACCTCTAACGATGCGGCAAAGCTGAAAGACGGCCAGGCACAGTACTCTTGCCTGCCAAACGACCAGGGCGGCATAGTAGACGACCTGCTGGTATACTGCATAGAGCAGGACAAAACCTACATGCTCGTAGTGAACGCCTCCAATATTGAGAAGGATTGGAACTGGATATCATCGCACAACAATAAGGGTGTGGAGATGCACAATATCTCCGAGAAGACCGGCCTCCTTGCAGTGCAGGGCCCCAAGGCTGTGGAGTACCTGCAGCCACTCACAGAGATGGATATTACCAACCTCAAATACTACACGTTTGCGAAAGGCAAATTTGCAGGTGTGGACAATGTAATAGTAAGCGCAACCGGCTACACAGGCGCAGGCGGCGTGGAAATATACTTCGAAGACAAAGATGGCGCAGGCGATAAGATATGGGACGAGATATTCCGCATGGGTATGCCACACGGCATGAAACCCATAGGCCTCGCAGCCCGCGACACACTCCGGCTGGAAAAAGGCTTCGCACTCTATGGCAATGACATAGACGATACCACCAGCCCCCTCGAGGCGGGCCTCGGCTGGATAACCAAGTTCACCAAAGACTTCACAGCCCGCCCCATACTGGAGCAGCAAAAAACTAACGGCGTCACCCGCAAGCTGGTGGGCCTCGAGATGATAGACAAAGGCATTCCCCGCCATGGCTACCCTATACAGAACGCCGAAGGTAAAGAGATAGGTGTCATCACCTCGGGCACGCAGGCGCCAAGCCTGGGCAAGGCCATAGGCATGGCTTACGTAGCAGCAGAGCACGCCGCAGAGGGCAACGACATATTTGTAATGATACGCGACAAAGGCGTAAAAGCACAGGTGGTTAAATTACCTTTCGCTTAGTAGCGGTGCAGGTATATTCGCTCTAAATTTCAATTGCCCCGGCCTTCAGGCCGGGGTTATAAAACAAAGTGGGTCGGCTTTAGCCGAAACTTCGTATTGAGTTCGCAACACTAATGACTTAGTGATTGCTCATTTCTGATACTACTCTCTAGCGCCGCGGCCTCCGCGGCGCTTTTATTTTTCTACAGAATAGCCGGTTACTGTGTCACGGAAAATGAAGTATTTCGCCGGCAGGTCGTTATAGTCAAATATATTCCAGTTCACTACCAACGCCTTTGTTTTATCAGCCGCCCACCCGCGCAGGTAGGGCTTTTCATCAATAATTATCGATGCGGTTCGCCCGGTTTCAATCGTAGACAACAGCCAGAATTCGTAGGGCGTCCCCCACAGCATCTGCAATACATCTGCTTCATTACCCATGGGCTTTATTATTTGCTTCCGGTCTGAATGGGCCACTAAGACTGTGCGCAACAGGGCAAGCCGGGCGGTATACTTATCAGCCCTGAGGTAGTAGCGCAGCCCCGCCGTAGCCACAACGAGCAGCACAAGCGGCAACGCAAGCCTGCGGCCCTCGATAGCAGGCAACAAGTCATACACTATAGGGAATGCCAGTATCAAACCCAGTGGCAGGTAAAGGTTCTCCATGTATAACGCCGGCGTCTCAGCCGTGGGGTACGATACGTTCACAAGAAATATATACCCTATGAACGCCCCGCCAATCAGCATTAGCTTTGTCCATTCCTTCTTTAACACGTACAGTGTACTAACAGCCACAAAGCCACCTGCCGCCCAATAGTATTTATAGATACAGTCGTGGAGGAATTGCCTGTGCGAGTACAGGTCAAAGTAGTTCGGGAACAGCGTTACAAAGTTCTTTACGCCGCTTATAGCATGCCGGTCGTAAGGTATCCTGAAAAACAAGTGATTGATCACCACTCCGCTGAGATACCCCGCAAGGAGCAGTATGACCTGCTTGCCCGGGAGAACACCCGGGCTTCGGAGCGAGAGAAATACAGTGGTGAAAATAACAGCCACAAACATAAGCGGGTGAAAAAACGCGCACACGAAAAAAGCCGGGAGACACAGCAGCCTGCGGCGGGCATTTGCCTGCGCTGGAGTAGCTAAAAAGCCTGCGAGCACCGGCATGAAAAAATTCAGCCCCTGCGGGAACTCAGACGGTATATAGTAAAAGGTATCCGTAACTATAAGCGTATGAAATAACAGCAGAACTAATGCAAGGTCGTATCGCTTAAACAAGCCGCAGAGCAGGTAAGCTGCAAAATAGTAAAGCGTGAACCCCAGGGAATACAACATTGCCATTGCGCTCAATGATGCACCAGCCTTCACACCCGCCACCGGCAGCAACTGGCTGAGCATTGCCCCGCACCTCGATGCATATAAAGAGAACGATCCTTTCCGGGCTATATGAAACAAGGCGAAGGAGGTATCGAGCATAATGATGCGCTCCCTGTAAAATAGCAGGGACAACACCAGCATCATTACATACCCTCCGATACCGGCATAGAATACCTTCTTAAATATCAATTGGTTGGGATATTGTCGCATTCGGTTTTTCTCGCTTACAGTTGTAAAAATATCATTTCTGAAAAACAGGTAACTTTTTTCTTTCTTTGCAGTCAGATTGCCTAAACAACAAATAAAATAACATGTTACCTAAGTATAGTCGTGTCCTGCTCAAGCTTTCCGGTGAATCGTTAATGGGTGACCGTAACTTTGGCCTCGACCCGCAAATGTTGGAGCAATACGCCAAGGAGATCAAACTGATCACCGATGTAGGCGTACAGGTAGCTATCGTTATTGGCGGCGGCAACATATACAGGGGCATGAATGAGGCGGAGACAGGCATAGAGCGCGCCCAGGGCGACTATATGGGCATGCTGGCAACGGTGATCAACGGCATGGCGCTGCAGGCAGCACTGGAGAAAGCTGGTGTAAACACACGCCTGCAGAGTGCTATAAAAATGGAGCAGGTTGCGGAGCCTTACATCCGCCGCAAAGCCATTCGCCACCTGGAGAAAGGCCGCGTGGTGATATTTGGCGCCGGCACAGGCAACCCCTACTTTACTACCGATACCGCAGGCTCACTACGCGCCATAGAAATAGGCGCCAGCGTGATACTGAAAGGCACCCGCGTAGATGGCATCTACACAGCCGACCCCGAAAAGGACAAGACTGCCACACGGTACGAGACCGTTTCCTTCAGCGAGGTTATATCCAAGAACCTTAAGGTAATGGACATGACCGCCTTCACCCTCTGCCAGGAAAATAACCTACCCATTATCGTGTTCGACATGAACAAGCAAGGCAACCTGCTGAGCGTTGTTACCGGCAAGCATGTAGGGACGTTGGTGAATTAACCCCCCACCCCTGAAGGGGCACTTCATGTTGTCCCCCGCCCCGAAAAGAGGCGCAGTTTTGTTTTTAGAATGTTCTCTATGATTTGGATAACGTCAATGGTTATTGCGTTTCGACTATAATTGGAAGCATGAAGTGGGATGAGACAGGCTTACCATTCTTCTTCGCAGGTTCCCATTTCGGCATAATGGAAATTACGCGCAATACTTCGCTATCCATCAAACCATACCCTGAACTCTTCACAATTTTAGCATTTGTGATCCAACCTTTTTTGTCCACGTCAAATCTGGCGACTATGCGATTTAGTGGGCCTGAAACCCTTTTAGGCACCGTCAAATTCTTTATTAAAAATTCGGACATTGCGCTACCACCTCCAGGAAACATAGGCATTGGACCAAAACAGTCGATAAAAGGACCAAGTGTTGTTTCGGTCTTCACAGGCTGCCCTGAACAACTCTGACAACAAGAGAAAAAGGCTAGCACTGCAACACATAAGAAAATAGTTTGAAAGGGCATTGTTTGTTTTTCATTAAGACTCCTTATAACGCTTTTTCCACAACGGAAATAAAAGCCTGCGAAACAAGGGGAAGCCCCTTTAGGCCTGCCCGCCGAAGCTTTAGCACAGGAGGGGGTTTGGGGATAGGTTTGGGTTCTACCTCATCGTCTTCCTCTTATTCCGCTCATAATCCTCGAAGATATAATTACCCAACCCATCAAGGCTCGAGTAAAAAGCCTTGCCATTATTCACCTGCGTAAAGTTCTTTACGAATTCCTGCAGGTACGGATCATTGGCTATCATAAAGGTGATCACCGGTATTTTTATGCGGCGCAGCTGGCCCGCCAGGTTGAGTGTACGGTTAAGTATTTTGCTATCTATGCCAAAACTGTTCTTGTAGTATTTGCCCCCTATCTTCAGGCAGGTGGGCTTGCCATCAGTTATCATAAATATCTGCTTGTTGGCATTCTTGCGCCTGCGCAGCAGCTCCATTGCCAGCTCCAGTCCTGCAACAGTATTGGTATGATACGGTCCTACTTCAAGGTAAGGCAGGTCCTTTATTTCTATCTGCCATGCGTCGTTGCCAAATACAATGATGTCCAGCGTATCCTTGGGGTACCGCGTCGTTATCAGCTCACTTAGCGCCATGGCTACCTTTTTGGCGGGCGTTATCCTGTCCTCGCCATATAGTATCATGGAGTGCGAGATATCGATCATCAGCACCGTAGACGTCTGCGATTTATAGTCGGTCTCATGTATCTCCAGGTCGTCCTGGTTCATAGCAAAGTTGTCTATGCCATGATTGATAAACGCATTCTTAAGGCTGCCGGTATAGTTGATGGTCTCCGCAGAGTCGCCAAAGATATATGGCCGCGTCTCCGGGTTTACTTCGTCTCCCTGCCCCGGCTTAAAGGTGCGGTGATTGCCCTGCTTCGCCTTCTTCATCTTCCCGAATATCTCCTCGAGCGATCGCTTGCGTATCGCCTGCTCGGTCTTCGGGGTTATCTTAAAGCTGCCGTCGGCGTCATTTTCTTTAAGAAAGCCTTTCTCTTTCAGCTCTTCTATAAAGTCGCCTATGCCATAGCTGTCATCGGTAAGCTGGTATTGCTTATCCAGCTGCGTGAGCCAGTGCAGCGCTTCTGCGGCATCTCCATTAGTGTATTGCAGCAGCTCCGTAAAGAGGTCGCGCAGTTTCTCAAACGGCGCCTTGGCACCATCATTAGGATCATACTTAGAGAATACAAAGCCGTTCATAGTTCTTGAATTTAGGTATGCACCTACTGTTTTAGAGCTCAATTAGATCATGCGACACAAACGTTCCCTTTTGGGTGCGCTTCATTGCAGCGAATAGACGTTTTCTGTTCGCTTCTGTACTCAGCAACCACGTAGTTGCAGAACAATACTTGGGACTTGTAACACGTCTGTTTTTATTTTTTTTCATACGCCAGTTATTGCGTTTATAGAATTTACCAATTCAACTCCTCCTTCAAAAACACCCCGGTAAAACTCTCCTCAAGCGCCGCGATATCCTCGGGCGTCCCTGCTCCTACAAGCTTTCCGCCACCGTTGCCACCTTCAGGTCCCATATCTATCACGTAGTCGGCCACCTTTATCACATCCATGTTGTGCTCTATCACCAGTACTGTATTCCCACGGTCTACCAATCGGTTAAGCACCGCCAGCAGGTGGCGTATATCTTCAAAGTGCAGCCCCGTTGTTGGCTCGTCGAGTATGTATATCGTTTGCCCTGTGTCCCGCTTAGATAGCTCTGTGGCCAGCTTCACGCGCTGGGCTTCGCCGCCGCTCAGCGTCACAGCGCTCTGCCCCAGGGTTACATAGCCCAGGCCCACATCCTGCAGCGTCTTTATCCGCCTGTGCAGGTAAGGCACATTGATAAAAAACTCCACGGCCTCATCCACAGTCATATTCAGCACATCATATATCGACTTGCCCTTGTACCGTATCTCCAGCGTTTCCCGGTTGTAGCGCCTGCCATTGCACTTTTCGCACAGCACATATACGTCAGGGAGAAAGTTCATTTCTATGGTACGCATGCCGCCACCCTGGCATTCCTCGCACCTGCCGCTCTTCACGTTGAAGGAGAAGCGGCCTGCATTATACCCGCGTATCTTAGCCTCGGGCACTTGGGAGAACAGCTGCCTTACCTCGTTGAAGAACCCGCAGTAAGTGGCAGGGTTGCTCCTCGGCGTGCGGCCTATGGGGCTTTGGTCTATCTCTATTACCTTGTCTATATGCTCCAGCCCGCTTACCTTTTTATAAGGCATAGGCACCTGCTTAAAGTTGTGATAGCAATGCTTGCCAAGTATAGGGTACAGCGTCTCATTCACCAGTGTGCTCTTACCGCTGCCCGATACGCCGCTAACGCAGATAAAAGTGCCCAGCGGCAGCTTTATAGATACGTTCTTCAGGTTATTACCGCTTGCACCATCCAGTGTCAGCTTCTTGCCGTTTCCCTTGCGGCGCTCTGCCGGCACCTCTATAGACAAGGTATGGTTCAGGTACTGCGAAGTTGTCGTATTTTCTTTCAGTATTTCTGCGGGCGTGCCCGCGCTTACTATGCGGCCACCATGCAGGCCCGCTGCAGGGCCTATATCTATCAGGTGGTCGCTGGCGAGCATTATGTCTTTATCGTGCTCCACCACCAGCACGGAGTTGCCACCATCACGCAGGTTCTTCAGCGCCTTTATTAGCTTCACATTGTCGCGCTGGTGCAGGCCTATGCTCGGCTCATCGAGTATGTAGGTGATACCTGTGAGCTGCGATCCTATCTGCGTGGCCAGCCTTATGCGCTGGCTCTCGCCGCCGCTCAGCGTGCGGGTTGCCCTGTCCATCGTAAGGTAGTGCAGCCCCACATCTAGCAGGAAGTGCAGCCTGTCGCGTATCTCTTTCAGTATGTCTTTTGCTATTGTGTTCTGCTTACTGCTCAGCCGTGCTTCTATTCCCCCAAACCAGTCCATAAGCTCCTGCAGCGACTTCTGCGACAGCTCTGAGATATTCTTTTCATCTACCTTAAAGTACAGGCTCTCTTTCTTCAGCCGGGCCCCTTCACACACCGGGCACGAGTTCAGCTCCATAAAGTTCTCCGCCCATTGCCTTACACCCTCAGATGTAGTTTCATTGAACCACCGCAGCACCATATTGATAACGCCTTCATAGTTGTGCTGCACCACATTTTCATGGTAGCTGTCTGCCTCATCGTTACTATAGGTCACTACACCTTCTTCATTGCCATACAGCAGCAGGTTCAGCTGCTTTTGCGGAATGCTCTTTATTGGCGCGGTCATCGATATCTTATTCTTCTTCGCAAAAGCCGTAGCCACCTGGAACGACCATGCATCGCGCTCACCGCCCAGCGGTGCTATACCGCCATCAGTTATGCTCTTCTCGTGGTCCGGCAATACCTCTGCCATATTAACCTGGTACACACTGCCAAGGCCCTTGCACCGCGGGCACGCACCATAGGGCGAGTTGAAAGAAAAAGTATTGGGCGATGGTTCCTCGTATGAAAGGCCGGTATCCACGCACATCAGCTGCTTGCTATACTGGCTCATGGCATTGGTATCCACGTCTGCTATAAAGAGCAGGTCCTTACCCATCTTCAGCGCCTTTTGTATGCTCTGGCTCATGCGACTCTGCCCTTCGGGCTGCACCGCCAGCCTGTCCACCACCAGCTCTATATCGTGTATCTTATAGCGGTCCAGCTGCATGCGCTCTTTGAGCTCCTGCACCTCGCCATCTACGCGCACCTTTAGGTACCCCTGCTTGCGCAGCTGCTCAAAGAGCTCGCGGTAATGTCCTTTGCGGCCCCGCACTATCGGCGCCAGCAGCATTATTTTTTTTCCGGCAAAGTGTTGCTGCACATGCGCTACTATTTCATCTTCGCTAAACTTGGTCATCTTCTTACCGGTGTTGTAAGAAAATGCGTCGCCGATACGCGCATAAAGCAGGCGCATAAAATCGTACACCTCAGTTACTGTGCCTACGGTAGACCGCGGATTACGGTTAGTGGTCTTTTGCTCAATAGATATTACGGGCGAGAGCCCGGTTATCTTATCCACATCCGGCCGGTCCAGATCGCCCATAAACTGGCGGGCGTATGCCGCAAAGCTCTCCATATACCTGCGCTGCCCCTCTGCAAAAATGGTATCAAATGCCAGCGACGATTTGCCGCTGCCGCTGATACCCGTTATCACCACCAGCTTATTCTTGGGTATGCTTACATCAATGTTCTTAAGATTATGCACACGCGCACCCTGCACCACTATATTGCCGCTATCCTTATCCGTTGCCGGAACGATCGTATCCGTATTCATTTGTAACCGCAATTTACGAATGTATTGCGGGATGGCTTTTATAACGGGATAACCTTAATTTATGAGCAACGCGAGCAGTGGCTACGCCCGTGTTGGCACGCGCTGAGCCAGGGATCTGTAAAAAGCACCCAACAGGTAGCCTGCCATGGCTGCAATCACCACCGATAACCACATCACCCAATTCCCGGGATTAACGTATGAGGCACAACACATGGCTACGACAAGCGTACTCATGGTAGCCACAAACAGCGCACGGGCCGGTATTGCCGGCCGCCTTCCTACCATCACTGCCGCTATAGAATAGCATATCAGGGCTATCAGTATACTGAAGGGAAAGCTCCATTGGGAAAAGCTGACATCAGTAACAGCCGCAGCTAAAAAGCCAATGCCGATGGGGCGGAGGAATTTTTTCATAAGGGGTGGTTTGAGTACAAGATACATATTTTTCGATATCTGCAATAATGCCGCATTTGCGGGGGGTAGCAACCGTACGGTTCACATAAAGTAATCTTCCTCAAACGCCACAAATTGAAGTCAATATCATCTGGTATCAACCATTGCACCAAACAACAAAAAAACAGCCTAAACCCGCGCCCCGCCTCCAAAGAAATTTACATCATAAACAGCATACGGTTTATTACAAACAGCTGGCTGCACACCATAAAACTTCGTTTTGATAAAATGCGGCATTAGATGCACATTGCACTATATCGGTCAATTATCTCGCTGCAAATCAAGTTTAGCATATTTCCACACACGGGGAGCAATGGGGTACAAATTCAAATATTTTTTTCATTTATATCGTTGCTGGGAAAGGATTTACAAGCGACTGCATTAAAATAAATGCCCCACATCGGGCTTTGCTAGTACGTGGGGAATAGCAACTATCGGCCGCAGAAACCTTTCCTCAAATAAAGGACCGGGATTCCTCAAAGAGATTTTTCCGGTGAGGTTTTCGCCAACGGCACCGGAAACATAGCTATAAAATGTCATAAATAATTGAAAATTAACTCATTACGACAGACAAGCTATTTCCGCCTCCAAAAAAACCGGAAATGAATCGGAAACGCGGATACGTAATAGCTCCTCCCCTCGGGGGAGGCCGGGAGGGGCTTACATCTCCTCCCTGCTATGGTGA
>JAZKFF010000027.1:0-87920 GCA_040386555.1 Bacteroidota bacterium | reverse complement strand
AAAAAACCGGAAACGAATCGGAAACGCGGATACGTAACATCTCCTCCCCTCGGGGGAGGCCGGGAGGGGCTTACATTTCCTCCCTGCTATGGTGAGCTTGCCGAACCAGGGGGAGGCCGGGAGGGGCTTACATCTCCCCCCTGCTATGGTGAGTTCGCCAAACCTCGGGGAGGCCAGGCAGGGGCTTACATTCTCGTAAAATACAAGCTCAAGATACCCCCGGTATTGTACTGGTACACCTGCTTGCCGCCCACCAGCCCGCCTTGCTGCACCGTCTGGTTGAGCACGCCGCCTTCTATGCGGAACATTTTATTGATCTGGTAACCGGCAAGGAGGGCGATACGGTTCTGGTCAAATACATTCTGGTTCACATTTGGGCCAAAGCCTATGAACAACTCATCGAAAGATGCCAGGTACCATGTCTTATCTTCCATCTTCGGCCTGTTCAGCGGCACCTGCAGGCGCAGCTGGTAGCGTATGCGGTTCACATAGGTCCAGTCGGTGACCTCATACTCAGGGGCTGCCTGGTTTATCTTGCCCAGGAAGCGCTGCTCCAGCCTGAAACGGTGATTGAGCATTATACGCCCGCGATTATCGTTCCAGCTGAGCTGCTCAAATATGCGCTGCTCCGGTATGGTGTATGGTCCGGCGGGGTACTCGCCATAAGGGTAGGTGATAATGTAGCCATAGCCGGCCAGCACGCTCACATCTTTGTTGAGGTGTACCTGTATGCCACCGCGCGCCAGCGACTGCTGCCAGTTGGTAAATCCGCCCTCGCGGCGCCACTGGTACTCGAGCCACAGAGAGGTGTACTTCGACATACGGATGGTGTTGAAGCTGCAACCCCAGAATATGGTATTGTGATCTTGCAGGCGCTGCGCCATTGCCGGAACGCTTGCGGCCGTCAGTGTAATGAATGCGAGTATTGTCTTCAGGATGGTGCGGTAGCTCATAGTCCGGTCTTTAACGAAGCAAAACTACGCCCATGAACGTAAACAGAAAAATTGGCGCTTATATCCGAAATATCATTATCCTCAACTTGTTAGCAGAAAATATGCGAACTTTAGGCAAAGGAAATCCATAATATAGTGCTGATTGATAATCATGGGAGGGTAGTGAATTACCTGAGGCTTGCGGTGACCGACCGGTGTAACCTGCGCTGCTTTTACTGCATGCCTGCGGAGGGAATAGACTGGCTGGCACGTAAAGACCTTATGTCTTACGAAGAGCTGCTGCGTGTGTGCACCCTGCTGGTAAACAGGGGCATTGAGAAAATACGCATCACAGGGGGTGAACCGTTTGTGAGGAAAGATATCATGTCGCTGCTTAGAGAATTAGCAAAGCTTAGCAAGCTGAAAGAGCTCAACATTACTACCAATGGTGTGCTGACCGCCCCATATATCCCCGAGCTTAAAAAACTCGGCATACGCACCGTAAACCTCAGCCTCGATACGCTGGACCGCAACCGCTTTTTTGCCATCACCCGTCGCGATGAGCTGGATGCTGTAATGGATACTATGTATCAACTACTGCAGCACGGCATAGAAGTAAAGATAAACGCGGTGGTAATGGATGGCCGCAATACGCAGGATATAGCGCCGCTGGTGGCGCTTACGAAAGAGCTGCCTGTATCCGTCCGCTTTATAGAGGAGATGCCATTCAACGGGTCGGGCGCCGGCGTTGCGGGCATTGAGTGGGACCATATGCGCATACTCGACACTATACAGCAGGCATACCCGCTGGTGAAGAAAATACCAGACCCGGCATACTCCACTTCCTATAACTATCACATACCGGGGCATAAGGGAAATGTGGGTATCATAGCAGCCTACACCCGCTCATTCTGCGGCTCCTGCAACCGCATACGCATTACCCCGCAGGGCATGCTCAAGACATGCCTGTATGATGGTGGTGTGCTCAGCATCAAAGACCTCATCCGCACCGGCCATACCGATGAGCAGGTATGTGCAGCAGTAACCTCAGCCATAGGCCTCCGCGTAAAAAACGGGTGGGAGGCTGAGCAAAGCAGCAAGCATGAGTCGATGGCGGCTATTGGGGGGTAGCCACTTATTTTTCTTAGCGCCTTAGCGCCTCCGCGGTTAAACAACTACAATGACAAGCACATCAGAAGCAGAAAACATAATACTACAGCAGCGCCGCGATTATGGCACTGAAATGCGCTGCCTGCATGAGGCCGCAGGCCGTGTGCTGGCTGAAGACATCTGCGCCGACCGCGACCTGCCGCCCTACGACCGGGTGACTATGGACGGTATAGCTATACAGTACGATACATTTGAAAAGGGCATACGCACCTTCCAGGTGAAGGCGACCATGGCTGCGGGCGATGAGCCAATAGAGGTAGAACATGGCTACCAATGCATAGAGCTGATGACAGGTTGCGCATTGCCCGCCTCTACTGATACAGTAATAAGGTACGAAGATATTGAGATCAATAATGGCTATGTGCTGGTGAAAATAGATACTGTACGTAAAGGACAAAACATACACTGCAAGGGCAAGGATACTACCGAAGGTGAAGTGGTGGTGCTGGCGGGCCGCGTGGTGGACCCGCCGGTAATCAGCATGGCCGCATCGGTAGGTATAAGCACATTGCTGGTACGTAAAAATCCTACCGTGCTCATTATATCTACAGGCGATGAGGTGGTGGGTATAGATGAGCAGCCAACACCGTGGCAGGTGCGGCAGTCTAACAACCATACTATAAAATCAATATTGCAGCAGCACGGCATTACTGCCGAAATGATGCATATAGCAGATGATGAAGTCGCAATACGAAAACACATAGGTGAGGCTGTAGCAAAGTACGATGTGCTGCTGCTCAGCGGGGGTATCTCTATGGGTAAGTACGACTACATACCTAAAGCGCTGGAAGAGGCGGGTGTGACGCAGCTGTTTCATAAGGTCAAGCAGCGGCCGGGTAAGCCATTCTGGTTTGGTGCGCAGGGCAGCAGGGCGCTGGTGTTTGCTTTTCCCGGCAACCCGGTGTCGGTGTTTATGTGCATGTACCGTTACTTCCTGCCCTGGCTCGCTGCAAACTCCAAATACCAAACTCCAAATACCAAACCGCAAATACCGGAGCAGTACGCTATACTGGAACACGAAATAACCTTTGCGCCGGAGCTGCAGTACTTTATGCAGGTAAGACTCAAAGGCAACAGATATGGCCAGCTGCTGGCAACACCCATGGAAGGCAATGGCTCAGGCGACTTTGCGAACCTGGTGCATGCGAATGCCTTCATGGAATTGCCGGCCGATCAGAGCACTTTTATGAAGGGCGAGGTGCACCGCGTGTGGCCTTTTAAACCAATAGTATAACAATGAACGACTTTACACACCTTAACGATAAGGGCCAGCCGGCAATGGTAGATGTGGGCGGCAAGCAGGTAACCAGGCGCAGTGCCACCGCGCGCAGCATAGTGTGGCTGCCCGCTGAGGTGGCTGCGCACTTTACTGAAGGAGATATACAATCAAAAAAAGGCAGCGTGCTGCAAACGGCTATTATTGCTGGTGTAATGGGCGCAAAGAAGACCGGTGAGCTGATACCGCTATGTCATCCATTGGGTATGGACAACTGCGAAATAACAATAAACTTTGATGGTGCGCATGAACTAATAATAGACTGCACAGCGAGTGTAACAGCGAAGACAGGTATAGAAATGGAAGCGCTGGTGGGTGCGAGTATTGCCGCGCTCACGGTGTATGATATGTGCAAGGCTATGAGCCACGACATAGTAATAAAGGAAACTAAATTAATGGCAAAAACAGGAGGCAAGCGTGACTACAGCAGGGCAGAATAATGCAGCACTCCTATACGGGCTGGTGCTTGCAGGCGGCAAAAGCCAGCGCATGGGGCACGACAAGGGCCTCATACAGTGGCATGGCAAGGAGCAGCAGTACTACATAGCTGATCTGCTAAAGAACGTTTGCGATGATGTGTACATCTCTTGTCGCGCCGAGCAGGTGCAGGACATTACTGCATCTTACAAGGCACTACCCGACACCATTGATTGCAAAGGCCCGCTGGCGGGTATTCTATCGGCGTTTGAACGCTCACCAGAAGCGGCGTGGCTTGTAGTAGCCTGCGACCTGCCACTGATGGATGAGTCAACGCTGCGCTACCTGATCACCAATAGAGATAGCAGCAAAATAGCGACTACGTTCAAGAGCCCGTTTGATGGGCTACCGGAGCCGCTCATAACCATATGGGAGCCTGCGAGTATACCCATACTGAAAGCTGCTGTTGTGGATGGCTTTTCATGCCCGAGAAAGATATTGATAAGGAACGAGCAGCGTGTGAACATACTTACTCCGCCTAATGGCGATGCGCTGCTGAATGCCAATACACCGGAGGATGCGGAGCAGGTGCGGCGCTTGCTGAATACTCACCAAAACACGTGAGTGTACATTATATCTCCTCTCCTTTTTACCTGGCGTAGCTTCAGCGAAGGCAGGCGGAGCCGCCGGGAGAGGCATCTACGGCGTAGGCGTCACCCACTGTTCACCATCTTCGAATATCTCCTTTTTCCAGATGGGGACAGTTTGCTTGAGGGTGTCTATGGCGTAGCGGCATGCGGTGAATGCTGCATCGCGGTGGGGGGCTGATATGGCAATGATAACGGGGATCTCCCCTACCTGTAAAATACCTGTGCGATGATGGATGAGCACTTTATGCAGGGGCCAGCGTACCATGATCTCCGCAGCTATCTTGTTCATCTCGCTTATAGCCATGCGGTCGTAGGCTTCGAATTCGAGGCGCACTACTGCCCTGCCCTTTGTATGGTTGCGCACGGTGCCTATGAATATGTCTATACCGCCAGCCTCGGGCGACATTACCCAGTCGGCACATGCCTGTATGCTTAGCGGCTCAGAAGATAAAAGTACGTTGACCATAGGCTGTGTATCTAAAACTATCCGCCGCTTACCGGGGGAATAATGGCAACCTCATCGCCTGCACTCAGCAGCGTATCGATTGCAGCGTATTGGCCATTTATAGCTGTGCTGAATGCTGATAGCTGCGCCATTGCAGGGTGTTGAGTCTTTACCAGTGCAATGACGTCAGCAAGTGTAGCGCCGTCTGTAGCATGCACTGCAATACTGCCGCTGCCTGCCAGCTCCCGCGCCCTGCCAAATACTAAAACCTTTACTTCCATGATACACTATTTAAACCAGGGCAAATGCTTGCAGAGTACCTCGACACCTGCTGCAAAAACCAGCACCGCGGTAACTCGCTTTATCACCAGCATATTGAACTTGGCCGCCGCCATTCGCGAGCCAATCTGCCCGCCTACCAGCACTGCTACACAAAGTAAGCCAATACGCCTGATATTAATATCGCCAGGTGCGGTGGAGAGTTGGCCTGCGATGCCTGACACAGAATTTACCAATATGAAAAGGCTGGCAGTAGCCGCGATGCGGCGGGGTGTGTCCCACTTCGCCAGGTTGAGCAGGGGCGATAAAAATATCCCGCCGCCTATGCCCACCATGCCCGAGAGGAAGCCGATAGCACTACCCAGCAAAAGGCTTTTGCCATACTGTGACGCTTCGTTGTAGCCGTCGTTATCTGGCCGCCTTGTTTTTACCCATAGCAACAGCGCCGCTGCGATAAGGCTGCAACCGAGGATGATAAAAAACACTTCCTGGCTTAGCTTCAGCCTTGCACCTGCAAATGCCATGGGCACACTGGCGGCTACCAGCGGTAGCGTCTTCTTCCAGTCTACCTGCCTGTGCTTTATGAATAATAGGGTGCCTCCCGTGACAACAATGATATTGCAGGAGAGCGCGGTCAGCTTTATCTCCGGGAAAGGAATGGGATACAGTGCAAGCAATGCCAGGTAACTGGAGCCACCGCCAAAGCCCACGGATGCATATACCAGGGCTACAGCAAAGAAGAATAAAAGCAGTTCCTGGTATTGCATAGGCTGCTTGTATTTAGCTGCACAGCAGCATCTCGCTTTCCTTCAGCAACAGGTTCTTTTCTACCGGCACCACACCTACCTGCTCACATACCAGTCCGCCGGCTAGGTTGGCTATTTCGGCCATCAGGTGCAGGTCTTTGGTAAGCGTATAAATGACCGTTGCAGTTGCTACTACAGTATCGCCTGCGCCCGATACATCGGCTATATCCCGCACATGCGATGGAATGATCTCCATGCTGCTGCCATTATTCCACGATACGCCTTTCTCAGATAATGTAATAAAGGTCACATCGTGCCCCAGCGCATCGTTGAGCTTCTTATGCACTTCTTCAAGGTGTGGCTGGTCTACAACAGATACATCGAGATTAAGGCCCTCCCGCACTTCTTTAAGGTTGGGCTTGAATATGGTAACGCCCTTATAAGCAAGGAAGTTCTTCTTCTTAGGATCAACAACGGTAACAATGCCTATCTCCCTGCAATGGGCAATTATATGCCGTATTACATTCTCCTTGAGCACACCCTTGTTGTAGTCCTCAAATATCACTGCATGCGGCTTCACGCGCTGCAGGTAGCGGAGTACTTTATCTATGAACGGGTGCTCCTCTTCTGTGAACAGGTCGTCGGTGATCTCGTCATCGAGGCGCAGCATTTGCTGGTTGCGGCTCAGCACGCGCACCTTGGTAGTGGTGGGGCGTATCTTGCTCTGCATTACCAGCTCGCTGCTTATGCCTGCATCGCCTGCAAGCTTTATGAGGGTATTGCCCTCTACATCATCGCCTACTACGCTGGCAAGCGTTACCTGCGCGCCCAGTGCACGACAGTTGAGCGCCACATTTGCTGCGCCGCCCAGCCGGCTTTCCCTGCGAGTGAGGGCTACTACGGGTACGGGCGCCTCGGGAGATATGCGCTCCACATGACCCCACCAATAGTTATCAAGCATTACATCGCCTACCACCACAATATGCAGGCCGGCAATGTCATCAAATATTTTATGCAGTTCCGCCTTATCCATTAGAGGCCTGTTTCCTGTTGAGTAAGTAATATACTGGTAGGCCAAGCACTACAATGATAAGCCCGGGCCATGTATAATTCGGCCTTTCCTTGAGCAGCACTATGCAGATAAAGGAGGCCATTGCAATGTAGATGATCGGTATAACGGGGTAGCCAAATGCCTTGTAGGGCCGCGCATGATCGGGCCGGGTGCGCCGCAGCCTGAAGATGCCGCCGATGGTGAGCACATAGAACATCAGAGCAGTAAAGGTGATAAAATCGAGCAGGTTGCCATACTGGCCGCTGAGGCAAAGCACCGATGCCCATATGCATTGCATCCATAGTGCGTGGCCGGGTACGCCATTGCTGTTGAGCTTCGCAGCAGCAGGAAGAAAGAGGCCATCCTTGGCCATGGTGTGGTATACACGGGCACCCGAAAGTATGAGCCCGTTGTTGCACCCAAAGGTAGACACCATGATGAGCACCGCAATGATGATAGCACCTTCAGGCCCGAATATTTTTAACGCGGCCGCAGTAGCTACCCTGCGCGATGGCGCGTGGGCTATCTCGCTAATGCTCATCACGTTGAGGTACATGAAGTTCATGCTTACATAAAGCAGCGTAACTATGAAGGTGCCTATGAACAGGCTGAGGCCTATGTTGCGCTCGGGGCGCTTTATCTCGCCCGCTATGAAGGTGACACTGTTCCACGCATCGCTGGAGAAGAGAGAGCCTACCATGGCCACACAAACTGCCATAACAATACCTACGCCAAAGATGCTATCGTGTGTGATTGCACCATCTGTTATAGTGACCTTTTTTGCATGCCATGCATCGGCCCAGTTGGCCGTCCATACGCTGTGGTCTTTAAAAAAGAGAAAGCCGAAAATGATGAGGGCTGCCATAGCACCCACCTTTGCAAATGTAAACAGCAGCTGTATCCACTTACCACTCTTCACGCCACGGGTATTGATGTAGGTGAGCAGCAGGATAATGGCTATCCCTACCAGCTGCGCTGCGCTTATGTGAAACCCTTCGGCTGTGCCTACAAGTATGTTGTCATCGCCAAGGGAGGGGACCAGGTAGCCGAGGAATTTGCCAAAGGCAACACCAACGGCGGCAATGGTGCCCGTTTGTATGACAGCGAAGAACGACCAGCCATAAAGAAAGCCGTATAGCTTGCCAAAAGCTTCGCGGAGGTATACGTACTGGCCGCCAGCCTGCGGGAACATGCCGCTCAGCTCTCCATAACTCAGTGCCGCAGCAAGGGTAATGAACCCGGAAATGAGCCACACTACAATGAGCCAGCCCGCGCTGCCTACTTCCTGTGCTATATCGGCGCTTACAATGAAAATGCCGGAGCCTATCATGGAGCCTATAACCAGCAGGGCACCATCAAGCAAAGTTAGCGAACGGTGAAAATGGGCGCCTTTATCCTGAGAAGCATTGTTTTCCAAAAGATGTGTATTTTCAGAAAAATACTACTTATTTTTTCTTAGCAGGTGTATTTTTTGCCTGTGCATTCATGCCGTCAATTACATCCTGGGTAATGTCCAGCTGCTTGTTGGCATAGAGGATAGAAGAGGCGCTTGGCGAGTAATAATAGATAAAATCGTAGTGGCGTGTTTTGTTGTATTCTTCAAAGAAGGCATCCAGCTGTGCTTTCAGCTCTTTGTTGAAGTCATCACGCTCTTTCATCAGCTGGTCTGTCATAGACTGCTTACGCGTTTCGAAGCTCTGCTGCATCTGCATCAGGCGTTTTTGCGCGGTCTCATACTCAGCCTGTGTCAGTGTATTGGCCTGTGCTTTTTTCTGCACTTCGGCTGCATCATTCTGCATCTGCTGGTAAGAGCGCTGCAGCTCATTGTCCATCTGCAGCTGGCGCTTTTTAAAGTCTTCCTGGCGCTCCTTCATTGGCAGGTAAGATGCCTCAAAGGAATCGATATTTACATATGCCAGCTTTGATGCACCTGCAGGTAATGGCGCTGAAGAAGTGACCACGCTGCTGCTCTTGCTGCTACCCTTCTCATTGCAGGAAAAAAACAGTGTAGAAAGCGCTATAAAACAGATCAACGACAGCGAACCGATAGCTACTGAGGCATTTTTCATTTGGATAGATTTAATTTATCGCCTCAAAAGTAATGTCTAAAGGGCGATATTGTATAAGGCTGCTTTCATAAAGTTGTCATAAAAGCAAGAAAACGGGCAGGAATTAGTGACTAATAAATGGTGCAGTTCCACTTTTCACCCGTGATGGTGGTGTCGTATTTGCTGCACTCTTCGCGGGCATCGTCTTCGGTATGGGAGCCAAGATCTTTGGTGTAAACCACCGTGTTATTGTAGGCGCAGCTGCAGTGGTACATCTTTTTGCAAGATGCCATGGATACCATGACAGAAAGGATCACTAATACAGTATATGCAGCCTTTTTCATTTTCGCGGACCGTTATTATTTCAAGCGAATTTAGTTTAATTATCTTTGAAAACGAAACCACTTATTATATTTTAATTTAGTGCATAGTAGTATAATGACAGACCACAAAGAACACCTTGAAATAATAAAGGCAGATGTATCGCATATCCCGCTAATAATAGCGCTTAATGAGCAGGTGTGGCCGCAAACCTATATACCCATAATAGGCGAACAGCAAGTGGCGTATATGATGGGGCTTTTCTATACCCCGGAGGCATTGAAAAAGCAGATGACCGAATTGCAGCACCAGTTTATAATCTGCTATTACCAAGGCACACCGGCGGCATTTGCTTCTTACTCTGCAATAGAGCCCGGCATCTATAAGCTGCACAAAATATACATACTGCCGTCGATGCAGGGCAAGGGGATTGGCAGGTATGTGCTCGGCTATATAACAGACGACATTGCAGCACAGGGTGCAACGACACTAAGGCTGAATGTGAATATCCACAACCATGCAGCCAAAGCGTTTTACGAGAAGACCGGCTTCCGGCATTTCAAAGACGAGGACATAGACATTGGCGGCGGTTACTTTATGAATGACCATGTGCTGAGTATGCCATTGGAATAATAAAAAGAGAGCGGTTGCCCGCTCCCTTTACTCACAAACTAAAACATATACTTCTTATTGGCCTATCACGAAGTTGATAGACTTTGTATTACTTCCTGAGCGCAGGTTAAGGATATACATGCCGTTTGCCAGCGTATTGCTTAGCTGCACCTGCTCATTTACCTGGCCTTGCTTTGCTGTTAGTACATTGCGGTATACCACCTGTCCGAGCATGTCTGTGACCTCGATGTTCACTTCATCATCGGTGCCGGTACCTATATCACCTTTGATGGTGAACGCTCCCTTGTTTGGGTTTGGCATAAGCTTCACGTCCATACCTGCGGTTACCTGGTTTACGCCGGTAGTACCGCCGCCGGTTACTGTTATGTGGACCGAGTTAGTACCGGTGGCTCCGCCGCATGGCCCTGTAGTAGTTACATGGCAGCTAACGATATCACCATTGTGCAGCGTATTGCTGATGAACGTTGCCGTTGTCGCGCCCGATACAACTACGCCGTTGATCTTCCATACATACACAGGCGCTGTGCCGCCACCGGTAACTATTGCTACCAGCGTATCCGTTTGGCCTGCTGTAATGATAAGGCCGGGATGCGCAACGATGGTAACCGTTGGTGCAACAATTGGGGTAACATTCATCACCACACTGGTGCTGCGCACAGAATCTGCGTAGCGGCAGGGGTATGTGCTGAACATATAGCAGTACACACTATCGCCGTCTTCCGGAACCGTGGTATACGTAGGTCCTGTGGCTACGCTGATACCATTCTTGACCCACCTGTATGTGGGCACTGAGCCTCCATAGACAGGCACGGCAGTGAACGTAGCAGGAGTGCCATCGCAGGTAGTGGTACCTGTGCTTACTGTTACCGATACAGATGGTGTTACGTAGCTTGTTACTGTGAGCGTCATAGCGCTGCTGCCCGTATCGGGCGTAGCGCATGAGCTGCTGGTGATGCGCACACGCACCACATCGCCGTTTGCAGGGATGTAGCTGTATGCCGTGCCTGCACCTGTGTTCACACCGTTCACACTCCACTGGTAGGTGGGCGAATAACCACCGTCTACCGGTGTTGCAGTGAATGTAGTGAATGTGCCCAGGCACATTGTATCGCCCATGCTCGATGTAATGCTCACCGCCGGCGGCGTTGTAGGATTGATGAATACCTCAGCCGACCCGGTCATTGGCGCTGCACAGCCTGTGGCAGTATTGGTAGCTATTACCATGTAAGCGCCTGCAATGGTTTGCATGCCAAAGCTGATAGCCGCACCGGTACCCATCACCGGCGCACCGATTGCAGCACCGTTGAAAAGCTGGTAGCTCAGGCCTGCTTCAGAACCGCTGAGGCCTATAGCTACACCTGCACCGCCATCGCAGTATACACCGCCACCTGTGAGGGAGAATACTGCAGGCAGCGGATCGATTGATACTGTTGCTGTTCCTGTCATATCTGTAGCGCAGCCTATAGCGTTGCTGGCAACAACTGAATAAGTACCTACCGCTGTGAAGGCGCCAAAGCTGAAGCCGCTGCCGGTGCCCGGAATAGGAGTGCCTACCGGCGTGCCGCCATTGTAAAGCTGGTAGGTAATGGTAAGCTCCGAGTTGCTGAGACCTATGCCTACTCCGGTGCCACCATCGCAGTAGCTGCCGCCACCCGTGATCGCATATGCTGCGGGAATGATCAACTCTGTAACAGTAGCAGTGCCAGACATTGTATTAACACAACCAGTTGCCGTGATAGTTGCAACGACATTGTATGTGCCGGATGCAGTTTGATAGCCGAAGCTGAGCGCTGCACCTGTGCCTGCTAATGGAGTGCCAACGATAACACCATCGCGCAGCAGCTGGTATGTGGTACCTATAGCTGAGCCGCTAAGCCCAACGATCATGCCCGTGCCACCTGTGCAGTAACTGCCACCGCCGGTTACCGTGAATGCAACAGGTAGCGGATCAATGCTCACTACAGCAGATCCGCTCATAGCAATGCTACAGCCAGTAGCAGCATTGATAGCTACTACGGTATATGTACCCACAGCAGTCTGCGTGCCGAAGCTGATAGCACTGCCGGTGCCTGCAACTACGGGTCCTACAGATGCGGCGCCATTGTACAGTTGATAATTGATACCCGCTTCTGAACTGCCCAGGCCAATTGATACACCTGTGCCACCTGCGCAGTAGCTGCCGCCACCGGTAACTGTGAACACTGCAGGTAATGGATCTATTGAAATAGTTGCGGTGCCCGTCATCGTAGCGAAACATGATGTAGCGGGGTTAGTAGCAACTATGGAGTACGAGCCTGTATCTGTGTGGATGCCGAAGTCGAGCGCAGCACCGGTTCCTGTAAGCGGGCTGCCTATGGCAACACCACCTTTGTAGAGCTGGTAGCTGATGCCGGAGGTAGAATTGCTGAGACCGACACTAACACCCGCACTACCCGCGCAGTAGCTACCTCCACCTATAACAGTGTATGCTACAGGCAATGGGTTAACCACTACCACCGAGCTGCCCGACATACTGCTGGTGCAGGATGTGGCTACGTTTATTGCGAGTACTGTGTACGTGCCTGTTGCTGACTGCAAGCCGAATGTAATGGCTGAGCCTGTGCCGGGAACAGTGGTGCCGACAGCGGTAGTGCCATTGTAGAGCTGGTAGCTGATGCCTGTCTCTGACCCGCTAAGGCCTATAGATACGCCAGCATCGCCTGCGCATATAGTGCCGCCGCCGGCTACAGCGAATACTACTGGTAATGGATCAACAGATACTGATGTAGTGCCTGTCATACCGGCTGTGCAGCCTGTAGCTGTGTTAGTGGCCAATATGCTGTAAGTGCCTACAGCAGTTTGCAATCCAAAGTCAAGTGCTGCACCTGTGCCTGCCAGGGAGCTGCCCACGGCCGCTGCACCATTGTATAGCTGGTAGCTGATGCCTGCCTCCGAGTTAGCTAGGCCCACGTGCACGCCTGTGCCACCGGCGCAATAGCTGCCGCCGCCCGTTACTGCATAAGCTGCAGGCGCAGGATTAACGCTCACCGTTGCCGCAGCTGTAGTGCTGCAACCACCTACGGTCATTGTGGCCGTGTAGGTAGTAGTGGCAGCCGGGCGTGCATATATCGATGTTGTTGCAGTGCCTGTATAAGGAACCGTAGCAGCTGCATTGGTATACAAGGTAGCCGATGGCGACCATGTAATAGCCGGGTTGTAAGTATAGTTGACGGTTACAGTCCACGAGGTTATTGTGCCTGCATCACCAGTTGCCCAGTCGCGGGCGCTGAGTATCCAGTCGCCATTAGCTGCGCCAAAAAGGGCTGCCCATGAGCTTGTGGTGACAGGCAATACAGTGGTACCTCCTGTTGCTGCTGCGTCTGCCTTGTAAGTATTGGTAAACGGTGCCGTGGCACCAACAAACGAGAGCGTGCCATCTGAGCTTACCGTAGTATTTACAAAGTCCTCGCCTGTGCCGCCGCGCCTGTTAATAAGGTTAAGCGTACTGCCGTTAGGCGCTGTAAGGTTGAATGTAAGGTCGCCATCGTAGGTCATTGCTGCGTTGATGTTCACGCTAACCCCCGTGATGGTGGCACCGGCGGGTATGCCGCTTATCGCAAGCGTATCCCTTACACCAGCAGGTGTGATATCGGGTATAGCAATAGTCACAGAGCCTGAAGTATCGGTAATTGCTCCAGTATCTGCAACAACAGGCCCTATCGCGGTCAGGAGAAGAGCTGTATCACCTTCGCACCTTGTAGCTGAGGACGGAGATAACGTAAATGCTGCTGGCGGTGTACTCACGGTAACAGTAAGCGAATGTGTGCTCACGCAGCCATACACGTCTGTACCTGTTACGGTATAGCTGGTGTTGTATGCAGGGTTGGCGTTTACCACCGCACCTGTAGTAGCACTAAGGCCGGTTGCCGGTGACCAGGTATATGTGGCTGCGCCGGCTGCAGTTATATCCATACCGGTACCTGTGATGCAGATGGCTCCGCCATCAGGTGTTGCTGTTATCACGGGCAGCGGATGTATTGTTACCCCTATGGCAGCAGTATCAGCTGAGCCTGAGTAAGTACAGGTAAGTACCACACGATAGTAGGTAGTGGCAGTAAGCGTAGGTGTGCTGTAGCTGCTGGCTACCGCACCGCTCACCGGGGTCCAGCTTACGCTGTCGGCCGATGAATACCACTGGTATACGATACCAAGACCTGTGCTCGATGTAGGCAGCGTGAACGATGACGCACCAGATCCGCAGAACTCGACATCGCCTGCGGCTATGGTGCCTGCTGTGATGACTCCGCATGGTGGAATGGTGAACTCGTTGATACCTATATCAGGCGTGGTGCTGCGTGTGCTGCAATCTATGTCGTTGGTCACCGTAACTACAGCGCCGGAGTCCATAAGCGGAAGATTAGCAGCTACCGGCGCCAGGCGCAGGTCTGTCGCAGATGTGAATACAGGGTTGATGTTCTTTGAGTTCGCATCTTCGCCTGTTGTTGTGCGCCACGCGTCGAGTGTAGGCTGTGCTGTGCCTGTGCCCGCAAGCGTGCCCACCGTTGCCAGCCTTGTGCCCACCGAGTAGAAGTTGTTGTTGTTAGAAGACAGGTTGGTGTATGTGGTGTATGCCAGGCCTATAGCGTACTGCAGAGTAGCAGTGGCTACTGTGTTGTTGTTTACAAACACGTTATTCTTCAGGTTCACTACCGGGTTGCTGCCTGATATGGCAATGGCATAGTTAGGATAAGTGCCGCCAGTAAGTGTGCCGGTAACGTTTACACTGTTGTAGTAAACATTAGTTCCACCACCTGCTGCGCCGCCTATGAATATGCCCGACGAGAAGTCGCCGCTGGTGCCCTTGCTGATAACGCCGCTCAGCATATTGTTAGCTACAAGCGTGGTACCCGATGAAACACCGGCAACAGCAATACCCAGGCAGCTGAACGTATTCGTTTGGCTTATGTTAGTAAGCTTGTTGTGTGTTACAACAGCATTGGTTACATCATTGCCCACGGTCATAGTGCTGGTACTAGCGTTGTTGTTAAAGCCAAGGTTGATCGCGATGATATCATTGCTCGCACCATTGCTTATGTTCGCAAGCTCATTGCCGGATATGGTAATGTTATTCTCAAAGCCGGTGAATATGCCGTTGTTGCGGAGATTGCCCGGTGCAGCCTCGTTCATCACATTTTGGTTGATGACTGTGCCGTTGTTTTTATTAGCGGCACTTGCACCGCGCGAGAAGATGCCGGTTTGCACCGCCCTGATGCTGTTGTTCTCAAACCTGTTGTTGTTATTGCCGTTGCCTGAGCTGGTATATGCTATAGAAGCACCGCCCGAGCCTATGCCAAACAGGGTGTAGGTACTGCCGCTGCCGCTGATGTTCACGTTGCGTACAATGTTGTTGGTGGCGCCGTCGCCTATCGTAGCGTTCCGCAGCCATATTACCGCGCTTGTGGTGGCCGTGCTGTTGTTCTTTATAGTAAGATCGCGCGAAGCAGCTACAGGTGGGCATATGCTGTTAGCAACAGGGTTGTTAGCGCCATCTATAATTACATAGTCTGCACCGTTCAGCATGAATATTGACGTTGCAGCTGTATCATTGATCGATGCAGTCACACCGGCCGCAGGGCGTATGGTCAGCGTATTTGCTGCGCTTGCATACGGATTGCCATTGATGGTTATTGGCAGCGTTTCAGAATTGTATGCAGTATCTGTAAGCAGGAAGGTAACCGGCCCGGAGATACATGCCGCATTGTATGCTGCCACGGCTGCGGTAATAGTTGCGTAGTCGCCGGATACGCCGACATTGTAGGAGCCTGCCATTGCCGCGGCTATTACGTAGCGGTTAGGCGCTGCGGGATATGTCGTTACAGTATTCACATCGGTAGCCACTGCACCGGCAGGGTCAGAGCCTATGTTTATCGCTGCCGCTGTATCCTGTGCTATTACGAAGTAAGAAACAGTATCGCCCAAGATGAGGCCACCCATGTCTGCTGCGCCTATGGTAAAGTTCCACGTGCTGCTTTCTGAGGTGCCGGATGCAAATATACCGGCGCGTGAGAACCACACTCCTGTGCCTTTGCGGTAGTATACGCGCGGCACAGTTGCACCTGATAGCGACATTCCTGTAAGATCGGTGATGGATGCTGTAAACGTCCTGTCGCCTGTAGCGCAGGTGTAGGGTAGCATGGTATACGTAATGTTCGGAGCTGAAAGATCTGTAGGGATATACTCATCCTCTACAGCCCCCAGGTCAGGAGCTGCACCAGCGCCTGTGTAGCCTGTGCTGCCCGCCCTTAGCGTGCCATAGTGGTCATCGGTAATAGTTGCAATTGGCGTACCGTTGCTCTCTACCTGGGTAGGGGCAGTAGTAACCGGGTGCAAGAATGTAGTACCAATGCCACTGAGGCTCTGGAATGAACCGTTCTCTGTTACAGAAGCGCCGTCGCGCGGTGTTACCAGTGTCTTGTAGTCGGTGAGCGTTTGGTACGCTGCTGTGCCATCCCAGAGGATCACTTTATTGATACCGGGAGTGCCTGCATAGAACAGGTTGTTGTCTGAGCCCGGCATGTATGTGGTGAGCGTGGTGCTGCTGCGCCTGTATGCTGCTACCATGCCTGTGCCGGCAGGCGTAGAAGTGTTCATGAATATGTTGTTATTCATGGTAAGGCTTGGCGTGGTTGATGCATACACCGCGGTGCTGCCAAAGTTGGCACCCGCACTTGCTCCATTCAGATGCACAGTATTGTGGTAAAGGTTTACCGCAGTCGCCGAGCCGCAATAAATGCCTACCAGCTGCGTACCTGAATTCGCTGTGGCGGTGGTGTAGTTGGGCGTATGCAGGTTGCCTATGATATTATTGTAGGCCGTTACCGTGCCACTGTTGAGGTACATACCATTAGCGGAGCCACCTGTACCGTTGCCTGATACGTAAGACACTTTGTTCCTATAGCAATTAAACGTCGTAAGGCCACTCTCGTATATTCCGTATGCAGTACCTGTTGTAGCGGCAGTCGTTACCGTATCTATCAGGTTCCTGTAAAAATTGAGTGTGGTGCCTCCACTGGCGTACAGGCCGTATACGCTGCCGGTGGCGCCATTGTCCATAATGCGGGCTATGTGCAGGTTGTAAGCATTAATGGTAGTGCCGCTGCTGCTATAGAATCCGTAGACTGATGCACCGCTGTTGGTGATATTGTACACAGTATCGTTGTAGACATTCACCACGCTGCCGCCTGCATTGTACAGGCCATATATGGTGCCTGACGTGGAGATCATGTTGCGCACGGTGTTGTTATACATATCGTTGGTACCGGTGCTGCTGGAGTATAGGCCATACAACGACCCTGTGGTGCCGGCGAGATTGTTAACAGTATTATTCGTGATCAATGCTGAGGATGAAGCGGAAGAACTGTAGATGCCATATGTTGAATAACCGATGTTATCAGATACCAGGTTGTTGCTCACAACTGCATTGGTACCATAATAACGATACAGGCCATACACAGTAGTGCTATTAGCAGGTACACCATAGAGGTTGGTGATGCGGCAGTTCTTTACTGTTACGTTATTACCGTAGTAAGTATAGATGCCGTAGAGCGAATAGAATGTGCTGTTCTTACCGGCGGTATCGTTCATAATTGTATCGTTCATCACTATCCTGTCGCGGGTAGTGGCGGTCATGTAGTCGTAGATACAGTAGAGGTTGTATGGCGATGAAACGTTGGTGATCTTGTTGCCTACCACTGAGTCTGCGCCACCGGTAGGGCTGCCGTAATAGTTATAATAGCAGTAAGTGCTGCCGGCAGTAGATGAGCGGTATACGCTGTTTATCTTGTTGTTGTTGAAGCGTACGTCATTTGCATTACAGTAGTAGTTGTAGAACATATGCATAGTGCCGGTAGCGCTAAGGTTATTCATGTTCTGCACCGTGTTGTTGTTCATCACAACACTGCCCAGCGCCCAGCCAGCTGTTGTACCTGCATAGTTGTAAAAACACAGGTAGTTGGTTGCGGTATTCGTTGCGCTGAAGCTGTAGTTCTGGAAGGTGTTGTTGGTAATGGTAATAGTGCCTGTACCAGTGATACCAGTATTAGCCGCGCCTGTGCCATTGGCTATGCCGTAGAGTGCACCTGTAGCAGCACGCAGCTGAAGAGTATTGTAGGATGCCGTGAAATCAGAGTTGACACCCAGGCCATGGAAGATACCCCGAATGATACCTGTGCCCGGTGTGGCTGCGCTGGTAATGTTGTTATACATTGCCTTTGCATCGTGCTGCCCTGCAAGATAGATACCGTAGGCTGCGGTAGCAGTGCCACCGAACTCCGTGATGGTGTTGCCGCCTGTGGCTGTGCCTATCGTATTGTGTTGGTCGTAGAGATCGTAGGGGGCAGCAGCGGCTGTATAACCGTTGAGCGAGATAGCGGTATTGACATTCGTAATGGTATTACCCGCGAATGTGCAGTTGCTCATGGCATCGCTGGTGGCAGTGATGGCGAGCGCGGTATTCACTGCTGCAGTATGGTTGCCTGCATAGATACCTGCCGATGCTGTGTTCAGCATGTTGAGGGTTATCTTACTGTTGTTGATAGCAACATTATTACATCCGTCAAAGGGCGCTGTGCCATTCAGTTTCACCAATGCATAGCCCCACTCCATCTGTGTGGTTGGCGTAATGTTCGCGGGTGACTCTGCGAGGTCTAGGCCTGTAATAGTGACGTAGTCGGTGCCGCGGATAATGAATATCCCGTCAACGGTGGTTGATGTGCCTACCGGCGCCGTAAGCACGGGGTTGACACCTGTGCCACTCTTCCTTATGGTGAGCGTGCCTGCGGACGAGGTAGCCGCATTGAGCACGGTACTACCAAGCTGGTAGCCGCCTGTCGGCGCCGTTTCTGTGTAACCTGCCGGTATGTTGATAATTACCGGACCGGATATGCCGCTTGTATTGAGGGCGGTCACTGCCCCCGCCAGTGTGGCGTAGTCTACGCCAATTGTTTTTGTACCTGTTACCTGTGCATTGGCTGCTACTGCGCCGCATACCAGGGTCAATGAAAAAAGTAAGTGCCTCCACTTCCGGACAGATCCGAGAATAACCATTCGCTGCATACTAAAAGAGTGATTTGAACTTTTAATAATTAAATCCCCAGCCTTATTTTAACTGTAGCGTAAATTTAAGATTTGATCAAAAGATAACTTGTGTATATAACGTTATATGACTTTAAAGTGACTACGAATTAACATTTTTTTGCACAAGTGAAGACTTATGCGTGACAGAAGTCGGGAGATTAGCGAAAAGGGGTGATTGCGGCACGCGTGTGTAGCTGCACTGGCAGATAAAGTTTGTACCCACCAGCGCGGGCGGGGCGAGCCCAGCCCCCGCATGTGGTGGCGCTTATGGTTGTTCTTCGCGATTGCCCGTGTGTTGAGGGCGGGGGCGAGCCCCGCCCCTACATGACCATGGGGTTGTACCCCTGTGATTGCCCTTTCGCGATCGCCCGTGTGTTGAGGGCGGGGGCAAGCCCCGCCCCTACAGGACCATGGGGTTCTACCCCTTGTGGTTGTCTTTTCGCGATTGCCCATATGTTGAGGGCGGGGGCAAGCCCCGCCCCTACGTACGTGCGGTTGTAGGGGTGGCCCTTGCGGCCACCCTATCGCGCGGGGGCTACCGCGCAATGAATCCCGTGTGTTGAGGGCGGGGGCAAGCCCCGCCCCTACGTACAATGGGTTGTACGCGATAATCGGGTGTGATAAGGGATGGCGCAAATAAAAAAGGTCACCGCATGGTGACCTTTCTGAAAAACTATTTTTTGGTTCTGTTACTCTAATTTGAATTGGATAGGCAGCGTGAAGTACACCTTTACGGGCTTACCGTTTTGCTTGCCGGGCTTCCACTTAGGCATTGCTGCTACTACGCGCTTGGCTTCTTCATCGCAGCCGCCGCCTATGCCGCGCACTATTGTTACATCGCTTACGCCACCGTCTTCGTTTACTACGAACTTCACGATAACGCGGCCTTCAATATTGCTGGAGCGTGCTGCTTCAGGGTAGCTGATGTGGTCGCTGAGATACTTGGTCATATCAAAGCTTGCCGCCGGCATCTGCTCCACGTACGTGAATATCGCGGGTGGTGCTGGTGTTTCTACTACGCCTGTACCGTTGCTTGGCTCTACTATACCGGGATCTATGCCGTTAGGATCGCCTACGACGTCCTTTGGGCCTGAGGCCGTGATCTCCTTCTGTGGCGGTGGTACTTCCTCCTCCTTTACTTCCTCATCCTTCTTGATCACCGGCGGTGTGAACTTCACCGTTGGCTTCACCGGTGGCGGTGGTGGCGGGGGCGGTGGTGGTGGTGGCTTATTAGGATCGATAGGCGGTGGCTCGGCAAGTGTCACCTGCTTTACCATCACTACTTCCTTCTTCTCCTTTTTCATCCCCATGTTCACAATAGCATATGCCGCAGTAAGCAGCCCTACCCCTGCCAGCACGAGCATAGACCTGCCCACCCGCTTAGGATAGTTTTTGCGCAACTCGTAACCACCGTATTTTTTATTACGGCCCTCGAATATGATATCGAGGTAGTCGCTGTTTAATATTTTATTGTTATCCATTTTAATATTTTTTATGGCCGGGGACACTGCCCCGGGAAAAACTATCTAACCCCGCTCGCGTCTTCTGTGGCCTTTATAAAGCCCTGCTCGATATCGGAGATATCAATGATCGCATACACTTTCACATCATTGATGTTCATTTCGTCCAGCATATTCACAAGGTCGCTATATGTGCTTGTGCTATCCGGCTTAATGAGTATTGTTGCTTCGTCCTTAGGTCCCAGTGCACCACTGCGCTTGAGGTCGGCAACCATCTTTTTCTTTGCAATGATCGCGTCCCTTATGCCTTTTTGCGGCGTAAAGTAGGTGATCTTCAAGTCTGGTGGCTTGGTAGGGTCATCGCCTATGCCTTCGTAATAATATACCCTGTGGCTCTTGCTCAGCAGCACGGTCATTGCCGCACTAGCTTTCAGCTTGTTCTTTTCTTCCTCCTTCAGGGCTTCATCCTTATAAGGCATGTTTATCTCCATGGTCTTTGGCTTGGCCAGGGTAGTGGTAAACATGAAGAACGTGATCAACAGGAATCCCAGATCCACCATTGGGGTAAGATCTATACGGGTACTTAACTTTTTACCTTTTTTGACGCCGGGGCCTTTCTTATGCCCCCCGCTACTCGAGGTATCCATTTCTGCCATAACACGAAGTATTTTAGCCTTTTAGTTTACTAATATTGTTTCTTTACTAGTTCGCTGCCACCTTGTTCTTCTCAGCAAAGGCCGCTGTGCCCGGAGGTACCGCCTTGAGATTGGTGATGAGGTTGAACTTAAATATCTTATACCCTTCGAGCGTTTTGATGATCTTGGCTACGTTAGGATACGATGCTTCGCCATCGGCCTTGATACAGATGCGCAGCTTGGGGTTCGACATCCTTGCCGCCTTTATCCATGCAGCCAGCTCATTGTTCACTGACATTACAGTACTGTCTACAGGCACGCCGGGGGCGCTTTTCTCTATCTCCTTCTGCTGATCGGGCGGTAACGCCAGGTAAGATTTTAACTGGCTGAAAGGAACGCCTACTGATGCGCCAAGCGCAAAAGCAGTTTTCTCAGTCTCGGTAAGGTTCAGGTTCTTATCTGTGTTGATATCCTCTATGAGCGCTTTCCTTTTCAGCTTGTTGTCGACAGAGAAGAATATCCTTCCCTTGGGATCTACTGTGAGCAGCATGATGTCCACATCGGGCAGCGTTATCTCAGAGATCGAAGAAGGAGTCTTCACCACAACCGGCTCATCGGGCTTGAATTTCGTTGCCAACATAAAGAACGTCAGCAGCAGGAAAGCCACATCGCACATAGCCGTCATGTCTATATGGGTACTTTTCCGCGGGAGTTTTGCTTTAGGCATTATATATATATCTTCTGTTTAAACTAATAAGATCCGGAAGCTTCAAAATTCCACAACCTAAATCATATATTTTTTAACTAAAACCATTGGGCTGCGAAAAATTCCGCAGCCCAATGGCCGAAGCTATTATTTGTAGCTTGAAGCGAAACTCTGCGTCAGCGTGAAACCGCTCTCATCAATACCGTAAGTGATACCGTCGATGATGGTAGTAAAGAAGTTGTACGCTACGATAGCGAAGAACGACGTACTGATACCAAGGGCAGTATTGATAAGGGCCTCAGAGATACCGGCAGCAAGCGCACCTGCATCAGGAGCACCTGCCTGCGACATCGCCGCAAACGACCGGATCATACCCATTACCGTACCGAACAGGCCGAGGAGCGTAGCGCATGAAGAGATAGTAGAAAGGAACACGAGGTTCTTCTCCAGCATAGGCAGCTCAAGCGCCGTTGCTTCTTCAATCTCTTTTTGAATGCTCAACACTTTCTGCTCAGTGTCCAGCTCATTATTGGTGGTCATTTCGCGATACTTAACGAGGCCTGCACGCATAACGTTGCCTACTGAACCAGCTTGCTTGTCGCACTCGGCGATGGCAGCATCAACATTCTTATTAGCGAGGTGGTACTGTACTTTACGAACGAATTCTCCCGCGTCCATTTTGCCTTTAGCTTTGAAGATAGTAAGCGCACGCTCTACGATAAAGCAAAGCAGCGTAAGCAGTGTTGCTAATAGTATGGGTACCACGAAACCGCCCTGGTACATGGTTCCAAGGGCATTCTTAGCTTTTTCTTTGTGCTCGTCAAAGAAGTTTGCCTGGCTACCGAGAACAAACTTCCAGATCACCCAGCCTACTACTATGCACGACACAACTACTATGAGGTTCGTCATGAAGTTATTAGAGTTCTTTGGCTTACCAGCACGATTGCCATGAGGGGTTGCTGCCGCCGTTTTTACTTCTGCCATAATTGTGTTTTTAGTGTTTTGTTCTTAATATTAGTTAATTAAACTTTTTTTGTGCGATTGCAAAGATATAAGTACCACCCAAAAAAACAATTTTAGCTTCTAAAAAAGTATTTGATATATGAGTTCGGATACCGCTACCATTGCCCCACCAGGCCCAGTGTTAACTTTTTGTTTCCATTGATAGAACGTAACGGGTTCATAATTATTGCATTGCGGCCGGGCATTAGCATACCCTCCCCCCAATTGAGGGGTTTTGCGCTATCTACCAAATCCTCAGTACTTTTGACACCCCAAAGAACAAAATAACAGACAGATGAACTTCAATCCATGGCACTCGGTAAGTTATGGCGATAACGTGCCTCATACAGTAAATGCAGTGATAGAGATACCGCGCAACTCGCGGGCAAAGTATGAGCTGGACAAAGAGACCGGCATGCTGAAGCTGGATAGAGTGCTTTACTCATCAGTATACTACCCGGCTAACTATGGTTTTGTGCCCCGCACCTACTGCGATGACAATGACCCGCTGGATATACTGGTGCTGTCGCAGATAGACATGCAGCCACTGTGCCTGGTAGAGGCCAAGATAATAGGCGTGATGCGCATGCTGGACCAGGGAGAAGCCGATGACAAGCTGATAGCCGTATGTGCCAACGATATGAGCGTAGCCCACTACAACGATATCAGCGAGCTGTCGCCGCACTTTATAGGCGAGATGCGCCACTTCTTTGAAGAGTATAAGAGGCTGGAGAAAAAGGAAGTAAAAGTAGAGGAATTCCAGAGTGCGAGACTGGCTAAGAAGATACTGCAGCACAGTATAAACGATTATAAGATCAAGTTTGGCAACATGGCTGTTGAGGCCGCATCTCAAACTATATAAAAGCCACAGGCATGAACGCAACGACCATTATATGGCTGCTGGTGATAGGGCTGGGCGCAGGGCTGCTGAGCAGTATGGTAGGCATAGGCGGCGGCACCGTTATAGTGCCCGCGCTGGTGATGCTGCTATCTATGAGCCAGATGAAGGCGCAGGGCACATCGCTGGCGCTGATGCTGCCACCGGTGGGCTTCCTGGCAGTTATTAACTACTATAAAGCGGGGCATGTGGACTTCAAAATTGCTGGCGTGCTCTGCATCGCCTTCATTGTGGGCAGCTTCTTCGGCAGCAAGGTGGCGCTGACACTCGAAGAGGCTACCCTGAAGCGGATATTTGGCGTATTCCTTATGGTGATGGCGGTGAAGTATCTTTTTTTTAGTAAATAACAATTACGCACCTTCGGGGCAAATTTCCAGTATTAATACACACACAATGAAACGGACCAAGATCAGGGAGATCCTGAACAATGACCAGGCGAACTACGAAGTAAATATAAAGGGATGGGTACGCTCATTTCGCAATAACCAGTTCATTGCCGTTAACGACGGCTCGTGCATGGGCAACCTGCAGGTAGTAATAGAGCTTAGTGCCGATGAGGCGCTGATCAAACGCATAACGAACGGGGCCTCCGTAAGCGTGGATGGCATGGTAATACCCTCGCAGGGCAAGGGACAAAAGGTAGAAGTAAAAGCTGCGCAGGTGACCATACTCGGCGACTGTGATACCGAGCAGTTCCCGCTGCAGCTGAAGAACAAGCCCAGCCTGGAGTACCTGCGCGAGATAGCGCACCTGCGCTTCCGCACCAATACCTTTGGTGCTGTGTTCCGCGTGCGCCATGCACTGGCATATGCTGTGCACAAGTTCTTTAATGATCGCGGCTTTGTATACCTGCATACGCCTATTGTTACGGCTTCCGATGCTGAGGGTGCGGGCGAGATGTTTCGTGTGACTACACTGCCATTCGATAATCCGCCGCGCAACGAGGACAATAGCATCAACTATAAAGAAGATTTCTTTGGCCGCAATACCAACCTTACTGTGAGCGGCCAGCTGGAGGCTGAGCTGGGCGCTATGGCGCTAAGCGAAGTGTATACCTTCGGGCCTACCTTCCGTGCTGAGAACTCAAATACCGCACGCCACCTTGCCGAGTTCTGGATGATAGAGCCGGAAGTTGCCTTCAACGACATTTACGACAACATGGACCTTGCTGAAGACTTTATCCGCTTCATCATTAACCATGCTATGGAAAACAACCGCGAGGACCTCGAGTTCCTGGCGCAGCGCCTTGCGGATGAGGAGAAGCAGAAACCAATGAACGAGCGCAGCGAGATGGGATTGGTAGAGAAGCTACAGTTCGTTCTCGACAACAAATTTGAGCGTATCACGTATACCGATGCCATCAACATACTGCTGGAGTCGCCCGCGTACAAGAAAAAGAAGTTCCAGTATGATGTGAAGTGGGGCATAGACCTGCAAAGCGAGCATGAGCGCTACCTGGTGGAGAAACACTTTAAAAAGCCGGTGATCGTTACCGGCTATCCTAAAGACATCAAAGCATTCTACATGCGCATGAATGAGGATGGTAAGACGGTGGCTGCGATGGATATCCTCGCTCCCGGCATTGGCGAGATAGTAGGCGGCTCGCAAAGGGAAGAAAGGCTGGATATGCTGCAAAAGCGCATGGAAGAAATGCACATACCCGCAGAAGAGCTTTACTGGTACCTGGATACACGCCGCTACGGCACCGTGCCGCACGCAGGCTTCGGGCTTGGCTTCGAGCGCATAGTGCTCTTCGTTACCGGCATGACCAACATCCGCGATGTGATACCATTCCCAAGGACACCGAAGAACGCTGAATTCTAAGGCCATACTTATACTTTCAAAAAACGCCTGCACACCATGTTCAGGCGTTTTTTTGTATATTGTTGGGAAATAGAAATTATTAGTTTTCTATGCCTTACCCCGGCGGCTTGCGGTCTGTTTGCGTTAATCTAGGCTTATTCGTCCTGGCATTGGCCTTGTATAGCACCAGCACAAGCGCACAGAGCCGCTTACGGCTGCAATCGTTCACGGTAGATGAGGGGCTATCTCAAAACTCCGTCAATGGGATATGCCAGGATGCCCATGGCTTTATATGGCTGGCTACCGGCGATGGCCTCAGCCGCTATGACGGCAAGGAATTCGTTGCCTACAAAAGCAGGTTTACCGATACCTCTGCCGCCACCCTGCACGACGGTAACATCAACTCCCGCCTAATAGAGGATAACCGCCACCGTATATGGATGGGTACTGATGCGGGTATCAGCTACCTCGACTACAAGCATACCGAATTCAAAGTAGTGCTCGACCGGCAGTTCGTAGGCTCCTCGGTATTGCTGGGCATTCGGGATAATGTTTTGTGGGCAGTGGTACCGCGCAACGGATTTTACGCGATCGACCTTACTACGCTTAAACATACGCATTACCCTTTTACGGACCGATGGCAAACAGACCCTAACCGCGTGTTTCCCCTGCACAACTGCTTCTTTGACCGCAAAGGCATATGGCTGGCCGACTGGAAGGGCGTGCTATACTTTGATCTCCAGACCCATAAAAATACACGACCGGTAACGAAAGACGATGTGTATGCGATAACGGCACTGCGCAATGGCAAAATACTGATCAATTCGCGCGATGGTGTATATATCTATGACACAGCTACGCGGCACGAAGAGTTTGTATCCATAAAAACTCCCGGCGGCGAAGTGCAATGGCATACCTGTGCCGAGGACACTATAACGGACAATATTTTCCTGGGATCGTGGGTGAATGGCTATGTGTGCAAACTGGACGCCGCCACGCGCAAGTATGAGCTGATGACCTTCCAGAATAACCGCATCAATTGTATGTTCATAGACAGGTCGCAGAACCTGTGGGTAGGCACAGAGGGCAGCGGGGCCTGGAAGCTGGATATAAAGCCGCCAAAATTTGCTTCATACACCGCGCTGCCGCAGGGCGACAAGAACAGCAGCGACTTCATGGTAAAAAGCATCTACAAAGATGAGCGGGGCGTAATATGGCTGGGCACTGCCAATAAGGGCATCTGGCAGTATAACCCTGCCACAGGCGCACAGAAGAAGGTATGGGGGCCGGCGCCCAGCGATAAGAATACGCAGGCAGCGGCGATCATAAGGGATAGCCGGGGCAATATAGTAGCCGCTGCCGGCGACAATGTGTTGTGGCTATCGGCAGAGAGCGGGCGCGTGGTGAGGCGGCTCGCTTTGCCTATGCAGCAATCATCGTCTATAGAAAAGCCGGTCATCTATGCCCTTACTGAGTGGAAGCCGGACCACTATATAGCAGCTACAAACCTGGGGCTGTATATGATCACAAATTGCAGCAGCAGCGCCACTGCTGTATTCCCCAGGGCGTTTCACCGGAATAACTTTGGCAGCTGGACGTATGGCTTGTTCCCCCAGCCCGATGGCACCATATACCTTGGCAGGAGAAACGGCTTCGCCATAGCCAAAGTGATCAATGATACGACGATGCAACTGCTCTATGAGGGCTTCGACCGGTTTGTGATACGCCACTTCTATAACAGCACAGAGCGGCAAGTGCTGTGGATGGCTACCGAGCAGGGATTGCTTGCCTACGATCAAAAAACGAAGGAGGTAAAAGTATTCGATGAAGCAGCGGGGCTAGGCAATAGCCTCCTGTACGCAATACTGCCGGAGCATGACAGTTCGCTTTGGGTAAGTACCAACAAGGGAATAGCCAACATAAGGATACATGGCCGGGACATAAAGACCCTCACTGCTGAGGTGGTCAACTATACGGCCCGCGATGGCCTGCAATCGAACGAGTTCAACACTGGGGCCTACTACAAGAGCCCGGATGGCATGATGATATTCGGCGGTGTCAGCGGCATCAACTGGTTTTACCCGCAAAGCATCAGGCAGAATCCTTACGCGGCGCAGCCAGCAATAACTTCGCTGTATATCAATGACACCCTGTTTGCCGCCGACTCAGCAAATTTCCTTTCCTCCATCTCGCTGCCGCACAGGCGCAATACCATCAGCTTGGCGCTGCGGGCACTGGAGTATACCGAGCCGGGGGAGAACATGTTTGCCTACAAGCTTGATGGCCTGGACAATGACTGGGTGTATACCACCAGCGATAAGGTGCGCTATTCTAACCTTGCCCCCGGCAACTATACACTTATTGTAAAGGCGCGCAACAACGAAGGTGCGTGGAGCGCTGCGCCGCACTCGCTAAGCATCACCATCCGCCCGCCTTACTGGCAGGAGTGGTGGTTCAGGCTGCTGGTGCTCGCATGCCTATCTGCTGCCATCTACGCCGCAGGCAGGAGCGTGATCCGGCGGCGCGTGCGGCTGAAAACAACAGAGCTGGAAAAACAGCAGGCACTCAATATGGAGCGGCTGCGCATATCTAAGGATGTGCATGACGACCTGGGATCGGGACTATCTAAAATATCGCTGATGGCCGAGCTGGCACAAAAGCAGGTGATGGACAACATTACGCTCGGCAACGACATTCAGCATATCTCGTCGGTATCCAAAGACCTCATAGACAATATGCGCGACCTGATATGGGTGCTTAACCCGGAGAACACCACGCTGGATAACCTTGTGGCCCGCCTGCGGGAATACAGCGCCGACTACCTCGATGGTACTCACATACAGTTATCGCTCAGCTTTCCTGATGTTGTGCCGCAAATGCGCATAGCGCGCGAGGCGCAACGGAATATTTTTTCTACGGTAAAGGAGGCCATCAATAACAGCCTGAAGCACTCAGGCGCCGGGGAGATGAATATTTCGCTGGCACTGGATAATGAGGTGCTGAGCATAGCCATTATAGACAATGGCAAGGGCATGACGCAAAGCCGCAAAAGCCATGGCAACGGGCTTGGCAACATGAAATACCGCATAGATGCCATAGGCGGCGGATTCTCCATTATATCTACAGAAAGTGGCGGCACTACGGTGGCAATAGAAGTGCCACTGGCTAATATCAAAGACAATCATAAGGCGCTGACGTAGATGACCAGGTCATTAAATTAAATGATTATCCCCTTTAATTTACAATCAAAGTAAATGGGGTTTTTAGTCATTTATAGTTTCCATAAACTAAGTCTGTATGATAAAGAAGGATATAAATATAGTCTTTGAGAAATCTATAATAGTAGTGACATGGTATCTGTTTAACGTGATACCAATTTGGAGAACTAAGGTTATAAGTAACTACAACTTAAAAGATACTAAAGAGTGTATGATTTAGTTGGTCATTGCAATCCCCTCTAAGCCTTCAATAATCTTATCCATTTTACCTATCTCTACCCACTTTAGATAGTCATTGAATGAATAGGTTGGATTAGTTGCTGATGGCACATTGGGATTACGGGATAAGTCGGCATACGCTTTAGCATGAGCCAGAAATCTTTTTACGCTGTCTTGTGATGGCTGTTCGTTCATAAAAATAGTTAGTTTAAACAGCCTTAAAGGTAGTAAAACACAGTTATCCCGCTATGTAGCTTATAGCAGGTCAAATAAAGTAAGTTTGATTTAGAAACTAACTTTTATGTTCGATTGTTACAAAACCATCCATTGAAATTAAAGGTGTTCCCGCCCTTACTCTTTGGTCTAAAAATATAGATGGCAGTTAGAATAAGAACCAATAAGACAACTAATTGCCAAAAAGATAGTTCTTTATTTAGCAGTTTATGAACTGCCTCAATAAACACTGCTTTCATGTTTCATAGACATTGAAAGTTTGCGATTTGCGCTTGGGAACGCTCGATTATTGATGCACGATTGGATTGTTGAATAAGGAATTGGTGAATCAGCTATCAGTCCTACTAACTGACAAGCTACTTTGAAAAATCTACGCATGCGCTTTGATTTTACGGAATGAATTCAAGCGATTTTAGTAGATTACTCGATTTGAGAACAAACGCTGCCAGTGACATGGTGGCGTTTTTCTTTATAGGAAATGTAAAGGTAATGAAATTCAATTACGCATTGCGGTTATTTATTTTTAAGTTTAAGCGGATAATCATTTTAAATTAAGCCCCCAGAGAAATAACATGCGATACCTTCGGCATCGGCCCTCAAATAAAATGGTGTTTCTATAAACGTTTGATGCCTTCAGCATCGTATTGTCTCGCACAGCTTAACCTGTACCTCGTAAGATAATTTACCTTACATAAATACTACTTTCGTGTAATTGACGCCCGGGCGCCGATGTGTATTTTTAGGCGAAATGAATACCATGATCAGCGTAGCTATAGTAGAAGATCAACAGCAGACCAGGGAAATGCTTACAGGCGTTATTAATGCCGATGACAGGTACCTGTGCGTAGGGGCCTATGAGTCGGCAGAGGAGGCAATAACCAATATACCGCTGGTGAAGGCCGATGTGGTGCTGGTGGATATTCACCTGCCCGGCTCCTCGGGCATAGAATGCGTGCAGGCGCTGAAGCGGGTGCTGCCCGCCGTGCAATTTATTATGTGTACATCGCTGGAGGATTCTGATAATATTTTCAAAGCATTGCAGGCGGGTGCCACCGGCTACCTTGTAAAGTCTACCCCGCCTGCAAAAATACTGGACTCTATACACGATGCTTACAATGGCGGCGCGCCCATGAGCAGCCAGATAGCCCGCAAGGTACTCACCTTCTTTCACCAGCCGGCGCAGCCTGTATCTGAGCTGGGAAAGCTTTCAACCAGGGAGCAGGAGATACTGGGTTATCTCTCTAAAGGTTATCGCTACAAGGAGATGGCCACCCTGCTGTTCATCAGTATAGAAACGGTACGCAAGCACATCCACAACATATACGAGAAGCTGCAGGTGAACTCGCGGACAGATGCGCTAAACAAGGTTTACCAGAAAAGGTAAGTACTTTTGCATCTGCCGGCATTACCGGCATAGTTGATGAGGCTCGCGATATTTCTTACGTGTATTTTGACAGTAGTGCAGGGCTTGTGCCTGGCCCAGGTGGCCAACCTGACCTTTGTAGGGACAGCAGCGCTTAAAGATGGCCCCACCTTTGCCTACAAGCTGCAGGTTACCGACTCTGAAGGTGTGCTGAAAGGATATTCGGTAACGGACCTCATGGGGCCCGGCGAAACAAAGACCGAGGTAAGGGGCACCTTCAACACCGCCAAAAAGCAATTTGACTTCAGGGAGACAAAGGTATTGTGGGCAAAGGCTGAGATGAGGGGCGAAACGCTTTGCTTTTTTCACGGCAGCCTGAAGGTATCAGAAAACCACGGCACCACTATGCTTACCGGCCCATTCAGAGGCCTGGATGCCGACGGGAAAACTTTGTGTGGCTCAGGAAACATAACGCTGGTAGCTACCGAGGATATTATAAAAAAGCTTGCGGAACTGAAGCGGAAAGACTCCGTGGCGAAGGTGAAGCGCATAGCAAAGAAAGTCCCCGCAAAGGCAATACCTGCTGCCATAACACCTGCAGGCGATACAGTGGCAAACGTAGTGGAACCGAAGCCGGTGGTAACGGTACAAAAGCCCACTGCCGGGCCCGAAATGAGCGCGCCGCCCCCTGGCGGCACCATCAGGGTGCAGTGCCCATCGCAATATGTGACACTAGAGCTATGGGATTCGCATACTGTAGATGGCGACAAGATAATGCTGATGCAGAACAATACCCCTTTACTCACTGACCTCACCATAACGGCAGCTCATAAGACAGTGAGTGTAGATATGGGCAGCGCGGAGTTAACTACACTAGTTATCCGTGCGCTTAACGAAGGCAGTGAACCCCAGAATACCACGCGGATAAAGCTGCAATGCGGCGGCGAAGAGCATTATGTAGATGCCACTACTACCATAGGTAAAGATGTGACCATAATGCTGGAACGCAAAAAGTAGCAGCGCACCATATTTAGCATTTTTATTACTTTTAAGTGTTGATTTACAAGTATTTATAATGTAATTTTGTATTTATGAACTGGATAGAGCTAAGCGATGAACAGCAATTGAGCGCCCTAAAAGAGCAAAGCAGGCAGCAGCCCGTGGTTATCTTTAAGCACAGCACCCGCTGCTCTATAAGCACTATGGCTAAGGGCCGGCTGGAGCGCGAAAAGGCTACCGCAGAGGTACCCTTTTACTACCTCGACCTAATCCGCTACCGGCCAATATCTAATAAAATAGCTGAAGACTTTGCTGTGCACCATGAATCGCCGCAGATACTGGTGATCAAAAATGGTGAGTGTGTTTATGATGAAAGCCACAATGGCATCAACATGCAGGATATAATGGAGCAGGCCGTTTAGATCTGCTTCCCCTTCCACCGCCCGCTTTTGAGGTAGGCGGCAGACCATATGAGCAGGCTTATCCAATACACGAACTCAGAACCCCAGCACAGATACAGCGGGCTCTCCCACCGGCTGATAACAAAGTAGCAATACAACAGGTAAGTGGCTACGCAGGTCACCTCCATAGTGAGATTGACCACTGTATTGCCCGTGCCCACTACGCCGTTAAATACCACTGTAGATATCGACATGACCAGTGTGGCCACAACTATGACCCGGAGGCTAGGTATGGCATAGGCTATAAGGCCAGTGTCGCTGGAGTATATGGACAGGAAACCCTCTGAGAACAGCAGCAGGGCACCGCAAATAACGGCTGCATAGATGAAGCTGAGCTTGCATATTTTCCTGATCACGGGTCCCACCTCGCGTTGCCTGCCCTGCCCTATGATATTACTCACCATAGTATTGCAGGTAGTGGCAAGGGCCCACGTGCCCACGCTTACTATGCCGAAGATATTGCGCAGGAGCTGCGAGGCGGCTAATGCCTGCCCGCCGAGGTGCTCTATGAAGAAGAAGAACACCAGCCACCCGCCTATACTGAAGATGAACTGGACGATAAGCGGCGCCGACACTTTGAGTGTGCGCTGCGACAGATCTGCATCGAAGTGCAAATGCCGCGCCGTAGGGTACTCGCGCTGCAGGCCCTGCCCGAAGTAAATAGCCAGCATAGTGAGGCAATAGAACACCTCAGCTATGACCGATGCTACCGCGGCTCCCTTGAACCCAAGTGCCGGGAACCCCCACTTGCCAAATATGAGCAGGTAGTCGAACAGTACATTGAGCACGGTGGCTACCAGGGAGCCCCATATGATGAGCCTGGAGCGCCCTATAGAAATAAAGAACGCGGAGAATATCTGGGTGAGCATAAGAAAGGGCAGGCCCCATATGCGTATATATACAAAGCTGACACTTAGTGAGAAATTGGTGCTGTCGTTGAGGCTGTAGCTAAACAAGAGTGGCGTGAGCCACAAGGTAAGCAGCATCATAGCCAGTGAAAACATGCCTGCGAGCATGCCGCCATTGGTAAGCAGCTGTGCCAGGCCGTTCTTGTCGCCCTCGCCTGCCCTGCGGGCCATCTGTATCTGTATGCCGCTGCTGAGGCCATAGCCTATCATAGACAGTATGAGGTAGAATACCCCTGTGATGCCATTGACACCCAGCTCCCTCACGCCAAGCCTGCCAAGAAAGATCGTATTGGTAAAGAAATTCAGCTGAGGTATCAGCAGCGCCAGCGATATGGGCGCAGCCAGCTTCAGTATCTGCCGGTTTGTAGCGGCGACACCCAGTTGATTTATAGAATCGGTATTACGCAATACTCCTGTTTTTGTTTTCCTTTTATTTTAAGATACTTTTACAATGGCGCAGGTTGCCCGGCGCAATAGTCCGGCAAATTTATTCTATAATTGCGTGCTTTTGTATGGCCTCCGTTAATAATAATACCAGTCAGCAGGTTTACAACATCAGGGAAGATGAGGACTTACTATCGTCGGTGGCCTCCATCGCCTGTGTGCTTATGCAGCGGGGCCTGTGGGTGGCGGGCTACAGCGATAGTGGCGAAGTGCTCACCATACACACCTATTCGTATAACAATAATAAAGCCGTATGGGAGCTCGACCTTTTTGAGCATCTTTTTGCGAATGAGGGCCTCTTTGCTGCTAAAGACAAAGTAAAAGCGGCCTTTATATGCAGCAGCCGGAATATGATAGTGCCGGCTGAGCTATACAATGAGAAGGAAGCTATGGAATGGTTCCGGCGCATACACCTTACGGAGTCGGGCGACGAGATAGGCGCTGTGGACTTTGGCAAGGAGGAAAGCAAATACCTGATGGCGGTGCCTATGGGCATACCCGCTCTGGTGAAGATCCACTTTAAACAGGCGGCTATACTGCCCCTGCCCTTGTATCATTTTGCTAATCCCGGTGCGGGCCAGCACCTGCACTGCACGCTGATGCCGGGCCAGGCCATCATTTCGCTGCATTACAACCGCAACCTGCAGTGGCACCATATGATCGACTACACATCGGCTGAGGATGTAGCTTATGCCATAAAACACTACTTCCGCGAGAATAATATAGATGCCGGCGCGGCTACTATCGTTTGCGATGCAGCCTCGGGGGCAGAGTTTGATATCATTCGCGAGCTATACCGGTATTTCCCGGCGCTGGATACCGGCGATGGCAGCAGCATCAATGCGCGGTGGGGCGGCGCAGTATCGTTGGCCAATCAACTGTTAGCATGCGTATAGTAGGCGGCACGTTTGGGGGCCGCAGGTTCAGCCCGCCGGCTAAGATACCGGCGCGGCCTACTACCGAGGTAGCGAGGGAAGGCCTGTTCAACATGCTCAACAACATGATGGACTTAGAAGGCGTTAAGGCGTGCGAGCTATTTGCCGGCACCGGCAGCATCAGCTACGAGTTGGCCTCGCGCGGCGCTGCAGACGTTACACTCGTGGAGCGCGATACTATCAGTATTGATTTTATAAAGAAGACTGCCAAAGAGCTGGGCATAGCGGATATGATGCACATCATCAAAGCGGATGTCTTTAAGTTCATGAAGCAGAGCACCGGCCAGTATGACCTTATTTTCGCAGACCCACCCTATGAATTGGCTAACATGGATGAGCTGCCCCAGCTGGTGTTTGAAAAGGGCATGCTTACGGAAGGTGGCACCTTTGTGCTGGAGCATACTACACGCAATGACTACAAGCAACACCCGCGCTTCCTGCGCATGAAAAATTACGGCACTACCATCTTCACTTTTTTTACGCAATCAACTGACTAATATGCAGCGCATCTGTTTATTCCCCGGCACCTTCGACCCCATAACACTTGGCCATGTAGATATCATAGAGCGCGCGGTGGCACTGTTCGACAAGCTGATTATAGGCGTAGGCATTAACTCGTCGAAGCAGCCTATGTTTAGCCTGGAGCAGCGCACCGGCTGGATAGAAGAGATATTCAGGAACGAGCCTCGCGTTGAGGTGACCGGCTACGAGGGGCTGACAGTTGACTATTGCCGTACTGTAGGTGCTAACTTCATACTGCGCGGCATCAGGTATGTAAGCGACTTTGAGTACGAGAAAGCTATTGCCGATATGAACCGTATGCTTACTCCCGAGATAGAGACCATCTTCCTCACCTGCTCTCCGCTGTACTCCACCATATCATCTACCCTGGTGCGCGACGTGATCCGCAATAACGGCAAAGCTGGCATGTTCGTACCAAAAGAGGTAAAGTATTAGTTGCTAAGGGGAAAGGGGGAAATTATAAGCAAGGCGCACTGGAAAGGCTACAGGCAAACCCTTACAACGTATCATCATTCTTTTATGAAAGGCAAGCGGGCGCTCCTGTATTCGGGCTTATTGAGGCCTGTCCGCAGCTTCTGGAATGTCTCATAGGGGCCCTTTGCCACAAACAGGTTAGTGAGCCATGCCGGCACTGAGCCCGCGGGGTCGAAGGCCACCACGTACACTACCCTCAACTCCTCCGCAGATAGCGATATGATATCCCAATGGGCCGAAGACTTTCGCACCCGTATCTTGCCTTTTTGCTCCGGTAAAAGATCAGGCTCTGTGTGCGACTCTATAGTGATGAGCTTAGGCGATGGCTGGGCCACTGTGAAGTGGGCGACATAGTCCCGGTTTGTGCAGGGCCAGGGCACTGATACTTCGGCATAAAAAGTAACATCGTTGGGGGCGGCCTGCTTCAGCAGGCGGGCAGTTGCTGTATTATATACCCATTCTGTTTGCTTACTTATATCGAGCAGGTAGGCTACCAGCTGCGAGGGCCGTGCCGACATGGTGCATTCTACTTTTACTAACCTGAAAGGAGAGTTTTCCTGTATTGCCGTGTATACCTTTATACCATCCTCATCGCGCTTCAGTACCCATTGCCCGCCGGCGAAGCCTGTTGTACTAACCAGTAACAGCAGCAGGAAAGCTCCGATCGTTTTCATTGGCGGATAGAATTAAAGTGTGCTACCTGAATTTGCGCTCCATAGCCTTAGAGCGGTTGAAGCGCTGCGTTTCCTTCACCAGGCGCTTCAGCAGCAGGTACATTACGGCACCATCATCAGCCCAGCCGAGTACGGGGATAAAGTCTGGAATAAAATCGAATGGAAACAAGATGTACACTACCGACAGCATTACTATTGCCATGGTAAGAAATGACATCTTGTAGCTGCCATTTAATACTTCTCTCAGCATTTGCCACAATGTTTTGCGGTTCCGCACCAGATGCATTCCATTGCGTACATTATGTAACGGCCTCACACTTGTAAATCTCGACATCGCTAAAAGAATTATTGCGTAAAATTACATGTAATGGTGTTGAAGCGCTGTTAACGCTATGCGGAAAAAACGTTAAACCTGCTTACCACTTTAAACCCGCAGCGCGCATCACTTCCCTTATCGCCTCATACGATTTTGCCATCAGCGGTGCCAGGTCCTGCTCCTTTACCCACCGTGCCTCCATAATATTTTCTTCTTTCTGCGGTTTCAGCTTCTGCGAGGCGGAGCCACTCATTTTATACCATACCGTGTGCTTCAGCAGCTCTTCACCATTCTGTGAATAGATGTGATAGGTGTCGCATACTTTATCTCCGAGCGAGATATCATCGAGGCCCGTTTCTTCCGTAACCTCCCTTAGGGCGCAGGCGTCTATTTGCTCGCCTTCGTCGAGCTTGCCCTTAGGCAGGTCCCACTTGCCGCGGCGGTAAATGAGCAGCACCTCGTTTTGCTCATTATACACAAGCCCTCCGCCCGCATCTATAGGCTGGTACATAATATGCAGTTGCTCGCGCAGCGCTTCTTCAGTGGCATCTTCGATGATCACGCCCTTCATGCCCGGCTTATCGAGCTGCTGCACAGCCTGGGTAAAATTTTTAAGCACGGCACCGCTGAATAGCTGGTAATGCTCAGCGCCGGCATTGCTGCTGATATATCCTTCGGCATCGGTGGTAAGAACTATCGGCTTATCGTTGTAATACACTTTCTGAGTGAAATTCATACCCCTGTTTTTTTGAAGGTTTATCTATTTGGCGTAGGTTTGGCATATGAGTACTGCAAAACATTTCGCCGAAAAACTATTGCAAATTAAGGCTTTGCAAATCAACCTGCAAAAACCATACACATGGGCATCAGGATGGCACTCCCCTGTCTATTGCGATAACCGTAAAGTGTTGTCGTTTCCTTATGTGCGCGACTTTGTAAAAAGTGAGCTGGCCAACATGGTGCTCGATAAATTCCCCGATGCGGAAGTGATAGCCGGCGTGGCTACTGCAGGTATAGCGCATGGTGTAATGGCGGCCGACCTGCTGAAGCTCCCATTTATATACGTACGTGCCAAGCCTAAGGAGCATGGCATGGGCAACCAAATAGAAGGTGTGCTGCAGCCGGGCCAGAAGGTGGTAGTAATAGAAGACCTGATATCGACCGGCAAGAGCAGCCTGCAGGTGGTAGACGTGCTGCGCGAGCAGGGCGCGGAGGTATTGGGTATGTGCGGCCTGTTTACCTACGGCTTCCCGGTGGCAGATGAGGCGTTTGAGAAAGCAGGACTGCCGTTATATACCATAAGCAACTACCAGGCACTGATGGAAGTGTGTGAAGACCAGAAACTGACTACACCGGAACAGAAAGAGACGCTGAGCCAGTGGAGGGTGAACCCAGCGGGCTGGAAACCCCCAAACCCCTAAAGCGGCTTCACCTTACTGGCTTTATCCGTGCTTCGTAACCTTATGTCGGGGTGCCACCCCTTCGGGGTTTTTCAGCGTTTTACCTGTTGAGCTACAATCATGTAATCCCTTCGGGATTAGTTTCGCCCGTCCTAATAGCCCGGATATTTTAAGACCAATGCTAAGTAACTTATAGGCGCTTCCCAGTTTAGGGCTTTTCAGCTTTACCTGTTGAGCTATGATCATGTTATACCAATTGAACATTAAAATTCGGCATGCCGGAAATAGTTACGCACCAAGGAGCGCCGAATATTTGCGCATGTATAACGCCAAGAGAGCTTTAGCTCCTACAGAGCTAAAGTGCCGACTTTTAAAGTTGAATTGGTATTATTCCTTCGGGATCTGGTCACCCCTTAATTAACACTGATATTATAATGAAGAAAGGATAGCAGCTGCTATCCTTTCTTCATTATATGGTTGTCTTGATCGAGTTATGCGTTGGCATCGGCCATTACTACCGGTGCCGCAGAACGGATCTCGTCGTTTGCTTTGTCGGCATACTTGGCGAAGTTCTTAACGAACAGGTTAGCCAGCTCAACAGCTTTCTTGTCGTACGCTTCTTTATCTTCCCATGTGTTGCGTGGTATCAGTATCTCAGACGGTACGTTTGGTACGCTTGTCGGCATCATCATGCTGAATACCGGGTGCGCTTCATAGTTCACATTGTCCAGCTCACCGCGCATAGCTGCAGTGATCATAGCGCGCGTGTAGCTCAGCTTCATACGGCTGCCTGTGCCGTAAGCGCCACCGCTCCAGCCAGTATTCACCAGCCATACGTTCACTTCAGGGTGTGCTTCGAGCTTCTTGCCCAGCAGCTCTGCATACTTAGCAGGGTGCAATGGCAGGAATACGCGGCCGAAACATGCCGAGAATGTGGTCTGTGGCTCAGTAACACCTACCTCAGTGCCGGCAACCTTTGCAGTGTAGCCGCTGATGAAGTGGTACATAGCCTGCGCCTTTGTAAGCTTAGAGATTGGAGGAAGAATGCCGAACGCATCGCACGTGAGGAAGAAGATATTCTTAGGCTGGCCACCGTAAGATGGCTCCTTAGCGTTAGTGATGAAGTTAATAGGGTATGCAGCACGTGTATTCTCCGTGATGCTTGCGTCTGTATAGTCTACCGTGGTAGTACCCGCCTGGAACTTGATGTTTTCCAACAGGGCACCCGGCTGTATTGCAGCATATATCTGCGGCTCTTTCTCAGCGCTCAGGTCTATACATTTAGCGTAGCAGCCGCCTTCGAAGTTGAAGACGGTCTTATCTGCCCAGCCATGCTCGTCGTCGCCTATGAGCGCGCGGTCAGGATCAGCGCTGAGTGTAGTTTTGCCGGTGCCGCTGAGGCCGAAGAACAGGGCTACATCGCCGTTCTTACCTTCGTTGGCAGAGCAGTGCATGCTCAATACTTTATGGTTGTGCGGCAGCACGAAGTTGAGGACACCAAAGATGCCTTTCTTCATTTCGCCGGTATAGGCAGTGCCGCCTATCAGTATCACCTTGCGGGTGAAGTTCACTATTGTGAAGTTGGCCTGGCGGGTGCCGTCAACTGCCGGGTCGGCCTGGAAGCCGGGAGCCTGCAATATAAGCCAGTCGTGGTTTTGCGTTTCTATTTCGCTTGTAGTAGGGCGAAGGAAAAGGTCGTTGCAAAATAAGTTGGCCCATGGTGTTTCATTCACCACGCGTATGTTGAGGCGGTAAGCAGGGTCGGCACATGCGTATGCATCGCGCACCCATACCTCTTTGCCTGCCATATAAGCACATACCTTATCATACAGTTTGTCGAAAGCTTCTGAAGAGATAGGAATATTTACATCACCCCAATCCACACTGTCCTGGGTGATAGCATCTTTCACAGTAAACTTGTCTTTAGGCGAACGGCCAGTAAATTTCCCCGTACTCACACACAATGCACCCGTATCGTTAAGAACACCCTGTCCGAGCTCAAGCGTTTTTGTTACGAGCTGTTCAGAAGAGAGATTCCAATGCGCGACACCTACATTAATACCCAGGTCAGCCAAATTTACTGAGGGATTCTTTTTGCCAAATTCTTGCATACGTTATCTTTTTATGAAATTATGGACCGCAAAATTAATACTTTACCATTGAAATCTATATTATTTTTTAACTGGAATTGTCATATAAAAATTATACGTTCCGGCGTTACTTCCTGTAGCATGTTCCTCTCTCAAGCACAATCGGCTTGTTTATGCCAAATAATTCACTTATAATTTCTTTAGATTAAAGGCAAAAATAATTTTTAATTGTTTCAGATATATTCCAAATGTTACTTTTATGCCCACTTCGACTTAGGTTTTAAACCGTTGCGGGCCCAACTGATGAAAAAATACCTGTTTTTATTGCTGTTATTGGTGCCAATGGCATCTTATGCCCAAAGGAACACAGACGATAGCCTGGCTGAAACTCTATTGACGAAGATAAAAACTGCACACGATACAGAAAAAGTCAGGTACTATCATAACCTGGCAAACATCTACGAGTATTCCAATCCGGACAAGGGCTTTCAATATGTATGGGAAGGGTTGAACATCGCAACAAAGCTGAACTGGGCTCCCGGTATTAGGCAGATGCACGAAAAGCTTGGATTTCTTTATAACTCAAAATGCGACTACGCCAACTCGCTTAAGTATTACTTTATGGCACTTAAGGAGAATGAAGAGTATAACGGAAATATAAGAAATAGAGCGGCTATAATAGGCAACATAGGCCTTGTATACTCTAAGCAGGATAAGGATGAGAAAGCGCTGGAATATTTCTTCAAAGCGCTCCGGATCAATGAGCAGCACAACTTTGAAAAATATATGGCCTCTAACCTCGGCAACATAGGCAACATCTACACCGACCAGGGAAAACTGGATACCGGCATGAAGTACTATATGAACGCGCTGAAGATCAACCAGAAGCTCAACAACAAGCGTGGCGTAGGTATAAACCTCGATGAAATAGGCATTGTGCAAGTGATGAAGGGAAATTACAAAAGCGCGATCGATACGTTCCGGGTAGCACTGAAATATGACGAGGAGGAAAATGAAATAGATGGTGTAGCTAACAGCCTGGGCCATATAGGCAATACCTACCTGCAAATGGCGAAAGCTGATAACAACAATAAGAAGCACCTGGGAGAGGCCGTCAGCAACCTGGAGAAGGCACTAAAAATATGTGAAGAGATCGCCTTTCTCGAAGGCGTGATCGATTTTTCCAAAGATCTGTCTGAGAGCCATCACTTGCTGGGCGACAACGCAAAAGCATACACCTACTACCAGAAATACGCCGCAACCCGGGACTCTGTAAACACTACAGAGAGCAAAATAAAAGTTGCCAACCTCGAAACCGAGCGCGAAAAAGAACTCAAAGACAAACAACTGGAAATAGACAAGCTGGCTGTAGAAAAAAAGCGCAATGAAAGAAAATATTTTTTTGCAGGCATAGGCCTGCTGGGCGTGGTGACGAGTGTTGTAGTGCGCACCAACCGCAAACAAAAGACCGCGAACAAGGCGCTGCAAACAGAAAAAGTAAAATCGGACGGGTTGACGAAAAACCTGCAGGACTCGCTGCAGCAAAAGGATGTGCTGATGAAAGAGATACACCACCGCGTAAAGAATAACCTGACCGTAATAGGCACCCTGCTGGACCTGCAGCTGGATAACATAAGCGATGAAGGCGCACGCAAGGCCATGACCGAGGGCATGACGCGGGTAAAGTCGATATCGCTGATACACCAGCAGCTGTACATGAATGAAGATATAACCACCATAGAATTCTCCCGCTTCGCCAAAGAGCTGCAACACCAGGTAACATCGATCTTTAAGCAGCCGGGGCAGGAAGTGGCACTTACCAATGAGATACCGGAAACCTTCCTGGATATAGATACAGCAGTGCCGCTGGGGCTGATACTAAATGAGTTGTTGACCAATTCTTTCAAGTATGCCTTTGGCGGAAATGGCAATGGTGATGTTACCATTAAACTATCCGCACACACCGATCACTACGAGCTACGTTATAAAGACAGCGGGCCGGGGCTGCCTGAAGCACAGTCGATTAAGCGGTCGAGCCTGGGGATGATGGTAATGGAAAGCCTGAGCAAGCAACTGGGCGGAACATTTAGCTACGACAGGAGCAGCAAGACCTTCATCATTATTTTCAAGGATATTATGGAGCGGAAGAAGGTGGCGTAAAAACCTCTGCCGGCGCCCCCCAGTCTTCGCCGAAGCAGCAGCAGGTGAAAAAACAAAGGAGATATTGTGTACAATACGAACCACAAGACCAATGACTTCAAATATAAAAGTAGGGATAGTAGAAGATGAAATGATCATTGCCCAGGGCATAGCAAAGACGCTGCGCGAGATAGGCTACACGCCTACCGAGCCGGCTGTAAGCTACACCGAAGCGCTCGAAATGATAGTGCGCGAGAAGCCTGATATATTGTTGCTGGATATCGTTCTTAGCGGGCATAGAGATGGAATAGACCTGGCCTGGAAGATCCGCGAGGACTACAACATACCTTTTATATTCCTGACCGCGAATGCCGATGCGGCCACGGTAGAGCGTGCTAAAAAGCTGAGCCCCCCGGCATATTTGGTAAAGCCGTTCAATAAGGATGAGCTGTACACTTCGATAGAGATCTGCCTGTATAACTATGCGACGCTAAGGCAGGACAAAGAGCCTGCTGAAAAAGGCAATTACATCATTAACGACTGCCTGTTCGTGAAGCAATCCTACAACTTCGTGAAGGTGAAGATCTCTGATATCACCCACCTCGAGGGTGACCGTGTATATGTGATAGTGCACACCACTACAGGCAAAATGCTTGTTCGCAGCACCATTCAAAACTACCACGAAGTGATCAATGCTAAGAACTTCATACGGGTGCACCGCAGCTTTGTAATCAATGCAGCCCACCTCGACGCCATAAACACAGATGGTGTAATGGTGAACGGCCATGATATACCGGTTGGCAAAGCCTACAGGGAAGAGCTGCTCGGCTACCTGCGGCTGGGATGAGTCGATGAATGGCTGGTTGATAGCTTGAATGTTTTTATGATACTCCGCCCGGGGTATTTTTTTTCGTTACGCGGCCTGCATCTAATAGCGCCCGCCGACTTTATATTGCCGGCACTTTAAAAAATAGCAGCCCATTTATGCCGGTGTTCTTTCCGTTCGTTACATCATCATGCACTTTGGGAACATGGGAAAGGCAATTGGGAACATTTGCAAATAAAGGTTTTTTGATGATGATAGCTTGCACCCGGATTACATCATTCACCATCTAAAAAACTTTTTTTATGAACAATCTCAAACAGTCAACAGCTGCGTCGGGCAAAGGCCGGCAGCAAACACGGACGAGCTGCCGCTACATAGCGGTCCTGATCGCAGCACTATTTCTAACCCAGGCGCATGCACTGGCACAATGCGCCTGGCAGCTGATAGGAAGTGCGGGTGTTACCCCTACTAACAGCCAGTTTACGGCGATTGCAACTGACAATAGCGGAACACCCTACATAGCCTACCCAGATCCGGGATTTGAAGATAAGGTAACAGTAATGAAGTATAACGGCAGCACATGGGAGGTTGTAGGCACACGAGGGTTCACTGCAGGGTGGACCAACTGGCCGTCTATAGCTGTTGACGGTGCGGGCACACCCTACGTCACCTATAGGGATGGGGGCAGCGGTAATGGAGCTACCGTAATGAAGTACAACGGCACAGCGTGGGTAAACGTAGGTACGCCGGGCTTCTCCGGAAGCTATGCAGACTGGCCTACGATAAAATTCGGGTTGAACGATACTGCATATGTAGGCTACTGCGACGGCCTTTACGGCGGGAGAGCGACCGTGGTAAAATTCAACGGAACTGCATGGGTACCTGTAGGCACGCCCGGATTTTCGGACGGCGGCACGGGCAGCGATGCACTGGCAATAAGCAGCACGGGCCAGCTGTACATGGCCTTTACAGATTATGAAAGTGGCAGCCAGGCAACCGTTATGACCTACAATGGCAGCGCATGGGAACTGGTGGGCCCGAGAGGCATTACACCAGGCAGCATGACCAACACTTCTCTTATCATTAACACAGATGGTACCCCTTACATAAGTTATTCGGACCAGACCGATGGCAACAAGCCGCACGTAATGAAGTTTAATGGCAGCAGCTGGGTAGCGGCAGGAACGGCATTATCAACAAAATACGCGGAGCGAACCTCGCTTGCTAACGGTACAGATGGGACGCTATACCTCACTTTCCCCGAGATGGACTGGATGAGTTTTGCCAACCCGGTAAAAGTAAAAAAGTATAATGGCAGTGACTGGGAAACCCTGGGCAGCACGGCGACACTAAGCGACAACGGCAGGTCGCCGGCAATAGCTGTAAGCGGCAACACAGTGTATGTAGCCTACACAGACAACTACGCCTCTGGCAATGCAACGATCAAGGAATTGCTGCTACCCTCGCTAGGCGGAGCAATTACATTATGCGGCGGCAGCACCACCACACTCACAGCAACACCTGACTATGGCGGCACATGGAGCAGCAGCAATACCGGCATCGCATCGGCAGGCAGCAGCACAGGTGTTGTGACCGGTGTGGCATTAGGTGAAGCGACCATTACTTATATGGCAACGGGATGCAGCGCAACCGCTATAGTGACTGTAGCAGCTTCAGGCGATGCAGGCACCATCACAGGAGCCGGCACCATCTGTGCTGGGCTTACCGCAACACTCGGCAATGCAACAACAGGAGGAACATGGAGCAGCAGCAATACCGCTGTAGCTTCTGTAGGTTCAGCCTCAGGCGTGGCTACAGGCGTAGGGGCCGGCACGGCAACCATCCGCTACATAGTATCAGGCGGCTGCGGCGTTGATACTGCAACTGCGGTTGTAACAGTAATTACAGCTGCACCGGCCATCACGGGAACTCTTAAAGCATGCCCCGGCACAACAACTACACTTGCGAATGCAATGCCCGGCGGCGCATGGAGCAGCAGCAATACCGCAGTAGCCACCGTTGACGCTTCAACAGGCATCGCTACAGGCATCATCGCCGGCACGACAACAATATCATATGTAGCCGGCGGCAGCTGCTACAAAACAGCAGTGCTTACAGTAAACGTCATCCCCGCCACAATAGGCGGATCGTTATCCGCTTGCATAGGCAGTACAACGCTTGTTACCAACACAACCGGCGGCGGTGTATCGTGGACCAGCAGCACAGTATCAGTAGCTACAGTAGGCATCACGTCCGGCCTGGTAACCGGCGTTGCCGCAGGCACAGCAACGATCACCTACCTCGTCAATACAGGCTGTTATCGCACGGCTGTGGTTACAGTGAATGAAGCCCCCGGTGCAATAACCGGCACTGCATTTGTATGTGCAGGCGCTACCACCACACTTGACAATGCAACTATAGGTGGCACGTGGAGCAGCTCTTCTTTGAGCGTGGCTACTGTGGGTTCATCAAGCGGCATAGTTAGCGGTATAAACGGCGGCAACGCAACGATCACGTACAATGCAGGCGGATGCAGGGCCACAAGGTCGCTTACAGTATCGCCGACGGCAGCCATTACGGGCAGCACATCAATGTGCATGGGCGCATCAGTAACACTGAACAATGCCAGGAGCGGCGGCGCATGGGTGAGCAGCTCACCAGCCAACGCAACTATAGGATCGACGGCAGGCATAGTTACGGGTGTTGCGGCAGGCACGTCTGCAATTACGTATACTACCCTTGCCGGCTGCGAAAGAACAACCACTGTAACTATATCTTCAACACCCGTGACAATTGGCGGCACACTTAGCGTGTGCCCGGGCACTACTACCCTGCTCACCAATGCCACCGGTGGCGGCACATGGAATGGCAGCAACAGCGCTGTAGCATCGATCAACTCAGCTACAGGTGTGCTTACAGGTGTAGGCGCAGGTACGCTCAACATCAGCTACAACATCAGCGGTTGCAGGGCAATAGCCGTAGCTACAGTGAACCCGCTGCCGGCTACCATGGGCGGCACACTTAATGTATGCCGCGACCAGAGCACCACGATAACCAACGCTACTACAGGCGGCGCATGGAGCAGCAATAATGCTGCAATAGCCACGGTAGGCACAGGCACAGGCATCACTACCGGTGTGGGTGCAGGAGTAACCACTATTAGCTATATGCTGCCAACAGGCTGCTACAGGGCTGCATCATTTACCGTAAAGGCATTACCTGCAGCAATAGGCGGCTCACTTAACGTGTGTACAACGACCGCTGCAGTATTGAGCAATACTACAGCAGGCGGTATATCGTGGGCAAGCAGCAGCGCAGGCATAGCTACAGTAGGCGCTACAAGCGGGCTGCTTACTGGTGTATCTGCGGGCACAACAACTATTACTTTCACTATCAATACAGGGTGCTACGCAACAGCAATTGCTACCGTGCACGCTTTGCCGGGCGCAGGAGCTATTACAGGCCCCGCTACGGTAATCGCAGGCAATACCATAACACTTGCTAACGTTGTTACCGGCGGGCTGTGGACAAGCAGTCACCCGGCAAGAGCAACCGTTGACGCAGATGGCGTAGTGACCGGCGTATCGGCTGGCGCGGCCACCATTACCTATTCAGTGTCCAATCCGGGCTGTACCGTTCGTGCAACTAAAGCGATCTCGGTAACTACATTGCGTCCCGGCCAGCCAGTTGGCAATTCGCAGTCGGCTATCGGCAGCATACAACTCTACCCCAACCCGACAACAGGTACCTTCACAGTTGAGGCGCCCCAAGCAGGTATTCTCAGCATCTACACTGTAGATGGAAGGGAGATAAGTAGCTACAGGATCGAAACCGGCGCAACTACGGTATCCCTGCAAGGCAACTTTGCCGCTGGCGTATATATCTGTAAATATTTGTCAGTGAGCGGAAACGCAGAAATTATCAGGCTCGTATACGACCATTAAGACGATGGTGAATTTTTAAACTGAAAGGCACGCCATATCGGCGTGCCTTTCTTGTACTTGGCTGACCCTTGGATTTTCGCCGCATACATAGTATTATTTCATATTTATCATTAGCGGATGGCTCATATCGAATAGGTAGCGAACCTCCGGGTCGTATGTGATCCAATACCTATATTATTCCCAGGCTTTTGCTTCTAACGGAGCAGCGGGTTTTACCGAAATCACCATACCCGGTTAAGAGTTATGAGTAGCGACCCTATGGGTTCCAGGCTATTCTATACTTATATTACTACCAAGCCTTGATACTGATTGAAGGGCAAGCAAACTGCCGAGCACATGATAAAAATCTCTTTGAGCCACCAGTGCGGATCGAGTTAGAATTTTGGGAGTGGCTGGCAGCTAGTGGGACTAAGCCACATCTTCCCATATCATATTTAAAAATTTACTGTTGTTATTTACGTCCAGATATACGGCAAATTAATCTTAATAAATGTTAATGTAATCCGCGGAATATTTAAGGGAGAAAGCCCTCAGGCTTTGAGCTTTCTTTAAAGGCAATTGGAGCAGCAGGGCACCCACGAAAAGAAACGGGTCCTCCCTGAGCATATAAAATCAGGTATTTTACTTGCAAATTCCCGCCAAATTTAAAAAATTAATAAAAATCGCTTTCACTAAATAACTGATTGTCAGATATTTATAATTTTGGCGAGAATTTGTTAGCGATTGGCGGTTTTTTCATCGCTTCCCATCGTAATATTGCCGCTGTACCGTAATATTTAAATACTATTGCATAAATTGTTTATTGAATTTATTGCAGTTATTTAAATTACAAATTATGCTAAAAACTAACAATTTGTTTGGCTGCCTTCGGGAAGGGATAGAAAGGAATCCCGCATCGCTCTACGTAAGTTAGGATATGGCAGAACGATAATAACGTTTGTGAGTTCGGCAGGATGCATACCTCTATCCTGAGATATGCTGGCAAGGACGGGGCGGAGGTGGTTGTATAAGCATCACCTTAATTTTTTAAACAGTAAAATAGAAGTTATGAATAAAATGTACCGTTATCTTTTAGCCGCCTTGCAGTTTGTGGGCGTTATGGCACTCCAGGAAAAGGCTGGTGCGCAAACTACTTCCTTTTCTACGCCTGGTGGGCCGTACACCTATTCGGCTACAGGGGGTGCCGTTTTGCGGATAACTGCAGCAGGAGGACAGGGCGGTAACGCGAGCGGCTTTACGGGTGGAAATGGCGGTAACGTGGTTTGTACGCTAACTGTTGCGAGTGACCAGGTGCTGCAAGTGTACGTAGCTGGTGCCGGAAGTACGGGTGTGGCTGGTATAAATGGCGGCGGATGTGGCGGCGGCAGCGGATACAATCCGTATTATGGCGGCGGCGGCGGCGGTGCGTCAGATATCCGCTACGGTGGAACATCTTTGTCAAACAGGATCATTGTAGCCGCCGGTGGCGGTGGCGCAGCTAACGTAAATAGTGATGGCACTGGCGGCGGTGGCGGAGCAGGCGGCGGACTGTCCGGCGGCGGCGGACTCTCATGGCTTGGAACTTATTATGAACCCTCGTGCGGTGGCGGCGCCAGCCAGACCTATGGTGGTGCTACAAGTTATTATGCCTACAGTGGCGAAACGACGAGCGGTTCATTTGGCAGGGGTGGAAACGGAGGTTCAGGTTGTCCGAGTTGCAGCAGCGGTGGCAGCGGCGGCGCCGGCTGGTACGGTGGTGGCGGCAGCGGCCAGGCCGGCGGCGGCGGTGGGGGATCATCCTACTATGGCGGCAGCGGAGTGACGGGTGGCAGCACGACAACAGGCACCAACAGCGGGAATGGCTATGTTACAATTACACTATTGTGTACCGTAGCAAAGGGTACTATATCAGGCGGGGGAAACCTTTGTGTCGGCACTGCTATATCACTTACCGAGAGCGTGAGTACGGGGGCATGGAGCAGCGGAGCTCCAGGAGTTGCAACTGTGAACAGCTCAGGCGTCGTGACGGGTATGTCATCGGGCACTGCCGTAATTTCCTATACGGTGACCGACGGATGCGGCACTGCAAGCGCAATGAAGACCGTAACTGTAACGGCTACGGGAATACAAGGCACGGCAAATATCTGCCCCGGAACTACTGCTGTTCTTTCAGATGAAACCAGCGCAGGTACGTGGAGCAGCGGTTCACCTGCAATAGCAACAGTAGGGACTACGGGGGTTGTAACGGGGGTGTCGGCCGGTACTGCGATAATTACTTACAATATGTCGAGTGCTTGCCCAACAAGTGTTATAGCAACAGCCGTTGTCACGGTCAATCCATCGCCGAATGCAGGCGCTATATCGGGAGGACTGGCATTTTGCACTGCGGCAACAACAACATTATCTACTACGGGAACCGGTGGAAGCTGGAGCAGTAGTAATACTGCAATAGCAACCGTAGGGACAACGGGAATCGTCTCAGGGGTAGTTTCCGGTACAGCGAGAATATCTTATTCCACAACAAATTTCTGCGGTACACAGATTACGTCATCTGTAGTTACCGTTAATGCAACTAATGCCGGCACTATCAATGGCGGCTCTACCCTATGTACGGGCATCCCCCTTTTACTTACAGACAGCGTCTATGGCGGCGTGTGGACTTCAAGTGCTACAGGCATAGCAACTGTAAGCAGCTCGGGAACAGTAACGGGAATAGCGGAAGGAACGGCCACGATATCATATGCAGTAAGCAGCAGTTGCGGAACGGGCGTAGCTACCAAGATCGTCTCCGTCAACTGCACGGCTTTCGCTACTCCTGGCCTGGGCTACACTTATACGGTACCGGTGGGCGTAACATCGGTGCTGATAAATGCGGCAGGAAGCAAAGGGGGGAACTCAGGAATAGGAGCCAGCGCGGGCGGTAATGGCGGCACCGCTATCTGCACATTGGCGGTGTATGGAGGTCAAGTGCTCTATGCATACGTGGGCGGCATAGGCGGTGCTTTCAGCAGCGGTGCAAACGGCGGCGGATACCCGGGAAATCCCTACGGGGGTGGCGGAGGTGGTGGCTCTGACGTACGTGTCGGTGGCACAGCATTGGGCAACCGTGTGCTGTCGGCCGGCGGTGGCGGTGGCGGCGCATATTATACTTCCTACGCCTGCACTACCAGCACCGGGGGTCAAGGCGGCGGTACCACAGGCGGCAATGGGCTGCAATGCGGATATTCATCCTACTCTTTTGGCGGAACCACGTCTGCCGGCGGAAACAACTTCTTTGTCAGCGGTTACAATGGTTCACTGGGTGCCGGCGGCAATGGCGGCCCCAGCAGTAGTGGCGGCGGCTTTTCCGGGGGCGGTGGCGGCGGCTGGTATGGCGGTAGTGCCGGATACGCCGCTGGTGGCGGAGGCGGATCGTCCTACTACCAGGCAGGCAATGCGGATATCTCAGGATTCAGTACAACTGCAGGCACTAACAGCAGCACTGGCTATGTTACCATAACACCACTGTGCCGGATAAACGTGGGTACACTAACGGGGCCATCATCGGTATGTACAGGCGCCACGATAGCTCTTGCAGATACCGTAAGCGGTGGCACCTGGACCTCAGGCGCGCCCGGAATAGCGACAATAGGATCGGCGACAGGTACAGTAACCGGCATGTCGGCAGGTACCGTGGTGATCACGTATAGTGTTACCGGTGCATGCGGTATCGGCAAATTAATAAAAGTAATTACTGTGAATACTTTAGCCCCGGCGGGCACTATCAGCGGGTCTGCCGTGTTCTGCAAGAACGCTACGCTGGCGCTTAGCGAAAATATAAGTGGCGGCACCTGGAGCTCAGAGTCGGCGTCTATTGCCACTGTAGGAACCACGGGCGTAGTAACCGGCGTTGATGTGGGTACGGCCGTGATCTCGTATGGCGTGACCAACGGGTGCGGGACAAATTATGCGACGACGATAACTACAGTAATGACCGTACCGGCGATACCAACGATAGCCGGTGCTTCCTCCGTGTGCGAAGGCGCTACAGCTACGATGAGTAATACGCTAAGTGGTGGCTTTTGGTTTAGCGGCGATGAAGGTGTGGCGACAATAAGCCCGACAGGGATAGTAACCGGCATGGGCGCAGGCAGCACCCTTCTGGCTTATGCGGCAAACAATATGTGCGGGATCAACCAGCGTTTTAAATCGCTGACGGTAAATGGCATACCGGAAGTTGCATCCATAAGCGGCACGGCGAGCCTATGTGCCGGCGCTACTACTTCCCTGACAGATGCTACTGCGGGCGGGGCTTGGACATCGGGCAACACAGCGATAGCAACCGTGGACGGTGCAGGTATAGTGAGCGGCCTTGGCTCGGGCACGGCAGTGATAACATATACGGTATCAAGCGGGGGCTGTAACAGTTACAGCACACTAATAATAACAGTGAACGCTGTGAGCAGCGCTGGTACTATAACGGGTGCAAGCAATATATGTGCAGGCGCTACGGCTACATTGGCTGATACTGCGGCCGGTGGTACCTGGTCTTCGGGCACAACGGATGTTGCAACAACAGGATCGGCCGGTGTCGTGACTGGTATAAGCCCGGGCACGGCTATAATCTCTTATACAGTAGCGGGTGACTGCGGCACTGCCTATGCAACAATGATATTGACGGTTAATGCCGGGGCAGATGCCGGAGTAATTTCCGGAACTTCGGCGATATGCACAGGAACCAGCAGCACACTGGGTAGTACAGCGGAAGGCGGCACCTGGAGCAGCGGCTCGCCAGCGATTGCCACTGTAGGCGAGCTTACCGGCATAGTAACCGGTGTAAGCGCTGGTACGGTAGTGATATCTTATATACGGTCCAATGATTGCGGTACCGGCTATGCCACGCAAATAGTAACTGTAAACCCAGTTGCGGGCGCAGGTGTGATAACGGGCACGACAACCGTATGCGCGGGCAACAACACAACACTTGCCAACGATGTGAGCGGCGGTGTGTGGAGTAGCAGCGATACTGCTACCGCTACCATAAGCGCCACTACAGGTATTGTCTCCGGCACGAATGCCGGCACTGCCACTATTTCTTATACTATAACAACCGGCTGCGGCACGGCAACAACTACAACCGTAGTAACGGTAAATGCAGCACCATCATCGGCAGGCATTATCACCGGTACTTTGACCGTATGCGCCGGGGAAAACACCACGCTTGCTAACACGATAAGCGGTGGCACGTGGAGCAGCAGCGATATTACTGTTGCAACAGCAGGCTCAGCGACAGGGATAGTGAGCAGCATAGCAGCGGGCATTGCCACCATCAGCTATACGGTAACGAATAGCTGCGGCAGCATGCAAGCCACAGCTGCGGTGACTATCAACGCTGGACCTTCTACGGCGGGTACGATTACCGGGGCGGCGGCAGCATGCGTGGGCGCTACTACTACGCTTTCTAACACCACAACCGGGGGCATATGGGCCAGCGGTAACACTTCGGTTGCCACCATTGGCTCTTCATCGGGAATTGTATCGGGAATAGCTGCAGGTAGTGCTACCATCACGTATACCGTTGAAAACAGCTGCGGCAGCACCTTTACTACGGGCATAGTTACTGTGGGCACCAGCGATGGCAGCATAACAGGCACCACTACCCTTTGTACGGGCAGCACATCTACGCTTAGCGCAAGTAACACCGGAAGCTGGACAAGCAGCAATACATCTGTGGCAACCGTGGGCGCCACTACAGGCGTGGTTACCGGTATTGCAACAGGCACATCTGTTATCAGCTATGTTTCTGCAGGCGGATGCTCAGCGACTACAATGGTCACTGTAGGCTCGGCGACTATAACGGGCACGCTGAGCGTGTGCCCCGGCGCTACCACTACACTTGCCAATGAAATGGCCGGCGGTGTGTGGAGCACCAGCAGTACGGCGGCCACCATCGATGCCTCGACAGGTGTGGCTACGGGCGTAGCGGCAGGCACAACAACAATATCTTATATAGCGGGCAGCTGCTACAAAACAGCAATACTCACCGTTAACACTACACCAAACGCTATTGGCGGGTCGCTGAGCATCTGCCAGGGTACTTCAACCCCGCTTACCAATGCTACAGGCGGAGGCGTATCCTGGGTGAGCAGCAATGCTACGGTTGCTACTATCGGCAGCACATCTGGCATGGTGACCGGTGTGGCGGCAGGTACTGCTACTGTGACCTATACAGTAAATACCGGCTGCTACCGCACCGCAGAGGTGACGGTGAATGCTGGACCGGCGGCAATAACAGGAGCTACAGGCGTGTGCGCGGGATCTACGGCTACGCTAAGCAATGCGACCGGTGGCGGCACGTGGAGCAGCAGCGCAGCGGGCGTGGCTACCATTGGCTCACTTACCGGCATCATAACCGGCGTGAACAGCGGTGTGACCACTATCAGTTACAACGCAGGAAACTGCAGGGCAACTATTGCCTTCACGGTATCTGCAATAGCACCTATAACGGGCACGGCATCTATGTGTATAGGCTCATCAGTGACGCTGGGCAATGCTTCTACAGGCGGCACGTGGACCAGCAGCAATACCACGGTAGCTACAGCTGGCTCAGCAACGGGCGTGGTAACAGGTGTTGTGGGGGGCAATGCCACGATCAGCTACACGATACCATCGGGCTGCGTAAGGACAATAAATGTGACCGTAACAGCAACGCCCGTGACCATAGGCGGATCGCTGGGTGTGTGTAATGGTACCACCGCAACACTTACCAATGCGATGAGCGGCGGCACTTGGAGCGGAAGCAACGCATCTGTAGCCACCATCAATGCCACGAGCGGGGTGATAACAGGTGTAGGTGTAGGTACGCTCAATGTGAGCTATACCCTTACCGGCGGCTGCAGGGCTGTGGCCATGGCTACGGTGAATGCACTCCCTGCGAACATAACGGGCACTACCAATGTATGCCGCGACCGCACCACAACTATGGCTGATGCCACAGCGGGTGGCACATGGAGCAGCAACAACATGGCAATCGCTGCAATAGGCTCTGGCAGCGGCATTGTAACAGGTTTGGCTGCTGGAACAGCTATGGTGTCTTACACATTGGCTACAGGTTGCTACAAAGCAATGGTCTTCACAGTAAAGGCGCTTCCTGCTGCGATCTCAGGCTCGCTGGAAATATGCAGCACTACAGCGGCCGTACTTCATAACGCTACGTCAGGCGGAACATCGTGGATGAGCAGCACACCGGCCGTGGCGACAATTGGCTCCACGAGCGGATTGCTCAGCGGCGTATCAGCAGGCACTACAACAATTACGTACACTGTAAATACAGGCTGTTTCATTACAGCAGTTGCAACGGTTTATACTACACCAAGCGCAGGCTCTATCACGGGCCCATCGACAGTTGCAGTAGCCAGCACTATAACCCTTGCAAACGCAGCAACTGGCGGCGTATGGAGCAGCAGCCATCCATCGCGGGCAACTGTTGATGCAGGCGGCGTGGTGACTGGGATATCCGGTGGCACTGCAACTATCAGCTACTCTGTGTCAAATGGCGGCTGTACAGTTCGTGCTACTAAGGCTGTATCGGTGACAGCTTCCCGTCCGGGCGGTTCAGGTAGTGCTGGGCAGTCGGCTATCGGCAGCATACAGCTCTACCCCAACCCGACAACAGGTACCTTCACAGTTGAGGCGCTCCAAGCAGGTATTCTCAGCATCTACACTGTAGATGGAAGGGAGATAAGTAGCTACAGGATCGAAACCGGCGCAACTACGGTATCCCTGCAAGGCAACTTTGCCGCTGGCGTATATATCTGTAAATATTTGTCAGTGAGCGGAAACGCAGAAATTATCAGGCTCGTATACGACCATTAAGACGATGGTGAATTTTTAAACTGAAAGGCACGCCATATCGGCGTGCCTTTTTCGTAATTGGCTGAGCCTTGGATTTTCCCCCCAGGTATTGCTTTGTTTCAGATCATCTTTGAGTCCGGTAGCTCATGTGGAATAGGTAGCGAACAACCATTCACATAAAATTACACACTATATAACAATCGAACTTTTGCTTCCTGAAGAGCAGAAGGTTATGCCAGAATATCTCGCATCAGTTCAAAGTTAAAGTAGCGACCCCATCGTTCACATAAAATCCTATACTTATATTACTAGTCAGCTTTTGCGGCTATGGAGCAGCAAGTTTTACCGGCTCGTCTCGTAGCAGTTCAGAGTTATCGGTAGTTAGCCGAAGAGTCACATGCCATTTCGCGCTTATGTCTTATTTTGCTGCCAGGCTTTTGATTTGCTGTTAACCGGCAAGCAAACTGCTGGCAGTACATGATATAGATATCTGAAAGCTACCGGGGCCGATCCAGCCTTTTTGGGAAGCAAATGTATCTGATGGGGATCCCCATTCAAAAGTCTTTCAATTTTTTAGCCTGAAATTAGCCGCCAATGTCCTCTCATAAATGCTGGCAACTAGCAAAATCCCGCCAAAATCTATTGCATACATACAGATTGCTATTTGTATTTAATTGATTTATACACATTTATATTTTGGCGAGATATTGGTAACGATTGGCAGCTTTTTCCTCCATCGTCAGCTTAATATTGCCCGGCGTTGAAGATATAGCAACACTGTTGTATAAATTATTTCCTGTATCACAAGTAGGTATTAAACAAAATCTCATGATAAAAATGTACAATTTTATGAATGGCCGGGTGCGGAGACCTGCAAGCAGGAAGAAGCCGATGCTCCTATTTGCTTTGGCAATGTTATTGTCGGTATGGTGCATGGCACAGCCGGTGATCACATCAGTAAGCCCGGGAACGGGTAATGCGGGCAATGCGGTTACCATAACCGGATCCGGTTTCGGCACAACGGCAGCTACAAATGTGGTGCGATTCGGTGCCACCCGTGCAGTGGTCTCATCGGCCACCGCTACATCCCTGGTGGTGAACGTGCCTGCAGGGGCCAGCTACGACCGGCCATCGGTCACAAACCTTACTACCGGGCTTACGGGAACCGGTAATACCTATTTCACACCCACCTATGATAATAGCGTTTATGCTTCTAAGCTGATCGGCGTAGCAGCAAAAGTTGCCGTTACAGGCGGTGGCCACTGGCTGGCAGCCAGCGACCTGGACGGCGATGGCAAACCCGACCTTATAGCGGCGACCGGCGGATCAATAAGCATAAGGCGAAACACCTCGACAAGTGGCACCCTGGATGCTACCTCATTTGCCGCATCGCAAGTATACACAGGCGGGGGGAATTTTGTAGTTGCGGTAGACCTCGACAGGGACGGCAAGACGGACGTGGTGTCTTATAGCTACAGCGGGTACAAATTAACCATATTTCGCAATACAAGTGTAGCGGGTTCTATTTCTTTTAGTGCGGCTTACCAGATAACTACCAGCTACAATTTTTCGGGTATTGCAGCGGGGGATGTGGATGGCGATGGAAAACCAGAGATACTCGTAACGGATTATAATACATCTGTAGTCGCAGTATTTAAAAACACTAGCTCACCGGGAGCGGCATTTGCTACCGCATCTTTTGGCACTCCTGTGACTTTTGTCACCGGCAGCAGACCGGAGTACCTGGCATTAACTGACTTGGATATGGACGGTAAAGCGGATATTGTTACAGCTAACGACGGTGACAATACCATGTCTGTACTACGAAATACGGCTACCTCAGGAACTATATCGGCAAGCTCATTTGCGGCCAAAGTCAATTTTGCGGGCGGTAGCATTCCCTATTACATTACTACTGCCGACCTAGATGGGGACGGAAGGCCGGAGATCATTGTGCCAAACCGGGGAGCGAACAGTGTAAGTGTGTGGAAAAATCTTTCGACCACCCCGGGCACCATAAGCCTCGGAACGCGAAATGATATATACACACTAACTTATGGACCTGCGAGCGTAGCCGTTGCTGATATGAACGGTGACAGCAAGCCCGACTTGTTGCTCGGTTTTACCAGTACAAGCGATGGCGCATACGGCACCTCTGTTTTACAAAATTCCGGAAATCTATCTTCGTCAGGCGACGCAACGTTCAACACAGAGACCAGTCTGCTCACCAAATCGTCGGGGTATATTGTAGTAGCTACAGACCTTGACGGCGATGGCAAGCCCGACATAGCGCTACCCGAAACCTCCTCAGGCGGTTCAGTGGCTCTATTCAGAAATACACCTTTTGTGGGGCTATCCACAGCAATTACAGGCACACTAACAGTTTGTACAGGCGGAAGCACTGCAGCCAATGTGCGCGGAACAACAACGCTGAGCCATGCGACCACGGGCGGCACCTGGAGCAGCAGTAACCCTGCCGTCGCGTCAATAAGCACAGCAGGCGTTGTCACCGGTGTCGCCGTCGGCACCGCTATAATTACATATACTGCGGGCACCGCCAGGGCTGCATCAGTGGTAACCGTGAGTTTCGGGCTGTCAGCTATAACGGGCAGCGCAGGCGTATGCGCAGGCGCTCCCACAACGCTTGCCGGCGCCGCAGGGAGCTGGAGCAGCAGTGTTCCCAGCGTAGCTACCGTAGGCACCACGGGCATTGTGACCGGAGTATCTGCCGGCACTACAACGATAACCCTGGCGACTGGTGCAACCTGCTACCAGACAAAAGTTATCACCTCTGGCATAACTACAATAACAGGCATAACGGCGCTGTGCAGCGGCGGCACAACATCGCTGTCAGCCGTGGAACCCGGTGGAAAATGGAAAAGCGGTAATACGGCAAGGTTTACCGTAGACTCTATGAGCGGGCTGGTAACGGGAGTGTCTGCGGGCACAGCACTCATTTCCTACACACTTGGCGGCTGCGTGAACAGCACAACCGTAACCGTGAACATAACGCCTACAGCCATTGCAGGAACAGGCCGCGTATGCGCAGGAAGTACGCGCACACTATCGAACACAGTAAGCGGCGGCACATGGAGCAGCAGCAACACGGCTATTGCAGGCGTGGACACAGCAACCGGGATAGTGACAGGCGTAACAGCGGGAACTGCCAGTATCACCTATGCCACGGCAGCAGGGGCGTGCAGGGCAACAGCAATTGTGACAGTGGATGTAATGCCAACCCTGCCCGCCGTAAGCGGACCTTCCCAACTGTGCTACGGCACCACTGGGACACTAACCAATACTACACCTGGCGGCACATGGCTTAGCTCAAAACCCTCGGCAATAACAATAAGCAGCACCGGGGCGGCTACGGGTATAACACATAGCTTTGACAGCACAATTATCACATACACCCTTACCGGACCATGCGGCAGTGCGGCCGCAACGCGGGTAGTGTACACCAATATTGCACCGGTCACGGGTACGCTCTCAGGTATAATGACACTGTGCGCGGGCACCACAACAACACTGGCATCAACAGTGAGCGGCGGCACATGGTCGACAGCTGACGCTGCCAAAGCAACGATAAACAGCAGCGGCGTAGTTACCGGCGTAGGCGGCGGCACCGTCACTATAAGCTATGCTATCTCAAACTCCTGCGGCAGCTCAGCTTCAACAGCAGTAGTGACCGTAAACACCACGCCTGCAGTGGCAGCGATAACCGGCAATACAGCACTTTGTCCAGGGTTCACCTCTACCCTCGCCTCAGCAACTACCGGCGGACTGTGGGTAAGCACAAGCCCGGGCGTGGCCAGTGTGAGCACCACTGGATTGCTTACTGCAATAAGCGCGGGCTATGCAGGAGTAGTGTACATATTGTCTAATGGCTGCGGCCCCGCAGTAGCCACAGCATCGGTGACTGTGATCAATCCGCCCGCTATTACCGGCAGCACCGGCATATGCCTGGGCAGCAGCGCAGCGCTGGCAACAACGCTTACAGGCGGCACCTGGAGCTCAGTGACCGGCAGCGTAGCAACGATAGATGCAGCATCGGGCGTAGTGAACGGTGTGGCCGCAGGAACCAGCAACATAACATATACAAAAACCGGTTGCACAACCGCAGCCGTAGTAACTGTTAGCGCAGCACCAAATGCGGGCACTATAACAGGTACCGGGCCAATGTGTGCCGGCGACGTACGCACACTGGGCAATACAACTACCGGTGGCACATGGACAAGCAGCAATACTACCGTAGCCACAATAGGCACCACAGGCATAGCAATTGCTGTGGCACCCGGCGCGGTAAGCATATCATACACCAAAGCAAATGCGTGCAGCACTGCTACGGCTACTGCCACCATGACGGTAGACGCTACGCCAAACGCGGGCACGATCAGCGGCTATGCAAGCATCTGCGCAACTATGGAAGGCACTACCTATACAAACACCGCTACAGGAGGCACCTGGAGCAGCAGCAATACCGGGGTGGCCACTATCAATGCAAGCGGCGCGATGACAAGAATATCAGCGGGTGTTACCATGATATCATACACTGTGACCAACGCATGCGGAACGGCTTACACAACAAAGAGCGTGACCATACTGCCGTTGGCAGATGCAGGAACACTTACGGGAGCCTCGGCGGTGTGCGAGGGCGGGACTACAACCCTTGCCTGCACAGCAACAGGCTACTGGAGCAGCAGCAGCACAGCAGCCGGCATAGGCAGCGCGAGCGGCATAGTGACCGGGAGTGCAGCAGGGACCGCTATTATCACCTTTACAGCAACCGGCGAATGCGGCACTGCAACTGCAACCAAAACGATAACAGTAAATCCTGCGCCATATGCAGGCGTTATTGGCGGCGCGTCAACTGTATACTCCGGCAGCACCATAACACTTAGCAATGCCACTACTGGCGGCGCATGGAGCAGCAGCAATACTGCCACGGCAACAATAGGCACCAGCGGTATAGTAACGGCAGCGGCAGCCGGCACAACTATAATATCATACACAATAAGTAACAGCTGCGGAACTGCGGTAACGACTAAAGCTATAACGGTTACTGCAGTACCTAGTGCAGGCGCCATCACAGGCCCGGCAACAGTATGCCACGGCAGCAGCAGCACCCTTACCAACTCGGTAGGCGGTGGCAACTGGAGCAGCAGTAATACAAGCGTGGCTACAATAAATGCTGCAGGCATCGTAAATGGCCTGGCAGTAGGTACCACCATCATTTCGTACGTGACTACAGATGGAACAACGACAGCGACCGCCACTCAGGAAATTACCGTAAACCCGCTGCCTAATAGCGGCGCCATAACCGGTGCGGCTGCAGTATGCGCGGGTAGCAGCACTACACTCGCCAATACAGCAACCGGCGGCGTGTGGAGCAGCAGCAATGCTGTATTAGCAACAACAGGCAGCACAGGTATAGTAACGGGTGTGACGGCTGGCACGGCGGCAATCTCTTACACAGTAACCAATAGCTGCGGAACAGCTACCGCTGCACACAGCCTGACAGTAGTGCCGGTGCTGACAGCAGGTACGCTTAGCGGCGCAACCACCGTATGCAGGTATAGCATAGCAGTGGTAAGCAGCACGGCTACCGGTGGCACCTGGAGCACCAGCAACACGGCTGTGGCAGCAATAAATACACTGGGAATAGTTAGCGGAATAGAAGGCGGCGCAGCTACAATATCCTACTCTGTAAATAATATGTGTGGCAGCGATGTGGCCACACACAGCATGAGCGTAAATATAGTACCGGGAGCAGGCGCAATTACAGGCGCCTCCGAAGTATGCGCAGGCAGCCTGCTGGTGCTGGGCAATACGGCCAGCGGCGGCAACTGGAGCACCAGCTCTGCGGGTGCTATGATAGATGGAACAGGCGTGCTGAGCGGCCTATCAGCAGGCACGGTGACCATATCTTACATTGTGAGCAACTCATGTGGTGCAGCATCGGCAACCAAGACAGTTACTGTAGCTGCTTTCCCGGATGCGGGAACGATAACAGGCCCCGCACTGGTGTGCCCCGGCACTGGCACCACGCTTAGCGGCACTACAGCAGGCGGCACATGGAGCAGCAGCAACACAGCTGCAGCAACTACAGGCGCGGGCGGGATAGTAACCGGCGTAGCAGCAGGAGCAACAATTATCTCCTACAGCGTAACCAATGTATGCGGCACCGCCATAGCAACAAGAGCGGTAGCAGTGACGCCACTGCCTGATGCAGGTACCATAACCGGAATAACTACAGTATGTGCAACGGCCACAACTACACTCAGCAACGCAGCAGCTGCAGGCAACTGGAGCAGCGCTAACACTGCCGTGGCAACCATAAATACAGAAGGCATAGTAACAGGCGTAACAGCCGGCGCTGCAATAATATCGTATAGCGTTACCAACGCCTGTGGTACGGCAACCGCTACAACCGCAAGCATGGTAAACCCACTGCCGGTGGCAGGAACACTTGCCGGTGCAGCTACAGTATGCGCGGCGAGCAGCACTACGCTCACCAGCACCGTAAGCGGCGGCACATGGAGCACCAGCAATGCAGCAGTAGCCAGTGCAGGCACGGCAGGTGTGGTGACAGGCGTAGCGGGTGGCGTGGCAACGATCACATACACCGTGACCAATGGCTGCGGTGCAGCAACTACGAGCAAAGCAATGACAGTGAACGCACTGGCAGATGCAGGATTTATAGGCGGGGTACTCACTGCCTGTGCGGGCACTACGGCAACAGTAAGCGCGGCGGTGACGGGCGGCACATGGAGCAGCAGCGACACTGCCATAGCTACAATAGATACGGCAGGCATTGTAAGCGGCGTAGCCGCAGGCGATGTTATGCTCACTTATACCGTTAGCAATATGTGCGGCTCTGCATGGGTAACGGCACCATTCAATGTGCTGCCACTGCCCGTGGCCGGAACCATAGACGGCAATACACCGGTGTGCACAGGCGGCAGCATAACACTTAGCACTACAACTGCGGGCGGCACATGGAGCAGCGATAACTCTGGCATCGCAACTGCCTACGAAGGCATTGTGACCGGCGTGACTGAAGGAAATACGGCCATAACGTATACCGTAACCAACGGCTGCGGCAGCGCAATGACGGACATCATTGCGTCTGTAAATCCATTGCCTGATGCGGGGACTATTAGCGGTCCGTCTGCAGCATGCAAGTATGGCTATGCATTATTTTCGACACCAGCAGAAGGTGGCGAGTGGACCACCAGCGACCCCGATATCGCCTCTATCAGCCCAACGGGCTGGCTGTATGGCCTCAGCGCGGGTACAACAACAGTAAGCTATACACTGTCGTCTTCATGTGGCACCAGCATAGCCACCACCGATGTCTCAATTCTGGCCTATCCAGTGGCGGGAACGCTATCAGGATCGACTGCAGTATGCCTTGGCGGCACCACTACATTTACCAGCACTGTACCCGGCGGCACCTGGACATCTATGTCGGCATCAATAGCATCGGTCGATGCGGGGGGCGTGGTAACAGGCGTGGCAGGAGGATCGATCGTGATAACCTATTCGATGCACAACGTCTGCGGCACAGCATATACTACACGATTTATATTTGTAGCGCCGGTGCCAGTGGCAGGTACGCTTACAGGACCGGGCAGCGTGTGCATGGGCGAAACAATAGATCTGGAATTCAGCTCTTACGGCGGATCATTCAGCAGCACCAATGACGCCATAGCTACCGTAGACTACAGCGGGCATGTAACAGGTATATCTCCGGGATTTGCTGTTATCAGCTATACCAAGACCAACGCATGTGCAACAGTAGCGGCCACCAGGGCTATTACTGTGACCAACGGATCTATCACAGGTACAATATCGGGGCCGGCGACAGTGACCGCCGGAGCAGCCATAACATTATCTGACGGTGTGGCCGGTGGCACATGGAATGCCAGCAACGGTAACGTTACGATAAGCGCATCGGGCAGCATATGCGTGGTAACGGGCGTGACTACGGGTGTGACCACTATCAGCTATACCGTGACCAGCGGATGCGCCATAGGCACAGCAACGTTTGATGTTACCGTAATATCATCTACAACGATATCTGCCATTACCGGTACGCTGAGCCTATGCTCAGGCACTACTACAACACTGGGTAATACCAGCACAGGCGGCACATGGAGCAGCAGCGCTGCTGCGGTGGCCACCGTAACCGGATCGGGCGTGGTAAGCGGTGTATCTGCAGGTACTGCGGAGATCACCTACACATTAGCTGGTGCCTATGTAACAGCTGTGGTAACCGTGTATGCTACGCCACCAACGTTCACGGGCATAGCCAAAGCATGCCCGGGCAGCAGCACTACGCTGAGCAACGCGGTTGCAGGCGGCGCATGGAGCAGTAGTAATACCAGCATAGCTACCATTGACGGCGCGGGTGTGGCTACAGGTGTAGCTACAGGCACCGCAACAATATCGTATGAAATAAGCGGGTGCATGCGGGCAACGGTGCTCACGGTTAACGTGGTTCCAAACGCCATCGGCGGAACGCTGAGCTTGTGCCCTGGTAATTCTTCGCCGCTTACTAACTCCACAACTGGCGGCGTATCGTGGACCAGCAGCAACACAGCCGTAGCCACAATAGGCAGCACATCGGGCGTGGCTACAGGCGTAGCCTACGGCACCGCAACGGTAACTTATACCGTAGGAACCGGCTGCTACCGCACCGCTGAGGTGACGGTAAACGCAGGGCCGGCCGCCGTAACGGGCGCAGGCAGTGTGTGCGCAGGCGCTACAGCAACGCTAAGCAATGCAAGCATCGGCGGCACATGGAGCAGCAGTGCTGTGGGTGTGGCCACCATTGGCTCACTTACCGGCATCATAACCGGCGTGAACAGCGGGGTAAGTACTATTACCTATAATGCAGGCGGCTGCAAGGTGACCACGTCGTTCACCGTATCTGCTATAGCAGCAATAACAGGCACAGCGTCTATGTGCATAGGCTCATCAGTGACGCTGGGCAATACATCCGCAGCGGGTACATGGAGCAGCAGCAATACAGCAATTGCAACAGTGGGCTCAGCCACCGGCGTGGTAACGGGTATAACAGGTGGCAATGCCACCATCAGCTACACGATACCCTCGGGCTGCACGAGAACTATAATAGTATCAGTGACAGCGACCCCTGTAGCCATAGGCGGATCGCTGGGTGTGTGTAACGGCACTACTGCAACGCTTACCAATGCAATGAGCGGTGGCACCTGGAGTGGCAGCAATGCGTCTGTAGCCACCATCAATGCTACTAGCGGGGTGATAACAGGTGTAGGCGTAGGCACGCTCAATGTGAGCTATACCCTTACCGGCGGCTGCAGGGCTGTGGCCATGGCTACGGTGAATGCACTCCCTGCGAACATAACGGGCACTACCAATGTATGCCGCGACCGCACCACAACTATGGCTGATGCCACAGCGGGTGGCACATGGAGCAGCAACAACATGGCAATCGCTGCAATAGGCTCTGGCAGCGGCATTGTAACAGGTTTGGCTGCTGGAACAGCTATGGTGTCTTACACATTGGCTACAGGGTGCTACAAAGCAATGGTCTTTACAGTAAAGGCGCTTCCTGCTGCGATATCAGGCTCGCTCAATGTATGTGCCACAGCAGCTACAGTACTTACAGATGCCACAACAGGCGGCGTATCTTGGGTGAGCAGCAATACTGCCGCAGCTACTATAGGTGCAACAAGCGGGCTAATGACGGGCGTAAGCGCAGGCACCACAACCATTACCTATACGGTAAGTACAGGCTGTTACATTACAGCAGTGGCTACGGTGCATGCAATGCCAACGGCGGGCACCATTACCGGCCCGGCTACTGTGGTGCTGACCAATACTATAACCCTTGCCAATACTGCCAGCGGTGGTGTATGGAGCAGCAGCAATGCGGGTGTAGCGAGCATAACCATTGGCGGATTTGTAACCGGCATAGCTACCGGCAGCACTACGATCAGCTACACTGCAGCTAACCCGGGCTGCTCTGTGAGAGCAACCAAAGTGGTATCGGTGACAGCATCGCGCGATGGCTCAGTGAGCAGTGAGCAGTTTGCAATTGGCAGTTTACAGCTCTATCCTAACCCTACCACAGGCACCTTCACTATCGAAGCTCCTGAGGCTGGCACATTCAGCATCTACACCCTCGATGGCAGGGAAGTAAGCAGGTACACAATAGCGCAGGGAGCTGTGGTGATCAACCTGCCCAATGACCTTGTTAACGGGATATACATGTGCAGGTACTATGGTGCAAGCGGCAAGACTACAGTCGTGAGGCTGGTATATGAGCACTAACTTCATAATAGGTTTATCACGGAAAAGCGCTCCCACCCAGGGGCGCTTTTCCTGTTTTTAGGGTTGTTTTTACCGTTTAGAAACTTTTTACTACCGTTCGCAAAACGCTTTTGGTATTAAAAGCGCAGATTTGCAGCTTTGCTCCGTAATTGATCACACTAAATAATTTCTCTATGCTACCTCAACAATGGAACGGTCCAACGGCCGTGAAAACAACCAGGGCAAGCCGGAGCCGCAGCCTCCGGTTGCTGCTATGCCTATGGATCGGCCTCACCGCCGGCACTGCAGCGTACGCACAGCAAAATAACACCTCAAAACAGCGCCTGCGGGATATTGCTGCGTCGCAGGCTAACCCCGTAGACAAAACATACACTTCAATAAGTTTCGCCCCGGGTGTGAAATGGAAGCCTGAACAGGCGCAGGATATCTTCAGGGAATACATGGGCCTCGGCAGCAATGCTACCATGTCGTTCACCGGCACTACAGTTACAAAAAGAGGACTGCGAACGGACCGCTACGTACAATACTATAAAGGTATAAAAGTGGCCATGAGTAGTGCAGCCGTGCTATGCAAGGGCGGTCTGGTCAGCTCCGTATCTTCAAATTACTTTGCCCCGGCTACTGACCTGGCGACCACGCCCGCACTCAGCGAAGCAAAGGCGCTTAGCAAAGCGCTGGCTCACGTAGGAGCAGAAAAGTACCTGTGGCAACAGCCTGCGCCTTTGCAGAATAACCAAAAACAGTTAGGCAAGTCGGCTGCGGACAGCAAGCCGAAAGGCAGCCTGATGTGGATAGAAGACATGACCACAGAGCAGCCGGACCGGCAGCTGCATCTCGCATATGCTTTCAATATTTACGCTATCAAGCCGCTGAGCAATGACGTAGTCTATGTAGACGCTCAGACAGGTAAAATACTTTTTGTAAATCCACTGCTGAAGAACACAGCGGCCACAGGCAGTTCGCTATATAGCGGCACCGTGGGCTTCCAGGCTTCTTTATCGGGCAGCAATTATGTACTCGAGGACGTGACGCGCGGAGATGGCGTAAACACATACACGTGTGCGGGCGGCGATGGCTCGGTAGCCTTTCATGTTACAAGCGCTACCACATCGTTCGCATCAGACGCCGCAATAGATGCACACTGGGGAGCAGAAAAAGTATATGATTACTGGCTGAATGAGCAGGGCCGCAATAGCTTTGACAATGCAGGTGCAGAAATAAACAGCTTCGTACATTTTCTCTCAGGCTACAATAACGCATTCTGGGATGGCTACGAAATGGTATACGGAGATGGTTCTGGCATTGGCTCTGGGGGCTTTTCTCCACTCACCTCTCTGGATGTGTGCGCGCATGAAATAGGGCACGCTGTTTGCCAGTATACAGCAGACCTGGTGTATAACAAAGAGCCGGGCGCAATGAACGAAGGCTTCAGCGATATATGGGGCGCAGTGATAGAAGAGTATGCTAATCCGCACGAGACTGACGCAGTAGCAAAAGACAAATGGAAGATCGGTGAAGAAATAAGCGCGAGCTCACTAAGGCGCATGGATAATCCTAACCTCAAAGGCCAGCCCGATACGTATGGCGGCACTTACTGGGTAAGCGTTACCGGCTGCACGCCCGGCAGCGGCAATGACTACTGCGGCGTACACACCAACAGCGGCGTGCTTAACTATTGGTTTTACCTGCTGGTACAAGGTGGCAGCGGCACCAATGACATCAGTAATGCTTTCTCAGTAACCGGCATTGGACTTACTAAAGGAGCCGATATAGCTTACCAGACAGAACTGCTGCTTACAAGCAGCTCAACATATGCTGACTGCCGCACAGCGTCCATCAACGCGGCAACAGCGCTTTACGGCGCATGCAGCCCTGAAGTCGCCGCGGTGACCAAGGCTTGGTATGCAGTAGGTGTAGGTGCCAACTATAGCGGATCAACAGTGTCACCGATCACAGGCACAGCCACCGTATGCAGCGGCGCTGCTACAACATTAAGTAACGCTACAAGTAGTGGCGTATGGAGCAGCAGCAACAGCGCCGTAGCAACCGTTGGCTCAGCCACAGGTATTGTTACAGGCATTGCAGCCGGCACTGCTATCATTAGCTATACCGCAGGCTCGTGTTCGGCTACAGAAATAGTTACGGTGAGCTCGGCTACGGCAGGGTCCATTGCCGGAAGTGCATCTGTTTGCGAGGGATCATCAATAACACTCGGCGCCACAGTAAGCGGCGGCACGTGGAGCTCAGGAGATATTACAGTTGCAACCGCGGGCTCGGCAACTGGCATAATAACCGGCGTCTCAGCAGGCATGGCAACGATCACCTACACTACAACTACGTGCGGCACATCGACTACCACTGCCAGCATATCGGTAAATGCGCTGCCCGCCGCCATAGGGGGCACCTTGAGCATGTGCGCAGGTACTACCACTACACTTACGAATGCTACTAGTGGCGGCACATGGGGCAGCAGCGCTTCGGCCATTGCTTCTGTTGACGGCTCAACTGGCATTATTACAGGCGTAGCTGCAGGCACAAGCACAATAACATATACGGTTTCCGGCTGCTACGCTACAGCTGTCGCAACAGTCATTGCTGCATCGCCTGCGCCTATAACCGGTGCATCAACCGTTGGCCTTGCATCTTCTATACTGCTTGCTAATGTAAATACCGGGGGCACCTGGAGCAGCAGCGATGCGCTGATCGCTTCAGTAGGCTCATCAACAGGCATAGTCAGTGGCGTGAGCATCGGTGCGGCAACGATCACCTATGAGTTCACTAACAGCTGCGGCACGTTCGCGTCTACAAAAGCTATAACAGTAGCATGTTCAGGAGGCCTAACTATGTCAACGATCCTTGGTACAGGCACTGCCGGAAATGGAACAAGCGGCGGCGCAGGCACCAGCACAGCAGTCAACCTGCCATGGGGCATCCGGGCTGATGCAGCTGGCAATGTTTATGTATGTGACTTTGAAAACAATAAAATAAGAAAAGTTGATTCATCCGGTGTCGCTACCGACTTTGCCGGAACAGGCGCCTATGGATTCTCCGGCGACGGTGGCCCGGCGGTAACAGCACAGATCGCCTCACCTACCGGCCTTGCCGTACACGGCACCGACGTTTACTTCATTGACTTTGGCAACGCGCGCATACGGAAGATAGATGCGTCGGGAACTATTACCACAGTTGCCGGCAATGGTGCCGGTGGTTACAGTGGAGATGGCGGCCCGGCCACAGCTGCATCAATTGCAGGTCCAAATGGACTCTATGTCGACGCTGCCGGGAACATCTATATTCCTGATCAGTTCAATAACAGGATACGTAAAGTAAATACGTCCGGCATCATAACAACAATTGCAGGCGACGGGTCGTACGCATCTACGGGCGACGGCGGACCGGCTACATCTGCAGGTTTGCAACAGCCAAATGACGTGATAGCTGATAACGCAGGTAATATATTCATTACAGAATATGCCGGCAACAGGATACGAAAAATTGACGGCGCTACTGGCATTATCACTACCTATGCCGGCACCGGGTCTTACGGAGACTCAGGCGACGGAGGGGCCGCTTCATCAGCGCTTACTAACGGCCCCGGCGGCATGTCATTTGATGTTGTAGGCAACCTCCTGTTCTGCGATGTGGAAAATCACCGCATACGTAAAGTTGATGCCACAACAGGAATTATTAGCACAATAGCCGGCACCGGCACTGCGGGCTATAGCGGCGACGGCGGAGACCCTACGCTGGCGAAGCTCAACAGGCCGCACAGGATCGGCGCAGATGATGCAGGCAACCTATATATATCAGACGCCGACGACAACCGCGTGCGTAAAATATCAGCGGGCACACTTGCGATAAGCGGAACTACCTCAATTTGCAACGGCCAGTCGGCAACGCTAGCGGCTACACCTACCGGCGGCACATGGAGCAGCAGCGATATAGCTGTCGCAACAATAGACGGTACGACCGGGGTTGTAACCGGTGTAGCGGCAGGCACTGCCTTGATCAGTTACGAGCTCAGTGCAAGCTGTGTTGCCACAGCCACTATCACAGTAACACCGGAAGTCACAGCGATCTCCGGATCTACTACCCTATGCCTGGGCGCTACTGAAACATTTAGCAATGGCAGCACCGGCGGCACATGGAGCAGCACTAATACTACCGCAGCCACTATAGGCAGCTCATCGGGCATTGCGGTGGCGGCCTCATTAGGCACTACTACCATCAGCTATGTAAATGGCGCATGCGCCGCTTCTGTTACAGCAACGGTTATACCATCATCAGCAGGTTCCATCACTGGTTCTTCATCCCTGTTTGCCGGCGCTACTACAACCTATACAAGCAGCGTAGCAGGCGGCGCATGGAGCAGCGACAACACTGCCGTTGCCACTGTGGGTTCTGCGTCGGGTGTAGTTACAGCCGTTGCAACAGGCACTGCCACCATATCGTATGTGATCGCCAATAGTTGCGGCACATTTACCGCTACAAAAGTGCTAACTGTTACATGCTCATCAGGTGAGACAATATCAACTATACTCGGCACCGGCACAGCCGGCAATGGCGGAAGCGGTGGCATGGGCACCAGCACAGCGATAAACATGCCGTGGGGCATACGCGCCGATGCCGCAGGAAACGTATATGTATGCGACTTCTGGAATGATAAGGTCAGGAAAATAAGTCCGTCCGGCGTAGTGACAAATTATGCAGGCACCGGTACCAGCGGCTTTAGCGGCGACGGCGGACCGGCAACCTCAGGCTCGCTCAACGGTCCTACAGGCATGGCCATCAACGACTCAGGTGTATACTTCGTAGATATATTCAACGGCCGTGTCCGCAAAGTGAACGCATCAGGCATAATATCTACGATTGCTGGCGGAGGCGGGTCAAGCAGTGACGGCGTACCGGCTACCACCGCAAACCTGGGCAGCCCTAATGGCCTGTATATAGACGCCACGGGCAATATCTACATACCGGACCAAAACATGAACAGGGTACGTAAAATAAACACATCAGGCATCATAAGCACGATCGGAGGTAACGGCACTTACGGATACAGCGGCGACGGCGGCCCGGCCCTTTCAGCACAAATGAAACAGCCAAACGGCGTGATCGCTGATGCAGCCGGAAATGTGTATGTATCAGAGTATGCAGGTAACCGTGTACGCAGGATAGATGCCACAACAGGCATCATCACAACATATGCAGGTAACGGCACAGCGGGGTATGGCGGCGATGGTGGCCCGTCTACGTCATCGATACTTAATGGCCCTGCAGGTATGGCATTCGACATGTACGGCAACCTTCTTATATGCGACGTGGAAAATCACAGGGTACGCAGGGTAGATGCTACTACCGGTATCATCACTACCTACGCAGGCACCGGCGCGTACGGTTACAGCGGCGACGGTGGTGCGCCGGGAGCTGCCATGCTTAAGCGCCCTGCCCGTATAGGCACCGATCCAGCCGGCAACATTTACATATCAGATGTAGCCGATCATCGCGTGCGTAAGATCACAGTAGGCAGTGTTGGCATAAGTGGCGTCACATCGCTCTGCGTAGGCGCTGGCTCTACACTTACAGGCACACCGGGCGGCGGCACATGGAGCAGCAGCAATACCGCTGTCGCAACAGTAGGCACAAGCACAGGCATCGTTTCTGGGATCAGCTCCGGCACGGCTGCTATTACCTATACCACGGGCGGTGGATGCACCGCGGTAGCAATAGTATCTGTTAGCACCGCGGTTACTGGAATTACGGGTTCCTCAGCAGTATGCATAGGCTCCACAACTACATTGAGCAATGGCACAGCCAGCGGTGCGTGGACATCCGGCTCCGCTACGGCTACAGTGAATGCAACTACGGGGGTGGTAACAGGCGTAAGCGCCGGAACCGCTACCATCAGCTACACCATAGGCAGCTGCGCAGCCACTCACGTGATTAGCGTCAGCGCTACGCCCCCTGCTATTACGGGTACAATGAAGGCATGTGCCGGCACCACTTCATCCTTGTCAAACAGCATTAGCGGAGGGGTATGGACTAGCAGCAACACTGCTGTAGCCACTATAAATTCGTCTACGGGTGTGGCGACAGGCGTAGCCGCAGGCACCACTACGATATCATACGGAGTGGGTGGAAGCTGCTACAGGACTGGAATATTTACCGTTAACGCTACTCCTGCCGCCATTGGTGGCACCCTCTCGGCATGCGCAGGTAACACTACCGTAGTTACCAATACTACATCGGGCGGCGTATCATGGACCAGCAGCGATGCATCGGTGGCCACAGTGGGCAGCACATCCGGCCTGGTAACTGGCGTATCAGCAGGCACAGCTACCATTACGTACACAGTTAATACAGGATGCTACAGAACCGCAATATTTACGGTAACTGCAGCGCCGGGCGCTATAAACGGCGCGAGTACAGTCTGCGCCGGCTCCACCATTACCCTCACCAATACCACCACAGGTGGCACATGGACCAGCAGTGCAACAAGTGTCGCTACAATTGGCTCTTCCACGGGTATTCTTACCGGTGTTAACGGCGGCGTTGCAACCATTACCTACAATGCAGGAGGATGCAAAGTAACCAAATCGGTTACCGTATCTGCCATATCGGCGATATCGGGCAGCACCAGTATGTGTATCGGCTCTTCGGTTACGCTAGCCAATGCTACAGCCGGTGGCGCATGGAGCAGCAGTGATGCGGCGATCGCTTCTGTAGGCTCGGGCACCGGGATAGTTACCGGCGTAGCCGGCGGCACTGTCACCATTACGTACACAATACCATCGGGTTGCAGCAGAACCATAATTGTAACAGTTTCATCCACGCCGGTTACCATTGGCGGTACGCTGAGCGTTTGCCCCGGCATTACCAGCACACTTACCAATGCAACAGCTGGTGGCGCATGGAATGGCAGCAATGCCGCAGTAGCCAGCATCAACAGCACGACCGGCGTACTCACAGGCGTGGCCCCGGGAACACTCAATATCAGCTATACCCTTAGCGGCGGCTGCAGGGCAATAACAGTGGCAACAGTCAATGTCCTCCCTGCAAATATGGGCGGTGCGCTCAATGTGTGTCGCGACCAGACCACTACGATAACCAACGCAAGCACAGGGGGCGCATGGAGCAGCAACAATACTGCCATTGCTACCATTGGCGCAGGCACAGGTATTGCTACGGGTATTGCTACAGGCACAACAACGATTACGTATACACTGCCAACCGGCTGCTACAGGGCCGTTCCGTTCACGGTAAAAGCATTGCCTGCTGCAATAGGCGGTTCGCTTAATGTATGCACCACCACAAGCGCAGTGCTCAGCAATACCACCTCAGGCGGCGTATCGTGGACAAGCAGCAGTCCGTCTGTCGCTACAATAGGCATTTATAGCGGGCTGCTTACTGGCGTATCCGCAGGAACGTCTACAATTACCTATACTGTTAACACCGGCTGCTTTATCACAGCCGTAGCAACTGTACATACATTACCAAGCGCAGGCTCTATCACCGGTCCATCGACGGTTGCGGTAAGCAACACTATAACGCTTGCAAATGCAGCCACCGGTGGTGTTTGGAGCAGCAGCCACCCATCAAGGGCCGCTGTTGATGTTGATGGCGTAGTAACCGGTGTATCAGGTGGCACTGCTACCATCAGCTATACTGTATCTAATGCCGGTTGCACAGTAAGGTCAACCAAAGCAATATCTGTTACCTTGTCAAGGCCCGGTAGTCCGGTTGCACAGTCTTCATTAGGGAGTCTGCAACTCTACCCCAACCCTACCACAGGCACCTTCACTATCGAGGCACCTGAGGCTGGCACATTCAGCATTTATACCCTCGACGGAAAAGAAGTAAGTAGCTACACAATAGCACAAGGTGCTACAGTTATATCGCTTCCCAATGAGCTTGCGAATGGCATCTACATGTGCAGGTACTATGGTGCAAGTGGCAGCACTACAGTGGTGAGGCTGGTGTACGAGCACTAAATTCATAATAAGGTCATAACGGAAAAGCGCTCCCAAAGGGGCGCTTTTCCTGTTTTTAGGCCATTCTTTACCGTTTAGAAACTTTTTCGACCGTTTAGAAACTTGTTTTCACATTATCGACGCACTTTATGTAACATTTGCATACCCAATATTGGAGATACTTCAATACACCTTTTATGAGACAGATTACCCAAAAATACATTATCCAAAAAAGCATTACCCGGAAACAATGGCTTTTTATCTATGTCGCGCTGGCCGCATGCTTTCTTTTGTTTGTAGGCTCCGCCCGCGCTCAATGCCCGCAGTGGGAACCCGTGGGACCGCGCCATATTATGAGCGGCACCAGCAATAACAATAAATTAGTGTTTGCGCCCGATGGTACACCATATGTCGCAGTAACAGATGGTGAAAACGGCTATAAAATGACCGTAAAAAAGTATAACGGTACTGCCTGGGAAACCGTAGGCACACCGGGGTTCACTCCGACCGAAGTATACGATCTTTCAATGGCGATAACTTCGGGAGGAATTCCATACGTGTGCTACTCCTATAGTGACGGTTATACCTACGCAATGCGATTCAATGGTACTACGTGGGAGTCACTGGGCGTTGCCATAGCCAGCTGGGAACCTAGCATAGTGGCAGATGCTAGCGGCAACGTATATATTGCAGGTGATGGCGCAACCGTTGTGACTTACACTGGAAGCACCTGGGAGGCAGTTGGCGGAATAAATTCTTACTACGCAATGATGCCCCAGATCACTATGTACGGCAGCGATATCTATGTAGCCTTTACCGATGGAGACCTGAAAACAACCGTAATAAAATATGGTGGCAGTAGTTGGTCGGTTGTTGGCTCAGCCGGTTTTACACCAGAGAGCGGAACCTACCCGTCGATCGCGATAGATGCCGGCGGCACGCCGTATGTTTCTGCAACACGCGACGCGGACCAGACAATACAGGTTATGAAGTTCAATGGTTCGGTATGGACGGCTGTAGGCGACATCGCCCTGAATGGAACAAAAAGTCACATTGCATTTGATGCCAGCAACCATCCGCATGTGACCGTAGAGAAAGAATATACGCACATAATTGAAAAATATTTCGATGGCACAAGCTGGATAATAGAGGGCTGCAACAATCTAGCCTATGACCCTGCCGACCTGGGAACAGGAATATACTACGGGGGCTCTTTTGCAATACACAACGACATTCCATATGTGGCATATACCAGCGCGTACGGGTTTGGTGTTGTAAAGCTCGGGGCATGTATATCCTACATTACCGGAACACAAACAGTATGCACAGGCAGCACCACGCCCCTGTCCAATAGCCGTGCCGGCGGCACATGGACCAGTAGTAACACAGCTGTTGCAACTGTAGGCTCAGGAACTGGTGTGGTAAGCGGCGTCACTGCAGGCACCGTCATGATAACTTATTCTTTTGGTGCCAGCTGTATTGCGCTTGCCACAGTAACCGTGGGGCCGTTTGCCGGAAGCATTTCCGGATCTTCCGCGTTTTCAGCCGGCACATACGTCACACTGCACACCAGCGGCCAATCAGGCGGTACCTGGACAAGCGGCAATCCTTCTGTTGCCACCGTCAATGCGATCGGGGCAGTAACAGGTGTTGCAGCAGGCACTGCAGCGATAACTTATACCATCGCAGGCTGCGGAGGAAGCAACACGACAACGATTGTGACCGTTAATGCAGACCCTGTACCCTCATGCCTCAGGTGGCTCGGTGTGGGAGCGCCGGGATTTTCTATTGGGGCGCTCACCAGCCTCGATATGGAAATTAATTTGGCAGGCGATGTCTACGTTGCGTACACCGATGCCGGAGACAACAATAAGGCATATGTAAAACGACACAACGGTGCAACATGGGAAACTATAGGCGGAGGCGCAATATCCAATGCTCATTGCTACATAGTGGGCTTATCGCTGGACGCAAGCGGAACACCATACGTTGCATACGAGGAAGGTGACACAGCAGTATTTGTGAGGAAGTTTAACGGTACGGGCTGGACTACTATAGGAACCGCCGGAGTAAACGGTTATCCCGATATGAATGCCTACACAAGTCACTTCACAGTAGGAGACGACGGCACACCTTACCTCGTGTTGCAAAACGATAGCTGGGTTGGTATGTATGTAACGAAGTTTAACGGGGTGTATTGGGAGTCTATAACCAGCAATATCTCCGCGACCTTACCAGCAGGATCGATTGAAATAAAGATAAACAAGGGGGGAACACCCTACATTGCATATACAGACAATAGCACAGGAACGCTGCTTGTCATAAAATACGACGGGAGTAGCTGGCTGCCAGTCGGCGGGACAATTGCCGGGTATATAAGTTGGCCCTCGCTGGCTTTTGACGCTTCAGGTAATCCCTACCTTGGGTTCCAGGACTACGGAAATGCAGATAAAGCATCTGTGCGGCATTTCAACGGCAGCAGTTGGGAAGATGTGGGAATACCCGGATTTACTGACAATGCCGTCTCAAGTCCCAACCTCGTCGTCGGTTCAGACGGAACGCCCTACCTGGCCTATACAGATTGGGTCACATCCCTTTCAACAGTAGCGAAATATAATGGCAGCACCTGGGAAATGATTGCAGGTTATCCGCCCAGTGTCTCCTATTCTGTAGGAGCACAGGTAGCAATAAACGGCGCCGGCAAACCTTACCTGTTCTACGCTGATTTGGGATTGAGCGCTAACGCAGTAGTTGTTGAATTGAACCGTTTCGACATGCCGGCGATCACAGGCACAATGACGATAGAGCTGGGCAATACTACAACACTTAGTAATGCAATACCCGGAGGCACATGGAGCAGCAGCAGCGATTCATTTAGTGCGGAGGTAATAAGCAATGGCACCGTATATAGCTATGACGCAGGCACCGCTACCATAAGCTACACTGTGGGTTCGTGTACTGCTACAACTATAGTTACCGTAACCTCGGGCTGCGCCATCGATACTATAACAGGCCCAAGAACACTTTGCTACGGCAATACTATAACTCTGGCCAATGCAACTGCAGGCGGCACATGGAGCAGTAGTAGTGAATTTTCAGCAACGGTTGGTTCCTCTAACGGCATCGTTACAGGTGAGGCCGGAGGCCTGGTCAATATCACCTACACCACAGCTACCTGCAGTACTTCGGTGGAAATAAGCGTAGATCTGGCCCCATCCATCTGGGCGAGCATTACCGCGCCAGCAACACTGTGTACAGGAGGCATCTCGACACTGGCTAACGTCTATCCGGGAGGTAACTGGAGCAGTAGTAACACTGCGATTGCAACAGTGGGCAGCAGTACAGGCATTGTAACGGGAGTTGCTGCAGGCACGGCGACTATTTCATACACTGTGACCAACGACTGTGGCAGCGACTATGTGACCGCAATAGCTACTGTGAACGCGACGCCATCAACAGCAGGTAGCATTACCGGCACACTCACAGTATGTACTACGGCAGCAACAACACTCGCCAACGCCACAACAGGCGGCACATGGACCAGCAGCAATACATCAGTTGCAACTATCGGTTCCTCATCTGGTATTGTTTCCGGTGTAGCCGCAGGCAATACAACAATAACCTACACAGTAACAAACAGCTGCGGCACTGCAACGACCACCGCGATAGCAACTGTAAATGCAGCACCATCAACAGCAGGTACCATTACCGGTGCACTCACAGCATGCGTAGGTGCCACCACAACACTGAGCAATGCTACCACAGGCGGTACATGGACCAGCAGCAATACTTCGATAGCAACTATTGGTTCATCTTCTGGTATTGTTAGTGGCGTAAGCGCAGGCAATGCCACCATTACCTACACAGTCACTAACAGCTGTGGCAGCACATCAGCTACTGCAGTAGTTACCGTAAGCACAGGCGGATCCATTACAGGAACAACGACGCTCTGCGCAGGCACCACATCTACGCTCACAGCAGGCAGCGGCACATGGACCAGCAGCAACACAGCTGTTGCAACCGTAGGCTCGGCTACAGGTGTTGTTACCGGTGTTGCGGCAGGCACATCGGTCATCAGCTTTATCGCTGCGGGCGGATGCTCGGCAGCGACAACCGTAACTATCAGCTCAGCACCGCCGGCTATAACAGGCACGCTTAAAGCTTGCCCGGGTACCAGCTCCACACTCGCCAATGCACTCGCAGGCGGCGCATGGAGCAGCAGCAATACAGCTGTAGCAACCATCGATGCATCTACAGGCGTTGCAACAGGTATTATCGCAGGTACTACAACCATATCATATGTCCTTGGCGGCAGCTGCTCGCGCACTGCAGTATTTACAGTTAACGCTACACCGGCGGCAATTGGCGGCACTTTGAGTGCATGCGTAGGTAATACCGCGCTTGTCACCAACAGCACAGGCGGCGGCGTATCGTGGACCAGCAGCAACACTACGATAGCAACTGTGGGCGTTACTTCTGGTGTTGTAACTGCCGTATCCATTGGCACAACTACAATTACTTACACAGTCAACACAGGTTGTTATCAAACAGCAATATTCACTGTCAACAGCGGTCCGGCTGCAATAACAGGCGCAGGCACTGTATGTGCCGGTTCTACGATGACCCTTGGCAATACCGTAAGCGGTGGCACCTGGACGAGCGGCAGCACAAGCATAGCAACTGTTGCCTCATCAACCGGCATCGTTACCGGCGTTAGTGGCGGCGTGGCCAGCATCACGTACAACGTAGGTGGCTGCAAGGTCAACGCTTCGGTTACCGTATCTGCAATTGCTGCTATAACGGGAACTGGCACAATGTGCATCGGATCTAACACAACCCTGTACAACAGCACAGGCGGTGGCACGTGGACAAGCAGCGATGCTGGCGTAGCAACCGTAGGCTCATCCAACGGCGCCATTACCGGCATCAGCGGTGGCACGGCAACTATCACCTACACGCTTGGCTCAGGCTGCAGCCGTACTACCGTTGTTACAGTTACGGCGACTGCCGTTACCATTGGTGGTACACTGTCTGTTTGTCCCGCCGCTACCACCACGCTCACCAACACCGCCAGCGGCGGCACCTGGAATGGCAGCAATAGCGCTGTGGCATCGATCAACTCGTCAACAGGCGTACTCACCGGCGTTAATGCTGGCACACTCAACATCACTTACACCATAGCTGGCGGTTGCAAAGCCATGACCATAGCAACGGTGAACCCGCTACCTGCAAACATGGGCGGCACACTCAACGTATGCCGCGACCAATCAACTACGATCACCAACGCAAGCACAGGGGGCACATGGAGCAGCAATAACACCGCTATCGCTGCCATAGGTGCAGGCACAGGCATCGCTACAGGTGTAGCTGCAGGCAACACACACATTACCTACACATTACCAACAGGCTGCTACAGGGCTGTAAGCTTTACAGTAAAAGCACTGCCTGCTGCAATAGGCGGCTCACTTAATGTGTGCACCACCACCAGTGCAGTGCTTAGCAATGCCACATCGGGCGGTGTATCGTGGACCAGCAGCAGCACGGGTGTAGCGACTATAGGTACTTACAGCGGATTGCTCACAGGCGTTTCAGCGGGCACATCAACTATTACCTATACCATCAATACGGGCTGCTACATCACAGCTGTAGCCACAGTACAAACACTGCCAAGTGCTGGCTCTATTACGGGTCCATCGACAGTTGCCGTAGCCAGCACCATCACCCTTGCAAACGCAGCCACCGGCGGCGTATGGAGCAGCAGTCATCCATCAAGGGCAACTGTTGATGTAGATGGCATAGTCACGGGTGTATCGGCAGGCACTGCTACCATCAGCTACTCTGTATCTAATGCCGGTTGCACAGTACGCGCTACCAAGGCCATATCGGTGACTGCTTCAAGGCCGGGCAGTCCGGTTGTTACGTCTGCAATTGGCAGTCTGCAGCTCTACCCGAACCCAACCACAGGCACATTCACTATCGAAGCACCTGAGGCTGGCACATTCAGCATTTATACCCTCGATGGTAAGGAAGTGAGCAAGCAAACTCTAGCACAAGGCGCTACAGTTATATCGCTTCCCAATGAGCTTGCGAATGGCATCTACATGTGCAGGTACTATGGCGAAAGTGGCATTACAACAGTCGTGAGGCTGGTGTTTGAGCACTAAATCAATAATAAGGTCATAACGGAAAAGCGCTCCCCAAGGGGCGCTTTTCCTGTTTTAAGGTCGTTTTTACCGCTTAGAAACTTTTTCGACCGTTTAGAAACTTGTTTTCACATTATCGACGCACTTTATGTAACATTTGCATACCCAATATTGGAGATACTTCAATACACCTTTTATGAGACAGATTACCCAGAAACACATTATCCAAAAAACCACTACCCGGAAACAATGGCTTCTTATCTATGTCGCGCTGGCCGCATGCTTTCTTTTGCTTGTAGGCTCCGCCCGCGCCCAGTGCCCGCAATGGGAACGTTTGGACACACCCGGAATCACCTCTGCGATCACTTCCAATAAGCTAGTGATTGCACCAGGCGGGACTCCGTATGTGGCGGCAAGCGACGGAAACTATGGCGGTAAAGTAACAGTCGTAAAATACAACGGCTCGGCGTGGGAAATAGTTGGAACCCCAGGGTTCACCTCTCATCCCGCATATCTGGCATCAATGGCGATCACTTCGGCGGGTATACCATACGTATGCTATTCTCATGAGGGCTATACATATGCGATGCGATTTAATGGAACTACCTGGGACTCCCTGGGCATCGTTATGGCCGGCTGGGAACCCAGCATTGCCGCAGACGGCAGCGGCAACATTTATATTGCAGGCGATGGTGCTACTGTTATGACCTATACCGGCAGCGCATGGGTAGCAGTAGGCGGTGTAAACACCTACTCCGCAATGACGCCTGCTATAACGGTGCATGGCAGTGATATATACGTGGCTTTCTCGGATGGAGACCATGAAAGCAAGGCTACTCTGATAAAATATAATGGCAGCAGCTGGTCTGAAGTAGGCTCACGCGGCTTTACGCCGGAAACAGGCTTTTACCCATCGGTAGCTATTGACGGCAGCGGCACACCCTATGTTTCAGCCACCAGCTACGTCGAGCCGCTGATCCGGGTAATGAAATTCAACGGATCAACATGGACCTCTGTGGGTGATTTTGGCCAGGATGGCATCAAAAGCCTCATTGCTTTCGATGCCAGCGATCATCCGCACGTGGTTGTCGAGAAAGACGGATATCTCGGCATCACAGAACAATATTACAATGGAACAAGCTGGATCACCGAAGGCTGTGCCTACATCACCTACGATGCCAGTGCCTCTTCTAACCCAATAGCAGCAGCCGGTGCTTCTTTTGCAATATACAACGATATCCCCTACGTGGCGTACACAAGCTTTAGCAGCGCCTACGGACTTGGTGTTGTCAAACTAGGCAACTGTGTCTCCACTCTTACAGGCACACAGAACGTATGCATGGGTGGCAGCACTACCCTTGCCAACAGCAGGGCGGGCGGCACGTGGAGCAGCAGTAATTCATCTGTTGCAACTGTAGGCTCTGGCACCGGCATAGTAAGCGGCGTGGCCGCAGGAACAGCAACCATAACCTACGCCTTTGGCACCAGCTGCATAGCACTCGCTACTGTAACTGTTGGCCCCTTCGCGGGAACCATCTCAGGAGCGGTCAATTTCCAGGCAGGCACTTATATTACCTTGTATAGCAGCGGCCAGTATGGCGGCACATGGAGCAGCAGCAATGCGGCTGTTGCCACAGTAAGCGCAACCGGTGCCGTCACCGGTGTATCAGCCGGCACGGCCCGCATCACCTACGCTATCTCCGGTTGCGGCAGCAGCAATGCAACTGCCGTAGTAACCGTAAATGCGGACCCCGTCCCCTCATGCCTCAGGTGGCTGGGCGTTGGCGCGCCGGGATTTTCTATCGGTGGTAGCGCCAGTCATGATATGGTTGTCGCCGAAGGGGGCGACAAGTATGTGACTTATACCGACTACGGGGACAGCGGTAAGGTCTATATAAAAAAATACAATGGCGCCACCTGGGAGACTTTAGGCGGAGGTGCGGTCTCAGGACCAAATTGCTACAACACTCGTATATCCCTTGACGGCGCCGGCACACCATATGTAGCGTACGTGGAAGATTATACTGCGGTATTCGTAAAGAAATTTAACGGTACGGGCTGGACCACGATAGGGAGCGAAGGAGTGAACGGGTACCCCGATTTGAATACCGGGGACTTCGGCTTTGCCGTTACCAGGGACGGTACAATTTATTTAGCCCGGAATAATGAGTTCCAGTCTCCTTATATAACGAAGTTCAACGGAGTCTCCTGGGAGACAATAACCGGCAATATCTCTCCTTTATTATCAGCCTCATTCTACGTTATAGCAGCAGATAATGAGGGTACGCCATATATGCTCTATGCAAATCAAAACGACGGGGCCAAGCCGTATGTCATCAAATACAACGGCAGCAGTTGGCAGACGCTTGGCGGCGGTGCCGCGGCAGCCAACCAAGCCAGTTTCCCTACACTTGCTTTTGACAATACAGGCAACCCGTACATCGCCTTTCGTAATGAGGGAAGCGGTAAAATATCGGTGCGGCACTTTAACGGCAGCAGCTGGGGAGATGTTGGTCCGCCGGATTTCTCAGATAACCCTATTTGGACGCCAAGCCTCGTAGTTGGAGGAGACGGATCGCTCTACGTGGGCTATACCGATTATGTCACCGGGCATGGTATCGTACAAAAATACAACGGCAGCACCTGGGAAATGGTCACAGGCTCAGCTGCAACACCAGGCGATGCGGGTGAAACAAAACTGGCAATAACAAGCACCGGCACTCCATACCTCTTCTATCCCGATGGTGCTCTGATCGCAAATGCCACTGTCGTTGAACTGAACAGGTTTGACATGCCGGCAATTACAGGCACAATGACTATAGAGTTGGGTAATACTACGACACTCAGTAATGCAATATCCGGTGGTACATGGAGCAGCAGCGATTTAGCAATTGCGGAGGTAGTAAGCAATGGCACCGTATATAGCTATGACGCAGGCACCGCTACCATAAGCTACACTGTGGGTTCGTGTACTGCTACAACTATAGTTACCGTAACCTCGGGCTGCGCCATCGATACTATAACAGGCCCAAGAACACTTTGCTACGGCAATACTATAACTCTGGCCAATGCAACTGCAGGCGGCACATGGAGCAGTAGTAGTGAATTTTCAGCAACGGTTGGTTCCTCTAACGGCATCGTTACAGGTGAGGCCGGAGGCCTGGTCAATATCACCTACACCACAGCTACCTGCAGTACTTCGGTGGAAATAAGCGTAGATCTGGCCCCATCCATCTGGGCGAGCATTACCGGACCAGCAACACTATGCACGGGAGGCATCTCGACACTGGCTAACGTCTATCCGGGTGGTAACTGGAGCAGTAGTAACACTGCGTTCGCAACAGTGGGCAGCAGTACAGGCATTGTAATGGGAGTTGCTGCAGGCACGGCGACTATTTCATATACTGTGACCAACGACTGTGGCAGCGACTATGTGACTGCCGATGTGACTGTAGATGCTACGGCTTCGGGTGTGTCAGCAATTACCGGTACGCTTACGACGTGCACGTCTGCGGCCACAACACTGGCCAACGCCGCAAGCGGCGGCACATGGACCAGCAGCAATACTTCAGTAGCTACCATCGGCTCAGCAACAGGCATCGTTACCGGTGTAGCAGCAGGCAATGCTACTATTACCTACACAGTAACAAGCAGCTGCGGCACTGCAACAACTACCGCTGTGGCAACCGTAAACACTACACCATCAACAGCTGGTACCATTACAGGTACACTATCTGTTTGTACAGGCAGCGCAACAACACTCGCTAACGCAACAAGCGGCGGCACGTGGAGCAGCAGTAATACCTCAGTAGCAGCGGTTGGCTCATCATCGGGAATAGTAACTGGCGTAGGCACAGGCAATGCAACAATTACATATACAGTAACCAACAGCTGCGGCACTGCAACAACTACCGCAGTAGCAACTGTGAACGCCGCACCATCAACAGCCGGCACCATTACAGGTACACTATCTGCTTGTGTGGGTGCCACAACAACACTCGCTAACGCCACAACAGGCGGCACATGGACCAGCAGCAATACTGCTGTTGCTACAGTTGGCTCGTCGACCGGTATCGTTAGCGGTGTAGCCGCAGGTAATGCAACGATAACTTATACCGTAACCAACAGCTGCGGCAGCGCAACGACTACTGCGACAGCAACTGTAAATGCAACACCATCTACAGCTGGCACCATTACCGGTACACTTTCAGCATGCGTGGGCGCTACAACAACACTGAGCAATGCAACCACAGGCGGTACATGGGCCAGCAGCAATACTTCGGTAGCTACGGTTGGTTCGTCCTCTGGTATCGTTAGCGGTGTAGGTGCAGGTAATGCTACTATCACCTACGCAGTTACAAACAGCTGCGGCAGTACATCGGCTACGGCAGTAGTTACCGTAAGCACAGGTGGCGGTTCTATCTCGGGCAGTACCACACTTTGCGCAGGCACTTCATCTACGCTCAGCGCAGGCGGCAGCGGCACATGGACCAGCAGCAACACAGCTGTTGCTACCGTGGGCTCGGCTACAGGCGTTGTTACCGGTGTTGCAGCAGGCACATCGGTTATCAGCTTTATTGCTGCGGGTGGATGCTCGGCGGCTACCACGGTTACCATCAGCTCGGCACCACCTGCTATCACCGGCACGCTTAAGGCTTGCCCGGGCACTTCAACTACCCTCGCCAATGCACTAGCAGGTGGCGCATGGAGCAGCAGTAACACAGCTGTAGCAACTATCGATGCTTCGACTGGTATTGCAACAGGCGTAATCGCCGGCACCACAACAATATCATATGTGCTTGGCGGCAGCTGCTCTCGCACTGCAGTATTTACTGTTAACGCTACACCAGCGGCAATTGGCGGCACGCTCAGCGCATGCGTAGGCAACACAGCGCTTGTTACCAACAGCACCGGCGGTGGCGTATCGTGGACCAGCAGCAATACTACCATAGCAACTGTAGGCGCTACTTCCGGTGTTGTAACTGCCGTATCCATTGGCACAACTACAATTACTTACACAGTCAACACAGGTTGTTATCAAACAGCAATATTCACTGTCAACAGCGGTCCGGCTGCAATAACAGGCGCAGGCACCGTATGCGCAGGCTCAACCCTCACACTTGGCAATACCGTAAGCGGTGGCACCTGGACGAGCGGCAGCACAAGCATCGCAACAGTTAGCGCATCAACAGGTATTGTTACCGGTGTTAATGGCGGAGTAGCCAGCATCACGTACAACGTAGGTGGCTGCAAGGTCAACGCTTCGGTTACCGTATCTGCAATAGCAGCTATTACTGGCACAGCCACAATGTGCATCGGCTCTAACACAACCCTGTACAACAGCACCGGCGGTGGCACATGGAGCAGCAGCGATGCTGGCGTAGCAACTGTAGGCTCATCCAACGGCGCCATTACAGGCATCAGCGGTGGCACTGCAACTATCACCTACACATTAGGCTCAGGCTGTAGCCGCGCTACGGTTGTTACAGTTACTGCGACTGCCGTTACCATTGGTGGTACACTGTCTGTTTGTCCCGCCGCAACCACCACGCTTACCAACACTGCAGGTGGTGGCACATGGAATGGCAGCAACGCATCGGTTGCAACTATCAACAGTTCTACCGGGGTGCTCACAGGCGCGAATGCAGGCACGCTCAACATCACCTACACCATAGCAGGTGGCTGCAAAGCAATGACCATAGCAACGGTGAACCCGCTACCTGCAAACATGGGTGGCACACTCAACGTATGCCGCGACCAAAACACAACGATAACCAACGCAAGCACAGGCGGTGCATGGAGCAGCAACAACACTGCAATTGCTACCATAGGCGCGGGCACAGGCATCGCTACGGGTATTGCTGCGGGCAACACCCATATCACCTACACATTACCAACAGGCTGCTACAGGGCTGTAAGCTTTACAGTAAAAGCACTGCCTGCTGCAATAGGCGGCTCACTTAATGTGTGCACCACCACCAGTGCAGTGCTTAGCAATGCCACATCGGGCGGTGTATCGTGGACCAGCAGCAGCACGGGTGTAGCGACTATAGGTACTTACAGCGGATTGCTCACAGGCGTTTCAGCGGGCACATCTACTATTACCTATACCATCAATACGGGCTGCTACATCACAGCCGTTGCAACGGTACACACATTACCAAGCGCAGGCTCAATAACAGGCTCATCATCCGTTGCCGTAGCCAGCACCATCACCCTTGCAAACGCGGCCACGGGTGGCGTATGGAGCAGCAGCCACCCATCACGCGCCGCTGTTGATGTTGATGGCATAGTAACTGGTGTATCGGCAGGTGTTGCTACCATCAGCTACTCCGTATCTAATGCCGGCTGCACAGTTCGCGCTACCAAGGCCATATCGGTGACTGCTTCAAGGCCGGGCAGTCCGGTTGTTACGTCTGCAATTGGCAGTCTGCAGCTCTACCCGAACCCAACCACAGGCACATTCACTATCGAAGCACCTGAGGCTGGCACATTCAGCATTTATACCCTCGATGGTAAGGAAGTGAGCAAGCAAACTCTAGCACAAGGCGCTACAGTTATATCGCTTCCCAATGAGCTTGCGAATGGCATCTACATGTGCAGGTACTATGGCGAAAGTGGCAACACTACCGTCGTTAGGCTGGTGTTTGAACACTAAAATTTAGAGAATGACTATGTATAAGAGGGCGTTTTTTACAGGCGCCCTCTTATTTTTTTACCGTTCAGAAACTTTTTCGACCGTTTAGAAACTTGTTTGCAACTGAATCACCGGTAATATTTTCTTTTGTAAAAAACCACTACGCTATGCTTACTACTGATCCGCAAACACAGCCGCACAGACAAGACAATGAATACGGCCAGCCAGATGTGGCACTAAGTAAACGGACGAGGAATGTATGCATCATTCATTTACTGCTAGTAGTGCTGGCTTTAATGGTACAATTTAAGTCGCATTCGAAACACTATGGCGCGCAGGAGCAAACCACTGCGAAAGCACCGCTGGATAAATCCATTGCAACAACCCATCAGCTACGCTGACCCTTCTATCACACTAAATGCCTTATACTATGAAACTTCCTGTACGGCTGCTGCTCCGCCTGGAATCAATGTCGTGGAAATGCTATAAGCTGTTATTGCAGTTTGGGCCGGTAATGTTTTGAGAATACTTGTCGCCGCTGTTACCTGTTCAGAAAGTACTCCCTGAACTCAGCCATTTCCTTGCGCTCTATTTCAAGATGTTTTTCAAACGGCAGGTCGCCCACCTGGCTGCGCAGCGCTGATATACCTACGTCTATCATCCTTATGCCTTGTTCAGTTAATAGTATATTGTCAAATGCCAGACCCGAAAGATTTGAGGGCCTGTTAAGGTGGCGATGTACAAACCCTGCCTTGTGTAGTTCTGCAAGTTCCTGCTCGAAAACCTCCAACCACAATTCTCTTTTTTCCACTTCATACGCCCTATAGTCAATAGGATAAATCCTTTCCATTACCAGCATCTCAGCTTCAAGTGATTCGTTATAATCAAGCATTACAAAGTTTACTACGAGGCCATTCACCCCATTCGCAAATTTCATCTTTTCCGCCTCAGAGCCAATGTCTGACCGGGTATCTCCCACAAATAGTTTTGCTACCTCAGTTTGAGTTAGAGCGATAACTCTATTGTTAGCACCAGACGAAAGAAGGCGAGGATATTTCATGAGATGCTACGAAGCTCTTAAAAAATCTCCATATAGCACTTATCACTTTCAGCGAAGCCTTGTATGGACATAGCATGTGCTGATAAAAGTTCCGCTATGAAAATGGTCGTTCTATTTCCGCAATTCAATTTAACAACTTTTGGAGGACAGCCACGCAAGTGACTCATGTCTGCGAAGTCAATATCTTTTGTTAGAATAATTGCATCCTTAACTTTTGCGAATTCCCAATATCTCCGTCTAAGCTATTCATGAAGCCCTCTATCGCTACATGGCGCATACCTGGAAAAACATCAGCCAGTCTTTCAATAAGTTTCCGGGAAAGATTTTCGTCGAGCAAATAACAAGTCATAATTCTCAGTCCTACGCAGCTGCAATAAAATACTTCTTCTCAGAATCGGCCGCATACGCTAGGCACGCAAGAATATCGTTTTGCGTTAGTTCAGGAAAATCATCAAGAATATCCGTTTGACTCATACCTGCAGCTAAATAACTAAGCACGTCTTGCACCGTGATACGCATGCCCCTTATACAGGCTTTCCCACTTCTCTTTCCCGGCTCAAGGGTAATATAATCACTGTAGTTTGTCATGACATCGCTTTGCATCAAAATTACCAAATGTTTCTAATGATGCAATCTTATGTCTGCCTGCCAGCCAGCCATAAAAAAACCACCCCAAAAAGGAGTGGTTCAATATAAGAATATAATAAGGCTGATTACTCGCCTACTACTTCAAACTCAATTTCTACTACATTCTCTTTGCCAAAGTCGATGCTGGCTTTGTGCGTACCTGCTTCCTTCACATCGTCGAGGATAGTGATGCGGCGGCGGTCGATCTCGTAGCCTTTTTGCTCGCGGATAGCGCGGGCAATTTGTATTGAAGTAACAGAGCCAAATATTTTGCCGCTTACACCTACTTTAGCACCCAGCTTCACTGGCGCTGATTTCAGTACTTCGGTTACATTGGCTATCTCTGCCATCAGTTTATCTTCTTTCTTCTGCAGCTGCTTACGGCGCTCTTCCATTACTTTGGCGTTAGCTCCGCTTGCTTCTATGGCAAACTTACGGGGGATAAGAAAATTACGGGCATACCCGGGCTTTACTTCCACCATTTCATGGGCTGCGCCCAGGTTGTCAACGTCTTTTATAAGAATTACTTGCATGATTTTCTACTTTAAAAGGTCAGTAACATAAGGTAAAAGAGCCATCTGGCGGGCCTTTTTTATCGCCTG
>JAZKFF010000026.1:0-52266 GCA_040386555.1 Bacteroidota bacterium | reverse complement strand
TATAAAGCTGAACGAGCACTATAGCTCAATAGTAGTAGGAGATAGGCGAAAATCCCAGCGCCACCCAGCTGAGCAAAGCGGTGCGACAACAGCGTAGAGCTATCTTTTGGGCAGCGGAGCGTTTGCCCAAAAGCGGCCTTTTCTTTGGTTCTTTCTTTTGGCCGCCAAAAGAAAGAACACTCGCGAAGAAACGCACCCCAGCAAGAAAAATAACTATCTTTGCCCCGGTGCCAAACCTCGGGCTGCAACGGGTAAGCAATTACCAGGCTTGCAGTACCAGCAATAGTCTCTGCGCAAGCGGAGGCTTTTGTGTTTATATACCCTACGCAATTCGCTATCTTTGTAACACACCTATGGTAAGGAACCTCACCGCCAACAAAGACTGCGATTACGAGTGGATAGACATCACCAACCCTATGCCCGAGGAGCTGCAGCCGCTGTCGCAAAAATACGGACTGCACGAGGCCTCCCTCAAAGACTGCCTGCAGCCCGGCCACCTGCCAAAGTACGAGCAGTTTCGCAACTACACCTTTATGATCCTCCGGGTATATTCGGAGGTAGACAAAGAAGCCGATACCGTGCAGGAGATCACCAACAAGATCGCCATCTTCATGTCCGACAAATTCCTGATAACCATTCACCGCAAAAGCTGCCCCCCGCTGGAGCGTTTGGAGCAGGAGTTCATTCAGGAAAAAGAATGCCGGATACCCATACACCTGCTCACCGAGATCGTAAAGGCCGGCCTGCACACCTTTGACGATCCCGGCTACAAGATCACCGAATCCATAGAGTATTACGAGACTCAGGTATTCCTTACCACCCGCCAGGTGCAGATACTTAAGGGACTGTATTTCATAAAGCGCAAGCTCGATGTGATACGCCGGCTGCTGCTGCTCAGCTACGACATAGTAGACAAGATAGACCCCGCCGGCAGCTCTAATGCCTACACCCGCGATGTGCGCGACCTCTATGTAAAGCAGCGGAATCTCTATGATGCCCTGTCCGACAATACCAACCACCTCGTCAATATCTATTTCAATATATCGGCCCAGCGCACCAACGATACCATACGCGTGCTCACCATCTTCTCGGTGTTCTTCATGCCGCTGACGTTTATAGTAGGTATCTACGGTATGAATTTCCAGCACATGCCGGAGCTTACCTGGAAATTCGGCTACCCCTTCGCCATGGGCCTAATGGCCGTCGTGGTCATCGGCATCTACATCTGGTTCAAAAAGAAGAAGTGGCTGTAAGTGTCTCTTGTGCCATGCATCATGAGCAGGTGTCCCACACCTCCAAGGTGTGGGACACCTATTACACGGCAAGCGGTCATCGGCATCTATATCTGGTTCAAAAAGAAGAAGTGGCTATAGTTACCACCTGCATATGACTACCGTTCCTACGCCGTTCGTACGCCGGAGCCGCGCTACTACCGGGATAACTCCGCGTGCTCCACTCGCAGACTTACGACTTACGACTTATCACTTACGACTGTAACTATCACAGCCTCTTCGCTTCCTCCGGCCCGCGGTCCTTTCGCTGGTCGCTCTTGCCCTGCCCAAAGTTATAGGTTACCACTAGCGTTACATCGCGGCTGTTTGGCATAAGCCTCCCGCTGTTATCGAAGCCAGGCTGCGAGCCGGTGAATACATTCCTGTATACATAGAAAAGGTCGTTCGTTATCAGGCGTATATTCAATTTGTCCTTCGCCAGCTTCCTCCCTATGCCCGCTGCCGTGTACAGGTTCGCCCCATCGCGGCTCACCGGTGTTGTTACCATGTTGCCGTTATATCCGCAATACACCTCGCCGCTCCACTTGCCAAAGGTCAGCTGGCTCTGCGCCCATACAAAAACACCCAGCCCCTCCCGGTGCAGCGGTATATTATTATATATGCCTGTTACATTGGCATACCGGCCTGTTACCGTCACCGATGCCTCCCACCATGGCCGGGGCTTGCCCGTATAGTTGAGCGACAGCGTGGCCAGCTTATTAGTGCTGAAGTTATAGGGCGTTTCATACGTGATGCCTGTTTGCCCATCAGGCACCAGCAGCCATGCTATCACAGGGTTGGTCGCCGATAGTTCCAGCGATGTGTTCCATGTATTCTTGTAGCTGTGCCGCAGCTCCAGGTTGTGGGTGTACTCCGGCAGCAGGTTGGGGTTGCCCCGCTGGTAGCTGTTATAAAAGGTGTAGTAGTTAAATGGGTTCAGCATGCGGTACTGCGGCCTCTCCACCCTGCGCCCATAGTTCACCTCTATGTTATGGGCGCTATCAGGCTTGTAACTTATATATGCCGTGGGAAACAGTGCCGGCATGCTGCGGGTAAACCCCTGCGCCGTTGCCTCCTGCACTCCCCGTATCTCCGCCAGCTCCCCACGAAGCCCCAGCTGCGCATCCCAGTGGGCACCCAGCTTTTTTGTGGCATTGGCATACAATGCGCTTATATGCTCCGTATACAGGAAGCGGTTGGTGCGGCTCGCATCGGGCTGCCAGGTGTCGTTGCTGTATTGCTCAAACTGCCCCGCATTGTCCATCGTCACGTAGCTATACTTGCCACCGCTTTCTATCTTCAGCCCGTTGGCCGCTGTGTAAGTGTGGTCGGCACGGGCGCTGTGTACCTGCATGGTATAGGGCAGCTGGCTGCGCAGCACCAGCTGGCCCGGCATGGCTACACTATCCTTTTCAGTTTCGGTCTGTAGGTACTGCCCCATGCGGCGGGTATAGATCAGGTAGTCCGCATTCACATTCAGCTCAGAGCGCTTGCTGAAGTTATGCTTCAGCCACGCATTAGCCGTGCCGTTCTTCCTTACGCTCCATTCATAGGTATTGCGCCGGCCCTCCGTAGTGCCGCTCGCATCCGCCACGGTCATAATGATAGGGGAGTGCATTATGTTATTATAGAACGCCCCTGTTATCTGCACGCCCATACTGGTTTTGTCGCTGGCTATATAGTCTATACCCGCGCGCCAGTTTTGCTTGTCAAAGTCCTCCACCGGTGCAGCATGCTGCGTGGCGCGCGATAGTACCGTTCCGTCTGCGGCCTTTATAGCCACCCACTGCATCCAGTCCACCGTGCCCATGGCATTTATATAGTTGGCGCTGGCAAATATATTCACCTTGTTCTTCCGGTAATTCACCAGCACCGTGCTGTTGCTTGCATACAGCTTGCTTACCGAGTACGAGCTGTTGATGTTGCCATTCCACCCCGCCCGCCTGCTCTTGCGCAGCTTTATATTAATGATACCCGCATTGCCCGCTGCATCGTACCGCGCCGACGGCTGGGTTATCAGTTCTATCTCACCCACCTCCTCGGCAGTAATGCTGCGCAGGTAATCGCGCAGGTCGTCACCGGCCAGGTAAGTTTGCCGGCCATCTATAGTCACCAGCACCCCCTGCCGGCCTGTCATGCTGATATTGCCTTGCCCATCCACCGTCACCCCCGGGCTCTGCCGCAGCACATCCAGCACAGTCTTTCCCGCATTGGCCGTGAGCGCCTGCACATTAATAATCGTCTTTCCCGGCGCCCGCTCTATAGCACCCTTCTGCGCAGTGATGCTCACCTCCTTCAGCGCCCGCTCCTTAGTGGTGTCAGCGGCGGGCTTATCCTGTGCCCGGGCGGGCAAGGCAGCAGCATATATAATAGTACCTGTGATAATGGTGAAGCGCAGCATGCAGTGTGTTTCGCCAAAAGTATCATGCGGGTTATAGCTTATGGGTTAAGCAAGGTTAATAATGGAGTGGGGGATGTTAATAATGGTTAAGAGGGCGTGTTGGGTGGGTACCTCTCCCCCGGGGACGTGAGATATCCATATTGCGCGCCCATAGCGAGGGGCTTAGATTTCCGATTTGGTTCCGGTTTTTGCTGGTGGGCGGAAGGTGGTGTATTGTTGTAAGTTATTGATAATGATATGGATGTATCGGATTTGTGGGTCTATTTCCGGTTGCCTAGCCCTACATGAGCCGTATATGGGAACATTGGTTTATTGTTGCTCTCTTACTCGCGTTTTGTCATCCTGTAAGGATCTCAGCGGCTATAAGGGTGTATTACGTGCATTGTCCGAACTCGAATTTTTAGAATTAAAGAATTTAAGATTATGGTTGCTGCCTAGGGTTGCATGCAAGCTTAATGCAAAGTGTGCAATGCAATTTTATAAACGGCGAAATCCTTTATCCTTGCGAGGTTTAGCTGAAACCTTTGCGCATTTATTGCTCACTTTTGGGATAGTGCGCAATGTTGTTTTGTGATGAGTTTGATTACTTACTTTAATTTCCCCTTTCCCGTTGATACTCCGATATGGGGAATTTTATTTCGACTTAGCGGCTGAAAAATGGCGCTGCTGCCGTGTTATTAACAAAAACGAAATTTCCCATTGTTCCCCTCGTGGGGGAAAATAAGTTTTCGGGCTTTACAGTTTGCCCGGTAGCGCATCAGCCATATTGAACCCCGCTGGGGTTCATCTTTAATATCAATAGCCGGTGGTTGCACCACCGGCTATTGATATTAAAGCCTGCCGGGCTCGTGCATTCTGACTGCGGCGTTTGTTGGTAATAAATGCAAGGTGCAATGAATATGCCAATCAGCCAAATTGAAGTTTTATGGTAGTGCGTTTTCTGCTACATCATAAACAGCTAGCAGCATATGATGTAAATTTCTTTTGGCTGTGGGTAAGGGTTTGGGGTGGTTTTTTGTGTTTTTGGGTTTGGGTAGTTGGGGGAGTGGTTTCGGCAACCGGGATACTTGCATTGGTGAGGACCAAATGAACCTTTGGATCAGTGGGTGACCAAAGCAAACTTGCCTGTAAATTGCCAAATGAATTTATCTATCTGTATATCTAAAAGTAATGTGTAGTTTTACTGACAATATAAAATATCTACATTGACCAAATTATGAATAAAATATCTATTGGAATTAGCAGGCATCCAAAAAGATTTTTCTTTGCATTGGCTTTTGGATACACAGCTATTTGGACATTTTTAGAGCCGTTAATGACGATGCTTGAATTGAAAACAACAGGATACAATGGCTACTGTTTGACATGCTATATTTTGGTAAGTATTGTTATTGCTGTTATTTCAGTTTATCCAAAAAAGTCCGTTAAGTTTGACTTGACAAATACAAATACTAAGGTTGTGATTGAATTTGGCGATTTGTTCAAAGTGGAAGGTTATAAAGTAATTCCAGTAAATGAGTATTTTGATAGTGTAATAGGCAAACCTGTGTCTCCCAAAAGTTTACATGGGTTTTTTATTGAGAAAATTCTTGGTGGTCATACCTCTATATTAGACCATGCTGTGAACCAGCAATTGGCGGGCCGCGCCCTTAGCACCTCTCAACGATCAGAGGGAAAAAAAATAAAATACGAACTTGGAACTACAATCACCTTGCGGCACAATCAGTCAGAGTACTTTTTATTTGCATTATGTAACAGCGACGACGATTGCAAAGCAACTTGTACACCTTCTCTTATGCTCAAAGCCCTTGAAGGGTTATGGGAGAAAGTGAGAATTGAAGGCAATGGATTTGATATAAATCTCCCCCTAGTAGGAAATGGACTTTCCGGTGTAGGTCTGCCTCCAAGCCAATTGCTACAGCTGACGCTTATGTCTCTTTTAAAGTACACAAAAGAAAGGGAACTAAGTACAACGATAAGAATTGTGCTTTTAGAAGACATCTTTAGGAAGATAGACCTTGACTTAATAAAAAACAACTGGCAATAAAATGGCGTACAGAAACGGAACATATATCGCATTTCACGCGAATGGAACTAACGTTCCAATTGACTCTGACATTAAATACTTCAACCTAATGAAAGCGTGGACAGCGAAAACAGACGATGATTTTTCAATGATAAATAGCCACGAGAAAACTCACGCTGTAAGAGACACGAGTTTGAAAATAACTTTACAAAATAGACTGCGCGAAAGGCTAAGAAATAGTAAGCACCTGTTACTCATTGTAGGTGAAACAACGAAAAACGATACGGACTGGGTGCCGCACGAAATTGAATATGCCGTTGACAATTGTGATATACCGATTATTGTTGCTTATACTGGAATTGATTTTGTTCTTAACGCAAACAAATATTCTAACTTATGGCCAAAGGCACTCAAAGATAGGATTGAAAATAGAAAAGCATCCTGCATTCATCTACCGTTTAAAAAAGAACCATTAAAAGACGCGATTAATCAATTTAGCCATAATAAAAAACCAGTTGGCGGCGGTCTTGGATTTTATTCAGTTGACGCATATAAAAAATTCGGGATTGACGTTAACTGAAAAGAACTCACATCACCTGATGCAATTGGCCAATATTGCCTATGTCCCTACCACTCTAAAATAGAAGCCGCTAGTAGCGGCACTTTTTTATACGGGTTCTATAGCATATATTCCTACCCGCATTTTTGGAGCTGGAATTTTTAGAAGTAATTTTTCACAATCCCTGAGCAAGTTTTAACTTTTTTTATTTACTATTAGTTACGAATTCATTATGAACATAAAAAAACTACATAAGTTAAAGAGCGAATTAGCAAATGCAAATAGTTCAAGCGTTGTTGAAGGGGTGTATTGGGCTATACACGCAATTGTAGGTGATTACGATTATAAAAAATCTTACTTAAACCGTTTGGAAAAAATTCCATTTATAAGTCATATGTCTAAAGTAAATGAAAACAAAATTACGCTTAACGGAATAATTGATGACCTTATAGAGGATTCTGTTGAAAGAAACACCTATTCAAATGTAGGTGAAATCGTATATGATGTTATTGAAACTGCGGATAGAGATTTTGTTCGTCAAAATAGCGGTATAGCCAAGGGTAATAGGAAGAAAATTTTTATAAGCCACGCAAGTAAAGACGAAGCAAAAATTAGACCATTAATCGATTTAATCGAAGGTATCGGAGTTCCGCATAATGACATTTTCTATTCTTCCCATCCTGCATACGGTATCAACTTAGGCGAAGATATTTTCGAATCCTTAAAGTCTGTTTTGAACAGCGAAATTCTCGCGTTATTCCTTTTAAGCGATAATTTTTATAAAAGTGCTATATGTATGTGTGAAATGGGCGCAGTTTGGATTAAAACAAATAAGCAAATTCCAATACTAATTCCACCTTTTGATTATTCAGAGATTAAGGGTGTTTTTCCAAATTCGCTAGCTATTAAATTGAATGATAAAGACCAACTAAATAACCTAAAAATAACTATCGAAGAGCGGTTTAAGCTAACTCCTATTCACCCAAGTCGATGGGAGGAAAAAAGAGGCGAATATCTTACCAAAGTTAATGCAAAATTATCTATAACAGATAACTACTTAAATGCAAAAGCAGATAATTCGCTATTGGAACAAACTAAAGCAAGTAACTACATTAACGGTTTTGGCATATCGGAAATCGATAATACTCCTGATCTAAAAATGCTACTAGCTCATTTCCTTGACAAAGATTATGTTGGGATGAGTTTTGAAAACATTAAAAAGTATGTCAATCCAGAATTTACAGAGGAGCACTTAATGAATATGATTAAAAAGCATCCATTGATAATAAGGCGAGGAAAACTGAAAACGGGAGATTTTGGAGTTTTATTGATCAGGTCAAATTAAATTTACTTTATTATGCTGAAAATGGAGGCGCTCATCTCACATCGCTTTTATTAATTTGGTGACACCTATGGTACTCGAATTAATTGATTTTTTAATTTCCTAATTAACTTTATCTTTCTGCAATGTATATGCTTTGTTGACCTCTTCTATAAGGGCGCGACTACAAGTGTTTTGATTGTTCATTACGCCTTGCCACAAAAATAGCCGCGCAGAGATTGCGCGGCTAATAATATACTGGATAAGTGTATCCTACAGCTTCCCGCTCACATCTGTATAGCTGCCGGTGATGGTCACGTTAGATCCCTTGGTAACCGTTCCGTATATGGTAATGGTGTTGCCGGTGCCTATAAATTCGATCTTCGCATTGCTGTTGAGGTTCAGGTTGCCGTAGATGGTGGCATTGCCGCTTATCCTTAGTACCGCGTTGCTGTTCACCGAAAGTGTTTTGCCGCTGGCGCCAAAGGAGAATGCGCCCTGCATTTCCAGGGTGCCATTGCTGTTGATATTAGAGTTGTCGGATATAGCGAGTGAGCCGCAGTAGAATAGGGTGGAGTTAGAGTTAACGTTCAGCGTAGTGAGCAGCAGTGAGCCAGCATAGCTCTTGGTTTGGTTAGAGTTGATGTTGAGATTGGTGCTGCCGGAGTAATTAGCAAGGCCGGCGCATGAGCCGTTGATGCTTGCCGGTGTGAACCTGATGATCTTCATACCGCCACGGCCTGCAGCTACAAATACGTAGTTGTTCTTGCTTTTTACGTAGTTGATAGAGTTGCCGGTGCCAAAGCCGAAAGAGCCCAGCCTGTTGAGCGTATGGGTGCTGGTGTTCTCTGTGCATATGTATGCACCTGCAGCACCATTTGCCGAGAAGAACAGGTTGTTGTTGTAAGACACCGCATTGGTAACAATATCATTACTGTTCACGCCGGTAATGGTTGTTGGCAGGCTTACTTCGCTGAGCTTGGTGCCGGTAGTTACATCGTAGTAGCGGTTGCCCCCCTTGCCGGCAGCTACGTAGAGGTAGTTGCCATTGAAGTCCATAGTGCGCTTAGACTCTGCTACATCTGCACCCATGCTTATATTGCGCACAAGCGTGCTTGTAGACCTGTTATAGATGTTGATGCCCGATGAGCCGGTTTGCACTGCCACATATGTGGAGTTGAGGGCCACACCGCGTGCATCAGCTACTGTGAAGCTCTGCAATAAGGTAAGCGTGGCGGGGTCAAGTACGTACAGTCCACCTGTAGAGCCGGTGGTCAGGTATACCTTGCCATCGGCAGCGGCAATGCCCGTGCCGGTAAAGCCACTGTAGCCAAGGGTAACAAATGTAGTGGTCGGCAGTCCATCAGTTGTGAGGTCCAGGTACCCCGCTATTGCAGGCCTTTCGCCATCGCGTGCCCCAGCTACATATAATTTGTTGTTGTAGTATGTTATGGCGCTGATATCGGTAGCAGGGAAGGTAACGCTTGACACCAGGGCAGGCATTGCGGGATTGCTGATGTTGAACACATCAATGCCACCCTTATACTGTGGTCCTTCCGTGTTGTAAGATACGTATGCATAGTTGCCATTGATCTCTACATGTGTAGCGCGCAGGGTATCGCCACCCAGCACCGGCGGTGCTACGCTGGCTATAAGCTCCATAGGATATTGGTTACTGGCGCTGTCGAGCGTCACCTTCTGCAGTCCGCCGGCAGTGGGGTCCACCTTTACCACACCGGCATCAGCAGTGCTGATGCGCGAATTGAGCGTAGCTGCATCTGTGCTAATGGTAACCTGCTCCGTGCTGGTGGCTGTTTGACTCTTATCCTTTTTGCAGCTGAAGAGACCTGCCAAAACGGCGAAGCAAAGTATCCGTGCTTTCATAGCGTATAGATTTGCAGCAAAAGTAGGAAATAGCCACATGGTAAGCGCCACTAAGCTCAAAGCCGCATAAAAAAACCGCGCAGTAATTACCGCGCGGCTCCTATAAAATGATTATTTTTTATTATTCGTATTTTATGTTCAGCTTTTTGAATATCTCATCTGCATTGATGGCGAAGCCTACACCTTCGGTGCCTATGCCTATGAGCTTAGAGGTAACGATGCCCAGCACCATACCGTCTTTGCTTATAAGCGGGCCGCCGCTGTTGCCGCCGTTGATGCTCACATCGGTTTGCAGGTAAGATACGTTGTTGGCAAGGCGCACTGCGGAGAGCACACCTTTAGATACGCTCTGGCCCAGCTCTATGCTTTTAGGAGTGCCTATAGCCCATACGTCCACGCCTATCTCAGGCTCGTTGCTGTTGCTCAGCGCTATGGGTATAAGGCCGGTTTTGGTCACTTTAATAAGCGCCAGGTCTGCTTCTTCGTTCTTGCGGATCACTTCGGCATCTGCCTTAGTGCCGTCGTTGAAGATCACCTCTACCTTTTTGCTGCCTGCCACTACGTGGTAAGCGGTGATGATGTAGCCATCGGCTGAGATAACTGCGCCGCTGCCGTGGCCATCGTCAACCTTTACGCTCACCACCGACTTCAGGAAGTCGTTCATACGGCCGTTCTCGGTTTTTGGTGGGCGGGCTATGGTGATCGCCGCCAGGGTAGGGGCCTTCACGTCAGATATCTTGAGCAAGCCCTTTTCGGCCAGCTCTTTCCTTATCTTCAGCAGCGAGTACTCCAGGTTATCGGCCATTGAAGACCGTACGAATTTGTCAAACTGCCCTGCTTTGCTCGATGCATAGTAGGTATAGAGGTCAGACTTAAGCTTAGTGTTGGTGCTATATACTTTTTGCTTATAGTAGTCGAGCACTTCCCATTCTATGTCCATTTCCATGGCCATCAGCTCGTTCACAAATATATTGGCGGCGCGGCGCTTTATTTTGCGGCCCAGGCGGCTTTCTACATTGTGCACAGTTATCTTCTTTACCTTGGCATTGAGGTACAGCGTATTAGATGCCGAGGGGAAAATGGTGTTAGTGGTATCAATGAAGCTCATTCTCCTGATGGTACCATTCAGTGCGTCGGTGAATATAGTATTATCTACTTTAATGTCATCGCGCTCGCCCGACTTGTTGAATTTCCTTACAGAGCGGCTGTCCTTTTTCTTGCCGTCTTTGTATTGGGTCATGCTCAGGTACTGGTGCCAGGTAATGTCCTTGCCTTTTATGTCGAAGGCCGTGGTATTTACCGATAGAAATTTTTCATCAGTCTTTCGCTTGTCGTATGCAATCAGTGCGGGGGCGGTTTGCTTATTGTCAAACTTCCTGGTCTTGGGCGACCACAGATCTATTGGTATACCATAAAACCAGCCATAGAGCGGCACTGCAAGGTCAAGTATAGCGAGTGCGAAAGTAGGGCTGCGCTTGGTTAGCTGAAATGAATAGTTGGTAGTTTTGTACCCCTCTTTTTCAAACGACACGGTATGATATGCGCGCATCTTATCATATTTGCGGGCTCCGCTTTTAGTGGTCTTTACGCCTTCCTCAGGGTAGTGTATTTTAGCGCCGGGTGTGGCGCTTTGGATGGCCACTTTTTGATGGCGGCTTGAAAACATGTGCGCACAGCCCGAAAGGGTAACCAAACCCACCGATAGCCCGGCAACCGCCAGCAAGGGTATTTTAGGAAGCATTTTCTTCATACGGAGTCTATTTTGGCGCAATATAATATACAAACCCAAAAATGGCAATAGATTATAACATATATATGTTTGTTTACTGTGGTTTACCTGCATAGAGATTAGCGGATTATGAATTAGGGTATAGTTCATGCTGACTATTTATATATGCTGATTGTCGGCATAAGTATCCTCAGTTTGTGCAATTACCTGGTTATCCATTTTGTATAGGTAGCAGCGCACAAACCCTTAGGGAATACTATTTAGGTTAGATGCTCACTGTAGGTATCATCCTTATCTATCTATAATACAGTTACTTATGAACTAGATTCAATAATTAATCTGCCATAATGACATTTTGCCGTTATTCGAGCGCTTGAAATTATGCAAACTCTTGATTTTCATTTTGTTGTAGCATGGTACATAATGTAAGTATAAGTAAGTAAAAGGTGCTTTTAACGATTTTTTGGGCTGAGGTGGCTTGGTGTTTTATCCTATCTGTACGGAATAAATAATTCAATGTATGAAAAAGTTCCTTTGTAGTTTAGGCATGGTATCGATACTTACGATGGGTGCCACAGTGAGTACAGTAGAAGAAAGCTATGGCCAGTATCATCGCGACCGAAGGTATTACCAGAACAATGACAGGTATGATGATGGTAGCTATTATAAGGTGAAGAAACCTATGGGCCGCCGTACTAAAGGTGCTCTTATAGGTGGTGGTGCCGGTGCAGTAGCGGGTGGTCTTCTTGGCCATGGCCTGGGCGGTGCAGCAGTAGGTGCCGGTGTAGGTGCCGGTGCAGGTTACCTTATAGGCCGTCACAGGGATAAGCGTAATGGTCCAAGGCCATATGTGATAAAAAGAAAGTATAGGGACTAATTAATTTTAGCAGCTATATTTTAGAGGAAGAAGGTGAGCGATCATCTTCTTCCTTTTTTGTGTATATGTTATCAGTGTGGCCGGCGTAAATGCAAGTGGCGGCACAGGTTTTTTACAATCAGGATAGGATAAAATATAATTTGTATGTCTAAGAAAAACAGCCCAAACAAAGAACAGCATAATATAGATAAGTACCCCGGTTACCCACATCATCCGGCGAGTGAAGATATAACCCGGCCACAGAATAATAACGGCAAGCAACCCTTTGGCCCGGTAAATGATAAACCGCAGCCATTTAATGATACAGTAGACGAGCGCGATGACGCAGGTATAGTAGAAGGCACCGAAGCCGACCTTACCCGCGAGGACCTGATGATACTACAGGCTACCGAGCAAAACATGGATACCCGCGATGCCAGCAACCTGATGCACTCGGCGCTTGATACCGCAGATGACGATGGCGACCCCCTCAACGAGGAAAGTTCGCTCTACGATGTAACCGGCAGCGACCTGGACGTACCCGGCAGCGAGTCCGATGACGACAATGAGGCCATAGGCGAAGAGGATGAGGAGAACAACTATTACAGCTTGGGTGGAGATAACCACGAGGGGCAGGAAGAGAGTAGAGAGTAAGTTCAGTAGGAGTTAGCGGTGGGTCTTCTCACGAGTAAGATATGTCAACTTTTCAAAAGTTGACATATCTTACTATGCGCTATGATAGAATAGAATGGTTACTATTTGTTTGCAGCATTCCTTCTCAGCCTGCTGTGCGATGATCCGTAAAGGAAATAGACGATGAGACCTATTATAAGCCATATAGCAAACCGCTCCCAGTTGGTAGTGCCGGACTCCGAGAGTAGGTAGGTGCAGCAGAGGAAACCAAGCACAGGGATCAACGAAAAGTTTTTGATAAATGATAATATGGCGGTGACGATAAACACTGCCCCGAAAAGGAAGAAGGGTACTTTGGTCCGTATCACATCCCAGGTGATATTACCCTTATCATCGGCAAAGTTGAGGTATGCCCTGAAGCCGCCGGGATAGTATACCTGGAACAGTACGATAGCTAATATCAGCATTGCCGGGACGATAAATTTCGCATTTACATAAGGTGTTTTGAACCTGCTTTGCAGGCGGTTGGGGTCGTTTTGCAGTTTCAGGATGCCGCCGCATACGAGCACAAAGGCGAAAAGGGTGCCCACGCTGGTAAGGTCTACCACCACGCTAAGGTTCATAAACAGGGCGGGTATGCCCACTATTAGCCCGGTTAGTATGGTAGAGAAAGAAGGCGTTTTATACTTTGGGTGGATCTTAGCGAAGATGGGAGGCAGCAGGCCATCGCGGCTCATACTCATCCATATGCGGGGCTGCCCCAGCTGAAACACCAGCAGCACGCTGGCGGTAGCTATCACTGCACTTATAGATATAATACCTGCTATCCAGTTGGCCCATTTACTGTTCATACTGGCAAATACGTAAGCCAGCGGATCGCCTACATTCAGGTTCTTATAGCTAGTCATTCCAGTAAGCACCAGGGCTACCAATATGTACACAACTGTGCATATAATAAGCGAGTTGAACATAGCCTTTGGCAAGTCGCGCTGGGGGTTGCGACACTCCTCAGCGGTGGTAGATATGGCGTCAAAACCTATGTAGGAGAAAAATACTGCCGATGTCCCAGTCAGTACACCGCCTATACCATTGGGAAGGAAGGGCGTCCAGTTGGCGGTATTCACATAAAAGCAGCCGGCTATCATTACCAGTAGTATTATGGCCATTTTTAATACCACCATGGCATTAGTGCTGCGCCTCGACTCCTTGATACCTATATATATTATCCAGGTGATGATGGCGGTGATAAGAAAAGCGGGCAGGTTGCAGATCAAACGGAATGTGCCGCCGGGTGGGGCGGCAAACCAGGCCATATTGCTGGTAGCCCCCTTTATATCCATAGTGCCGCCGCTGGCTATGTGCTGGCCCAGCAGCTTTATGGCCTTGGCCTTGGCACTCCAATAGTCGGTGGCGAGGTTGGCAGGTATGTGCAGGTGCACACTGCCTATATGTATGGAATTGATAAGTGAGGTGAAGTACTCACTCCACGATATGGCAACGGCTATATTGCCGATGGCATACTCCATAAGTAAGTCCCAGCCTATTATCCATGCTATGATCTCGCCAAAAGCTACATACGAGTAAGTGTAGGCACTGCCCGACACCGGCACCATGCTGGCAAACTCGGCATAGCATATAGCGGAAAATCCGCAGGCTACTGATATGAAGAGGAACAGGAGTATGATGCCCGGCCCGCCATCGAAGCTGGCCTTGCCTATGGTGGAGAATATGCCTGCCCCCACAATGGCCGCAATACCCATAAAGGTAAGGTCGCGTACGGAGAGTACCTTATTGAGGCTGCTGCTGTGGCCATCAGTGAGCCCTTCAGCCACCTCGCGGTTTATCTGCTCCAGCGACTTCTTACGGAAAATATCCTGCTTCATTTGTTGCCTGCTTTCGAAGTATAATGACCGGGGTGTATTTCTAACACCCGTGGTAAGGTTTTGGCTAAAGCCACTCTTATATTATCTTATACCCCGGCCTAAAGGCCGGGGCAATTGAATGTTTCGAACTATGATCGGCACAGCAAAAGGCAAACTGCCTGGTTGCTATTCCCACGCTACTGCTTAGGCGGGGGAGCCTGCTGGGGTGCCTGTGGCGGCGGTGCCTGCTGCTGACCTGCAACTTCTTTCATAGCGGTATTGATGCTCTGCTGGGCAAGCACATAGTCGGGCTGCATCTTCGTCACCGTTTGCCATACGCTTATTGCCTGCGGTACCATCTTGTTAAAGTAGTAGCATACACCAAGGTTATAATATATCTCGTACAGTTTAGGGTAGTTAGGATACAGTGCCTTTACCTGGTCGTAGTTGGCCTTGGCGCTATCGGGCATGCCCAGCTTCATGTAGGCAACACCGCGGTTCATAAAGCCGGAAACGAAGCTTTTGTGGATAGACATGGCCTTGTCGTAGTAGGCTATGCCCTTGCGGAGGTCCTCTTTTTTCTTTGCTTCGTCCTTCTCGGTTTCGGCCATGTTGATGAGGGAGGAAGCCACGTTGGCATTCACCAGCACACTGTTTGGCGAGATGCCTATATCGTGGTTGAAGAGTGTCTCATCATTCTGCCAGTCGGCATTGCGGCCGAGCACCTTGTAACCGCACAGGCCTATGCCTATAACCATAACAGCCACCAGTGCAGCATTGCCTGTAGATACAGAGCCAATCTTTTCTATGCCCTTATAAAGCAGGTAGGCGGCAATAATGCAGAAGCCTACAGAGGAGTGATAGATAAGACGCTCACCCATAGTAGCACCAATATTGAATATAAAGTTATTGATCAGTAACAGGTGGGAGAGGAAGAATGCAAGGCCAAAGCATATGATAGCCAGTGTTTCGCGGCGCATGGTGATGCCTATAATTGTATAGCGGGTCGTGTCAGGTATTGCAACGCGCGGCTCTTCGGTAGCCATGAATTTGCGAAAAAGGGCGAACATAAGCCAAACCATAAATGCATGTATGGCCAATGATATCCAAACAATAATATTGGAGAAATCTTTATAAGGTATGGTGTTATAAGAGTAGTCGGCAGTGAGCGGGTGGGGGAATATGAGCAGCCTGAAGTAGTTGAGCGAAGTGGCTATGCGCGTGGCCAGCTTCTCTACTTCTGTAGCATATGCATAGGGGTTGTTCAGTATATCTGCATCGGATGCTGCGCTCATGGGCTGCACTACCTGCAGGCGCAGGAGGGCATAAACCGCCACAACGCCAATATAGGGGAGGGTGTTCTTTACCGCTGTGCTGAAAGCCGACCTGTTGAACAAAATGAACGACAGCGGCAACAGTATCATCATAGCTATAGCATACTCCTTGGAGAGGAACGCCAGCAGGTAGAAGACCAGCGAATAAATAAGGTTCTTTTTGTCGCCCAGCTCCTGGTAGCGGAAGGCATGGATGAAAGTGAGGCATATGAATAGCAGCGACATGATCTCATCGCGGCTCTTGACGTTGGCTATGACCTCGGTATGCACGGGGTGGATGGCGAACAAAATGGTGGCAATGAGAGCGACAATATGATTATTGCGAAAGACCACGTAGCGCAGGAAGTAGAGCAGCGCTATGACCGAAAGCGTGAACAGCAGCACATTGACCATATGCCGGATGTGCATCTGGTTGAGGAACTTCTTCTCGGCGGGGGTATGCATATCGAACGAGATGCCGTAGGTGATGAAGCTGTCCACATCTGTCTTGGATATGGCGCCAAACAGCTGCTGCTCAATGGCAAACGTAATAATAGATAATGGACGGTAACGGCCCCCGGACAGCTGGTTCTGCGAGTTGAATTGCTTGTAATAGCTGTCGAAGGCGTCTTTGGTGAGTATGTCTTTAATGCCGGCAAAGCCCTGGTGTACGTATTCGTTCTTCACGATAACGATGGTATCGTCGAGCGCATACTCGTTTTTGTAGGTGTTGCAATAAAACAGGAAGGATAGGAGCCCCACTATGATGGCCTGCACTTTAAAGTCGTAAAGCCATGCAGGGAAGCGGTAATCCTGTTGTGGTTCGGGTTGCGCGGCAACTGCTGCCTGGGCAGGGCGGGGTGCTGCTGCCGGTTGCTGAGCTGGTCGATTATATTTTTTAGCCATTATTATTGTGTGATAGCCAAATATAAGTCAAACCTCAATTTTAGTGTAGTGTTTGGGGAAAAGTTTCTTTTTAGAAGTCCAATAGAAGGTCTTTCAAATCGCTGTCGGTTATATTCGCCTGATCGGCTTTGTCGTATATTGACAGTAGAAACACAGTATTTTCAATTATTTGGACGTGAGTTATTATTCTGGCACCGCCGGATTTGCCACGCCCTTTGGATGCAATTGATATTTTAATGCTTGTAGCAGCCCTTTCCTAATGGTATACCCATTGTAGGATCGGTTAATAACTCACTTTGCAATTGGTGTATCTCTATTTTTAGAGAAGGGTATTTTTTTGCAAGCGGTTAAAGCTCTTTCCGGAAGTGGGGCGTCGCTTCTATTTTAAAGTTCATCAAGCAAGTCCTTTAGAGGTATCGACTTCAATTCACCCTTTTTGATCTGCTTAACTTCGTCAAGTCCGGTTTTAATGCTTTTAAGAATAGCTTCTTTTTTCTTATTTGCTTTGTCTTTCTCTTTTTCACTAACAATACTTGCAAAGTCGAAGCTTTCTACTAATTCTTTGAAAAATTGGTATTTGCCTTCGCTGATGTTGATAGTGATCTGCTTCATAAAAGTATTATTGCATCTAAAATTAAGCAATTTGTAGTTGTTCCAAACTAGATAACTATCATTACATGTTTGGTTTAACATTCCCTAAGCACATCCCTTTAAACTTTAGTAACTTAAGAGTGTCAAAATACCGACCGAAAAATTACCCATGGCCGCAGGCGCAGAACAGGATGATCATATATTGGTAGCAGCGTTTAAAGACGAAAAGCTAAAGGATGCTGCCTTTACCAAGCTGGTGCGCAAGTACCAGGAGCGGCTGTATTGGCATATAAGGCGGCTGGTGGTGACGCACGAGGATGCCAATGACGTATTGCAGAATGTATTCATTAAAGTATGGCGAAACCTTGCTGAGTTTCGAGGAGATGCCAACCTGTATACCTGGCTTTACCGGATAGGTACCAACGAGGCGCTCACCTGGATGGAGCAGCAAAAGCGGCGTACCTCGGTATCGCTGAGTGGTAGCGAAGACATATTCTCGGAGAAGCTGACGGCGCAGAAGGATTTTAGCCCCAGTAAAATAGAGTGGAAGCTACAACAGGCGGTGCAAACCCTGCCCGAAAAGCAGCGCATAGTTTTTAACTTGCGCTACTACGATGAAATGCCCTACGAGGATATGGCCGGGGTGCTTGGTACCTCCACAGGTGCGCTCAAAGCATCATATCACCATGCAGTAAAGAAGGTAGAGGCGTTTTTGGCTGCGGGTTAAACTTTTAAAAAAGACAAAGGTCTATATAGCAATGAATAAGGAAAATGAAATAATAGCAGAACTGCAAAGCATGGAAAGCCCCTTGGCTACTATGGCCCGCACTATGCCTTATTCTGTACCTAAAGGATATTTCAGCGGGCTGACTGCTGATATATATAATACGGTGTCGCAACTGCAGGCTACAACTGATAGTGATAGGAAGCAGGTGCCGGAGGGATACTTTGAAACCTTGCCCGAACAAATGCTGCTGGCTGCAAAGCAGGCAGATAAGAAGAAGCCGGTGCTGCAACCGTTGTTCAGGCAGGTGCGGTGGGCTGCTGCCGCTATCCTGATCGTGTGTATAGGTATCGGTTCTTATATGACATTTGATAATGCTTACCCTGCAAATGCGGAAACCATGCTGGCGTCAGTATCGCAAAATGAGATAACGGATTACCTGCAGGATATAGAGCGGGTGGAAGCTGAGAACATAAGTGATGATGTTGCGCTCGGAAGTGCGCAGCTGGATAACGATGCTATAGTGGAGTACCTGAATGAGACAGGGTGGGAGTAGATCAGTTTGAAAGGCTGAAAGGGGAGTTGTGAGGAAAGCTGGTGGAAGAATCAATATTTAATAGATAAACAAAAGAGGAGAGGAAATATGAGAAAGCTATTGTGTGGGATGGTGTTTGTGTTGATGACGGCGTTAGGTGCTCAAGCGCAGTCGGCCCGTGGAAATAATGATGGCCGCAGAGCCGGCAGGGGTGAGGCAATGGAGCGGATACATGCGATGAAGATGGTATACATCACCGACAGGCTGCATTTGTCTTCGGCACAGTCGGGCGACTTTATGCCTGTGTACCGGGAGTATGAAGGGGAGATGAAGTCGCTACGACGCTCATACTTCAAGAAGTATAAGGGGATGGATATGGGCAATGCCGATGACGCAACGGCAAGGCAATATGTAGACGACAATCTCGACTACCAGGCCAATGTGATATCGCTGAAGCGTAAGTATAACGACCGTTTTATGAAGGTGTTATCGCCACAGCAGCTGGCTGAGCTTAATAAAGCAGAACGCGAATTTATAAAGATGCTGAAGCAAAAGCGAGAGCAGAAGAATAGGCAAATGAGAAGGTAAATTTTTGGGGCTGCAACCCAGGTAACCAATTACCCCTGTCTGTAATTGGCTTATTACTACTCTAAGATAGGTTTTTATTAAGAGCACCCCCGGCACGCGCCGGGGGTGCTGCGTTATGTCCCTATAGAATAATTCTATCCCTAATTTTTAATCAAACGTTTGTTTAATTTTAAACGGTTGTTTAATTTTGTCCTCGAATTGAAAAATCAAGGAAGCCAATATGGAGTATAGTGAAAAGCAGCTTGCGATCATCAACACGGCAGAAAAGCTGTTCTCCGTTACGGGATTCGATGGTACGTCTGTACGCGATATTGCGCGGGAGGCCGGGGTGAACCTGGCGATGATCTCTTATTATTTCGGCTCTAAGGAGAAACTGATGGAGGCCGTATTTGAGCTGCGTACGGAGAAGATACGCCTGAAGGTGGAGAACCTGCTGCAGGATGATACGCTGAGCAATCTGGATAAGGTGAATATACTCATAGATGACTACGTGGAAAAATTCATCAGCCAGCAGGAGTTTCATAAGATAATGATGCGGGAGCAGCTGATAGAGAAGAATAACCCCATAGCTGGATTTATACACGAGCTTAAAAAGCGCAACCTGCAATCGATAAAGAAGCTAATACAGGATGGGCAGAAGACGGGTGAGTTTAAAAAGAATATAGATATAGTGCTGATGATGATAACCATGGTGGGCACCGTGAGCCAGATGATAACCTCGCAGCGCTTTTACCGGGAAGTAAACAACCTTGAGCATCTCGATGAGCAGGAATTTCGCAAGCACATAAGAAAGAAACTAAGCACACATTTAAAGCACCTTTTTAAAATTTCGCTTACCAATGAGATATAAAGTATCAATAAAAGCAGCGGGCATAGCAGCATTGTTGCTGCTGGCGGGGCAGGGGGCCATGGCACAGGTAAAGCAGCTGTCGCTGGCACAGGCTATGGAGCTGAGCCTGCAAAACAGCAAGCAGCTGAAGCTGAGCAACGCTAAAGTAGAGGAGGCCGTGGCCAACACGCGGGAGATGTGGAACAACCACCTGCCCGATGTGAAGGTGACCGGCACGTATATGCGCCTGAATAACCCCGATGTGTCGCTGAAGATGAAGACCAGCAGCAGCTCTACCGGTGGTGGTGAGGAGCAAGGCGCGGTAAAAGTGAACCAGGTGGCATATGGTATTGCCAATGCTTCGCTGCCGCTTTTCTCGGGCTTCCGTATCAAGTATGGTGTGGAGTCGGCGCGCTACCTGGAGCAGGCTGCACGGCTGGATGGTGAGAGCGAGAAAGAGGAAGTGATACAGAACGCGGTGGCAGCCTACAGCAACCTATACAAAGCACACATAGCAGTGAGCCTTGTGAAGGAGAACCTGAATGCGCAGAAGCAGCGTGTGGCCGACTTCTCGAACCTGGAAAGAAACGGGGTGATGGCACGCAATGACCTGCTGAAGGCGCAGCTGCAGCAATCGAACATAGAGCTATCGCTGCTGGATGCAGAGAACAACCTGGCGGTGACCACGGCAAATATGGACCTAATGCTGGGGCTTGATGATAACACAAGGCTGGTGCCGGATTCCTTGGGCTACTTGAAGCTGGAAGATGCGGGTACGCTGTTGCAATGGGAGCAAACCGCGCTGCACAACCGCAAGGATGTGGCCTCACTATCGTATCGCGAGAAGGCAGCGTACAGCGCCATTAAGGCAACCAAGGGAGAATACTACCCTGGCATAGCGCTTACCGGCGGGCTTATAGCAGCTGATATCCCCGACCTGCTAACGGTGACCAATGCATTTAATGCAGGGCTCGGGCTATCTTATAACATAGGGTCGCTGTGGAAAACGGGCGCAAAAGTAGATGCAGCTAAGGCACGGCTGCACCAGGTGCAGGCGACTGAGGGTATGATGGGCGACCAAGTGCGCATACAGGTGAGCCAGGCCTATCATAACTACCTGCTGAGCGTGCGGAAAATAAGCGTGTATGAAAGGGCAGTGGAGCAGGCAACTGAGAACTACCGGATAACGAAGAACAAATACGATAACAGCCTGTCGACAACAACCGACCTGCTGGATGCGGATACTGCACGGCTGCAGGCGCAGCTGAACTTTGCTACCTCTAAGGCTGATGCTACGACGGCCTATAAAAGGCTGCAGCAGGTGGCGGGAGTGCTGAAGTAAAATTCCAAATTCCAACATTTTAAATTCCAAAATCCAGTTACCAAATCCCAGTTACCCGATTCCAATCTTTAAAATTCCAGGTTACGGTTTCCAATATCCAAGATCAATCCTAATTCTAAAATACTAATTACAAATTCCTAATAAACATGGCACACGATAACGAAGTAAAACCACAGCACCAGGAGCACGGTACACCTAAAAAGAAGAATAAAGTATTCCCTATAGTGCTGGCGGTGCTGGTGCTGGCTGGCGGTGGCTTCGGGGTTACTAAATATATACATGCACAGCACCACGAAGAAACAGACAATGCACAGGTGGAAGCAAATGTGAGCCCTGTGATACCCCGTATACCGGGCTATGTGGTGGATATACGCGTAAGGGATAACCAGCAGGTAAAGGCAGGGGATACGCTGGTGATACTTGATAGCAGGAGCGAGACCATAAAGCTGGCCGAGGCTGAGGCAATGCTGCGCGCTGCGCAAAGCAACCTGGGTGTGGCGAGCGCATCGACAACGGCATCGCGCGCTAATATCTCGGCTTACCAGGCGAATGTGACCACCGCCAGTGCGCAGATAGAGGGAGCGAAAGTGACGCTGCGCAGGGCTACGCAGGACTACGAGCGCTACAGCAACCTGATAAAGGACCACTCTATAACCCAGCAGCAGTTTGAGCAGGCAGAGGCGGCAAAGCAGACAGCAGAGCGCCAGCTGCAGGTGCTGATGGACCAGCGCAATGCTGCCACACGCCAGACCAGCGCGGCAGCGCAGCAGAGCAATGCCACAGCCCAGCAGGTGAATGTGGTAAATGCAACGATACAGCAGCGCATGGCAGAAGTGGAGAAAGCAAGGCTGGAACTATCGTACACGGTGATAACTGCCGCGCAGGATGGCCGTGTGTCGAAGGTGAATGCGCAGATAGGCCAGCTGGTGCAGACGGGCCAAATGCTATTCAGCGTAGTGTCTGAAAGCAATCCATGGGTGGTCGCAAACTTTAAGGAAACACAGCTTTCTAAAATGCATCCCGGCCAAAGGGTGACGGTGCATGTAGATGCATTTCCCGGTAAGGAGTTTGAGGCCAAGCTCTCATCTTTCTCGCCGGCTACAGGCGCTAAGTTTGCCTTGCTGCCGCCTGACAATGCATCCGGCAACTTCGTAAAGGTGGTGCAGCGCTTACCAGTGCGTATAGAGTTTGCCAATGCAGACCCTATGCTGCAGCAGCTGCGCCCGGGTATGAATGTGGCTGTGGATGTGCATGTGGATTAGGAGCCTCTCCCGGCCTCTCCAAAGGAGAGGAGATGTTATGACACAGCTTTCAATTTTTAATAAGATCGAATGAAACAGGAATCGCTTGTAGAGTATGGTTCGCGGAGGGTGATCATTACGATCACTGCGATATTCTGCGCGCTGCTGGAGATAGTAGATACCACTATTGTAAATGTGGCGCTAAAGGAAATGCAGGGCAACATGGGGGCTACACTGGCTGAAATAAGCTGGGTGATAACCGCCTATGCCATCGGTAACGTGATCATAGTGCCGATGACCAGCTGGCTATCGGCACAGTTTGGCAGGCGCAACTATTTTGCAGCGTCCATTATGATATTCACGGTGTGCTCGTTTTTGTGTGGTAATGCAGATGGCATATGGGAGCTGGTGCTGTTTCGCTTTTTGCAGGGGCTTGGTGGCGGCGCATTGCTGGTTACCTCACAGACGATCATCACTGAAAGCTATCCGCCAGAGAAGCGTGGTATGGCGCAGGCGATATATGGACTTGGTGTGATCATAGGGCCTACGCTGGGCCCGCCGCTGGGAGGTTATATAGTCGATCACTATTCATGGCCCTACATCTTCTACATCAATATACCCATAGGGGCTATAGCCACACTGCTTACATTGCAGTTTGTACGCAGCCCTATCTATGCTGCGAAGAAACTGGCCAGCGAAGTGGACTGGCTAGGCATAGCGTTGCTGGCCATATCTGTAGGATCGCTGCAGTATGTGCTGGAGCGCGGACAGGAAGATGACTGGTTTACAAGCACTACTATAACAATTCTGGCGGGGACAGCGGTACTTGGTTTCTTCTTCTTTATATGGCGTGAGCTGACTGCCAAGAACCCTATAGTGGAGCTTAGGGTGCTGAAGAATGGTAACCTGCGCGTGGGTACTATATTGTCATTCATCCTGGGCTTTGGCTTGTATGGGTCTACATTTATTATACCGCTTTATACGCAAACGATACTTGGCTGGACAGCCCAGCAATCGGGCGCGCTGATGATACCTGCCGCACTCACCACCGCCTTTATGATGCCGCTGATTGGCATGATGCTGCAGAAGGGAGTGAAGCAGCAGATACTGGTGGCGCTGGGTATGCTCATCTTTTTCGTCTACAGCTTTTGGGGGTATAAGATACTTACACCCGACACAGGTAAGGATGCATTCTTCTGGATGCTGATAGTGCGTGGCGTAGGTATGGGTATGTTGTTTATTCCTATTACTACGTTGTCGCTCTCATCGCTCAAAGGGCAGCAGATAGGGCAGGGTGCGGCCTTCACCGGCATGATGAGGCAGCTTGGTGGGTCATTTGGTATAGCGCTTATCACCACCTTTATGGCTCACCAGAATGTGGTACACCGCAACGATATAATGAGCCATGTGACCGTAGACAATCCATTGGTGCAGCAGCGGGTGCAGGGTATGCAGCAATCGTTTATACAGCGGGGCATGCCTGCCGGCGACGCACTAAAGGCGGCTTACAAGGCGATTGAAGGGTCGGTGATGGAGCAGGCTGCGGTACTATCGTATATGGATGTGTTCCTGTACATCGGCATTATGTTCCTGCTGTGCATACCTATAGTGCTTATGGTGCGCACGGGCAAGAAGAAAGAGAAGGTGGACCTTTCGGAGGCGATGCATTAAGTGGGTTGAATGGTTGATTTGCTTGAATGGTTGAAGGCCTCGCCCTGAGGGCTTTATAGCCGCAAATGAGAATATTACAATTAAGTCTTTTCAATAGGTTGTGACGCATGTTCGCAATTGCCTGAGTGCGTTATGATATTGTAACAAACTCTTTTCGGGTAAGTTTGATGCCACGCGTTTCCCCCCTTAAGAAAGTTATTAAAAATACTCGCCGAATATCCGGTGGACAATGACTTCTATTCTCATTATTGAGGCACAGCTCATTAAGCGTGTGCCCGATGTTGATGTGATTCAATGCGGAATTCTGTTTCAGCGATCCTTGCGCCAGCACACATGAATACCCACTGTGTAAATTACGATACGGTATGTATGAACTGCCACATTGGGAAGCATTTTCAAGGTGCCAATTTCGTTTGCCCGCAAAAAAATAAAGCAATATAAAATGCACGTGTAATGCATATTCAGGCAGAAATATAGCCGGGAATCATAGATGTATTATTGCCTGTTCAGTCCAGATAGTGTTAGCAGAATGGCGCGAAATTTTTTGAGAATTTGCTCATTCATCACTATTAAAAAATCATTTACAAACATGACACGAAATTCAAATCGCGGCTTCGGTTCTATGGACAGAGACGAACAGCGCCGTATCTCGAGCAGGGGCGGCAGGGCATCACAAGGTAGCAGGGGGCGTGAGGAAGACTATGACGAGTATGATGATGACGATTATGATGATGACGATGACTATGACGATTATGACGACGAGGACGGTGGCAGAACACAAGCCAGCTACAATGATTATGATGACGATGAAGATTATGATGATGACGATTATGATGACGAAGAAGACGGTGAAGATGAGAGCAGCTCACGCGGCCGGGGTGGTAACTCGCGTGGCAACAGCAGGCGCGGCTTCGGATCTATGCCGAGGGCTGAAGTAAGAAGAATAGCCAGCATGGGCGGCAGAGCAGCACACGAAGAGGGTACTGCGCATGAGTGGGATTCGAGAGAAGCCCGCGAAGCCGGCCGCTTAGGGGGCGAGGCACGCTGGAACTCAGAAGGCAGGCGCAGGAACTCATCTAACGACGATGATGACGATGACCGTGGTTCATCGCGTGGGCGTGGAGGCAGAGGCTATACCAGCTATGATGATGACGACCGCGATGATGACCGCGGCGGACGCTCATCGGGCCGCAGCAGTAATTCCGGCCGGAGCAATGGCAATGGTAATGGTAATGGCAATGGCGGGGGGCGTGGATTTGCCTCGATGTCGCGCAATGAAGTGCGCCGCATAGCAGCCGAAGGTGGCCGTGCATCGCATGGGGGTGGCCGTGGCGGCAGCAACTCAGGCCGCGGCGGCAGCGATAGCGGACGCGGTGGCAACAGCGGCGGATCGCGCAGCAACAGCAGCTCACGCAGTGGTGGCGGCAGCAGCTCAGGGCGCGGCGGCAACAGCAGTGGCCGTGGCGGTAGTAACGGCGGATCGCGCAGCAATACCAGCTCCCGTAGCGGCGGTGGTGGTGGCCGCTCATCAGGCTCAGGTACGGAGCGCCGTGGATTTGCTTCTATGAGCCGCGAAGAGCGCTCGCGCATATCAGCAATGGGCGGGCGTGCATCGCACGGTGGCGGACGTAGCGGTGGCAGGTCATCGAGGTAAGGAACGCAAGCATATTTTTTGAGTAATGCCAGCCAATCGCGTTAGCAAGATTGGCTGGCATTTACTACTCAATTCACCCATTCCATATAATCACTTCAAAAAAACACAGTATGAAAACCACATCATCAACTACTATAAAAAGCAATAACACAAAAAATACCAAGGCGACTAACCCGCGCGGAAAAGCTGCCACTAATGCGAGCCGCAGTGCCGCCACAAATGGCACTAAAAAGGCTGCAAGCGCCAAAACGGGCTCTGAGCAGGAGTCTCCCTCGCTGCTTGATAAATTATTTGTAAGCCTGCTGAAAGAAACTTACTGGGCCGAAAAACATTTAGTGAAGGCGCTGCAGACTATGCAATCGCAAGCTACTACCGAAAGCCTGCAGGATGCATTTGAGGACCACATGTACGTGACGCAGAAGCATGTTTCGCGGCTGGAGAAGGCATTTGGCATGATGGAGCAGGAGCCGGAAGAAAAGAAATGCATAGCTATGGAGGCCCTGACCACGGAGGCGGAGCAAATAGTTGCTGAGACCGAAGACGGAACTATGACGCGGGATGCAGCCCTGATAATAGCTGCGCAAAAAGTAGAGCACTACGAGATAGCTACTTATGGCAGCCTGGTGCAGCTGGCACGCACGCTGGGCTATGATAATGTTGCCGGCATACTAGAGAAGACACTGTGGGAAGAGGAGGAAACTGACCTGCTGCTAACCGATATAGCTGAAAGCGAAGTGAATCCGCTGGCTGACGATGAGCCGCAGGAGATGACGGCAGAACTTGAGATGGCAGAACTATAGCGCGATTTGCATCAGCTGCATGAGACAAACAACCGCCCGGTTGTTTGTCTTTTCAATATTGGATAGCTGGTGCGAACTATGTGTTTACGGGCAAGTATATGCTAAACTCGCTACCACCGGCAAGGCGGCCGGCCGCGGTTATGCAGCCATGATGGAGCTCAACAATTTTTTTGCAGATGGACAGGCCAATACCCCGGCCTGGATAGGCGGCCGGGTGTGCCTTGTAGAACATATCAAACACCCGGTCGGCCTCCCTGGGCGATAGCCCGATACCATTATCCGTAAATGCCAGATGCAGGTATTGTGTCTCAGACACAGCGTCGGGCCAGGGCAGATCCTCTCCTTCTACATAAGCCGCAGTTATTTTTATCGCCGGCCTGCCACCGGCCGGCTGAAACTTAATGCCATTGCTTAGAATATTCTGAAACAGTGTGATCAGCAGTTCCCTGTATCCTTTTATTTTGGGCAGCTCATTTGTTTCCAGCTGTGCGGCTGTAGCCTCCATGCCGGGTTGCAATTGATGCAGCGCTTTCTCCAATACCTGGCTTAGTATCACCGTCGAGCGTTTGTACTTCCCGGTGCTCACCATGGTATACGCGGCCATATCATCCGTGAGCAGGCGCAGGCGCTGCGCCACCGCTTGTGCCCGCTTCAGATCGCCGACAGCGCCTGCAGGCAGCCTGGCGCTCTCTGGTGTTTGGGTAGTTTCCAGCAGATCGTATATCTTTTTCAGGGGCTCTTTAAAGTGATTGCTGACCGTTTCCGTAAAAGCCAGCAGCTCATCGTTGCTGCGCTTCAGCTCTTTGTTTTTGCGCACCAGCGACCGGTTGAGTGCTTGAAGCTCCAGTTCCACTTTTATGCGGTGGGCCACATCGTGCACTATCACCAGCAGGCCTATTACCCTGCCAGTGCTGTCCTTTAGCGGCACAAAGTGTTGCTCATGGTAGCCCAGCTGGTACAATGCCTTTTCATGTGGGATGAATGATTTAAGGCCTTTCATGCCGTGGGTAAGCGCGTTACGCATATCCTTGCTGTCATCAAAGTTTGGGAACAGCTTAAAGAAGTGCTTACCCAGGGCGTCGGTCTTACTTATGCCGGTTATGGTTTCACTCGTCGCGTTCCAGTATACTGCATTCAGGTTGGTATCAAATACCATAAGTCCGTCTATGCTTGCGTCATTCACCAGTTCCATTAACTGCACGCGTCCGAGCAACGATTCTACCTGGTCCATTCGCTCCTTTTTTGCTGTTAAACGTCAACTGCTATCCAAGGCCGCGGAATCACGTTAAGGTTCATTGTTTAACTTATGTTATTGAATCGTCACAAAGTAATAAAAATAAAAAATAAAATAAAGCCTATCTATTAATATGTGCTTTCACCAATTCTCTCAGTTCTTTTAGCTTGAAGGGTTTTTCCAAAGCCGCATCGGCACCGGCTGCCTTTGCTGTTGACATAATTTGCGGACTAGCCGAGAGCATGATCACGGGGATGTGCATTGTCGCAGGCTGCCCTTTCAGGTACCTGCATATATCCAGGCCGTCTACGCCCGCCAGCTGCTTATCCAGTATATACAGGTCTGCGAGTTCAGCAGCACCTTCGAGCAGTGCATCGCCATTGGCATACAGCGTTACCCGGTAGCCCGCGCGCTCCAGTATCGTTTTGGCCGCGTCCTGTATCCCGGCATCATCTTCCACTAATACAATATGCTTCATCCAACTCCTTACTATGCCTTACAAAGGCAGTGTGAAATAAAATGTGGCGCCTTGCCCCGGCTTGCTGTCGACTGCCATGGTGCCGCTGTGTGCTTTTATTATCTCCGAGGCTATGTATAGTCCCAGTCCCAGCCCCGGCGCTGCGTTAATAGCTGCTTCGCCGCGGTAAAACCGCTCAAATACTTTTTGCTGTGCATCGGCGGCTATGCCCCTGCCATGGTCGCGTATATGCACCGTCACTTTGTGCGCGTCCTGCTCTGTCGTTATCACCACCTTCTCGTCCTGCGGTGAGTATTTAAAAGCATTCGAGATTATATTGGTAAGCACTTGTGCTATCCTGTTGCGGTCGGCCACAACCGGGTGCAGCTTGTGCAGGCGCAGCACTATCTTTCTGCCGGGGTTTAGCTGCTGCAACTCTTCCGCCTGTTCCGTTATCACCGCGTTCAGGTCCAGCGGCTCTTTGTTCAGTATCAGCTGCCCTCCCGATATCCGTGTTGTTTCCAGCAGGTCGTGTATCAGCGCCGCCAGCCTGTCTACCTGCAGATTTAATTTCCCTGCTATCTGCGCGCTTTCGTCATCGGTGCCGGTCAGCGATTCTATCAGCAGCTCGGTATAGGCTTTGATACTGGTGGCGGGTGTTTTCAGCTCGTGGCTGGCTATGCCCAGGAAGGTGTCCTTCTGCTGCTCCAGCGCCTTCAGCTCGCTGATGTCCATTACAAAGGCTACGCCCACCTCGGTTTCGGCCAGCTGCGCGCCGCCAAATATTCCCCAGAATTTGCTGCCGTCCCTGCGGTAGTATTCTTTTTCATAGGGCATAATCTTGCCCGTTCTCTGCAGCTCATCCATGGCATCGTGCGTGCGCGTCATCCATTCGGGCGGTGTCAGTTTGTCCCAGCGCACTGCGCCCCTGTTCAGCTCTTCGCGGCTATAGCCTACCAGTTTCAGGAAGGCATCGTTGGCATCAGTTATGGCCCCGTCTGCTTTGAAGAACGCTATGCTGATGAGGCCGCTGGTGCTCAGCAGCCTGAAGCGCTCTTCCGATTTGCGTAGTGCCTCGGCCGCCGCCTTCTGCTCATTTATATCCATGGTAACGCCTATAAGGTAGGCAGGGTTGCCTGCTACATCCCTCATCAGCGACACATGGTTGTTTATCCACTGCTCAGTGCCGTCTTTGCGTATGAACCGTTTCTCTATCGAAAAAGGAATGCCTTCCTTTGCGCAACGGGTAAAGAGCCGGCCTCCCCGCTGCATGTCTTTTTTGTGCACGATGTCCTGTATAGCCATACCCCCGGTAAGCTCAGCACGGCTGTAGCCAGTCAATTCTGCCATACGCTCGTTCACAAAAGTGATCTTCCCCGTCACGTCCATCTCCGTTATGCCGGCAAACGATTGGTTCACAATGCTGCGGAAGCGCTCCTCGCTTTCCCTCAGGTTTTCCTCCGCCAGCTTCCGCTTGGTGACGTCAAAGAAAGAGATCACCACACCATTAATGCGGTCGTCCGATGTCCGGTAAGGTAGTATCCGCATCAGGAAGGCCTGTTTGTTCACCGTTGTCACCTCCTGTTCTACCACGATGAGTTTTTCCAGCACGGCTTCAGTATCTGCCAGTATATCCTTGTATTGCAGGTGGTGCGTAATGTCGGACAACGGCCTGCCATAGTCTGCAGGCAGCAGGTTGAATATCTTGCCAGCTGCCGGTGTGAACAGGGATACCCGGAGGCTCCTGTCGAGGAAGATGGTGCCTATATTGGCTGAGTTGATCAGGTTTTGCAGGTTGTTGTTGCCCAGCGTTGTTTCTTCTATTTTTATTTTTAGCTCCTGGTTCACCGTGCGCAGCTCCTCGTTTATCGATTGCAGCTCTTCCTTGCTTGTTTCCAGCTCTTCTGCTGCAGAACGCAGCTCTTCGTTAGATGCCTTCAGCTCCTCTGCATGAAAGTCGTGCTGCTCGTTAGAGAGGCGCAGCTGTGTCTTCACCCGCACCAGCTCCTCTTCGAGGTGGTGCGCCACCGGTTCATCCGACGATACAGGTACATCGCGCACCACATCGTCAGCCGATGGCTGGAAGATGACTAATATGAAGCCTTTTGCCACATCGCCCTCACGGAGCACGGGTTTCACTTGCAGCCGCACGGTTTCCTGCCTGTCTCCTATCACCACGGTGACGCCCCTGGTCTCTATTGATAGCTTGCGCTGCATGGCCTGGTACAGGGCCGATCGCAGCTCCAGCCGCAGCTCCTGCTTTACCAGCTTCAGCAGGTTTTGGGTGGGCTCCCCTCCCGCTATCTGCAGGTATCGCCCCGCTCTTTCAGAAAGGTGTACTATATTATAATCTTCGTTCACCACTACTGATGGTGGCGCATATTGCTCCAGCAGCCGCTGATGCAGATCGCCATAGGTCAGCCGCTCGGTTACCGCACGCTCCCTGCTCGCGCGCATATAGTGCTGTTTTGGGCTGCTCGTAGGCCGTGCCGTGCAGGCGCTCCGGCACCGGGAGGGGCCGCATGCCGACCTGCCGCGCCTGGAAGATATGCGCTTCCCTGTGGGCTACTGCATATAAGTCGCCTGCTCCCTCAGCTGTTTCAGACGACCCCAGGAAAAGGTAGCCACCGGGGCTGAGCGCAAAGTGGAAGGTCTCCATCACCCGGTCCTGCGCGGTCCTGTTCAGGTATATCAGCACGTTGCGGCAAGATATCATGTTCAGCCGGGAGAAGGGCGGGTCTTTGATGAAGTTGTGATTGGCGAAAAGTATCATCTCCCGTATCTCCCGCGTCACCCGGTAGTAGTCTCCTTCTTTGGTGAAGAAGCGCCTCAGCCGCTCTGGCGATACATCTGCGGCATCGTTTATAGTATACAGCCCTTCCCGCGCCTGTGCTATGGCTGCATCGTCTATGTCGGTGCCAAATATCTGGATCTTAGGGTTCTCGGCGCCCTTTACGGCATGCTCTGCGCATAGCATGGCTATGCTGTAGGCCTCTTCCCCCGTGGCGCAGCCGGGCACCCATATGCGCACAGCTTCCTGCTCGCTCTTCCCTTTTACTATTGCCGGTATAATGTGCTGCTCCAGCGCATCAAATGCTTCTTTGTCCCTGAAGAAGTTGGTTACCGAGATGAGGAGGTCTTTGAGCAGGGCCGTGGTCTCATCAGGGTCGTTCTGCAGGTAGGTAGCATATGCAGGCAGGTCCGGCATATTGCGCATGCTTATGCGGCGCTCTATACGGCGCAGCAGCGTAGCCCGCTTGTAATTGCTGAAGTCGTGCCCGGTATGCACGCGCAGCTGGGTGAATATTTCGCGCAGCGCATGCTGCAGGTCATCGGGCCGCTGCTCCGGCTCCTCTGGTATCCTCACCTGGCCGAGGTTATTTTTATACAGCAGTATTTTCCGTGGTATATCGGCCACGGGCAGTACCTCATCCACCAGCTCGGTCGCTATAGAGTTGCGCGGCATTTCACTGTATTCCGCTTCGCGCGGGTTTTGCACATATACTGCGCCGCCGCGCTCTTTTACCCGCTTCAAGCCCATGGAGCCGTTGGCGCCCGTGCCTGATAGTACTACCGCTATCGCCTTAGGCCCATGGCTCTCTGCCAGCGTGCGGAAAAAAATATCTACCGGGGCGCGCCGGTCTTCTATATGCATGTTGGCCGATACGGCAAGTGTGCCGTCTTCCATGGTCAGGTGCTTGTCGGGCGCTATTACATACACATTGTTGGCCGCTACTATTACGCTCTCCTTTACCTGCTGCACCTTTAGGCTGGTGCTGGTCCGCAGCACTTCGGCGAGCTTGCTATCATGGTCTGGCGAAAGGTGCAGGATAACTATATAGGCAATGCCCGAATCTACAGGCACATGGGCAAAAAATTGCTGCAGCGCCTTTACCCCGCCGGCAGAAGCACCAATGCCTACTATCGCCGCCGGGCCGTCTGCGTGTCCCATGGGGGCATTTATATCTATTTCGGAAGTTTCTTTCATCTGCCATAGCAGAAGCTGTGAACGGCAGGAAATTGCCTCACGCTCCTCTTTGCAATATACAGTAAGTTACTGGTTATACATCTTCGTGTCCCTCACTTCCGCTCTGCTGCTGTGCCTGGTAGTTAAGGTCGCTCATAGTAAGCTGCTCGTGCGCCAGCACAGCCTTGCGCACCAGTTCCAGCCGCTCCTTCACTTCGTTTGCTTTCCTGAAGTACAGGGCTGCCTCTTTACGTGCGTTTGCTTCGGCAAAATGATCGCCCATATGGTTCAGCAGGGCAATGCTTTCCTGCATGCTTCTTATGGTGGTCCACAGCAGGTCTCCTACGTTCTCTGTCAGCAGCGTCAGCAGGCTGTCGGCTGAGAAGGCATGCCCCGTGTGGCAACGGAACCGCATCCCGTTTCCTTCCTTTATGGCCGCTAAGGTGCCATGGCATTCCGGGCAGGTGTAGGGTGTCAGCTCGCCTGTTTTAAAAAGTTCTTTCGAATTGTCACCGTCTTCCAGCGCAATGCCTATCTCCAGCTTTGTTTTTCTTAGCTCATTCATATCATTGTTGTTAGCAAGCCCGGCCTCCTGCTGGCTGAGCCGGGTGAGTAATGATGCCATTTCAGATATAGCTGCTACATGGTCTATGGCCACTGCGCGCATGGCGTTTTGCGGCATGCTGGGCACGTCAGCATCGTGCGGGTCTTGTACCACTGCCAGGCCGCCATACTGCTTCACGGTCCATAGCCCGGCCGAGCCATCATCGAGCGCGCCAGATAGTACTACCCCTATCACGCGGCTGGCGTAATGGTATGCGGCCGACCGGAACAGCGGGTCTACCGCCGGGCGAAAGTGGTTCTCTTTCGGCCCCTTGCTCAGGCGTATGCGGTCATTATCTATGAGCATATGGTGGTCGGGGGGCGCCACATATATCCTTCCCGGCTTTATGGGCTCTTTGTCATAGGCATGGGCCGCCAGCAGGGTGTTTTGCTTGTTGAGCACCTGCGGCAATATGCCCCGCACATCGGGCGACATATGCCACACTACGAATATTGCGGCATCCAGGTCGGGCGGCAGGCCGGCGGCCAGTTGCTTCAGCGCCTCAAAGCCGCCGGCCGATGCACCTATAACTATGATATTCCTCTTCAGCATCTGGAACTGTTCTAAAGTTTACATGTTTGATCTATATGCGGCAGTAAAAAGATGCCATTGAATAGCAGCCTCGCTATCGGGCTACTGCTTTTTTTTGTGCAGCATGCGGGCGGGCGCGCCACAGCGTGCATATATGTCAACAGTGAAGGTGTTTTTTGCGCACCGTGGTAGTGGTTGCGGGGTTTTTACTACACCTCGGCATTCACCTATGTCATTGTACCTCGCGCGTTTAAGTGTTTGCTAACATCTCCATGCATAGTGCTCCGATGCGGACATGCCTGCCACCGCATAGGGCATAGTCTTTTCATCGCTTCCGCCTATCGGGTATTTTATTCAAGGCATCTATGTAAATTTTATTTCCTTAAAACACATCTATACAAAATGAAGAACGCAGCAACATTATGCGCTTGCAGTGCATTGCTATTATTTGGCCTGGCGGCAGGCTGTAAGAAAGATGAAGAAGATAAGCTCAACCAAACAGACCGCAACTTTATGTTGCAGGCCGGGTACGCAAACAATGCAGAGGTCGATGCGGGCAGCCTTGCGGCTAACAAGGCTACCGACGCTTCGGTAAAGTCCTTTGGCTCTATGATGGTATCAGAGCATACTACTGCAGTAAATGAGCTGAAGTCGCTTTCGTCTGCTACAAATGTCAATGTGCCCAGCAGCCCTGATTCTACGCACATCGCCATAAAGAATATGCTGGCCGGCATGTCGGACCGCGCATTCGACTCGGCATATATGCGCACGCAAGTGACCGACCACGCTGCCACCATCGCCCTGATGCAAAACGAGATCAGCAATGGCAAAGATGCCGGTGTGAAGGGCTATGCGAGCAAATACCTGCCGCATGTGCAGCATCATAAGCACCTGGCCGATAGCATTGTTGCAGCAAAAGGATTTTGATTTTCAACTGCTATCATCTATGCTGCGTTTTATCACGCAGAGGAGTTACAGTTAAGCGAGTTGTATGCTGATGCGATCAGCATACAATTCGCTTAGTAGTAGCTGCGCCGACAAAAGCTATTGCGTTCCCGCAATATTGGTTCTAGCGATAGCTGCTTATCGTACCAGAGTCACATCTCCTTTATAGCTGATGTTCTCACCATCGGGCCGTGCGACTAGGATATAGTAGTGATATACTCCCATATCCTGCGGTGCGCCGTTGGCGGAATACAGCAGATGCTGCTCAGCAGTTTTTATTGTTTTGGTTGATAGGTGAAATGCATAGAGATGCAGTTACGTGTAGGAGCACGTTTAATTTTTTACAGGACATAATATCTTAACGGTTCGGGATCAATGAAAAGGGCCTAGTATATTTTATTGCGCGAATTTTTGAATTCCTTCGGGCGCACTACGGTAAATACCCTCGAGATATTAAAGCCGAAGCGTATGCCACCGTCTCCCCATTGCTCAGTTGTATTGGCTACAAATGTCCGCTCCGTCATGCCGGTAGAGTTGGTAAAGTGCAGCTGGAATACGTGGCCGCCGGTCTCGATATCGAAGCCAATTGCTAATGAGTTTGTAGTGCCATCGAGCCGGTATCCGGGCAGCTGGTAATAGTACTCTACATTCAGCGATATGCGTTGCGACAATTTGAGGCGACCACCGATGCCTAATGCCAGTATATCGTTGGGTTCAGCCTTTGTATTTACCAGGTTATAGTGCACGTGGGTGGGCATCAACTGCAGCGACAGCTGCTTGCTGAATTTGCGCGCCAGCAGCAGCTGGTTTACATAGTATACCCTGTTGCTAAGGTGATACGTTTGCCACGGCAGTACATTGGCCTCCATGGTCTGGATAGAAGCTGCGCCCATGTAGCTGATGCTTAGTGGCACACCCCTGTGCTGGCGCAGCAGCTTGCCTTTGATGAACCCATCATATTCCTTTTCAAAAGAATTGCGGCCGATGCCTATCATGAACTTATCAGAAAGCCCATAGTCGAGCCCCAGCCTTATGTTTGCACCGTCGAGGCCGAAGAAGTCCTGTATGCCTTTATTGAGGTTGGTGAACCTGTGCGATATTTTAAAGTCGAGCACCCCTTTCGCTACATTTTCTATGCTGTGGCCATTGATCAGACGCGTTGTTTTAAACGTGGCGCTGGTATATTCCACTTTTGGCGCGGGAGTGCCGGCTTCCAGCATTTTCATCAGGTCATCGTCGTCTTCGGCTACGGTTTTACCGGACTCTGAACGGGTGTCGTGTCCCTGTGCCTTGCCAGCCTGTGACAACAGGCAGCACAACGATGATATCAATAATGCAAAAGCTATACTCTTCAGGCGCATTTCTAAGCGGTGTTAGTTTTTATTTAATTGCTGGCAGTCATCTGCGCATTCACAGTTATTTCTATCTCGTTAGCGATCTTGGTAGCTACCACAGCGGGTATTGCTATCTTGTAATCCGCAGGCTTTATTTTGAAGCTGGTGGCGGCAGTAACATTGCCGCCTTTCACTGTCACAGTGCCTGGCACCAGCACATGGTTAGTAACGCCATGCATGGTAAGGTCGCCCCCGACAATAACTTTATAAGTTCCGTCCTTCGCAGGGTTTATCGCTGAAAGGTCAGATATCTTTCCCTTGAAGGTAGATTTCGGAAACTTGTCGCTCTCCATGTAGTTCTCATTGAAGTGCTCCTGCATCAGTGACTTTTCGAACTTGAAGCTTTTTATCGGCAGCTGGAACATGATCTGGCCGCTGCTGAGGTCGGCAATGCATGCGGCTTCGTTGTTTACTGCTTCTATATTTTCTACCGGTGTAGAAGAGAAGAAGGTGACCTTGCCGGTGCGCGTCAGGAATTTCTGGCTGTAGGCTGCAGATATGCACGATACCATGAGCAGTGATAACATTGTTGCTTTCATCTTTAGTTGTTTTTATTGTTATTAATTATTCTGAGCGCCTTCGCGGATCCATTTCGTGATCTTACTGATGTTGCATGCGGACAGCTTCGCAGCATTCTTAGGCATGGGTGAGAACCCGGACGTATGGTTGATAACCCCTGCCAGCTTGCCATTAAGCGCTACGGCCTGCACCCCTGAATAGGTTGCGAGGTCTAGTCCTGAAGCGGGTGCAGCACCGGCATGGCAGCCTGAGAATGCGCAGTTTTGAAGTACTATGGCGTTAATGCTGCCGGAGTAAGTCACAGATGCGGTGTCGCAGGTTGTGCTTGGGTAAAGTGTTTCCTTATCATCGTAGTAGCAGCCTGATGTGCCCAGGGCCAGCAGTGATGCGGCTATTGCTATTGTTAGTGTCAGGCCTTTCATGTTGTTAGTTGTTTTGTGCTCCTGCTGCTACCCATTTTTCTATCTGCGACAACTGGCAGCCCGACAGGCTGTTGCCACCCTTGGGCATTGGCGAAAAGCCCGCCAGCCTTTTTGTGGCACCCACAAGTTTGCCATTGTCTGCGACAACCTTTACGCCCGCATAGGTGTCGAGTATTATGCCCCCTGCGGCGGAAGCGCTGTTGTGGCAGCCTTTGCAATAGGTGTTGACGATAGGCACTATGGCGCCGGAGTAAGTGTATATGTTGTCGTCGCAGCCTTTAGGCGGACAGTTGGTGCCATTCTTTGCCCCTTCATTTATCCAGCGTGCTATCAGGGCTATTTGCTCATTCGTAAGGCGCGGATTAGGTGGCTGAGGCATGCGCTTCTCTTCCTTGTCTTCTGTTATAGCCTCGTATATGTCGCTGTCCCAGGCATTACCGGGTTTGATACCTTTCATGATCGAGGTGTAATTCGTCAGCGTATAGCCATCCTGGTGCGATGCCGCATCGTGGCAGCCCGGCTTCGAGCAGCCCGCGATGAATATCGGAAGTATGTCGCGCTCGAAGCAGATACTGGTGTCGCCCGGCGTAGGGGTGACTGTGCCGGTTCCTGTGCCCGTCCCCGTTCCGCTTCCTGTGCTTGTTGGTGACGGCTCTACATCAGGCTTGTGCTTGCATGCTGCCAGCAAAGCTAAAAATGCGAAACATAGTGCGATCAAGTTTTTCATAGTGGTTCTCTATACTGATACAAAAATATCCTTGTTGTTTTTTGTGCTTGATATCAATGCCGACGAAGCGGGAAAAGAGCCGCCTGAACCGGGCACTAAAACTATACCGCCTAGCTGCCGCCATTGAGCCACAGCTTGAACTCAGCTGAGCGCTCCGAGCTTACCACCGGTGCGTCTTTTACTGCAGGGGCCAGCTTTACTATGATCCTCGACTTAGTATAAATTTTCATTTCCTCGATAGACTTAAGGCTGATAATGTATTGGCGGTTGATACGGAAGAACTGCTGCGGGTCGAGCATTGTTTCCAGTGAATCGAGGTTGTAGTCCATCGGCCAGTTGTGGCCGTTAAAGGTTCGCGCGAAGGTTACTTTATTCTCGCTGTAGCAGTAGGCAATATCAATGGTGGCAAGCGTCCTGATCGTTTCACCAAACCGGATCATGAACCGCGATTTGTATGGTGAAGATTCGCCGGGGGCGGGTAATTCCGCTATATTGCCGACAAGGGTGTTCTTCAGCTGTTGCAGCTTATGTATGCCCAGGAGCAGCTCCTCCTTCTTTACAGGTTTCATAAGGTAGCCGATGCCATTGGTCTTAAAGGCTTCTATGGCATATTGGTCGTAGGCAGTTGTAAAGATATATGGGCATGCAGGATTTGCCTGGCTGATGAGCTCGAAGCCAGAGCCGTCTGCAAGGTGAATGTCAATAAACATGAGGTCGGGGTGAACATTAATTTCGAACCATTGCACGCCGCTCTCAATGCTATCGATGTGGGCTACTATATCAGCCGCAGGCACTACTTCTTTTATCATTCTTGCCAGCCTGTTGTATGCAGGCAGCTCATCTTCTACTATCACTATTCTCATAATAAGGGTAGTTTTACTATAAATTTTTCGTTCTCTATGTATTGTGTTAGTGTCTTGTTGTGTATGGCGTATCGTTTCCTTAGATTGGCCAGCCCGAGCCCTGTGCCCGCCTCTTTGTTTACTTTAGGCTGTATGTTGTTGCTTACGCACACTTCCCCGCTAGTTACTTCCACGGTAATGCGCAGCGGTTTAGCTTTTGATACTACATTGTGTTTAATAGCATTCTCAACGAGCAGCTGCAATGCCATCGGGACAATCTTTGCTGTTTGCATGATGCCCGGTGCGGCAACGAGCGCTACCAGCAATGCTTCGCCAAACCTGCTCTTCTGGATGTAAATATATTTTTCCAGTAGTTCCCACTCTTCAGCCAGCAGTATCATATTCCTGTTGTTGTATAGCAGTAAGCTGCGGTAGAAGTCTGACAGGCTTATTGTGTACCCTGTGGCCAGCTCGGTATCTTCATCTATGAGGCTTGCCAGTGTGTTGAAGCTGTTGAAAAGAAAGTGCGGATTTACCTGGCTGCGGAGGTATTCATACTCATATTCGTGCCGCTCCTTTTCCAGCAGTGCAATGTGTTTCAGCTTCTTTTCGCGCTGCCTGAAGAAGAGCACTATGGCGGCTGATGCCAGCGATAGCACAGATACAATGAACCACCAGCGGCGCCATAGCGGGCTGGCAATAGTAAAGCTATAGGAGTCTTCAACAGGCTGATCGTAGCCGGGAGATAAAGCAGCCTGCACTCTGAAAGTATATTCGCCGGGTGGCAACTGAGGGTATACAGCAGAGAGATCGTTAGTGGGTATCCAGCTGTTGTTGAAACCCTGCAGTTTGTAGCGGTAGAAAAGCCTGTCGGGGTTGGTGAAATTGGTGCCGTCGAAGTAGAAAGTAAAGGAATTGTCGGTCGCGCCAAATTGTTGTTTCTTATCCCGCACGGGCCGTTGGAAAAGGCTAATTCCTGAGATGTGGATACCGGGCCGGATGTCTGCAGTGTCTTGCCCGTTTGTGAAAGCTATAAATCCGTGTTCATAGGGAATATAGAGATCGCCGCTGCTATCGCGTGCGTAGCAATTGAGCACGGGCGAAGTGCTGTCTATATCCATTCCGAGCCGCCTGTTGTAATGTCTGAATATTTTTTGGTCTGAATAGTATTCGTCGATACCCTTTTGATGAACAATGATGACACGGCCCTCCGGGCCGGCAGCGACGGTGGAAATATTGCTGCTGGTAAGGCCGTTGCGTTCGTTAAGCTGCGTCCACCGCTTGTTATCATAAACGAAAAGGCCATCGTGCAGGGTAGCCAGCCATATGCTTCCCTTTGTGTCCTGCGATATACTATACACCACTTTGCTGGTGAAGCCGGGGATAGAATAGCGTTGATATTTATTGTCGTGATAGCTGCAAACCCCGGCACCGTCTGTTGCCATCCATATCCGCCCGGCCTTGTCTGCATATACCATGTATACATAGTCGCTGCCGATACCGGTGGCTTTGCTGTGATGCCGTATCAGCCTGCATGAGGCAAGGTTACCTGGTATGCTTATCTGCTCTACGCCATTCAGGCCTGCCACCCACAGGGTGTCGCCTGCACTTGTGAGGCTCAGTATATGTGCATTATTCAGCTGAGCGATATTGCTGAGCGGTCCTGGCTTTTGTCCCGGCTGCATGCACAGTACGCCCCCGCCAATAGTGCCTATCCAAAGTCTCCCACGGTGATCGGTATGAAGCGCTGTTATGGTATTTTTAGTGCGCGCAATAAGATCAGGCAGTCGCCCGCGGCTGACGATGTACAGTTTATTTCCAAGGGCATAGGCAATTTTGCCTTCATAGCCAGTCGTGGCAGTTACACTATTCAATGCATAGGGAGATGCGACAGGGAGGTTGGTGACCAGTGGCGGTGAGAACCGGGTAATACCTTCATTAGTTGCGCACCATATGTTGCCGCCTTTATCAGCGTAGAGCTTCTTTAGTTTTTTATTGCTATGGTATAGCGACCGGGTAGTAAAACCTGTATCAGCAGCCAACGCTTCTATCAGATAGCCGTCATCCGTTGCCACCCACCATGTGTTATCGCCAACGCTGAGCACATCGTTCACCTGCCCCCACTGCCACTCCTTGGTGCAGTACAATACGGCCGTCGTTCGCAATGCGATGCGGCAAAGCCCGCCCTGCTGGCTGCCCGCTATGAGCGAGCCGTCGCTGCCATACGCGATGGCGCGAACAATGTTGTCGCTAAGCCCGGATCTGGTAGTGAGCACAGTTGGCTTGATGGCGGTTGTGCCGGAGGAGTATATATTGATGCCTCCATCTGTAGCGGCTATCATCTTTGAAGTGGACGGGTCTATATACACATTATACACATAGTCGTCAGACAGGCCGTTTGCGGTGCTGTAGCAGGACACGGGCTTACCATTCCGGTAGGTGATCAATCCCCGCGTGGTAGCCGCTATTACAGTGCTGTCGCCTGTGGCCAGGAGGCTGTTGACTGTAATGTTTTCTGCGGCCCTGGCCAGGAGTTTCAACATCGCATCCCTGAGCAGGTATATGCTGCCGTCTTTGCAGGCAAGGTAAGTGGCCGCACCCCGGCAGGTGATGGCAGTGACAGGCTGCTGAGCAGCAACGGCCATGCGCTTGAACGCCTGGCCGTTGTATTGATAGAGGCCTGCTGCGGTGCCTGCAAGTATATAGCCATTCGCATCCTGGGCTATTGTGTGTACTGCTATAGGCTGGTCGTCATCTGCTATGGAAATATCCTTGTAAAACGGTACCTGGCCCTGGACGCTCACGGCAGCAATCAGCAGTATAAGTGCCAGGTATAGCCTCATCAGTTTTTGGGTCTTAGGGTTGCGGTCATCGACACCTTTATTTCAGACGCCAGTTTTTCAAAAACAACCCGCGGTATTTTTATGCTATGATCGCCGAGCAGCACTGTGAAGTCCGAGCTGATGCCGATCTTGTCTTTCGCTACTGTGATCCGCACTTTGATCATTCGCTCTGACGCTATACCGTGTACCACCAGTACGCCCTTGGTCCTTACTATGTAGGTTCCGTCTTTACGTAGGTCCACCTCTTCTACTATCTTACCCTTGTAGACCGCCTCGGGAAACAGGTATGTTTCCATGTAATTTTCGCGAAAGTGCTCCTGCTGCAGGGGACTGTTGAAGCCCATGAAAGATGCAATAGGAATTTTAAATACGAAGCTGCGCTTACCTGCATCCAGCAGCCCTCTTAGTTCTGCGGACGTTGCGCTGATCAGCTCTTTGGGCGCCTCAGAGTTGAAGGTTACAGCGCCTTTTTCCACCTCGTAAATGTTTGCCTGTGCAAATGCTTCAAGCGCGCAAAAAGTAAATGCAAGCGCCAATAGTAATGTTCTCATTCCCGCAAAGCCCAAATTTACTTTAAATGGCCTTGACCATTATTGTTGCACTGTCATATTAAGCACAAAATGTGTCCAAAATTTATATAACGGATGGCGGCTTTGCGCTGGACATGTATTTAAGGATGGCGGATCTCGTAATGGAATCCCTATGCTTAAAACTGTTCAGAACGATGGTTGTACAATATTGATGTTTTGGATCCTGAGGAACTTTATCGGTCGCGATTTACCCTTTTAGATACGGTGCTGCTATTGGCGCGTTTTAGCTTAGTGCAACTTTTCTTTGTGCAACCCACTGCTTCACTTCTTTGCACCCGCTACGAAGCATTACTACTTCTATTTCAGCTACCTGATCTGCCGGCCGTTCGCGCAGTATGGTCTGTTTAGTATAAGCATACATCAAGTCTATATCTTTGGTTACTTCCTGCGTTATATAGTAGTCAGTCTTTCCCTGCTTATCCGTTATTGTTACTTTGTAGTATGGCATATAGCGTTGTTTTATCCTGTTCAAATCTCTGCGGCATCAAGTAGCCTTTGCTACACAAATACCTCTGCCCGCTTTTTACCTGTGTCAGTAAGCGCTACCAAGCCATTTTCTGAGTATCGCAGCATACCTATCTCTACCAGGCAGTTTACGTAAAACTCAATCCGCTCAATGCGCATATGCAACCGTGAGGCAATTGCCTGGGTGCTGGCATGCTCACTTCTGTTTTCCGCACAATAATTTTTAATAGCGACAAACACATTATTGAAATTATTCATCCACACAATAGCTCTTATTAAAAAAGGTCAACAATACAAAATATAGGAGCGCAGGAAAGTGTCGCACAAATCCCAGGAACGGCCAAGTACCCGTAAAAGTAAACACGGTTCCTGCGCTGTATTTTTGGGACTCTCGAAGGAGTCGATCAGTATATTTTATGGAAGCTGAGAAAAGAAGGTCTGAAAGATTTTCAGTAAGCCGCCGTATGTAATACAGCTATTTGTTTCTCTTTTGCAAAGGTAATTAAGCAATATCAAATTACGAAAAAATCGGTTAGTTTTTTTGCATAATGTTCTTTGCTATATTTTTAGTAGTAAGTATCAATGGTAAAACGATAGTTTTTCATATAAATGCAAAAATGTCCTAAACATATTGCCGCTAATCGCGTGAGAGATTTGTATTGGATGTGCCATATCTGGGTTTGGTAAGGTACATTCGCTTATGACATTCGCCACCGCCATTATCACCGCCGTAGTCTTGCTGGTCTTATCCGTAATACTGTTCTTTGCAGGTATAGTGCGCAAAAATCTGTCCGTATTTATATGGTCGGTGGCATTGTTCCTGGCTTCGCTTGGTGTGGGCGCGTATGGAGTGTTTGTAGTCGCCCGGCAGGCTGCCGCAGAAGCTTCCACTCAAAAGTAAGGAGCGTTACTTAGCGTACTGTTTCACTATGTTTTTCATTTCATTGAGCTTCATCAGCGCCTCTACGGGGGTGAGGGTATTGATGTCTGTCTCTTCGAGTGTCTGCTGTATCCGGCGGATGTCTTCTGTTACCCCGTCAAAAATATTGAGCTGGAAGTTAGGCAGTGGCTTTATGTTTTTCACCTTTTGCTGAGTAGTCTCTTCAGTACCTGTGCCAGCGTGCTTGGCTTCGAGCTGGGCGAGTATCTCATTAGCGCGGTCGAGCAGCTTAACGGGCATGCCTGCCATGCGTGCCACCTGTATACCAAAGCTGTGGCGGCTGCCGCCGGGTGCCAGCTTGCGCAGGAAGATGACCTTGTTACCGGTCTCCTTGTGCGTGATGTGGTAGTTGCGCACCCGGTCGAGCTGGTTCTCCAGCTCGTTGAGCTCGTGGTAGTGGGTGGCGAAGAGTGTTTTGGGCTTGGTGGGCGTATTGTGCAGGTGCTCTACTATGCTCCATGCCAGCGATATGCCGTCATAGGTGCTGGTGCCGCGGCCTATCTCATCAAGCAGCACGAGGCTGCGCTCGCTGAGGTTGTTGATGATGCTGGCCGTCTCGTTCATTTCCACCATGAAGGTACTCTCGCCGCCGCTGAGGTTGTCTGAAGCACCTACGCGGGTAAATATCTTGTCCGTAAGGCCTATGGTAGCCGACGATGCAGGCACGAAGCTGCCCATGTGCGCCATGAGCGTGATGATGGCAGTTTGGCGCAGCAGCGCGCTCTTACCGCTCATGTTTGGCCCGGTGAGTATTATTACCTGCTGGTCGGTTTTGTCGAGCGAAATATCGTTGGCTATGTAGCTTTCGCCGGGTGGCAGCTGCTGTTCTATTACCGGGTGGCGGCCATCCTTTATATCCAGCACCGGCTCACTGACCAGGGTGGGGCGGTGGTAGCTGTATTTCTGGGCGTTGTGGGCAAAGCATAGCAGGCAGTCGACCTGTGCTATTATTTGTGCATTCTGCTGTATGGCGGAGATATATGGCTCTATGCTCAGCAGCAGCTGCTGGTACAGGTCCATCTCTATGGCCATTATCTTTTCTTCGGCGCCAAGTATCTTCTCTTCGTATTCTTTCAACTCAGGGGTTACGTAGCGCTCGGCATTGGCCAGTGTCTGCTTGCGTATCCACTGGGTGGGCACCTTGTCTTTGTGTGTATGCGTAACTTCGAGGTAGTAGCCGAATACATTATTATAAGAAACCTTCAGCGATGAGATACCCGTAGCCACCGACTCCTGCTGCTGTATCTGCAACAAGTATTCCTTGCCGCTGCGCGATATTTTGCGCAGCTGGTCGAGCTCGGCATTGAGGCCTTCGCGCATCATGCCGCCCTTGGCGGTTTGTGCTGGGGCATCGTCAACTATAGAGCGAAGTATCTGTTCGCGCAGCTCGGCGAGCGGCTGCAGCGGCTCTACGAGCCGACAGAGTGCCGGCTCCTCGGCAGTGGCACATTGCTCCTTCATCTGCTGTATGAACTGCAGTCCGCGGGCAAGCTGCTGCACCTCGCGGGGATTTATCTTCTTGAGCGGTATTTTGCCCACCAGCCTTTCCACATCGCCTACCTGCTTTATGAGGTGGGTGAGGGCATGGTTGAGGTCTTGCGCGAGAATGAAATGTGCCACAAGGTCGAGCCGCTGCTGTATGCGGTTCATATCGAATAGCGGGAATATGAGCCAGCGCTTGAGCAAGCGTGCGCCCATGGGAGTGTGCGTATTGTCTATGGCCTGCAGCAGGTTGGTGCCCTGCTCGTAGCTGCTGTGTATGAGCTCCAGGTTGCGTATGGTAAAGCGGTCCATCCACAGGAAATCGCTTGCGGTGATGCGCTGCAGCGAGTTGATGTGCTGCAGGTTGGAGTGCTCGGTATCCTTGAGGTAGTGTATGGCTACGCCGCAGGCTATAACAGCCGCACGCAGGTCTTCTATGCCGTATCCTTTCAGCGACTGTGTCTGGAAGTGCTGTAGCAGTGTGTCGTAGCAATACTGGTCGCGAAACACCCATTCATCGAGCTGAAAGGTGTATACTTTGGTATCAAATTGTTCTTTAAAGCGCTTGGCCTGCGACTTGGACAGTATCACCTCCGATGGCTGAAAGCTTTGCATCAGCTTATCCATATAGTCGGCGTCGCCCTCGGCAGTGTAGAACTCGCCGGTGGTAATATCGAGGAATGCTATGCCACATACCGGGTCGGCGAGGTGCAGTACGGCCAGGAAGTTGTTGGTCTTATTCTCGAGCAGCTTGTCGCTGGTGGCTACGCCGGGGGTCACCAGCTCGGTAACGCCGCGCTTTACTATGCCCTTGGTGAGCTTGGGGTCCTCGAGCTGGTCACAAATGGCTACCCGGTAGCCGGCCTTTACCAGCTTATGCAGGTAAGTATCGAGCGCGTGGTGCGGGAAGCCGGCAAGGTCGACAGATGAGGCCGCGCCATTAGAGCGCTTAGTGAGCGTAATGCCCAGCACCCGCGAAGCTATATGCGCATCCTGTGCGAACGTCTCGTAGAAGTCGCCCACACGAAACAGCAATACGGCATCAGGATATTTGGCTTTAATATCCCCATGCTGCTTCATTAAAGGTGTTTCCCCTGGTTCTTTCTTTGCCACAGCTGCAAATATAACCGCTTTGCCTATGGCTTAACGGGCTAAAAGAGCGGGTGTTAGCGGTTTGTGTGGATATGTGGATAAGTAGTGGTGGAATGCGGCAAACTCTATTTTAACATGCAAGGTTTAGTATACATGCAAGGTTTTCGTATTTTTATGCTTTGCAAGAGACCTATGCAGACGTTAACCATAAAATTCAACAATCCTCAGACGGCTAAGCTCATCGAAGACCTGGCCAACATGAATCTACTTACTATTATCAAAAAAAGTACAGTCAAGCCTGACAAAAAGAAACTTTCTGAAAAGCTTGCGGGTAGTATCACTAAAGGCCAAGCCGCTAAAATGCAGAAAGAACTCACCCAAATGCGTAATGAATGGGAGAGAGATTAGGTGTATAACCACACTCCCTATTCCTCTATAACTGAAATCCTTATCTTTGCACCCTGATTCCTGATTATTTAACAGTAAAAACATACTTAGATGAAAATTACCGTAGTGGGTGCAGGCGCAGTGGGCGCTACCTGTGCAGACAACATTGCACGCAGGGAACTTGCCGAAGAGCTGGTGTTAGTAGACATTAAAGAGGGCTTTGCCGAAGGTAAGGCACTGGACATTACGCAGACAGCATCGCTGCTGGGCTTTGATACCCGTGTGACCGGTGTAACCAACGACTACACCAAAACAGCTAACTCAGATGTGTGCGTGATCACTTCAGGCATTCCCCGCAAGCCGGGCATGACGCGTGAAGAGCTGATAGGCACTAACGCACGTATAGTAGAAGATGTGTGCAAGAAGCTGCTGGAGCATTCGCCTAACGCTATCATAGTGGTTATCTCTAACCCTATGGATACGATGACTTACCTGGCGCTGAAATCTACAGGCCTGCCAAAGAACCGCATCATAGGCATGGGCGGTATACTGGACAGCGCACGCTTTAAGTGCTACCTGCAGAAGGAGCTTAACTGCTCGCCTAACGACCTGCATGCTACAGTGATAGGCGGCCATGGCGATACTACTATGATACCGCTTACGCGCCTTGCTACTATTAACGGTACGCCAATAGCTAATATGCTGGATGCTGATAAGCTGAAGCAGGTAGCGGCTGATACTATGGTGGGCGGTGCTACGCTAACCAAATTCCTCGGCACATCGGCATGGTATGCGCCGGGTGCGGCAGGTGCTGCGCTGGTTGAGTCGATCGTGCGCAACCAGAAGAAGGTGTTCCCTTGCTGCGTATACCTGGAGGGCGAGTATGGCCAGAAAGACATATGCCTGGGCGTGCCTGTGGTGATAGGCAAGAACGGTTGGGAAAAAATAATAGACTACAAGCTGAACGCTGATGAGCAGGAAGCTTTCAATAAATCTGCAGAAGCGGTTCGTAATATGAACCAGGTGCTGGATACGCTTGTAGCGTAGGTCAGCCGGCAATTTGCAGTAGAATATTAATTAGCAAAAGCGCCTTTTAGGGGCGCTTTTGCTGTAATATAACCATGCTAAAATAGCCTATGATGCGGAGATAGAATTGCGGCGTGGCTTCGACTCCCCATTGGGTGCGGCGCTGTGTTGGCTAGTGCCCGGGTTGCTGCCATTGAAGGTGCCGCCATTACTTTTCTCGTGGTTGATGCGCAGGCGGTTCTCTACATTCTTTACGCCAGATATTGATTCTGCGATATCTTCTGCATGGCGCTTGGCATTGCGGCTGTCTACCGTGCCGCTGAGCGTTACCTCGCAGTTCTCTACGCTCACCTGTATGCCCGATGCATCAATGTGCGGATCATCGCAAAGTCGGTCGTTAATGTCTTCGCTGATGCGGCTGTCTGAGCGCTGGTAACCTTTAGGGCCTTTGCCGCGGTGGTTGCCCATGTTGAAGCTGGCTCCCCATGGTGTCTGGTTGCTGTGGGCCAGGTTACCAGTTGGCGTTTGCTGCGCTCCGTAAGCCATATCGCCCAGCTGGTTGAAGTTGCCGGAGTGGTAGATATTGCTGGAGAAGTTGTTAGGCGCATTATTGCCTGCAGGCACCGGGCTCTGGCCGTTTGCGGCGCTATACTGGGCACCGCTGCCACTGCTGGCGTTGTACCTGTTTTGTCCAGGGGCATCGTGGCCGGGCCCTTGCTGCGGGAAGCTTTCATTTGTGCGGCCTGCATACTGGGTGCCGCCGTAGCCGCCGCCATATTGCTGTCCGCTCTCGAAAGGCCTGCCGTGCTGCACGCCTAAGCCTGTGCCGGAGAAAGCGCCGTATGAGGAGCCCATCCTGTTAAAGTTAGCGTTATCGCGCTGCTGGTCCGGATAGCCAGGTTGTGCCTGGTGGCCATTGCCGTAGCCACTGTCCTGGTAGCCCGCATTGTCGCGGGCGCGCTGCGGCCTGCCTTCGTAATTGTCTTGGTTGAAGTTGTCCTGGTTGTACTGGCCGCCCTGGCGGTTTGGTGTTTCTTCCCAGTTGCTGCTGCCGTTGTTGTGGCCACGGTTATTACCGTGCCTGCCTTTGTTTTCTGCCATGGTATAAAAGTTTGAGGATGAGTGATCGAGTGCTAGAAAAGATAAAAAAATTATGCCTCTATTTTTTGGTTGACTGTAAGGGGCTGAGTTGTAATAATTGCAGGCGCTCTGTGACAGAGTGGGGTGGTGCGGTTGGTACAGTGGGGATTGCAGGTGTTCTTCGTTTGTGACTCACACCATGCGCGGGACAGACCGGAGAGAACACACCTCCCTGGTTGTATAGGTGCTATTTATTACCTACTCATCGTGAGTGTTCTTTCTTTTGGCTGCCAAAAGAAAGAACCAAAGAAAAGGCCACTTTTGGGCAAACGCTCCGCTGCCCAAAAGATAGCTTTACGCTGTGGTCGCACCGTTCTATTCAACGGGGTGGCGCTGGATTTTCGCCTATCTCCTACTACTATTGAGCTCGACGCGTAAGTCAACCGGTGGCAGCCATTGAGCTTCGATACATGGCTCTACGACGAAAATAAGGCGCAATTAAGTGCTCTGCTTGGTGCATGCTTAAACATGCTTTTATATCATAAGTCCGTCGTATGCCAAAAACAAAACGGGACGCCTTGTGGCATCCCGTTCAAATTAATATATCTTATTATTGTGTTTATTTCAGCTTGAAGGCTTTCTTTACTTTGCTTACGTAGTCGAGTTTCTCCCATGTGAATAGCTCTACTTTCATGTTTTTGGTTTTGCCATCGGCGCTCTTGAAGGTCTTGTTCACTGTAACCGGTACACGGCCCATGTGGCCATAGGCGGCACACTCGCTATACATAGGCTGGCGCAGCTTCAGGCGCTCTTCTATAAAGTAAGGGCGCATATCGAAGATGCTGCTAACGATGTTGGATATCTCGCCATCGTTCATGTCTACTTTGGCAGTGCCATAGGTATTAATGTAAAGGCCCATAGGCTGCGCTACACCGATAGCGTATGATACCTGTACCAGCACTTCTGTGCAAAGGCCTGCCGCTACGAGGTTCTTAGCGATGTGGCGGGTAGCATATGCAGCAGAGCGGTCTACCTTGCTCGGGTCTTTGCCTGAGAATGCACCACCACCGTGAGCACCTTTGCCACCGTAAGTGTCTACGATGATCTTGCGGCCGGTAAGACCTGTATCGCCGTGCGGGCCGCCTATCACGAACTTGCCTGTGGGGTTGATGTGATACTTGATCTTATCGTTAAAGAAGTGCTTGTATTGCGGATAGCTCTTTATAACACGTGGTATGAGCACAGTCTTTACGTCTTTTGTTATCCTTTCCTGCATTGCTTTCTCTTCAGCAAAGTCATCGTGCTGCGTAGAGATAACGATGGCATCTATGCGTACAGGCCTGTTTTCATCGTCGTACTCGAGCGTTACCTGGCTTTTTGCATCAGGACGGAGATACTTCATCTGCTTTTGTTCGCGGCGGATGGCTGCGAGCTCGAGCAGAAGGTTATGTGCAAGATCGAGGGCGAGGGGCATGTAGTTGGCTGTCTCGTTGGTAGCGTAGCCAAACATCATTCCCTGGTCGCCTGCGCCCTGGTCTTCTTTCTTTTTCTTTTCAACACCCTGGTTGATGTCGGCCGACTGCTCGTGGATAGCAGAAAGCACGCCGCACGAATGCGCCTCGAACATATACTCGCTCTTGGTATAGCCGATCTTTGCTATCACCTCGCGGGCAATGGTCTGTACATCTATATATGTATTGCACTTCACCTCGCCGGCAAGTACCACCTGGCCGGTGGTCACCAGCGTTTCGCAGGCGATCTTTGACTGTGGATCCCACGCGAGGAAGTTGTCGACTAGCGCGTCTGATATCTGGTCGGCAACCTTATCCGGGTGCCCTTCTGAAACTGATTCTGATGTGAATAAATATGGCATTGTGTTACGTATGGATTTTTGTAATTGCGTGCAAATGTATGAATTGTTATTAATACCCCAAAACCCCAAACCCCTAAAGGGGCTTTCTCTGCGCGAATATTCAAACCCTGGTGGTTTGTTGCTGTTATTGCTTTACAAACTGAACGGCAGGCTGGCTATTCACTTTTACAAAATAATTGCCTGCGGGCAGCTGTGCAACGGAAACCCGGATATGCGTGTTATTGGGCGCAGCTTCATAAACTGTCTGCCCTGAAACATTTGTTATGACGAGCGTGCTGATCTCCTCAGCGGCTGTTATGGTTATTTCATCGTGTGCAGGGTTAGGGCTGATGACAGCCATGGCGGTGGCTGCATTGTGTATGGCTGATGGTACCGATGGGCAGGACTTTACATATATTAAACGGGAAACCCTGGTTGTAGTGCATGAGTTAGCCACAGCATACCGGATGGTATCTACACCCACTGATAAGCCAGTAGCCACGCCGGTGGCGGATACTGATGAGTGGCTACCTGCAGCGCTCCACACACCGCCGGTAGTTGTTGAAGACATTGTGATGGTGCTGCCAATGCACACGGTATCGGGGCCTGTTACCGGTGCAACTACCGGTGGGTCGCACGCAATTTTCCGCACCCGGTTATTGAGGCAATCACCTATAAACAAGTTGCCTGTTTTATCTACAAATATCCCTTGTGGGTAATTGAGCGTTGCCGCCAGTGCGGGGCCACCATCGCCGCTAAAGCTTGCGACACCGGGGGTGCCCGCAATGGTGGTAACGATACCCGTTGCAATATTGATCTTCCGGATCACAAGATTATCTGTATCAGCAAACAGGATATTACCAAAGCGATCAAGACATACGCCTTTAGGAAAGCGGATGTTAGCAGCGGTTGCAGGGCCGCCATCTCCGCTATACCCGAGCGTACCCGTGCCTGCTATAGTAGTAATAATGCCTGAAGGAGAGACTTTCCTGATCCTATGCCCCATCATCTCAGCTATGTATATGTTGCCCAGGGAGTCGGCGGTAACCCCTGAAGGATGATTTACCCCGGCTGCTGTAGCGGCCCCACCATCACCTCCGGACGTTGCGGTGCCATTACCCGCAACTGTAGTTATGATGCCTGATGTTGCTATTTTCCTGACACGATGATTCCACGCATCGGAAAAGTAAACATTGCCGGCCTGGTCCCAAAAGATGCCCTGAGGATCGTGGACCTGCGCCAGGGTAGCCGGTCCGCCATCGCCGCTATACCCGGCAACACCCGTGCCTGCGATCGTGTATATCAATCCACCTGATTCAGCAGATTGTATCAGCCTTATGCGATTATTATCCATGTCAGATATGACTACGTGCCCCATTTGGTTAACGGCCATGCCGTAAGGGAAATTCAAATGCGCCGTTGTTGCTAAAATGCCATCGCCGTTGTAGCCCGCCGTGCCCGAACCGGCGATGGTGGATATATTCCCCGCAGGATCTATTTTGCGAATACGGTTGTTCCCCACATCGCCAATATACATATTGCCTGCGCTGTCCGTGCCTATGTCGTAGGGCATGTAGACCCCAGAGCTTGTGGCGGGTACCCCATCGGCTGTGAAGCCGCCGAAGCCGGTACCGGCTATTGTAGTGATGATCTGCGCGGATGAGCTAAGTGAAAGAAATAAGCTGAGCGAAAGTAAAATGAGCTTCATAGGTAAAAAGATTAGATGAATAAATAAGATTTAGATAAAAGTACTTTTTCTGCTGGAAACTCCAAACCCACTCATTCGATTAGAGTTTCGGCGGGACTTTCCCGGCGCGAGTATGAAACCCCAAACCCCTAAATGGGCTTCCCCTCATTAGTGTGAACCCTCGCGAGGTTGTTGTTGGACACTAACAATGGCTAGAACCAAACGCATGCAGGCGCTTCCTGCTCGTAGTACCGGACCTTCGCGAGGGTTGTTGGCGGGACACCCACAACGGCGGGAAGGGGCTTCCCCTCATTAGTGGGAACTTCGCGAGGTTGTTGATGGTAGCACTAACAACGGCAGGAACTCAGCGAACACATGGATTACTTACTTAGTCGTCCCTCAAAAAGTCGTTTTTAGTTTTTCGGGCAATAAAATTCTGTAAAC
>JAZKFF010000025.1:0-120177 GCA_040386555.1 Bacteroidota bacterium | reverse complement strand
GTAGCATAAAAGATTTAAGTTATTTACGCGAGCCGTAGGTTCGCTACCAATAACCACAAGAGCCAACCGCATACCCGCTACCAACAGGAAAAAAAGAACAATTCCTTTACCAAAACCAAAGGCAACAGCCACAATTACCGTCTATACTGTAGCACCACTTACCGCTAACACCGCTTTTCATCGCCGCAGTTAATAATCAGTAAGGTGTGCTTGTATCGGCTTAGCTTTAATATACATGCCCCGTTTCTTTGCCATATACCTTAAATACCTGAAATTTGTATAGATAGCGATTGTTCAGAGGAGAAAAAGTTTGGAGTGAGAAAAAAGCTGATTTTAATATTATTGGTTTTCCTGTTCGGAAGCCTCGGTAGTTATGCATCCCATATCTTCGGGGGCGAGCTGCTGTATAAGCACCTCTCAGGCAATCGCTACGCCATATCCTTAACCCTCTATGGCGATTGCAGTGGCAGCATATTTAATACCCTCGATAGCCCGCTCACCCGGCCTAAGCTATTCATATACAACAGCACCGCGCTTTTCGCCTCGCGCATCATGAAGCAGGACCTTGCCAACAAAGGCATCGATGTTTCTCCCGTCTGCCCCGACCAGCTCAATAATACTACCTGCCGTGGCGGGCAGCTGCCCGGCGTTAAGAAGTATGTATACCTCGACACTATAGACCTCAGCGGGCCGTCGTCCAACTGGCGCTTCATTTTCAGCGGCGATCTTGTGCTCAACAGCGCTGGCCGCAGCAATAGCATTACCAACATTTATACCGGCACCACCGGCACCGTCATTCAGCTCGAGGCACGGCTCAATAATACCGCCGGCCCCAATTCCTCGCCCAAATATACCACGGTACCCACACCCTATTACTGTATCAGCATGGAGAGCTCTTACAACCAGGGTGCTGTCGATTCAGACGGAGACTCCCTTGCGTTCCGGTTGGTAAGCGGGGTCGCCGGGTCGCCCGGCACGCCACTCTCTGCCTCCCTGGTAAATTATATTCCGCCCGCCACGGCCAGTATCCCTATACTCACTGAGCCCGGTGCATTCGTGTTCAACCAGCTCAACGGCCAGCTCACATTTACAGCAAATGCCGTGCAGCATGCACTTGTTGTATACCAGGTGCTGGAGTACAAAGGCGGCGTGCTCGTAGGCACCAGCCTGAGGGAGATGACCTTCATCGTTACCGACGATTGCCAGGCCGCACCACCTGCCCTGAGCATACAGAACGTTACCGGCGGCAGTGCAGTAAAAGGCAACCTGATCAATGTGTGCATCGGCACGCCTCACCTCTCTTTCAATATTGTGGTCAACAGTACTGAAGGCGATGTATCGCATGTAACCGCAAACACGGTACCTGCTACAGCCAACCTCACCATCAGCAACAACCACACAACTGCCCCGGTAGTTAATTTCAGCTGGGATACAGATACACTGCCTACAGGTATATATACATTTTACCTGGTAGTGAAAGACGACCATTGCCCCATATCCACTACACAAACGCTTGCATACAGTATAAACGTAGTTAATCAGCCCACTATTGCAGCCATGCAGATATCGCCTACGCAGTGCGTATACCATGCCGCAGTTAAGTTCGATCTGGCCGGTGGCTATCTCCCGCGCATGCTTACCATCACGCAGGGCACACAGGTTATCCATGGCTATGCAGACTCTACGGGCCTCATTATCGATAGCTTGTATGCGGGCACATACACTGCTACTGTAGGTTCAGACCCTACATGCCGTATGATCATCAATTTCACCGTAGCAGACAGCGGTAAGCTGCCGCTGGGCCCCATCACAGCCGACTTCTGCAAAGGCGATGCGGCCGATTCTATTTTCGTACAGCCTGCAGGCCCCGGCGCCACCTTCACCTGGTTCGATAGCACACATAACATTATAGACGGCCCGCCATTTATCACCACCGATGTACCTGCTACCTATAAATGGTTCGTCCAGGAAAAATACAAGGTATGCATATCTGATACCGTATCAGTCACAGCCAATGTACACGAGCTGCCCGATGCTACAATTACCAGCCGGCCATCCACCATTTGCTATGGCGATAGTATTTATCTCTCTGCCACCGGCGGTGTGCAATACAGCTGGATGCCGGAAGACATAATCAAGACCGACCGCTTTGGCCGCGTATATACCCGCATTACCGATCCTGTCGAGGTAAGGGTGAAAGTGGTAGACCAGTATGGCTGCTTCAATACAGATTCCATCAGTTACCTGGATATTCAGCCGTGTTGCAACTTCTCTTACCCGAATGCCTTTACACCTAACGGCGATGGCCTTAACGATGGGTTTAAAGTGGTCACTTACGGCAACATGTGGGACTATCGCATGGCCATCTACAACCGCTGGGGACAGGTAGTATTCCTCACCGTAGACCCCGGCCAGTATTGGGATGGCAAGCAGTATGGTGTACCCTGCGAGGCAGGCACTTACTTTTTCTACTTCACGGGCCGCTGTCTTACCGGCCGCAAAGAAGAGCACAAGGGCGATATCACCCTGATCCGCTAAGCCTAGTAAGTTCTGCCGCCCACGCTTTTATCGTAGTCATTGTCATAGGGCTCCCAAAGCTCTATCTTATTGCCTTCAGGGTCCATTATGTGTATGAACTTGCCATAATCGAATCGCTCCATAGTATCGGTAATGGTAACGCCGCCCGCCCGTAGTTCGGCCACCAAGGCATCAAGATCAGCCACGCGGTAGTTGATCATAAACTCCTTTGTAGAAGGGGCAAAGTATTTAGTAGTCTCTTTGAATACGCCCCATTGCGTAAACCCTTTTTTAGTGCTGTCCCCAGCCTGCCGCCACTCAAAGTTGGTGCCATACTGGTCGGTCTTGAGGCCCAGCTTTTCGGAGTACCATTGCTTCAGCTTAGCCGGGTCTCTGGCTTTAAAGAAGATACCGCCTATGCCTGTGACTTTGCGGGCATTCGCAGCCTTGGAAGCAGTCATCCTGCTTACAGCATAGCCTGCACCAAACGACCCAACCAGGGCAACAAGTAAAAACATCTTTTTCATCACCAAAATTTTAAAGAATGGAACCCTTGATAATTCTCTGTCATTGCCTGCATCTATACCCTGCGACCAGGCATATCTTACGGCGCATAGCTATCACAGCTTGAAGTGCGGATTGTAAATGATACCGAAAGCATTGCCCCACGGGTCGCGCACTGCGGCCACCATTATATCGCCACCTACGTCCATAGGCTCTTCGAGCGCGGTAGCTCCTATGCTGAGCAGCTGTGCGTAGGCTGTCTTTACATCCTCTACTCCCCAGTACGCCACTACTCCCGAGTCTTTAGCTGCGGCAGTTCCGTCTTCCTCTGGCTGCAAGCCCAGCTCATAACCCGCTACGTTGAAGCCCACATAAAATGGCTCATCAAAATAGGGCTGCACACCGAGTACCTGGGCGTACCATTCTTTGGCTTTGGTGATATCGGCAACTTTGTAGCCTACAGTGCGCAGGCCAAGAAATATGGTGGACATAAACGAGGATTTGCATAAAGATAATGCTCCATCCTAAAAGTAGTAGCTAAGGCATCACTTTGCCATAAACTACTTTGCCCGTAGCCGGGAAAGTAGCGCGGTACACGTAAAAGCCCGGGGCAAGCCTGCAAGCTACATCGCTGCCTGTAACCGCATACGAAGCCACTTTGCTGCCCTTGCTGTCAAATATTTCAAGCGTAGCCGCAGTAGCAGGAGGCATGTGGAAGGTTACATTACCATAGCCCTCATTGCTTACATAGACGGCCGGTGGGGCATCCTCACCGGCAGCTACGCTCACCGGGCCTATTTGTATCGTGTCTTTTCGTACCTCCGTAAAGCAATCGGTTTGTGCCGTAAGGGTAACGATATAAGTGCCATTACCGGGGTAGGTATGAATGGGGTTGAGCGTACTACCTGTAGTCGCATCGCCAAAGCGCCACTCGTAGCCCGTAGCGTGAGCAGATTGATTGGTGAAGGTTACCGCAGTGCCGCTTTGCGTATAGGCAAAGTCTGCATACGGATAGTGTCCATGTACCTGCCACTGAGCAAGGCTATCCATGGCCACCTTGTCCGCAATGCGCTGCAATGTCTGCACAGTGCCGGCAGCTAGTCCGCCAGTATAAGAGCTGCCCATGGTGCGCTTATGGAAGATAGAGCTATACAGCACACACGCTTCAATGTAGGAGCCTGCCAGCGATGGGTGCGAGCTATCTGCCTGGTACAGATCAATAGCAGGAAAGCTGTCGATGATAACCTTGAATGCAGGGCCTGCTGGCGCAACTATGGCATCATTATCTATGGTCATCTCCATATAGCTTTCCCTTAGCCGCGCCTGCATGCCCGCATACGTACAAACTGCGGGATAACCCGGGCAGTTCAGTGCATCGCCATTACGACGGCCCCATGTCATCAGGAACATCGTTTGGGTGCAGGTATCATTGGCATGCACCAGGCTATCAAGCCGCTCCGCATAAGGGTACACATCGGTTGCCACCTGCGCCGGCGGGAACGATGGGCGCTGGCTTTGCTCCTGTAGCACCACTATATCCCACTGCTGCGAGAATATCTTACTGATGGTAGTGGCATCCGTGCTATGCTGCTGGAAGGTATACCCGCCCGGTACAGCCGTGTCAAATATCAGCGTATCGCCACAGGCCGTAGCAAGCGCCTGCAGCATAGCGGGCATGCTGTTACTATAAATATAGCTATTGCCTATGAACAGTACTTTGCGGGTTGTAGCGCGCGCAGTGTCTGCTGAAAGTGTCACTAAGACTATTAGCGCAAGTGATGTTACAAGTTTCTTCATTTCATTGATATAGACGGGTTTACAGCATTGAGCGTTGGGTGCGCAATATTAAGGTTGCACCATCAGCTGCCTTATGTACTTCACCGGCGCACTGCCATAGCTCAGGAACTGCTCATGGAATTTTTTGAGGTTAAAGCCGTCTTTTCGCCTGCCCTTGATCTCCTCGCGCAGCTCATATATTTCGGTGTAGCCGGTGAAGTAGCAGCATAGCTGCACCTGCGTCACCGATACGCGCTTCCACTTACCCTCAGCCTCTGCCGCCTGCTGAAAAGCCTCATCAACCAGCAGGTGCATGGCTTGTTCTTTGGTCATATCCTGCGTATGCACGCTATAGTCGAGTATAGTGTTGCAGGTGCTGCGCATGTTCCACTTGTAGTACATCAGCCACATTTCTGGCGAGGCCTCAGTCGACATAGGCCCCTTGTCCACATCATAGCCATTCTCCAGCATCATGCGCTCGGTGTATACCGCCCATCCCTCTATCATAGCGTTGTTGCCCAGTATCGACTTTACTATGCTGGGCGACTGGTTAGCGTAGATGAGCTGCGTATAATGCCCCGGTATCGCCTCGTGTATGTTGAGTATAGGCATTATGTAGTGGTTATACTCTCTCAGGTAGCTCTCGGCTTTTGCTGCATCCCAGCCTTCAAGGCCGCCCACATTGTAATAGGTGTTGCCATTCTTGTCATATGGGCCTGGTGAGTTGATAGACGCACCCGCCACGCCAGCCATGTATGCCGGTTCCTTCCTTACCACCAGCGGCTTGGTAGGGTCCATATGTATGAGGTCCTTTCTGATCACAAATGCTATAAGCTCAGGTATCTGCCTTTCTATCGACTCCTGGAATTTAGCAGGGTCTGTGTGCTTTACAGAAAGCGCATCTATCATTTGCCTTATCGCCACCAGTTTATCACCGGGCATTTCTTTGCCGCGAAGATACCTTGGCCATAGCTGCCGGGTTATCTCGTACATCTTTTCATGCAGCTCCTCTTTATGGCTGATTGCCTTTTTGTATATCTCGTCTGCGGTGTAGCGGCTTTGCATTTCCAGCGCAAACTTTTTGGCGTACATATCCTTCCCCAGCCTGAAACTGCGGGGCGCAGGATTGGGCATTGACCGCAACCACTCCGTATAGCCACGTATGGCTTTCACTGCGGCTTTAGCCTCATTCCTCATGGCATTCTTGTCCGCATCGGCCAGCTTGCTTTTGCCTAGCGCCTCTTCCAGGTCGGCCTCAAATACAGATATTCCACCCAGGTTCTGCTCTATTGCAAGATCTGTATGCTCCTTCGTAGGGTTCCTGATATTCTTACGTGCAGCCTCATAATAAGCCGGCACACCCGCCAGCTTCTTGCGGAAGTTGCGAAGCCGCTCATCGAGCGGGGCATAGTCGTTGCCCAGCATCTCCGCGAAGCCGCTTGATACATTGTAGGCAGAGGGGTCCCACTCATAAGCCCGCTGTGTGGTAATGCTCCACATAGCAGACTGGACATGGTTGCTGATCAGGTAGTAGTCCGTTTTATTGGCATCAGAGAGGTCTGCTAGTCTATAACGCATCAGCGAGTCCATACTTGCCCTGCAAAATGCCAGCTCACGCTCCCTCGCCCGTGCATCGGGCACTACCAATACATCATCGTACTTATGATAGCCTACGCTGCTGGCCCAGGCTGGGTATACCTCCCACATGGCCAATACAAAATGCTCCTTAAAAGCATCAAAGCGGCTGTCTGCATTATCTGCAGCGAGTGCATTATTCATTATTGCGAAAAGTGGGATTAGTAAAGCGATGATTATCTTCCTGGCCATAACATGTAATTATCGCAAAATTAATGTCCCTGCGCAAGCATTTCTAATATAATTCTCCGGGGACAATTACAAAAAGGGTGATTTTTAGAGCCCGCGAAGCCACGGCAAGTTTATATTTGCGCTATGAAATTCCTGATAACGGGCCTCGGCAATGTAGGTGCAGAGTACGACTCCACACGCCATAACATAGGCTTTGAAGTAGCTGATACCTTTGTGCTGAAAAACGGTGGCAACTATTCGCTGGATCGCCATGCATTTATGAGCGAGGTAAAATGGAAGGGGCGCACCTTTATCGTCATAAAGCCAACTACCTACATGAACCTCAGCGGCAAAGCAATGAAGTACTGGATGGACAAGGAGAAGATTGCGGTAGAAAATACGCTAGTGATAGTCGACGACCTGGCGTTACCACTGGGCACGCTGCGACTTCGCGCATCAGGCAGTGATGCCGGGCACAACGGCCTGAAGAATATAAACCTGGTGCTTGGTAATAACCAATACCCCCGCCTGCGCTTCGGCATAGGCAGCGACTTCCCGAAGGGGCGACAGGTGGAATTTGTACTTGGCAAATGGAAACCTTCGGAAGTACCGGTAGTAAAGGAAAACCTGCTGAAAAGCGTAGACGCAATAGAATGCTTTGCCACGCAAGGCATCAGCCAGGCCATGACCTTCTTCAACAAATAACCCGCTACAAACGCGCGCACATGCAGCTGAGCCTCACGCTTGATATACCGGCCCTTAAAAAACCGCTGATACACACCGACTCTGTATTGCTTATCGGCTCGTGCTTTACCGAGCATATATCAGACAGGTTGCAGCAGCACAAGTTTCGTGTATTATCTAATCCGCACGGCATACTGTTCAACCCACTCAGCGTAGCCAGCAGCCTCGATAGCTACATCACCGGCAGGCAATACACAGAAGACGAGCTATTTCCACTCAACGAGCTATGGAACAGCTGGGACCACCACACCCGCTTCTCGCACACAGGTAAGCAAGCTGCGCTTGCAGGTATTAATGAGTCACAAACGGCCACAGCAGAGTTTATCCGTAAAGCAGACTGTATCATCGTTACACTAGGCTCTGCATTCCAATATTACCTGCGCGATAGCGGCAAGCCTGTGGCCAACAACCACCGCGCGCCAGCCCAATGGTTTGAGAAAAAACTGCTTTCGACCGATGAGATAGTGACAGCCCTTAGCACTACCCTGCAGCAGTTATTCAGTGTAAATCCTTATGTGCAGGTGCTATTTACCATAAGCCCCGTGCGCCATATACGCGATGGGGTAGTAGATAACAACCGCAGCAAGGCACGGCTGATAGAAGCAGTGCACACACTATGCGAAAATTTTGAAAAGGCTACCTATTTCCCGGCCTACGAGCTGGTGATAGACATTCTGCGTGATTATCGCTTTTACGACATAGACTTTGTACACCCTAACTATCTTGCAACAAGCTTTGTGTGGGAGCAATTTGTAAAAGCATGCATTGCGCCCGATGCCAAAGAATTGATGAAGGAAGTGCAGGAAATAGCGATAGCCCGCGCCCACCGCACCCGCTTCCCCGACACCATGGCGCACAAAAAATTCATGAATAGCTACGCAGAGAAAGTGCGTGCGCTAAAAAGCAAATATCCTCACCTGGATATGGAAAGCGAATTGGAGTATTTCAGTAAAAACGACTGACCGCCCCCTACAGCTCCAGCAACGCCTTCACAGGGTCTTTCCCTATCAGCAGCAGCTCAGGTGACTCCAGCAATTCCTTCACACGCACAAGGAAGCCTACAGACTCACGGCCATCTATGATACGGTGGTCGTAGCTCAGCGCCAGGTACATCATAGGGCGTATTTCTACCTTGCCGTTTATTGCCATAGGCCTGTCCTGTATCTTGTGCATGCCCAGAATGGCAGACTGCGGTATGTTGATGATCGGTGTAGACATGAGCGAGCCAAACACACCACCGTTAGTGATGGTAAATGTGCCGCCGGTCATCTCATCTGGAGTTAACTTATTTTCACGTGCTTTCTTAGCCAGCGCCACAACCGTTTTTTCTATTTCAGCCATGCTCAGGCTCTCCGCGTTGCGAATGATAGGCACTACCAGCCCTTTAGGTGCCGATACTGCTATTGAGATATCGCAATAGTCGTGGTACACCAGCGACTCACCATCAATGTATGCGTTAACCGCAGGCCACTCCTGCAATGCAGTGCAGCATGCCTTAGCAAAGAACGACATAAAGCCAAGGTTAACCCCGTGCGACTCCTTGAAGGTGTCTTTATATTGCTTACGGACATCCATGATGCGCGTCATGTCTACCTCGTTGAATGTGGTAAGCATGGCGGTGCTGTTCTTAGCTTCTACCAGCCTGCGCGATATTGTCTTGCGGAGGTTGCTCATCTTCTCGCGTTTCTCTACGCGCGAAAATGCTGCTTCCCCACCTTTACGGCCCGGGTGCGATAAAGCTTCCAGCACATCATTTTTCATTATCCGGCCCTGGCTGCCCGAACCCTTCACCTCAGTTGGCTTCACCTGCTTATCGCTCATTATAGCCTGGGCTACGGGTGTTGCCTTCACGTCTGACTTTGGCTCTTCCTTTGCCACCTCCGCTTTAGGTTGCTCTTTAGCTGCTTCCGCCTTTGGTGCGGGTGCTGCTTCTTCAGGTGCTCCTGCAGGTTTCTCCGCCTTATCATCGATAGAGCATGCGAGGTCGCCTATGTTCAGCGTAGCCCCTTCCTCGGCCACAATATGCAGTACGCCCGCCTGCTCAGCATTAAGCTCAAAGGTTGCTTTCTCTGACTCCAGCTCGCACAGTACTTCATCCCTGTTCACGTAGTCGCCTTCTTTCTTCAGCCACTTCACCAACGTTACTTCACTAATGGACTCACCTACCGAGGGAACTTTAATATCTATCATTGCTATTATTCTTTATGCTACGGGCTGCGAATTTACCAAACTAAGGGTTATAAAGCAAAAAGGGCTTATAGCATGGGCGTGTATCTGATAATTCTTTATAGTTCTCTTCCCCGCTCCTCAAGAAGACTATCACTGAATGACCCTGTATAATTTTCGAGCACCTTCTGGGATTTTTAAAACGAGAAATCCGACAATGATAACTTTTTAAGGGCGCTTGTATCCACCTCTTCCAAAAAAGTAACAATAACCTTGACAGGAGTAGTTGATGATATTTCAGTATCGAGCGTTATGTGCCCATTTTGGTATATTCCTGCAACAGCAACCATATTCTTTATATTAACTCAACAAGAATGCAAAAATAAAGAACTTATTCTTTAGCTCCCCGCCAGCCACATTCCCACCCTGCACAGTACCAGCCCTGCTACCACACTCGCTGCCACATACAGCACAGACATCATATTATATCCCTTTTGCACCAGGTTCACACTCTCCAGCGCTAATGATGAAAAGGTGGTAAACCCACCGCAGAAGCCCGTAGCAAGCAGCAGCATGCCGCCTTGCTGCAGCCACTGGTTGCGCGCTGCAAGACCAAACAGTATGCCGATAATGAGCGACCCCAGTATATTGATAACGAAGGTGGCAACAGGGAGCGGTGTTGTGGTTACCTTCCCCAGCAGCAGCCCCACGCCATAGCGCGCCATGCTGCCCGCAGCCCCACCGGTACCAACAAGTAATAATGCTTTCACAACCGTAAAATACAAACTTTCCCTATCAGTGCTTACTCAACCCAGTCGCACACAAAAACATTTGTGTCGTGGCCCCCGGCATTGTTGCGGTTCGAGCTGAATATAAGTTTCTTCCCATCGGGCGAGAACATGGGGAATGCATCAAAGCTGCTATCGTGCGAGATGCGCTCAAGGCCCGTACCATCTATATTGATCAGGTACAAATTGAAAGGGAACCCGCGCTCGCTCTGGTGATTGGATGCAAATATGATGCGCTTGCCGTCTGGTGCAAATGCCGGCGCCCAGTTGGCCTTACCCAGCGAGGTTACCTGGCGCACGTCTGAGCCATCTATATTGGCTACAAACACCTCCATTTTTGTAGGCATCACCAAGCCCTGCGCCAGCAAGTCTTTGTATTCTTTGATCTCATCCTCAGTCCGGGGACGCGATGCACGCCACACAAGTTTCTTCCCATCAGGCGAGAAGCAGGCCCCGCCATCGTAGCCTACAGTGTTCGTTATTTGCTTTACACCGCTGCCGTCTATATTCATCGTATAGATGTCTATATCCCCATTCCGCATGCTGGTAAACACTATCTTATCCCCCTTTGGCGACACCGTGCCTTCCGCATCGTAGCCCGGAGTATTGGTAAGTTGTTTGGATATTTTGCCCTTAAAGTCGGCCACGAATATGTCGTAGCTCTCGTAGATCGGCCATACATACTTCTTTATCTTGCTGCGGTCTGGCACGGGCGGACAAGTATCCATGGCCAGGTGGGTAGATGCATAGAGCAGGTGCTTTTTATCAGGCATCAGGTAGGCACACGTAGTGCGGCCCTTGCCCGTACTCACAAGCTTATAATCGAATTTATCCTTTCCTGAAGGTATGGCACCATAGAATATCTGGTCGCAGGGCACGCCATCCTTAGCCGATGTGCGCTGGAAGGTGATGTGCTTATTATCAAAGCCAAAGTAGGCCTCGGCATTGTCGCCGCCAAATGTGAGCTGCTTTATGTTCTTAAAATGCTTCTCGTCTGAATAAGTCAGCGTCTGCGGATCCTGCGCCTTTGCGATAGCGGAAGAGAAGAGTGCTGCTGAAAGCAGCGCAGGTAGTATAGCAAGTCTCATAAGTAGCTTTGCGCACAAAACTACTTCAATACCAACTACATGAAATAAGTGATTGTCAATAAAATGTAAAAGAAAATAACACGAGTGCTTAGAAGTTCACCAGCACCAGCCCTTCGCTCACCACAGTTACAGTGGTGCCCACGGTAAGTGGCTTATCGTAATACCCCTCTGCCTGCACACCCTTAATAGAGTATGAACCAGGCACCACCTCTTTCATTATGTAAGTGCCACCGGGTACTCTTTTCTCGAAAATACCGTTCACGTATACGTTGAGCGCATTGTAGCCATTGTTGGCTATGCGCATCTTACCCTTCTTCACCACTGTAGGCGTTGGCGGCGGCACATAGGTAGTACCCTCGGCAGGTTTTTTGCAACCACCCACAGCAAAAAGGGACACCATCACTAACAGCAAAATTCCGCCTTTCATAAACTCAATTTGTCCAAAGTTAGAAAAATAAATCCTATATCAAAACATTACTAAATAAGGACATACATTAATTCAACTCATCCGATATTTTTTTCAGCTTTACTCTTGCCTTTTCTATAGCTACTTTCTGCTTTTCATTCTCGCGGGTATCCAGGCGTTTCCTTTCTTCTATTGCCTTCTCCTCAAGGAACTTCCGCATCTCCTCAGCTTTATCCATATATGCCGCCAGCTTTATCTCTTTCTGGTTTTGCTTAGCCAGCGCGGTGAATATCTTTTGGTTGCCCTTTAGGTAAGCCGCGTGGGCCTTCAGGTCAGCCTCGTACTCCCCCACCTTTCCCAGGTATTCATTAACTACACCGGCATACCGCCCCTCGATAGATTCATCAGAGCTGTTCCATTTTCGGTATTGCTCCAACGCTTTTATGTTCTTTGTATAAATGCCAAACTGCTGTTTCCTCAGCTTGTGCCGGGCATCAAAGCGGGCTACTATAGAATCGTAGTAAGCAGCGTAGTACTTCTGCAGGGTATCAACCTCATGGTGTTTTACCGTGCTATACTCCTTATTATACCTGATAACGTCATCATCATAGTTATCGTGCATCGACAGCCGCGATATGGCTTCCTGTACCAGGAAGGAGTCTGCAAGTGCCAGCTTATGTACTAAGGTATCCATGCGCGTCTTGTTGGCCGCCTCGTACCCGCTTATAATCTCGTGCTGCTTGTCAAGGTCGCTCTGCACCGCAGCTATCCTCCCGTTGCGTGCGGTCACACTATCGAGGATAATCTGCAACTCCCGCGAACCAGTCTTTTTCTCTCTTTCGGAGGTTTCGATACCTGCTATGCGCGTGGGGCCAATGCCTGTGCGCAGCTTTTTTGCCTCTGCATTCTTAGCTTTCAGCTTGCCATACTTTGCCGCAGCGGATTTGCTATACTTGTCATACTGTGCTATGGTGCGCTTATCGCCGGTTTTAAGGCTGCGCTGCGTTTGTTTGGCGTCCTGGTTTTTGGCTTTATTCTTCTTCTTTAGTTCGCTGTAGTGTGCCGGAAATTCTTTTTTCTGCTCAGCCAGGTATTCCTGCGACCGCTTCAGTGCGCTTTGCGCGTCTATCAGCAGCAGCCTGCCCTCCTCCACGGTAGAGTCTGTAAATGCTTTTTCAATCTCAGACATAGCCCTGAAGGTATGCTTCATCGCCAGCACCATGGGGTAGCGGCTGTTGTATTTATATGCCCTGTCTGCCAGCTCAAATATTTTCTGCTTTTCCTCCAGCTCTGCTACGCGCATCAGCTCAGGGCTATTCTGCTGCAGCTTGCTGATGCCGTTAAACTTCCTGATGGCGCTATCCCCCGCCTCAAACACCTCACGCGGCATCAGTGTATCGGTAAGCTGCCACATAGGGTCCGCAGGGAGGTGCTTCAGCCGGAATGCCATAGGGTCCTGCATAAAGTAGCCAGGATTGTAACGATACCTGAAGGCCAGCTTCTTTGAGTGCTGTGCATTCCGCCGCATGATCTTGTTCACAATGCGGCGTATCATAGTGGGCGACTGCACCAGGCCACCCGCGCCCCACGTAGGGTCGGCAAGCTGCCATTTACCGTTGATAAGTACTGCGCACCACGCATGCCGTGGTATATATAGCTTATCCCCGTTGTCCGATGTCCAGTCTTTTGAATAGCCATCCAGCGTTACTGCTTTCAACCCTGCCTCGCGGCACATTTCGGTAAAGAGCATGGCGTAGCCCTCGCATATTGCCTTACGCTCCTTCAGCGCCTTTTCAACTATCTTATCAGGGTCGCGGTCTATATTCTGCATCCCTTGTATGTCATACTTTATGTTGTGGGTTATCCAGTTGTAGACAGCATTGGCTTTTGCTTCATCACCATCCAGCCCATCGCACAGGTAGTGCGAAAGATCCTGGAAGTGGCCGCATACATTGCCGGGCGCAGTGAGCCCAACGGTAGTATCAACGACTGCAAAAGAAGAGATAGAAATAAAAATAAACGAAATCGCCAGTAGTAACCTTTTGTTCATATGCTCACCACAAATTATGCCCTCCGATAAAAATACGGAATTTATCGGCAAATATCAGTTATTATTCACTATGTCGCTCCATATATTTATGATACAGGTGGATAGAAGTTATATTTTATTTAGATTTGTAAAAATATCCAGCTTCTGCCCGGAGATTTAATCCCCTATTTCTATTACTAATTATATAATGCAGCCCGGTAATGTCGGATAGAAGAAAGTTTGTAAAGGTATCGCTGCTATCGTCCATGGCGGTGTTGGTGGGAAAGAACATCCTTGGGCAAACCGCCAATAAGACTGCGAAGAAAAACAAGCATGCGAAAGCGGCACCAATAGTTATCTCCACCTGGGATTTTGGCAGAGCCGCTAACACTGCCGCATGGGATGTTCTAAGCACGGGCGGAAAGGCAATAGACGCCGTGGAAACAGGAGTACGCGTTCCCGAGGCAGACCCCAACAACCAGTCAGTTGGCTTGGGTGGGAGGCCCGACCGCGATGGCCGGGTAACACTCGATGCGTGCATAATGGACGAGCACAGCCGGTGCGGATCGGTAGCCTGCCTGGAGCATATTGTACATGCAATATCGGTGGCCCGCATGGTGAAGGATAAGACACCCCACGTAATGCTGGCGGGTGACGGCGCCCTGCAATTTGCACTCGACAACGGATTTAAAAAAGAGAACCTGCTTACTGAAAAAAGCGAGCGGGAGTGGAAGGAATGGCTGAAGAAGGCCGACTACAAGCCTAAAAATAATATCGAAAATTATCTGCCCGGTGGCGAACGCAATCACGACACCATAGGCATGCTGGCGATGGATAGCCACGGCGACCTTAGCGGAGCGTGCACCACAAGCGGCATGGCATTTAAAATGCATGGCCGTGTAGGCGACTCTCCCATTATAGGTGCAGCATTGTATGTAGATAATGAAGTAGGCGCAGCCACCTGCTCAGGCCTGGGCGAGGAGGTGATACGCGTAGTGGCGGGCCACCTGGTAGTGGAGCTGATGCGCAATGGCCTGCACCCCACAAGCGCATGCCGCCAGGCTATAGAGCGCATAGCCACCAAAAGCCCTAACGCCAAAGACATACAAGTGGGCATACTGGCCATGAACAATAAAGGCGAGTATGGCGCATTCGCGTTGCAAAGCGGCTTTACCTATGCCGTAAAAAGCGGTAGTGAAGAGCGGCTGTATGAATCCGGACACCTTTTTAAATAACTACCTATGCTCTTAGAAGTCTGCGCATATAACATACAGTCGTGCATAATAGCTGAAAAATCGGGCGCAGGCAGGATAGAGCTTTGCGCCGACCCCGCGGCTGGCGGCACTACCCCCTCCATAGGGCTCATAGCTTACGCACTGGAGCATGTTGCGATACCCATCTTCCCCATGATACGCCCGCGCGGTGGCAACTTCGCTTACGACAAGCATGAGCTGGAGATCATGCGCAGGGATATAATGGCGTGCAAAGATGCCGGCTGCAAAGGCATAGCCACAGGCATACACAAACCCGGCCTTACAATAGACACTGAAAATCTAAAGCGCCTGGTGGAATGGGCCTACCCCATGCAGGTCACCTGCCACAAAGTATTCGACCGCACCACAGACGCATACCTGGCCCTTGAAGAAGTCATAGCCACAGGCTGCAGCCGCATACTTACATCCGGGCTTGGGAAGACAGCTATTGATGGCATGGGCGTACTGGCACAGCTCATAGAGCAGGCGGCAGGGAGAATTACCATAATGCCGGGTGGCGGTGTGCGCGCTACAAACATTGCACAGTTAGTTTCAGGCACCGGCGCTATAGAATATCACAGCTCAGGAATAATTACAGCCGATGGAAATTATATGGCGGACGAGGGGGAAGTGAGGATGATGGTGAGAGGGATGAATAATTATTCCTAAATTAGCTTCGCTGCACACATTTGCATTGAAGCGTCGAGCGAAGTGCTTACGGTAACATGTGCAGCTATAACGCGTCTTTGCGAGGAACGAAGCAACCTCACGCTTTGAGACCGTCACGGGATATTCTAAAATGCTGGCTATGAAAAAAGGTGGTTATGTCTATATTATGTCGTCACCCAATCGCACGACCATATACGTTGGAGTAACGTCACACCCTCCACGTAGGATTTGGCAGCATAGAACAAAACTCTATCCGAATAGCTTTACTTCCAAGTATAATTGTGTTATGCTGGTTTACTACTGCAAGTTCGGCAGTATCGAATTAGCAATAGCGGAGGAAAAGAGAATTAAAGGTGGCAACAGAAAACAGAAAGACGACCTGATATTCGGTATGAATCCCGAGTATATTGACCTCTGGGATAGCTTGGGAGTGTGAGCCCAATGTCACGTAAGGCTGCTTCGTTCCTCGCAGTGACGCGAGTATTTCACCTGATTCTCCTTCGGGCAATCGCGTATCCCTTACTACATGCAGAAAGGCAAGCCCACGCCTGCCTTTCCAAAAAATCTTTTGCGTTTATCACTACGCCACTACATTGTTATCACTCCTCGCATCCTTCGGCTTCTTCATTATCGCATACGCTTCGATCCCAAAGCCCAGCAGTATTACTATAGGTGCCAGGGTGATGCGGCGGAAGCTGTATATCTCCTCATAGTTGAATTTATGCGGATCGGGACTCTTACCACCCGACATCAGCATAAATCCTAAAAATATCAGCACTATGCCGCCTATCATCCACATATAATTTTCCTTGTCGAACAGGAATACCTGCTCAGGTTTTTTCACCGGTGTTCTATATGCTGGCCTTGATACTGGTGGCGGCGGAGTGGCCGGTGTGCCTAATGGCTTTGCCGGCTGCTGTGGTTTTTGTGGAGTTGACATTTGCTATTTATTTCTTGCAGTTGTTTGTATTTTCTAATAAAGGTCGTCTACATGCATCTTCAGGTACTTCACCACAGAGCGGTGTGTGCTGATGAACGATATCATGATGCCCAGCACTATCATGCACACCATTAGTGTTATCAGCAATGTAGTATCATGCAGTGTGTTCAAAGCATCGAGCTGCGATGACGCGAACTTAATGACCACCCACAGGCCAATAACGGCTACTATGCCGCTGATAAGCCCGTTGATCACAGCACGCCTGTCGAATGGCCGCGAGATGAACCGCTGTGTGGCGCCAACCATCTGCATGGTCTTAATGAGGAAGCGGTTACTGAACATGGCAAGCCTTACTGTGTTATCGATAAGGAAGATGACCACGATAAACAGCAGTACAGATATGCAACCTAGTATGATACCGATCTTCTGGAAATTACTGTTCATTTTATCCACCACCGTATCTGGCCAGGTAACGCTGCGTACCACATTGCTCTGCATCACGAACTGCTTTATCTTGGTTAGCGAGTCCCTGTTTACATAGCCCTCATTCAACTTTATGATCACCGATGCAAACAGCGGGTTATACCCCAGGAACTCCACCACGTTGTGCCCTTCCGTCTGGCTCTCTATCTTTATCGCATCCTCTTTGGTCACCACCTTGGTCTTGCGCACAAAGGGCTGCTTCTCCAGCACGTCCTTCATCCTGTTTATATTCTCATCGGTAGTATTGTCGTGAAAGTTTACAGACACTTCAATATCTTCCTTAAACGCGCGCGACAATGCCCTGCCATTGATAAGCAGCCAGCCCAGCAGCCCCAGCAGGAACAATACCAGCGCTACACCCATAATGGCGTTGAAATAACTTGGTTTCGCTTTTTTTCCTGTAGTCATGTTATCCTGATAGCCGGATATCTCCGGCGCATGAGTTTCAAAAGTATAAAAATCTGCGGCAATTTGGGAGATTAAATAGCACGGTTTAGGATTTTTAACAATGAGCCGGTATGCAGATGAGATGGCAAGGCAATATTGTAACTGACAACGCTTGATTATCTTAGCTCAATAACAATATACAATGAAGACAAAATACATTTTCGTATTCTTTATACTCGGCTCAATATTCGACACTATAGGTGGCTCGTTCGAAAATGTGCATTGGCCCGGAGGCAGTGAGTTGCTCACTCTCAGTACAATCCTAATTGTAGTATTTTGGCTGCTGCTACTATGGAAAACCTTTACGCATCCGTCATTGCGCGATTTTATGAATAAGTAACGGAGTCGCTGTAGCTGCAAAAACATTTCCGTACTTTTATCGGGATTACTTAATATTACATATGGAGGATATAAGATCATTTTTTGAGCAGGAGCATTTTATAGAAAAGCAGGGAGAATACGCTTACCAACCACTGCAGCTGGGCGCTAACATCAGCTGCATGACAAAGGATAGCTTTGAGTGGGAAGATGCAGACATAGTGCTGGTGGGCTGCGGCGAGTGGCGCGGCGAAGACAAGACAATACCCTACGGCACCGGACCCGATGCGGTGCGTGCCGAGCTATACAAGATGTACTATTGGCACAGCGCCATCAAAATAGCCGACGCAGGCAACATAATACAGGGCGCTACCGCCGACGATACCCGGGCCGCGCTATGCATGGCCCTGCAGGAGATACACCAGGCCGGCAAGATTGCTGTGGTCATCGGTGGCGCTCACGACCTTACCATGCAGCAATACGAGGTTTTTCGCAAGGCAGAGCAAATGATAGTAGCCTCCGTGGCAGATATGCTCATAGACCTCGACGAGGCCGAAGAAACAACATCGGGCAGCTTCCTTATGGATATGCTTACCGGTACGCCTAACTACACTTCGCACTACAGCCATATAGCATTCCAAAGCTACTATGCTCACCCGCGCATGCTGGAGACGCTCGATAAGCTGCGCTTCGACTTCTACCGCCTTGGCAAGGTGCGCGAGCATATAGAGGATATGGAGCCTGTGCTGCGCAATAGCGACCTGTTCAGCTTCGACCTCTCGTGTGTGCGCTACTGCGATGCCCCGGCCAACATCAACGGCTCTCCCAACGGGCTTACCGGCGAGGAAGCCTGCATGCTCACCCGCTACGCAGGCATGAGCGAGAAACTGACTTCTATTGGTATATACGGCTACAACGAAGGCAACGACAGCCACGGCATGACCGCAAGGCTGGTGTCGCAGATGCTGTGGTACTTTGTAGATGGCTACCTCGTGCGCAAAACCGAGGCCCAGCTCACCGAGCGCGATGAGTTTGTACTGTTCAACGTAGCATTTACCGACAACGATACTGTATTCCTGAAAAGCAAGCGCACCAACCGCTGGTGGATGAAGCTGCCCAACCAGGTATTTGTGCCCTGCTCCTACAACGACTACCTTGTTGCCAGCAAAGACGAGATACCGGAAAGGTGGCTAAGGGAGCAGGAAAGGTTGATGTGACATTAGTCGTAAGCGGTAAGTCGTAAGTCGTAAGTCCGCGAGGAGGTACGATTTTTAGGGAATAGACTTAACAACTTACGGCGGAAAAGACTTACGGCTAAAAGAGACTTACTACTACTGGACTCATACTCGCGGACTTACGACTTATTACTTACGACTTACGACTAGAAAAACGTGCTCGACAAACAAAATAAAATACAGAACGAAGAACAGGCAGTGCTTGTAGGCCTTGTGCATAAAGAGCAGACCGAAGTGCAGGTAAAGGAATACCTGCTGGAGCTCGCCTTTCTGGCAGAGACCGCCGGCGCCGTAACTGTAAAGACATTTATACAAAAGCTCCCCAAGCCCGATAGCAAGACCTTTGTGGGCAAGGGCAAGCTGCAGGAGATAGCTGAATACGTGCGCGCCAAGGGGGTAACGCTTATCATTTTCGATGACGAGCTTACCGGTTCGCAGATAGGCAATATTTTCGATGAGACCGGCGTAAAGACCATTGACCGAAGTGACCTGATACTCGACATTTTTGCAGCCCGCGCTAAGACCGCACAGGCCAAGGTGCAGGTGGAGCTGGCGCAATACCAATACATACTGCCAAGGCTGAAGGGGATGTGGAAACACCTGGAGCGGCAGGGCGGCGGCATAGGCAGCAGGGGGCCGGGCGAAACCGAAATTGAAACGGATCGCCGTATAGTGAAGGACAAAATATCGCTGCTGCGCAAGCGCCTCATTGAGATAGATAAGCAGTCTTTCACCCAGCGCAAGGAGCGCGGCACTTACATACGCGTGGCCTTAGTGGGCTACACCAACGTAGGCAAGAGCACGCTGATGAATGTGCTGACCAAGGCCGAGGTATTTGCAGAGAATAAGCTCTTTGCAACGCTCGACACCACAACACGCAAGGTGGTATACGAACAGACACCTTTCCTGCTCAGCGATACGGTGGGCTTCATTCGCAAGCTGCCCCACCACCTGGTAGAGAGCTTCAAGAGTACACTCGACGAAGTGCGCGAAGCAGACTGCCTGCTACACGTAGTAGACATATCGCACCCCGGCTACGAAGACCAGATGGGTGTAGTGAACAAGACGCTGCAGGAGATAGGCGCTTTCGATAAACCTATACTTACCATCTTCAACAAAATGGACCTATACGAGCAAACCGTGTTCGACCCATGGCTGGAAGAAGGCGTAAAGCAGGACATGCTCACCGACCTCGAAGCCAGGTGGCAAAATATCACGCACAACCATGCCGTGTTCGTATCAGCCACCGAGCGCCGCAATCTCGATGGCCTCCGCAAAACAATACTCGACAAGGTAAAAGCTCTGTACGAGGAACGGTATCCTTATTTGACTGACTTTTATTGATAATTCCAGTTCATGAGTACAGGTGTCCCACACCTTCGAGGTGTGGGACACCTTGTCAAGAAAAACAACATAAAATGAATGGGCAATCCCAACTTTCAACGGACCGCTGGCGAGCTGATATTTGAACCGCGCGATCTACCTGTTAGTGGAGTTGTGTGTCTATTTTGCAACTGGAGCCGCACTGCTATTGCATCGCTAAGAAATACAATTTCTGTATTGAACGACTACCCTCGCATACCACTTTATGTGTATGATATAGATGAGGCACCCTACTCAGGAATCGCAGACTCGCTACCTATACGATCTCATGGGAATGGCGAATTAATATGGCTGCACGATAACACATGCATAGCATTTCTTTCAAATAAAGATGTGGATAAGCAAACCGTAAGGCATAACACTGCTGAGCTGGATAGCTTAATAACCTGAGGCTATTTTCAAGCCATCAAAAACGTGTAAAGATTAAGTGCACAGGTGTCCCACACCTCAAAGGTGTGGGACACCTCACCAATCAAAAACAGCAGAGCCGCACCCTAAGGATGCGGCTCTGCTTTTATAAAAATGTCTAAATCTTATTCGGATACTTTGAGCTTTTGACTTTTCATTTATTACTTTCAATCTAATTAAACCTGTCATGCTGGTTGTAAGTATCGTAAGTATTCCACCAGTCATACTCCTGCCACTTCACAGACCATGGCATTATCAAGAGGGAGAAGATGAAGTTGCCTGTAGACCTTATAGTAAATGGCCCATCGGTAAGATCAGCTGTAAGCCTGCGGTTCACATCGAGCAGGTTCACATTGCCGGGGCTATACATAAAGCGGAGCTTCCAGCAAAACCCGGTAAAGAATGCAGCCTCAGCCTTCGCATATGGCCTCACGCCCCATCCGTAGCCTGGATCTATGTAATCTACGCCTTCCAGCGCTGTAAGATTAACCTGCGGGATAACACCTGCGCCAAGTGATGCACCGAAATTAAGGCGCTTAGAAAGAATAGCATCATTACCCACTTTCCATTCCACACCTATCGGCAACATTATCTGCAATGTTGTTGCGTTCACCGGCGTGCCCGCATCTACATAAGTACCGCCGGTATTCATGGTCTGGTTCAGGTTCTTCCACATGTATTGGTTGGCCATCAGGTGCACGGATGCAGCCCAGCAGCTGATATGCCCTGTGCCCCGAAACGGCAGCGACAGGCCAAGGTCTACCCCATAACCCATACCACCGGTAAGTGTGCGCGTAGCTGTAGAGTCGCCCACGTAGCGGCCGTTAGCATCGTTCACACGTACTACGCCGGTAAACTCCCCAAATGGCATAACCACGTTCCCGCCTATCTCGTAGCGATGCTTATTCTTAAAATTTCTTAGAAATGGGCCTACATTATGCTTGTATTGCGCAAAACCGGGTGTAGCTACAAACACAAACACAAAAACCAGGAGACCCAACGGTTTTTTAATAAAACTCATATTACATGACCTTTAGGTTGTAAATATAGAAAAAGAGTTTAAAAAATACTATTTTATTGACCGGGTATCACATATATCGTTATCCGCGCTACAGTGGCCAAATGGTGGGCGCATTGTATATTTGGCAAAACGCGAGATCATGCCTGCTACCGGCCTACATATCGACGAAATACCGGGCAAGGGCAGGGGCATATATACCAAAAAGGCGCTTCCTAAAGGCACAGTTGTGGAAACAGCACCCGTCATCGTAATGACCGCCGAAGACCGCAAGCTGCTTGATCAGACCCTCCTGCACGACTACATCTTTGAATGGCAGCCCGGCGGCCAGCAAATGTGCTGCATGGCGCTGGGGTGGGTGCCTATCTTCAACCATTCTTACCGCTCCAACTGCGAGTACTTTATGGACTACGACACCCAGTCGATGTACATAGAAACAGTGCGCGACATAAAAGCCGGAGAAGAGCTTACCATCAACTACAATGGCACATGGAATAATAAAGCCAAGGTATGGTTTGACGCCAAGTAACCCATTAACTTTAAAATCCGCTCAATTACATAGCACAAAATAATACCTATTTATATGCAATAAAAATTTCATAAATTCGTGAAGATACTGGTAACCTGGTAATCTTCATTTCAATACACCGACTCCCGGTTCAGGTTTCCTGAGCGGCTAAATTAAATCGGGTTCAACTTTATACTATGAAACAGAAAAACGAAAGGCAGCACATGGGTATGTGGATCGACAACAGTCATGCCATAATTATTGCTAACGATAACGAAGCAGGCACTTACGCAATCGGAGAAACAGTGAAGGTCAACGATCACCATGTGAGCGGAAGTGAGCATACCATGAATAATGCAGAGCAGGGTAACAACCTCAAGTATTTCAAATCGATAGCTGCATTACTGCTGGACTATGATGAGATATTGATCTTTGGCCCCGGAACATCGCAGGAGCAATTTCATAATTTCCTGAAGGAAGATGCCCAATTCAACAATAAGCGTATAACCATTGATAGCACCGGAAATCAGACCGAGCCGCAAATGATAGCGAAGGTCAGGGATTTTTTTGGAAACAGTAATTGATGCAAAAACGGTTCGACATTTGCAAGACAAAAGCCGCTTTGTAAGCGGCTTTTGTCTTGCAATATTTAGGTACGTTCGAACCACACTTACATTTGCGGGCTCTAAAAAAGTTTTCTTACCCTACATGTGTAGTTACCCACCACGTATTACCATATGGGTCCTTCACCCCACCACTGCGGCCATATTGCTGATCTGCTACCGGCATAATTGCAGTAGCACCTTTTTCAATGGCATGAGCATAGATAGCATCTGCATCAGCCACGTAAATAAAGAAGCTGCCGGGCGTAGCCTCATACTCCGTCGATGCCTCAGATACCATGATAACACACTCCCCCACTTTTATCTCTGCGTGCATTACAGTTTGGTCATCGCGCAAATGCTTCGTCTTTTCTGTGGTGCCAAATACCGTGGACATGAATTGCATAAAGCCCGCTGCATCCTTTATCATCAGGTAAGGCATTAGCTGCTGGTAATCATTCGGGAAATTTACTTTCATAAAAATTCTTTGTTTTAGAATGGTGATAGTGGCAAGATAGTATAAATTTAAGGCTTCAAAGTTATCAGCAAATGAAAGCCACAACCCTTATGCTCCTGGCATGTATATTCCTGTCGTGTAGCAACAATGATACAGGCAAAAAGCAGGATATTGTTTTTGCGCCTGCGAATACGAAGAAAGTAACCCTGACCGTTACCGTATTGCCAACGGCCGATGGCTCGATCCCGGAGGAGGAAAAACACGACTACAATTATCCTAAAGGCCTTTCGCTGTACGGCCTTGAAGGAATAGACGAAGTAGCCGCCTACGGTGCGGCATACCGCATATACCTTGGCCTGAAAGGATGGACGGGCAACGGTGATATCGCAACCAACGGCGGCGAAAAAGTCGTGCTTTTCCCGCCCGGTGGCTCCGATAGCACGGGACCACGCATCGTATACTACGCAGAGCCTTCCTGCGCGGGGTGTATGGCGCAGCACGCGGCCTTATATTTCACATCAGACGACCTGGACGACTACAAAGGAGACATCGAAATACCGCAGGGCCTGGTAAAAAAGCAGGTGTCGCCCACTGTTGTCACTTATGCTCTCCCCGCTAAGAACGGCCTGATCACGGCGGGTGTGGCCCACTATGTGGATAATGCCCACGACAACTATTACAAAGAAGCAACCTTTGTGCTCCCTGCCGGCAAAGAATACCTTGCCGACCTGCTGACAAAAGATTTCATCAATCGGTTTACGGCGAAATAAAAGCAGGCCCACCATATGGCGGGCCTGCTTGCTATCATTCACTTTAGTATCCTTACGCCTGCATGCTCGCCTGAGGCACCAGCTTCTTTTGCAGGTTCTCGTTCAGCGCATCCAGGAATTCTTCTGTATACAGGTAGTCCTTACCGTGGCTCACTTTGTTCCCGTGTATGCATACAGCAAGGTCCTTGGTCATTTTGCCGCTTTCTACGGTCTCTATGCACACCTGCTCCAGCGCATTGGCAAAGTCTATCAGTTCCTGGTTGCCATCGAGCTTGCCACGGAAAGCCAGTCCCCTTGTCCACGCGAATATTGACGCTATAGGATTGGTAGACGTAGGATTTCCCTTTTGGTGCTCGCGGTAGTGGCGGGTCACCGTGCCGTGTGCTGCTTCCGCTTCCATGGTGCCGCCATCTGGCGTTACCAGCACAGATGTCATAAGGCCCAGAGAGCCGAAGCCCTGCGCCACGGTATCGCTCTGCACATCGCCATCGTAGTTCTTGCAGGCCCATACAAAGTTGCCGTGCCACTTCAGCGCGCTCGCTACCATATCATCAATCAGGCGGTGCTCATACTGCAGTTTGTTGCTGTCAAACTCAGCCTTGAACTCATTTTGATACACCTCTTCAAAAATATCTTTGAAGCGGCCATCATATCTTTTCAGGATTGTGTTTTTAGTAGAGAGATACAGCGGCCATTTCTTCTGCAGCGCCAGGTTGAAGCACGCACGTGCAAAGCCGAATATAGACTCATCGGTATTGTACATTGCCAGCGCCACGCCATCGCCTTTGAAGTTGTATACTTCATGCTCTATGTTCTCGCCATTCTCGCCTTCAAACTTGATCGTTAGCTTACCCTTGCCTTTTACTACAAAGTCGGTTGCACGATACTGATCGCCAAATGCGTGGCGGCCTATGCATATTGGCGCAGTCCAGTTTGGCACCAGCCTTGGTATGTTGCTCATCACTATCGGCTCGCGAAACACTGTGCCGTCCAATATGTTGCGGATAGTTCCGTTAGGGCTCTTCCACATCTGCTTCAGGTTAAACTCTTTTACACGGTCCTCATCAGGCGTTATCGTTGCACACTTTATACCTACGCCGTACTGCTTTATCGCATTAGCAGCGTCGATAGTTACCTGGTCATTGGTCTCGTCCCGGTACTCCATGCCGAGGTCATAGTACTTAATATCAATATCAAGGTAAGGAAGGACCAGCTTGTCTTTGATGTACTTCCATATTATTCTCGTCATTTCGTCACCATCGAGCTCCACTACAGGATTTGCAACTTTGATCTTAGCCATGTTTATTAAAGTTTTAGTTTGTTTATTGGTTGTTTTATTATTTGTGATACGAGTTAGTTCAACTTCGCATTACTGCTATACTTGTTATTGTGCAGCCTTTTAACTGTAAGACTTTTGCTTCCAAAATTAATGAGTAGGCCAGTTTTGATATTGTAGGTTTCAAGGTAGTTAATCGCCTGCGCCATGTGTACATCCTCAAGGACAGTGATCGCCTTTAACTCAACCATTACTTCCCCCTCTACAAAAAAATCCACTCTATGCGTCCCTATCGGCTCAGTCTTGTAAAAGATCACCATCTCTTTTTCGCGTTCGAAATTAAGCCGTTCATCGGACATTTCGATCTCTAAAGCACGCTGGGAAATTACTTCCTGGAAGCCATTTCCCAAAATGGCATGCACTCTCATAGCGCAGCCAATTATTTTGCTAGTGCAGTCATTAAAGTCTTCGGCAGACCTTTTAATATCCATTTGTATGATGCCGTTATGTGGCAGATGTGAAGATAGATATTCTATTTTATTTGTCTGAACTCGAATTTGCAAATTACCGTAGGTAAAGAGCGAATATTAGTAAAATTATTTTTTACATTTTGTCTGAACTCGAATTCAAAGAATTAAAGAATTTAAGAATTGAGCAACGAAAACCCAACATGGAAAATTCTTCAATTCCAACAATTCTAAAAATTGAAATTCGGACAACTGCGGTGAACACAGAAATTCTTTAATTCTAAAAATTCCGAAAATTCGAGTTCAGACCAACAAATACCAAGAAACGCATTAATCAAGCGTATCCAGCAGCCCCAGCAGCTGTGCCCATGAGTAGTCGCCCGCTTGAATGTCGCGCCCGTAAGCAGCATTAATGGCTGCTACCAGCTGCTCCTTAGAGCTGATATCGGCAAATGTGCCGTTGTAAGTGATGCGCAGATGATCTGTGTTTATATTGTCGAAGGCAACAAACTCGTATTTATCGTCATACACGCCCAGCTTACCGCTGTGTATCACGCGCCATAGCTGGCTTTTATCCTCTGCATGCCGCTTTATCACCAGTTGCTCACTTTTTTTGAAAAATGCAATTTCTTCTACGTTCAGGTCATCGGTCTTTGCACCCTGCACATTTCCGTCGCTACCTTTCACCAGCACAGCTGATCTGGTAAGTATCACGTTGCCTTCCAGCTTATCCCCTTTATAGATCATATAGCCGCCCCATGCGTTGTTAAACGGCAATGCCGGTATCTCCTCTACAGTTCTGCCCGGTGTCTCATCAACTATCCTGTCTACAAGCGGTGGCGGGTACATGTTATACAAAATGTAGTACTCTCTGCAGCTGATTGGTATCAGCGGTCCTTCACCGGTAAACCGCTTGCCTGCACTATCCGGGAAACTGCTTCTGGTGCGCGTCTTGTCGCGCATATAGGCCACACCTGTTGGGCCTGCTGCATTAGTCAACACCAGTGGGCCGGTGCGTGCATAGCTATTGGGTGCGCTGCCTGCCCTTTCTGCCTTTTCGGTCCTTTCCGCCCGCTCATACCGCATATCATCGTATCCGGCAAAGGTCCGGTGCGCCGGGCCATAGTTATCTTGTGCGCCACCGCCGCCACCATATACATTACCACCCACGCCGGCCGACTCATATCTCGGCTGCGAGCTACCCTCGATGCTGCTACCACCGCCGCCGCCGTAGCCGCCCGCATCCCTGCTACTGCTGCTTGCCATTGCAGCATTTGAGTTGCTGCTGCCTACACGATTATCTTGTCCGTACACGGTAACAGTGCTTAGGGCGAGAACAACACAGGTGAAAATAGAAATGCGGGCCATGTTTCTATATTTTAAAATGTCATAAAATATGCTATATTAAAGTTAGCAAAAAAAACACATACCGCCCTTCATACATGGTAGACCCTTATTTTATGTTTTATTTCTCATCTCCTTTTTAATTTTTTCTTTAGCTTGCTGCCCCAATGCAGTTTATCTATTGGCTCATCGCTATTCTATTGTCGGCAGGCGCAGGTTACTTTGTATACCGCGCCGACACGAAGCGTGCCGTCCCCTACCCCTGGCTTACCTCCCTGCTGCGCGGCCTCGTGGTGCTGCTCACCGCATTGCTGGTGCTGGCGCCCGATATCCATATCAATAACAATGTGGTAGAAAAGCCAGTAGTGCTGCTGCTGCAAGACAATTCGCGCTCCGTAGCCACCGCCCTCGGTGCGGACTCCGCCGCTTACCGCAAAAACATGCAGGCGCTCACCACGCGCCTCAGCGATAAATACAAAGTAGTAACATGGGGCTTTGGCAACACCATACAGGCCGATAGCCCTTACCAATATACCCAGCAGGCCACCGATATTGCCGGGGCCATCAGCCGCGCACAGGAGTATTACGGGCTGCAAAACCTTGGCGCTACCATACTCGCTACCGATGGCCGGTTCAACCAGGGCGCCAACCCGCTTTACCAGCAGCTGGCCCTGCCCGGCTCGCTCTATACAGTAGCTATTGGCGACAGCACCGAGCAAAAGGACATCCGGATCGCCCGCGTATATGCAAATAAGTCGGTAGCACTCAATAGCACCTTCGAGATACGTGCAGATATCCTCGCGCGCCTGTGCGCCGGCTACAGCAATTCCGTATTGCTCAAAGAGGGAGGTGAGACGCTGGGCTCATCGCTCCTGTCCATCAGCGCCGATCGCTACGACCGGGCTGCATCCTTTACCATCAAAGCTGCAAAGGCCGGCCTGCATCATTACGTGCTTACCGTGCCTGCCGCCGATGGCGAAAAGAATATAGCCAACAACCGCAAAGACATTTTTGTAGAAGTAGTAGAAGAGAAGAAGAACATACTTATAGTATCAGCCGCGCCCCACCCCGATGTGAACGCGATAAAAGATGCCCTCAGCGGCATGGAGAGCTACAAAGTCACGGTGACTACGGCCGATAACCTGCCCGCATCGCTGGCACCCTACAATGTGCTCATACTGCATGGCCTGCCGGCTGCGCGCTACCGCATAGCCCCGCAGATCATCGCCGCAAAAAAACCGGTGTGGCTCATTTTCACCTCCCAGTCCGATGTAGCGGGCTTTGGTGCGCTGCAAATACTTACCCACTCCTCCATACAGGGCACGCAGCTGCACGATATGCTGCCTGCATTCAGCACTTCGTTCAACACCTTCACCCTGCCTAAGCAGGTGCAGTCGGTCGCCGATAAGATGCCGCCGCTCGTCTCCGCCGCAGGCAATTTCACCGCCGCACCGGGCGCTAATGTGCTGTTCACGCAACGCGGCAACCCTGCTGCCCCCCTGTGGGTACTGCACCAGGGCAGCGTACCCGTGGCCATGCTGGCCGGCGAAGGCATATGGCGCTGGAGGCTCTACGAATACAAGAACTTCAACAGCCACGAAGTCATCGATGAGTGCATCCGCCAGACCGTTGGCTTCCTCGCTGCCAACAACAACGAAAAGCCATTCAACGTAAGGCTGCCCAAATACATATGGAGCGACCAGGAAGCGATAACCCTCAATGCATACGTGCTTAATGCCAACAACGAGCAGGTAAATACCCCCGACGTGCAGATCACCATCAGCGACAGCGCCGGGCGTAAGCAGAATTTCTCGTTCGAGCGTGCAGGCAGTGCGTACAACCTGAACATAGGCATATGGGCCGGCGGCACTTATACCTACAGCGCACAGACTACCTACAACGGCAAGGCATACACGGCCAATGGCACCTTTGCAGTAGAGAGCACACCGCTCGAATTTATGGAGACCGGTGCCGACTATCCCCTGCTCTACGGCGTTGCCAAAAAATACAACGGCGCCCTCTTCCCCGCCACCAACTTCAATGCCCTCTACGACAGCATCATCCGCAACGACCGCGTAAAGCCACTCATCCACACCAACACTGAGACCGTACCCCTCATCGACCGCAAATGGTTCTTCTTCATCATCCTGCTCATAGCAGTAGCAGAGTGGCTGCTGAGGAAGTACTGGATGGCGCAGTAGAATACTTGCCGTTGCCGGCAAGCAGCAGATATCTTGTAGGGCAGTCACGTGGGGTTCCAGCGTATTTTCTAAAACAAGCACAAACCAATACAGTTATGAGCTCCAAAATATTTGAAATAGCGAGCGTCGAAACTATGGAACCAACTGTTTATAAAATGGGTGGCCGTGTACATGGTATTATAACAAAAGGTTCTCTGCTTTCTACGGTGAACGGACAGGAAGTAAGCGTAATGTCAATATTGTATTTTGGCAAAGAAATTCCATACGTTGACCCTTGGTTTACGTGTTACCTTATAGTAGAAAGTCTAAGTCCTTTGCCCTCCGGGCTAAATGCTTTTTTTGCCGTTGGTGTCGGCCACACCCATCACCCCGTGCAGGACAAAGAGCATGGAGAACTATAACATAAGCTCATCTTCTCAACTTTCTTATCACAATACACCGGAGGGGCGATCCCTTGCGGTCACCCTGCGCTATTTGGACAGTGGGCATGGTTCCCGCCGCAATTAGTCCCCGCCAACGACCTCGCGCAGGAAAGAGCATGGAGAACTATAACATAAGCTCCTCGTCTCAACTTTCTTATCACAATACACCGTAGGGGCGATCCCTTGCGGTCGCCCTGCGCTATGAGGGCTCTAGGGTATGGTTCCCACCCGTAATTGGTGTCCCCACCAACTACCTCGCATAGGACAGATAACCCGGATATCTATGGCATGACACCTCCCTCATCCGAGGTTCATATCCTTCCTGAGTACTCACAGCGTAGCACTATGCTTGCGATACTCGCAGGCAATGTGCATACTTAACGGCGAGTCCCGGTGAAAAACCGGAGACTCCCCTACGACAAACGAGAATCCGCAGAACGCACAGAACCAGGGAGATTATATACGCAACCTGGTGGCATGCAAAGCCTGGTCCGCCGTAGTTGGTGTCCCACCAACTGCCTCGCTCAGGACAAAAAACATGGGACGCTTCGCAAAGAAAAATAAAGGTGCCGGAGATCCGATACAACAACAAAAAAGCGACCCACCATCCGGCGGGCCGCTTTTCTTTCCAAATTTACTATTACTCACCTACTCCACTACCAGTCGCACTAGCTGGCTGCTGCCGTCTGCGCTATTGTAGCGACAGAGATACATGCCGCGGGCTATGCCTGCGGGCAGCGTTATTTCGTTTTGGCCTGCTGTGAGCTCATTTATGCTCACCTCTTTTCCATCCATACTATACACCTGCAGCGTACCTGCTGCTGCGGTAACTATAGTAAAAGTTCCTGTAGTCGGATTAGGATACAATTGCAAACCTGAAGCTGCTGACTGCAGATTGCCACCCGGCCTGCCGCAAGGGTTCACTGTCACTATTACTGTACGCGCACACCCTGTAGCCAGCGTGTAGCTGATGGTAGAATTACCTGCTGTGGCAGTGCTTGTCCAGGCACCGTAGCCCGGCGCTACACCCACAGCTATTGTTGCTACCGTGGGGTTGCTGCTGCTCCATATGCCACCGCTGGTCACATTGCTCAGCGTAGCGGTAAGGTTGCGGCACATAGCCGTGGTGCCGCCTATAGGCGCAGGCAGCGGATTCACGGTCAGTGACTTTGTTACTTTGCACGTAGGGCTGAATGCATATGTGATCGTTACAGTACCCATAGTACCCAGCGCCGTCACAACACCCGACGAAGCACCCACCGATGCCATGCCGCCGTTGCCGCTTATCCAGCTGCCACCGGTGCTGCTGTTTGTTAAGGTAGTAGTCGTTCCCGCGCATAGGTTGTTTGCGCCAGATATAGCCGCTGGTGCAGCTGTCACGGTCACCACAGTTGCCGTAGCGCAGCCAGAGCCGCTACCGGTATAGGTAATATCTGCCGTACCTGCCGATACACCATTCACCACGCCGGCTACGTTTATCGTTGCTATGGCAGGGCTGCTGGTGCTCCACGAGCCGCTGCTGCCCGATGTAAGCGTTGTAGCAGAGCCCACGCACGCTGTCTTATGCCCTACAATAGCTGGTGGCGGTGTATTCACCGTGAACAGGCGTGTTTTGCTGCAGCCCGCGCCAAGTGAGTAAGTGATATACGTATTGCCGTATGCCACACCTGTTACCACACCTGTAGATGAGTTGATCGTAGCCGCCGCTGTGTTGCTGCTGGTCCATACGCCCCCGCTTACTGCATTAAGCAGCGTAGCCGTAGTGCCCATGCATCCGCCGGCGGGCCCGGTTATTGGGGAAGGAGCCACAGTTACAGTAAGCACAGTTGTCACATCGCAACCCGAGCCAAGCATGTAGGTTATGGTTGCTGTGCCCGGTGCTACGCCCGTTGCCGCACCAAGGCTGCTGTTAACTGTTGCCACCGATGTATTGCTGCTTGTCCATGCAAGGCCCGGTGTGGTAGCACTTGAGAATGTTGTTGTCGCTCCCACACATACCGCGCCAGTTCCCGCAATAGCAGCAGGAGCCGCATTTACGGTTACAATAGCCACACGCGGGCACCCCGCTGCTGTAGCATAGCTGATACCCACTGTACCTGCAGCAACACCGGTCACAATCCCTGTACCCCCATCAACTGTAGAAACAGCAGTATTCCCGCTGGTCCATGTACCGCCTGGCGTCGTATTGGCAAGCGTAGTAGTAGCGCCGGGGCACACTATGGCGCTGCCGGTTATAGCGGGTGGCGCTGCATTTACGGTCATCGTAAAAACGATCTTGTCGCTTGGCGGCAATGTGTAGGTAATAGATGCCGTACCCGGCGTAAGGCCGGTAACGATGCCTGTGACTGACGGCCCGCTGATAACAGACGAAGCCGGCGCGCTCCACACCCCTCCAGACAAACCGGCGGAATAAGTGGATGATACGCCCACGCATACAGTTGCCGCGCCGGTGATCGAGGTGGCATTCACGGTCACTACTTTAGTTGCAACCGTAGTGCCGCAAATGCCGGTAACCGCATACGATATTGTGATAACGCCGGCCCCAACAGCAGATACCACACCATCTGAAGAACCAACGGTTGCCGCCGCAGTGTTGCTGCTGCTCCATACTCCGCCCGATACAACATCTGACAAGGTTATGGCCGAACCCACCACTACCACTGAAGCACCTGTGACAACACCGGCCGAAGGGAGTCCATTTACGGTAATATTCCGGATGACCGTACATGTGCTGAGTTCGTAGGTGATCGCTGCCACACCTGTTGTAACACCATTCACTACACCATCCAGCGAACCTATCGTAGCCACAGAAAGATCGCTGCTGCTCCATGTACCGCCGGCAACATTACCGGTAAGCGTAGCCGAGGCACCCGCACATACAGTTGCCGCACCGGTTATGGCAGGCTCGGTAATAGTCACCAATTGCGTCTTCGGGCAAGAATTGGCATCCGTTATAGTTACAGTATAGATACCTCCGGCGAGGCCTGTAGCCGTGGCAGAGGTGCTGCCGCCAGGCGCCCATGAATACGTAAAGCCTCCTGCACCACCACTTGCTGATATGGTTGCAGAACCGTCATTGGACGCCGCACAGGTCGCATTAGTTTGCGCCGACACAGAAGTTACAATAGCCGGCCACGATGCAATTGATACTGCCCGCGTATATGTACAGCCATTTGCATCTGTGATCGTGCAGGTGTAAACGCCTACCGCCAGTGAGCTGGCGGTGGCGGCAGTGCCGCCCGATGGCGCCCATGAATAACTATAAGGCCCGGTTCCCCCTCCTGGCGTTACCGTGGTTGACCCGTTGCTGCCGCCAAAACAGGTGACATTTACGATCGCTGTGACCGCAGCAGAAAGACTGGCAGCGGGCTGCGTTATTGTAAATGTGATTGGGATACTGGCGCTTGCTGCATCTGTAATAGTGCAGGTATACGACCCTGCCGCAAGGCCGGTAGCTGTAGCCGCAGTTCCGCCGCTTGGCGCCCACGAGTATGTATAGCCGGGAGTGCCGCCGCTGGCCACTACTGTCGCTGTGCCATTGGCACCACCGCGGCAGCTAACATTGGTCTGCGATTGCGTGGCGCTTACCGGAGCAGGCGATACGGTAACCATTGTTGAAACCACTGCGCTGCCGCAGCTGTTTGTTGCGGCGTACGATATCGTTGTCATCCCGGTTGCTATCCCGGTCACAATGCCGGTTGAAGAGCCTACTGTGGCAGTTGCCGTATTGCTGCTGGTCCACACACCGCCCGATACAATGTGCGATAGCGTGGTGGTGCTGCCTGCAGTCACCGCTCCGCTGCCTGTTATGCTATTTGATGAAACTAAAGGCAGCACCGTAAGTACCTTCGTTGCAGTACATGTACCCAGTGTATAAGTTATGGTCACTGCGCCGCCCGATACACCATTTATAGCTCCGCTCGATGAGCCTATGGTAGCCACAGCAGTATTGCTGCTGCTCCACGTGCCGCCTGCTGTGGCATCTATATAACTCACAGACCCGGTCTCACACATTATATCTACCCCGGTAATTGCAGTCGACACAGACCCAAGCGCCGACACATTAGCCAGGGCTCCAGCAATATAGTTATTATAGACAACATACGGCACTCCGCTGCTGTTGATCGCTATTCCGGTATAAAGCCCGATGCTTCCGAAAACACTTCCGCCCGCAACGTCTACCCAGGCACTACCGTCAAACTTCCTTACCCTTGGATGCACACCCACTCCGCCATCAGTAAAAGCCGCGTAGGGTGTTCCGCTGCCGTCAATTGCCATATCTATATAGGGCGTAGTGCCTGCAGAAATACCGGCGCTGCCTACTATACCCCAGCTGGTGCCATCAAACCGCATTACGGTAGTCTTGTTGCTAACTGTTGCATCGGAGAATATTACGTATGGTGCGCCACTCGGATTCAGCTCTATATCGATCGCCTGGGCCTGGCCTGCAGAGAAAGCCGCAGCGCCTACATTCACCCAGTTGGTACCATCAAATTTCATCACTGTTGCCCTTTGACTGGCATTACCATCTTCGAAAGACACATACGGCGTCCCGCTGCCATCGATCGCGATATCAGTAGTATTAACGCTGCCCGCCGAAAAGCCTGTCGCAGGGCCTACAGCCACCCAGTTAGTGCCGTCAAATCTTTTTACAACGGCTTTGGAGCCAAGGCCATTGTCATTGTACACCGCGTATGGTGCACCGCCGCTGCCAATAGCCAGCGACATATAATTGGTATGCGCCACAGAGAATGCCGGTGTTCCTACCGTCACCCAGCTGGTACCGTTAAATTTCATCACGGTAGGCTTTGAGCCATTTGCACCATCCACGTAACCTACATACGGTGTGCCGCTGCCGTCTATCGCGATCTGGGTAAATTGAACTACGCCGGCCGAGAACCCCGCGCTGCCTACAATTCCCCAGCTGCTGCCATTGTACCGCATTACCGTAGCCCTTCCGCTGCTTGCGTTGTCACGAAAGGCAATATAAGGTGTACCGGTGCTGCTTATAGCTATTGTAAGAAATTCCGCGTTCGATGCTGAGAAATCTGCACTGCCGACGTTGCTCCACGTGGGGCACGTTTGTGCCGAAGACCGGGCGGCGCCCAAAAGCATACCGGCGCTCAGCAGCAGGAATAAAAAATAAAGCTTTGCAGCTAGCCTGTTATTGGTTCGGCTTCCCGGAGAAGGCAACATACTTTGTTGCGGTCCTGATGTCAATTGATCTTTCATAGAAGTGATGATTTTGATGCAAATTATCCTTCCATGAAAATCCGGCTACGCTAATGATAAGAACAGACGCGATTTTGTAATGAACAGCAGGTTTCCTGTAATGAGCGAAATACGGCGCTTACAATTTTAGCGATTAACCATATGTATAACTTATTGAAACCAGAACTGGCCGTGCTACCCGACATTGATAAGCGTGAACAACTCATCACGAAAATTCCTTGAAATAGGTATTTCGACACCGTTGATGATAACGACCGAGGTATTGATCGTGTCCACTTTCTCGAGATTCACAGCATAGCTGCGGTGCACCCTGAAGAATTTGGAGTGGCTCATCTTCTCCATGTACTGCGGTATGCTGCCGCGCACCAAGAACTTCCTCTTCTCGGTATGGAAATTAATATAAGCGCCATCTCCCTCCAGGTACAGTATGTCGCTGAATGGAAGCTTATGAAAGTACTGTCCTTCTTTAATGAATATTGCATCCTTCAGGAGCATGTTATCAGCCGCACCGCCTGCGGCATTTGCAGCGTTGCTGAGGTTGAAGTTACTCAACGCTATCTCTATCGACACATGCAGGTCTTTTTTCTGGAAAGGCTTGGTGAGGTAGGCATTGGGCTGTACCTTCTTCACGCGCTCCACCGTAGCCGCATCACTGTTGGCCGTAAGAAAAATGAACGGGATATCGATGTGCTGCCGTATGTACTCAGCCACATCTACACCATCGCGGCTGCCCGCAAGCTGTATATCCAGTATGGCAATATCCGGGCGCTCTTTCACAAGCATAGCAATCGCCTCATCATAATTCTTGCAGGGTGCCGGCACGTCATAGTCCAGCTCCTGCAGCGTGCTTTGTATATCGCTGGCAATGATGAATTCATCCTCTACAATTCCTATCCTTGTGCGTTGCATAGATCAGGTGGTGAATATAAATAATACGCTCAAACAAATAAAAGAAATAGCTATTTTTTTTCTGTCCTGAAATAAACTAAGAATACAGCACCATTGTTGTAGGTGTATTCCACATGCCCCTGTAGCTGCCCGCTGAGCCCATGCACCAGCCGCAATCCCAGCGACTGCAGCCCGGCAAAGTTTATGCCGCCGCTTATGCCCGGCCCGTTGTCTGCATATCTCAGCATCAGCCTGCCGTCAGTTGCGTGCTCAAGCGTCAGCGTGATGCGCGGCAACGCAACATCGGCAAATGCGTATTTGAATGAGTTGGTCATAAGCTCGTTGATGATAAGCCCCAGCGGCACCGCTGCATCAATGCTTATCGTAGTCTCCGGTATATCGTTCACAAAGTCGATCTTCACATTCGGGAACAGCCCTGCTATCTGCGCCAGCAGGTCGCTTGCCAGCCGGTGCAGCTCCAGGCTGTCTATATGCTCTTTCTGGTACAGCTTCTGATGAATGACCGCGATGCTCATAATCCGGTTCCTGCTTTCTATCAGCGCATTCTTCGCGTTCTTATCCTCCACGCCTGCGGCTTGTATCTGCAGCAGGCTGCTGATCACCTGCAGGTTGTTCTTTACCCTGTGGTGTATCTCCTTCATCAGCATATTCTTCTCTTCCAGCGACAGCTCCAGGTCGTGCTTCTTTTCCTCCAGCGCCCGTGTTTTTTCTTTCACGGTCCGCTCCAGCTTTTCATTGTCCTTCTTCAGCTGCAGCGTGCGCAGCCTGTACCATCCCCAAGCCACAAACAGCAACAGCGCCAGCCCCCCGGCTATAAACCACCAGCGGAGATACAGTGGCGGTACTACGTCCAGCTGCAGCTGCAGCTCATTGCTGCTGCGGCTGCCATTGGCGGCGACCGCCTTTATATACAGTGTTCGCTTACCGTAGGGCATTCGCGAAAAGCGCAGCACACGGTCTTTCTGTACGTTCCAGCCCGTGTCTACGCCACCCAGTTTCCAGTGGTAGGTTATATACTCCGGGTTGCTGTAGTTCAGCAGCGCGAATTCGATAGTAAAGAATTTGTCCGATGGATGCACCGTAATAGTGCCGCTCTTCGTCAGCGCCGCCAGCTTGTCTTCCAGCTTATTCGTTTGCCCGTTAAACTGCTGGAACGATGTCACCACCAGCGGGAACGCCGCCAGCTGCTTTTCCCTGGGAAAATCCGCAGGGCTGAGTGCCGTGATACCATTTAGCGAGCCAAAATAAATATCCCCCGCCTCATCCTGGAAATGCGATACGCGGTTGAACTCATTATACGTAAGCCCGTCCTCCACGAAGTATGTTTTTACGCTGCCCGTCCGCTTGTCTATCTCCATTATACCATAGTCGCTGCTCATCCACAGGCGGCCATAGTTATCGCCATACACAGCATAGATATTGTCATTGCTCAGCCCGCTGGCGGTGTTATACAGTTTATACTGCCCCCGGCTTTTATCCCATCTTACAAGGCCTGTAGTGGTCGCAAGCCAGTATATCCCTTCAGCATCCCTGTACAGGTGGTGAAAGTCGTGGGCCGGCAAGTACCTCACACCCGTATCTGCCGAAGAATACCGCTCCGTTATCCCGTGCCCCGCAGCATAAAGATACAGGCCTGTATTACTGCATATCCATAGCCCATTGTGCTCACCCGGCTGTATATCCAGCACTATGGCGCTCTCTAGCTCCTTGTAACTATTATACTCTGTAAAAGGCCCGAACGTCCCCGTCTTCGTATGCAGCCACTGCAGTCCCGCATTAGTGCCCAGCAGGTACCGGTCTTTTGCAGTTTCATATATCTTCCAGCAAAGCATGTCGCGGCTCGTATACAGCTCATTGACCTTGCTGCCCGCAGGGATATTAAAAATGGAATGCCTGAACGATCCGATGATACCACCATCCCTTGTCCTTCCCAATGCATAATATAGCGACACAGAGGTGTCGCGCCGGGCCAGCGGCACCTGCCTGCTTTTCGCCGTACCTATCTCAGCCGCATACAACCCATTATTCTCATTGCATGCATACACTGTAGAGTCTGCAACCAGTATGCCGCGGTAGCTGTTGTGAAAGACGGCGTGGGATGTGTCGTAAAAATACTGCCTGAATTTGTTGCGGCTGATCGTCACCAGGTACAGCCCGAAGTCGTTGCCCATCCATATATGCCCAGGCTCGTCCATCAACACTGCCCTTACGATGTTCTTGAACGAGGTGTTACCATCTTTTACCAAGTCGCGTATCACTCCCTTTTCCGGGTGGTAAAATCTTCCCTGCCGGCACACAATATCAGCGATGCCGGTCACGAACAGGTAGTCGTTTGCACTAACCTTCGGCGGCAAATTCTTTGTTATGTTTTTCACCTCCAGGTCATTCGATACATAGCATGCCTGGTCGCCTTCCAGGCTGGTAATAAAGTCGCCGGGGCCAAACATGCGCGTATGTATATCCCTGAAAGCGAAAGGAAGTGTCACCTTCCGCTTCACCTTCCCATTTCCATCGGCCAGGTAAAACGAGCTGTCATCCTTTACCTTAAGCCAAAAAGAATCGGGGCTGCGTGCTACGATGTTATTGATGCGGGCAAACGGAAATCTGACCTGCTTCAGCCCCTGCCGGGCATTCCAGGTAAAATAAATATTCTTCTCCCTGTCGCCTACCAGCAAGGTGCCGTTGCCCGCATCGCTCAGGTACAAAAAATTCAGGTCGCCCTTGTAGCCCGTCTTATCCCTGAACGAGGTAACCTTCCCCGTCACCGGGTCAAACACAACTATGCTGTTACTGCCCGATTCACCCTTCAGCCAGAGGTTGCCATCCTCATCCTCCAGCACCCTGTTGATATCGTTGAAGGGCAGGCCATTCATCTCCTTGGTGTACTTCGTGAACCGGTACCCGTCAAACCTGTTGAGGCCGTTCTTCGTCCCCAGCCATATAAATCCCCGCCTGTCTTTGCATATAGCATTCACCTGCCGGTGGCTCAGGCCGTCGCGCATATCCCAGTGCGAGAGGCCCGTCACATACTCCTGTGCCGACGCCTGGCCCGCAAACAAAAAAAGGAAATAGAATAAAAGTCGTTTCAATACCGCAGCTAAGCCATAAATATAATTCGAACATTTTTATATTCACGTATATACGCCCCTTTCACCCCCTTGCGTAGAGCGTTTGTTGTCCCGGCTTACTGCTGCTATGCAGCTTTAGTGATGGTGGCACCATTCATCAGTGGAATTACTATTAAGCTCGCCCGTATTTACATTTTCCAAAAGTCGAGATCAACCGGGATGGTGAAAATAACGGGATTTTGGCACCGGCCTTAAGCATAATATTCATTGATGCACTACGTGAAAAATACCCTCCCCTTTACGTGTTTTTTCACGTTGTGCAGGTGATAATATGTTCGAATCTTTGCTGCATAAAACGACTCAGTATGAATTCCCTGCAACCCAAAACCCTTGTAATACTTACCAGGCGCGAGATCGATATACTTCTATGTGTGGCGCAAGGCCTTAGCAGCAAGCAAATAGCTGAAAAGCTCTTCCTTAGTATAAAAACCGTTGGCCATCACCGGTCGAATATTTTAGAGAAAACTGGTGCAGGTAACCTGGCCGCTGTTGTGCGCGATAATATAGGGGTTTTGAAGAAATAAAAAATAGGGATTAATCCCTATTTTTTGAAGGCTCACCCCATCTACTTTTAGGGTACAAAAAATCTTAACCTTTTAAAACTGAATTGTTTATGCCAGCAGCCCCATTCGAACAAATTATCTTAGACATCAAGCAGATGCAGACGGACTTTAAGCAGCCACAGTGCTTTACTAAAAAGCCGTTTGTAGAGTACCCGGTAGATGGAGAGCCCCCGAAGCTAAGCTTTGAAATACCACAAACTACCACCTTCACGACCTATGGGTATATTGTGAAACCCATACCTGCCACCCACTTTAAAGCATTCACTAAAGCGGTGCCGGAGAACAACTATTTCCAGACTGTGAAGAATATGACCTCGCAGCAGGCAATACAGCTTTTTCACCCGAATGTGGCCGAGCCACTATATATGGGACAGTTTACCCCAAGAATGACTGCTGTGTCGCATGGTGCGCCCGTGAATATGGCTGGCGCTGTAGGTAACCCCCTCGCCAATACACTTGCTGCCGCGGGCTATGGCGGCGCCGCCGGAGGCGGCGTAAGCTATGGCGGGCCAAGCGCAGGTGCGGCAGCAAGCGGTTTTCACCTGGCACCTACATCAAGCGTGCCAACAGGTGTGCTGGACAAATACAACGCATCGTCGCTGAAGGCGCATATGCAAATTCCAGAGCAGCTGACCGTGCAGGCCGTGGCCCCGGTTGATACACGTACCAATCTGAATGCCAACTATGCCATACAGGGATTGCGGCCGCTGGTGACCAAGAGAATAGCAGGCACTGGCACTGTGACCAAGTATGTGAGCCAACCACCACAGGCCGCACCGCGCATCACCATCATTGAAGAGTACACTACAGCATCGTACCTGGGCGACTATGGCGCAGGCCGTGTGGTAAAAACGTTTACGCTGCTGCCGGGTGAAGAGACAACCATTAGCGTACGCACTTACAAGGATAAGGTAACAACATATGAGAAGAGCCAAAACGTGATAGACAGCTTCTCAGAAGCGAGCGCTACCGAGTTGGATACACTGATGCAGCACGAACAGGGAGACATAGTATCAACGAGTGACACAAGCGGCGGCAGCAGCAGCAGCTTTAGCACGAGCACAGACTCGAAAAATTCCACAAAATCATTTGGCATCAGCGGCAGCCTGAACCTGGGCTTTGCGAGCATTGGCGGTGGCTATGGCCAGAGCCAGACGCAGGTGCAGAATTCATCGAACGGCTTTAACTCGAGCACGAACTATAACCACTCAGCGGCGCGGCAGTCGAATATAAACGCATTATCGAGCGCTATGGAGAAGCATGTGCAGCAGAGCAATGCCAACAGGCTTATAGACGTAAACACAAGTACCAGCGACATGGCGCGTAGTGGTGAGGAGGAAGCAACTGTGCGGGTGCTGAAGAATGTGAACCTGAACAGGGTGCTCAACTTTACCTTCCGCCAGCTGCTGCAGGAGTATACTACCATCACCTACCTGAGCAACCTGAAGTTTGCATACAGCAACGGCTATGCAGAGAGCTATACGGTGGTGGACCTGAACAACCTGGTGAACATGCTGGCAGATATTATAGAGCCTGCAAATCTGAACTCGGTGCTATGCACATTGCTGACGCCATACTGCAAGGTGCTGAACTATGAGGATGAGGAAAAACAGTTTGTATCATCGAAAGAAGTGATCTATAACGACTGCCTGCAGATAGGCACCTGCCTCCCTGTAACAGAAAAATTTTACCGGATAAACAAGCTGTGCATAGATACGTACGACCCGCTATCGCTGGAATTTAACGGGGTGATACTGAATGTGCAGAAGCAAACACTGCGGACATCTTCGCTGATAGGCGATGCACTGCTGGGCGCCGGCGATGCGCTCGACTGCTTTAACCAGAATGCGCAGAACGCACAGAACCAGGGAGATTATATACGCAACCTTGTGGGTATGCAAAGCCTTGTGGACAGCATACAGAACACTGCCAACAACCAGGTATTTGCTACCAAACAGCAGGCGGCTATGCAACAGCAGCAAACCATAATGGAGGGCGTATCTACAGGCGATGCTAACTCACTGGTGGCGGCCGAGCACTACAAGAAAGTGTATGGCACTTGCTGCGACGTGCCGCAAAGCTGCTGTGGCGGCGGATGCGGGTGCGGGTGCGAAGATGAAGCACCGGTGACACCGTAATTTATAGACTATGATAGATAATCCCGTATTCGATTGCATACGGGATTATCATTTTTTCTAACTTTATAATCATATATCAATGTCACTTCGCAAACAATATGTAAATGATACAATCACCTCCGGCAGCAGGTATGAATTGGTAGGTGAAGACGGTGCAGGCAGACCAGTATACCGTGATAAAGTAAGTGGCCAGGAGTTTAATTCTTTTTCAGATGGCACAGAGCCGGAAGTTGATAACGGATCCACTGCCCCTGCTAAAAATTGGAGTGACTACTCGGTATTTGACCCTTCGAATCCTACCCAGCTGAAATCTAATGACTACGGCAGCTATGGCGGCAGGAATTTCTCCGATATGCTGCAAGATCCGCTTGTCGCAAAGAGATATGTAACCAATACAAATGAGGTGCTGAAGCCAGTTGTGTATGGGTATACACAGGGACCTAAAGGGACAGAGGGTAACCCTTTCGAACTGCCGGTGTTCGTAAAGACAGCAAAAAGAATGGTTCCGCAAGATCCGCAACCGCTTGCTTGGTTTCCGGGAATCGATCGTCCTGTAACAGGTATCAATACAGACTTTTATGCTAAGCAAGGGCAATATCAAAAAACCTCAAAGGGGCAGTGGGCCGAGTTTTGGAAAAATCTTTTCAATCCACATCCATCGGGAAGTACGCTATACAGAACCCCATATCATGAACCCATTCGTTCGTTAGCAGAATGGGCATCCCATTATGATGGCAAAACCCAATATGAAATTACTCATGAGCGGCCTGACCAATACTATGGCCCGTTTAAGGTTGCTGGGGGGCCTATGCCGGACTGGAGGTATGTACGGCTGCCTAATGGCTTAGTAATGGATATGAGGCATGTTTTAACCGTGGGGATGCAACATGGCGAAGGAAAAGGCGCCCTTGTTGAGATAGGGCAAAATTTTGCAGATAGGGCATCAGCTAATTCAAAACAAGATTATTTTTCGAATGCAATGGGACGGCAATTTCTGAAATATGTGCAAGAGCATTCTGACTATTACGACCCAAAGCACTCAACAAAGGCGCACGGCAACTCAAGAGAAACAAATATTGCTCAGTTATTTTTGAAATTTATTGAGGAACTTTTTAAGAAAAACAACCGACCATGGCATATAAACTATTATATTCGATAACTATATTACTATGTAGTTGCGACCTGTCTGGGAACGACCCCAATGAACAAGCATTATTTGAAAAAGTAAAGAACGGCATGACAGAACAAGAAGTCATAGCCATTTTGGGTAAACCCGATACAGTAATGTATAGTTTCGATTCATTGAGCCATAACTTCTCTTATTTTGCTAAAGGCAAAAATGGGATGCGATCGACTATGCCAGTTGTGGTCTTTGATAGCACGAACAGAGTTTCTTTTGCCACCTATGGAAATCCAGGCTAATGCAGCTGTTTGAGGCAACTTAGCTAACCTCATCACATGCGAAAAGACTAAAAATGGAGACTATTAAGTATTGTTATTGAGATGTCCCGCCGCCGAGGGTGGCGGAACCTCTCTTCTTTTTTAGGACTAACAAAACATTTTACCCCAAAAATATTTATACGGTATGCCTTACTTTTCCTCATTCTGGAAGAAACACTACCCGACCATTAAATCGTGCTGCACATTTTACCCGTTGCAGGACAATGCAGTACATGAGCCCGAGTTTCACCGGTTCATAGACTTTATAGACACCGCGTGGATGATGAATGAAGAGCTGAAGTGGGTAGGCTGGGACCTTGAAGGCTGGTACATATGGATAGACCCGGGAGGGCTGGTATATAGGTTTGCGGCGCTGAAGCGCAACGACGCGGGCAAGAAGCAGGAGGCGAGGTATGGCAAGCTGCGCTTGAACAACGATGGCAGCCAGAGTAACGTGCCGGTTCCTGCGGGAGCGGCCAACCGGAGCAAGTATTTTTATGAGTGGGAGCTGGAGCAGCTGAGCCACTGCGGGTTTTGCCCATCGGGTTCTACAGATGGGGTGGAGAATAAGGGTGGCATGCTGAGCACGCCTGAGGAGAAAGGTGAGCGAGAAAAGCAGGTGATACCTAGCTGGCAGGAGTATGCGGGGGGAGGGGGAGGATATGAGCCATGGTCACCCGGTGACGTAATAAACAAAGGTGTCGCAGACCCAGGAGGGATAATAGACACCAGTGTGGTGGCACCGCCTAATATTCCAGGTGGCGATTTTGGAGGCGGAGGAGACCAGTACGTACCGGAAATACCATATGGCCCTGCGCCGGGGCCAACAGGTGGCGGGGGAGAACAACAACCAATAGCGCCGGAACCAACGAACCCTGTGATAAGCAAAGGAGTAACTGACAAACCGGCGATTGATACAGATCCGGTGATATATTCACCCGCGGTACCAAAGAAATATGGTAAATTTAAAGAGCATAATGAGTCGGTTGATGATTTTCTTATTAGGGATTTAGAGCCTGAATGCGCACGTAAAAAAAACATAAATGATATTCTAGACTCGTATAGTACTTATAAAAACCTTATTGCACAGGAAAAATACGACGAAGGATTAAAATTCGTTGTAGACTTTTTTGAAATGGATAAAATAATTGATCAACGAAAGGTAAATTACGATATCAGTAAAGACATGAGACGATCTAAATATTTTGGATCAGTTCAGTATGGCGATGGCACTCGTGGCATCCAATGCACTAGAGGAGACTTATTTCATCGAACTGAAAGTTTCGAGGAGTACCTAAATTTGGTCTATGCGATTATCCATGAAAATATTCATGAATGGCAGAAACAGATATTACACAGTACTGACCATACAGAAAACGAAGTAGTCGCGCACTTTTTTAATCTTTTCCCTAGTGAGTTTATGTATTGGCGAAAAATTAATTTTCCTTCATCTAAGTCTTTATGCATTGACTTCGTTGATTTGTCAAAAAAATACATGGATTTTTACACCGAACAATTTAACAAACATTACGGACGTCTTGATCCCACCAAACTAGAACGAAAAAAACTTGAACAGTATGAAAAATTTAAAAGGCAAGTTGATTTTCAGTAAAATAAAAAAAATTGTTTTTATATTTTCTGTAATTTGTTCAAGTGCACTTTCTGCGACAGCGCAAAGGGACAAGTTGATGCCGACAAAGAAACAAAAACTTGGTAAAATTATACCTTGTTCTCTTGAGTTAATGGTTTTTCCGAGTTTGTTAGATACCAGTACAGGGGAAATACATTATCCGAAAAAATCTACCGTTTTGATTAAACGCAAAGATTTACGATGGCTTCACATTGATATGCGTTTTTTCAATACAAGCAAAATTGATACAATCATAATCAATTCTCCATTCGGAATCGATGCGCCTATCAAAATAGAGTTATTCAAATACAACGTAAGTGCTTCGAAGAATATTTTTAATAATGACGAAGATTTTGATATTCAAACAGTATTCCCGGAAGTTGCCCCTGGAGAAAGTGATACTTTTAGCGTACCAATCGCTGCTGATTTAAGAAAAATTGATGTTGGAAAATATATTGTAAAAGCAAGCTACAAACAAGAATGCGGGAATAAGATAAAGACAAAGTGTACCAATTCATTTCTTTTACAGGTTATTCCATAATTGCATCATTGGCACGGATTTCAGGCGATACCACTAGCGCTGCAACCGGTGCCACGCCCAATCTAATAAAACTATCAATATCCTCAAGCACCAAATAAACACCTAAACCCGCTCCTGGCAACCAAAGAAATTTTTATGGTATAGCAGAAAGCCCACATGGCATAGCAGAAAAAGCACTGCCATAAAAACCCGTTTTGCAAAACCCAAATATCCACCCCACCTTTACGCGCGCAAACCATCATAAACCCTAAAAACCTATCGGCACAACCCAGGCACAGCTAAAACCGGCAACGCACCGCAATAGTTACCCTGTCACGGGCATCCTATAGATCAAAAAACTCCGTTGTTCGCGGATGTTCCGCAGGGCATCCGGAACTGCTAATATACGCCGTTCTCTGAACGGAATTCATAGAATTGAAGCTGAATGTTTATTGCATAGCTCAAAAGATAGCAATGGTTTTGCGTATAGGATAACCCCACCGGCGCGCGTTTGAGGCACGGCTGTGGGGACTTCCAATTTTTCACCTTCTCAGCGCCTAGCGGTTAAAGAGCCTACTCAAACAAATACCCCGCCTTCTCAAGGCTCTCTGGCTTGCCTACGTCTATGAATATGTTGCCGCTATGGTCGTACCCCGCAAGCGTATATTCTTTGGCATGGTGCAGGTACAGGTCTACAAGTGAGAATTTTCCGGTAAAGGGATGGTTGGTAAATACGGCAGGCGTAAGCACCTGCACCCCGCTGAAGGCAAGGGGCCGCAGGTCGTCCATGTTGCGGGATATACGGCGCTCACCTGTGTTGTTATTCATCCAGCCGCACAGCCGCATCGCTTCGTCAAACAAAAACTGGCGTGACGAATTCCGCTGCATCACCGCAAGCGTTGCAATGGCATCGCCAGCCTCGTGCGCAGCTATCATCCGGCCCAGGTCCAGGTTGGTGAGCACGTCTACATTCATCACCACGAAGGCATCTTCACCTTCAAAGTACGGCGCCGCTTTAAGCAGCCCGCCCCCCGTTTCCAGCACCTCGCTGCGCTCATCAGATATGGTTACATTGCTGCCGAAGCCCGAGTTTTCGTACAGCACATCTTCTATCATATCGGCAAAGTGGTGCACGTTGACGATGACATCGTATATGCCAAACCGCTGCAGGTAGCGCAGGTTGTGTTCCAGTAAAGTCTTGTTATTTACCTCGGCGAGCGCCTTGGGGTTGTAGTCCGTAAATGGTTTCAGCCGCGTACCCAGTCCCGCAGCAAACAGCATAGCCTTCATGCAGTAAAGTTAACCCACAACACGAGAAAATTTCAAAGTGCCAAATTTTCAAATTCCAAAGCCCTCAAATAATCGACCAGCACAGAATAAGAGAATTAGCAAATTTTTAAATCACCAAATTTTCAAATTATCCACCGACACAGAACAGGAGCATTCTCAAATCTTCAAATCACCAAATTTTCAAATCAATCAGCTTTCGTCCACGTAGTGGTCCTGCCTATGAGCGAGAAGCCTATGTAGCCCCGCATATCCAGCTTATCACCTTTGTAGGTAGCCTTGCAGCTGTAGGTCTTGCCGTTCTTAGGGTCATATATGGTGCCGTCTTCGTAGCCGTTCTTGCCGTCTTTCTTCAGCCCCTTCAGCAGCAGCAGCCCCAATATAGGGTTCCCTCGTTTAGCCGGGTCGGGATTGTGTATGTCCACTTTGGTCTTCCCATCTACCTCGGGCACTTTAAGCCATACTATCTTGCCGTAAAACTTGCCGTCTGTAGCTTTGAATATCTGTATTTTAGCGGTCTTTTCTTCATTGTACCAAAGGTTACGTTCTACCTGGTCTTGCTGCGCCAGCGACACACTACGTATACAGCAGACACATAAAAATAAAAACAACAGCCTTAGCGCATATCTCCCAAGCATACTATCCGGTTTATAACTTACAATATACTGAATTTCCCGCAAATCCCGCCTAGTTGGCATCGCTTACAGACCCTACGCCCGATACATCTTTGGTCACCGCAGGATGCCCTTTGTACTTTACAGTACCTGCACCGCTGATGCTTGCCATTAATTTGTGAGATGCCGACACCTCGCTCTTGCCTGCACCTGATATAGATGCCGATGTCTGCTCTGTCTGCAGCGGGAAGGCCACTATCTTACCTGCCCCGCTTATTTCATAGTCAGCCACCCGCACGTTTCCGCCCTTCACTCTTATCTCCCCCGCACCGCTCACATCCGACTTAAACTGCTCTACATTTATGTTATCAATAACCACTGTGCTCGACCCCGATATATCCAGGTTGAACTCCCTGCCTCTAATATTGCCATGTATATCCGCATCGGGCGCGCCGCTAAGCGACAGACCCGCCAGCGAGGGCACTGTGATATGCGCTACCACTTCGTCGCAGTCTATCTCCCATGTTTCATCCAGGTCGGTGTATATGCGCATCTTGTTGCCTTCTACTTTTACCTTTACGTGCTCCAGCACATTCTTGTACCCGTCAAAGGTCACAGAGGTTTGTGCACCCTCCTGCACCACTATATCGGCCTTCACCGGCAGGTCTATATCCACGTATGCGAACGATGCCACCGATGGGCTGTTAGAGCCTTTAGCCCCTTCGCCCCTCAGCTCGTTTACCCGGCAAGAGGTAAAGGATATAGATGCGCCTAAGGCAAGCAGTAGCAGCTGTTTTTTCATGAGTTTCGTGTTTAACTTGAGTTTAAAGATCCAGTCTATGCGCTCGTACACCTTTAGGTTTTGCCTATTCACTTAGTCCTAATCTTCGCTCACCGGCAATGTCATGTTTTGCGGCGCCTGCGCGGTTAGTATGTACGGCTTGCCGCCCTTCACCTCCTGGTTATAAAAGGTATCAAACCCTTTGCCGAAGAAGTAGTAGTTGCCATTCTTCAGCGATGTAAAGGCCGCAGACACAAGGCTGTCGTGTACTATGCCTGTTGCGGAGTCATCATATACGTTGTTAGCCGGCGCATTAAGCGTGTTGTACTTTACATACACCTTCATATCCCTAAGCCGCCATGCAGTGTCGTGGTGGCGTGGATAGAGCACCACGGTAGCGCTGCCCCCTTTACCGGATAGAATGGGTGTATCGTGCGTGCAGCCTGCGATGGCTGCGCATATTACGAAGAGTATTAAGCCGGTCTTGCCGTTCATAGTGGTTCTTTTACCTTGGTTCAGAGAATCTCTTGTCTTTTGTAAAAGTAGTATCTGTAAGCGTGTTTAAGAAATTAAGCACATCATGCTTTTCCACCTCGGTCATACTTAAACCACCGGTTAAAACACCGTCGAGCGTAGGGCTGGTGTGTATGCCGCCGGTATAATGCTCCAGCACAGCACTGAGCGACGTGAAGCGGCCATCGTGCATATATGGCGCAGTCAGCGCCACATCGCGCAGCGAGGGCACTTTAAATTTATACCTGTCTGCCGCATCGCCGGTAATGTGTATGCGCCCGGTATCGTTCACAGCCGTTGGTGCAAGCCCATTATTCCTGAATGAGAAGTCGGAAAACAACGGCTCTTTATGGCAGCCCGCACACTTTTGCCGGAAGACCGATAGCCCGTTCAGCTCACTTGCGGTGAAGTCGCCACCAGCAGTTCCGTTTACATGGCGATCGTACTTTGAATCTGCTGAGACCATTGCGCCCATAAACTGCGCCATTGCTTTGAATATCCGCTGCGAGTTAACGCCCTCATCGCCAAAGGCCATACGAAAACGGCTCCTGTAGCCGGCATCGGCGCCAACCCTTGCTATCACCTCGGGCATGGTCATATCCATTTCCACATGGTTCTGTATGGGGTTAATAGGTTGGCTCTCCAGGTTGTTCACACCACCATCCCAGAAGTAAGTGGTATGCCATGCCATGTTAGACAGTCCAGGTGTATTGCGCGTGCCCAGCAGGTCGTTAACACCGTGGCTCAGTGCATGGTCTGCATGGGCAAAGGCATTAGATTGCTGGTGGCACGAGCCGCAGGAGATCGTATTATCGCGCGACAGCCTTACATCGTAAAACAGTTTCCTGCCCAGCTCGAAGCCCGCACGCGTAAGCGGGTTAGCGGCAAATGAATAGGCAGGCTGTGGCCACCCTGCCGGCACATTAAAAGCAATGGGTCCCGGGCTATCAGGGGAAATTGTATCCTTACGGCACCCTGCCTGCCACACACCTGCCACAAGCAATATCAGCAATACCGTCACGTACTTCTTCTTCATCTAAATGTATTATTTACAACCCTGCAAAACTCACAGTGAACATATTGGCATAGTTGTCGGCAAACTTACGGCCATTATCGCCCGGCAGCATTACGGAATTCGTCACTGCAAAATCAAACACATTGGGCGACTTGAACAGCTTTAGTATATCAGCGGTAAGATGCACATGGTTCTCGCCATCAGCACCCACTGTTATAGGTGTTGGCAAATTAAGCGTTACGGTACGCAGTGTGCTATTGGCCCCTGTGAAGCCGCCGGCGTGATACTCAACGATGTTACCCGGCTGTGCCGACTTAGGCGATACACCTTCAAACTTCACCATGATGTACCCTGTGCTCCACGTCCAGAACATGCCGTTCACAGGGTCAAGTGCCCCGGTCTGCGCACCCGATACATTGCGCATGCTATCTACACCTATCATAAAAGTGATGCTGCTGTATTGCCCATAAGGCACATCCTTCAGATCGAATGACGATGATGATGCATCGCTCTGCTGAAACAGGTGGTAGCTCTCCGCCTCGGTGTAGCTAACATCGTTGCCGTTAAGCCTTATGTTAGAAATGTAGTAATTGAACTTAGTCACCTTAAACGAATCGCCATGCTCATTCTGATACCATTGACTATTAAGGGTGAGCCCGCTGCCACCGGCAACAGAGTTGAGCTCCATCTTTACTGTACTCTTGCTTGTATTTGCAGGATTGGGCCGCTTGGTGCATGCAGGCAATATAGCCGCAGCCATTGCCAGTACAAGCAGTGATCGTAACACTTTCATTATATATCTCTTTAATCGCTTACAAATTACGGATTTTTTACTACATTATTATCCTTTAGCTGCCACAGAGCACAAAATTCACTTCCCTTTCGCACAGAATTGCTGTGACAGAGCGCCTGTGCCTGCAGGCCTTTTGCGGGCGCTTTATAAATATGCTACCTTTATTTTTTTAAAAAGACCCAGTGATCCATGGACGATTATATCTCATTTGAGCAGATACCTTTTGGCAGCGACAACTTTGCCGATAATCCCGAGCCGCGCTGCCCCTGCGTGCTCCTGCTCGATACATCGGGCTCTATGGGCGGCATGCCCGTAATGCAGCTTAACGAAGGCGTGCGCACCTTTAAGCAAGAGCTGCTAAGCGACCACCTGGCCACCAAGCGCGTGGAAGTAGCTGTGGTAACATTCGGTCCGGTAACCATAGAATCTGATTTTCATACCGTACCTAATTTTCACCCGCGTGAGCTGGATGCCAATGGCGATACGCCAATGGGCGCAGCCATACAGGCTGGCATAGACATGGTGAGCCGGAGGAAGAAGGAATATAAAGAGCATGGCATAGCCTACTACAAGCCATGGATAATACTGATAACAGACGGCGCACCTACCGACGACTGGGCCAAAGCGGCCGCCAGCGTGCGCGAAGGTGAGAACGGAAAATCGTTCGCTTTCTTTGCCATAGGCGTAGAAGGAGCAGACATGGATATATTGAAGCAAATAGCTGTGCGGGCACCGCTGAAGCTGAAAGGCCTTATGTTCCGCGAGTTTTTTATGTGGCTCTCTGCCTCTATGAAAATGGTATCAAGCAAGAACCCCGGCAGCGCCATCAATCTGTTACCACCTAGCGGCTGGTCTGAGCTATGATATGGAAAGCCATAGGCCAGAGCGTTATCGGCACATCGCATGTTGCGAATGGTAAGGACTGCGAAGACGCCAATAAATACGCAATATTCGAAAGTCCTGACGGCCACATACTCGCATGCTGTGCCAGCGACGGTGCGGGCAGCGCGCAGTTTGCCGGGTGGGCATCAGCGTATACTACAGCACAGGTCATTGAGTGTGCACAGCGGCTTGTTGCCAACAATGAAGAGATCGATGAAGCTGCTGTATATGCTATGCTTGAAGACATTTACGATGGGCTGGAACAGGAAGCAGCAAAGCAGGAATGCGAGCTTAACGAATTTTCATGCACGCTGCTTGGTGCTATCATCACCGGTACGGCAACGGCCTTCTTCCAGGTAGGGGATGGCGCCATCGTGCGCAACGATGGCAGCGATTTTTACCTGCCTGTATGGTGGCCGCACAATGGCGAATACCAGAACACAACTTCGTTTCTTGTAGACGACCGATCGTTTGCTAACGTGAACGTAATGATACTAAACGAGCTGGTAACCGAGCTGGCCATCTTTACAGACGGCTTGCAAATGCTGGCGCTCAATACAGAGTCGCAAACCGCTCACCAGCCTTTCTTTACCAGCATGTTTCGCCACCTGCGTATGGCCGACACGCCCGAAAAGGTAGACTTGCTTAATGGTAAGCTCGCCGACTATCTTAACAGCGCTGCAATAAACAAGCGCACCGACGACGACAAAACACTATTCCTAGCTACAAAGCTTCAATGACACTGCGCGGCTTAAATAACGAGCAATACACTATAGCGCGCGAGCTGGGCCGTGGCGGTGAGGGCACCGTGTATGAGCTGCGTGGACATAGCAGCCTTGTGCTGAAACGATACAACGAGCGCCTTACAACAGAGAAGACGGAGAAGCTGCGCCAGATGGTGGCCATGAAAAGCGATGGCATTGAAGCCTATGCAGCCTGGCCGGTAAACCTTGTACTTGACGACTATGGCAATGTATGTGGCTTTGTAATGAAAAAGCTGACAGGCTTTGTGCCGCTGCATATGATCTTCAGCCCTATGGACCGCAAGAAGCTGTTTCCGGATAAAGGATACAATTTCCTGGTGCATGTGGCGCGTAATCTTGCTACTGCGTTTTATAAGCTGCACGAGGCGGGGTTAGTGGTAGGCGATGTGAATGAAGGGAATATTCTCGTTAGCGCCGCCGGCCTTGTAGCGTTCATCGATTGCGATTCATTCCAGGTGAAAGGGCGCGACTGCTACTACTATTGCGAAGTGGGGGTGCCCCGCTATACGCCACCAGAGCTGCTGAAGCATGGGTCTTTTGAGCACATAGAGCGCACTGTGAATACCGATAGCTTCTCCATGGCCGTGCTCCTGTTCCAGCTGCTCTTCCTGGGCAGGCATCCCTTTGCAGGCAAGCATAAGTCGGCGGCAGATATTGATGAAGAGACAGCGATAAGGCAGCGGCAATTTGCCTACTCTCTGGATAACAAAAAGAAAAAACTTTCACCGCCCAACAACAGCTTCGAGATCACCAATCTCAACGATGACCTGGTATCACTATTTCACCAGGCATTTGAAAAGGATGAACGCCCCTTACCTGCTGAATGGGTAAAGGCCCTGGAGCACCAGCTAGGCGATATGGTAACCTGCAGCATGACGCGGTTGCACACCTACCCCGCAAAGCTGCAGCAGTGCCCCTGGTGCGCATTCCGGCAAGCAAAGGGCATCCTCTACTTCCTCGACGATACTTACCTGCATGCCCACGCAGTGCTGGGCGATATAGAAAGCTTCGTTAACGGCTTTAAGCTGGAGAAGCTGGAACTGAAAAAATGGAGCGGCCCATTGAGCTTTCCGCATGTAGCGGCCACACCTATCGACAGGAAGTTTTACCGGTATAAAAGCGCACGCGTCTGGGCTATTGTGGTAGTTGCTATAGTTAATTACGTTCTCGTAAATGTCAGCCTGGCCTTCTTCCCATCTTTTTTCCTCATCGGGTTAATTTACACACACTCTCCGTGGACGAGATCTATAAACAAAGAAAGGCAGCGCCGGGTGCAGGAATATACGCTACTGCTTGGCCAGCGAACCCGCCTGGTAGCCGTGTACAATGATCCGCCTGACCTTGAGGCATACAACAGGGGGCTGCAAACGCTGCAGCAATATGTAGGCGACTTCACGCGCATGCCTGAAGAGCTGCAACGCAGGAAGAAGGCGATGGAAGAGGACGTATATAATGAGCAGCTTGATGACTTCCTGAGGCAGTTCTATATTGATGAGCATGCAATACCCTCGTTTGGCCCTGCCAAGAAAAACACCCTGCTTGCACACGGCATACGCACGGCTGCCGATGTAAGCAGGCTGCAGCACGTAAAGGTGCCCGGCATAGGGCCTGCAAATATCGAGATACTCAAAAGCTGGCGCCGCCAGATGGAAACGCAGTTCGTGTATATCCCCGATGACCAGCTGATCAACACAAGAATGCAGGACGTGAACAATGACATGGGCCGCATACGCCTGAACCTCGAAAACGCGATCCGGAACGAGTTTCAGTCGCTCAACTATATTAAAGCCAACATCAACAACAGGGCAGCAATACTGGCCGGCCAGATAAATGATATATCAGCACGAACCTTTGAGGCCGAGTTGAATATGATGGAGTTCAAGCGGGTATTTTAGCTAAACAGGAAGGCTATATCGTCCTTGCTCAGCCGCCTCATAAATGCGTTATCATCAGACACCAGCTCGTTAGCAAGATTACGCTTCCGCTCCTGCAGCTGCAGCATTTTTTCCTCCAGCGTATCCTTGCAGATGAGGCGGTATGCAAATATGTTTTTCGTCTGCCCTATACGGTGCGTACGGTCAATTGCCTGCTGCTCTACGGCGGGGTTCCACCATGGATCCACTATGTATACATAGTCGGCAGCGGTAAGGTTAAGACCTATACCACCCGCCTTCAGCGAGATCAGGAACACCCGGCACTCGTGATTGTTCTGAAACTCCTGTATAGCCCGCTCACGCTCTGTAGAAGTAGTGCTGCCATCAAAGTATACGTGGGGTATATTCTCGGCTTCCAGCTTTTGCCTTATCAGGGCCAGCATACCCAGGAACTGTGAGAAGATCAGCACCTTGTGATCGCCTACATTTTCCGTTATCTCGCGGCTAAGCTCATCGAGCTTCACCGAGTAGTTATGAAAACGCTCCTCTTCATTAAGTATGGCCGGCGAATCGCATATCTGCCTGAGCTTGGTAAGGCCCTGCAATATGTGCATTTGCGAGCGCTCCATGCCCTTCTCCTCTATCATACCCAGTATCTGCGAGCGGTAAATGTTGCGGTAGGCATCGTATATCTTACGCTGCTCCGTACCCATTTCGCAGTACAGTATTGTTTCTGTTTTTTCGGGCAGGTCTTTGGCCACCTGCTCCTTGGTGCGCCTCAGCAGGAAGGGATATGTGAGCTTACGCAGTTGCTGCTTCACTTCATCTTCCCTGAACTTATCTATAGGCGTAGCGAACTCGCTCATAAAGAACTCCCTGCTGCCCAGCATGCCGGGGTTAAGGAAGTTCATCTGTGCATACAGGTCAAAGGTGTTGTTCTGTACCGGGGTACCGCTGAGTGCCAGTCGATTTTTGCTATTGAGCAGCAGCGATGCCTTTGCTACCTGCGACTGCGGATTCTTTATTGACTGCGACTCATCGAGCACTACATAGTCAAATGGTATTTCCTTAAAGGTTTTGATGTCGCTGCGCATGGTGCCATACGTGGTAATAATAACATCGAATGCAGTATAGGATCCAGGATCGACATTGCGCTTAGGCCCATGGTGTATCACATGCGTGAGCTGGGGCGTAAATTTCTTTATCTCATTCTCCCAGTTATACATCAGCGTAGTAGGACATACGACGAGGTAGCGCGCACCGGGATTATTGTTTTTATAGTGTTGGAAGAATGTCAGCGTCTGCACCGTCTTACCAAGACCCATGTCATCGGCAAGTATGCCGCCCCACCCTGCCTCATTGAGGAAGATGAGCCACTGGAAGCCTGCCAGCTGGTATGGACGCAATGTTGCCGTAAGGTGCTCCGGCGGCTCTATCTTAGAATAATCGTTGGTGAGAATATTCTCCAGCTTCTCCTTCTTTATCTCCAGCTCTTCCTGCAGTGCGTCTTCATCTATCTCAGACAGCAGCTCATCGAGCACGCTAAAGTGATACTTCTTCAGCCTTACTTTTCCACCCTTGGCCTCGCCCATCTTCAGGAGCAGGCTATATTTTTTCAGCCACTCCTCTGGCAGCAGGCCTATGGAGCCATCGCCAAGCTTCACAAAATTCTGCTTTTGCGCCAGCGCCTTCTTTACTTCGATTATAGACACCGACTGGTCTCCAAACGTAAGCTCTACGCTGGCATCAAACCAGTCGATACCGCTTGTTACATGCACATGCGTTTCCGGCTTATGGGTATTCACCCTCAGGTTCTTTAAGCCTTCAAAGCCCATCAGGTCTACTTCATGCTCGCGCATGAGGTCGGTGAACCTGTAGAACCAGTTATTGGCCAGCACTGCTGTGCCCGGCATAAAAAAGAAGTGCTCTTTCTTGTTGTGCTGCAGGTCGCTGTGCAGGCTTTGCACCAGCGATAAAAATTCTTCTTCAAGCACTTCATTGCGCTTTATCACCCGCACTATGCCGTTTTGCGGCTGTATCACATCACCAAAATATCCCGGCTTTATTTCTACATCGCCATATACGAATGCGGGCTGTAGTATCAGCATCTGCTCCCGCTCCTGCAGGTACATCCGGTAGCCGGGCTTCGCGGCCACTATATGGTCCACAAGCTCTTCAGAGAAGTTAACATGAACCTGGGCGCTCCATGGCATTACCTTCTCCTGCAAAAACGCCGGCCATTCCTTCTCTTTTATTTTGCGTACGCCATCAGGCAGGAACGCCTCTACCAGCTGCACTTCTGCCTGGCTATCGAGGCTGTATAGCTTATCATCAAACAGCAGCAGCGCCGGATTAAGGAGCTTAACATCGCCGAAATCAATTGCATTATTTTCTACTATCCATTCCAGCGAAATGGTATAGAACTTTCCTTCTTTCCTTACTATCAGCTGCGGATGCGCTTTGATGGACGAGAAAGACAATTTCTCCAGCGCTGCTGAGGAAAGGGTCTTACCCTTCGCCCTGAGGTAAACGAACGGATGCGCGCTATACCGGTCGAGCAGCTTTTGATATTTAGGCAGCAGGTATTCCCACAGTTGCTCTTTTACTTCCTCTTCGGGCACATCCTTCACGATACTCTCATAGTCGTGAAGGAAATCGCCAAAGGGCAAATTCTTTTTCAGGAATTTAGCTACCTCGTCTTTGGTAAACTTCCGCACTGCGGGCAGCAAGTCGCGCTCTTCTTCCCTGAACCAGGTAGGGTTAACGTACTGGCTCAGCTCCAGCTTCTCTATGCCACCTGCCAGCGCAGTTTCCTCCTCATTTGCAGTGCCCGAAATAAGCAATACATCTACAAATGGATACCACGATACGGAAGGGTCTACCACTACGCCCAGCCGCTTTTGCTCCTTGGGCAGCGGCACCACCACCTCTGGCTCTACAGGCTTCTCTACGGGTTTCGCACCTATCTTTTTGATAGATGTATCGAGCACGCGCAAAAACGGCTTGTTGTTCTCGTAGGTAAATTCAAATTTATTGGTGAGGTCGTCATCGAGGCTATAGCCATACTGTTCCAGCAGCTTATTCTTCTGCATGTCCCAGTTCTGTGCCGTCTGGAAGTGCTGGGCGCCAAAATTTTTCAGCACCTGCAAAAACAGGGTGGCTTTGTGCAGGCACAGCGGATGGCTCTTTTCATCGCAGCCACACGATGTATCGAAGTAGCGCTCTTCATTAAGCTTCAGCGTTACTTTATACGTATTATCCCCATCGGGCACTTCTGCTTCTATACGGTCGTGCTTGTTAATGGTTATTATTGCTTTATTATTATTCGCCAGCCGCTCTGCAGCCTCAAGCGACTCCTGCGCAGTGAATATCTGCAGCATCTGCTTGTTTATCTGGCGCATCCGCACTATGGTGTGCTTCTGGTCGTAGGTGATATTTGTATTCTCAAAAAAACCGCTCTGTATAATGTCATTAAGCTGAAAAAGCGCTGCCACCTCATGCCTGCATATCTCACCCAGATTATAGGGGCACTGGCAGCGCACCGACAGATCCTTGTGCTGCAGGTACTTGTTTACCGTAACCGTGTAATAGTTTTGGTACAGGTCGTTGCGTACGCGAAAGCGCACCTGCTCCAGCAAGTGATCTACATCGAGCATCTGAACACCCGAGGTATAGAATATTTTTTTTCCACGGCGGATAACTTCCTCGGTACCATGGTTGTAAACATATCTCAGTATTGGCGGTAATGACATTCTCCGGTCTGCTGTCTTAAAAAAGGCAATCTGCAAAAGTACCGAAAAAAGAGTTGAGCAGCGTTCCCAGCCGTCTAAAAAATTTTTTCAGGATATGATCGTTCTGTATAAAAAGCACAAGCGGCCCGCTACGGGGCCGCTTGTGCGCTAATTTACCATATGTAACTTTTACTGCTCGTTCACCAAACGTATGATTACAGTGCTGCCGCTTTCGCTGGTATACCTGCACATATATACGCCTGCTGCCAGTTCTTTAGGAAGGCTGAGCGGGTTGATGCCTGATGTGATAACAAACTGAGTTATCTCCCTGCCATCGATAGTATACACCTGTAGTGTACCTGCCTCGTCAGCCATAACTGTAAAGGCACCAGATGTTGGGTTAGGGTACAACTGCAGGCTGTTAACTGCAGACTGCCCTACCGGTGCGGCAGGCCTTGGCGAAGTAATGGTAATGAGCTGCGTGGCGCGTGCCGTGCATGATCCCAGCGTGACGCTGTAAGTGATCGTTGCCGTACCTGCTGTCACTGCATTTACCAGGCCTGTCGCTGCACCTACGGTTGCCCTTGCTGTGTTGCTGCTGGTCCATGTGCCGCCAGCATCGCCTGTCGATGAAAGGGTAACACTGGTAGCGCCGCCGCCTGCTGTAGTGTGCAGCGGTATAGCGCCTGTTATCGTCCCCGCGTTTGGAGATGCGTTCACCGTTACAGTTGCTGTGCGTGCACAGCCTGTAGATGTGATGGTGAAGCTAATGGTTGAAGTACCAAGCGAAACACCTGTTACTGCACCGTATGCTGCTGATGCGCCTGTGCCCACCGTAGCCACTGCAGGTGTGCTGCTGCTCCATGTGCCGCCGGGAGTAACATCGCTAAGCGTTGTTACCAGGCCCATACATGCATTTGCAGTGCCGCCTATTACAGCAGGCAGTGCGTTAACCGTCATTGGCTTCACTGTGCGGCAGCTTGCGCCAAACGAGTAAGTAATGCTGACAACACCGGCGTTTAAACCAGTAACAACACCTGTGGTGCCGCCCACTGAGGCATTGGCATTTGAGCTCGTCCAGATGCCGCCCGGCGCAGCGTTGCTGAGGGTAGTAGTGCTGCTGATACACACTGCTGGTGCGCCCGTGCTGGCCGCCGGAGCGGTAACCACAGTAACTGTAGTAATGCGGTAGCAACCAGTGCTGCCAGACGTAAATGTAATACCGGCAGCACCCGCGCTTACCCCCTGCACATAGCCCATAGTGGCTGATGTAAGGTTTGCAATTGCAGGGGTACTGCTAACCCATGTGCCGCCACCAGAGCCGGTGAGCGTGGTACTTGTGCCTACGCACATGCCGGTTGCACCTGTAACTGTTGGCTGGCTATTCACGGTTATCAGCTTCGTTTTGTAGCAGCTGCCGCCAAATGAATAGGTGATGTAGGTATTGCCGTAAGCAACACCGGTCATTATACCGGTAGCTGAGCCTATGGTAGCGGTAGCAGTATTACTGCTGCTCCATGTGCCGCCCGGCAGTGTATTGGTAAGCATTAAATCAGCACCGGCACAGCCTGTGGCAGGGCCACCGATGGTTGAAGGCGCGCCCGTTACCGTTAGCGTAGTTGTAGTGAAACAGCCGCTGCCAAGCGTATAAGTAATTACCGAAGTACCCGCGCCAACGCCTGTTGCAAGGCCCGATGTAGTGTTAATAGACGCTACAGAAGCGTTGCTGCTGCTCCATGACACTCCGGGAGTAGTAGCGCTCGAAAGAGCTGTGGTGCTGCCCACGCACAATGTGGTGGCGCCTGTTATTGCCGCCGGAGCCGCATTAACGGTAAATACTGATGTACGGTAACAACCTGCACCTGATGCATAGCTGATGAGCACAGTACCTGCGCTTACGCCCGTTACTATACCAGTGCTTGCACCAACCGTTGCCAGTAGATCATCGTCACTGCTCCAGCTGCCACCTGGGGTAGAGCTGGCAAGTGTTGATGTAGCTCCGATACACGCCTTGGCCGTGCCCGTAATAGAAGCTGGTGATGCGTTGACCGTGACGATTATTGTTGCCTTGCAGCCTGCGCTTGTCATATACGTTACGCTGGCCGTGCCTGCTGCAATACCCGTTACCACACCACCGCCGGTGATGCCTATATTGCCCGATGTGCCGCCAGTCCAGTGGCCACCTGTTACACTGTTGCCCAATGTAGTGGTGGTGCCCATGCATACGGTCGGTGTACCTGTGATCGCTGATGGCTGCTCGGCAACCGTGATCACCGCTGTGCGTGCACAGCCTGTACCTACTGCGTAGCTAACTACAGCTGTCCCTGTGGATACTCCGGTGATTTCGCCTGTTGAGCCTACAGTAACATTAGTGCTGCTGCTGCTCCACGTGCCGCCGGTAGTAGTGCTGGTAAGTGTTACTGCTGCGCCCTCACATACTGAAGCAGGGCCGCTGATAACGGCAGGTAATCCGTTTACTGTAACTGCCGCAACCGCATAACCGCCTGTTAGCGCATACGAGATGTAAACCACGCCTGCTGCCACACCGGTAACAATACCGGTAGAAGCGCCTACAGTAGCTACACCCGTGTTGCCGCTGCTCCAGGTACCATCTTCCGTGGTGCTGGAGAGCGTAGTGGATGAGCCCGCGCATACGATCATCGTACCAGTTATAGCATCGACCAGGGGAATAACATTTACTGTCGCAGTAGTTACGGCTGTGCCGCAGATGCCTGTAACGGTGTAAGAGATAGTGGCTGTACCAACGGAAGTTCCGGTTACTACACCAGTGCTGCTAACCGTAGCATGGCTGCCGCTGCTCCATACACCGCCGGTGGCAGTGCTGGTAAGCGTAATAGTCTGTGTCACCTTAACGGTTGACGGGCCACTGACAGTGCCTGCCGTTGTTGGCAGATTAACTGTGAAGGGGGTAGTAGCGCTGCAAGAACCTACGGTGTAGCTGATAGTAGCCATACCGGGAGCAACACCTGTTACTACTCCACCTGTGCCTGCAGTAGCCACGCTATTATCGCTGCTGCTCCACGAGCCGCCGCCAGCGCCGCTGGCCGATAGTGTAGTGCTGCCGGCTATGCACGCTGATGCGGTGCCGCTGATTGTGCCGGGCGATGCTGTAATCGTTATCACCCTGGTTGATGCGCAGCCTGTTGCCAGTGTGTAGCTAATAGTTGTACCACTAACTGATACACCTGTCACTACGCCGTCTGAGCTGATAGTAGCTACAGCAGTAGTAACACTGCTCCATGTACCGCCAGAGGTTGCATTGCTCAATGTCATAGTGCCGCCTACGCAAGTGCTTGACGGGCCGGTGATAGCCGCCGGCAACCCATTGACCGTTACTACTTTTGTGCGGTAGCAGCCTGTGCCCAGCATATAAGTTACAGTGGCAGTGCCTGCTGCTACCCCGGAAACGATACCGGTTGTAGCATCCACAGTGGCAACAGATGCATTGCTGCTGCTCCATGTGCCACCCGTCATTCCATTTTCGAGTGTGATAGTGCTGCCTGCGCATACTACGCCGCTGCCCGTTACTTCAGGCACCAGGTTTTGAATATCTGCAGAAGAGATACAACCTGTAGGCGCGGTATAGGTAACAGTGAAAAGACCTGGCACTACTCCTGTAACTATGCCTGATGACGCATCGACAGTAGCTGTAGACGGATCGCTGCTGGCCCACGTGCCGCCCGGTATTGAGCTGCTTAAGGTTATATTAGACCCTTCGCAGATATCCATGGCGCCGGTGATAGCCGGGAGTGAATTAACAGTAATAATTGTAGTGGTATTGCATCCCGTCGCAACTGTGTATGTGATAGTTGCTGTACCTGGCGCTATGCCAATAACACTGCCATCTGCAGAGCCTGCAACTGCAACAGCCGTGTTGCTGCTGGTCCAGGTGCCGCCGGTGGTAGTGCTGCTTAAAGTAATAATACCCCCATCACATACGGCAGACGCGCCAGTGATAGCAGCCGGGTTAGCGTTAACAGTGACGTTCTTTGTAACGAAACAAGTAGTGGGCAATGTATAAGTAACATTGACCGTGCCGCCGGAAACACCGGTAACCACGCCTGTAGCAGATACAGTGGCCACAGCAGTATCGCCGGTAGACCACGTGCCGCCTGTCATAGTGTTAGCGAGTGTAGTTGTTGCACCTGCGCACATCACCGCTGTCCCCGTCAATGCAGGAACATTGCATGCGATAGTGACCATGTAATCACGGGCATTGCCATAGTTATTGCCTGCAGATGTAGGACAAGGTGTAAAGGAAGGGTACGACGCCCCGCCGGCACCGTAAATATAATTGCCAGTGATCCTCATTCTCCTGTTACCGGGCGATAGCCCTGCAGGGATAGTAAACGTGGTTGTTTGAGTAGGGGAAGCGAATAACGCTATGCCGCCGACGCTTTCTGATGTTTGAAATATACCATCATTGCTGAAATCGATCCAAACCTGCGACGAATAGCTATTGTAATAGCTGGCAGTAGCGCTGAGCGTAGCAGAATAAGAAGTTCCGCTCAGAAGGGTAACCGACATAGTGCTGTAGTTATCCACATAATCTGTGGTGCAAGTAGTGCTAGGGTCGGTAATGGCACCTGAAGCACCAACAAGCGAAGCGATGCTGGTATTCATTGGATAAACAGAGCAGCCGTAGGTAAAGGCCGGTGTACAATACGTAAGCACATAAGTAGCTAATACCGCCGCAGAATAAGCCGTCATTGCGCTTCCGCTGCAAGTCACTGCCAGCCTGAAGTAGGTATTTGCGGAAATACCGGTAAAGCTGTACATAGAGCTGGTAGCACCGGAAATATTTGTCCATGCCGCGCCATCAGGCGAAGACTGCCACTGTATAGAAATACCAGGAGCCTCCGTATAACCCGTTGCGGTAAGAGCGAATGCAGTAATTGCACCTCCTGAAGCCGGCGCTATTGCTGCCGTACCAGTAGCCGGAGTTCCCGTGCATGGAGGCATCGAAGTGTAGTCACCTTCAACAGCTCCTACATCGGGCAGGCTACCTGTGCCTGCGTAGCCGGTATTACCGGCACGAACAGTATTGTAAAAGTCAGTCGTGATGCCGGTTACATTCTGAGCTCCGCCTTCAACCCATGTCATAACAGAAGGGTCAGGACGCAGGAAATTGGTGCCTGTGCCAGCGAGGCTGACGAAAGTTGTATTCTCAGTATAAGAGTTGGCATCTGCAGGGCTAACTGCTGCCTTGTAGCTGGCCAAAGTCTGGTAGCCTGTAGTACCGTTATACATCAGCACACGATTTGTACCTGGAGTACCCGCATAGAACAGGTTCCTGTTAGATGTGCTGGTGTACGGCACTGATGCAGTATTTCTGCGGTAAGCAGCCACAATGCCTGTACCCGCCTGCTGGGAAGTATTGATGAAGATATTGTTGTTGAGCTTCAGCGTAGCCGAGGATGACTGGTACAGCGCAGAGGAAGAGAACGTTGACCCGGATGTGGTGGCGTTGAGCACCACTGTATTGTACGAAAGGTTCTGTGTACCGGAAGTTGCATATACACCAACAAGGTTGGTGCCGGTTGCGGAAGTCGATGCCGGAGTACGGAGATCGCCAACGAGGTTATTGTAGATATTGCCGGTTCCTGAAGCCAGGTACATACCGTAAATCGTGCCTGATGCAGCATTTGAAGAAAGATACGACACTTTATTCCTATAGCAGTTGAATGTGGATACGCCCGGGTTGTAGATACCATAAATAGAGCCCGAGGCAATGGTTACCGAATCAAATACATTGTCGTAAAAATTCAAAGTAGATCCGTTGAGATAACTGAGATAAATAGTACCTGAAGACGTCGAGGATAACTTACCGATGCGATTGTTGTACACATTGGCGGTGGTAGCACCAGACAGGTACATACCGTAGGTAAAAGTCCCGGCAACGTTGTTGTAAAAAAGGTTATTGTATATATTTTGTGTAGTGCCACCTCCGCAATATATAAGGTAACCGCTTGAGGCGTAGGTGTTATTTCTTACCGGGTTGTTATCTATCTGCGTAGATGCGGTGGCACTAAGAAACAGACAGTAGAAGGACCCAATAGTGTTCCCCTCTATGATATTATTGCTCGCTACTATTGTGTTGGAGCCATTCGAATAAGCAGCATAAAAATACCCAGAGCTTCCTACGTAGTTATTCACGAAATAGTTGCTGCTTAGCGTCACATTATTGCCAGCACCAAGGTAGGTGGCATACAGCGTGCCAAAACCAGTTGCGCTGGCGGTATCATTCATCACAGTATCATACATCATTACCCTGTTGCGCGTAGTAACACTCGACAGGTAGTCATAATAGCAATACAAATTGCCAGTGCTGCTCACAGCCGAAATTTTATTTCCGACTACAGAGTCCGCACCACCTGTAGGATTGCCACCACTATTGTAATAGCAATAAAGGCTCCCGCTAGCCATGAGGCGCACATTGCGGATCTTGTTATTATTAAACCTTACATCGTTCGCATTGCAGTAGCTGTTGGCAAAAAGGTAGGCTGAAGTTGTATTAAGCGCCATGTTTTCCACTACGTTGTCGTTCATTTTCACACTCGCCAATGCCCAGCCCGATGTGGTGCCGCTCTCATTGCGAAAGCACAGGTAGTTGATCTGGGAATTAGCAGCCGTAAAAGAGTAGTTCTTGAATGTGTTTCCTGATATAGTGATTGTGCCTGTTCCGTAAATACCGGAATTAGCGGTAGCATTACCGTTCACTATTCCGTTGAGTATACCCGTAGAGGCTGTCATCTGTATTGTGTTACCCGAAGCTGTAAAGCTTGCGTTAACCGCAGTGCCGAGGTACATGGCATATAGTGTGCCGGTGCCTGGTGTGGTGGCACTGGTGATCGCATTAGTCTTAGCCGCTGCATTGTTTTGCGCAGCAAGGTATATGCCATATGCGGTAGCGGTGCTGCCACCGAAGTCCGATATCGTGTTGCCTTCTATAATATTGTTCTGATCGTAAAGGCTATAAGGCGATGCGGCCGAAGTATAGCCGGAAAGATAAACACCATGATTGCAATTTGTAAGCGTATTGTTGAGGAAAGAACAATTGTTGTGGGCATCGGTTGTGGACGTAATTGCAAGGGCAGGGGTACCGTGATTAATATGATTCCCGGAATAGATGCAGGCTGCACCGGGATTTGCCTTATTCAGCGTCACCGTACAGTTTTTTATAGTCACATACTGGCAGCCGTCAAATGGTGCTACGCTCTGGCGCTTTACCAGCACATAGCCCATTTCCATGCGGGTACTACTGGTGGTATTTGATGAAGACTCCTGCAGGTCAATACCGTCTATGGTAACATAGTCGGTTCCCAAAATCTTAAATATGCCATCGCTGGAGGTGGTCCCAGTGAAAGCAACCAATACCGGATTTGACACCCCGTAACGCTGAATAGTTAATGTAGAGGTCGCGGATACAGATGCATTGAGTGCCTCGCTACCGAGCCTATAACCAGCGCCGGGGGCAGTATAGGTGCCAGACAATACATTAACAGTAACGTGCCCGGAGATACCGCAGCGATTGAGCTCGTTGACGGCGGCAGTAAGGGTGGCAAAGTCGCCGCCGGTGCCTGCTGTTTTCACGCCTGATACAACCGACCCTATAAACACTACTACAGTGGCAGTATTACTGCATGTGCCGGTGGTTCCCGTTACAGTGTAACTAGTAATAGTTGCCGGATTTGCGGTAACTGTGGCGCCGGTGGTGGCCGAAAGCCCCGCTCCGGCCCATGAATAAGTAGTAGCACCGGACGCGGTTAACGTTGCCGGTGTGCCTGAGCAAACAGATGTAGTTCCGCCTATCGTTATAGCAGGTGGCGAGCATCCTGCCGGAGTCCATGCCAATATTGTACCGGCTGTGGGAACACCTGTATTAGCAGCCGAAAAAGTCGTAACGGTAGAAGAAGCGGTCTGAGTCGCAAGATTCTGCAGATCGGTGGTACTATTAGTAATGCCGATGGTAGCCGAACCACCCGCAAAAGAATTAGATCCGTATATAAACTGTACTATATTTGACGTTTCAAATATTTTCACCTGGAAGGTTGCCGTACCGGTGCCCGAATAAGTGCTCCATGGCGCCGAAGGGTTGCCCCACTGGAAGGTAAAAACGCGGTTAGGAGCTGTGCCTGACAACTGGTAATATGCGGTTACACCAGTGCCATGGAGATCGTCCCAATACGGTATGAGCAATCCCACACCGCCACTGGGAGCGCCTGCCATGCCGCCTTCATTACTATAGCTATTTGAGTTGCTATTCGCTAGTGACAGCCAGCCATTGGAACATGCCGACAAGGTAGTGTATGCAGTGCCACAATACACAAAACTGAAGCCTATCCCAATACCCGTCAGGGTAGCATCGTCAGTACTAATCACCGTTGTGGTGATAGTCCCGCTTCCCCCGGTTATCGAGGTATAGGTACCGGAGCTTCGCGCAAATGCATAGCTCGCAGCGGTCTGAGCTTTTGCTGCTATGCTAAGCAGGAATAGCAGCATGAAGAGGTAATGTTTTTTCATAAAATTTTATTTTTTACTTGTAAATAAATTTGTTTTCACTTGGGATCGGAGTTCGCTTTATCCATATAGCAGTATAGTCGGTCGTTTCATAAATATTGGTATTAAGGAGTAAAGAAATATAATCAGGGGCAAAATACACGCCGGGCATGTGTCAAACCCGACATTAGGGTTAACAAATCCGCCATAATTCCAAAGAGAAAATTAAATAATTGATTTTCAATTATTTATGTATAGATTTTTTACATTTTGCAATAGAAAAATAGCGCTTATGGGCTTGAAAATGGCGGAAATGTCAGCGTTTACCTCCTCCCGGTATCACTTGAAGTAGCAAGATCAACCCTCCTATTGCTAGATATTTGGCTCAGCGGGGAATGCATATAGTAGAGATATTTGAAGATGATTACCCCCCCAAAAGCAATTTTCTAAGGTAAGCTGCGCAATACCAGGAATGATGCTGAAGGCATCGAATGTTTATAGAAAGACAGAATATTCGAGGGGTTCAATGCCGAAGGTATCGCATGTTATTTCCCGGGGTACTACGCTAGCTTAACGACCTTGCCCATTTGGGTCGAGTGTGACACTCCCTTACTTTCTCGTAATCGCTTATAAACGGCAAAAACCGCGATCAGCGGTTTTTGTGTGCGAAAAAATATAATGCAATTAACTATACAAACAGCTTCACGATCATATACACACCCGCTGCGAGCAATCCGCTCACGGGGATAGTTAGTACCCAGGCCCACATTAGGTTCAGGGTAACGCCCCACCTTACGGCCGACAAACGCTTGGTAGCACCTACTCCTATTATGGAGCCGGTAATGGTATGCGTGGTGCTCACAGGTATTTTAAGGTTCTCTGCCAGGAAGAGTGTTATTGCGCCCGCTGTCTCCGCTGCCACACCTTCAAATGGCGTCACTTTGGTAATGCGGGTACCCATGGTTTTAATGATCTTCCACCCACCGCTCATGGTACCCAGCGATATTGCCGAATAGCAAGCCAGCGGCACCCACACCGGCATCTGTGAAAAGTCTTTGATATTACCTGCGCATATCAGTGCCACGGTGATGATGCCCATTACCTTTTGCGCATCATTGCCGCCATGCCCCACGCTAAAGGCAGCTGAGGATACCAGCTGGAAGCGCTTGAGGTAAAGCGTAGAGCGTGCTGCATTCAGTGTGCCGAGGAACATGGTGAACACGCTCATTGTAGTGAGGATCAGGCCCAGCAGCAGCCATTTAAAGTTCTTTGAGTCAAAGATCAGGTTCCAAAGGTAGCCCTCGTGGCCTCCTTTCAGCTTCGTTGGGTCGGTCTCTATCACCTGCGCCAGCAATATGTATACTACAGATATTACTCCTATTGCTATTATCTTAGGCACCGGGCCGCGCCGGAATGAATAAATGAACCACAATGAGATGACAAACGCCATTACCATACCTATCAGCGGGGCCAGCACTATAAAGCTTGCTGTCTTGATGATGGGCTCTGAGTTTACGGCACCAAAGCCCGCATGCGCCACAGCCGCGCCGGCAAAGCCACCTATAAGTGTGTGCGATGAGCTGGACGGGATACCGAACCACCAGGTAAACAGGTTCCAGGCTATAGCTGCAACAAGGCCCGCAAATATTACGGGAAGTGTTATCTGCGTCTCTTTTACTGTCTTTGCAATGGTGTTAGCTACGCCATGGTCTTTAAAGATGAAAAACGCAACGAAATTGAACAGCGCTGCCCAGAATACCGCCTGGAAGGGGGTAAGCACTTTTGTAGATACTACCGTGGCTATAGAATTGGCAGCGTCGTGAAAGCCATTGATGTAGTCGAACACCAGGGCAAGCACCAGTATCACTATAAGTAAGATGGACATACCGGGCTTTATGAGTATTTAATGATGATGGACTCGACAACGTTTGCAGCGTCTTCGCACTTATCGGTTACGGTCTCCAGCATCTGGAAGATGTCCTTTTGCTTTATCAGCTCTATCGCATCTATCGATGAGGCGAATAATTTCATCATGGTATGGTCCAGCAGGTCATCAGCATCATTCTCCAGGCTGTTCACCAACACACAGGCCGATGTTATGGAGCGGATATCCTTCATATCCCGCAGGCCGTAGATGCTGGTATTAATAGCCGCTATCGACTTCGATATGATCTCAGCAAAAGCCGAGAGCGTATTGTATTCGTCATGCACCTGGTAGTTCACCACGCGCTTCGCTGCACCCCACATGTAGTCGGCTATATCATCGAGCGCAGTTGCCAGGTAGTGTATATCCTCCCTGTCAAAGGGGGTGATGAAGTTGCGCCCAAGCTCTATGAATATCCTGTGCGTTGTTTCGTCATTACGGTGTTCCTGCTCCTCCAGTGTTTTCAGCAGCACATCGCGCTTGCTCAGGTCTTTCTCCTGTATTGCTGCCTTAAAGGTTCCTCCCATGTGCACGAGAGTAGTTGCAACCTCCTCAAAAAGACTGTAAAATACCCTGTCCTTCGGGAGAAATAACTTCAATACGGAGTCAAACGACATAACAATTAATTAATAAAAAATTAACCTGGCAATTTGCCTTGCAGTACAAAAGTATTTGTAAAAAATCGGCTTTAATAGCTACGCAATCAGGCTTAATGATTTCTTAACATTGCATAACACATCTGTGCAAAAAGTGGGGCGCCAAACGTGCAAGTAATATATTTCATCTGTAACAAGCTGAAAAAGTACCCCCTGTGCAAAAGCAGAAAGCGTTCAGGTCTCCGGAGGCCTGAACGCTTTTATCTTCAATTATTTATAGAATTACTACCTGGCTTACCTCAGCAGCGTCACATTTCCTTGCTTATGAAACACTTTGCCCGCATCGGTCACAGCTTCCACTTCATACACATATACGCCAAATGGTGCCGGCTTGCCGCTTTCGCTGGTGCCATCCCATCCGTCATTTATGTTATTGCTTTTGTAAAGCAGGTTACCCCAGCGATCATAGATACGGAAGTAGTTAAGCGCAGCAAGTCCTTTCTTAAGCACATATAGCTTGTTGTTGACACCGCCCGGTGCAAAGGCGTTCGGAACGGCAATAATTGTCCCTGCGTCTACACGTATTTTAATAGAGTCGGTAAGCGTACAGCCGTTCTCTGTTTTTCCGGTCACAGTATATACGGTGTTGAACAGCGGGTTGGCCAGCGGGTTCGACAAAGTAGTATCATTTAGTCCGCCACCGGGGAACCAATGGAAATCTGTCAGGTTTGTCTGTGGGCTTATCTGGTAAGACTCGCCGGGGAATAACACCGTAGAATCCTCGAGATACATCACCGCAGCAGGAAATACGTGAATGCTTGCATTCAGTGTATCGCGGCATCCCCATTTGCTTACTGCTATTGCAGAGAAGTCCATTGAAGTGATTGGGTGGATCCAGGGCTGCGCAGCAGTAGAGTCAGTAAAATAGTTGCCGGGAGTCCAGTTATACGATATCGGCTCCTCCGTCGGTAGGTCTACAAAAGGTATAAACTGCAATGAATCGCCAGGGCATACGTTGCGTGTTACGTCATAAGTTACAAAACTGCCTTTATGCCTGAATACCTCCATTGAGTCTTTCCCGGTGCAGCCGTGGGGTGTAGTTACTATTAGCACATACTTCTGGCTATCCCCTGCGGTGTAGGTTACTGTAGCTGCTGTAGAGTCGCTGAGGAAGGTGCCCGGTGTCCAGTCGTATATATACCCTGTATACCATGTTGGCGATACTGACGGGCTTATCCGCAGCGTATCAAATTCACATACATGCCTGTTGCCGCCCATAAACGGCTTGGGTATCGGCTGTATGTCCAGGAAGAACGAATCGCTCACGTGGCAGGTGCCTACGCTTGCAGTAACCACATAGTACCCCGGCCTGAAGCTCGTATCCGTACGGATGGTCGGCGTAGCGCTGGTATCTTCCGGAAAGGTTATTCCCGTAGTAGGTGTCCATTGGTAATGCAGCCCCGTGGCCCCGGTAACGAGCGCCGGCAGCTGCTGCCCCTGGCAGAGTGCGGTATCCGGGTTGTGCAGGGTAAAGGTGTCATACGCTATGTAAGCAAAAATGCTATCGCGCAAAGCGCATCCGCCATCTTCTACTTCCACCCAGTATACCCCTGAAGTAGAAACGACCGTAGTGGGCGACGTAGCGCCGGTGCTCCATAGATAGGTAGGGCTGGTAAAGGTGCCGGTGCTGGATAATGTTATAGGCATGCCAGTACACTGTGAAGTATCCGGGCCCAGGTTTACAGGCGGTGGTGGAGAAGTAGTAACAAAAATGGTATCGTATGAATTACATTGGTTGCTGTCCACATGCACGTAGTACAGGCCTGTGGTGTCTGCAACTATTGATGGGGTGAACTCGCCGGTACTCCAGGTATAGACGGCACCGCTGCCACCCGCGCCGGCAATAAGTGTTTTCGAAAATCCATCGCAAAAACTGGTGTCATTGCCTAATCGGACGATTATAGTATCTCTGCGCACAACAATCGAATCGCGGTATTGGCAACCAAAGGGTTTGCCGATCATCAACCAGTATGGCGGAGGTGAGGGTGCTGCCGGCATAGTCGCAGGTTGGGTCACCGTTATTGAGGGCGTCGTTGCGCCTGTGCTCCATAGGTAGCTGTATCCGGCAGGTGGTGTTGGCGTTGGTTTTAGATCAAAAAAAACTGGGCACAACGTCGTATCAGCACCTAGCGTAAAGGGAACCACCGATGGGTTAAAACCGTTGATTGCCGCTATTCGCGATGGGGTTAGGTCGTTATCATAATACGCTACATCATCAATATGGCCATCAAAGGGATCTGAGCCGTCAACGATATCAATCCCAAGTTGAAAAAAGCCTGTAATAGGAACAAAAAAGTCTACAAAAAAGCCCACATTTACCATGTCCACATAGAATGTATACGCATTACCATTCCTTGTCACCAGCAGGTGATGCCAGGCATTAAGTGTTACCGGCGTGCTCAGGTATTGCCCCACTCCGCCAAATAAAACAGAAACCCTATTGCCCGGTGTTCCGATTGTACCATTATTCATTACAAAACCCAGCCCGTTCACGTTATACGTACCATTATAAAGTATTATCGACGCCTGGTTAGTTCTTGGGTATATCCAGCATGAATACGTCAAATCCGCGGTTGCCGGAAAAAACGTTGTATAGTTCATGCTGCTGTTGATACCGTTGAAGTCAAATGCGCTGTTTGGGGTTCCGAAACGGTCTGGAACTGCTGATATGTTATCATTGACAAGGTCATACCCGTTGCCGCTATGGTCCATGGTGTCATTGCAAAAGGGCCACCACGCCTTAAGGCTATCTGTAGGCAGTTGACTGTAGGCTGCATTACAAAACAGCAATGCAAGTATCACAGGTAATAATCTTTTCATATACACCTTTAAAGAAAATAAGAATCAATACAAATATATCAAATAATCACAAACAGCCGCTAATCAATAATTTTTGGCCGTTTATACATAGACTCCGTAAATATACAACTTAAGCGCACCTAATTCTTAATAGAAACCTAATGCCCTATCGCTAGACAAACAATACAGGGCATTTGGTTGGTACAAATAGATTTTTTTTAATAAAAAGGATTTTCCCATGACACTTTGAATTCCTGCCAAATGTTTTTTACCACCTCTGCTGCCGGTATTATGTCCTTTATCATGCTGCTCACCTGCCCTATTTCCAGCTCACCTTCCTCCATATCGCCTTCAAACATGCCATGCTTTGCACGGGCCCTGCCCAGCAGCAGCTCCATGTCTGCAGCGCTTGCACATGCCTGCTCCGCCTCCTGCACTTTACTGAAAAACGGGTTTTTTATAAGCCTCACCGGTGTCAGCTGCTTAAGCGTCACCATAGTATCGCCCTCACCAGCCGCCACTACCGCCTGCTTAAAATTGCTGTGGCTCGATGCCTCTGGCGTGCATACAAACCTGCTGCCTACCTGCACCCCTTCTGCGCCCAGCGCCATTACTGCATACATAGCACGCCCGGTGGCTATGCCGCCCGCGGCTATCAGCGGTATGCTTATAGCTTCCCGCACTGCCGGTATCAGGCACAGCGTTGTCGTTTCTTCCCGGCCATTGTGGCCACCTGCCTCAAAGCCTTCTGCTACCACCGCGTCCACACCTGCATCCTGGCACTTCTTCGCAAATTTCGCGCTCGATACCACATGCACCACTGTTATTCCGGCTTCCTTCAGCTTTGCCGTCCACGTCTTGGGGTTGCCTGCCGATGTGAATACTATGGGCACACCCTCTTCAACTATCGCTGTTATATGCTTGTCTATATCAGGGTATAGCAATGGTACATTCACCGCAAAAGGCTTATCCGTAGCGGCTTTACACTGCCTTATGTGCTCCCGCAGCGTATCGGGGTACATGCTGCCGGCGCCTATTATGCCCAGCCCGCCGGCATTGCTTACCGCAGATGCCAGTTTCCAGCCCGATGCCCATATCATGCCTGCCTGTATTACCGGGTATTTTATCCCGAATAGCTGTGTGATGCGGTTATCAAAACCGTCATCAGTGAATTTACCCATAGGGTTTCTTATTTTAAGAATTTAGCAGGCATTTATACGCGCCTGGCCGCTATTACTTCTCACGTGCAGCACTAAGCCGTTGCAGCCGATGGCTGCTTGCGATAATACAGGGTATTGCAATTCTCCGCTCTGAATATTTCCTTTGCCGTCTCCAGCAGGTAATCAGCCGTGACCGCCTGGTATTTTCCCAGCTCTGCATTTATCAGCTCGGCATCGCCTATCAGCTCATAAAATGCAAGATTATTGGCGCGGCTCAGCAGGCTCATATCTTCAAACGATATCATAGCCTCTATCTTGTTTTTCGACTTTTGCAGCTCGCTGTCGGTTATACCTTCAGCCAGTAGCTTGGCCACTTCCTGCTCCACGCCCTCGTTCGCCTGGTCTATAGTCTTGTCTTCTCTCACTTTACCTTCTATCACCAGTAGCCCCGGGTCCAGGCTGCCTGTGTGGTAGCAATTGATGTTGCTAAACAGCTGCTCTTCCTTCACCAACCGCTGATAAAGCCGCGATGACAGGCCGCTGCCCATTACCTCTGTTATCAGGTCGGCAGCATAATACGATGGCTTAAGCCTGCCCTCTATGTGCCACGCCTTATACAGCGCATCAAGCGGCACATCTGCATACACCGTTTGCGACCGTGCATGCTCCTGCCTTGGCTCTGCGGGCACCTGGCGCACATAGCGCTCGCCCGCAGGTATATTTTCAAACCATTTTTTCGATAATTCTTTTACCTGCTCCGTAGTCACATCCCCCGCCACGCACATTATAGCATTCTGCGGACAATAGTGCTTGGTGAAGAATGCCCTTACATCATCAAGGCTCGCCTCTTCTATCTGCTTCAGGTCTTTGCCTATGGTAGGCCACTGGTACGGATGCACCTTGTAGGCCAGCAGGCGCAGCTGGTGCCATGTGTCGCCATAGGGCTTATTCAGGTAGTGTTCTTTAAATTCTTCACTCACTACTTTTCGCTGCACGTCCAGGCTCTTCTCGCTGAATGCCAGTGACAGCATACGGTCGCTTTCCAGCCAGAATGCCGTTTCTATATTTTGCAGCGGCAGCTGTATGTGGTAGTTAGTTATATCGTTGGTAGTGTACGCATTATTCTCGCCACCGGCCATTTGCAATGGCTCATCGTAGGTCTCTATGTTCACACTGCCGCCAAACATCAGGTGCTCAAACAAGTGGGCAAAACCCGTCCTGTTCGATTCCTCATCACGCGCACCTACATCATAAAGCACATTCATGGCCACCATTGGTGTCGCCTTGTCTTCATGCACCAGCACGCGCAAACCATTCGCGAGGGTAAACTTGTCGAATTTTAGCATAGTTGCTTCATCTTTATAGCTGCCAAAGTTAGCAGAAAAACACTGCCCTTTCTGTTAACCATATACACAAAATCAGCCGGCTCTGAGCCGGCTGATCAATGATTTTCAGTAAGCATGCATGCTTACCATTTGGAATTTGAATATTTTATATTGTAATTCCCTTTTGGAATTTGAAATCCCGGGCATTTGAAATTTCAGCCTTTGGAATTTGAAACCTGGAATTTGAAATTTGTTACGCCACAGTTTCTTGCTCACCCACAAACTCCATTGCCTTATTCACCATATTCTTAGAGCCTATGAATATGGGTACGCGCTGGTGCAGCTCTGTAGGCTGTATATCCAGCACATTGGCATAGCCGGTTGTCGCCTTGCCGCCGGCAGCTTCTATAATGAAGGCCATCGGGTTGCACTCATATTGCAGGCGCAGCTTACCCTTTGGTGAGCTCTTATCTGCAGGATACATAAATATGCCGCCTTTCAGCAGGGTGCGGTGCATGTCGGCCACCATAGAGCCTATGTAGCGCTGCGAGTAGGGCCTGCCCTCTTCTTTCTTGCTCTCCATGCAATAGTTGATGTAGGCAAGCATATTGTCGCTATACTTCACGCTGTTACCCTGGTTCACAGAGTATATCTTACCATTGTCAGGGCACTTCATGTTGGGGTGCGACAGGCAGAACTCACCTATCGATGGCTCAAGCGTAAAGCCGTTCACGCCCAGGCGCGTAGCATATACCAGCATCGTGCTCGATCCGTATATTATATAACCGGCGGCCATCAGGCGGTTGCCCGGCTGCAAAAAGTCATCTTCAGTACACGACTGCCCCAGCGGGCTCTCCCGGCGGTATATAGCGAAAATGGTACCTATAGGCGCATTCACATCTATATTCGATGAGCCATCAAGCGGGTCAAAAAGTACTACGTATTTTGAATTAGCAGAGATCGGGTCCTCGAAGCAAATATGGTCATCATTCTCCTCAGAGGCAATGCCCGCGCAGTCTGTACTGCTTTTCAATATCTGTATCAGCGTGTCATCGGCAAATACGTCCAACTTCATCTGTGCTTCGCCCTGCACATTTGTAGCGCCATGCTCGCCCAATATGTCTGTAAGCCCCGCGCGGCGCACCTGGTTATTGATAATTTTACCCGCCAGACCCAGGTCCCTAAGCAATGCAGACAGCTCACCAGTAGCCTGTGGAAATTTCCTCGTTTCCTGGATGGTAAACTCATCCATGGTTATTAACTTACTCTGAGACATTCTTTTTTAATTGTAGTTAATGCAAATTTAACAATTACCGTTGAAATACAGCCACTGCTAAGTCATTTGGAGATATTATTTACTTTGTTACATCCCGCTCTACTAGCTTCCATAGCTGTTGTGTAGTTCGTACGGCGGTAAAACCACGCGATAACAAGGCTGTCGATAACATCTTGTCTCCAGTCCAAAGTTTCCCTTTGAGTTGTTTCGTTAATGCAACAAATGGGATATCGTCGGGATCTACATCTCCGATGAGTTTTTCCGCAAACCGGAATTGCTTTTCGGGTATAAGGGCTTCATTAATGAATTTCACCTTATACGTAACACTACGTATTACTTCAAGCAGTTCTGCTTCTGTTAATTTGGTTAGCTTTAAAAGTTTGCTCTTGTGTTTCTGTAATTCAACGTTCAAATAGTCGCAGGAATAAAATTCAAGACTACTCTTGCTCATAAGAATTCGCCCAATTGTGCTGGATGAATTGAGTATTGCGCTAAACGCGATATTAGTATCAACAATGATTTTGATAGGAACCCTATTTTATGAATTTAGCCCTATTTTTAGCCCACCACCCTTTTTTAATACTACTTACAAGCTTATCTACTTTTTCCTGGGGGACCTTAAATCTGGACGTCAATTCTTTGTACCGGGCATAATTCAAAAATGCCTGCAGATCCTCAGTATCCACCGAAGTCGGCAACCTCACAATTACTTCAGTCGATGTTCTTTCTACTAACATACCCTTATAAGTTACTACCAAAGATAATCATTTCTATCTATTTATCCCACCTCCCACTCCCTCTTCAACAACCCAAAACACACCGAATCATCAATAACACCATTGCAACAATAGTGCTCCCGCAACACCCCTTCCTGCGTAAAGCCCATCCCGCACACTATCCGTAGCGACGGTTCATTAGTCGGCCCCACATATGCCTCAATACGGTTCAGCCCCATATGCTCAAAGCCATAGGCTATCATAGCGGTTACCGCCTCTTTCATATAGCCCTTGCCGCGCAGTTCCTCATCAGCATTCATAGCATATCCCAGCTCTGCCCGGCTGTGCATGGCATACCAGTTGTGGAAGCCGCCACGGCCAATGGTCCTCCCGGTAGACTTTTCCACCAGCAAAAACTGCTTCATAGCCGTCCGGTACGTGGTGAACCCACCACCGTACAGCTTTGCCTTTTCTGTAGCCAGTCCCTCAGCTGTAAGGCCAAAGTACTCCATAGCCTCCTCATCGCTGAGTGCGTCATATAGCGCTGCCAGTATCTCTGGCGTAAGCTCTTTAAGAAGCAGCCGTTCTGTTTCCAGCACGGCCTGCTTCATTGTTAGTTCTGCCTGCATTTACATTCCTGATTTATACAAAAATATCTTCTAAGCCATTTGCACCTTAGGTTTCCGCTGCAATACCAGCGCAGAGATGGCGGTCACCACCACCCCAACGATCACCACTGTCAGCGCCATTACAAAAGAGCTCACAAATAGGTTCCCATACATAGCCTTCTCCTGCTCCATCTTCTTCAGGTATTGCTCCAGTGCTGCCCCCGACATTTTTGCCTGCGCCTGCTGCACTGCTACATTGTAGTAGTTTTCCATAAACCCGGGATCAATGACCTTCACATAAATAGCATTAAAAATACCAAACGCAATAGATGGCAGCAACACTATCAGGAACCCCACTTTGAACGCCTGTCCATAAGATATGGTACCGCCATTCACATTGTCGCGGTACTGCTTTATGCCAAAAAACACAAATATCATCGACAGGAATATGGCCGCATAGCCCACTACCTCCTGGGTACCATAGTCGGAGCCTTTGCCCACTATAAAGCCGATAATACTAGCCGCAATAAGCACCAATACCGAAAAACCCCCGTAACGTAAAACAACCTTTTTCATAAAATTTTATTTTTTTGATTCGGTGCAAATGTATGCTGGGCGCGTAGTCTGGCCCTCATACTAAAGTATGATTTACCTCAGACCTTTGGTCTAATTTATGACCCTCAGCTCCCTCGCCGTGGCCACAGCCTCAGTTCGCCGCTTTGCATCCAGCTTCATCAGCAGGTTTGAGGTATGGGTCTTAATAGTACTCTCAGATACAAAAAGCTTTTCCGCTATCTCTACGTTCGACAGCCCCAACGCTATCTCGCACAGCACCTCGTACTCGCGCTTGCTTATTCCCAGCTCCTCTATTTTCCTGCGGTCAATAGCATCAGCCGCCACCGGTGGGGCCGGCACGGCCGGCTCTGCTTTAGCCTCCACTACCACCACCCGCTGCGCCGGCCTGCGGGCTATCAGTATACCCGCCACAAGGAAGATCCCTGCAAAGCCACCTATAATGATTTCTATCGGCACCGTATTCTTGATCACGGCCACCTTTGCCATCTGCAGCAATACAAGGCTGCAAAGGCACACAATGCCAAACGTGATCACAATATTGCGCATACAACAAATATATCAAAAACCGCCGCGTATCGCAGCAAACAGAATGGAAAAATGAATGGAAAATAACCCTGCCCGGGCAAATTACTTATTGCGCTTCCACCACACCGCACCCACCGTGCCTATAATGGCCAGCGGCAAAAATGCCAGGTACAAAATGCCGCCATTAAGCCCGCGGGCGCTCGTCTTATCCAGCCCGGCAGCCGTTTTGGTACACACAGAGCACCCCTGCCCCGCAGCCGAAACCGCAGCACCAACCACCAACACCATCGCAAGCACCAGCTTCTTCATATCACAAAGATAAAACCAATTATAAAACGCCCCAAACCTATAAAATTAATAACCCGAGCTCCCTCGCGGACTTACGACTTTTGACTTACGACTAATCCACTTACGACTAACTCGTGTAATACGGACTGATCAGCACATACACCAGCACCCCCGTCACGCTCACATACAGCCACAGCGGCCATGTGTACTTCGCCAGTTTTTTGTGTTTCTCATATTCTCCCGTCAGCGAGCGGTAAGCTGTAAACAATATGAAGGGCAGTATTATAGCCGCCAGTGGTATATGCGTAGCAAGGATAAAGTAATACACATAACGCAGCGTCCCTTCACCGCCATACTTAGTTTCTCCCGCCAGCAAGTGGTGGGCTATATACGAGAGCAAAAACAGCATCGACAGGCCCATGGCCGTCAGCATTACGCTCCTGTGCTGCAGGTAGTTTTTATTCTTCACAGCCACCAGCGCCCATACCAGCAGTATGCTCACCATAGTATTGATCACCGCATTGAACAGCGCGAACACATGCACATCAAACCCAAGGTCCACCGCCAGCTTATACTTCGATAGCAACGCCACCGCAGCAAATACCACGAACGATACAGTAATTATCAGCAGCCTCGCCTGCCTGTCGTTCTTCTTAAGAAAAGGTGTAAGCATATATATCGCGAATTACATAGTAAGTGGGTTGACGATCTTCAAACCGCTTATACTCTTAAAATCATTGACATTCCCTGTTACTAATACAAGATCATAGGTTAAGCACGTGGCGGCAATAATGGCATCCGGAAGCTTTGTCCGGTACTGTTGGCGTATATGGATAGTTGCTTCGACCAGCTCAGCGCTGACTGGATATACGTTAGCTATCGCAACAATTTTCTTTAAAATCAACTGCTCTTTTTCTGAGATATTTTTTGCTGCAAAAAGCTCGATGTTAGATATAATAGAAATTTTAAGCTCAATAGACGATAAAAAGCTCTTGCCATTCACGGGCAATTTCCCATTGCAAAAATATATTATTGCGTTGCTATCAATCAAATATCCGTGTCCCATTCGCTTCTCATTTTCAGGATATTGTCATGCAGTTTTTGCGCGGTTTCGTCTGGTATAGTGTTCCAGAATTCCGCCATTGTTTTGTTCGTCACCGGTTGTTCCTTAAGCTCATCCAACGCCAAATATGTTATTTCAATAGGTTTCCCTATATATTCTTTTGCAATCGACAAATGAATATCAGAGCCAGTCGGTATTATCACTGTGCGTACCATAATAATAAATTTTACTACTATACAAAACTATGCAAATTAAAAATCCCGGTTTCAAATACGATCAGGAGTTCATCTTTTCTTCCGCTTATGCTCCTTCTCCATCGTCAGCAGCACCATATCGTCCGCACACTTCCGCAGTTCCAGCGAGTCAAGCCCGTTGTAGTAGCCACGTATTATCCTGTCCTTATCCAGCAGCACCAGTTGCTGGCTATGATCAAAGTCCTCCGCCCCGCCATCGCCAGGCCCCGCTCCCACATGCAGCTCATTCCGCGCAAAGTCATAGATAGTCTTCCTGTCCCCGGTCAAAAACCACCAGTGGTCATGGTTAGCGCCAAACCTGTCTGCATATAGCCGCAGCGCCTGGAAGGTATCCTTTTCCGGGTTTATCGTTATCGACAAAAAATGCACAGTATTATCCAGGTTGTTCGCCGTCTTCGGGTTCTTCCTGAATGCCTTTTGCAGCAGCGCCACATTCTTGTTCAGCTTGGGGCATATCACAGGGCAGTCGGCAAAGAAAAAGCTGATCACTACTATCTTCCCCGCCAGTGTCCCGTTAAGCGACACCTGTTCGCCCAGCTGGTTGGTCAGTGTTATATCGCCTATTTTATGGTATACGGTGTCACGCCCTCCCGCAGCAGAGTCCACTCGCTCCACGCCATAGCGGCCCGGCAGGTGTATCTTGTCTTTCGACAAAAACCTGGCGATAAAATAAAAAGAAAGCGGCAGCAAAAACGCTACCGCTAGTCCTCCTAAAAAACGTTTGTTAGATCTTTGGCTCATTTGTGCTTTACATTCTCTATTTGCGGACGTGCAGACGATTCATCATTCATGCGCAGCCAGAAACCACCATCGGCAAGGAACGCGATAATAAACCATACAAAAAGCACCAGGGGTATCAGCACGGTCACAATAAATCCTTTGAACTCATCGCCAAGGTGCATGAAGATAGATACGATGTAGCCCGCCTTCAGCAGGGTCAGGGCCAGGAACAGTGTATTGATAAGCCACTTAGGCATTGATGCGCTGAAGAACATGCCCATTATCACCTCTGCAACAGTGATCACAAGCAGCACCCAAAACACCTTCCATATCTTCTTTATCTGCGTTTTAGACTCAGTTGAGTTTACATCTGAGTGGTGCGACATTATGCCAGAATACAACTTGCTCTGGTCGCCCTCATAATAATGCTGTATGCTATCTTGGTTATGATGTGATGACATTGGTAGAAAATATTTTGAGTTACTTAAAATTATGACTTAAAAACTTACGGGCAAAAGCTTTACGACTTACGACTACTAAACTCTTACAACCGCACAAGCCTTACGACTTATACTTACGACTTACGACTATTAAAGCAGGTAGAAACACGTGAACACGAATACCCACACAAGGTCTACAAAGTGCCAGTAGAGGCCTATCTTTTCCACCATCTCGTAGTGGCCGCGGCGCTCATACACACCGTTCACCGTGTTTACCAGTATCAGTATATTGAACACAACACCCGAGGTAACGTGCCCACCGTGGAAACCGGTGATGGTAAAGAAGTAGTTGAAGAAGTTGTGCGTAGCCTTCATCGCCTCATGGGTCAGTGTGCCATGCGCGTCTGGTGCCAGCAGCTTGCTTGCTGTTTCATGGTCAAAGAAGTGAGCGAACGAAGTTACTGGTGTGTTCACATCTACGAAGCTGCCCCACAGGGTGCCCACTTCGCCATGCAGGTGCGTCCACTCCCATGCCTGGCAGGCAAGGAAGCATATGCCGCCTACTATCGTCCACAGCAGCCACTTGGCCACACTCTTTTTATCATTATAGTGTCCTGCATGTACAGCCAGTACCATTGTTACCGAGCTCATGATGAGGATAAAGGTCATTAAGCTCACAAACAGCAGCGGCAGGTTAGCGTCGTGCGGCGCCAGTGGGAAGGCCTTGAAAACGGAGTTCGCATTAGGCCATACTGAGCTGAAGAAGCGCGTGGTTCCATAAGAGATCAGGAAGGCGCCAAAGGTCAGCGCATCCGACAAAAGGAAAAACCACATCATCATTTTTCCATAGCTCACATTGTATGGCGAGCGTCCCCCCGCCCATAATTTCGGTTCCGGTGCTGTTGTTACTACTGTTTGTTGTGACATTATTCTATTTTGAGTGTGCTAGATCGCGGTGCGAATTTCGAAACAATTTTATTGATTTGCCAGAAAGAATACAAATAAATATAACCACAATATATCTACAAAGTGCCAATAGCTGCCTACTATCTCCAGCCCTGTAGCATTATATGTCTTTACCCGTGTTCTGAACGCGCGGAAAAATACAATTAATAATGCAATAATCCCACCCGCCAGGTGCACAAGATGCAATCCGGCAATAATGAAAAGGAACGATTCGCTCGGGTTGCCATTTACCCGCACTGTCGTAGCCTCATTCAGCACCTGCCCGTTTATGCGTACCTGCTGCAGCTGGTGATACAACTGGTAAAAACCGGCATACTGCAATACGCCAAACAAAATGCCAAAGATCAATGTGGCCGTTATCAGCATCCTGAACCTCGGCATCTGCCTGTTCTTAAATGCCCTTGTGCCCAGTATCATCGTCAGGCTACTGATCACTATCGCCGCCGTCGACAGCCAGAAGACCATCGGCAGATTATAATACCGCCAGTTGCCCTGCGACTCCCTCACCACATAAGCACTCGTAAGCCCTGCAAACATCATGCTAATGCTCCCCATGGCCACCCACATCGCAAATTTATGCGGGTGTATCTTCTTTCTCTGCTTTGCTGCTTCCACTGTCATGCTCATAATTACTATATCTATATCACCTCAAACTCAAAAAATTCCAAATCTCAAAAATTCAAATTCCCACACCCCATAAGCCACACAACACCTCCCTTTAGGGCCGGGGTTTACACCTTACCTCCCTCATCCTGAGCTTTTCGCCGAAGGATAGGGCCGGGAATTACTCCCGCCGTGCCACGTCCCCCTCTCCCCTTGGAGAGGGCCGGGGAGAGGTCCACACCCCATGAGCCACATAACACCTCCCCTTTAGGGGCGGGGGGTTTCACACCACACCTCCCTCATCCTGAGCTTTCGCCGAAGGATAGGGCCGGGAATTTCTCCCGCCGGGCCAATGACGTCCCCCTCTCCCTTGGAGAGGGCCGGGGAGAGGTACCCACGAGCCACATAACACCTCCCCTTTAGGGGCCGGGGGTTTCACACCACACCCTCCCTCATCCTGAGCTTTCCGCCGAAGGATAGGGCCGGGAATTACTCCCGCCGGGCCAATGACGTCCCCCTCTCCCTTGGAGAGGGCCGGGGAGAGGTCCACACCCCATGAGCCATATAACACCTCCCTTTAGGGCCGGGGTTTCTCCCGCCGGATAGGGCCGGGTCACTCCCGCGGCCGCCTCGCCACCTCCTCCCCTTGCGGGAGGCCGGGAGGGGCCTACATCTTATCCATCACAAGCGCCAGCAGCACCACCGGCAGGTATATAAATGATGCGAACATCACCCTCCTTGCCGATTTGTAGTCATTCTTCACATAAAACGCTATAGATGCTGCCAGGTACATAACCCCGCACAGCAGGCACACCCACATACCTATGCTGCCCGTAAGCCCCAGCATATGCGGCACCGTAGCCATAGGCACCAGCACCATGCTGTAAAGAATACATTGTATAGCAGTGAATTTCGTTTCGCGCTCACGCGTAGGCAGCATGCGTATGCCCGCCCTGTCATAGTCGTCATATGCCACCCATGCTATAGCCCAGAAGTGCGGGAACTGCCAGAAGAACTGCACCGCGAACAGCACCCAGCCACCCGCGCTGAATTCACCCGTAGCCGCCACCCAGCCTATCAGCGGGGGCAGCGCGCCCGGTATAGCGCCTATCAGCACAGCCACCGGGTGCACCTTTTTCATGGGCGTATAAGCAAATGCATACAATAAAAGTGAGAAAAAACTTAGAGCTCCCGCCTGCACATTAAAGTACAGAGCCAGCAGCAACGCCCCTGATATGCCTGTAAGTGCGGCAAAGAGCCACGCCTCGGCAGTGCCCATACGGCCATCAGGCAGCGGGCGGCCTTGCGTGCGCTTCATCAGCGCATCGCTATCCTTTTCCAGTATTTGGTTTATGGTATTGGCGCCGCCGGTCACCAGCATGCCCCCTGTAAATAAAGTGATGATGCGTTGCCACGTGCCCAGGTCATTCCATACGAAATGCACACCCGGCGCCATCAGGTAGCCGATAACGCTGCTGAATACCACCATGCCGCTGAGATTAGGCTTCAACAGCTGGTTATAATCTCTTACACGCCCCAGCGCCCCTAAATGCCATTTTGCCCTAATAGGCTCTTGCCGCAACATCTACAGATAAAAAATAAAGATGAATGAGGTCGCAAAAGTAAGCCTTTTTGTGATTTTTTTATGAAAAAGGAGGCAACGTTACTCACATAGTTAGAATAGCGGTTCGGCATACACTCCTAAGCAAAGCATCGCGTGAGATATCAGCCTCGAAAGGCAGTCTCCATATACGTTTATTGATCGCTACCCTGTTTCCCCTTCCATCCTATAAGTCGTGTTCAAACCATCAACGACAAAGAATACTAACTTTCACCCTAAACCCTTACCCACATTGCAAACAAATTTTTATGGTGTACCGCCAGCTGTTTATTACACTACAGAAAACGCACTGTCATAAAAACCCGTTTTGGCAACTTGATAATTTCGTAGCAACTTACGTCCATGCGGTAAGACAGCCCGCAGCTGAGCTTTGAAACATGTACGGGCATATCCCTGCAGTTGTCCTGCTCGCAGTCGGCCAACGCATCGGAAGGTTCGCAAAACGCCATCCTGTATTTCCTTGATTCTTGAAATCGTGTTCAAACCGGCAACGGACACATAAACAACTGACAACCAACACAATAAACCATAAACCATCTTCCGCCAACCAGCAAAAACCGGAAGCAAACCGGAAATTCCAACACTCGCGGAGTGCTACGTTACATCACCTTCCCCCTGGGGGAAGGCCGGGATGGGGCAACTACATCAGCTTTCTACCCGATAGAAAATCAAGAACCCTAATCCCATTCCTAAAAATTCAACAAAATCCCATACATCCTGGTTCCGACAATTTTCTCGCACCGGCAACCGGAAATACCCCCTCACAACACCCTAACATACTTAAAATCAACACCCTACAGCAACTCCAACCAACACACTACTAATAAAAAACCGGAAGCAAACCGGAAACACCAGCACTCGCGCTATATACACAACATCTCCTTCCCCCTGGGGGAAGGTCGGGATGGGGCATCCCCCTGGGGGAAGGTCGGGATGGGGCATCCCCCTGGGGGAAGGTCGGGATGGGGCCAATAGCGCAAATAAATAATGTATCTTTGCACACCTTCTTGAATCTACTACTTTGAAAGCATCAATACTCACATTACTCATTGCCCTGCTTGGCCTTACCTCGTTTGCCCAAAGCGACAAGGTAAACCTGCTCGTGCAGAGCCCCGATGGCAAAACAGTGAAGCTCCTATGGCTGCTCACCAGCCGTGCTGATCTTACCGCATTCGACATAAAGCGAAAGGAAGGATTGCAGGACTGGGTCAAGATCAACCGTATGCCTATAGTGCCCGGCATATCTTCCCGCAAGCGCCTGTGGATAGTAGAGAGCGATCAGACTGATGTAGTAAAGCTCATCAATAAGCAGACCGACCTGCTGAAGAATAAGAAGCTGCAGGAAACTGATAACACATTCCTCCGCAAGCTGGCCACTGATGACAATGCTGTGCTGGAGCTTACAAAGATGGTTTCCCGCGACTACGACCTGGCGCTTATTGCAGGCTTCGCTTTTGTAGATCATACAGTAGCACGCAAAACAGCTTACCAATATGGCATATTTGCCGCCGGCACTAACAAGCTCATCGCCACTGCCAGCTGGAATTATGGAGAAATACCGGACCTCAATCTCGTGAAGGAAGTCACCACCAGGGCCACACTTGGCAAAAAAGGCATAACAGTCACCTGGAATGCGGACCTTAACAAGATGCGGGCCGGCTATGTTACCGGCTTCAATATATACCGAATGGGGCTCCGGCTCAACGAGACACCCATAATAGCCACTAACCCTAAAGACCTCACAGAGTTTACCTGGTTCGACAAAGGCGCCTCCAGCACCATGATGCACCAGTACAGCATCAGCGCTGAGTCTGTCATAGGCCTCGAGGGCATCATTAAGCCATATATCTACGACCCCGCAAATCATCCACGCGAATACAGGAAACCAGATATCACAGCCGTGGCCTCCAAAGGCTTTTACTTTCGCGATGGTATACACGTGCAATGGTCGTTCCCTAAAGAATTTGAGCGCTATATAAAAGGCGTGTACATAGAAAAAGACAATACGCCCGATGGCTATAAGCGCGTCTCGGGCCTGCTCGATCCCTCCGCCCGCTCTTTTATAGACCCTACCGGCTCACCGGTCAATTCATACGTTCGCTTTCGCGTGGTAGCGCTCTACAACGACCGCACCGATGTGGCTAGCCAGGACAAAGTATATAACTACTTTTTTATTGCACAGCCACCTGCGCCCCTGAATGTAAAAGCCGGTGGCTTCATGCAAGACAAGAAATATACCATACAGCTCACGTGGGATCCGCCCATGAAAGGCGATACTATTACTGGCAGCTACAGGATATACGCATGCCCCCCACTCGAGGGCCACTTCAGGCCCATAGCCGAGAAGCTGACGAAACCAACGCACAAGTATACCGTGCAGCATGGTGTTGCCGCGCTCTACAAGTTTGCGGTTATGTCTGTGAGCAAGCTGGGCACTGAGAGCGCCTACGGCGATACCATTGTAGTGCAGGCGCCAAGCCTTGAGCTGCCGCCACCCGCTATCGCCAAGGTTATTGTTGCTAACCAGAATGTAGCGATCAAGTGGGATTACCCCGAAATACCCGATGTTAAGGGCTTCCGCCTCTACCAAAACCAGCAGGAGATAGCAACAGAGAACGAGCTGAAGAAAAACATCCGCGACTTTGTTACCGCCCGCCTGGAGCCGGGACAGGCTTACGGCTTCACACTCAGAGCCGTCACCGAGCACGGCATACTCAGCGAGGTATCGCTCCCTGCGGAGATCAGCGTACCCACGCCGAGGTAATTACTGAATAGTACTGCTCCACAAGAGATATCACTATACAGCACAATTGACATACAATACTATCTGCTCCGTAGGAGCTGCCGCTATGTAGCACCAGTAATACATAGAATAGATTTGCTCCGTAGGAGCTACCCGATTAAACGGTCAGGAATCACTGCACCTGCTAAACCAAATGGCTTCGCACCAAATAGTGTCTGCTCCATAGGAGTTACCGCTATGTAGCACCAGTGATACATTTAATGGATCTGCTCCGTAGGAGCGATCATTTTGCAGCGCAATTTGCATCGACTAGTGTCTGCTCCGTAGGAGCTGCCGCTATGTAGCACCAGTAATACATAGAATAGATTTGCTCCGTAGGAGCTACCCGACCCTTAAACGGTCAGCAGCAACCACTGCACCTGCTAAACCAAATGGATCTACACCACTGCGTAGCTGGTTCATAGGCACAAAACAAAAGGCCCGTAAAACACGGACCTTTTGACTTATAACTTTTGCTTTTTAAATTTTAGTAGCGGTACATCTCAGCCTTGTATGGGCCCTCTTTAGGTATACCCAGGTACTCAGACTGTGCATCGGTAAGCTCATCGAGCTCTACACCTACTTTAGCAAGGTGCAGGCGTGCCACCTTCTCATCGAGGTGCTTAGGCAGCACATATACCTTGTTCTCATAGCTCTCGTGGTTGTTCCACAGCTCTATTTGCGCAAGTGTCTGGTTGCTGAATGAGTTGCTCATTACGAAGCTTGGGTGGCCTGTAGCACAGCCAAGGTTCACCAGGCGGCCTTCTGCCAGCACTATTACGTCTTTACCGTCTATAGTGTACAGGTCTACCTGTGGCTTAATAGTATCCTTGGTATTGCCGTAAGAATTGTTGAGCCATGCCATATCGATCTCGATATCAAAGTGGCCTATGTTACACACGATCGCCTTATCCTTCATAGCACGGAAGTGCTTTTCAGTGATCAGGTCGCGGCAACCTGAAGCGGTAACGATGATGTCAGCTTCTTTAACTGCATCAGCCATGCGCTTTACTTCAAAGCCGTCCATAGCAGCCTGCAGGGCGCATATCGGGTCTATTTCAGTAACGATAACGCGGGCACCTGCACCACGGAGCGACAATGCCGAGCCTTTGCCCACATCACCGTATCCGCCTACTACAGCTACTTTACCGGCCATCATTACATCGGTAGCGCGGCGTATAGCGTCTACCAGGCTTTCCTGGCAGCCATACTTGTTGTCAAATTTAGACTTGGTAACAGAGTCATTAACGTTGATCGCAGGCATTGGCAGTGTGCCTTTCTGCATACGCTCATAAAGACGGTGTACACCTGTAGTAGTTTCTTCGCTCAGGCCCTTTATGTGGTGCACCAGCTCAGTATAGTTGTCGAGTACAATATTGGTAAGATCGCCGCCATCATCCAGTATCATGTTCAGCGGGCGGTCTTCACTGCCAAAGAACAATGTCTGCTCAATACACCAGTCCGCATCCTGAAGCGATTGGCCTTTCCAGGCAAATACGCCGATACCTGCCGCTGCAATAGCTGCTGCGGCGTGGTCTTGTGTAGAGAAGATGTTACAAGAGCTCCAGCGCACTTCTGCACCCAGCTCTACCAGTGTTTCTATAAGCACCGCAGTCTGGATGGTCATGTGAAGACAGCCCGCTATGCGCGCACCTTTCAGTGGCTTCTGAGCACCATATTCGGCACGTATAGCCATCAGGCCCGGCATTTCAGCTTCCGCCAGCCTGATCTCTTTTCTACCCCACTCTGCAAGGCTGATATCTTTTACCTGATAAGGCAGCTTGAAGTCAATTTTTGAACGAGTCATTGTACTCATAAAAGATTTTTTATAAATTTTTCGCGAAGGTATGGAAAATAGTAATGTGAAGCGCTTGCCAGCAATCCTTTTACCGGCAGTATTGTCTTATTTATGCAAGATTTTTCACAAACTGGGCTATCTCCTTGCCTGTAGGGGCGCTCACGGGCACTATGGGCAGGCGCAGCACATTTTCGCACATGTCCATGTGCTTCAGCACACACTTCACCCCCGCCGGGTTGCCTTCTGCAAAAAGAAGGTCTATGCCGGGCAATATCTTGTAAAGCACCTTACGGGCTTTATCAAATTTGCCTACAATAGCCATATTGATCATGTCGGTCATATCCTTGGTAAAGCAGTTGGCCGCTACCGATATGATGCCCTCCATGCCTATAGCCATCTGCGCCAGCACCAGGTTATCGTCGCCGGAGAGCACGGTAAAGCCATCAGGCTTGTGCTGTATCAGCTCCATGCACTGGGCAAGGTTGCCGCTGGCCTCCTTTATTGATGTTATGTTGCTGCACTCTTTTGCCAGGCGTATGACTGTGGCAGGCAGTATATTGCTGGCCGTGCGCCCGGGCACATTGTAGAGTATTATTTGCTTGTTTGTGGCCGCCGATACAGCTTTGAAGTGCTGGTATATACCCTCCTGCGTAGGCTTGTTGTAGTAAGGTGCCACACTCAGGATAGCCGTCACACCCCTCAGGTCATACTCTTTCAGCTGCTGCACCACCTCGGCAGTATTATTACCGCCAATGCCGCATACTACCGGCACACGCTCGTTACAGTATTTTATCACCGCGCCCAGCACTTCCTGTTTTTCATCGTTAGAAAGTGTGGGGGTTTCCCCGGTAGTGCCCAGCGCCACCAGGAAGTCTACTCCCCCGCGAATGACGTGGTTTACGAGTTTTTCGAGAGCAGGGTGATCTATGCTGCCATCCTTATGAAACGGCGTCACTAATGCTACGCCTGTGCCTTTAAGTTGCTGAAAAGCCATGTTTGTTGCTTCGTTTTTAATGAAATGATGCAATAAGCAAAAGGTACTCTTAGAAAGTAGGTTGTAGCTGCGGGATGAATATAATAGCAGCACCCAGGTACCGGGTGTATTGTCTATTATAGAGATCGGAAATTATTTTACAAGAACATCGGCCTCTGCTTCGTCAAAGAAGCCCATCTTCGAAAATTTCTCTATTCGCTGATTGATGCGCGCCTCGGCGTCAAATGCCATCAGCTGCTCTATGGCACCAACCAGATATTCTTTTATTGTAGCGGCCATGGATTCGGCATTGAAGTGCGCGCCGCCAACGGGTTCAGGTATCACATCATCTACCAGGCCAAAGCCGCTCATATCAGACGAGGTAAGCCTTAGCTGCTCGGCCGCTTTCTCCTTGAAGTTCCAGCTGCGCCACAGTATAGATGAGCACGACTCAGGCGAAATAACCGAGTACCACGTATTTTCCAGCATCACCACCCTATCGCCTATGCCTATGCCCAAGGCCCCGCCAGAAGCGCCCTCACCAATGATCACGCATATTACCGGCACCTTCATGTTCACCATCTCAAACAGGTTGCGCGCTATGGCCTCAGCCTGCCCGCGCTCTTCTGCTTCCAGGCCGGGGAACGCGCCGGGCGTATCTATGAACGTAACAATAGGATGCCCAAACTTCTCGGCCATCTTCATCAGGCGCAGCGCCTTGCGGTAGCCCTCGGGGTTAGCCATGCCAAAGTTGCGCATCTGGCGCATTTTAGTGTTAACACCCTTCTGCTGGCCCATTACCATTACAGGCATACCATTGAGCCTGGCCATACCACCCACCATAGCCTTGTCATCCTTTACCTGCCGGTCGCCGTAAAGCTCCACGAAGTTGGTAAATATTTTTTCTATGTAGTATAGCGTATATGGACGATCAGGGTGGCGGCTAAGCTGCACGCGCTGCCATGGAGTAAGATTCTGGTATATCTTGGCGCGGGTACTGTCTATTGCACTCTCCAATTCGCGTATTGTATTGGTTACGTCAACTTTGTTCTTCAGCGACATCTCCTTCAACTTGCTTATCTGGGCATACAGTTCTTCAAGCGGCTTTTCGAAATCCAGAAATTGCATACGTTTAATTTGGGGATACAAATGTAGTAGTTTATCCCGCAAATAAACATAAGCAGGGCAAGTATCGCTTTGCTCATTTGGGGGGCTATAATATGGTAAAGAACTTTTTTTGTAGAATTCAGAAAATTGCTTTTATCTTTGCATCCCCAACGGGAAGGATTGGTAGTTCAGTTGGTTAGAATGCCGCCCTGTCACGGCGGAGGTCGCGGGTTCGAGTCCCGTCCAGTCCGCAAGCATGTCCCAAAACCCGCGCCCAGCGCGGGTTTTGGCGTTTTTAAAACTGCGGCGTAGAGGAGCCGTACAGATTACAGGGGATCAAGTTGAAAGCTTGTGGGAAGGAAAATACTACGCATAGATATTTGCTACTACCACAACTGCTTCGGTAAGATTGCTAGCAGAAAATTACTTTGACATAATAGCCCTCTATGGCCTTGCATATCTTTCGCCTAGCGCTATTGGCTAGACTACGCCTCCGCGCTACGTTTTCTAAGACACCTTCCAACATAATATACGGACTGCGGACTTCAATCAGGGCGTCCAATAAACGGACAATTATATTGTGCTTCTCCAGTGGATCTCATGTATAAATCCAACAGCTGTAATCTGGTTGCCTCCGACGACTCCACGGTGCAGTGTTTACCTAATGACATCAACCCCGCAGTGAATACATGGCTGAGCCCATAGTCTGCTACCGTTAAGCATTTCATCAACACGTCAGCATCGACTGTCAGCAGTGTATAATTCATGCTCGGCAGGTAAACCATCTTGTCGACACGTATTGTATTGTCGATGATCCGCTTATCAAGCAGATAAAACAGCATCCCCGTTGGAAGAGATATTGGTCACATTATGGTTATGTTGGGCTATAGAGTCGATGGACGTTCTGCCCACGACATCATTCATTTGTTCTTTTTCATGGAAGTTGATGTTCAAGGCTTCATTCACAGGCAGCACATCACAATCGGCTCAATCCATTCCAAAAGCTTTTCAAAATGAGCAATCATCTTTGCGATATCTTGCGGGCTAGTGTCGTATCCTAAATATCAATTCCTCACTACTCACATCGCCAGAAAGACTTTTATAAGCCATCTCTGCAACAATAACATGCTCGACCATGAGATACAGTCGATGACAGGGCACGGAAACCGGCCTTTGAGCGAATTCCTGTTCCTAAGGCCTGTCAAGCCCTCACCTTAATACCGTCTAAAAAGACGTGCTGAAATTGAGTAAATATGGGCCAAAAAGCGCCAATTACGTCGCCTTGAACGGTATACACAAGATTATCTAACAAAGCCGTCTGCAAACATCTGCAGAGCGGCTTTGCCAATAACCTGTGCAGTAGTTACCTGTTCACTATAAGGCGGAAGGTTTGCAAACCAGAAACTGAACGAACGGTAAACAAGTAGGTGCCGCCAGGCAGCGCCCGATTTAAGACCACCTTATGATCAAGATCATTGTTAGCAAATACTATTTCTTCATCGTAGACCAGCTGCCCGAGTACATTAGTAACGGACAAATTCATTGGTTCACCTGAATGTATCTTACCAGTGACAACAAACTCACCGCCGTTGGGATTTGGCTGAACTGTGATCAAGCCGATCGTTTGCAAAGTATGCAGCCCGGTTGTGTTCACTTTTATTCTTACAAAATTGTACGTTGGCAGGCCGCAAATACCAGTGCCTTTGACCATGCAGCTGACCGAGTCATCATTTGCGAATGTGCTGCTGATATAAACTGAAGTGGTGGCACCTGGTATCACTGACCCATTCTTTACCCACTGATATGTAGGTGCAGGGCCACCGCCAGTAACGGTAGCTGTTAAAGTATCAGACATTCCGGGTTGTATGACCACACCTGGCGTAACCGAAATGGCAACGGAGGGCAAGTAGCGCTCCGCCATTGTCATGCTGATGCTATTGCTGTAAACATTAGTGGCAAGCCGGCATGGCTTATTGCTTGTCATTGAAAGAATAAAATCGTCGCCGTTACCAGGAACTACCGAGTATGTAGGTGATGTGCTTACAACAACGCTATTGCGGAGCCATGTGAATGCAGGCGCAGTACCTCCGTGGGTATGGGCCGCAGTAAATGTAACTGGGCTGCCTTCGCACAAGATGCTTCCCGGAGCAGCCGCTATCGTTACATTTGGCAGCACATATGGGTCTACTGTCATTGTCACTGCTGCCACAGCGGTATCGGGCAATGCGCAAGCAGCAGTGCTTGTCAGCCTCACTGATACTACATCTCCATTTGACGGAGTATACGTGTGCATGGCCATAGTACCAGCAGGGGTGCCATTGACACGCCACTGGTATAAAGGTGCTGCACCACCATTTGAAACAAGCGATGTAAAAGTGGCTGCGGTGCCTGTGCATGCAGACAATCCAATGGAGGAGGATATGGAAACTGACGGCACCACTACAGGTGTGATGGTAACAGATGCCGCGCCCATCATATTGCCAACGCATGCTGTAGCGATATTTGTAGCGACTACGGAGTATGCACCAGCAGCAGTTTGCGAACCGAAGGCAACAGGCGCGCCTGTGCCGGTAACCGGAGCCCCCATCATTGCCGAACCATTGTAGAGCTGGTACCGAATACCAGCTAGCGACCCGCCGAGGCCAACGGCCACACCAGCGCCACCGGCACAGTAACTGCCGCCGCCGGTAACGGAGTAAACAGGTGGCAAGTCATTGACAATAACAGAAGCACTGCCAGCCATGTCGCCCGCGCATGAGGTTGCTGCATCGACTGCCGCCACTGTGTAGTTGCCCGCAGCAGTAAGGCTACCAAAACTGATCGCGCCACCAGTACCTGGAACCGGCGCACCTATAGCTGCGCTACCGGCATAAAGCATATAGTTTACGCCCGTTTGCGAGCTAGCGAGCCCTATTGAAACGCCAGCGCCTCCGGCGCAGTAGGCGCAGCCGCCTGTAACCGATTGTGTTGCAGGCAAGGCGTTAACTGTCACAACAGCGCTGCCTTCAGCGCCCCAGCAGCCTGCAGAAGAGCGTGTGCGGAAATAGTAAATACCAGAGGCCGATACAGACATCGACGATGCGGCCGCGGCCGTGGAGACGCCTCCTGATGTAGTGTTTTGAAAGTAGATAGTACCATCTCCACCGTTAGACGCGGCCAGCGTAGCGGCGCCACAGAAAGTGCCGCCACCACTTACTGTTGTAGCCGCAGGAACAGAGTGAACTGTAACACTGGCCGGAACATCGTTGCTCCAGCAACCATCGGCACCTTGCGCCCTAAAGTAGTAAGTACCCGGTGAGGTTATAATCTCAGAAGAAGAAGGAATAGCAGTAGATATACCACCAGCCGTGGTGCCCTGGAAGTATATGACACCATCGCCACCATTGGCCGCTACAAGTGTAGTGCTTCCACATACATCTCCGCCACCCGAGACAGCAACTGCCGCAGGAAGCACGTTGACGGTGATATCGAAGCTACAAGCAGCATTGCCGCAAGTATTGGACGCGGTAACAGTAACATGCGTGACACCAGTGTTGAATGCGCTGCCGCTGCCGCTACCAACACCGCTGCCGATAGTAGCGCCGGCAAATGCGTAAGTAAGTGAAGGAGCAGGGCGGCCGGTATCAGCTACTGCATAAGCCACAGTGGCGCTGCACCCAGAGGTCACAATGTCCGATGGACAGCTTGTAAAGGCCGGCATGGTGCACTGAACATCGATAAAATGCCTGTCTATAATGCAAGTGTTAGCCAGACTGTCTTTAACAGTAACAACCGTGTCTGCGGTAGCCGTTACTGATATGGTGCGGGTAACACTGCCCGGCGCCCACGCATAAGCGCCAACCCAGCTCGCAGTAAGAGTTACCGGGTCGCCGTGAAGAACAGATATGGTGTCATTCACTTCCACATCCTTCATGATGGTAAACTGGTCACCGATAGTATTGTCCCTGCGTAGGAACTTCGCATTAAGACGATTGTCCTGGATATCGAGGAAGAACATGCCACCGTCATCGATAGAGAACGGAAGCGCATCGTGCGGGTAACCGCTCTGAACACCACCGTCTGCACCAGCAGAGCCGGATACAACATATACTGTGCCATGGTTAACATGCCCCGACTGCGTGATATACGGACAGGAGTTAGCTGTGCCGTTGTATTTTGCGCTTGAAGAGTCTGCGGTGTGCGCGGTTTTATTGAATGATGCTTCAGTACCGAAGTAATCCTTGAGCAGGTAAGAGCGCTCATAGTCGTGGCTATGACCGCATATGATCACATCAACGCCGTAACGCTCCAATATCCTGATAAATTTCTGGCGGATCTCAATCAGCTCCCCTTCGGTATCAGAGTTGTGGCTTCCTTTTGTGAACGGAGGATGATGCCAGTAGGCTATCACCCATTTGCTTGTATTGGCGGCGAGGTCCGCTTTGATCCAATTGACCTGCGCACCGTTGGTATCATACAAGCGGGTAGTGCCAGCATTCTCCTTGCCATATGAATCGAGCGACAGAAAATGTACATTACCCCAATTGAAAGAGTAGTAGGCCTCTGTGCCGGAAGGCACACCACCGCACTCTGCTGCCGCCGGCATGGTAAAGAGGTTGTAGTAAGGCATGATGTGATCGGCCTGCCGGGCTGAGCTATTGGCATAATCGTGATTGCCGGGTGCCGGAAAGAGCATGTGATTCTTAAGAATATTGCCGCTATAACGGCTAAAGAAATTGCTTGAGAACTCGGCGTCTGTGCCTGCGTCATAAGCGTTATCGCCCGCAAGCAACATTACATCGGCACTCTTCATGCCTTGCGCGGCAAGGTGGGTTCGGTAGGCAGCAAGTGAAGTGGCCTGAAAACTGTTATCGTTGCGACCACAATCGCCAAATGCCGCTACGGTAACCCTGCGTGTTGAGGTATCGGCCGGAGCGGTAACGAAGAAATTGGCCGTATCGCCCTGTATAACTGACGTGTCGGTACCAATACGATAGAAATACCTTGTGTCGGGGTTTAAGCCTGTAACCCTTATCTCGTGGTCGGTAACAGCCGTAGCATCATTTACAAAAACGGGGTAGGTGCCGACAACAGTGCCTACCTGCACACGCGACCTTGACGCCACATTGGTACGCCAGCGTATGGTAACGGCTGTTTTGTTCCCCATATTCAGATATGGCCCCTGCGAAAGAGTGACCGGAATTGCAGGCGTGCGCAGCACACCCGTAGCCTGGACATTAAAATCGAGGTCGGAGCTAGTGAGGGAGTTCTGGTGCAACTCTATTGCTACCACATTGTTGCCCGCGGTGAAGTAAGAAATCGGAATGGTCTTTACCACAGCCAGCGATTCTGCCCAAACGCCGGTGGTGCCGGTAACGTTGTTTGGGGCAAACGTAGCGTAGTTGTATGTGGCTGGCATATTATCAGATGTCACCATTACTCCATTTACGTACATAACGAAGCCATCGTCTCTGAATACCGAAAATCGAATTGAATCAAACACAGAAGGATCAGGGACGCTGATGGTTTTGCGGAAATATGTGGTGGTATACTTGTTGCAGCCGGACAGCCCGGAAACACTGCTGCCGCAGGGACCACCTGTGCCGTAGGAAGGACATGCAGCACCGGCAGGTATACAGGTGTTGGTCCAGGTTTCGCTGAACCCCATGTGGCCTGTACCGGTAGCCCAGGCTGCATCATTGAACGAAGACGCTCTCCACGCAGTGCCCTGATCTGTTGGCGTAGCGAGGAACTTCCAGGCCGAACCGTATGCAAAGAGACCGGTACGGATAACGCCTAGTGCCTGCATGTTGAAAGTAAGATCTGAACTTGAGCCGGACTGTTGATGTATCTCGACGGCTATTACATTGCTGCCATTCACAAAAGCCGAGATAGGGACTGACTTTGTTACCGGTGTGTATTCTGCCGGCTCGCCAATTGCTGTTAAGCCTGTAGTAGTATATGTAATGGTAGCCGGCGATGCGGGTAAATTGTCGCGCCACACCTCGACACCATTTACGTATATGACCATGCCGTCGTCGCGCCACACATTAAACCTGACAGAATCGAACAGGTTCACATCGGCGATGTTTATAGTTTTGCGGAAATAGGTCGTGATATACTTGTTCGTACAGGATGGGTTTGCAGCGACAGCGCCGCAAGCGTTCACATACGTTGTGACCCATGAGTCGCCGTAGCCGAAGACACCGCTTGCAGTGCCCCAAGCGGCATCGCTGAAAGAAGTACCAGACCATGCCGTACCCTGGTTGCTCCCGTTATCCAGGTACTTCCAGGCGGAAGCATAGTCAAATATAGTTTGCGTTTGGCTTTGTGCACGGTGCGCAACAAACACCAATAAAATACCAGCAAGGAGGGGCAAAATACTTCTTCTCATCTATTCAATCTTTTGAACCCCGAAAGTATAAGGCTGATGTTATCGCTGAATTAACGTTAGGTAGCCAAATGGTTACTGAATCATTAAATAATTGTTTCGTAATTTATCGTGTGAAGTAATAAATTTAAGTTCGCAGCAAAAAGAATTGGGAAAAGGCATGGGAAAACACCTGATCATAACAATACTTATTGCCGGCGCTCTTTGCCTCTCCTTTAATAGTAGCACTACCCCGGGCAGCAAGGCAGCTGCATACTACGACCGGCAACTTGATAGCCTCAGCGAACGCCTTAACGATCTGGCAAAAAGCCTGCACAGGAATGAGCGGAAAGAAATTACATGGAAGTTCTTTGCATGCAGAAACGCATACAAGAAAGTGGAGCTGTTCATAGACGTTGCGGACCCTAGAACCGCACGCCTGCTGAATGGACCGGACCTGCTTAGAATAAACGAAGAAGACCCCGCGGACTCAATGATACCACATGGGCTGCAGGTAGCAGAACGGATAATCTACACAGCAACGATAGACAGGATAGCGCTGGGAACTGAGATAAAATCAATGCTGGCGCAAGTGCGACACCTACGGACAGACCCAGACCGAATTTACTACTTCAGGGATGACAAAGTGTGGTGGGCGATGAGGCTGGCAGTATACCGCATCGTAAGCATGGGCATCACCGGATTTGACGCCCCGATCTCAGGGCATGCATTGCCTGAGTCGATAGCTGTACTGTCTTCGATAAGCACAATAACGGGCTATTATAAAGGCAACATCGGCAAGTCGAGCTATGACCGCGGTGCAGCGCTGACAAATGCGTCCATCACATATCTCTCGAAGGGCAAAGACTTCAACAGCTTCGATCGCGCTGTGTTTATCCGCAAATATATTGCACCACTATCTGGATGGCTTACCTATTGTTCGGACATGAACGGATATAATACTCCGGACCAGCGCAATCCCATCAACCCAAAGGCCTCAGGATTGTTTGCTTCGAACCTGTTCGATATTACTTTCTTTTCTCCAAACAGCAATTACCTGGCGACACCTGAGCGAGCTGCGCTAGGCAGGAAACTGTTCTTCGACCCAATCTTATCAGGTGATGGCAATAGAAGCTGTGCGACGTGCCACCAACCGCACAAGGCTTTTACAGACGGGCTGGCCAAACCCTATGGCATCAACCCGGACGCACAGTTGATGCGCAACACACCTACACTCTGGTATTCCGCACTGCAAACGAAGCAATTCTACGACTCGCGAACTGCAACCCTGGAAAATCAGCTTAGCGCCGTGGTGCATAATACGGAAGAGATGGGTGGATCGCTTGCCAACAGCATACCCCTGCTATTAGCGGACACAACATATAATGCACTATTCAGAAAGGCCTACCCCGCATCGAAAGACTATATCACCGCATACAATATTGCGAATGCCATTTCTTCATACGTCCGCACACTGGTGAGCTTTAATTCGCGCTTCGACCGGTATATACGCAATGAGACAGATAGCTTTTCTGCTGCGGAGAAAAATGGCTTCAACCTTTTTATGGGCAAAGCAAAGTGCGGCACGTGCCACTATGCGCCAGTATTCAATGGACTGATACCACCGCTATACGAGGACACCGAATCGGAGATACTGGCTGTACCTGCAAGGCCGGGGGCTAAAGCTACACTAGACGCAGACTTAGGCAAATTCAGCTTTACGCGACTGCCACTGCATAAGTACGCATTTAAAACGCCAACCGTTCGGAACATATCCCTTACCGCCCCATACATGCACAACGGGGTATTTGCTACGCTGGAGGAAGTACTGGCCTTTTACAATACCGGCGGTGGTGCCGGCGCAGGCATTAGTCCAGGCACACAAACACTGCCTGCTGACAAGCTAGGCTTATCGAAACGCGAGATCAAAGACGTGATCGCCTTTCTGCATACGCTTACAGACACAACTGCAGACAGAAAGTAAAGCACACGCGGAAGCAACTTAGGATAACTACGAGGCATACCTGATGGTCCGGGAATTAATCGCGATGGCAAACAGCCTGCGGGACGCAACTTTCAAATCATCTTACCAAACCCCAACAAAAAAAAAAGCCGGCCGGGTCGAAACCGGCCAGCGTAAAATTAACATAAAGAGATGTGCTTACTTAATAACGCTCAGCTTAACAGTTTTTGTTTTGGCTGAAGAAGCGATAGTAACAGTGTACACGCCATTAGACAGCTCGCTTGTATTTATATCGAAAGACTGGTTGCCGCTGTTTACGATACCGTTGTAAACCTGCATTACCACTTTACCGGTAAGGTCTGTAACGAATACTTTCACCGTAGTTGTCTCCTTCACTTCTACGAGAAGCGTGGCTACACCGTTGGCAGGGTTAGGGAATACTTTGGTGTTACCAAAAGACGCCTTGTTGATATCTGCAACTGCATTTTCGACAGGAGCTACGTAGCAAGTAACATTGTAGTCTGTGTTATTAGGATCGAAGTTGCACCACTGCCTCATCCAGTTGTCGGCTGTAGTGCCTGTACCTGCAAAACCGCCGATATAATTAGTACGGGTGAAGAACGGGTCGTTTGCTTTGCTTGAAGTAAACTCAGGAGCCACTGTAGGGACGTTGAAGTTAACAGAGTCGCCTGTAGTATCGTAGCTGATAGGCATTGCAGGATTGAATGTACGGGTAATAGTACCGTTAGCGGACGTCCATGTACGGAAAGATATAGGCGAAGTGCTTGTAGGCCACAGACCAGGGCTGGCCAGGTTGAACGGAGCGGACAGGCGAACATCAGACGATGTATTATAAGTACGGTTGCCGAACGAAGAGCTGGTAAGGAAAGCCAGCGGGCCTGCGAATGGGGCGAACGGAGTACCTGTAGCAGTATCAGCATAAGCTGAAGTAGAAGTAAGTGAGCGTGCACCGTCCTTTACATAGATGATATGCTTTGGGTTTGGCGTTGAAACTGTAGACGTTCCCGCAATGATATTGTTGCGGAACTGCAGCTCCTGCGTGTTGATGTTAGCTGTAGTAGAGCCAAATGCTGATGAAGACTCATCGATAAGCAGACCACATGGCCAACCTGCGATAACACTATTGAGGATGCTGATAGCACTGCCGCGACGGATGTGCGCACCGGCTGTAAAGTATGGGTCCCATGCAGTAGATGTGTTAGACACCAGTGGGCCTATAGCAGTAATGTTAGAGAACACAGGGCGTGTGAGCTTCGCATTGTCTACAGGAATACCAGAGTATGTACCAGAAAGGTAGCTATCACTTTCGAAGCCTTTAGAGCCGCTGTTGTCGGCTGCATACGGATCGCGGATGATGGCGCCAAACTGCACTTTGCCCTGGAAGCCTGCATCGCTATCGAAATCATCGTCCCAGGTAGCAAGGGATACAAGGTACTTAGCGTTTACTGTGCCGCCAAACCACTCAAAGCCGTCATCGCCGCCGTAAGAAACCTGTATGTGGTCTATTTGCGTACCCGCACCCACACCAGCTAACGTAAGACTATTAACCTCGTTATTTGGAGAGAAGGCTATACCACCGAACTCGATACGCACATAGTGCATTTCACCGCTGTTATCGTTAGGATCAGTGCCGCCATAGAAAGAGCGCGGGCCACCTTCCACCTGTGCCTGTCCTGCATTCCAGTTGGTTGGTGCTTTACCGCAAAGTATCACGCCACCCCAGTCGCCGTAAGCGCGATTGCCTGCATCCTGGTTAGAAGTGAAAACGATAGGCCTGTTCTGAGTGCCCATTGCACGCATTTTAGCACCACGCTCAACGATGATCGCGCCCTTTGTATCCTTATCGCCGCGGATGATAGTACCAGAATCGATAGTAAGTGTAGCGCCTGAAGTAACGTACACATACCCTTTGAGCAGGTATTGCTTATCACAAGTCCAGTGCGTATCTGTTGAGATACTATCCTGAACAGTAATAGTTGTGAACGACTGCGCCCTGCCCGCAAGGGAAGCAAACAGACACGCGGAAAGTAATAGTTTTTTCATAAATTTTTGATTGATTTTGAAGCAAAAGTAGAAGCGTGATGTTATGGCTGAATGAACGTGTGATTACGATAACATTATCCCTGCGTTACCGGCAGGTTACCGGAACTAGAATTTAATCTTAACACCGATGGTGTAAACACGCCCGGGATAGTAGGTGCGGAAATCGCGATCGTTTTTTGTGTCAAATTTCACATCGCGGTTCACATCTTTCATAAACATGACGCGGCCGCCCAGTATGTTTTGCGCCCCAAAGCTTATGACGTAATGTTTCTTTATTGTCTTGGAGATCACGGCATCCATAGAGCGGAAAGGCATTTCGCCGAGGCTTTCGCTACCGGCATCGGTATTGCCAAGGGCATAAAGGCGCGGACCTGCAATATTGTAAAGCAGGGATCCCTGTATGTCGTTATCATTGTTTTGGTAGAATATACCGGCGTTGATTATATATGGTGCCTGGCCCGCGAGAGTAGACTTGTGGATGATACCGAATACGCCTTTATCCTTAGAGGTATCTATTGTTACTTCGCTTTTAGCCCATGTAAAGTTACCAACGAGTGTAATGTCCCTAAAAATACCAGTATTAAGTTTTCGGTCAAGCCATTCTAAGTTCTTCCTTATATCCACTTCGACACCATAACAATAAGCATTATCTGCATTGATAAAAGTGAATGTGCGATTATCTCCAAAAGCTGAAGATGGGATCAGCACTTTCTGTATGGGGTTTGTGAACCGCTTATAGAAGCCGCCCACCTGTATCATTTCGCCGGTAGCCGGATAGAATTCGCCCCGAATATCGAAATTTTGTATTTCTGCTACTTTCAATGTATCGCCGATCTTGCCTCCTTTATTGCGATTAGCAAGCGTAGGGAACAAAGATCCTTTATAGCCTACCACTTCATCGAAATCATAATAGAATATTGGCGCCCACTCACGGAATTCAGGGCGGTTCAGTGTCTTACCGTACGCTACACGCACAAGGGTCTTCTCGGAAAAATTGTAAGATGCGTTCGCAGATGGCAAAAGAAATTTGGTGGTAGCCGATGGTGTAAGCGTATCACCGAAGATAGCGTTGAGTGACTGTATATTATGTTCATAACGCACACCACCCGAAAGGCTAAAGTCCCCGACCGGGATCTTTGCTGACAGGTAGCCTGCATACAGTTTATTTTCTGCACTGTAGTGGTCGTAGTCATGCGTGCCCTCACCGATCCTGATCTTCGTGGTGCCATCCACGTTGGAGTCGGCAAATATCTGATCGTATGGCAGGGCAAGGATGGGCATTGTTGTCGCGTTTCGTTTTGCGACATAGCCAAATTCCCGGATGTTGAAACTACGGGATTTATACTCCAGGTAGTTACCTGCACTTAGCTCTAACTGGTGATCCTTTACATTGAATTTTTGACTGAAGTTATGGTTGAAGCTATATGTATGTTCGAATAGTGTACTGTAAAATCTGCCGCCATTCAGGATATCCGGCGCGCCGCCGGGGAGGGCTACAGAGTAAGCGTTAGAATCAGGCTTTACCTGGGAGTACCGTATTATCCTCCTGTTTGGTTGATTTCTGAAAAGGTCAGTATACCCAAGCGTCCAGGTGTACTTACGCGTATCTGCATCGTTTTTGTGCGTGCCGGTCAGCTGGCTCGCATAGGTGGCCCGGCTCTCATAATAGAGCATGTAAGCTTTATTCGGTGTAACCGCCCCCGTAAGGGAATCCGGAACAAAATTCCTGAGTGTAACAACTGAGGAGCCGGACTGATTGTAGAGGTTTTTAAATTCGAATTTGGAATTACCGACCATAACGCCAATGTTGTCCATAACTCCGGCATTTACATTGTTCGAGGAGCGGCGGTCTATATAATTGTAGCTTTTGCTGTTGGAGTCCCAATCCTGGCGCTGGATACTGAATGTTGTGTTCGCGTTGGTGTATGCGATACCAAGGGTATTGCCAATCTTGATCTTCTTTAGCTTAATAACGTTGGTCAAAGCCAATGAAAAACGAAGATCTGGGCGGGCATCTTTGGTATTGATCTTCCAGTCGTTCCCGAATGACTTTGACCATGCCGCAATATTGTCTTTATATCTTGGGTCATTAGAACCTGGTATTTTTTCAGGGATCACCGACGGTATACTTCTTTGTCCATCATCATATCCTAACCAATCAGTTTTGGAAGAAGGGCTATAGTTGAAAGAAGCACCTGTGGTATATTCACGGGATGAAGTCTGGAGATTTACTGTCAACGAATTTCTCTCAGCGATCGATGTTGTATATACCTTCACCATTCCACCTGCAAAGTCACCGGGCAGCTCGGGTGAAGGAGTTTTGAAAACAAGAATGCGGTCTATAAGTCCAGCTGGAATAATGTCGAACGAGAATGCACGCTTATCTGCCTCGCTGCTGGGTGTGCTGGCGTCATTTAGCCATACTGTGTTGTAACGGTCGGGGAGGCCGCGTATCACTATAAAGCGGTCGTCTTGTATAGTTACTCCCGGAATACGCTTAACCACCTCTGCGGCATTGCGATCCATGGTCTTCGATATCTGGGCGGCGCTGGTGCCGCTTACCACGTTGCTACTGTTCTTTATTTCACTTATCACCGATGTTTCGGTATTGGTGATCCTGCCCGACTTTATCGTTGAGCCCTTCAGCTCTGTAGTTTCGGGCATCAGCTTCATGTCGAGAACAAGATCTTCATCTCTGGCTATAGTAATACTTTGCCTGTATGTAAGGTAGGTGGCGTAGGTGAACACTATCTCGTAAGCGCCGTTGGCCAGGCCATTGAGCTCGTACTTGCCATCAAAGTCTGTTACTGCCCCATTGGAGGTGCCCGGCAGCGATACTACTACGCCGCTTAATATGGCATTGGTTTTAGAGTCTGTAACCGTGCCTTTGATGCTGCCCGCAAAAGAGGAAATAGAAAGCAGCGTAAGTAATAACGAGGAGTAAAGATACCTGAACATTTTTTTTGTGGCGAAAGTACCTGTAGTACATTGTCTCTTTGTTACCAATGGATTATCTAAGTGTTACTGTGCAATTAAGATAATGTTACCTGCCGGCTATGCTGCATGGAGCTGCTTCCGGCTCCGGGGTCACACAGCGTTGATGTTGCGATCACAATTCCATAATCTGCGGCTAACACGGCCATAACACGTGCACGATAGCTTCGCAGCAAAATCAAAAAAGTTTTTATGAACAAAAACGTACGCACACTATTGCTGGGCATAGCGGGGCTTGTATTGCCGCATGCACACAGCAACGCGCAGATCACCTTGCAGCAGGACTACAAGAACTACACTTCTGCGCCGATCGGTACCTTCCAGGGTATCAATTTCAGGGAGGCGGGCTTCTCAGGCCTCTACCCTATCCCAAATACTAACGGGAAGGAATTCTGGGTATGCTCAGACCGCGGCGCAAATGTTGACGCTGCTAATGCCAACCCAACGGGCTGCACGCCGACGTATGATAAGATATACGGCTTCCCTAACTACGCCCCGAAGATCCACAGGATAAGGCTGAATGGGGACTCGATACAGATACTGCGCACTATAACCATGAAGCGCCCGAACGGCACTAATGCCACCGGCGTTCTTAACCCTACAGGCTTTGGGTCTACAGCTACAGAGGTTGCATCTACTGATACAGTTCTTGACTGCGCCAACTTCAACTCGAAGATAGCGGCCAAGGATGCATGGGGCATAGATGCCGAGGGTATCGTAGTAGACAGGGAAGGTTACTTCTGGATATGCGAAGAGGGTGGCCCTACCATCTGGAAGCTGAACCAGAACGGTGTGGTAATAAAGAGGTATTCTCCTTACGCTAACCTCGTAGGTGCTGAAACGATAGATGTTCAGATCGATACCGTATTTAAATACAGGAAGAATAACCGTGGCTTCGAAGGCATCACTATTGCGCCTAATGGCAAGATATATGCGATCATCCAGAGCCCAGTTCTCTACCCTACTAAAACTGTAGGTGAGAACAGCCGCGTGCACAGGATAATAGAAATAGATCCTACTACTAACGCTACGCGCATGTTCGCTTACCTGAACGACGGCATCATCGGCGCATCGGGATCAAACCAGATACGCTTGCGCGACTGGAAAATAGGCGACATGGCTGCTATCAACGATACTACATTCCTGGTAATAGAAGCCGCGATCAGGGGAACCTCTGACTTCAGGAGAGTATACAAAATAAGCCTTAACGGTGCTACTACTGTACACTCAGGCCTTTACAGCGGATCTACGCTGGAGGCACTCGTTGACTCAGCAGGCCTTGCTGCAAACAGCATAGTGCCCGTAAAGAAAACATTGTTCATGAACCTGCTTTCCACAGGATGGGATCCGGCGCTGGATAAGGCAGAAGGCATAGCTATATTGAATGACAGCACGGTCTTCATTGGCAATGATAATGATTATGGCCAGCTATCTCCGCTTGAGAATGGTATAGCTACAGCTACTACCAACCTTAGCCATGTAGTGCGTTATCGCCTGCAAGGCACCAATAAGCTTACTAACTTCCAGCCACTGGGCTCTCTGCTGGCTATGGGTATTACTGGTCCAAGCACAGGTACTACACCATACCTTACACCAGCAGCTACAGGTGTAAACTTCACATCAATAATGACAGCAGGTGATGCTGTGGGCGGCTACACAATGGCCGGCCTCATGGATGGTACCGGCGCTTTCGATAACGGTGACGGCACCTTTACATTACTGATCAACCATGAAATGGGCAACACGGTGGGTGCTGTTCACGCACATGGCTCTATAGGTACATTCGTATCTAAGTGGAAGATCAACAAAACTGACCTCACCGTAGTCAGCGGCCAGGACCTTATGACAAGCGTGAGCCTGTACAATCCTGCTACTTCGAGTTACATCACCTACAATGCTGCATTCCCTTCATCTCTTGCTGCACTCGGCAGGTTCTGCTCAGCAGACCTTCCGGCGGTAAGCGCATTCTACAATGCCGCAACCGGCAGGGGAACACAAGAGCGCATCTTCATGAATGGTGAAGAAACAGGCAACGAAGGCCGCGCATTCGGCCACATAGTTACCGGCCCTAATGCAGGAAAAAGCTGGGAGCTGCCTTACCTCGGCAAGTTCTCATGGGAAAACTCGGTAGCAAGCCCTAAGCAGAGCGACACTACCGTAGTAATGGGTATGGATGATAGCAGCCCACTTGGCCAGGTCTACGCTTATGTAGGCACTAAAACCAACACCGGTAACGAAATGGACAAGGCAGGCCTGAACAACGGCAAGCTCTTCGGCATAGCTGTCAGCGGCATGATCGCTGAGTCTAACGCCAGCGTACCTACTCCGGGTACTGCATTCACCATGGTAGACCTTGGTGACGTGCATAACATGACCGGCAGTGCGCTTAACACAGCCAGCAACACTGCAGGTGTCACTACATTCTTCCGTCCGGAAGACGGACTGTGGGATCCGCAAAATCCAAACGACTTTTACTTTGCTACTACCAACTCATTCACGAGTCCTACGCGCCTGTGGCGCTTACGCTTCACCAATGCTGCTACCCCAACGCTTGGTGGCACCATAACTGCGGTACTTGACGGTACAGAAGGCCCTAAAATGATAGACAATATCGGCATCGATAACTTCGGCCATATAATGATGGTAGAAGATGTAGGCGGCAACGCCCACCTCGGCAAAACATGGCAGTACACTATTGCCACAGACGCTTTGAAGCTAGTTGGTTCGCATGACTCTACACGATTCCTATCTGGCAGCGCAGGTTTTCTTACTATAGATGAAGAAGCATCAGGTATCATAGATGCAGAGTCAATCCTGGGCCCTGGTATGTTCCTCGTGGTAGACCAGGCACACTACGGCCTGCCAAGCCCAATGGCAGAAGGCGGACAGCTGCTTGCAATGTTCAACCCGGACTCTTACAACTCTTCACCAGAGATCAATGCAATGGGCAATACGGTTAGCATCGCTGACGGCGACATTACACCGTCAACAGCCGACCATACCAACTTAGGTAGTGCTTATGTAGGCAGCAACACCACGAAAACATTCGTTATCCAGAATACAGGACAGGGAAGTCTTTCGCTGACAGGCATCAATTTCTCAGGCGCCAATGCAAGTGAGTTCACACTGGTGACACCTCCTACGTTCCCTCTTGCTATTGCTCCTGCAGCATCGCAGACTATTACCGTTCGCTTTGCACCAATGGCTGGCGGTAGCAGGACCGCTACGCTAAACATCAATAGCAACGATGTAACTGAAGGGCTGTATGATATAGCGCTCGCAGGTAATGCTATCGACTCTCCAGAGATCAACATCCAGGGTAATGCTAACAACATCATAGATGGCGATGTAACGCCGGGCACTGCTAACAACACCGACTACGGCAACGTAAACGTGGGCACCCTGCTTACTAAAACATATGTGATACAGAACGTGGGCAACGGTATGCTGAATGTATCAGGGATCAACTTCACCGGCACGTCTGCAGGAGAGTTCACGCTGGCAGGCTCACCTACTTTCCCTGTAGCGATCAACACAGCAGGGACCTACACGGTAACAGTGCAGTTCCTGCCCACAGCTACAGGCGCACGTAATGCAACAATGAATGTACTTAGCAACGACGCTGACGAAGCTACTTACGACTTTGCTATCCGTGGCACTGGCGTAGCTGCACCGGAAGTTAACGTTAAAGGCAACAATGTTGGCATTATTGATGGTGATGCATCAGCCGGCACTATCAACAACACAGATTTCGGCAACGTTACAATCGGTACTTTCGGTGCTAATCCGTTTGTGATACAGAACACAGGCGCGGGCCCGCTGACTATCACCAGCATCAACTTTACAGGTACAGAGGCAACTGACTTTACACTGGTGAGCCCGCCAATATTCCCTGTGACTGTAGCCGCCGGCGATTCACTCGCTATATCAGTTCGTTTTGGCCCGCTTGGCTTAGGCGCACGCAATGCTACTATCCGTATAGCTAACAACGATGCTGACGAGTCTATCTACGATTTCGCCCTTCGTGGCAACGGCACAGGCCTTGCTGAGATCAATGTAATGGGTAACAGCATCAGTATTACTGATGGAGATGCTACACCGGGCACAGCGAATAACACGCACTTTGGCAGCACTAACGTTGCAACTACGGTGACGAAAAACTTCGTGATACAGAATACAGGTGTGGCTACGCTCAATGTTGCTAACATTACTTTCTCAGGCGTTAACGCCAGCGAGTTCACGCTCGCAGCGGGCTCTTCATTCCCACTGAGCATCGCCCCAAGCACGAGCCAGACCGTTGGTGTTGAGTTTAAGCCAATAGCAGCAGGTACGCGCACCGCATCTATCTCTATCTCTAACAACGACGGCGATGAAGGAGTGTATGACTTTGCTCTTGCAGGTGAAGGCACTGTGGTATCAACTGTAGGCGTAGGTACGGTTAGCGGCGCTTCATCAGTAAAGCTCTATCCTAACCCAACGCAGGATGCGGCAACACTTGCTATAGCACTTACGAACGAGCGTAAGGTGACCATCAATGTTATGGACATCCAGGGCAAAGAGGTTGCGCCCGCTACAGAAAAAACGCTGAAGGCAGGACAGCACCTGATCAACATTAATACAGCTGATCTTAAGAACGGCATCTACTTTATCAAAGTGGAAGATGGTGTTACTTCAAGCAATGTAAAAATGGTAATCATGCACTAATACAATAATTGCCTTTGCACGGAAAGGGTTTAGTGGTCTCCACTAAACCCTTTCCCTTTTTTTGATAACCTTGATTTAACGCGGGGATAATATTAAGGCAAGGTTACGCCGATAGTTTTGTGCTCATCTGCCCGCTATTGTTATGAGAAAAGGATATGTAATTAGTGTGTTGCTGATAGCTATTTCGCTGGCTGTGATCTCTTTCAACACGAGATCGGGACGAGGTTATTCTGATGATTATAACAGTAAGCTGAAGGCTTTTACCGTCAGCCAGCTGGAGCTGCTGGAGGAAGCGCGACACGCTGACCTGAACAACGAGAAAGATATAGCCGCTGTCAGAAATAAAATTAGCGAGGCAAGACTCGCTATGAAAGCCGCAGACTTCTGGATGCGCTACCTGGAGCCCCTTGCGTATAAGAAGATCAACGGGCCGCTACCTGTAGAATGGGAGACCGAGGTATTCGAGAAATTTGAAAAACCCTACAGACGCGAAGGCGCAGGACTCACGCTGGCTGCGCTATACCTGGAGGAAGAAAATAGGACAAATGACTCGCTTGCATCGCTCATACGTTTGTCCCTGAATGCGACGTCTACCTATGGCACCGATTCGATAACATCTGAGCTGAACACTCATCATCACTTCTTTCTCTGCAACCGGCTCTTCCTGCTCAACCTCGCAGCTATCTACACCACCGGTTTCGAGTGCCCGGACAAGGAAAAAGTGATACCGGAGCTTGCAGCGATGCTCACTGTAGTAGGCAGCATATACCGGGCTTACGATGAACGCTTTCCTAGCTATGTGCTATCTCCTGCATACCTCGAGCTATATAACGAGCTGGTAGCATTTGTGAACAAGCAACCACGGGACATAGCGCAGTTCGACCATTACCAGTTCCTCCGCGCCTACGTCAATCCCCTATTCGCGCTCAACCAAAAGATGATACTGCAGTATCATGTGGTAAGCCACAGCCTTATCGACTACACGCTGAATAAGAAGGCAGCATCAATTTTTGACAAGCAGCTATACAATGGGCAGAATACTAAAGGCATCTTTATCCGGGTGAACGACAGCAATGCCCTGGCCGAAATAGAACATGTAGGCAAGCTGCTGTTCTACGACCCCATGCTTTCAGGCAACAATATGCGCAGCTGCGCATCGTGCCATAAATCCGAGCACTACTTTACCGACACCCTGCAGCGTGCGCCACAGCGCTATGACAAAACAGGGCTGCTGGCACGCAATGCCCCTTCGCTGATCAACTGCGTATACAACCACCTGGTAATGCTCGACGGCAAGCACATAAGCCTGCAAGATCAGACCAAGGCAGTGATAGGCAATGCCAGTGAGATGAACTGCAGCGAAGCAGATGTGATGAAAAAAGTGCTAAGCTGCCGGGAATATAAAAGGACATTCAGCCGCCTGCTGGCTTATACACCACAGGAAAAAGAGATCAGTTACAGCCACATCATTTCCGCGATCACGCTGTACTACGGTAAGTTTAGCAATGCATCATCCCCGTTTGATGACGCCATGAACAAGCAGCGGGAGCTTGATGCAACTGCCGTTGCCGGCTTCAACCTTTTTATGGGCAAGGCACAATGCGCAACATGCCACTTCGTCCCGCAGTTCAACGGTGTAAAGCCTCCGTATGTGGGTTCAGAATTTGAGGTACTGGGCGTGCCAGCCGACACTGCATACTCCCGGCTAAGTCCTGACGAAGGCAGGCATGGTGTAAATGCAGCAAAAGAAACACGCAACGCATTCCGTACCGGATCTCTGCGCAATGCAATGCACACTGCACCATATATGCACAATGGCGTATTCAGGACAATAAATGAGGTTATCGAGTTTTACAATACCGGTGGCGGCGCAGGGCACGGGCTGCTTGTGCCTAATCAAACACTGGCCAGCGATTCCCTGCACCTGACAACCACGGAAAAAAGCGAGCTGGTCGCATTTATCAGGTCGCTCGATGAGCATATTGTTTTTGAACCAGCGCCGGAAAAACTACCAAGGTCGGGAATAAAAGCGCTAAACAAGAGGAAGCCCGGTGGCGAATACTAGACGAATGAAACAACCAATACTACTGGCTGTGGTTTGCATAATGCAGCTGCACTGCCTGGCGCAAAAGAAGAACGCCGTAAAATATGATTTCCCTGCTGAAATGGCTGCACCCATTAAGGAGGCCTACACATTGCAATGCGATAAAGGCAAAGTGCTCTATGAGATCAACTGCGCCAAATGCCACAATACAGTGATCAGCAAAAAGAAATCGACTATCCCCGATTTTACACAGGAGCAACTCAGCAATTACGAGCTAAGGGTAAAGAATCCCAACCATGAGAGTGCTATGCCGGAGACTGTGGTTACGGCAGAGGAACTGGGGCTGATCATTACTTTTCTTACTTATAAGGAGAAGAATAAATAGGCGCCACGGCAGGAATAAAGCCTATTTCCCAGGTTCTTCACTCAAGTATGTACGCCAACCTCTGGCATCTTCCATCGCTTTCCAGATCACGATGAAACATTCTATAAGAACCGCAGGGGCATACTGGAATGCCGTATCCCCGATTACGAGCGCAAGCACTCCTATCGGCACAACCGACATTACGGGTAAACTTCGACCAGAGCTGCACAAAACGCAATTTTCATTCCTGGTAGTTTAATCCTCAACGGTTGAAACGATGAAGTGGAACACTTCATTCACTGAGGCCGAGCTAAGCTTTAAAAGGTATGTGCCTGCTGCAAGCTCAATAGAAAGGTCAAGCGAATAGCTAACTTCTCCGTTTTGTAGCATTGCCTGCCCTACAAAGACAGACTGCCCAAGCATGTTGGTAACTTCTATAGTCAGCATCTCCGTCACAGGGGCCGCTGCCTTACCTTTCAATGTAAAACGGCCTGTGTTGGGATTAGGAAACAGTAGGAATTTAGCCTCACCTGCACTCATTGAGCCGGCATCAAGCGAACTATGAATGATGATGCTATTGCTAGTACCGGTAGTGTTTACAGCGCAAGGTGGGTTGCCCGTTACCCGGCAAAAAATTATTTCCGACCTGTACATCGGAGTGCTAAACGAAGAATTAGTAGCGCCCGGTATGGCAACATCGTTCCTAAACCACTGGTATGCGGGAGACGAGCCGCCGTAAGTAACATCGGAATAAAAAGTAAACACCTGGCCAAGATAAGCTAGCTCAAGGGGTGAAGTAGATGTTGAAATAGTGATCGATGGAGTAGTGCCGGAAGGGTAAACATTCATATACACGTAGTCTGTGGCGGGATCGGGAGCCGCGCAGATGCCATCGACCGTCATGAATACAGATATGAAATCGCCATGCACGGGCACGTAGGTAAATGTATCGCCAACGGCAGTATCCACAGTGAACTTCTGCCACATAAATGCAGGATGAGCACCGCCGTTGACCGCATGCGCGATGAACGACACGGGAGTGCCCGAACAAAGAATGCCAGTATCGGGCGTCATTTCGATAGATACCGAGGCTGGCAATGGTTCCTTAACACGGAAATTCATTTCGACGTGGCAGCCGGTAACAAGCGTATACGAAATTGTGACGCTGCCTGATGCGACACCCATGACTACCCCAGTGGCCGCAATAGCTGTTGCTATAGTGCCATTACTGCTTGTCCATACCCCACCGGCTGTTGCGTCAGACAGCGTTACAGACCTGCCTTTGCAGACGCTGTCGGGGCCTGCGATGGGAGCTGGCAGAGAGTCAACAACTATTGGAACCGTAGTGATACAACCAGTTGGCAAGGTATAAGTTATCACAGCTGAAGTACCCGGTATCAAACCGGTAACCACTCCCGATGACGAGATAGAAGCAAGCGGGCTGCTGCTGCTCCATGTGCCCCCGGTGGTGGCTGTGGCCATTGTGGTCACAGAGCCCACGCATACATTGAATATCCCTGTGATGGGGGCTGGAAGCGGGTGAACAGTAAATGAATGCACAGACGGGTTGCAGGAAGCAGTGGTATACGATACTGTGGTAGTGCCTGCACTTAGGCCACTTACTACACCACTAGTGCTAACCGAAGCGACAGCAGGTGTACTGCTGGACCATATGCCGCCTAGAACGACGTTGGATAAAGTTATATTGCTGCCCGCGCATATCTGCGCAGGACCCACAATGGCAGCACCAGGAGTATTGACCGTCATGGTATGAACTACATAGCAGCCTGTGCCAAATACATAAGATATCACCGAGGTTCCTGCGGCTACACCGGTAACAATGCCCGTGCCTGCTCCAACGGTAGCCACCATAGTATTTCCAGACATCCATGTGCCGCCCGCCGTAGCATCGCTAAGCATGGCAGACAATCCAATGCATACCATTGAAACACCCGTAATAGCAGCGGGTAGCGGGTTCACAGAGACTGGTATTTGCGTGAGACAGCCTGTGGGCAAAGTGTAGGTAATATTAGCAGTGCCAATAGCGATACCTGAGACCACGCCCGATAAGCTAACGGCGGCAACCGAAGGGTTGCTGCTGCTCCACACGCCGCCGGGTGATGCATTGGATAAAGTAACCGCCGATCCCTGGCAAACAAAGGTTGAACCAGTAATTGCTGCGGGCAGGGGGCTAACTGTGACTACTACCGTAGCCGCACAGCCTGTAGGCAGCGTGTATGAAATAATGGTACTACCTGATGCTGCGCCTGATACTACCCCTGAAGCAGATATGGTAGCAACCAGCGTGTTGCTGCTGCTCCATGTGCCGCCGGCCGATGTACTGGCCAGTGCTGTCGTAAGGCCAACACAAACGTTCGTGATGCCGGTTATTGTGGCTGCCGCAGCGTTGATGGTCGCGACGACGGTAGAGGTGCAGCCGGTGGGAAGCATGTACGAGATAACTGATGTGCCTGCACTAATGCCTGCCACTATGCCTGTAAATGCGCCAACTGAGGCGAATGCACCTGCGCTGCTGGTCCATGTGCCGCCTGCGTTTGCATTGGCTAATGTAACTGTTTCGCCTACACAGACAACAGGCGTACCGGTAACAGGTTCCTGCGGGTTTACGGTAGCGACAATGGCAACGGGTGCACATGAGGCTGAAGTGTAGGAAATAACAGCCGTGCCGCCAGTGATGCCGGTAACGATGCCTGAAGCGGCGCCGACCGTTGCCACAGCGAGATTGCCGCTGCTCCACGCACCACCGGCAACAGAGTTGCTTAAAGTGGTGGTAAGGCCCTGGCATACTACAGGCGTGCCGGTAATAGCCGATGGCGCAGGTGTAACTGTAGCCACAGCTGTGCGGTTACAGCCCGTGCTTAATGTATATGTAATAGTTGAAGTGCCTGGTGTAATCCCCGCCAAAGTACCGCTAAAAGCGCCAATTGTAGCCACGGCTGTGCTACCGCTGGCCCATGCACCTCCGGCCGACGCGCTGCCTAGTGAGTTTACCGAACCCTGGCATACGAACAATGACCCTGTGATGGCTGAAGGTAAAGGATTAACAGTGACTACAGCGCTGCCGGTCATAGGGGTTGTGCACCCTGCGGTAGAACCGGTGGCGAGCACTGTATATGTACCCGCCGCTGTAAGTAAGCCGAAACTGAGCGTGCCACCTGTACCTGCAACAGCTGTGCCTACAGCCGCCGCGCCGTTGTAGAGCTGGTATGTGACACCAGACTGCGATCCACTGAGACCGATCGTAACTCCTGAACCACCCGCGCAGTAAGCCCCACCGCCTGTTACCGAATATGCAGTTGGCAGTGTGCATGAAGGAACAACGCTACCGTTGATAACTATAGTATTGACCTGGTAAGTACCTGTACTGAGCCCCGGAGCGAAAGGAAAAAGGGCGATAATGATACCGTTTACAGTGCTTGAGATCGATGTTGGAAGCGTGCCACCTCCCCAGGAGGAGACCAACGTGGTGCCGCAGCCACCAGAACTTGCCAAGTGATTAACGCCATCATCTATCCATGTAGCGCCGTTGTCAAGACTGTATGCGAACCGTGTATTCACAGGGCCCGCTCCAGACCTTCGTATGCCTGCTGTAAAGCCGGTAACATTGAGCATGTACCCTGCATTGGGAGTTATCTTAAAAAAAACGCGCGGCCCTGCTGTACTATACGTGCTCCAGATAGTATTGACCGTGATACCGCTGATGCCTCCGCTGCCGCAGGGAGTATTTGCACCGAAACCTGCGGTCTGCAATACTGACACGGTTTCGTTAGGGACACCCACAACAGCAGTGCTAGAGCCACCAGAACCGGTGTAGGTTGCGATCTGCGCTGAAGAGCTGAAGGAAAGAAGAACGGAAAAGGCAAAAAGAATAAAGATATTTTTCATAAAACGGGCATTCGGGTGCAAGTTGCTGTAAGAATGTTGCTACTGTGTAATTCTAATGTTATATCTATTTGAAGAGATTATTATCAAATTGCGGGCATAAAAAAATGTGGCTACCGGAGCAGCCACATTTTGCATTCAAAAATATTACGTATCAGCGGGTTATTCGAAAACCAGCCTTATCATAACCGTGGTGCCATCATTGCCATTGTACCTGCACATGTAAACGGCTGCGGCAGTAGCAGGTGGCAGTGTGACCTCTGTATCACCCCTGGTTACATCAAACGTGGCAATTTGCTTGCCATCGAGTGAATATATGTCCAGCGTACCGGCTGCACCTGCACGCAGTGTGAATGTGCCGGTAGTAGGGTTAGGGAACACAGATACAAGGTTTGTTGCCGGAGCTATGCCGCCACCGGGGCGTGGACAAGCGTTAACTGTAACTACTACAGTACGGAAACATGCGTTGGCCGTGGTGTAGCTGATAACAGTGGTGCCTGCCGTGATGCCGGTAACAGCACCGTAGCCAGGGCTTGCGCCTGTACCTACTGTTGCTACAGTAGTGTTGCTGCTGCTCCATGTGCCGCCCGATGTGACATTGCTGAGCGTTGTAGTTAACAGGTCGTCGCAAACTGAAGCAGTACCGTTAATGAGCGCAGGCAATGCTTTGATGGTAACCGGTGCAGTAACCCTGCAGTTTGCGCCTATGGAGTAAGTAATGATCACCGATCCGGCAGTACCGAGGGCAGTAACAATACCGGTACCAGAGCCTACGGTGGCGTTGGCATTCGAGCTAGTCCATGAGCCGCCCGGCGTACTGTTGCTAAGTGATGTCATTGTTCCTGAACACAAGCTAGTGGTGCCGGTGATGGCCGATGGAACCGGGTTTACTGTAACCTCAGCCGCTCTGAAACAACCTGTTGCTGTTGCTGTGAACGTAATATTTGCTGTACCGATGCTCACGCCCGAAAGGTAACCGGCACCAGTTGTTATCACATTCGCAACCGATGCATCGCTCGTGCTCCACGTACCCCCGGAACCTGCAGCAAGCGTGGTCGTCAACCCAACGCACATTGCCCTGAAGCCTGTAATAGCGGGTGGGGCTGCATTGACAAGCACGTTCGCCTTCACCTTTACGCATCCCGCGGGGGTGGTGTAAGTTATATTAGTGTAACCGCTAGCCAAGCCGTTTACAATGCCATCGCCAGAGCCTATTGCCGCCACAGCTGCATTGCTACTGGTCCAGGTACCGGCGGTTATAGAAGCAGCCATGGTTGCAGACGACCCTATGCAAAGTGAAGATGCACCAGTGATAGCAGGCGCAGCATTAACCGTAACTACTGCAGTAGTGTAGCATCCGCCGCCAGTAGTAAATGTGATCGTTGATGTGCCGGCAGCAACTGCCATAACAGTACCAGTGCTTGAGTTGATGGTAGCGACAGATGTATTACTGCTTGACCAGGAGAGCCCGGCCATGCCAGCGCTCAGGCTAGAAGTACTGCCGATGCACAGGCCCATTGTGCCGGTGATGGCTAAAGGCGCACCGTTGACTGTAACTATGGCTGTTGCCGCACAGCCTGAAACCGATGTGTATGAAATTACTGCTGTGCCTGCCATAACGCCCGTAACAATACCAGCGCCAGATGCCACGGTTGCTATCGCAGTATTGGCAGATGACCATGCACCGCCGGTGACAGTGTTACCGAGTGTAGTAACAGTACCTACGCAAAGCGTTTTTGTGCCGCTGATGGCCGGAGGCGCTACCGATACCGTAACTATGGTAGTGATAGCGCAACCCGATGCAGCATAAGAAATAGTAGCCGTACCTGCAGCCCAGCCCGTAACCACACCACTTGCAGTACCTACTGATGCAACGGAAGAGCTGCTGCTGCTCCATGAGCCGCCGGTAGCTATTGCAGACAGGGAAGATGTAAGGCCTACGCATAAGCCGATGCCTCCGGTAATACTACCCGAAACAGAATTGACGGTCACGACTGCTGTGCGCGCGCACCCGGTATCCAGCGTATAGCTGATAAGTGCTGTGCCACCGCTCACACCCGTAACTACACCTGTAGTACCGACCGTTGCTATAGATGCGTTGGCACTGCTCCATGTACCGCCGGCAGTTAAATTAGTAAGCGTAGTCATAGAACCTGTGCAAATATTCCCTGCACCACCTATCAAACCGGGCAGCGCATTTACCGATATTATCGCCGTGGTGTATGTGCCAGCGAAAGAATAGGATATCATAGCAGTACCCGGCGAACCCGCTGTGACAATACCGGTAGCCGAATCGATCGTTGCAATAGTTGCATTATTGGTTGCCCATGTACCACCTGCCACGGAATTGCTTAAGGCAGAGGTGCTTCCGGAGCACACTGTCAGGTCGCCTGTTATAGTACCGAGGGTAGAGCTAATGGTTATCGCGTGAGTAGCCACAACGGTGCCGCAGCCATTAGATACCACATAAGAAACAATTGCCGTGCCTGTAGCAAGGCCACTGACAACGCCGGCCGATGACACACTGGCATTAGCGTTAGAAACACTCCATGAGCCGCCGCCTGCACTATTTGTCAACGTTATCGAACTTCCAACCACAACATCTGAAGGACCACTTATAGCACCCGCAACCGGTGTATTGCTGACAGTAGCCACTATTGTGCTGGTACATGCACCAACAGTATAGCTGATCACCGATGTGCCCAGCGCAACGGGTATGGCTACACCTGAAGCTGACCCGATAGTCACGACGGCAGTGTTGCTGCTTGACCAAATACCACCGGAAACCGTATTACCAAATGATGATGATGTACCGTTGCACAACTGTGCGGTACCGGTAATTGGCATCACTGCACTGCTTAGCTTCATTGCTGTAGCTTTAAATCCTGCTGCCGCGTTTTGGAACACCACGTAAGGAGCACCGGCAGCATCAGTAACAATAGAGGTATACGCTACCTGGCCGGTAGAGAACGCTACGTTACCTGCAAGTTGCCAGCTGCCACCATTGAATTTCATCACAGTTGCTTTACCGCCATTTGCTTCGTCCCTGTACACTACATATGGGATCCCTGAACCGCTTATAGAGATAGCTGTGTAATTAGCCTGTCCTGCTGAGAAACCAGCTGCACCGAGTGAGGCCCAGCTGCTGCCATTATATTTCATCACAGTAGCCTTTCCACCCGCATTGTCATCCCTGTAAGCAACGTATGCGGCACCATCGTCACCTATGACCACTGACGTATAGCTAGCCGCGCCCGATGAGAAGCCGGGAGCGCCAACATTCACCCAGCTGCTGCCGTTGAACATCATAGCCGTAGCCTTATTTGCGTTTCCACCGTCCCTGTATGCAACATAGGCGGTGCCTGAGCTACCAATAGCGATCGATGAGGTGGTTGCAGCACCTGCAGAGAAACCTGCGGCACCTACCAATTCCCATGATGAACCGTTGAACTTCATTGAAGTTGCTTTTCCACTATTGTCTGCGTCAGCGAAGACCAGATATGGCGTAGAGCCGTTGATAGCAAGTGACGTATAGCTTACCTGGCCGGTGGTGAAGCCGGGGGCACCTACATTCACCCATGCTGAGCCATTGAACTTTCTTACTGTAGCTTTATTACCGAAGCCATTGTCCATATATGCGACGTACGGCATACCGCTTGCATCGGTGGCAATAGAGGTGAAGTAAACAGAACCAGCGGAAATGCCCGGTGTGCCTACAACAGTCCATGAGCTACCGTTATACTTCATTACAGTTGCCTTGTCTGCATTTGCATTGTCCCTGTAAGCCACATATATAGTACCATCACTTGCCCTTGTTGAAGACAGGTACGACGCCTGGCCTGCGGAAAAGCCCGCCGCACCTATTACGTTCCAGGATGAGCATGAGCCACCGCCAGGGGTATTAACAACAAGCAGCATAGTGGCTACGGCTGTTCCGCAATCGTTAGTTACGGCATAGCTCGCTGTAGCTGTACCTGCAAGAATACCGGTGACCACGCCTGCTGAGGAGATAGTGGCAATTGATGAATCGCTTATACCCCAGGTACCGCCAGATGCAGTAGATGAAAGCGTGATCGAAGAACCGGCAGACACAAGGGCAGACCCCGTGATAGCGCCGGCATTCGGCAGCGGATCGACAGTAGCGACAGCTGTAGTATTGCACCCGCTCACGGCATAGCTAACAACGGTCGTTCCGCCGGCTACACCTGACAGCATACCTGAAACAGACCCTATAGTAGCAACAGCAGTGTTACTGCTGCTCCATACACCACTAGTAGTTGCGCTGGCAAGTGTCGATGATGTACCAGCACAAAGAACCAAAGTGCCTGAAATGGCCGATGGTATAGTGTTAACGGTGACAATTGCCGTAGCGGTGCAGCCGCCGCCTAATGTATAGGTAACAGTTGACGTACCCGAAGCAATGCCTGATACGACACCAGTAGTGCTGACAGTAGCTACAGACATATTTGAACTGCTCCAGGTTCCGCCTGTTGTGGCATTGGCAAGTGTAGACGATGCGCCTTCGCAAAGACTCATTGCTCCGGTGATAGCCGCTATTGCATTGACAGATAACATCGCTGTAGTATAACAACCGGTCGCTAAAGTGTAAGTTATCGTGGTAGTGCCTGTGCTAACGCCGTTTGCAACTCCTGTAGCAAGACTGATCGTAGCAACTGCAGTGTTGATGCTTGTCCAGCTACCGCCAGATGTGGCGTTAGAATAGGTAGTTGTGAGACCAAGGCAGAGGCCGGTTGCTCCCGCAATTGCCGATGGCAGCGGATCAACAGTGACCGTAGTAACCGCCCTGCAGCCTGCACCTACCGTGTAAGTGATAATAGTTGTGCCGGACGCAATTGCTGACAACACACCAGAAGTAGTGCCTATCGTTGCTACAGCAGTAGTGCTGCTGCTCCATGTTCCGCCCGTGGTGGTGTTAACCAAGGTTATCGAAGAACCAGCGCACACAGTTGTAGCTCCGGAAATTGATGCCGGCAGCGGGTTAACTGTAACCACTGCTGTTACTGCTGTGATGCAGCCTGCGCCGCTGGTTACTGTATAAGTTATTGTTGATGTGCCTGAAGCAACACCGCTTACAACGCCGGTAGACGATGATACGGTAGCAACTGATGTAGTGCCGCTTGTCCATACACCACCAGATGTTGTGCTTGCAAGGGTTGTGCTCGATGCTTCACATACGGTCATTGAACCTGTGATAGCCGCAACCGTTGGCAACGGGTTAACTGTCACCACTGC
>JAZKFF010000024.1:0-141681 GCA_040386555.1 Bacteroidota bacterium | reverse complement strand
CATCGGCAAATGGCTGTGCAGGTAGCTCAACTACATTTACTATTAATGTTAACCCGACACCAACGGTTGCAACTGTATCTAACCAGACAGTATGTAATGGTGCATCTACTGCTGCTGTAACATTTAGCGGTGATGTGAGTGGCACTACTTACAGCTGGACGAACAGTAATGCGAGCATTGGTCTTGCTACGAGCGGTACGGGAACTATAGCATCGTTTACTGCTACTAATAGCGGTATGGCGGCGCAGTCGGCAACTATCACAGTTACACCATCAGCGAACGGCTGTGCAGGGTCATCAACTACATTTACTATTAATGTTAACCCGACACCAACGGTTGCAACGGTATCTAACCAGACATTGTGTAACGGTGCATCTACTGCTGCTGTAACATTCAGTGGTGGTGTGAGCGGCACTACGTATAGCTGGACTAACAGCAATACGAGTATTGGGCTGGCTACAAGCGGTACGGGAACTATAGCTGCATTTACTCCAACTAACAGCGGCACCACTGCACAGTCTGCTACTATCACAGTTACTCCATCGGCGAACGGCTGTACTGGTAGCTCAACTACATTTACTATTAATGTTAACCCGACACCAACGGTTGCAACTGTATCTAACCAGACAGTATGTAATGGTGCATCTACTGCTGCTGTAACATTTAGCGGTGATGTGAGTGGCACTACTTACAGCTGGACGAACAGTAATGCGAGCATTGGTCTTGCTACGAGCGGTACGGGAACTATAGCATCGTTTGCTGCTACTAATAGCGGCACTACGGCGCAGACTGCTACAATTACTGTTACGCCATCGGCAAATGGCTGTGCAGGTAGCTCAACTACATTTACTATTAATGTTAACCCGACACCAACGGTTGCAACGGTATCTAACCAGACATTGTGTAACGGTGCATCTACTGCTGCTGTAACATTCAGCGGTGGTGTGAGCGGTACTACTTACAGCTGGACGAATAGCAATGCGAGCATTGGCCTGGCTACGAGCGGTACAGGTACTATAGCTGCGTTTACTGCTACTAATAGCGGTACTACGACACAGTCCGCTACCATCACAGTTACACCAAGTGCGAATGGCTGTGCTGGTAGCTCAACTACATTTACTATTAATGTTAACCCAACACCAACGGTTGCAACGGTATCTGACAAGACAGTATGTAACGGTGCATCTACTGCTGCTGTAACATTCAGCGGTGGTGTGAGTGGCACTACTTATAGCTGGACGAATAGCAATGCGAGCATTGGGCTTGCTACAAGCGGTACGGGAACTATAGCTGCATTTACTGCAACTAACAGCGGCACGGCGGCACAGTCGGCAACTATCACAGTTACACCATCAGCGAACGGCTGTGCAGGGTCATCAACTACATTTACTATTAATGTTAACCCGACACCAACGGTTGCAACGGTATCTAACCAGACATTGTGTAACGGTGCATCTACTGCTGCTGTAACATTCAGCGGTGGTGTGAGCGGTACTACTTACAGCTGGACGAATAGCAATGCGAGCATTGGCCTGGCTACGAGCGGTACAGGTACTATAGCTGCGTTTACTGCTACTAATAGCGGTACTACGACACAGTCCGCTACCATCACAGTTACACCAAGTGCGAATGGCTGTGCTGGTAGCTCAACTACATTTACTATTAATGTTAATCCGACACCAACGGTTGCAACGGTATCTAACCAGACATTGTGTAACGGTGCATCTACTGCTGCTGTAACATTCAGCGGTGGTGTGAGCGGTACTACTTACAGCTGGACGAATAGCAATGCGAGCATTGGCCTGGCTACGAGCGGTACAGGTACTATAGCTGCGTTTACTGCTACTAATAGCGGTACTACGACACAGTCCGCTACCATCACAGTTACACCAAGTGCGAATGGCTGTGCTGGTAGCTCAACTACATTTACTATTAATGTTAACCCGACACCAACGGTTGCGACGGTATCTAACCAGACAGTATGTAACGGTGCATCTACTGCTGCTGTAACATTCAGCGGTGGTGTGAGTGGCACTACTTATAGCTGGACGAATAGCAATGCGAGCATTGGGCTTGCTACAAGCGGTACGGGAACTATAGCTGCATTTACTGCAACTAACAGCGGTACGACGGCACAGAGTGCTACAATTACTGTTACGCCAAGCGCGAACGGCTGCACTGGTTCATCAACTACATTTTCTATTAATGTTAACCCGACACCAAGTGTTGCAACGGTATCTGACCAGACAGTATGTAATGGTGCATCTACTGCTGCTGTAACCTTCAGCGGTGGCGTGAGTGGTACTACTTACAGCTGGACGAACAGCAATGCGAGTATTGGCCTGGCTACGAGCGGTACGGGAACTATAGCATCGTTTGCTGCTACTAATAGCGGTACTACGGCGCAGAGTGCTACAATTACTGTTACGCCAAGCGCAAACAGCTGTACTGGTAGCTCAACTACATTTACTATTAATGTTAATCCTACACCAACGGTTGCGACGGTATCTAACCAGACGGTATGTAACGGTGCATCAACTGCTGCGGTAACCTTCAGCGGTGATGTGAGTGGTACTACGTACAGCTGGACTAACAGCAATGCGAGCATTGGCCTGGCTACGAGTGGTACGGGAACTATAGCATCGTTTGCTGCTACTAACAGCGGTACTACGGCGCAGACTGCTACTATTACAGTTACGCCATCGGCAAATGGCTGTGCAGGTAGCTCAACTACATTTACTATTAATGTTAACCCTAACCCACTACCAATAACAGGCACAATGGCGGTATGTGCGGGACTGACAACAACGCTCAGCAGTGCCACAAGCGGCGGGGCGTGGAGCAGCAGCAATATGGAAGTTGCTACAGTGAGCAGCGCAGGTGTAGTAACTGGTGTGGCTTCGGGCATGTCTAATATTACCTACACCCTGGGTACAGGTTGCATCACTACTTCAAACGTAACGGTCAACCCACTTCCGGCGGCTATCACTGGTCCTACCGAAGTTGTTGCCGGCCTCACAATTACCCTGAGCAGCGCAACTGCGGGTGGCGCATGGAGCAGCGGCAATGTTACTGTTGCAACAGCAGGTGCAGGCACCGGTGTAGTAAATGGTGTGAACGCAGGTACTGCTACTATCACCTATACATTGCCCACTGGCTGCATTGCTACGCATAACGTAACAGTTCATCCGTTGCCATCAGGCATTGAAGGCACAATGGTGGTATGCGCTGGCGCAACAACTACGCTGACAGACTCATCGGCAGGTGGCACATGGAGCAGTGGTAATGCGTCAGTAGCAACAATTGGTCTGACCTCGGGCATTGTAACCGGCGTATCTGCCGGCACAGTACTGATCACCTATACATTGCCCACAACTGCAATGGCGGTGGCTGTAGTAACCGTTAATCCATTACCGGCTACTATAACAGGCACACCAACAGTATGCTTTGGCCTGACAACAACATTGCACAGTGCCACAACAGGCGGCACCTGGACAAGTAGTAACACCAGCGTGGCACCGGTAAGCACAGCAGGTGTTGTCAGTGGCGTTTCCGTAGGTACGGCAACGATCACTTACACAATAGGCACCGGCTGTTATATCACCACAAGCGTAACGACGAACCCGCTACCTGCAGCCATAACAGGAACCATGACGGTATGCCCTGCGCTTACTACTACTTTAAGCAATGCATCGGCAGGCGGCAACTGGAGCAGCGGCAATACATCAAGGGCAACTATAGATGCATCAACGGGTGTAGTAACAGGTGTCTCTGCGGGCACGGTAACAATAACTTATACGTTACCTACGAGCTGCATAATGACAGCGGTTGTTACCGTTAACTCTTTGCCTGCGGCCATTACAGGAGCGGCGCAGGTATGTGCATCAAGCGCTACAACATTGACCAACACTACAGGTGGCGGTACGTGGAGCAGCAGCAACGCAGCAGTAGCTGCTATAGGCTCGGCATCAGGTATCGTGACGGGGCTATCGGCAGGTACGGTATCACTATCTTATACGCTTACAGCTACCGGTTGTTACAGCACCGTGTCATTTACGGTTCATCCTATATCAGCGATAAGCGGTACACCAACAGTGTGCGCGGGTACAACAACAACTTTCACTAATGCTACGCCGGGTGGTACCTGGAGCAGCACCAGCCCATCGATAGCAGACATAGGTGCCACTACCGGCCTTATATCCGGCGTATCGCTGGGTACGGCAATGATCTCGTATAGTATGCCTACAGGCTGCTACGCAACGATCATCGTGACGGTAACATCTGTATTGGCACCGATAACCGGCAATACAAATGTGTGCCTGGCAAATACTACAACGCTGAGCAACTCGGTAACCGATGGCTCATGGACCAGCAGCAATACAGCAATAGCTACCGTTGGCAGCTCGACAGGTATAGTTACCGGCATGGCTTCGGGTACAGCAACAATAACTTATAATGCAACAGCGGGCTGCAAGGTGACGGCGATGGTATCAGTATATACTACTCCGGCATCCATCACTGGTACAATGAGCAAATGTCCGGGCACTACATCAGCGCTGAGCAATGCAACGCCGGGTGGAGAGTGGGCCAGCAGCAATCCGTTGATAGCGACAATCGATGAGGAAACGGGTGTGGTTACAGCTATAACGGGCGGCACTGCTACCATATCTTACACTGCAGGCACCGGTTGTGTACGCACAGCGATATTCACAGTAAATCCGGCACCGGCTGCAATATCAGGCGTCACCTCGGTTTGTGCGGGCCTCACCACTACGCTCAGCGATGTTTCTACACCTGGGTTATCGTGGACCAGCAGCAATGCGGCAGTGGCAACCGTGAACACCACAAGCGGTGTGGTAACGGGTGTGGCATCGGGAACTGCTACAATAACTTATACATTAGGCACCGGTTGCTTTACGACTACTACAGTTACCGTAAATCCGCCGGCGGCCGCAATAAGCGGTACGCTGAGCTCATGTGTTGGGTTAACCACATCCCTTAGTAACAGCACAGGCGGCGGCACATGGAACAGCGGTAACACAGCGGTCGCAACCATTGACGCAAGCACGGGCGTTGCTACAGGTATCGCCACAGGCACTGCCACGATCAGCTATACCATCGGCACAGGTTGCGTTCGCACATCGATCATAACTGTGAATGCAATGCCATCTGCTATCACGGGTACGGCAAGTGCCTGCGTGGGCCTTACTTCTACATTGAATACAGGTACCGCGGGTGGCTCATGGAGCAGCAGCAATACATCAGTTGCCACTATCAATTCCAGTACAAGGGTGGTGACGGGTATGGCTGCGGGCACTACGGTCATCAGCTACATACTGCCAACAGGCTGCTACGCAACTGTGGTATTCACGGTAAATGCTTTACCAATGCCATTGTTTGGCACGCCTACAGTTTGTATCGGTAATACTACTACGCTCAACAGCTCAAGCACCGGCGGTACCTGGAGCAGCAGCAATAATACAGTTGCCACTGTCAATTCATCAGGTATTGTTACCGGTGTTGCGGCAGCTACAGCCACTATTAGCTACACGGCAGGCGCTTCGTGCCGCACCACTACGGTGGTAACGGTGTATGCACTGCCTGCAACAATAGGCGGCGCTAACGCAGTATGCGAAGGACTTACTGCCACTGTGACCGATGCTACCAGCGGCGGCACATGGAGCAGCAGCAATGCATCTGTACTTACTATTGGCGCATCAACCGGTATTGTTACCGGTGTGGGTGCGGGTACTGCTACAGTATCTTATTCGGTGTCTACAGGCTGTTTCCGCACGAAGACAGTAACCGTAAATGCAGCGCCTGCATCTATATCAGGTACTGCAGCAGTTTGTATCTCTGCTACTACCACCCTCAGCAATACGCTTACAGGCGGCACATGGAGCACAAGCGCAGCATCTATCGCTAACATCGGTGCCACCAGCGGTATCGTATCGGGTGTGGCAGCAGGTACTGCAACTATCACATATAATATGCCGACCGGTTGTCGCACTGCTGCGGTGGTAACGGTAAATGCGTTACCCGCTACAATTACCGGCACGTTGAAAGCTTGTGTAGGCCTGGCATCTACTTTGACCAACACCACAGGCGGTGGCACATGGGCAAGCAGCAACACTGCGCTTGCTATGGTAGATCCGGCTACAGGTGTTGTTACAGGCGTGGCTACGGGTACGCCATCAATATCATACATCGCAGCTACCGGCTGTGTGCGGACTGCTCAGTTTACAGTTAATGCCCTGCCTGCAGCCATCACGGGAACAACAACCCTGTGCATCGGCGCAACAGCAACGCTGGTAAACACTACAGGCGGCGGCACATGGGTAAGCAGTAATCCCGCGGTGGCCACTATCAACAGTAGCACACGTATACTTACGGGTGTGTCTGCAGGTAACGCTACCATTACTTATACAGTAACAGCAACGGGTTGCTATAGCACTACAGAAGTTACCATCAACGGGCTGCCAACAGCGATCACCGGAACTGCTTCGGTATGTGTGGGTGCCACTACTACTCTTGCCAATGCATCAACAGGTGGCGCGTGGAGCAGCAGCAACACAGCGGCAGCAACAGTTGATGCAACCACAGGTGTGGTTACCGGTGTGGCTGCGGCTACTACTACTATTACTTATGCCATCGGCTCTGGCTGTATCGCTACACGCGCTGTTACCGTAACATCGGTACCGGCAGCTATAGCGGGTACGCTCAGCGCTTGTATAGGTAATACTTCTGGGCTTACAGATCCTACTTCGGGTGGCACATGGAGCAGCAGCGACGCATCAATTGTATCTATCGCATCTTCCGGTGCGGCTACAGGTGTGGCGGCGGGAACTGCTACTATTACTTACTCACTCGGAACAGGCTGTTACCGCACGGCAACGTTTACTGTCAATGCCCTGCCGGCAGCAATAGCGGGCACACTGGCAGTTTGTGCAGGTAACTCGGGTACGCTTACCAACGCAAGCACAGGGGGCACCTGGACAGGTTCGGCATCTTCTGTTATCAGTGGTCCTAACTCCGCAGGTGTTATCACCGGCCTTACGGTGGGCACAGCAATGGTAACCTATACATTATCTACAGGTTGCAAGACCACAGCAGTAGCTTCGGTAAATGCCCTGCCTGCTGCCATCAGCGGACCGGCTACGGTGTGTGAAGGTGCGATAACAACGCTTAGCAGCACTACTACCGGCGGCACATGGAGCAGCAGCAATGCGGCTATAGCTGATATCAGCGCTACTAACGGCATTGTTTCGGCATTCTCTGCAGGTACGGTGACCATCACCTATGCTACGGGCACAGCCTGCTACAGAACGATGACGCTGACAGTTAACCCGCTACCGGCAGCTATTGGCGGAACGCTTATCGTATGCGCGGGCAGCAATACTACACTTACCAATGCTACAGCGGGCGTATCGTGGACCAGCAGCAACACTGCGGTTGCCACCGTTAACTCAAGCACCGGCGTGGTAACAGGTGTAGCAGGCGGCAATGCTACGATCACTTATACCCTCGGCACGGGCTGCTATACAACAGCTGTGGTTACGGTTAATCCATTACCCACTGCAATTGCAGGTACTCCGAATGTTTGTATAGGCCTTACTACTACGCTTGGCAACACCATAACAGGTGGGACCTGGACAAGCGGCAGCACAGCTACAGCAACTGTAGATGCTGATGGGGTGGTAACAGGTATAGCCGCAGGTACTGCGGGCATCACCTATACTATAAGCACAGGTTGTGCGCGCTCAGTATTTGTTACCGTTAATCCATTGCCGCCATCAGTTAGCGGTGTGGGTGTGGCATGTGTGGGCACTACTACTACGCTTACATCGGGCATAGGTGGCACATGGAGCAGCAGCAATACTACTATTGCTACTGCGGGTATCAGCACCGGCGTTGTAACCGGCGTTGCCGCAGGTACTGCTACGGTATCATATATTCTTTCTACAGGTTGCTATAAAACAACTGCAGTTACCATCAATGCAACGCCAACTGCGATAGGCGGATCTACGTCGATTTGCCTTGGTGCTACCAGCACCCTGACCAACGGAGTTACCGGCGGCACATGGACAAGCAGCAATGGCGCGGCAGCATCTATCGGCTCATCGAGCGGTGTTGTTACAGCGCTTGGTGTGGGCACAGCAACTATCACTTATTCATTCGGAGGTACATGTAAGGTTACTGCAACGATTAGCATTAATGCATTGCCGGCGGCCATTACAGGCACTGGTGCAGTATGCGAAGGCCTCACAACAACGCTGCACGACATTACGAGCGGCGGCACATGGAGCAGCGGCGATATATCAGTGGCTACAGTGGGTGCTACCAATGGTGTGGTTAGCGGTGTGCTTGCAGGTACGGCTATTATATCTTACACAAACGCAGCAGGCTGTAGTGCTACAACGGTAGTTACAGTTAACCCAAGGGCGCCGATCACAGGGCCTGCAAATGCATGTATTGGATTTACTACTGCATTGGTAAATGCTAATACGGGTGGCACGTGGAGCAGCAGTAATGCAACTGTTGCAACTGTTGATGCTTCGGGTCTTGTTACCGGACTGGTAGCTGGTACTTCTACTATTGTATACACGCTTCCCACCGGCTGTGCATCAGCAATGGTTGTAACGGTTAACCCGCTTCCTGCGGCCATCACCGGCACAGCTACTGTGTGTGAAGCAGGTGGCAGTACCACATTATCAGATGCTACCACCGGCGGCACATGGAGCAGCAGCGATGCTTCCCTGGCTACCGTTGGCGCGACCACAGGTATTATTACTGGTGTTACTGCGGGTATGCCTACGGTGACCTATACATTGCCTACAGGTTGTTACGTTACTGTCACAGTTACAGTTAACCCACTTCCGGCTGCTATCACCGGCACCGCCTCTGTATGTGCGGCGGGTGCTACTACGGCACTGGCGAGCACCTCAACCGGCGGCACATGGAGCAGCAGCAATACAGCGGTGGCTACAGTAAGCACATCGGGCCTGGTAACAGGTGGTGCTGCGGGCATGGCTACCATAACATATACATTGCCTACCGGCTGCTACACCACTACCATGGTTACAGTTAACCCGCTCCCTGCCGCTATAGGCGGTATTGCAGCGGTATGTGCAGGGTCTGTTACCACGCTTACTAACACCAGTGCCGGTGGCATATGGAGCAGCAGCGATGCTACCCTGGCAACTGTCAATTCTTCAACGGGTGTTGTATCGGGCGTTACCGCCGGTATCGCGGTGATCACTTACACATTGCCTACCGGCTGTATCACTACAGTGCCGGTTACGGTTAACGCACTGCCAACTGCCATCACCGGTACTAACAGTGTATGTATAGGCTTCACAACTACGCTTGCTGAATCTACAACCGGTGGCGTATGGAGCAGCGGCAATACAGCAGTTGCAACTATTACGACGGGCGGCGTGGTATCGGGTATGGCACCCGGCACGGCAACCATATACTATACTATTACAGCTACGGGTTGCGCGGCTTCGGTTGTTGTGACTGTTAACTCAATACCTGCTGCCATTACCGGTTCAATGCAGGTTTGTGAAGGTCTTACTACTACACTGGCAAGCACTACAACCGGCGGTACCTGGAGCAGCGGCGATGTGTCGGTTGCTACTATAGACGCTTCTTCCGGAATTGTCACAGGCATCGTACCCGGTACATCGACCATTACCTACGGACTAACCGCTGGGTGTACGGTGTCGGCTGTCGTTACGGTAAGTCCGCTGCCGGCAGTAATCGGCGGCACTACTACGGTATGCGCAGGCTTTACTACCGCTTTGTCTAACACGGTAACAGGCGGTGCGTGGAGCAGCAGCAATACAGCAGTTGCCACAGCCAGCGCCGCCAGCGGAATAATTACAGGTATCGCCGCAGGCAATGCTACCATTACTTACACCATGGGAGCAGGCTGCTTTACTACTGTTGATGTTACGGTCAATGCCTCTGCACCTGTTACAGGATCTGCAGGAGTATGTATCGGTAATACCTCAACACTGGGCAATGCGATAACGGGCGGCACATGGAGCAGCAGCAACTCCGCTGTCGCAAGTATCGGTTCTACCGGTATTGTCAGCGGTATAGCTACAGGCATGGCAACGATCTCATACCTGCTGCCGAATGGCTGCCTCAACACGGTGATTGCGACAGTAAATGCTACACCGGGCGCTATTTCCGGCACGCTGGCTATTTGCAACGGTAACACTACCACGCTCACAAATGCTTCATCGGGCGGCACTTGGAGCAGCAGCACCACTGCTGTTGCCACCGTAGGGTCTGCTACAGGTATCGTATCGAGCGTATCGGCAGGCACTGCTACCATAAGCTATATATTCGGCCCGGGCTGCAGCGCTACCGCAAAGGTTACTGTTAACCCGCTGCCATCAGCCATCACAGGTACCACCAGCGCATGCGTTGGCAATACTATGACGCTGACTATGGTTACGGGCGGCGGCACATGGAGCAGCAGCGATGGATCTGTAGCTACCGTAACAACGGGCACAGGCGTAGTTACAGCCGTTAGCGCGGGCACGGCCACAATCACTTATATGCTGCCTACAGGCTGCTTTGTAACAACTACCGTTACGGGCAATGCACTGCCTGCTGCCATTACAGGCACAAGCGGCATATGCATAGGCGCTACTACTACACTTGCCAGCACTACAACCGGTGGCACATGGGTGAGCGGCAACACAGGCGTGGCAACAATTGGCTCCGCTACAGGTATTGTTAGCGGTATCGCGGCAGGTCCCTCTATCATCAGCTACATACTGGCTACAGGCTGCAGGGTTACAGCAGCAATCACTGTTAACCCGACTCCGGCGATAATAACCGGTACATTTAGCGCTTGTGAAGGTGCTGTCACTACACTGGCTGATGCTTCGGCCGGTGGCACCTGGAGTAGCAGCGACGGCGCCGTAGCTACAGTAGGTGTTACCAGTGGTATTGTTTCCGGCGCATCTGCCGGCACCGCTACTATCACTTACACACTGGGTACAGGCTGCACGCGTACTACTACAGTTACTATCAACGCACTTCCTGATGCGATCACTGGTATCAGTAACATCTGCGTTGGCTCCACTACTACACTCGCCAGCACTACCGCGGGCGGCACCTGGAGCACAAGTGCGAGCGCTATAGCTAACGTGGTTCCGTCAACAGGTGTTGTGAGCGGCATGGCTGCGGGCGCTGCCACTATCAGCTACACATTGTCTACGGGTTGTCGTACCAGCACAGGCGTAACGGTAAATCCATTACCTGCTGCGATAGGCGGCACAGCAACTGTATGCGCTGGCTCTACTACTACATTTACTAATAGCACCACTGGCGGCACATGGAGCTCTGGCTCTACAGCTGTAGCGGTTGTTGGTTCGTCTACAGGTATCGTAACAGGTATGCTGGGCGGCACTGCGGTTATCACTTATACAAGTGGTGCAGGCTGTATAGCTACACGCACTATCTCTGTGAACCCGGTACCTGCTGCAATTACCGGAACACTCGCGGTATGTGCAGGGTCAACGACTGCGCTCACCAGCGCTACGACGCCGGGCTTGTCATGGGCAAGCAGCAATACTTCGGTAGCAACGGTCAACACTACATCAGGTCTTGTGTCGGGTGTAGCGGCGGGTACATCAACGATCACCTACAGCCTTGGTTCAGGATGCAAAACGACGGCTGTTGTAACAGTTAATGCTCTGCCGGCTACCATAAGCGGTACCCTCAAAGCATGCGTAGGTACTACTACAGCACTGGCTAATGCAGACGCAGGCGGCACATGGGCCAGCAGCGCAACGGCCATTGCAACCGTTGATGCAGCAGGCCTGGTTACCGGAGTAAGCACCGGCACATCAAGAATTACTTATGCGCTGGCAACAGGTTGTATCAAAACTGCTGTAGTCACGGTGAATGCTTTACCATCAGCCATCACGGGATATATGATCGCATGCGTAGGCACCACTACGACACTGGCTAATGGCGGTGGCGGCACATGGAGCAGCAGCACACCGGCAAACGGAACAGTGGGCTTAACAACAGGTATCGTTACAGGAGTTGCTACAGGCACTACTACAATTACCTACACACTGAGTACCGGCTGCACTGCTACCGCTACCGTTACCGTTAATCCTGTTCCTTCTGCGAGCACAGGGGCAACAGCAGTATGCATCGGTAGCACTACAACATTAAGCAATGCACTGCCGGGCGGCACATGGTCGAGCTCAAATGCTTCAGCGACGGTTGGCGGCACAACTGGTATCGTTACCGGGTTGAACGCAGGTAATGTAAACATTACCTATGCATTTGGCTCAGGGGCATGCCGTGCTGTAACACCTATGACAGTTAACGCGCTGCCTGCAGCCATATCCGGCTCATCTACGGTTTGCCAGGGCATGACATCTGGGCTTACCAATATAACGCCGGGTGGCACATGGAGCAGCAGCAACACTGGTGTTGCTACCATTGGCTCTACCGGCCTGATGACCGGCGTAGCGGGCGGCACCAGCATTATCTCTTACACACGTACAAGCACAGGCTGCGCAACTTCAGTAGTGGCAACGGTAAATCCGACGCCATTTGCAGGGTCGCTTAGCAGCAGTGGCGGATTTGCAATTAATACTGCAACTGCACCTACTTCGGTTACCCTATCTTCTTCGGGAGATGCAGGCGGTGTATGGAGCAGCAGTAATACGTCTGTGGCGTCTGTTACGTCAACCGGGGTTGTGAGCGGTGTCGGCGCGGGTACTTCAGCTATCAGCTACACAGTAAGCAACAGCTGCGGATCTGCGTCAGCGGTAGCAACCATCACTGTAATGGCAGCACGCTCAGGCAATGCTTCGGGCGCGCTTGCAGCTGCTGATGTACACATCTATCCAAATCCGAACAATGGTATATTTACAATTAAGGGCACCCTCGGCAGCACAGCTGACGAAATGGTATCGCTTGAGATAACAGATGTGCTTGGCCAGGTGATCTACAGGAACAATGTTGTAGCGCGCAATGGCAGGATAGAGGAAGCGGTGCAGCTGAATAGTACGCTTGCAAACGGCATGTACATGCTCAATATGCGCTCTGCTACCGAGAACAAGGTATTCCACTTTGTTATAGGGCAGTAGTAGTTGATAAAAGTAAAAATGGGAAATGGGTTGTCTTACGGCAACCCATTTCCCATTTTATATTCACAACACATATTACATATCCCTTGGCGGCTTCCTCATTGCTTTTTTCATTGAGTCCCGCTTCTTGCCTTCCAGCCGCTTTTCCTTTGCGGCTTTCGATGGCTTCGTTGGTTTGCGGGGTTTGGGTTTTATGAGGCTTTTGGTCACAAGCGCCTGTAGCTTGGTAGTAGCAATGCCCTTATTCTCCAGCTGGCTGCGCGCCTCGCTGCTGCGCACGGCAAGGTATCCATCCTTGTTTATTTTGTTGGCGAGCTTGTCCTGGATGCGGGTTTTCTCTTCGTCGGTGTAGAGTTGGGTGTTAGCTACATGCCATAGCGCCTCTACCATGGTTTCCACCTTGTTTACATTTTGGCCGCCCTTGCCGCCGCTCCTGGCGGTCTTATACGATATTTCAGCTGATAGGTCTTTCACGGCGCAAAAGTAAGAGAAATTTCATCATGCATGTTTTACTGTGTGGTATGGCTTAAATTAGCAGCAGTTTATGGCAGAGCAGACCGCTGTTTTCAATATTGTTGTTACCAACATCCGGGAAGAAGTTCCCGGTGTCAAAACGTTTTTCGTGGCCGGTGCTGACGGAGGTGCCATGCCGTATATTTCAGGACAGTTCATTACACTGGTATTCACCCACCACGGCAGGGAAGAGCGCCGGTCGTTCTCTATTTCTTCGTGTGCAGAGATGGGTGAGCCGCTCGCCTTTACAGTAAAGCGCATAGACAATGGTGCATACTCCCGTTACCTTGTCGACAGAGTAGCGGTTGGCAGTACGTTGTACACAACCGGTGCGGCAGGTATGTTTACGTTACCGGCAGAAATGGGTGCTTTGGCCCAGGTGTTTTTCTTTGCAGCAGGCATAGGCATCACGCCTGTCGTTTCTCTTATAAAGAGCCTGCTTGTAGGTAGCGATAAGCAGGTGGTGCTCATTTACAGCAACCGTTCGCAAGACGAGGTTGTCTTTTATAATGTGCTCCAGGCACTGGTTAAGCAATATCCCGAAAGGTTTCAGCTGGAGCTGCTCTACAGCACGGCATTCAACCTGGAGCGTGCGCGCCTCAGCAAATCACTGCTACCCGTGCTGCTGCAGGAATATGCAAGGGTACCTTACGGTGATATGCTTTTCTACCTCTGCGGACCTTTCGACTATATGCGTATGGTGGTGTATGGATTGGAAGAGCAGGGGATCAGTAATAGCTATATCAGGCGGGAGAATTTTAACACAAACAACAGGTATACTCCCAGGGCGGAGCCACCGGATAAAGCCGCCCATGTGGTAACGCTAACCGTAAACGGATCTGAACGTAGCTTTGAAGTACACTACCCCCAAACCATATTGCAGGCCGCTAAAGCCAATGGTATATCGTTGCCCTACAGCTGTGAAACGGGCAGGTGCGGCAGCTGTGTTGCCCGCTGTACGGAAGGTAAAGTATGGTTATCATACAATGAAGTGCTCATGCCGGCAGACCTGCAGAAAGGGCTTATCCTTACTTGTGTCGCTCATCCCATAAATGGAGATGTAAGGATTACGGTTAATTGAAGTCTCATGTTAAGTACAGAGCAAGTGCGTTTTAGATATTGACATATCACACTACAGCATCGTATCTAATGTTTCTTTCAAGGCAATTAGTTCAGCTGTGGCTTTTTTGGGTTTCGGAATTCTTCTTATCGTTAGGTATGCTAGGAAATCTTCTCGCATCTCAGTAATAAAAATTAGGTAAATTGAATAGGTAATAGAAACTCCACGGCCAATCATTTTCGGGCAGTCGCTTAAAAGCAGCTTTACACCGAAATTGATAATCATTTTTTTATTCGTGCGTATAAAAGAAATGATTTTTTCAATTGAAAAACCCGAATCGATAATTTCTTTTTTACTTAAATTTATCAGTATAAAAGATTCATATATACTACAGTTTGTTACGCGCGCTATTTCAGTTTCTATTTCCTGTAGCTCAACGCTCTGTAATAAATTTTCAACATCCTTCGACGAAATCATAAGACTGTTTTATCAAAATCAAATTGTCACGAAGTATTTCAACGCTCCACCCATCCAGAAAATTGTAGCCTGTTTTTTCGATTTGCCAACCGCCTCATGCTCCCGAGGGCCAGCTGCCTTCTAGTTAACTACCGCTGCTCCTCGTTCTTCTTATCCCAGTCAACAACCTTCCATTGGTTGCCCACCTGGTAGAGCAGCAAGAATTGAGCAGCAGGTTTTTTCAGCGTAAGCTCATAGTAATGCCCCGGGTCTTTAAGGTCAAGTTTGTAGTCCCCGTTCTCATAGCTCTTGCCACCTCTTGCTTCGTACCACCACCACGTGCCCCATTGGTTGAGGGTCACCTTTATGGTACTGTCGTTAATGACTATAGCGTTCGCGCCATCGGTTGGCGTATCCATGTTGTAGGCCATGGCGTCATGCACCGTAGTGTGCAGTTGCCTCTGCGGGCGAAGCAGGTTGTGCATCAGCTGGTATTCACTTTCCTGCTCTGCGCCTATCATGGCCACGCCATGCATCGATTGTGGCATATTAAGCAGTATTACCGTCCTGTTTTTTTCATCGGGAATACTATTCAGCAGGCCGGCTATCACTTTTTCTGATTTCCCCCAATACCTGCTGGCCTGCACCGCATAGCGCAGGTTCACCAGGCCAAAGATGACCAGTATCCCCAGTCGTACTGCGCGGAACGGAATAAAGAAAACAAGCACAGCGAACAGCATGTAGAAGAACGCGCAGGTAAAGTAGAGGTAGCGGTCGTGGAGCACCAGCAGTATATCCTGGAACCATAGTGGTACCAGCAGCAGCAAGGTTATGAGCATCCATACAAACAGCAGCGCGGTGACCCGGGCCTTACGGCTCATCGTTCCAAGCTTCCTGGCAATATCGATCCCGATGGTTAATACTGTCAGGTAGAAGATCGCTATACCAGCCGCAGAATCACAAAAAGCATATACAGCCTGTTTGATCTCGTGCGGAAAAAAGCGCCCGACGAAAAATAAGTGAAAAAGGTATTTTGCAGGCTTGCCAAAGCTGGACAGGGTTATGCCTACTGTATTGTCTGAGCTGATGTGTGCCACCCACGTGCCATATACCACCCGGTATGTTACAAAGTGCGCGGCAAGCAGGAGCAGCATTGGGACGAAGATGTGCTTCAATACTATCCGGCGCTGCAAGCTGCCTGTAAACGACACTCCGTACCGCACGTAGAGGGCGTAGCCCAATACCAGGAAGGGAGTAACATAAAAAACCTCGAGCGAGAAAGTAGAAATGAAATAAATAAGCACGGCAGCGATCGCATATTTCTTGCCAAAACCGAGCGAATAAAGGCGGGTAAGCAGCAGGATCAGCAAGATCATCATCAGCCCCTGCAAAAAGTGATACGATGGTTCCCACACTATAACTTCCGATGCATAGGGTGTAATACAAAACAGTAACGCGCCAGCAAGTGTTATTTCCTGCCGCCGCTTTACAGCATTGTCTTCCAGCACAAGCAGCACAAGCGTATATAGAAGAAACGCATTGATAACATGCATGGTCACAAACAGCAAATGCCACAGCCATACACTGGTGCCAAATAGCTTGTAAAAAATATAAGTGGAGAGCTGCGTGAATTGGTACAAGCTCCTCACCTTATAGTTAGTGCGGTTCAGGTTTTCAAGAAAACTGTGATTTTGTACCTGGTCAAGCCACCCTGTAAAGTCTGCCACAAACCCCGCCCTTGCAGCGGGGAAGTACAGGCAAAAAGTGACGAGCCACAAAAGGGCAAACACTACACCGCCACGGAGGTAGAAGCGCCCGCCGCGTATCGTTTCATCAGAGCTTACTTTATGGAACAAGGCTAAAAAATGTAAACAAATATACTCAGCCCTATTATATATGCAGTATCATAGCCGCAAAGCTGAAATAAATAACGAGGCCAGTTACATCCACCAGCGTAGCCACAAATGGTGCCGATGATGCAGCAGGGTCTAGCTTCAGGCGCTTCAGTATCATGGGTATCATAGAGCCGGTGAGCGTACCCCACAGCACTATGCCTATAAGCGTGAACGATACAGTGAGTGCTACTGCCACCCAGTTAAAGCTGCTGTTGTAGTTATACCAGCCCAGCTTTTGCCACATAGCTATACGCGCAAACCCAATGATGCCCAGTATCAACCCCAGTGTCAGTCCGGAGAATATTTCCCGCTTCATTACATACCACCAGTCGCGGTACGAAAGCTCTTTCAGTGCCATGGCGCGAATAATGAGGGTTGCCGCCTGTGATCCGCTATTGCCGCCACTCGATATGATGAGCGGTATGAACAGTTGCAGCACCAGCGCCTTCTTCAGCTCCAGCTCAAAGAATGCCATGGCCGTAGCAGTAAGCATCTCGCCCAGGAAAAGGATGATGAGCCAGCCGGCCCGCTTCTGTATCATGGTAAAGAAGCCGGTCTTAACGTAAGGCAGGTCCAGCGATTCCAAGCCGCCGAACTGCTGCATCTCCTTAGTATCTTTTTCTTCCGCTTCGTCTATTACGTCATCGATCGTTACCACGCCCATCACCACATTGTTGCTGTTGGTTACAGGTATGGCCACACGATCATACTCCTTGAATTTCTGTATAGCATCGTCGATGCTATCCTGTATATCCAGCTTCACGTAGAAGCCGTCCATTATATCCTCTATTTTTTTCGAAGGCTCATTGAGCACCAGCCGCCTTATGGGGAAGTCATCTACAAGCTTACCACTGTTGTCTACTACAAATATTACGTTGGCAGCAGGGGTATCTGAGTAAAAGCGGCGCAGGTGCTCAGTAGCTTGTCCTATGGTCCACTCTTTTCTTACTGTGGTGAAGTTGGTATCTACCAGCCTGGCCACGCTACGCTCGGGGTAGCCCAGCAGGTCGTAGGTAGCGAGGCGGGTCTTATCATTAAGCAGGTTCAGGTATTCGGTCACCTCCACGCCATCGAGCGTATCAAAGAAAGCGATACGGTCATTTGACTCGAGGTTATTTAGGATGTTAGATTTCTGTGGCCGCGGTAATTCTTCCATTACTGCGTTTTGCAGCACGTGGTCGAGATAAGAGAATATTTTTACCTGTGCACCATCGGGCAGGGCCAGGAAGGTATTGAGGGCATACTCTTTAGGCAGGGTTTCCAGTAGCTTGGAAACCTCGGCCGGGTAGTCCTCATCCTTGCTGTGTTGCAGCAGCTCGCTGAGGTCGCCCTCCAGAATTTTCTCCCTCAGATCCTGAACCAGCATTGCCTGCCATGTTTTATTTTAATTTGAGTGAACAAGAACCATTCCAAATATAGAAAGGCCCTTGAAAGGCACGCGAAATTACCCTTTTTTCTCAATGCCATGGCTTTTTGCAGCGTTATCTTTTTATTCGCTGATCCATGGGGGCCATTACTTTCCATCCCGACATTGCTTCCATTAGCGAATTGCTCGCCTGAATAGCAGGATTTTTGCAAATTGAGCCAGCCGGGTGACCTAATTTACATTAATTGCGCCAGTCGCCTGCCCTAATTTACATTTTCAGTATCTGCCATTCCCTAAATCCCATCTCATATTACATTACACAATTCAATACCTTTGCAGCATGAACACGGAAATGAGACTGAAAGAGCTGCTAGCCAAACAGATAGTTATCATCGATGGGGCCACCGGCACCATGATCCAGCGTTATAAGCTTGAAGAAGGTGATTACAGGGGAGAGCGCTTTAAAGACTGGCACAAGGATATCAAAGGCAATAACGACCTGCTGTGCCTTACACAGCCCGGTATAATCAAAGACATTCACAAAGAATACCTGGCTGCGGGTGCTAACATCATAGAGACTAATACCTTCAATGCGCAGGTCATCTCGCTTGCAGACTACGATATGCAGTCGCTTGCTTACGAGATCAATGAGGCCGCTGCACGCCTGGCCAAAGAGGCTATTGCAGAATACACGGCCGAAACCGGCCTCCCTGCCGGAGACCGGTTTGTGGCCGGCGCTATTGGCCCCATGAATAAAACGCTGTCGCTTTCTCCCGATGTAAATAATCCCGGCTACCGCGCCATGACCTTTGATGAGGCTGCTGATGCTTACTACGAACAAATAAAAGGACTGGTGGACGGCGGGGCAGACCTGCTGCTGGTAGAAACCATTTTTGATACCCTCAATGCCAAAGCAGCGATCTACGCTATAAGCAAGTTCTTCCGCGATACAAAGATGGAAAAGCTGCCGGTGATGATATCAGGTACCATCACAGATGCCTCGGGCCGCACACTCAGCGGGCAGACACTGGAAGCCTTCTATATATCAGTGATGCACGCAAATCCTATAAGCATAGGCCTCAACTGCGCCCTGGGCGCCGACCAGATGAGGCCGCACGTAGAAGAGCTGGCTGAGATTGCCTCCTGCTATGTAAGTGCTTACCCCAACGCCGGCCTGCCCAATGCGATGGGTGAGTATGATGAGTCGCCCGAGCACACCGCAGCCGTAATATCAGAGTGGGCTAAGGAAGGGTGGGTAAACCTGGTGGGTGGCTGCTGCGGCACTACACCGCCGCACATAGCAGCCATAGCAGCAGCTATGAAAAGCTACCAGCCAAGGCAGCTGCCGGAGCTGATGACCGCATAAATACTTGTAACCCCGGTATCGCTAATGCGCATTATTATTGCCTTACTGTTAATAGCCACGCAGCATGCCGCCGCGCAGGGCTTGGTAAAGCTAAGTGGCACTATAACGGCGCCGCTCAGCGATAGCGTCACCATTACCTATAACGACAGCCGGCTGGCATGGTTCCCTAAGGAATACTATGCGCCTGTAGATGCACAAGGACGTTTTGCATTTTCATTTCCTCTGCCGGCGGGCAGTTATGTGCAGGCCGAGATACGGCATGGCAACCGCCTGGCTGAACTGTTGCTGCATGCAGGGGATAGCCTGGCGATGACCGTAAACACTGCACACTACGACAGCAGCATACATTACGAGGGCAGGGGAGCGGAGATACAGAACTTTGTGGCGCGCCATACAATAGAGCGCGGGCGCATGAACCAGTACACCCAGAAGATGAAGGCGGCTATGAATAATACTCCCGCAAATTTTTTAAGCGCGGCAGCAAAAGAAAAAGCGGCTGAGACCGCGTTTTTAGACAGGTCTAAGAACCGTCTGCCCGCGCCATTTGTTACCTACTGGAGCGCTTACTATCAATACTACACATGGTTCTTCATGCAGCAATATCCGCAGATGAGCGAGATATTTAAAAAGCGCCGTTATACAGACACCATACCCCTCGCTAACTACTCAGTGGTCAAAGAGATACCCTATGCGTTTAATGATGAATACCTGCAGGTGCCCTCCTACCTGCTTTATCTGACGGGTATATTTGATGCTAAGCTGCGTGCGGCTGGCTTGAATGTGCCGGCGGCTGATACCGCAGGTGTGCGCAAGCTGCAGGACAGCGTGGTGGCTCTGGCGTTTGAGAAAATGTCTTCTCAAAGCGCAGAATACTTTATTGCGCAGGACCTGTACGGCCGGGCTAAGTACCAGCCGCTAGCCCGGACGCGGCGAATATTCAGCAAATTCAAAAAGAGGTGGCCGGTTAGCGAGTATATGCCGCTGATAGACAAGCAGGTAGCCTTGGCTGAGCACCTGGCTCCCGGGCAGCCCGCGCCCGACTTTGATATAGTGCTGGCGGATAAAACCGTCATGAAGCTGTCGGATCTGAAGGGGAAGGTTGTTTACCTGGGTTTTTGGGCTACAGATTGCCGGCAATGTGTGGGAGAGATGATCACCGAGCGGAAAACTAAGGAGATACTCGGCAATAAGCCTGTAGCATTTGTATACGTGCAGATGGATGACGACACCGCGCGCGCCAGCATGCTCATTGGTAAATATAAAATGACCGGGTTATTCACGCGCGCTGTGGGCTCATGGAGCAGCACTGAGGCGCAGCTTTATGGCATCACCGGTATGCCGGCATACTTCCTTATAGATACGGAGGGTAAAATAGCCATACAAAATCCACCTACGCCTATGCAGAGCATGGAACTGATGATCGCTATAAGTAAGCTGGTGCCGTAGGTTTAGCGGGCCAGCAGATCACATTCCTGGTAGGCGGCTACTTCTCGGAATCTACCGGCTGTGTGTAGTTGAATTTAAAGCCTATACCATGTATCGTTTGCAGCTTGGCCACGTTCTGAGATTTCAGGTATTTCCGTACTTTGGTGATAAATACATCCATGCTGCGGCCCAGGAAGTAATCGTCCTTACCCCACACACTCATCAGTATCTCATCCCGTTTCAGCACACGGTTGGCATTCAGACACAGGTAACGCACCAGGTCAGCTTCTCGCTGGGTCAGCTGATGTTCTACCTTGTCATTGCCAAGGGTTAGATTGGTATAGTCAAAATCAAGGTCGCCGATTTTAAATGTCACGGGGCCTTTGCTCTCTTTTTTCTTGCTCCTTTTTACGAAAACCTGTATCCTGTGCAGCAGTTCCTGCAGGTTATAAGGCTTTGTAACATAATCATCTGCGCCACTTTCAAATCCCAGTATTTTGTCATTATCCATATTCTTGGACGACAGCAATATGATGGGGATATTCTCGTTTTTCTTACGGATGCTATTTGCCAGCTCCATACCGTCTTTCTTGCCGGGCAGCATTATGTCCAGCAGGCAGATGTCGTAGATATTCTTCATGAACTGGTGCCACGCTGCGTCGCCTTCGGTGCAATGGGTAACCTCAAAATTCTGCTTGTGCAGGAAATCCTTCACTACATAACCCAAAACAGGGTCATCTTCCACCAACAGGATTTTTAACTTAGAATCCGACATACTTTAAAGCCGCGTTTTTACAGTTTCCACTGCTAATATAACAAAAGTATTGAAGCGCTAAAGGAAATATATTATCCTTATGCGATTCAATTTTAAGAAATTTATTTGACTTTTCCGGGGTTTGCAGAGATATATGCCTCCCATGAGTTTGGTTTGCCGGTTTTTTGAGTTCGGGCTGCCGGCGCCGCCGTTATCTTTGGTATTGCGCTGCTATCCTGGTAGTGGTGGCAGAGTGCTACAGCCACCGCATCGGTAGCATCAAAAAATCGTACATCCTCTACAATATTCAGCGTGTGCTGCAGCATTTTCCACACTTGCTCCTTGGTAGCATTCCCTCTCCCGGTTATCGACTGCTTTATTTTTCGCGGTGCATATTCCTCGGCCTGCAGCCCTGTCATCATAGCAGCGGCTATGGCCACGCCCTGTGCCCTGCCCAGCTTTAGCATACTTTGCACATTCTTGCCAAAGAACGGGGCTTCAATAGCCACAGCCTCGGGTTGGTGAATGGTAATAAGGCTTTCCATCTTCTTAAAGATGAGGTGCAGCCGCTCTGAGTGGTTTTTGTGCTTCGATAGCTGCAATACACCCATTTCTATCAGCGATACACTATTTTTGCCCGCAGCTATCAGCCCATAGCCCATCACCAGGGTTCCGGGGTCTATTCCAAGTATTACACGGGTGTCTTTCAAATAGTTATCAGTTAACAGCGATGAACAAAAATACCAAAATATGGGCTAACTATATGCTTGGTATCGCTATTTCGCTGGTTTTGCTGTGGAGCATAAAAATGCAGGCAGGCCGCCAGCTGGCAACTATAAATGCCGATACCTGGAACCACACCGGGTGGAATGGCTACCTCGCCGCCAGTATTGTGCTCATGATACTCAACCAGGTGCTGGAGACAGGCAAATGGTATCTACTATGCCGAATGATAGCGCCGCTTACATTTGCAAAGGCGCTCCGCAGCTACCTGGCAGGCATAGCGGTAGCATTGGTAACACCTAACCGCATTGGTGACTATCCGGCGCGCATTCTGTACCTGGGCGGCAAAAGTACCTTTCGTTACATCAGTGTCGCCGTTCTCGGTATTATGGCGCAGCTAAGCGCTATATTTTTGTTTGGCCTGGCGGGTCTCATCTATTATAACAGTGTTTTTCCCTCTTTCGCCGCTAAGATGGTTCTTGCGGGCTGTGCAATTGCTAATGTTCTCCTAATTATCGGTTACTGGCGTTTCAGGTTATGGCTGCCTGCGCTGGCCAGGATGCCCCGGCTTCGCAGGTTTGCAGCCTACGGCAGGTTGCTTGCGCGGTTTTCTTCCGCTGCTCAGCTGCGGGTGCTGCTTATTTCAGTTGCGCGCTTCGGCATATTTACGGCACAGTATTTGTTTTTATTGCGGTGGATGAATGTCAGCGTTCCACTCGTTGATGGATTCTGGACGGCAGCTTTGTTCTTTTGGGCTATGGCTGTTATCCCCTCCATCGCTTTCACGGGTGTTATTATACGCACAAAGGTGAGTATGATGCTGTTCGGGCATTTTTCCGCAAATACCGTAGGTATAGTGGCGGCTACCGTAGGCATCTGGATACTCAATCTTGCAGTACCTGCCATTATTGGCAGTATCCTTATGATACGAACGCGGCTATTGTTGATGGTTAAAGAATAAACGAAAATGGAGCATGCTTAGCCTCAGACACATACTTATAATTTGCGCATTGCTTCTTTCATACCCTGCGTTGTCACAAAACGATGCGGCCGGCACTAAGAACACAAGCTTTTTGGCAGGCGAAAGGCTGACATTCAAAGTTTATTACAACATGGGCTTCGTGTGGATACATGCCGGTACCGCTAGTTTCTCAACCGAGGCCGATGAATATTGCGGGCACAGTGTGTACCACGTAGTGGGCGACGGCAAAACGGTGAAATCTTACGAATGGATGTTCAAAGTGCGCGACCGTTATGAGTCTTATATTGATAAAGAAACCATGCAGCCATTGAGATTCGTAAGAAATGTAAGCGAGGGCGGCATCAAGTTCAACCAGGACGTTACCTTCAACCACAAGAAAGGTTTCGCTATTTCTGAAAAGAAATCTTATGCTATACCTAAAGGTACGCAGGATGTGTTATCTGCCATATACTTTGCGCGCAATATCGACTACAGCAAGTACAAGCCGGGTGATAAAATACCCTTCAGCATGTTTCTTGATGACAAGGTCTACAACCTGTATATCAAGTACGTAGGCAAAGAAGAGATCAAAACTAAGATGGGTACATTCAATGCGATCAAGATAGTCCCGCTGCTTATAAAGGGTACTATTTTCGAAGGTGGTGAAAAGATGACTATATGGGTGAGCGATGATACCAACCACCTGCCGCTCCGCGTAGATAGTCCTATACTTGTAGGCAGCATTAAAGTAGATCTTATAGCCTACGAAAACCTTCGCCACTCATTTGAGTCAATGATCAGCCAGAATTAGAACAGGCGCTTGTTTTTCCTGATTGAGGCTATATAGGTTTCCACATCTTCAGATGGTTTCAGCCACAATATCATAGCACTGTATACAACAGTAATAATTGTAGTACGCAGCAGCACCTCGGCAGCAGCACGGGTATACACATTGGCAACACCGCTAAAAAAATGGGGTAGAAAGTAGCCCGCACAAAATGCAGCTATTCCCGCTGCGATAATTCGCAAGGTGCCGGGGGTGAAGGGCTGCATATCCAGCTTCTTCAGCACAAAAGTATATTTGCATACGTTGAAGATCAGGTATGCTATAGTGGTTCCCCACGCTGCCCCATAAATACCATAGGCCGGTATCAGTGCTCGCAGCAGTATGAACAGTATGAGCATAACGGCCAGCGAAAGAAAGAAGTTGAACTTATAATAGTTTGCTATCGAGAGCACCTGGTCGTTCATCCCTGTAGCAATATTTACGATGTTGCCCAGGAATAGGATGAGGAACACTGGTGTAACAGCCGCATAATCATTCCGCACCACCGGCATTATCTCTGGCAAATTACAGCATAGCAATGCGGCAACGAGCATAGTAGCAAGGAAAATATTGACCGATGAACGGGTAAAGATATCGCGTGCCTTGGCCATATCGTTATCAGCGAATGCCTTAGCTAATACGGTAAAGCTGGCAATGATCATGGCCTTTTGAGGGATCATTAAAAAGGAAATGAAAAACACACTTACACGAAAAACAGCAACTGAGGCAAATCCGCTGTGATCATAAAACGGCAGCAGCAATGCATCCATCATTCCGATCAGCAATGCGGTTATTACAAAAAGGAAATGGTACCAGGTAAACTGTGCTATCTCGCGATATTCGCTCCTGCTGAATACCTTGAAGTCAAAGGATATGCCGAACCCCTCGGTATTCGCCGCAAGGAAGAAGAAAATAATTACCGGTACCAGGTACACGAGAATAGTGCCGAGCACAAGGATATGAAAATCAATGTAGCCGAAGGCAAAGAGCAGGATCAGCAGTATGTTGAGCACACGCAACAGCACCTCTCTCATAAAAGCAGATATCGCCACCTTGAATTGTGACCCGAGGTATTGCTCCAGCGCCAGAACATACATGAAGAGCAGCGTAAAGAAAGGCAGCCACAGGAAGTACCTGTCCATGAACGGGATATCCTCCGGCTGAAAATGTTTTATTATCCAGCCGCGCATCAAATTGTACACTATTGCTCCCACTACGGTTATGGCGGTGGGTATCGCCAGGGCCATGGTCAGCAAAACCCTCTTCTTAGCGTGGTCATTTGCAAACCTGTGTACAAACACCACCATGGTAATATTAAGACCCAGCAGCAGGATATTAGAAGATATCACCGCATAATTAGTGATATTACCTATAAAGCCCAGCTCACGTTTCGGTATGTAGTTGGTTGATAGCCAGATCACAAGCGCACCAAGCATCGCTCCCGTGATTGACACCAGTGTATTTTTCGCAGATTGCCTGAAGACTATGCCCATTGTAAATTATGTGTGGACCGCGCGGAACACATTCAAAAGGCGAAAATTAGGCAATTTTATTCTTTGCCTGGCTAGTCGTAACCTTAATTAACCCCGCCGGGAACCGCGGGGCCCCGCTCCGTGGTGAAACTATGAAAGCAATATACAGGCGCGTAAAACCACGGGTGGTAACGCCGAATTTTATACTTTTGGCAACCCGAAATACTTTAAGTAAGCCAATGTCCAGCAAGCTCAGCAGAATAGTACGCAAACTAAAATCTTTTCCCGCAGTTATGAGGGGGAAAGGCTTCGTTAGTTTTTCCCAGTTTGGAGAAGACATCATAATGATAAAGATGCTGGAGCGGTATGGCGTAACAGATATATCGTACCTGGATATTGGCGCAAATGATCCCGTGTTTGGCAGCAACACTTATAATTTTTATACAAGGGGTTACCGGGGGGTGCTGGTGGAACCAAACATAGCGCTGTACAATAAGATAAGAAAGGTAAGACCCGGAGACAAGTGCCTGAATATAGGTATAGGTATCACCAATGAAAAGAGTGCTGATTATTATATGTTCGCAGAGGAGTATTGCGGCATGAATACCTTTTCTAAGGAGGAGGCGCAAAAGTATGAGGCAGAGGGGGTGAAGATACAGAAAGTGATAAAGATGCCCCTGCAGGATGTGAACGAAATGATAGCAGCCAATTTTGCTTCCGCGCCCACTGTTCTTTCTATTGACGTAGAGGGCCTTGATGAGATCATTTTGCAAAAGATCGATTTCAGCAAATGGCAGCCGCTTTTAGTATGTGTCGAAACCGTCAACTACAATAAACAGGGAGAGCTCACAAAACGAAAAAGCATACTGGACCTTCTGGAGGCAAAAGGCTATTTTATATATGCGGATACGCATGTGAATACAATATTTTGTTCCCGGAAAGGGTTTAGCGCGTTGTTGAAATAGTTCGGTACTGCGCTCGTATCAATAAAGTATATTTGCAACAATCATTTGAAATGAAGAAAGCCCTAATAACAGGTATTACCGGACAGGATGGCGCCTACCTTGCAGAACTGCTGCTGGAGAAAGGCTATGAGGTTTATGGAATAAAGCGCCGCACCTCGCTGATCAATACGGCGCGTATAGATCATTTATATAAAGATGTACATGAGCAGAACCTTAAGTTCAAGCTCTACTATGGCGATCTCACCGATTCATCGAACATAATAAGGATAATACAGGAGGTGCAGCCGGACGAGATATACAACCTGGGGGCAATGAGCCACGTGCAGGTAAGCTTCGAAGAGCCGGAATATGTGGCTAATACTGATGGCATAGGTACCCTGCGCATTCTTGAGGCCATCCGCATATTGGGGCTGGAAAAGAAGACCCGCATTTACCAGGCGTCCACCTCAGAATTGTATGGTAAGGTGCAGGAAGTTCCACAAAAAGAAACAACTCCCTTTTATCCCCGCTCGCCCTATGGCGTAGCCAAACTGTATGGCTACTGGATCACGGTCAACTACCGGGAAGCCTATGGTATGTATGCCTGCAACGGGATACTCTTTAACCACGAAAGCCCCAGGCGCGGCGAAACCTTTGTGACCCGGAAAATAACCCGCGCTGTCGCTGAGATAGTGCTGGGACTTAAAACAAAATTATGGCTGGGCAACCTCGACGCAAAGCGCGACTGGGGACATGCGAAGGACTACGTAGAGGCTATGTGGCTGATGCTGCAGCAGCCTGAGCCGGAAGATTTTGTAATTGCCACCGGTGTTACCACATCGGTGCGTGACTTTGTGAAAATGGCTTTTGCGAATGCTGGTGTTGATGTGGCGTTTGAAGGCAGCGGTGAAAGTGAGGTGGCGGTAGTAGCTGCCGTGGCCGATCCGGAGTGTAAGCTGAAGAAGGGCGATGTAGTGGTGGAGATAGACCCGCGCTATTACAGGCCTACAGAGGTAGACCTGCTGCTCGGTGATGCCACAAAGGCCAAAACAAAACTCGGCTGGGTGCCCAAATATACTTTAGCGATGCTGGTAAAGGAAATGGTGGATGCAGACCTGGAGCACTTCAGAAAAGAGGCACTGCTTAAGGCTTCAGGATACCGGATAATGGATCAGCACCAGTAGAGGCTTATTTTGAAGCATAAGCTGAAGCGCATGTTTTTTGAAAAAAGGCTTAAAACGTATAGATTTACGGTTATTAATATTTTTAGGAATCACCCCAATATATGGCAGAAACATTAGGTATGCTTTGCGATAAGCTTACGATAGTAAAGCTGAAGCAGTACCATACGGAGGACACCACCCGCCTGGAAAGCCTGGCAGGACAGGAAAAAATGCTGCAGGGAGAAATAGACGACTTCGTGGAAAAGGCTGTGAATGGGGAGATACCGCACGACAAGCTGTCATTTGCTTCGAACAAGGTCTTTAAACAGCAGGGGAACGACATAAGGAATATCACCGGCACAATAGGGTCAGTATTCTCTGAATTGGCCGACGTAAACTGCAAGCTGTGGCACGAACAGGAGAAGGTTTATGAATTTGAAAAAGTAGCCGCCGGTGATAAGGATGTAGTAGTAAAGCAGCTGGCTATCCTCAACCTGGAACGTAACAAGTGCATAGACGAGATAGACAGGTTGTTTGCCGGTAACATAAAACGATAATATTATACAATGCATATAAGGAAACGGACGACCTGCAGGGTTTGTGGCTCGCCTTCATTAGTTAGAGTGATAGACCTTGGTGAGCAATATTTGCAGGGCTCGTTTATCAAGCCCGGTAAAGAATTGCCGTCGCACAGGAAGATAGCCTGCACCCTGCTTAGGTGCAACCCCGGTGCTGATGAGAACGCCTGCGGCCTGCTGCAGATGGAGCACTCAGTGCCGCCCGAAATTCTGTATGCGGCATACTGGTATCGCTCAGGTACCAATGCCACTATGCGCAATCACCTGAAGGAGATAGTGACATCAGCGGTAGCCATATTGGGCAAGCCACAGGCAAGCGTACTGGATATTGGCTGCAACGATGGTACACTGCTGGCTAACTACCCTGACAACTGGTCCAAATTCGGCGTTGACCCGTCGGATGTGGCGCAGGAGATAAAACTGCCGAATGCCAGGGTGGTAAAAGATATCTTTCCATCGGCAAAGCTGTTTGATGTACTGGGCACCCAGCGCCTCGATATTATCACCTCCATCGCTATGTTCTACGACCTGGAGCAACCGGTAGCGTTTGTGCAGGGTATTAAAAAGCTGCTGAGCGAAGATGGCATCTGGATATTCGAAATGTCGTACATGCCGGAAATGCTGCGCCTCGATTCTTACGACACCATTTGCCATGAGCATCTTGAGTATTACAGTCTTGCGGTCATTGAGACTATTCTCAAAAAAGCGGGCATGAAGCTGTTCCGCATATCGTTCAACGATATCAATGGCGGCAGCATCCGCTGCTATGCCACGCACGAGGCCAATCACAGCTACGCAAATGCTGCTGACAACAAGCTGCTCGATGAGATCAGGCTATCAGAATTCGACCTGGAACTGGATACCGATAAGCCATACCTGGCATTCCAGGAGCGCATACAGCAGACCAAGGTAGAATTATATAACGCACTGCTGGACCTTAAGGCTAAGGGCAAGCGCATACATATCTACGGCGCATCTACTAAGGGCAACACAATACTGCAGTGGTGCGGTATCGATAAAAATATCGTAGACTATGCCGCAGAGCGCAACCCGGACAAATACGGAGCGCGCACCCTGGGCACCGACATACCGATCATCAGCGAAGAAGACTCCCGCGCTATGAAGCCGGATTATTACCTGGTGCTGCCATGGCATTTTAAAACAGAATTCCTGGAGCGCGAAAAGGCAGCGCTGGACAACGGCACTGGTTTCATCTTCCCGCTACCCACGCTTGAAATAGTGACCCGGTAATGGATACCGCTATTATTTTTGGTATCAACGGGCAGGATGGCTATTACCTCGAGCAGCTGCTTGTTCAGAATGGATTAAATGTCATCGGGGCTTCCCGCAAGGGCGATTGGCTGCATGTCGATGTATCGGACTATGAGGCTGTGGCTGCGCTGGTACGCCAGCACCAGCCCGCCTACATTTTTCACCTGGCGGCCAACTCTACCACCAGGCACGAGGCCCTGTTTGAGAACCATGCAACTATAGCCACAGGCACGCTTAATATTCTTGAAGCGGTAAAGCTTTTCTCTCCCGGTACTAAGGTTTTCCTCTCCGGCAGTGGACTGCAGTTTGTAAACGAGGACAAACCGATAAAAGAAACAGATCCTTTTGCCGCTACCAGTGCCTATGCCGTTAGCCGCATACAGTCGGTATATGCTGCACGCTATTACCGGTCGCTGGGGCTTAAAGTATATTTCGGCTACTTCTTTAATCACGATAGCCCCCGCAGGCCAGAGCGCCACATGAGCAATCGTATTGCAGCCGCTGTGAAGCGTATTGCTGCGGGCAGCAACGAGCAGATCACCATTGGCGATATGTCGGTAAGAAAGGAATGGGCCTTCGCAGGTGACATCGTAAGAGGCGTATACACTCTTGTGCAGCAGGATGAAGTCTTTGAAGCAACCATAGGCTCCGGACTCGCTTACTCTATAGAAGACTGGCTAGGCGAATGCTTTTCACAGGTAGGCAAAGACTGGCACAACCACGTGGTGCAGCAAGGTGGCTTTGTACCTGAGTATAACGTGCTGGTGTCCGACCCATCTACCATCTTTTCACTTGGCTGGCGGCCCGAAGTATCCTTCGCCGCACTTGCTGCAATGATGCTTGCCGGCTGATGAGCGCACCGCAAAAAATATTGCTCATACAGCTGATGTCTAACGGTGACTGCCTGTACGCCACGGCAATAGCCCGGCAGATCAAAACAGACTATCCCGGGTGCCATTTGACGTGGGCGGTGGCCACATTCTGCAAAGGCATACTCGACAACAACCCCTATATTGATGCCACCTGGGAGCTGGAAGACGTAAACAAAAATACCAGCACCCGCAAGGTGCGGGAGGTAAGAGCAAAGGCCGAACAGCTGATAGCTAAGGGCGAGCTCGACAGGTACTTCTTTACACAAATAATTGACTACAACCTGGCCAACTACGATGGGAGCATACGCTCGTCCATCTTCAGGGGGTATGGTAAGCCTATAACTGTGCCGGTGACCCCGGTGGTGCGCCTGCGGCAGGCTGAGCTCGATAAGGCCACGGCCTTTGCTGAGCGCCACCGCCTCCGCGACTACAAGAACGTTATCCTGTTCGAATTCGCCCCACAGAGCGGCCAGCTGGCTATGACGCCGGCGCTTGCTATCGGCATGGCCAAGGAGCTGGCTACCGACCCAAACACAGCGATCATACTCTCCTCAGCAATAAAGGTCAATGAGCCCGAAAAGAACGTGATCGACGGCAGCGAACTTACCTTGCGCGAAACAGCTGCTATAACGCATTACTGCACCATGCTGCTTGGCTGCTCCAGCGGTATTACATGGATCACTACCTCTGACGCCGCTAAGCTGCTGCCCATGATACAGCTGCTCAATGCCGATGCCTACTGGGTGAACCCCATATCGCGCGACTTTGAGCGCTTTGGGCTGCCTGCAGACCAGGTGCTTGAAGTATATGATAAGGATATAACGGCACTGGGCCGCTATGCTGCTGAGGCTATTGCTAACGGCTTCAAGGGCACACGCGACAAATACCAGCAACCATTACCTATTCAGTTCAAAACTACGAGGCGCAGCATCTATAACATGCTGGTGGCGGGGCACTTCGGTGCTATCTTAAAGCACATTCGTATAAGCATCAGCGTATTCGGCTGGCAGCCGCTATTGTTTTGGGAGATATTTTTGGGTTTTGCTACTGCACCATTCAAGCTGGTGGGTAACATCATGCGTAAGCGTATACTGAAGAAGCAGTAACTGCTGACTACCTGCCACTTTCGCTCACCACGCTATCCGCACTCGCTGGCGTAGGCACAGGCCTGTTCACAGTGGTGGCGTTAACGGTCTGTATGCTGTGTGCCTCGGGCGCTGTGGCCATTAGGTGGGCGGTGTCTACGGTGTGGGTGGTGGTGGCGGTGGTAGCCGTTTCGTTGGGGCCGCAGGCAGCCATCACGATCACTACAGGTATCCAGAGAAATGCGATCAAGAGTTTCATAGTACACAAGGTTTATACAACCGTATGCAATAAAAAGTCATGCCCCATAGATAGGCAGCTCAAATGAACACTTGCTTTTAGGAATTTCTTAGGAGCAATTACGCTACGGGTTCCCCTTTAGGCGTTGCGGGTATCACCCCAAGTTCCCTGCCCACCTTTATGAACGACTCTATCGCCCTGTCGAGGTGGTGGCGCTCGTGGCCTGCTGATATCTGCACCCTTATGCGGGCCTGGCCGCGCGGTACTACGGGGAAGAAGAAGCCGATAACGTAGATACCTTCCTCCAGCATACGGGCCGCAAACTTCTGGGCCACAACTGCATCATACAGCATCAGAGGCGCTATGGCGTGCGTGCCGGGCTTTATGTCGAAGCCGGCCTCCGTCATGCGGCTGCGGAAGTAGGTGGTGTTCTCCTCCAGCTTGTCGCGCAGGGCGGTGGTTTCGCTGAGCATATCCAGCACAGCTATCGATGCGCCTACTATCGATGGCGCCAGTGAGTTGGAGAACAGGTATGGCCTGCTGCGCTGGCGCAGCATGTCTATGATTTCTTTTTTGCCGCTGGTGAAGCCACCGCTGGCCCCGCCGAGCGCCTTGCCCATAGTGCCCGTGATGATGTCGATACGCCCCATAACGCCGCACAGCTCGTGTACGCCACGGCCGGTAGCGCCCATAAAGCCCGATGAATGACTCTCGTCTATCATCACCAGTGCGTCGTACTTATCGGCCAGATCGCATATCTTATCGAGCTGGGCTATGGTGCCGTCCATGCTGAATACCGAGTCCGTCACTATGATCCTTGTGCGGGCGTCCATGTTGGCCTGCAGCTGCGCTTCAAGGTCGGCCATGTCGTTGTGCTTATAGCGGCCGCGGCGGCTCTTGGTGAGCCTTACGCCGTCTATTATCGAGGCATGGTTCAGCTCATCGCTTATTATAGCATCATTCTCGCCCAGCAGGGGCTCGAAAACGCCGCCATTGGCATCAAAGCATGCCACGTATAGTATTGTATCCTCAGTGCCCAGGAACTTAGCCAGCTTCTCTTCCAGCTCCTTATGTATATCCTGCGTGCCGCAGATGAAGCGTACCGAGCTCATGCCGTAGCCGCGCTCATCTATAGCCCTGTGTGCGGCCTCTATTACCCGCGGATGGCTGCTAAGGCCCAGGTAGTTATTGGCGCAGAAGTTGAGCACCGTCCTGCCATTCACCGTTATCTCCGCACCCTGTTCAGATGCTATGATACGCTCCTGCTTATACAAGCCGGCGTCTTTGATCTCCTGCAGCTCCTGCTGCAACCGCGCATAAAATGAAGGACTGGACATAGTATTTGGAATTAGGTATTGGTAATTTGGAATTAGGATTGTTATTTCTTCTGCCGGACCCGCCCTAGGGGAAGCCCCTTTAGGGCCTGCCTGCCGGCAGGCAGGGTGGGGGTTTCACCACATGGGGAAGCCCCTTTAGGGGTTTGGGGTTCGGGTTTGGCCTTATTGTTTAGTAAGCGTTGCCACACAGCTCTCACTGCCCCCGCCCGGTATGCTGCTGGCACTGTACCAGAGTTTCATGCCGGTGCCGGTAAATGTGCCCTTGCCCTCGAGTATCGTACCGTTGCCGATGTTTTGCGAGGCTACGAATATGCTGTCCCTGTTACAGTTGAGCGTGGCGTATGCCGTAGTCGTAGGGCCATAGCCGCCGAAGTTGCTGATAGCTACCTGGTTGGCAGTGCCCGTGGTGGTAACACCCATGGTGTAGGTATACGTGCGTGCAGTGCAGGCGTTGCTGCCGTTGTATGTGCCTGCTACATAGCTGGCACAGTTGGCCGGCACCACCCGCAGGTTAAAGTTGTATACCTGCACCTGCTTGCCGTTCACACTTGCCTCCAGCGTTACCGGGTAGGTCACCAGTGGTGTGTTGTTGGTTGTAAGCACGAAGTCGGCGATATAAGTGGGGCGCTGGTTGAAGGTGTCTACATTTACCGATATGGTCGATGGCAGGCCCTTCAGCTGCACGCGTACAGAGTCGGCAACATTGCCGCTCAGGAACTTCACCGCCAGCCGCAGGTGATAAGTGCCTGTGGCCGGTATGTATGCGTCTTCTACTATGCCTGTGGTCGTGGTCTCGCTCTCTACCTTATACGTCAGCGGTATCGCTGTCTTCACCGTTTTGGTGCAGCTGGTGGAGAGGGCGCACAAAAGCACAAAAAATAAAGCAATTCTTCTCATTGGTACTGGTTGTTTAAAGCGGAAAGATACGCTCATTGCATTAAAAATCATAGCCATTTTACTTTTTCGGCAGCCGGTGTATTGCGCACCCCTTCCTTAGCCGGCTCGTCGGTATAGCCGAGGAATATGAGGCCCATCACTATATCGTCGGCACCCAGGCCCAGGTAGTCTTTCAGGGCCTGCTTGTGCGTCATGCCGCCGCTGCTCCAAAACGAGGATATGCCCAGTGCCGTAGCGCCCAGCAGCACATGCTCTATGGCTGCGCCCGTGGCGGCTATCTCTTCCACCAGCGGTATCTTGTCGTTGGCGCCGCGCTGCATCACCGCTACCAGCAGGTGGCTGGCCTTGTCGCCGTTGCCGGCCAGCTTATCGCGGGTAGCCTCCATGCGCTTATCTTCAGGGGTGTTATCCCAGTAGAGGCCGGCATGGGCCTGGCCAAACGCCTTTAGCGCCTCGCCCGTGTATACAAAAAAGCGCCACGGCTCGGTGCGGCCATGCGTGGGCGCCCAGTTGGCCAGCTCCAGCAGCTCGTGTATCGTAGCATCCGGTATCATCTGCCCGTTCATCTTAGCCCATCCCACACTGCGGCGGCTGCGTATCACCCCGGCCAATTGGTTGTATTGTTCTGTCATAGGGGGCAAAAGTAAGGCAGAAAGCGCTACCGTGAGCGGGGGCCTCTCCCCTCGGGAAGAACCTCACCCCAGCCCCTGCCTAGCGGCAGGCAGGCTCTCCTGAAGGGAAAGGGAGATATGATGTCCTCGCTGTCGCGAGGGTGGAAAATAGCTATTCTGCCAAAATATCACACTGCTGTGAAAAATTTTTAAAAAGGCTGAAAGGCTTGATTTTATTGGTTTTGTGCCGGGAAAATATCACAAAAATATCACGAAATGCTCACGCGGGGTAGTGTGTGATAAATGTGATGTGTGTTTAGGAGTGTTCATAGGTAGAGGGGGTTTGAGGGGTACAAAGGTCGGGTGGGTTTTTGGATGTGGCAAATATTGAGGGGAGAAGATATCCACAATTTTTTGGGGGGGAGGAGCTACTTTTTGTTATCATTCACATTTTGCAAAATTAATATGTGTTACCTTTGCAGCACTTTGAATGAAGCAGATAAAATAAAATTTCTCCAAGAGAAATTGCTGGAATGGTACCCCGTGTCAGGAAGACATTTTCCTTGGAGGAATAAGTCTATTACTAACTATCAAAAGGTAATTGCCGAAGTATTGTTGCAACGTACCAAGGCGGAGACTGTAGCAAAGTTTTATGTTCAGTTTTTAATCGATTACCCTAATTGGAAGTCGTTAGCCGAAGCAGATATCAAAGCAATTGAGGCCTACCTTATGCCTATTGGACTTTATAGGCAGCGTTCAGTGCGTTTGCAAAATTTGGCTAAAGAAATGGTGAAGCGGGGCGGGAGACTGCCTCGCGATCGAGAAGAATTAGAAACCATCCCTTTTATGGGACAATATATTGCTAATGCGGTGGAACTAGTTGTTTTCAATGAGCCTAGTCCATTAGTTGATGTAAATATGGCTCGTGTTATCGAGCGCTTTTTTGGTCCACGCAAAATGGCAGACATACGCTACGATCCTCACCTTCAAGATTTAGCTTATAAAATTGTAAATCATTCTCAAACAAAATATATAAATTGGGCTGTATTAGATTTTGCGGCAAATGTTTGTAAGTCCCGTAATCCGCGGTGCGAGCTGTGTTTGCTTAAATACTACTGTAATTCTGTTCATATATGAATCCAATATTTAAACCGACCCCCAGTGAAAGCATCTTAATTGATAAGATTAACGAATTCAACAATAGTGATTTTGCTTTGATTAGGATGACTGAAACAATGTTGATAAAATCTACTATAGATGCGTCTAATCTGGTTAGAATTATTTTTAAAAAATACGGGATTGTTGATTACAGTGAGGTAGTACCTGGCGGTGAGAAATTATATAAGAAAGGGGTTGTCATCCTTAACGACGTACATGAACATACCGTTAGCTATTACAGGCCGAAATCTAAAACAGGGGACCCACGTTTTTGGGTTTACAAACTTCAAAGGTTGGTGGAGGTCGGTACTCTTATCTATTTTACTGTACTAGACGATAACTTAATTGTTATACCATTAACAAAGAACGAGAAATTAGAAGAGCATTTAAATAGAATTTTTCCGAAGCCAGAGGACGAGAATGCGACCCTTTTATTACTAAAAGCACAGTTATTAAAAATAAGACAGGGTGGCTGGATTAGGAGTATTTCTCGTCATTTAAATGCACCTAAAGATGTTGGGGAAACACTAGAAAATTTTATAGGCATTCCAATAAATAACCTTAAAACGCCTGACTTTCTTGGTAAGATAGAGCTTAAATCAAAAAGGGATCAGGTATCCACATTAGATTCTCTCTTCAGCCGAGTGCCAGATTGGGACATAAGTAATTATAAAAGCGTCTATGATATCGTAAACAAGTTTGGTTATATTAATGAAGGAGATGTTTGTAAAAGGTTATATAACGACATAAAATCCACACCTAACACACAAGGTTTATATTTATCTCCAGATGATGATAAATCGGTCTTATACCAAAAATTTTCTAAAGAAGAGGCTGAAGACGAGGTATGTGCATGGCGATATGAAACTGTAAAAAATCAATTAGAAACTAAACATCCTTCAACATTATGGGTCGGAGCCGAACAAACCATAATTGACGGTGAATATTATTTTAAATATACAAGCTTTGAGTTAAGTACGCGGCCGCTCTTCACTCAATTTATAACCTTAATAAGGAGGGACAAAATTATTTATGACTGGAAGGCACGAATAAAACCAATCGGTAAAGCTGTTAGAAATCATGGGCCTGGATTTAGAATCAAACCCAAGGATAAAAAGCTTTTATTTAAAAGTTTAATAGACTTTGAATAATTACGCTTTAAAACATTGGACTAGTATCTCTTTTAATAAGGGTTCAGCAAATTCAACTAAGAAGTCTTCATGTTCCATAGATAAGATGTATTCTCCAATTTTATTGTGGGCAATGCAACACCTTACTCTATAAATCCAAAAAGCTGTCAGTTTTAAGATGAAAATTCTGTAATCTGCTTGATAGTTGACCTTTTCAAACCTCAAACTGTTTTCATCAAACCCTCTTGAGATTAGAGCAGTCAATTTTACTTCTTCTTTACCAAAGGGATTACTTTCCTTACCTCCAAATCGATAAAAGATATCAAGGGCTATCGCCGGAAAGTTTCTAACCTTATCGAGCTTCTCAACAATTGGCGAAACTTGGATGCAATACGTAACTAAGATGTCAGTTAGCCGCTGTATTTCCTTAGTACTATAATTATTTAGTAATTCGCCTATCTTCTTTGACTCGCGTTCAATATCAAGAGATTGAATCTTTATTATAACATCGACATCAAAACGCAATTCTAATAAGTGATATAACTTCAAATATCTCTCAAAAGCAAAAGGTTGGGCAACTGCCCGCCTTAAATTTTCTGAAAATATTTCGTTCGTGAATTTTACTTTGGACAACTGAATATGGGCAATATTCTTGGTGTAAGCCCTAGGATTCCCTTGAGATTTTACGTGATAGAAACTCCCCCAAAGCGCCGCAGTATCGTAAAAGTGCATTTTGTATTCCAAATAAAAACTCTCATCAATGACGACATAATCGTACGTAAATTTATATGGATTGTCGACGTCGCCTATAGCGGATTCTGTCAAAAAAGCTATGAATTGGTTTTCTGTAAGTTGACCCTTTACGACCGCTCCCAATTCTTTGGTAAAACAAAGCACCCCGATTCCGTTACCCGCAGAATTTAAGATAGGGATATCAGCAGTTACCTGATAATATGACGCCGCTTTAACGGGCATCGCAATCTTATGGTTGATAATTAATAGTCCGTGTTGGAAGGATTTTGACTTTATTGGAAAAGGCAAATCCCTTCTACCCTTAAGTGCTGTTAGGTCGCCAAGAGTCATCTAAACTATTTTGAACCTAAGGGATTACTTAAAGACCAACATTTTTTAAAAGATAACAGGCCTTCGCTTCTTAGATACTCAAGAAAACAGTTCATTATCGTTTTTCGAGTAATATTTCCGACATTGAATTTTTTCGGGTCAAATTCTTTTCTTATGGCATCGAATTCCTTCAACGCAAACGGATCATCACCAATTTTTGCCTTCTTCAAATCTGTTACTAGTTTCTTAATTGCCGAATTGGTTCTTTTCCTGAGAATCGGCTCATCGTATAAAATTCCCACAGCGGCAAAAAAGGAATTAATTACATTTTCTTCCGCCAGCCAATTTTTAGCAGCAGAAAACTCTTTAAATTTAGAGTACACCCTATATGCTTCGGCATCTAACTTCAAATAACTTGATAAATATTCGACATAGTCACCATACCTGTCCAGTATAGCTATTTCTTGCTCTGAAATTAAGTTGCCGCTATCCAATTTACCTACTATTAATTTGCCTTTGTCTACTTCAGGAGACTCATTTAAAAAGCTATGATATCCGGTTACGATTCTGTCAAAAGGAAATTTTTTCGAACTATCCCTTACCTTTTTTTCTCTTTCACTATACAACTCGAGCCCAGGCAAATCACTTTTTAATTTGTCTTGCATCGTCATAAACAATAGCTCAACTTGGTGCCTCATCGACATTGGCTTTTGCCCCGAATTCAATACTATTAGCCTGTAAATTAGATTGCTCATGTCCTCTTCAAACCAAAATTCGAGCAACAACATTTGATCTTTTTTGAAAGAAAAGCCCTCTTCCTTTAAATCGTGCATTATGTGCGTGCGCTGCAGTCCATCTAGGATGTACACAACAGCTGAACTTGTCAACTCGGCTTCAAGCGCTTGCTGGTCATCACTGCGTACAAGAGGCAAAAATTTTTTAACAAGGCTTGGCTTTAAGGCTAATGTAATCGGCGGTATTATTGCACCGTCTTTAATATCTTTTTTTAGTCTACCATACCCATTGTGGTTTTCTCGTTTCCTTTGAATTCCAAATTCATCAAAATTTTCGCCGACTAGATGTAGATAGTCCCCAATATTAATTTGGGCATACACCACGGGCGTATTCGTCCTTAAATCTTTAGTTTTTCCTATGATGTCTAAGGAAGACCTTTTTAACAAGCGCGGCGACATATAATTAGTGTTACTGAATATTTTTTAAAACTTCTATTGCAACTGCCCTGGCCATTAACGGAGGAACAGCATTTCCAACCAAAGTAAATTGCGGTACCTCCATCTTTCTTTTATTCCCCCCAGTAGATCTTTTACCCTGGAAAACGAATGAGTCATCAAACGATTGCAACCGTGCCATCTCCCGTACCGTTAGTGCCCTAGGACTAGCATAATGTATATAGTCATCGGGAATAGTCATCACTGTTGGGCTTTGCGCAGCTGGCTGCAAAACATTGTAGTTCCGCTTTTCTGATTCTAAACCTAATACTTTTAATTCGTTTTTTGCATCGTCATAATCGCCCTCTTTTAAAATTATACTTAATCTCTTTACCACGTCATCATTTTGCTTACTGGTTTTATGATTTTGCAGCGGTGCCGGTAAGTGAAAACCGGTGTTTTTTAGTTCGTCAAAAGTTCGCACATAGAAGGGGTCCTTTGCGTTCACAAACCGACCATTCAGGCGTCCCTTCCTGCTCCATTCGGCATAGGTCAATCCATTTTTAAGCTCTATTTTCCCGTCTATATTTCTCTTACGCAGTAACGCTAGCAGCTTTTCTGAACTACCATTGAATCTGGCTTTGACATCAATTTTTTCGTAGTTGTATTTTTCATCGTCATTTCCTAAGAAATCAAGGTCGTACAAAGCTTCGAACACAGTTACTTTATCCTTACCCGTTACTGTTGGTGGAACCGTGGTTAATAGCTTTTGGTCTTTCCTGCAGCCAATGAATAATACACGTTCGCGATTTTGAGGTACTCCGTAATTTGAAGCTAATGCAACAAACGGCTCTTCAATATTGTACAGGCGTATATGGGATAAGATCTCTTCGAACTCTTTTGTTTTATTGGCCTTCGTTACATAATCCTTAAGGCCGTCCATACATTCGTCGAAATTATAGGCATAGATCTCAAGCGCCTTAATAATTTCGGCAATTTCCTTCGCGTATTCTTTCGATGGCCTTAAGGTTTTAAAGGCCTCACTTATCCTGTCGATAATGGAGTCAGGATCTATCGCGGTAAGGAAATTATCAAAATCATCAGCAAAAAAATCATTGTCAAGATCGCAAAAAGCCTTTTCGTTAATGACCTTCTTCCTGATGTATGCGAGTTCACTGGTCCTCTTCAGCAAATTAAAACCGTGACGCACCGTGGCTATCCCTACATCTGTTTTGCTTGTTTTATAATCGACAATCTTTGGCGTTAGTACTCTGAACCTGCCCTCAATAATTTCGATATATCGTTCTTTAAGCTCTTCCAAGGCACGTTCAGTCGCCACCTCAAACTGAAGTCTCATCGTATAGCAGTCGAGCAGGAACGGTTGATCTTTCTCTATTTTTTTCAGATAAGCTACAAACGTTACCAATTGACTAAACTCTTTTATATCCACTATCGACCTTATTTCCTGCAGTATCATGTCCTTGATCTTCCCGCCTTCCTTGGTAAGAATACCCTTGACATTTTCCATTATAAAGTATTTAGGCCTAAGCTGCCTGATCACTTTCAAATAGTGCGCAAACAGATCATCCTTTTTGTCAAACTTTTTTCTTTTGCCTGCTAGGCTAAAACTTTGACAGGGCGGCCCACCGCAAACAACATCCACTTGTTTGCCTTTTAGCTTTTTCATGATATTGTCTAAAAAGTCCGGCTCAGTGATATCCTGCCTTTGGAATTCCATATCAATCCCAAGTTGATAATTGTACCTAGCTAAGTGCGTTAATTCGCAATTCTCATTAATATCGCTCGCCAATAAGAAATCGTAAAACTTATTTTCTACCTCAGCTTGTAAAAATCCTTCGCTAAAGCCCCCGGCCCCGGCAAATAAATCTATGAAAGTTACTGGTTGCCTGCCTTCATAATAGGCCGCAGGTTCGCAGACAATAGATGCTTCGGTATTTTTCTTTTTACTAGCTACAAGGGAAGCTAGTTTGTCTTTTAAATCTCTATCTGTTATTTGACTTAAAGGCGTGTCCTGAATATATTTTTCAGCTTCTTGTCTTAAAAAAGCTAAGTATCTATTAATCGCTTTGCTGCGATACTCCGTTTCCTTTACTAGCTGATTTGTGGCATCCCAGTCTTTTTTCTTTATTTTTTCACCTGTAGCAACTTTTATTTGAACGCTTTTATGGGTAATTCTTAAATGAATGGGAAACTGTTCATTTTTATTAGCTTTATCAAGGTAAAATTTTACGTTTATCATAGTTGCGGACAAATTTACGGACACGGACAAATTTACGGACATTTTTCACTTTTGCAATAGGAATTGCCAAAGTTGTCGCTGTAATCCTTTCTCATTTTCCCTTATATTTGTAACCAATGTCTCCCCAGACCAAAATATCAACCATCCTCCCGGCATTCACAGGGTTTACTATACAGCACTATAGCTGTTGCTGCTGTTGTTGTATATAGCAGCTATATCTTATTTCCATTTCATTTCCATTATTTTTACACTCGTTTAGCGGCTTTGCTGTAGGCAGAAGTTGCTGAGACACAATATTTACCAATATGTCAGACCTTCATTTTTATAATTCATATACGCGCCAAAAGGAAAAGTTTGAATCTATAACCCCCGGCTATGCGGGCCTGTATGTGTGCGGGCCTACGGTGTCGGGCGAGTCGCACCTGGGGCATGCGCGGCCCTATATCACGTTTGATGTGGTGCAGCGCTACCTGCGCCACCTGGGCTACAAGGTGCGTTATGTGCGCAACATCACCGACGCAGGCCATTTTGAAGAGGAGGGCCGCGAGGCGCAGGACAAGGTGAGCGAAAAGGCCAAGCTGGAAAAGATGGAGCCTATGGAAATGGTGACGAAGTACACCAACCTGTTTCATCACGGCATGCGCCTGTTTAACAACGAGGAGCCTGCAATAGAGCCCACGGCTACGGGCCACATAGTGGAGCAAATAGTAATGATAGAGGACATTATAGCCAAGGGCTATGCCTACGAGGTGAACGGATCGGTATACTTTGACGTAAAGAAGTATGCGGATAACTACCCTTATGGCAAGCTGTCGGGCCGCATACTGGAAGACCAGCTGGAGACCACGCGCGACCTGGACGGGCAGGATGAAAAACGCAACAAGGCCGACTTTGCGCTGTGGAAGAATGCGCCGCCGCAGCACATAATGCGGTGGAAGAGCCCGTGGGGCTACGGCTTTCCCGGCTGGCACATAGAGTGCTCGGCAATGAGCAGCAAGTACCTCGGCGAAACGTTTGACATACACGGCGGGGGTATGGACCTGATATTTCCCCACCACGAGAGCGAGATAGCGCAGAGCACCATAGCCCACGGCCACCCACCGGTGCGCTACTGGATGCACAACAATATGATCACCATCAACGGTAAGAAGATGGGTAAGAGCTACAACAATGTAATAAAGCTATCGGAGCTGTTTAGCGGCAATCACCCGCTGCTGGCCCAGCCTTATCACCCTATGGTGGTGCGCTTCTACATATTGCAAACGCACTACCGCTCCACGCTCGACTTTGGCAACGAGGCGCTGCAGGCATCGGAGCGGGCGTTCCGCAGGCTGTGGGAGGCGCATGAGCTGCTGCAGAAGCTGCCACATCCCGGCAATGCCGAAGCCAAGGACGTAGCGCTGGATGCACAGGTGCAGGCATGGTGCAGCGAAGCAGCCGACTTTATGAACGATGATTTTAACACCGCTAAAGTGATCGCCAACTTCTTTGAATTGGCCCCGGTGATCAATGGCATGAAGGGCGGACAGGTGTCGGCAGATGCGCTGTCGGCAGGCACGATAGCGACGCTGAGAGAGACCTTCAAAACGTATCTTGAAGACATCTTTGGCATGAGGCCGCTGCAGGTGGAGCAAAGCAACAAGCTGGACCAGGTGCTGTCGCTGCTGATAGAGATACGCACGGATGCGAAGAAGCGGAAAGACTTCGCCACAAGTGACCAGATACGCAACAGGCTGAGCGAGGCCGGTGTGTTGCTGAAGGATGAGAAGGATGGAAGTATGAGCTATACGATAGAATAAGAGTAACAGCCCCGGCAAAAACCGGGGTTGTATTTTAATACCTTTGCCCCGCAGTATTATTAAATACGGTTAATGAAGAAGATATCGAGCCTGCTCAATTACATTAAAGACTACAAAGGACAGGTGGGCCTCTACTTCCTGTTCAATGCGCTGGCTATACTGTTTGGGCTGCTGTCTTTTACTATGGTCATCCCGGTGCTCAATGTGCTGTTCACAGGCAAGGCGGCCACCAAGGTAGCACCGCAGGCAGCCACCGGCCTCATAGAGCGCACCATCGAATATTTCAAAGCGCTCATTCTCAGCCAGGAGCCGCTTACGGCGCTGGCGGCTATCTGTGTTGCGGTGGTGGTGTTCACCGTGCTTAAGAACCTGTTCATTTACCTGGCGCTGTATATACTCAACCCCATACGCAATGCGGTGCTTCGCCGCCTTAGGGACGACCTGTTTACCAAGACGCTGTCGCTGCCCATAGGCTTCTTTACCGAGGAGCGCAAGGGCGACCTGATATCGCGCATGACCAATGACATTAACGAGGTGGAGCTATCGATAATGAGTGTGCTGGAGGTGTTCATCCGCGAGCCGCTCACCATCATCGCCTTCCTCGGTACTATGATATACATGAACTACCAGCTTACGCTGATCCTGCTGGTCTTCCTGCCGGTGGCAGGGCTCATCATTGGCCGTATCAGCAAGTCGCTGCGCAAGTCGTCAGACCTCGCGCAGAAGCAGCTGGGCGGCATGCTGGGGGTGATAGACGAGACGCTGGTGGGCATGCGGGTGCTCAAGGCGTTCAACGCGGAGAACCACCAGCACCTGCGGTTCATGAAGCTCAACAATACACTGTTCCGCACACGCAACCGCATTGCTGCCCGCAGGGAGTTGGCCTCGCCTATGTCGGAGACCATGGGCATCATAGTGGTGAGCATCATACTGTGGGTAGGCGGGCGTATGGTGTTTGAGGGCAGGGGTTTTGACGGCGCTAAGTTCATAGCATATATAGCGCTGTTCAGCCAGATCATTAACCCGTTCAAGAACTTGTCGTCTGCATTCTACAATGTGCAGAAGGGCACGGCAGCGCTGGAGCGTATAGAGCACCTGCTGCATGCGGAGAACTCGATAAAGGAATTGCCCGATGCGAAGCCCATACGCTCGTTTGAGCATACGGTAGAGTTCAGGAATGTACACTTTGCCTATGGCGACAAAAAGATACTCGACGGCATAGACCTGACGATAGAGAAGGGCAAGATGATAGCGCTGGTGGGTGCATCGGGGGCGGGCAAGTCGACACTGGTGGACCTGATACCGCGCTTCCACGATGTGACATCGGGGGAGATACTGATAGACGGCATAAACGTAAAACATGCACGGCTGGATGATCTGCGCCGCCAGATGGGCGTAGTGAGCCAGGACCCGATATTGTTCAATGACAGCATCTACAACAACATCACGCTCGGCACCGGTGGCGCCACGCAGGAGCGGGTAGAGGAGGCTGCGCGCATAGCCCATGCCGATGCGTTCATCCGCGCCAAGGCCGAAGGCTACAATACCCTCGCCGGCGACCGTGGCGCAAGGCTGAGCGGTGGCGAACGCCAGCGCATTACCATAGCCCGCGCAGTGCTTAAGAACCCACCGATACTGATACTCGACGAGGCCACCTCATCGCTCGACAGTGAGAGCGAGCGCATAGTGCAGGAGGCCATCAACAAGCTGATGGAGAACCGCACGTGTATCGTCATAGCTCACCGCCTCAGCACCGTGCAGCACGCCGATGAGATCATAGTGATGGAAAAGGGGCGCATAGTGGAGCGCGGCACGCACACCGGCCTGCTGGCCAAGGGCGGCTTCTACAAGCGGTTGGTGGATATGCAGCAGGTGAAGTAAAAATTAAAAAATTAAAAGTCAAAAGTTCTCACGTTGCGTAGGGTAGCGTGGCTCTATTTTGTGCAGCTATTCATGGCTGTTCTTCGTTGTGATATTCGCCAAAGAATAACGGTTTACACCCAATAAAAAAAATTTATCTGGATTAGTGCAGCCCATATATTTGCAATGAGGGCAAAGCCCGCATGGGCGCGGTTTTGCAATGGTTGTTGTGTTTACTTTTTTTAAATTTTCCAGTGTATGAATAAGATACTCGTTACCGGTGGATGCGGCTATATAGGTGGCCACACAATAGTAGATCTCGTGCAGAATGGTTTCGACGTGATATCGGTAGACAACCTGTCGCGCGGCTCGCTGAAGATGCTGGCGGGCATAGAGAAGATAGTGGGCAAGCCCATAAAGAATTACAAAGTAGACCTATGCGACCTTGATGATGTAGAGGCAATATTCCTGGAGAACCCCGACCTCGTTGGTGTGATACATTTTGCCGCTTATAAGTCGGTGCCGGAGTCGGTGGACAACCCGCTGCTTTACTTCCGCAATAATCTCAATTCACTGATGAATGTGCTGCAGTGCGCTGAAGACTTTGATGTAGATAATTTCGTGTTCTCATCATCGTGCTCGGTGTATGGCAATACTACTGATCTGCCTGTGTCGGAAAACGTGGTGCTTTCTGAGCCTGAGTCGCCATATGCGCGCACCAAGCAAATGGGCGAGGCCATATGCCGCGACTTTACCAACCTTCACAAAGACTTCAATACTATACTGCTGCGCTACTTCAACCCGGTGGGTGCGCACCCATCAGGCCTCATTGGCGAGTTCCAGGAGGTTACAGAAAGCGTGGTGCCGGTGATCACACAGACGGCGATAGGCAAGCGCAAGGAGATGAATGTATTTGGTACTGACTATCCTACAAAAGATGGCTCATGCGTGCGCGACTACATACATGTGAGCGATATAGCACATGCCCACACGCTGGCGCTGCAATACGCTATCAATGATCTTAACAAGAGCAACTGCGAGATATTTAACCTGGGCACCGGCAATGGTGTTAGCGTGCTGGAGCTGATAAAGGCATTTGAAAAGGTATCAGGACAAAAGCTGAATTATAACCTTGGGCCGCGCCGCCCGGGCGATGTGGTCGAAGTGTATGCCAACAACAACAAGGCCTGCAAAGAGCTGGGCTGGAAAACAGAATTTGACCTGGAAGCTATGATGGATACCGCCTGGAAGTGGGAGAATATCTTCGCCGGAATGAAGAAAGAGTCGCCGGTGAGCAATTAGCTCAGTTGGCAGTTACCAATTGGCAGTCAGCAGTCGCCCTTCGGCGAGCTCAGAATTATAATAATTACAGTGCAGCTTCGGTTGCACTTTTTTGTTGGGGGCTTGTGGTGATCGCTCCAATGCGTCCGGTCGTATAGGCGTGCGGACGCTACCGGGTCGCAAAGAAGTGCGGCCCATACCGCTCTCTTTCTCCGCTCCCGCTCTCAATTTACCAGTAGTTACCGCCGCTGCGGCCGCGTGGGCGGTCGTGGTGCTTGTGCCAGAAGTTATTGCGCGACTTATAATGACTGTGTTTTTTGCTTTGTGTGTAATTGCTCCTGTATATAGTGCGGCCGCAGCTGCTTGCAAATACAAGCACCAACAGGAGTAATGCTACCAACGGTGATATCTTAAAGTTCATTTTTCGTTTTTAAAATTCCAAAGGATAAAAACCAAATTCCAAAGCGGTGCTTTCGATCTAAATCACCAACTACAAACCACTACCTGCTACCAATAGCCATTGCCGCGCCATATCCTTGGCCCGCGCATGCGCTTCTTTTGGTCGCGGCTGGGGTTCTTGTAGCTTATGTGCTTTTGAATTTTAGGCCCCTTGCTTTTGTAGGGGTTTTTGTGGCAGCCGGTGCTCACTAGCATTAGCAAGGCCAGTACGACTATTATGTAATATGCTTTCCCAAACATGACCGCTAAGATGCAAAATAGTTTTTGAAAATTCATACGTGGGGGGTATTTTTCTTTCGAATAGCTCAATTCAAATTGGTGCTGTATGCTCTTCGCGAGTGTCCTTTCTTTTGATGGCCAAAAGAAAGGACCAAAGAAAAGGCCACTTTGGGGCAAACGCTCCGCTGCCCCAAAGATAGCTATACGCTGCTTTCGCACCGCTTCGTGCAGCAGGGTGGCGCTGGTTTTATGCCTATCGCTTGCTACTATTCAGCTTCTTTTCATGGCTCTGCTTTGCCATTCCATTAGGCTATTGATTATGGTTCTACGGCCTAAAAAGGCGCCATCATGGACTCAGCTATTGTGCTGCTATCAGCTTGCCCTTCTTTAATTTGGGCAGTTTAGTAAGGATACACCTCCAGGTTGTGCCTTTAACTTTTAATCCTCCTTACCGGCGCGCACAAGGATGTCTTTTTCTTCGGCGGAGAGGGAGTTGTAGCCTTTCTGGTTTATCTTATCAAGGATGTCGTCTATCTTTTTTTGTGAGATGCCGGTTTTAGGGGAGTATACTTTATTGATGACCTCTATGCGGCGGGAGCCTTTTTTCTGCCGTATCACCTGCTCATTAGGGGTAACCAGGCTTTCCATTTTGCCGCCAAGGTTATATATCCAGCCGCCGGGCCTGTAGCCGGCCTGCAGCAATTTTATATAGGCATAGCCTGCAAAGCCGCCCCCGGCGAGCAGCAGCATTATAGGGATATAGAAACCTGTGCTGAATATCATAAGCACAGTAAAGATGCCTGCGACAACCATTATGGGGATGCTGAAGGTTTCGGTAAGGTAGAAGCGATATTTAGGCGTGAGGGTAACAGCGGCCGTTGCCATGGCCATAAGCCCCGCACGGGGGCCAAGTATAAGCGGGGGGCATTTACCCAGCTCACCGGGCATCAACTGCGCGGCAAGATATACAGCACCCCCCGCTATGAGGCTGTAGGCAAAGAGCGGTATGATCTGGCGTGGCCCTACCAGCATCTGCACCACAGAGCCGAAGCAGTAGAGCCAAAGCATATTGCTGAGCAGCTCAAAGAAGCCATTGGGGTATTGAAACCAGCCATAGGTAATTATGGTCCACCAGTGGCTTTTGAAGTAGGCCAGGTGTGGGAGCGCTACGTTACCGCTGAAATACTGGTTGAAATTTGCAGCGTCGCTGTAAACGAGCATGATCACAGCCCAAGATATGCCCATCATCATGTAGATGACAGCGAGGGCAATGATAAGGTGCAGTACTGCGTTATCCTGGTACCCGGGTATCTGCGATAAAAAGGATCTTTTCTGGTTACTAGCCATTAGTATTAGTGCGGACTATTGCGGAATAATAAAGGTATTTAATTAAAGCGGTTACGGGTGCGGTCATTCCAGATTCTTAACAAAATGAAGGCAAAGAGCATACCGCCAAGGTGCGCAAAGTGTGCCACATTGTCGCCCGCAGAGTTTTGGATGCCCGAAAAGAGCTCTATGGCGGCATATGCAGCCACAAACCACTTGGCCTTAACAGGGATAGCGAAGTATACATACAGCAGGGTATTTGGGAACAGGTAGCCGAATGCGAACAGCAGGCCGAAGATGGCACCCGATGCGCCGACGGTGGCCTCATTGATCTTGCGCAGGTATACATCGTTGAGTACTTTTATAGAGCTATCAATGTAGCTGGTGGATGCTTGGTTTTGCCCCCACTCTGTGATCGCCTGCGGGTTGATGCCCACCTTGAATTTCTTAGTAAAATGCATGAACTCTACAAACGACGGGCTCGACTGGTATTTGAGGAATGCGTTATGATACTGGGAGAACTCAAATGCCAGCACACCCATATGGCATACAGCCGCGCCCAGCCCGCAGATAAGGTAAAACATGATGAAGCGCCGCGGGCCCCATACGTTCTCCAGTATACGGCCAAACATCCATAGGGCAAACATATTCATGAGTATGTGCGAGATGCCGCCATGCATGAACATGTGGGTGAACATCTGCCACCAGCGAAACTTAGGTGAGGCCCAGTAGTGCAGCGCAAACATATCGTCTATGTTCAGGCCACGGGCATCCAGTAAATTTTGCAGCAGGAAGACCAGGATATTGATGATAAGCAGGTTTTTGACAACCATAGGCAGCTGCTGAAAACCACCGGGCCTGTATTCATTCATGCTGCAAATGTAGATAAAGAAGGCGTGCGAAGATTGACCCCTAAATGTATACTTCGCTTACGGACCGGTATAAACGCCATTTGGCGGCTCAAAACAAGACTAATAGGTTCCATATGCTGAAAGTACCAATTCTGCCTTTCAGTTAATTCACAAAAAAATCTTAAAAAAAATGCGGTATATTACATTTAGATTACTAATTTCGGTAAAGCACTAATTTATAACTTTTAAAATCTCATAGAAATGAAGCTAAGATCTATTCTTCTAATGGCATCGGCATCGCTGGTGTTCTCCAATGCTTTTTCGCAGACACATGTTACCACCGGAACGCAGAAGTATACACTGCTCGAGGAAGGCACAGGTACGTGGTGCGGTTATTGCCCTGACGGCTCTCAAAGGCTGCAGGAAACTGTAGAGCCTGGCTACCCGCGCTGCATAGTAGCATCGTTTCACAATGGTGACCCAATGGCACTAACAGGCGATCCTTTTAATGCTGCGTACATTACGGGCTTCCCGGGTGCCTCTATAGACCGCGTACCCTTTACACATCCTAGCTCATCTGGACCAGTAACTTCAATTAATGTGAACAGGGGCTATTGGGCAACTGACGTAGGCGTGCGTGATATACTCACTCCTAATTTCCAGATAGACATGCTCGGCACTTATGATTCAACGACCAGGCTTCTGACCGTTAAGGTACAGGCAAAAGCACTGGTGGCGCTTACTGGTAACTATCGTATCAATGCATACATAGTGCAGGACAGCATTGGCAGTTCCGCAACAAACTATGAACAGCACAGTTACATGAACACCACCACAGGTTCCTGGTACTACGGCATGGGCAGCGTTATACCTGCTGCTTCGTATGCGCATATGAACGTTGTTACAAACGTATTGGGTGCGAGTATCTATGGCGATACAGCAGCCGCGCTGAATGCTCCTGCGGTAGGTGCTAAGGCACTGAAGACTTACACATTCACAATACCAACGACTGTTCCTTCGAAGTATGTGAAGGTTGTAGGCCTTGTTCAAAAATATGGCACTGCAACAACTGACAGGCCTATTGAGAACTCAGCACGTGCCCGTGTGCGCATGATGCAGAAAAGCGTAGTTGAAGTGGCTAGCCTTACCGGTATGGAGGAAATAGAGCTGTATCCTAACCCTGCCTACAACTACATTCATGTAGAAGGCCATTTGAGTACACCTACAGAAACAAGCATTACAATTACTAATGCGCTTGGCCAGGTTGTTTCTCAGAACGTATATCCTTCTAATGGTGCTACAATGTTTGCTGAGAATATCTCTACAGAGAACTTGTCGAACGGTATGTACATGATGACCATTGACAACAATGGCGAAAAAGCTACCAGGAAGTTTGTGGTTGCCAAATAAGATAAGTTATTTTATCAATATCAGTAACGTTTTACGCCGCCCGGTCTTTCCGGGCGGTTTTTTATTGACGCATAATCGATAAAATATTATTCTGTATTTCTAACGTTTAGTGCCATTACCTCGTCATAGGATAACGGAATACAACTAATTTTGGCGGGTAAATTAAAAATTCCTTAATTTCGACAGCTATTTTCTTTAACAATTTAATACAAAAACAAAAAATGAAGAAGCTTTTACTAACGGTTGCATCGCTCGTAGCACTCAGTGCAGTTAGCCATGCGCAGGTTATTTACTCAGAAGATTTTGAGCTCACTACAGGCACTTCATTGCCTGCCGGCTTCACGCAAACCGTGGCAGTGGGCATGCCTAATGACTCGGTGGGATGGAACAGTGGTATCAACACAACACTGGGCAGCACAGACTTTAGCCCAAATGCGCATACGCGTTTTGTTGCAGTAAATGATGATAAAAAGCAATTTGCCAATAATACCAACTCATTACTGAAAACGGGCACTTTCGCCCTGCCAGTCGGGTCGACTCCATATCTGTCGTTTGCCTGCAGCTACCTGGATCGTACTTATATGAGCATCAGTGAGGAAGCTACAGTAGAAGTATCACTGGATGGCGGTACAATATGGACAGTAGTAACTACGCTTACCGGCAACACTAACTTCTGGTGGGAGCCGCGCTACATAAGCCTGGCAGCATATGCGGGCAGCCCGAGCGTAATGCTTGGCTTCCGCTACAAGGACAACACTGGCTGGATGTATGGATTTGCTGTAGATGATATCTCTGTATTCATACCACCGGCAGCAGACCTGGAGCTTGTAGGTATAGCGCCTGTTACGGGTTCACCAGCTTCTTACGCTACAGGCGGCAGCAACATTACCGTTACCGGTGGCGTATTTAACCACGGCGCCAGCACAGTTACATCGTTTGATGTTAAATATGTGTTCAACGGTGGTGCTACTGTTACCAATACTATTACAGGCGTGAGCATTGCTCCGTTCTCTACAGGCACATTTACCGCTACTACTCCGGTAACTATGCCTACAGCTATAGGCCCTTACCCACTGCAGGTATGGGTGTCGCTGGCAGGTGATGCAAACACCCTCAACGACAGCGCTGCACTGGATACACTGAATACTGTAGGATTCATGCCTACAAAAAAGATCGTTTTTGAAGAAGGTACCGGTACATGGTGCCAGTGGTGCCCACGCGGCGCGGTGTTCATGGACTCACTTGCAAAGCTTTACGGCAATGCTGTGAGCCTTGTAGCTGTGCACAACTCAGCATCAGATCCTATGACGTTACCTGCTTACGACGCTTATGTGAGCGCTAACATAGGTGGCTATCCTTCAGTATTGGTTGACCGTCGTTTTGAGACCGACCCAGGTAACCTGCTGGCGATGTACACACAGCACAGCACCGACTTCGCATTTGCTGATGTAACCGCTGTAGGTACCCTGACCGGTACAAACTTAACAGTTGCAGTAGGCGTGAAGCCGGCCCTGAACCTGAACGGTGCTAAGCTCGCGCTCGTGATCACTGAAGATGACGTACACGGCACCAGCAGTGGCTATGCACAATCTAACGCTTACAATGGCAATCCTACTCCAATGTCAGTTAACGGATTCAGCTTCAACACCGCAGGCAACCCTGTACCAGCGGCCAATATGCATTACGACCACGTAGCACGCTCTATCGATCCATCGGTAGGTGGCGGCTCAGGCCTTGTTCCTGCAAGCATGGTAGCGAGCACTAACTACACGTACACATTCACAAAAGCGCTTTCTACAACATGGAATAGGAACAAGCTGCATGCTGTAGTAATGCTGATAGATGGTGCAAACGGCGCAATACTTAACAGCCAGGCGATAACGGTTACTACCGGCATCTCTGACCTGACTGCAGGTATCGAGAACGCTGTAGTATATCCGAACCCTGCTACAACAGAAGCTACAGTGGTATTTGATGTGCAGAACAGCACAAACGTATCAATATCAGTTTACGATATGCTTGGCCGTGTAGTATACACTGCACCAGCTGCGCAGGTAGCTAAAGGTACCGGCAATGTATCTATACCGCTGGGCGGTATGGCTCCGGGCCTTTACAATGTAAAGATCCAGACTGAGAACGGTGCGGTAACAACCAAGCTGAACGTGGCTAAATAATAACACATATTATGAGGGCTGTCCCGCCATGTGGGACAGCCCTTTTTTATTGCCGCATATTTAGGGAAATGTTAAAATGCATACAACAATAAATAAATTTTTCAAACAGCGTAATTTTAACTAATTTGCGTGTACAAATACCTTTGAGATGAAAAAACTTTTTACGCTATTATCGCTGGCTTCAGTCTTGTTTGTAGCATCACGGGTTACAGGGCAGTCGTTTACAACACAGCACGACACAGTGTCGCTCAATACCTCCGTGTTCGGGAGTGCACTGAATGGTATACAGAATACGACCAGCAGCAACATAACCATACAGTGGAAGGTAGCGGCAACTGACTTCCCGAGTGACTGGATCGCAGCAACTGGCTACTGCGATAATGTGTTGTGTTATACAGGGACGGATATTTGGCCGTCATCGGGTCCGGTGCCAGTGTATGAATCCAATCCGATAGCGCCATCAGCGTTGGTTGATTTTCATTTGCAATTCAATCCTGCAGCGGCTTCTATGGGCTGCCATTATATGCGGGTGCGCCTTAACAACAAGTTTGCCGTAAATGATACTGCATGGCAGACCTTTATTGTATGCAAGTCCCCGTTGGGCGTTACTGCAGTAAAGTCAGCTGACGATATAAGTATGTATCCTAATCCTGCTACTAACGAGCTTAATGTAGTATTTGAAGGTACACCAGACGTGAAGAACATTGCAGTGTATAACATTATAGGTAAGGTAGTATCGGTATACAAAACAACCGGCAACAGTGCTAACCTTAACCTGGAGAACATTCCATCGGGTATTTACTTCGCAAGGCTGATGAACTCAAGCGGCCAGGTAGTAGTAACACGCAAGTTTACCAAGCAATAATTTTTCTTAAGAGTTTTATAATGAAAAGAGAGAGGCACATCGCTTCTCTCTTTTCTTTTTGTTAATATCCAGGGGTAAGCTGTACTATGGCTTGAAATTTGAAAATGTAAGGGTAGTATATAAAACTGATATAGAGTATGAAACACCTTTTCCTATTATTATTTACCGGCCTAACCCTATGTGTGCCGATGGCAAGCGCGCAAACAAGCAGCGGTGCGCCAGATACTGTGCAACTGCGCAGCGGCGACTCCGCGGGCCGCAGTGCTGTAACAGCACCCATGCAGATAGTGCGGTGCGCTGATGATGCGCTGATATACCCAAACCCTGCGGGCAATGAGCTGAATGTGCTTTATGAAGCAACCTCTGATATAAAGAATATAGCAGTGTATAACCTGATAGGCAAGATGGTGGCTGTGTATAAGGTGACAGGTAACAGCAGCGCCAACCTGAACCTGGATGGCGTGTCGCCGGGAATTTACTTTGTAAGATTGTTTAACTCACAAGGAGAAGCAGTAATATCGAAGAAATTTACACGGCAGTAGCTTAGTATTTATTCGAAGTAGCGGACGATGCATTCTTTGAGCATCTGCTCCTGCTCTTTGATGCCGATGGTGGTGACTGGCAGTAGCTCTTCGAAGTGCGGCCAGCCATCTTCATCGCGCCCTACGGGGGTGTAGTAGCCCAGCTGGCTCAGCAGGGTGCATACGGCCACGTGCATGAGATCCTGCTTCTGCTCTTTAGAGAATTTGCGGCGCGGCATACGGCCCAGCTCGTTCACACCAATCAGGAACAGAGTCCCCTCCATATCTGGCAGCTTACCGAAGCGCTCGCGCAGCAGGTTCTCCGTATCCAGCCATCTTTGTTCGAAATTTTCCATAAGCCCCTCCCGGCCTCCCCCAGGGGGAGGTGTTGTTTACCGGGACTGCAAATGTAGTGGTTTTAAAAAAAGTTAAATCTGCAATGTGGGCTTATCTTTTTACATTTGGATATTTACTTTTGAACAGTAAATAACCTGATAAGTATGGAAATATCATCTTCGGTAGACATTCGCGAATTGAATGAGCGTATACACCAGCAGAGCGCCTTCATAGACCTGCTGAACATGGAGCTGAATAAGGCCGTGGTAGGGCAGAAGCATATGGTGGAGCGCCTGATGATAGGGCTGCTGGCCAATGGCCATGTGCTGCTGGAGGGCGTGCCCGGACTGGCGAAGACACTCGCCATAAAATCACTGGCATCGGCGATACATGCACGGTTTGCCCGCATACAGTTTACCCCCGACCTGCTGCCAGCCGATGTGCTGGGCACTATGGTATACAACCCGCAGGCACATGAGTTTGCCGTGCGCAAGGGGCCGATATTTGCCAACTTCATACTGGCCGATGAGATTAACCGCGCCCCCGCCAAGGTGCAGAGCGCACTGCTGGAAGCGATGCAGGAGCGCCAGGTGACGATAGGGGATAACACCTACAAGCTGGAAGAGCCCTTCCTGGTGCTGGCCACGCAGAACCCCATAGAGCAGGAGGGCACTTACGAGCTGCCCGAGGCCCAGGTAGACCGTTTTATGCTGAAGATAGTGATCACCTACCCTAAGAAGGAAGAGGAGCGCCACATCATCCGTACTAACCTGAACCCGGCCGGCATGACCAAGATAAACCCGGTAGTAAAGACCGAAGATATAATGAAGGCGAGGCACCTGGTGCGCGAGGTGTACATGGACGAGAAGATAGAGCAATACATACTCGACATAGTATTTGCCACCCGCTTCCCCGATGAATACAAGCTGGCTAAGCTAAAACCATACATAAGCTATGGCGGCTCACCGAGGGCGAGCATAAACCTGGCGCTGGCATCTAAGGCATATGCCTTTATAAAGCGCCGCGGCTATGTGATACCTGAAGACGTAAGGGCTATATGCCACGATGTGATGCGCCACCGCATAGGTATCACCTACGAGGCGGAAGCTGAGAATGTAACAAGCGAAATGATACTGAACGAGATACTGAATGTAGTAGAGGTGCCATAGTTCGTCCTTCGACAGGCTCAGGATGACACTGGGTGTTAACATTCTGCGGGGATGCAGATCTCGAAGACGCTGCCGGTAGGGCGGTTGTCTTTTACGCCGATCTTTCCCTTGTGCTGCTGCACGATCTTTTGAGTGAGGTACAGGCCCAGGCCTGTACCTTTTGATTTACGGGTACTCTCATTGCCCACGCGGTAAAACTTATTGAAGATGTTTTTCTTCTCGCTATCGGGTATGCCGGCGCCATGGTCGGCTACGCGGATTATGGCGGTCTTATCTTTAGTAGCCAGCGATACCTGTATGGTAGTATGCTCTGGTGTATACTTCACCGCATTCTCTACCAGGTTGTTGATGGCCATCTGCAGCATTATCTTATCGCCGGTGACCATGCACGAGGGCGTTACTTCTTCCTCAAACTTACGGGGGTAGCGGTTTGCATAGTCCTTTATCGTATCCTCTACAAGGTCAGAGAGGTCAAAGCTTTCGTTGGCGGGCTTATACTTCCTGCCCTCGAGCTGGGAGGCAAAGAGCATATTGTTGCAAAGATCATTGAGCCGGTCCGACTCTTTGATGCAACGCTCCAGCAGCAGGTTTCTTTTCTCTTCATCGAGCTGGTGCTTTTGCACTGTTTGCAGGGAGAGCTTTATAGCGGCAATGGGCGACTTTAGCTCGTGGGTAACGGAGAGCATAAAATTGTTTTGCTGCCGCGAAAGGCTTACCCGGCGCGCAATAGACTTGTATACCACGCCGGCGCCTACAAGTATCACCAGCAGGAAGGTGAGCCCCTCGGCCAGGTATTGGTGCTCGTGGCGCACCACTGCTTCCTCCAGCCTGCTCAGCTCATTATGAAATAGCACAGGCTGCCGCATACTATCTACCTCGGTGCGAAGGGTGAATACCTGCTGCGCATATATCTGCCCGTTCTGCTTCTGCAGGCACATCTCCCAGTACACCAGCGCGGACACAATGTAGATGAGGAGAATGATGTAGACGGAAGTAAAGAAGCGCATAGTAGTCGTAAGTCTGATTAGTCGTAAGTCTGCGAGTAGCCTTAGTGATTTGGAATTTGTGCTTTGGTATTTGGAATTTCGTGCAAAGGTAGGGAAGTAAGGCAGGGCAACTATCAGGGAGTTGTAATAGAATAGTATCTTAGCCGTATATGATGCTAAGGATTCTATCATACTTTTTGCTGGCTTTCAGTGTTTCGGCTGCGGGGCAAAATGCTAATTGTGGTGTGTGGAAGAAGGATGTGGTGCGGACGGTGGTTCAGCATATAGATACTGGACAAAAGCTCGCCGGAAAACTATTGTCGCAACTGATAATAGAAAAGGTGCAGCGGGGTGGAATAAAGGCTTTTTATCCATTCAGTTCTGTAGATAGTGTGTTAGATAGAAAGGCAATAATGGAACTAACGACTATTCCACAAGACACAGTGTTTATAGACAGTCCCGGCAAAGGCAGGCAATATGTAAGATTCATTCACAATGAATTTCCCTACAAAGACGCTCTAACTTATAAAGTATACGAACACTGGGAGTATAACCCGGTAACGGCTGTGACTACTATACGGATAGACAAAGTAGCACTTACCCAGGAAACAGGCCCATGGGCCTACCCGCGTCCATTGTTTTGTTTAAAGTGGGTTGACCTATATCCAATCCTAAGACAATACAGCACTTATGACACAGCTAACAGCCTGGACAGACTTATATGGCGCGAGTATTTCAGGGACTCAGCAATGATGGCTGATTCGAACAGTAAAGTCACAAATTTTAGTGAGAGAACGTGGAAGAAAACGGCGTTCAGAAAAGTAGTGCTAAAGGGCGTTGAGCCGGAACGGTATGACTACAGCCCGGACATGAAAAATTTGGTGGAAGAAGATGCCGAACCGTTCGCAAAGACTTTGTATGAAGCAATGGTGAATGGCTCTACGAAAGGGTATTCAAGCGATGGGTTACAACCGGAAAAAGAGTTGACAAAAGACCGATTAAAAGAAATGACGAAGACAGAAATTGATAGCGTGACTAGATCTAATTCTGTAACCGGGGAAGAAGAAATTCAAGTCAGAGAACGGAAATTTATGTTCGATGGCATGCAAAACTATTGCGTGAAGGAAGAGTGGATCTACATGATAAACGAAGGCATAACCGAAATCCGGTATCTTGCTGTTGCTGTATTTAAGCAAGATTACAATAGTGAGGAATGGCCACAGCCAGAATTTCCTTTCTTTTGGACACCATATCATTTGTCAAAGCCTGTTTTTGACAACCATCGCTCGTATCACTTTACCAACCTGGAATCAGTACTTTGGAAGAGCCGCTTTGCAGAAAACAGCCGAAGTATAAATTAGTTACTCTACGGCAACAACGATATGGGGCAAGCTATAGATACCCTCATCTGGATATTCTAATTTGATGTCAAAAAAAAGCTTACTGTCGTTGCGGTATACATGACTTACATAAGTTCCTCCATGATGCATGTTACGCGTTGAAGACAGTAAATTTTTTAATTTGTCGTTAATCACTGTTGGGATATCATTCTTCGCTGTAAAGGAGTATGGTCCAATATAATCGCAGCCTTTCGGCAAAACCGCGACTGTAACTAAATTGATTTTACAATCGCTATCCGAGGAAGACAAAAGACCATTAGCCAATGCCGAATCCAACTGATTTTTAACAATAATTAGAGAGCTGGTTTCAATAGTTTTTTTACCGAATAGTATTTTTATTGGCTTAGCCGGTATAACGGGGTTAAAGGTAGACCCGCTTGGGAGAGTAAAGAACAACGTATAGGTTTGGGCGAATATGGTTTTGTTGTTTACGCGTATGGTTAAGTCAGTCGCTCTTGGCCAATCGGCGTAGATGGTGCTGGTATCGAAGCGCCGTGAGCGGCTGCTCTCCACAAACCTGCACAGCACGTACTCATCATCCTTCACATGAACAGCCTGGCCGGGAGTAATGGATACTTCGGCGCCGGGAGGCAGGTTGCGGATGCGTACGCGGTTATCGCTGCCGGTGCCGAGGAAGGCGAAGGTGTCGTCGCGGCTGAGGAACTCTACTTTAATTTGGGCATGCAGTGTGGTGTATGATAGCAGCAGTAGGGTAAGGAGCAGGTGCCGTTTCATAAGCGATGTATTTTACCTTGGCCTTATCCCCGTCTTTTCTATGCGCAGGCCTACGTGCAGTATTTCTGGCAGGGGGTTCACGCGCATGTTTTGCTCCATAGATACCTGGTAGGTGCCGGGGCGGCTGAAGCTGATGGAGTCGCTGAATTTTATCTTCATGCGCTGCTCATATATCTCGCCCATGCCGCGGCCCAGCCACTTGCCTGTGGGCTCGGCCAGGGTTATGTTCACGCGCTCTTTGCGGCCTATGCTGTCGCCGGGCGTTTTTACGTGCAGCCACAGCCATATGTTGCAGTAGGGGTATGCCTGTGTGTGCCTTATGATGAATATAGGCTGGTAAGTAGTGGTGGTATCGGTTATCTCGAACTTAAATTTTGGCCTGACGCTATAGCTCCATTCGTTTTGCGGCATCGCTTCCTCCTTTTGGTAGTAGGGCGAGGGCAGGCAACCTGCGAGGTAAAAAGTAAAAAGTAAAAAGTAAAAAATCCGTCCTTTCATATCAATGCTGTAAAGCTACGCATTATAGGATATTAAGAATTTGTTCCTTGGCCTTTTCGAGCTCGTCTTTCATGTTGATGACTATCTGCTGTATCTCAGCATGATTAGCCTTGGAGCCAAGGGTGTTTATCTCCCTGCCTATCTCCTGTAGTATAAAGTTGAGCTTGCGGCCTATGGCAGCGTCGTTGCCGTTGATGGTATCGTTGAAGTAGCCGCAGTGCTGCTTCAGGCGGGTCTTTTCTTCAGAGAAGTCCATGCGCTCCAGGTAGTAGATCATCTCCTGCTCAAAGCGGTTGGGGTCTATGTTGTCTTTGCCGGCCATCTCTACCAGCCACTGGTTTATGCGGGTGCGCACGCGCTCTATGCGCTCAGGCTCCAGGGGCACTATCTTATCGTGCAGCTTATCTATATTGTCTATACGTGCGCTTATATCCCTCAGCAGGGCCTCGCCTTCTTTGCGGCGGTGCTCCATCAGGTCGTTAGCGGCCGCTATCACTACCTTCTTTACTTCTTCCCACTCAGCCTCGGGCAGCACATCCTGGTCGGGCGATACTACCTCCGGCATGCGCATGAGGGTAGCCAGCACATTATCCAGCGGCAGGCCTGTCTGGTCTGCTATCTGCTTCATGCCCTGGTAGTAAAACAGTGCGAGGTCGGTATTTACCACCATTGGCTTCGATGCGCCCTCCTGCTTAACGGCTACCGTAAGGTCTATGGTGCCGCGTATGAGCATGCTGCTGAGCATGTTGCGCAGGTCGAGCTCATAAGACCGGAGAATAGGGGGTAGCTTGGTGTTTACGTCAAACTGTTTTCCATTGAGGGCTTTGAGCTCCACAGCCACCTGCCTGCCATGAACGGTTGCTTCAGCGCGGCCAAAGCCGGTCATAGAGTATAACATACACTTGTTCTTTGCGCAAAGAAAAGAAGGTTTGGCAACAAAAAACCATAATGCCTTTTATTTATGGAAAAAGCTGGTAAAATCGTCTTAAATCAGGGCGAAAGGGCTGAATGGCTGGTAGAATTAGTTATTTTTGTTCGAGGCAGTAAATCTTTTTGATGCGCAAACTACTTTTCGTTGTATACCTTTTTTGCTTCACCGGTGCGCTGGCGCAGCAGCCCGTGCAGTTCTCTATGAGCAAGGCAGAGCTTGAGGCAAAGCGCAAAGAGATACAGAACGCCATCAACGAAACAGAGAAGCAGCTGGAGGCGATAAAGAGCAACAAGCAGGCAACCATGGGCCAGCTGCGCGCCCTGCAAAACAAGCTTGCCGACCGCCAGCGCCTGATAGGCAATATTAACGATGAGCTGGGTACTATAGACAACGATATACGCAAATCATCGCGCGAGGTGATGACGCTGAAACAAAAGCTGGAACTGCTGAAGACAAGGTATGTGCAATCGATACGCTACGCTTATGAAACGCGCAGCTCATATGGTATGCTGGCGTTCCTCTTCTCGTCGAGCAACTTTAATGATGCTATGCGGCGAATGAAGTACCTGAAGAAATTCAGGGAATACAGGGTGCAGCAGGTGGAGCAGATATATGCTACCTCTACCCAGCTGCAGCGCAAAATAGGTACGCTTAACCAGGAGAAGGCCGAGCAGGCCCAGCTGCTGAGCACGCAGGTGCAGCAGAAGCAGGTGCTTATTAAAGAAACGGATGAAACGAACAAGGTAGTACAAGACCTGAAGGGCAAGGAAAGCCAGCTGCTGCGCGATATAGAAAAGCAGCGGCAGGTGACGGCCCGCATCAACAACGCCATAAGGGTGATGATAGAGCAGGAGATGGCCAAGGCGCAGAAGGCTGCCGAAGAGGCTGAAAAGAAAAAGGCTGCCGCAGCTGCCACCACAGCGGCTGCAAACCCCGGCACTGTGAAGCCGGGACCAGCTACCGCTATAAATGTGCCGAAGCCAAAACCGAAGCCGCGCGGCGATGCACCCACCCTGATGCTGACGCCTACAGATATGGAGCTTGCCAGCAACTTTGAAGGTAACAGGGGCAAGATGTACTGGCCGGTAGAAAAGGGATATATCAGCGGGCACTTTGGTGTACACCCGCACCCGCTAGCCCCCCAAGTCAATGTTGACAATATCGGTATAGATATACAGACGGATGCAGGTGCAACAGTAAAAGCGGTATTTAATGGCACCGTTATAAGTGTGTTTACTGCTGTGGGCAGTAATTGGATAGTAACTGTAAAGCACGGAAATTACTGCACCGTATATAATGGTCTGGCGTCAGTGGCGGTGAAAAAGGGACAAGAGGTAACGGCACGGCAGGTGCTTGGTACAGTTGCTACCAACGATGAAGACCTTCCCGTAGTAAGCTTCCAGATATGGAAGTGGACTGGTAGCGGCAATGTGAAGCTCAACCCTGAGCAGTGGATAGCGAAGCCGCGGTAGGAAGTCAAAAAAGGGAAAAGTCAAAACCTCAAAGTGGACAACTACACTGAATAGCTGGCATCAATCTTACCCCACAGTATAGTAAACACACGTAGTCACAAAATCCCTGAAGTACGGTATCCATGTAAGTGGCGCAAACTGCTTGCGTGGCTGCAGCCCAAACTTATACTTGTAAATAGGATTGATGAGGTAATCTTGTTGATTTAGGATATTAAGCCCGCTCTTTTTTATTATCCGCTCAAAGCGCTCTATGGTTATCTGCGTATCTTTTATTTCCAGCAGCTCTTTAATGTTGGTAGGTGGTTCGCCGGCAAGCTTTAAGATGCCCTTGTAGATAAAGCGTGGCAGGATGTGGTAGTAGGGCAGCACGCTGGCCCACTTAGCGCTGCATATCTGCTGGTGGCCGCCAAATGGCATATACCAAGGCGGGAAGCCAAAGAATATTTGCCCGCCGGGGCGCAGGAAGTTCTTAAGGTACGGAACAAATTTTTCCTGCTCAGGCACGTGCTCTATAACGTCCTTAAGAATTATGATATCAAATGAATTGCGGAAGCGGCTGAGGAAATCTGCATCGTAGATATTCTGGCAGATAAATTCTGCCTGGCCTGCGGCTACTTCTTCTTGCTGGTATTGCTTAGCCAGGTCTATGCGGAACGCGGCGAGGTCTACACCTACACACTTGCAGCCCCGCTCCAGGAAGGGCCGCAGCACGCCGCCTTCGGCAGTGCCCACCTCTAATACCCGGGTGGCAGCAGATATGGGCTGCGTCTTTTCTATGAACGGCAACACGTAAGATCGTGAATTATCTACCTGCTGATCGAAACGGACCTTTGTGTCCAGGTGCTGCTTTAATGCCAATGAAAATAGATTTTATATAAGCCATACCCTGCAGGTGCGGCGATGGGTAAATTTACTTTTTTATTTCTTTATTGCTGCTTTCGAGTACCGAAAGCTGGCGGCGGATACTTTCGTGGTGTATCTTCTCGTATAGCTCCACCACAAAATCCTTATCTACTCCGTGCATTTCGGCGCGGGCGCTGCGGGTCTCCACTATCTCGCGCCAGCGGGCCGGCTGGTAGGCCGTCATGTTGCACGATCGCTTCACATCGCCCATCTGCAGGCTTAGCTCCATGCGCTTAGCCACCAGGTCTATTATCTCTGCGTCTATATTGTCCATCAGCTGGCGCAGGTATTCCAGCTGCATCAGCGCGCTCATATCTTGGGTAAATTCCTCGCGTATGATGAGCGTGGCCAGTATCTCCTGAAGCTTTGCTGGTGTTACCTGCTGGGCCGCATCGCTCCATGCCTCAGCAGGGTGGGGGTGTGTCTCTATCATCAGCCCGTCAAAGTGCATATCCATAGCCTTCTGGGCTACCTCTGCCACCTTGTCGCGGTTGCCGGTTATGTGACTGGGATCGCAGATGATGGGCAGGCCGGGCCTGCGTCTTTTTAGCTCTATAGGTATGGGCCAGTTGGGCTGGTTGCGGTAGCCACCGGCAGAGCTGTAGCCGGAGAAGCCGCGATGAATAGCAGCCACTTCTTTAATGCCCACCTGCTCAAACCGCTCTATGGCGCCGTCCCACAGGTCTATGTCTGTGTTCACCGGGTTCTTTACCATCACCGGTATATCTACACCGCGCACAGCATCGGCAAGGTGCTGCACCTGGAAGGGGTTTACCGTGGTGCGCGCGCCTATCCACAGCACATCTACACCGTGCTTTAGCGCCAGCTCTATATGGGCAGGCTCTGCTACCTCTACCGTTACCTTTATGCCATATAGCTGCTTAGCTTCCTGCAGCCACTCCAGCGCATGCACACCATTGCCCTCAAAAGAGCCGGGGCGTGTGCGTGGTTTCCACACGCCTGCCCTGAAGAGCTGCACCGGCATGGTGCTGAGGGCCTCGGCTGTTGCTAATACCTGCTCACGGGTTTCTGCGCTGCAAGGCCCTGCTATTACAAACGGCCGGGCCGATCTGAAAAAAGACATATGCAAAGGTAAGGAAACCCCAAACCCCTAAAGAGGCTTCCCCTCAATTTCCCTCCTCCAAAAACAAATTAGCCCCTGCAGATCGCAAGGGCTAACTCATAGTTTCTATTAAACAGTAGTTTAATGGCCCGCGCTGATGTGGTCATTCAGTTCAGTGCGGCTGGCATCGAAGCTGAATATGTTGCCAACTTTGAAGTAGTTGCCCTGGTCGGTGCATTTGCCATAAGCATACTTTGCAAAGTCAAGCTTAGACTGCTCGAATGAGAAGGTATTGCATATCGCTATCACCTGGTCGGTAGAGAAGCAGTTTGAGTTAAGGATCGTTTTTGCTGTTGACAGCTTAGTATCTTCAAAGCTTGCCTTAGATACAGTCTCCTTAGCCGAGCGGAAGCTTGGCGCATCCATAGGATACTGGCAGCCTGCGCGTGCGGGCTGCACATTATCGTAAGAGCCGGTAGACGCCGGAGTAGTAGAATAGCTGGTAGTGGTAGTGCGTGTAGTGGTCGACGTAGTGTTCCTATTCGGGTCGCTCACGCTGATGCCTACACCGCCGTTGCCATTCATGTTGGGGTCGTTCACGTTCATATTCATGCTCACGCCGCCGTTGCCATTGCTCGGGTCATTCACGTTGATGCTCATATTCACACCGCCTGCGCCTACGTTCATATTCACATTGCCGCCATTAGGGGCTACGTTGTTAGTAGTTGTTACCGTAGTCTGGGTTACAGTTGTCGACTGCTCAGGCTGGCCGTAGTGCATTACATACACATCGGGAGGGGCCACGTAGCTTGGTGCTACAGGTATAGCCGAGAAATAACGGATCTTAAGATCGCCGTCTTTTTGCTTTTTGATCTTGTAGGTAACATCGGCCGGTGCATTGGTAGTCGGGTCGTTTACCATAACATTCTTAGATATCTCAGGCTTTGTCTTGTCTTCAAAAATGATTTTCACGCTGTATTGCGGCTGCGCCAGTCCGTCTATGCGGATATTAGTCTGTGGGTTAGAGTTCTGCTTCTGGCCATTCAGCACAAGAAAGAACCTGTCGCCATCTTCAGAAAAAATGGTGAGCGCACTCTGTGCAAATGAAAATACCGGCAGGCAGGCAAAAAGGAGTAAAAACAACTTACTTTTCATGATCTCTTTGTTTTGAGGTGCAAAAATAAAGAATATTCTGTTATAACCATGACTGAACGCCCCATACATACGCCTAAGTATATTCAAAAAAATAGCCCTGCAATACTGCAAGGCTACTGTAAATTGGTTATCCCGGTACTTTTTAGCTTTTACTTTTTGACTTTTAACTTCGCTAGCGGCGGCCATGCACTGCAAGGCCAAAGGTAGAAACACCTGTAGAAAGATCGAGGAACAGGCCTACGCGGCGGTTGATGTGGTATTCAGTGCCTATATGAAAATCGAGGTAAAGAGGGCTCACTGCGCGGGCTACACTCTTGTCGCCAAAATAGCCATCTGTCCATACCACGCGGTCATACACAAACCCAAGCGATGCTGCAAGATAGAAGTCCCACTTAGGGCCTGCTCCCAGGAGTCTGTCGAAATAGTAAGTGCCCTTTACGCCCATTGGCATCACAGTGCGGCGGTAATAGTGATCCGAACCACTCCAGCGGTAGCTATTGCTGCGGTAAGATGTGAACCCAATGAACGGGGCAAGCGTAAAATTGCGGGCTACATCAAATTCATAGTTGCCGCTTAAAAAGAGCACTGAATTCTGCAGGTAACCGTAATAACCTATTCCCAGGCCCAGGTTGAGCGTATTGCCGAAGCGCTCACGGCTGCGCGGCTGCGCAGTAGCGTTGCCGGCTTGTAATGCTATTAATACCAGCACTATAAATAATGTCTTCATTTTTACTGCAATGCGTGTGGGGGTAAACATAACTGTATTCATTGATGATTGTTTTGTACTGATTTCTTAACGTGAATTTTGTTTCTTTACAAAGGGTTGTTAAAAAACCGTACCAATCGTTATTTTTAACACAAAACAGAGCGGATGAGCCATCACCTGAGAGCGGAGAAAACATGCCTGAACTGCAATGCCGAAGTGCATGGCAGGTATTGCCATGTGTGCGGGCAAGAGAATGTGGAGCCTAGAGAAAGTGCATGGCATATGGTGAAGCACTTCTTTGAAGACATCACCCATTTCGACGGCAAGTTTTTCAGCTCCATGAAGTACCTGCTGCTGAAGCCGGGCTATCTAGCGCGAGAGTATATGCATGGCAAGCGCACCAGCTACCTGCACCCGATCAGGATGTACCTCTTTACCTCCGCTATTTTCTTCATCATCGTTTCCTCGGGTCTGAAGCCGCACGGGCATGAAAGCCCGACCGTACGATACGCACGCGATACCATAGAGCAGAACTATCATGATGACGGCCTAATGATGTACAGTATTTCTCTGCCCGCCACTAACGAGCATGTCAGCGGTTTTCATTTTCCGCATCAATATGCTGTTAACGGTGCGCATGCATACGATTCCCTGGAGCATGCAGCTCCGCCCGGCGAAAGGGATGGGCCGGTAAAACGCTATTTTGCCAGGCGTACCGCCGCAGCCGCTAAGGCTTACCATGCCGACCCGAACGACTTCTACGAAAGGCTGTCGGAACGGTTCATTCATTCATTTTCTAAAATATTTTTTCTCTCCCTGCCATTGTTTGCATTGCTGCTGCAGCTGCTATACATCCGGCGAAAGGAGTATTACTTCGTGGCACATGCAGTATTCTCGCTGCATTACTATTGCGTGGTCTTTATTTTCGCAATGTTTTGGTACTTAAGTGTCCATTTCCTGGATACGGAGCATAATGAGATCTTATGGACCATAGCAGCTACTGTAACAGGGGCGACAGTAGCCGGTATCTACTTATATCTGCTAGTTGCCATGCACCGTTTTTACAAACGGCCATGGTATAAGACAGGCTTTAAGTTTATTGTGCAGAGCGTTTTCTTCACCGTCATTATCATTGCGCTTACCATAATTCTTTATCTAAACTCAATGCTTTCACTGGCCGAAGCCTGATCCCATGCTTACCGTTAACTTCTCTCCATTTCCCGTACTTGAAACTGAGCGCCTGCTGCTGCGGGGCACCACTCCCGAAAATGTAGATGCACTCTACGCACTGCGTGCTAACGGGGACGTAATGCGCTATATAGACAGGCCACGGCCCAAATCAAACGACGACATACTCGCGCTGATAGAGAAGATACAAAACATCGTAGCCAGCAATAATGGCATAGAGTGGGGGCTAACGCTGAAGGAGACTGGAAAATACATTGGCACCATAAGCTTCCACCAGCTGATAAAGGAGAATTACAGGGCGGAGATAGGCTACCTGCTCGACCCTGCACAGCATGGTAAGGGCATAATGGACGAGGCTATGAAGGCTGTGCTGGACTATGGGTTTAATATTATGCAGCTGCACTCTGTAGAAGCTAATGTGAACCCCGAGAATATGGCATCGCGCAAGCTGCTGGAGCGTAATGGCTTTGCGCAGGAAGCATACTTTAAGGAGAACCACTTCTGGAATGGCCAGTTCTTCGATACTGTGATCTATTCGTTGCTGGCACCGGCGCGGTAATGGCTGTTTTCGCGTAAATTTACAGTATGAAATTCGCAGACCTCGACCTAAGCAAGACGTATACATATGCCGACTACTTCAAGTGGCAGTTTGAAGAGCGCGTGGAGCTTATTAAGGGAAAGATATTCCGGATGAGCCCGGCACCAAGCCGTATTCATCAGAAAATAACGGGCGTCTTACATGCCAGGCTGTGGACGTTTCTCGAGGATAAGCCATGCGAAGTGTATGATGCCCCTTTTGATGTAAGAATACCAAGACGATCAAAGGATGACAAGGAGATTATTACTGTATTGCAACCCGATGTATGCGTGATTTGTGATCTGGGCAAGCTTGACAAACGTGGGTGCCTCGGCGCACCGGATATAGTGGTTGAGGTGCTAAGCCCAGGCAATAATGCAAAGGAGCTAAGGAATAAATACGCGGTGTATGAAGAAGCCGGAGTAAAAGAATATTGGATAGTAAGCCCCCAGGATCAATGGCTAAGGGTTCATACGCTTGTCGATGATAAATTTATTGAATCGCCTTATTACATACCCGGCGATAATGTTACCTCAGGCGTATTACCGAGTTTCTCATTAAGCCTTGCAGATCTGTTCAAGGGGATCGATCCGAACGACTGTTGATGTGTTATTCCTTTTCATTCCGGTTTGTTAGGTGCCGTATGTATCAAGGGATCTACTGTTAACACCGGCGAAGTAATGGCTGTTTTCGCGTAAATTTACAATATGAAATTCGCAGACCTCGACCTAAGCAAGACGTATACATATGCCGACTACTTCAAGTGGCAGTTTGAAGAGCGCGTGGAGCTTATTAAGGGAAAGATATTCCGGATGAGCCCGGCGCCAAGCCGCCTACACCAAAAGATAGCCGGATACATTCATTTGCGTATTGGTAATTTTCTTGAAAATAAACCGTGCGAGGTATATACAGCTCCCTTTGATGTACGTATACCCAAAAAGACGAAGGCTGACAAGGAAATAATTACTGTGTTGCAGCCCGATGTATGCGTGATATGTGACCTGAACAAGCTAGACAAAAAAGGGTGTCTTGGCGCACCGGATATAGTGGTGGAAGTGCTAAGCCCAGGCAATAATGCAAAGGAGCTAAGGAATAAGTATGCGGTATATGAAGAAGCCGGCGTAAAAGAGTACTGGATAGTAAGTCCCCAAGACCAATGGGTGCAGGTGCACAGGCTGATGGATAATAAATTTACGCTGTCCCCTAACTATGTAGTAGGCGATGAGGTAATGTCCGATGTATTGCCGGGATTCTCATTAAGCCTCGCCGATCTTTTCAAGGGAATAGACCCTGACGATCTTTAGATTGATTTCAACTGCTCCCATTCTTTTCTTGTAATGCGATAAAGGTGATAATCCGTGTCGCGAAATTTCGCATCGGTTGCGGCCAGCTGCATGCCATTGCGCACCGCTACTTTTTTCGATGCTTCATTCTCCGGGTGGATGATGGAAACCATTGACTCCGCAAAGTTGTTTTCAAAGCCATAGTCGCGGAATGCCTTTGCTGCCTCGGCAGCATACCCCTTGCCCCAGTGCCTGCGCAGTAAGTGGTAGCCTACTTCTATTTCGCGCTGGCCATTTACCTCCTGCACCAGCAAGCCACACTGGCCCACGAAGTCACCCGTCTGTTTATCGATGAGTGCCTGTAGGCCCAGCCTGTTACTGGTGTAGCGGTTTATGGCAAAGTGTACAAATTCTTTTGCGGCTTCCTCAGGTGTTCTGCCGGGCAGCAGGTTATCCAGCGTATACTTCGTCGCTTTGGCATCGGTAGCATATTCCAGCCATATTGCAGCATCCTCCGGTGTAAGAAAGCGGGTGTTGAGGCGGTGAGTGGTAATGGGTGTGTAGTGCATGGTTACTTTAAAGTAGCATGTAATTTTGGTTCCTCGTCATCCCATCCCTCGAGGTCCACATGTATGAAATCGGCAGCCAGCTCGGTATTTTCCTCGCTTGCGCGGCGATATTCCTCAGCAAGTGTAACTAACTTTTTCTCGGCTTGAACCTTATCGGCTAGCTCATCGGGAATATGCAGCTGAATGGTTTTCATGATACAAATTTAAGAAAAAATCATCGGTTCGAACTGATAACACGGAGCATAAAAAAAACCACCGCTTTTAAGACGGTGGTTACTAAACCTAACTAAAAAAACACTCTTTCTGTTCTAGCTGCAGCCTGTAGTGGTGCCGCAGTTAGGGCACATATAGCAGGTGCCGTTGCGTAGTGTTATGTTGCCACAGTTGCGGCAGGCGGGTGCATCAGCACTGGTGCCCATCATTTTCTTTATATCCGCGCTGTTAGCTGCCGATGCTCCTACCGGTGTAGGCGCCATCGTTGCCTTAGGCTTCTGCACCTGCGACTGCGGGGCAGTAATGCGCACCTGCGAAAGCTCCTGCTGCAGGGCTTCTACTTCCTGTTGGTGCGTCATGCGGTTCGGATCGGGTACGTGTACCAGGTCATCGCGGTCGAGGTATTCGTAAGCCAGGAGGCGGAAGGTATAATCGAGCACCGAAGTCGCAGTCTTGATATTCGGATGGTCTACTACACCTGCCGGTTCAAAGCGGGTGAAGATGAACTTATCTACATATTCTTCCAGCGGCACACCATACTGCAGGCCTACTGATATTGCGATAGCAAAGCTATTGAGGAGGCTACGCATGGTAGCGCCCTCTTTGGCCATATCTATGAATATCTCACCCAGTGTACCATCGTTATACTCGCCTGTGCGGAGGAACATTGCCTGGCCGCCTACTTTACCTTTTATAGTATAGCCACGGCGCTTGGCTGGCAGCTGCTTGCGCTCTACTATACGGCTCAGCTCACGCTTCAGCTGCGTATCGGGGCTGGCTTGTACGCGCCTGTTCACCTCATCGAGCAGCTCTTCTACGGTCAGCTTGCTCATGTCTACTATCTGGCTGTCTGGTGCTGCCTCTTCTTTTACCTCTTCTTTCTTTTTCTTATCGCTCTTGTTGCTCAGCGGCTGGCTCAGCTTAGAGCCATCGCGATAAAGCGCGCAGGCCTTCAGGCCCAGCTGCCAGCTCAGCTGGTAGCAATCTTTTATTTCATCAACAGTTGCCTCGTTAGGCAGGTTGATGGTTTTAGATATCGCGCCGCTGATGAATGGCTGCACCGCGCCCATCATACGGATGTGGCCGTGAGCATGTATAAAGCGCTGTCCCTTCTTCCCGCACTTGTTCGCGCAGTCGAATACCGACAGGTGTTCGTCCTTAAGGAATGGCGCGCCTTCTATCGTCATTGTACCGCATACGTAGTCATTGGCTGCGTCCATTTCCGCATCAGAGAAGCCGAGCGACTCCAGCAGGCTGAAGTCAGGAGCAAAGTATTGCTCCGGTGTGAAGCCAATACGCTGCAGGCACTCTTCGCCCAGTGTATATACGTTGAATACAAAGCCTATCTCGAACGCGCTCTCTACGGCCGTGTCCAGCTTCTTCAGCTCTTCAGCTATAAAGCCTTTTTCGCTCAGGCTCTGGTGGTTAATGAAAGGTGAGCCTGCGAATGTGCCATATCCTTTTGCATACTTCACAATAGCGTCCGACTGCTCAGGCGTGTAGCCCAGCTTCTTCAGCGCCGCAGGTATAGACTGGTTGATGATCTTGAAATAACCACCACCGGAAAGTTTCTTGAATTTTACCAGCGCAAAGTCAGGCTCTACGCCCGTAGTGTCGCAATCCATTACCAGGCCTATGGTGCCGGTTGGTGCTATCACGGTAGCCTGCGCATTGCGGTAGCCATACTGCTCGCCCAGCTGTACTGCCTCATCCCATGCCCTGGTAGCTGCCTTCAGCAGGTAGTCAGGACAGTATTTTGCATTGATACCGAGTGGCTTTATTTCAATTCCTTCAAATGCATCAGCAGCGTCGTAAGCAGCAGCACGGTGATTACGCATTACACGCATCATGTGCTCTTTATTCTCCTGGTAGCGGGGGAATGCACCAAGCGAACGGGCCATTTCTGCAGATGTCTTATATGCAACACCGTTCATTATAGCGGTGATGGCGCCTGCTATGCCACGTGCTTCTTCGCTGTCGTATGCAATGCCGCTCACCATCAGCATAGAGCCGAGGTTTGCGTAGCCGAGGCCCAGCGTGCGGTAGTCGTAGCTCAGCTGCGCTACCTCCGGCGAAGGGAACTGCGCCATCAGTACCGATATCTCGAGTACCACGGTCCACAGGCGGGTCATGTATTCGAAGCCCTGTACATCAAAGGTGCTGGTCTCTTCGTTGAAGAAGCGGCGCAGGTTGAGCGATGCGAGGTTACATGCAGTATTGTCGAGGAACATATACTCTGAGCATGGGTTAGATGCGCGGATCTTGCCACCTTCCGGGCATGTGTGCCATTCGTTTATCGTACTGTCGTATTGTGTGCCGGGGTCGGCGCAGCGCCATGCAGAGTAGGCTATTTTGTCCCACAGTGCTTTGGAAGAGATGGTCTTCATCACCTTGCCGGTGCTACGTGCGGTCATTTCCCAGTCAGCATTGTTTTCCAGCGCATGGAAGAATGAGTTAGGCACGCGAACTGAGTTATTAGAGTTCTGGCCGGATACCGTGCGGTAAGCTTCACCTTCGTAATCTGATGCGTAGCCGGCTGCTATAAGGGCAGCCACTTTTTTCTCTTCTTCTACTTTCCAGTCGATGAAGTTTACCACTTCCGGGTGGTCGAGGTCGAGGCATACCATCTTGGCCGCACGGCGTGTGGTGCCGCCGCTCTTTATAGCTCCCGCTGCACGGTCGCCTATCTTGAGGAAGCTCATAAGCCCGCTCGATGTGCCGCCACCGCTGAGCTTCTCACCTTCAGCACGGATATTAGAATAGTTGGTACCCACACCCGAGCCGTATTTGAAGATACGTGCCTCGCGAACCCACAGGTCCATGATGCCGCCTTCGTTCACCAGGTCGTCGTCTACGCTCAGTATGAAGCAGGCGTGTGGCTGGGGACGCTCGTAAGCATTCTTAGAGCGCTCCAGGCGGTTATTAATAGGGTCTACATAATAGTGGCCCTGTGCGCTACCATCTATGCCGTAGCTGCTAAACAGGCCGGTATTGAACCACTGCGGCGAGTTAGGCGCGCAGCTCTGCTCCATGATGCTGAATACAAGCTCATCGTAGAAAACCTGTGCATCATTCTTGGAAGCGAAGTAGCCATACTTATCTCCCCATATGCGCCAGCAATCGGCCAGGCGGTGAGCTACCTGCTTAATAGAAGTTTCGCGGCCGGTAGTACCATCGGGCTGAGGCACACCTGCTTTACGGAAATATTTCTGGGCCAATATATCGGTTGCTATCTGCGACCAGTGTTTCGGTACTTCTACGTTGGTCATCTCGAATACCTTTTCCCCGTTAGGGTTACGGATCACAGATGTACGGTAGTCGTACTCGAACATATCGAACGCGCTTACGCCGTCACGAGTATATTGACGGTCGAAGGCAAGTCCTTTTTTAGTATTGGCGCTCATGTATAAATAATTTAATTTGTAGTTAAAGAAAAGTGGGTATTTCCTTTCAATCGGACAGCTAAATTATCACAAAGAAAAACACTTGAGAAAAGAAAGAACTAACACCCCTTGTGGATAACTAAATGTGTTAAAGTTTTTCTTAATATTATTAACAATTTTGTGTTGGGGAATCCTGTATAAGTTACTATATTTTGGCCGTATGGAGAGGAAAGTGGGGTGAAAGTATTGTTAATAAAGATTGTAGATTGTTGATTGAATGGGGCGCCTGGCGATGTATATAGTTCTGTTGTGCGGCCTTGTAGGCTGCCGTCCGCTGCACGGCAATAAGCGTGACGCGCGCTCTTACGAACAAGGTAGAAAAGATTTAATAGCGCAGATCAACAAAGGGTTAGGTAGAACATTCATGTTCAGGTTCGATCGTTGCAAAGAGTTGCGAAAGATATTACGGTCTGTCATTGATAGTATCTACATGCCCATGGGTCATCCCACAAAGTGGGTATACTCCAGGTGTACCGACTACTACATACGTAAAGGCGGCAGGAAAAGGGGATTATATTCCGGGTGCGAATGCCGCACAACTGATACCTTGATATTTATTGCCACAACACCCAAAAATTGGAAACGGGGCTTTATCGCGATTGAGGTGACCTTGGACAGCAATCTGATGGTGAAAGATATTGGTTATACACTGCCGCCGGTCTACTAGTATTTATCTCCCAAATGCTGGGCTCTGTTTTCTTTAAAATCAAAGCCCATCGGTAGATGTAATACACCTGAAATGCTCTTCACCGACTGCGATATAGATTCACCATCCTCCTTTTCGGCAAGGTCAGACAAATAATTTTCGACCAATTTCGACAAAGAGATGTGATTTGCCTTCGCGAAACCCTTTGCTTTTTTAAGTATGATTTCGTCTATAGTCAGCGTAAGCCGGGCGTTCATTTTTTAATAGATTTATATCATAAAAGTACAAAAGGGAAGCGCGATAGAGTTAATTTATGTTTAGCCATTCCCTTTTAACCTTTTTCCACTATTTTTACCCTCAAACAATATAACCAATGGAATTTCCGGGCACACTCCGCTACACCAAAGACCACGAATGGGTCAAAATAGAAGGCAACACTGCAACAGTAGGTATCACCGACTTCGCGCAGAAAGAGCTGGGCGATATCGTATTCGTAGATATAGACACTGTGGGCAAGCCACTTGGCGCTAACGAGATATTTGGTACTGTAGAGGCTGTGAAAACAGTGTCTGACCTGTACCTGCCTATTGCCGGTACGATAACAGAAGTGAACCCTGCCCTGGAAGCAAACCCGGAGAGCGTGAACTCAGACCCATATGGCAATGGCTGGATGGTGAAAATGGAAGTAGATAACCCTGCTGATGTAGAAGCACTGATGGACGCAGCAGCATACAGGGAGCTGGTAGGCGAATAATAATGAGACGGATATTCCTTCCGGGTTCACCTTATACCAAATGGGCAAGATTCATAGCGGTGCTATGGACCTTGCTCATTTTTGCTGGATGCCTTACCCCCTCTGAAGAAATACCCCATGTAGACGTGCCGTTTGTAGATAAATGGACGCACCTGGTAATGTTCGGGGTATTCTCGTTTCTCTGGATGTGTGTAAAGCCATCGCGCAAGCTGCCCTGGCTTACTATTCTCTTCCTCGTCACATCTGCACTTGGGGCAATTATCGAGGGCCTGCAGGGCACGCTCACCTCGCTGGGCCGCAGCATGGAGCTTATGGACTGGTACGCCGATACCGTGGGTGGTGCGCTGGGCATAGCTATTTTCTGTTTGTTTGCTTATTTTGCAGGGAAGAACACGACGCATGTCTCTAAAATCAGCTGAGAATGCCGCTAAATCGGCTGATAAGCACTTCAGGAAGAAGTTTCCGTACCGTTCGAAGTATAACCATAGCGCCGAAGAGTTAAGTCTGATTAAGCACAAATTTGAGAGGTGGTTTGTCTTTGTACTTTTCTTACAACTGGCCTTAATGACCGTTTTAACGGCTGCGATGGGTTTCGCTTTTTTTCAACTTTACCTAACGTTATTTGAACTATTTAAAAGTCAGCAAGTGGTATTCCTACATTACCATTGGCTTATCTTCTGTATCCCGGGTTTTCTCCTAAGTTGCACTATGCTCTTTTATCCACTTGAGGCAATCCAAAAGGTGCTAATGGGCACTAACTATCCTATTTACAACGACTACTACTGCAGTTTGGTGGGATATGACAGTTCAAAAGCTATAAAAGAACTTACCCGGCTATGCCGGCGTCTAGTCCTCATAGTGCTAATTCCAATAATTACATCAGGTATTATTGTCGATGTAAACAGCTTTTCAATTAAGCACTTCTATAGCTTATATCCAAAGCGTTATGAGGTTTCTCAAATTGATAAGGTGTTATACTACAGTTTTTACTCAAACGGGAGTGGCAAAAAATACACTATGTCACACGCTGTTATCAAGTTTAAGAATGGTGACGCTTTAAAAACCATAAATTGGGATTTCAGCAGCCGAAATGTTGTAGATATGATACTATTACTTAGGCAGCGGGGTGTTAGCATAGATACGCCGGGAGCTAGTATTGCAGGAGAAGGTAGGTGACCTACTCCATCACAGAAGCCCCATCCCGCTCCACGACATGCACCTTGATGCCGGCCGCAGTACATTTCCTGCAAAAATCATCGTACAGTATTCCTTTTGCGCGGCCGGCTAAAACAACCATAGAGGGGTTGAATGTCTTTTTAATGCTATTTGCATCTAAGCCGGTAACGGTATTTGCCATCAAATAGTCGATGTGCATTTGCTTACGGCTATCGAAGCCATTACTCAGTAATAGCGCGGTTTTGCCGTTAATGCTCACCAATTCATCATTCGGGGCAGTAGCTGGCTGCAGTGTGCCCCACATTATGTGCGCCGGCAGTGTTGCGTATTGCGTGTGCCGCGTACTAGTATCGGAGCTTAGGATGTTATAGGTCTTTCCTTGTATCAATTCGGTATGGCCGTTTCGAGTGTTGTATACTACAAGCCGCTGCTGGTGCAAGTGCACCCACTCAGCAATGCAAAATGAAAAGCACAATACGCAGCAGGTAGCCAGTGCGGCTATCAATGCCGGCATTTTCTTTCGCATAAGAAAGTGTGCAACAGCTGTAATTATGATGTACACAAGCGCCAGCTCTAAAGCAGATAATACCAGCGTGCTGAATGAGGGCGGATTAAATTGCTGCAGCTTTCTGATGAACAAGTCGAACCAGCTGATAAGCTTCGTGGTGATAATGCCGATGTAGGTTGCTACCATGGGCACCCACGAGAGGCATATGATAGCTATGCTGAGGATCAACACGAGCCCCATGAATATGAACGCCGCAACATTTGCCACAAGAAACACCAGCGGAAAAGTATGGAAGTAATAGATGACGAGTGGTGCTACCAATATCTCGGCAGCTAGGCTGGCAGCCACCGTGCCCCAAAGTTTTCTAGGTACCCAGTACTTAGGCCGGGGTATCCATTTGTTGATCGGCGTGTAGAACAGTATGAGCGACAGCACCGCTACGAACGACAGCTGGAAGCCCAAGGCATACAGCCATGCAGGCTCTGCACATAGTAGTGCAAAGGCAGTAGCAAAAAGATCATTCAGGCTACTCCTGTTTTTTTGCAGCACAAGAGATACAGCCAGCAGGGTGAACATGACTGCCGCCCGGACTGCCGACGGTGGCGCACCGGCCATAAGTATGTAGAACCACACTAACGGCAACGCTATGGAATGCTTCACCCACCGGTGTCTTTTATTCTTCAGCCACCACAGCAGCCAGGTTATCAGCAACAGGAAGATAGACACATTGCCGCCGGAGATAGCAATGATATGAATGATACCCGTGGCAGTAAACGATCGGCGTATCTCTTCATCGAGGTTAGTTTCATCGCCCAGCAGCATTGCCTGCACCAGTCCTCGCGCCTTGGCATCTGTTATGTACTTGTGCAGCTGGGCGGTGACCCATATATGCGCCTGCTCAGTTAGCCGCATATCACCGGGGCTGCGCGCTCCATACAAGTGTACATCTGCAAGCGCCACATATTGCCTGTGAAAGATGTTGTTCCGCCGGCAGTAAGCTGCGTAGTCAAACTCGAAAGGATTGCCCGCATTTCGCAGCACCTCCCAGCCACCCGGCACCAGCAGCGTGTCTCCCTTGCTGAAATTCACGGTACCCTCATCTTTATAAACGTAGAGGAATGCACTCCCTGTAACGGTCTTGCTGCTCTTACCATCAATGCAGGCGATCATACTTACAGGGATCTTCCACGTGGTTTCTTTTTCCACTGGTGCAGCCGCAATGCTTACGAGGTAGCCACTTTGGGCGGTAAGCGTTTTGCCGTACCAGTCAACGCTGTTTCTATCATCACTGAAATAAGAGAGCGATAACCCCGCAACGAAGAGGAAGACTGTAGCAGTGTGAAAAGCGAACCTGTAAGCCTTAGCAATATATACGGTCGCGAAATATGCCAGCAACGTAACCGCAACGGCTATTAGTATATATACGCTTGCGATTTGCGATAGCCCACCGCTGTAGTAAGTAACTATACCGGCAGCAAACGGCAACAGCACCCTGAAAAAAGGTGACGATTCAAAGAAGTAAGCCTTGTTGAGTGGCCAGCGTTTCATGGGTAGTAGTAGGACTAATGTACAAAAATCCGTTTCTTTTAAAAGTCCGCGTTATAGAGCCTAAGTAACATCGGGTCCTGGGAAGAGCAGAGACTCAGTTATGACGGAAAATCGCGAAGGGATGATATGATTGTAGAATCAGTTTCCGTCGTAGCCGAGTTTCCGGTTTTTCACCGGGACTCGGCGTTATTGGGCGCGTAACGGCGAGTCCTGCGAAGGGCAGAGACTCAGCTACGACATAAATCCCGTAGGGATGACATGATTGTAGAATTAGCGTAATAATGCGGTTTCCGTCGTAGCCGAGTCTCCGGTCCTTCACCGGGACTCGGCGTTATAGTGCACCCTTAACGCCGGGTCCTGCGAATGACAAAGACTTAGCTACGAGTCAGGCAAGGATCTAGACCTCAGGCAACAATATGGCACCTCAAGACTACCCCTCATCTTCCTTAAAAGATGAACAATCGCCTCCTCCCTTTTTCCTAACTTTATGCCATGCCAGGTTCCAATGTAAGGCCGTCAAACCAGCTTAGCTCGCAGGAGAAAGAATATGAGAATACTATACGCCCGCAAAGCATCGATGACTTTTCGGGGCAGCCTAAGCTTATTGAGAACATCCGCATTTTTATAAAGGCTGCTAACCTGCGGGGCGAGGCGCTGGATCACATTCTTTTTCATGGCCCTCCCGGCCTTGGCAAAACTACCCTTTCCCGCATCGTGGCCAATGAGCTGGGCGTGGCCATAAAGGAAACCAGCGGCCCGGTAATAGAAAAGCCCGGCGACCTTGCAGGGCTGCTCACCAGCCTGGAGCCGCGCGATGTGCTGTTTATAGACGAGATACACCGCCTGAGCACCGTAGTTGAGGAATATCTCTACGCCGCCATGGAGGACTTTAAGATAGACATAATGATAGACACCGGCCCGGCCGCCCGGTCTATACAGCTTACGCTCAATCCCTTTACGCTGGTAGGTGCTACCACACGCAGCGGACTGCTTACCGCGCCGCTGCTATCGCGCTTTGGCATCAAGTCGCGGCTCGAGTACTATACGGCCGATGTATTGCAGCGCATACTCATCAGGGCATCGGGCGTGTTGCATGTAAAGCTCACCTCCGATGCTGCTATGGAGATAGCCCGCCGCAGCCGGGGCACACCACGTATAGCTAACGGACTGCTACGCCGCATGCGCGACTTTGCGCAGGTGCTGGGCAATGGGGTAATAGACCTCGCCATAGTGGAGCATGGACTGCGCGCACTCAATGTAGATGAGAGCGGGCTCGATGATATGGATAATAAGATACTGGCCACCCTCATAGACAAGTTCAAAGGCGGCCCTGCCGGCATCAACAACATAGCCACGGCTGTGAGCGAAGAAGCGGGCACCATTGAGGAAGTGTATGAGCCGTTCCTGATACAGGAGGGCTACATAATGCGCACACCACGTGGCAGAGAGGCTACAGAGAAGGCATATAAACACCTTGGCCGCAATAAGGATACGCACGGCACCCTATTCTAAAGCGGGGTTAGGGCCTCTTCTTTTTTGGAATGGCGGTCACGCCATCTTAGCACGGGCTGCTCTACATACCGGTAGAGGAGAGCGGCAACTGTAAACGCTATCACCCAGTAGGCCACGTACAATAGCAATATCTGCGCTGTGGAGGTAAGATGCAGGAAGTAAAAGAACGGTATAAATATCAGCGAGTAGTGCACCAGGTATAGCGAATAAGATATCTTGCTTACATACCGCACCACCCCGTTGAAATGCCTGCTGCGTGTGGCCATCACATCTTTTGCATAAGGCAGGTAGCAGGCAAATACCAATGGTATGGCCAGGTACAAAAAGGCATCGCTTATAAACTTCATGGTAGGGTTTGCGGGGTTGGCAATAGTTATGTCCGCATTGGTGAATGCATAATAGATAGCAGCTGTGCCCGCAAGGGCTACCAGCAGCAGCGGCACCCGTAGCCTGCGCAGCACCTCGTGCCTGAAGATATTAAGCCACGCCACCAGCACGCCATACATCACCGCATCGAGCCTGAAGAGCACTACCTTTCGTATCCCGGTATCCTGCTCCGGGCCATTGATGGGGTGGAAGGCATTGATGAATCTTGCCAATAGAAACACCGTGAGATAACCGATGAAAGTGCGGAGTAAGAACTTGCGTTTATTCACCGGCCTTGCCACGGCCGCTGCTGCCAGCATAGCCCCCGGCAGCGTCAGGTAAAACCATTCTTCTACCGACAGGCTCCATGCCTCGCCGAAAAAGAAGGGCGGGTGCGGCAACCATAGGTTTTGGATGAAAGGGTAGTAAAGCAGCTTGTATGCTTCAAGTCCCTGCAGCTTTGTTACCTTGTATAGAATGATGTTGATGGTGAGTATGAGCCAGTAAGCAGGCAAGGTGCGCAGCCACCGCCGCTTCCAGAAGTTGCGGACAGCTGCGAAGGTAAATTCATCCTTAACGTAAGTATTGATAAGTATGGTGCCTATAAGAAACCCGCTGAGCACAAAGAACAGCTCCACCCCCAGCACATCGAACGACCTCAGGAAAGAATGCAGTGCCCGCACCGGGCCACCCAGGTGATTGTTATTGGCAAGCGGCAGCAGGAAGCCCGCAGTATGGCTGAGCATTACGGAGAGTATCGCAATGGCACGGATAACATCGAGCCCTAAAACGCGCGGCTTGCTGATAAGTAAGAGATTTGAGCAAAGCTAAAATAATTAGGCAAGCGCGGGAAGTGCTACAGGAATATCCTGATATTCTTGTAGCGCAGGTTACCGGTTTTGTATGGGTCCAGTCCCAGCTGGGTAGCGGCTGTGCCGTGGTTAATAGCTATCTCCAGGTAGCCTGCCATATTGAAGCGGCACAGCGCCCCGCCCTCGGGCACATTGTTGTAGTTGTCGCTCACAGCTGTCATATCCTGCATGCGCGGCATCTTTATCTTGAATGGCCTGTCGCGCACCACATCGTGAAATTCTTCCTTGGTTATGTCCAGCACCACATTTCCATACCTGTCTACATACAGTACGTTGCAGTCAATAGCATGCGGCATCGATTGCATATTCAGTGTGCGGGGCATTGGCTTTAGCTGTAGTGGCTCATACTGTGCTGTATCGCCTGCATTTATTGCTGCTATTATCTTCCCTGCATTGTCTGTCCAGTCCGCAAATGAGTGAGGCTGGCGCAACGTATAAGCCACACCCGCCGTGCTGAGCTTCTCGCGGAAAGCCAGCTGGAGCAGCCCGTTATCCGGAACCACGAAGTAATGCTCTTCGTACGCGGCAACCAACATACGCGGGCTATTGCCGCTAAACACTTCTATAGCGGCCACATGCACCGTACCTGCGGGAAAGTGGCTGTAGGCAGAAAGCAGCAGGTAGGCGGCCTGCTGCACATCATACTGCGTTACGTGGTGAGATATATCAATGATCACCGCTCCCGGCACATGCCGGCTCATCGCGGCCTTTGCAGCCGCCACAGTGGCATCGCTTATGCCCAGGTCCGATAAGAATGTGATGATCATGGTATGCTCCCGGCAAAGTTATTTACCTGCGGTTACAATCATGCGATATGGCACAATAAAAAAGCCCACCCGGAGGTGAGCTTTCTTTCCTGCCTGCGCAGGTTGTATTATAAGGTACGTTTTACTTCTACTTCTTCAAATCCTTCTATGATGTCGGCTACGCGTATATCGCTGTAGTTTTTGATCATAAGGCCACACTCGTATCCCTGGTTCACTTCCTTCACGTCATCCTTGAAGCGTTTCAGTGAAGACAGCTCGCCGGTGTATACTACGATACCATCGCGTACAAGGTTGAGCTTAGTATTGCGCGTCATCTTGCCATCGAGTACGTAGCAACCTGCTATGGTGCCTACGCCGCCGATCTTGTATACCTCGCGTACTTCGATATTGCATACTGTCTTCTTCTCCACCTTAGGCTCAAGCAGCCCTTCCATAGCGCTCTTGATCTCCTCGATAGCGTCGTAGATGATAGAGTAAGTACGTATCTCGATGTTCTCCTGGTCGGCCAGCTTTGCAGCCTGCATTGAAGGGCGCACCTGGAAGCCGATGATGATGGCATCTGATGCTGTTGCCAGCAATACATCGCTCTCGGTGATCTGGCCCACACCTTTGTGTACCACATTGATCGCCACTTCTTCGGTCGATAGCTTCTGCAGCGAGTCACTAAGTGCTTCCACAGATCCATCAAAGTCGCCCTTGATAATAACGCCCAGCTCCTTAAAGTTACCCAGTGCAAGGCGGCGGCCGATCTCATCGAGCGTAATGTGCTTACGTGCACGTATACCTTGCTCACGCATTATCTGCGCACGGTGGTTAGCTACTTCTTTTGCTTCATCCTCATTCTCATACACGCGGAATTTCTCACCCGCCTGCGGAGCGCCGTTAAGGCCCAGCACCTGCACCGGCGCCGATGGGCCTGCACTTGTTACGCGCTGGCCACGCTCGTTGAACATTGCTTTGATCTTACCAAAGTGCTGTCCGCATGCTATCATATCGCCTTGGTTCAGCGTACCGTTCTGTACCAGTATTGTAGACTGGTAGCCGCGGCCTTTGTCCAGCGATGCTTCTATCACGCTGCCTGCCGCTATCCTGTCGGGGTTAGCTTTCAGGTCCAGCAGCTCAGCCTCCAGGCCTATTTTCTCCAGCAGCAGGTCTACATTCAGCCCTTTCTTGGCAGATATTTCCTGGCTCTGGAACTTACCGCCCCAGTCTTCCACCAATATATTCATATTGGCCAGCTGCTCTTTTATCTTTTCCGGATTAGATCCGTCTTTATCGATCTTGTTTATCGCGAAGATCATCGGCAGGTTTGCGGCCTGCGCATGCGATATTGCTTCTTTGGTCTGCGGCATTATAGCATCGTCTGCGGCTATCACAATTACTGCTACGTCGGCTACCTTGGCACCACGGGCACGCATCGCGGTAAACGCTTCGTGGCCCGGCGTATCCAGGAAGGTAACCCGCTTGCCCGTAGCAGTGGTCACCTGGTAGGCGCCTATGTGCTGGGTGATGCCACCTGCCTCACCCGCCACTACATTCGCACTGCGTATATAGTCGAGCAGCGATGTTTTACCGTGATCCACGTGGCCCATTATCGTCACGATAGGGGCGCGCGGCAGCATATCTTCTTCGGTGTCTGTTATTTCCTCTTCTTCCTCGGCTTCCTGCTCCAGGTTGATGAATTCCACATCGTAGCTGAACTCACTTGCCACCAGCTCTATCACTTCCGCATCCAGGCGCTGGTTGATCGATACCATGATGCCCAGGCTCATACACTTGCTGATAACGTCTGCAAAGCTCACATTAAGCAGGCTTGCCAGCTCACTCACAGATATGAACTCGGTCACCTGTATCAGGTTGCCCTGCTCAGAGTTTTCGGCGGCAGCACGTTTTTCCGCCATTTCATCGCGCTTGTTACGGCGGTACTTCGCTTTCAGGTTTTTGCTGCGGGTCGATCCCGTAAGCTTGGCCTGTGTTTCGCGTATTTTATCCTGTATTGCTTTAGTATCTATTTCCTGCTGCTGCGCATTCAATGGCATGCCGCGCGATGGTACACCACGGCGATCGCCGCCGCCCACACCATGCCGCTGGCCAAAGTTGCTGCCGCCGGTGCGCTGTCCGCCGCCGGTGCCTTGCTGTCCTCCACCTTGTCCAGGGGGGCGCCTTTCACGATTGAAAGGCTGGCCAGTGCCAGTGCCCTGCGGCCTGCCAATACCAGATCCTGTGCCGGTACCTGTTCCCAGGCCTTCGCCTGGCTTATGCGTTTCAGGTTTCTTTTCTACCGGTATGCGTTTGCGCTTGCGCTTCTCGCGGCTATCCGGCCTGCTGCCGGGTGCGCCTGCTACAGGCAGTTCTATCCGGCCTATTATCTTAGGGCCTTCCAGCCTTGGGGCCCTCATTTCTATATGCTCGGGCTTGCCATCATCTTCAGGGGCCTCAGGCTGCTGCACTACCGGGGCCACCGGGGTTACCGGGGCAGCAGGTGCTGCGGCTTGTGGCTCTGCAGGTTGCACCGCTTCCACTTCCTGCACGGGTTCTTCTTCCTTCGGCGGTGTTACGGCTTTTGCCTCGGGCTTCACCGGTTCTTTCTTCACTTCTTTTTTGGCAACGGCTCCCTTCTTAGGGCGAGATGCCATATTCAGATCGTCCAGGTTTATTTTACCCAGTACGTTCGGGCCACCTATCTTGGGGGCTTTCACCTCCAGGTGTTCCGGCTCATTTGTTTCTTTTTCGGCTTCCGGTGCAGGCTTCACAGCCTCTGCCACGGGGGCTTGCTTCACCGGCTCTTCAGCTTTCGGCTCTTCGGCTTTCGGTGCCTCTACAGGCGCTTTGGCCACAGGCTCTTCTTTAGGCGGCGCCGGCGCGGCAGCAACTGGTGCAGGTGCCGGTGCAGGTGCCGGTGCAGCTTTAGGCGGCTCTGGCTTCACCTCGGCTACCTTGGGCTTTTCAGGCTCTTTCGGCTTTTCCTCTTTCTTTTCTATAGGCTGAGGTGCCTCTTTTTTATCTTTCGCTGTCAGGTCAAGAGAGTCTTTCTTCCTCCCCAGATTATCCATCAGCGACCCTTTTGGCAAAGCGATCTCCTCGCTCCTGCGTTTGGCTAGTTTGTCTTGCGCAAACTCCACCTGCAGGGCGTTATACATCTCTAGGCTCAACTTGGTGCTTGGGTTACTATTGATCTCAAACCCCTTATCGGTAAGAAACTCCACGAGGGTGTCTTTACCAATATTGAATTCTTTGGCAGCCGCCAGTAACCTGGGTGTGTTTGTTGTAGTCATTCTTAATTTTTCCTTCTGATATTATTTGCCAAAAAGTCGTTTTATTAGCTGGCCGTTATATACAAACCTACGCTATTTATACGAAAATGGCGTTCCTTCAATCGTTCTAAATCCGTACCATCGCAGTAATAATTTAATTAAAAATTACTTAGTGAAGTTGCTAAGATAAAATCCATCAGGTTTAATGATTATATTTCTTTTGTGCAAGGCGCAAAATCCGCGAATAATGAATTATTTAAGGACTTTTGCAACGAAGCAGAAACGGAATAGAATTGGCGAAATTGGTGGATTTTATTTTAGCATCTTCACTTATTCATTATTGAATTCCGCCTCCAGTATTTTCCGTACATCCTGCACGGTCACTTCCTCCAGGTCTGTGCGGCGAACGAGCTCTTCGGCAGACAGGTCAAGCACGCTCAGGGCTGTGTCGCAGCCTATGCGCTTGAACTCGTCTATGATCCACGACTCTATTTCGTCTGCAAATTCGTCGAGGTCTATATCGTATTCCTCAACGTCTTCCTTTACATCCCTATACACATCTATACTGTAGCCGGTAAGCTCCTGCGCCAGCTTTATGTTCACGCCCTTCTTGCCTATCGCCAGCGACACCTGGTCCGGGTCAAGGTATACATCCGCACTGTGGTCCTCATTGTTCAGCTCCATCTTGTTGATGCGGGCCGGCGTTAGCGAGCGCTGCAGCAACAGCTGGAGGTTATTGGTATAGTTAATAATGTCTATATTCTCATTACGCAGCTCACGCACTATGCCATGTATGCGGCTTCCCTTCATACCCACGCATGCGCCCACAGGGTCTATGCGGTCATCGTAGCTTTCTACGGCCACTTTGGCGCGCTCGCCTGGTTCGCGTACTATTTTGCGTACCACTATCAGCCCATCCATTATCTCCGGCACTTCTATTTCCAGCAGCTTCTCCAGGAATGATGGATGCGTGCGGCTCAGTATGATGATAGGGGAGTTGTTCCTCATCTCCACTTTCTTCACCACGGCGCGTACTGTTTCCCCTTTCTTAAAGAAGTCAGTAGGTATCTGTTCTGATTTTGGCATGATCAGCTCATTGCCTTCATCATCCAGCAGCAGTATTTCCTTCTTCCATATCTGGTATACCTCGCCGCCTATTATGTCACCTATACGGTCGGCATATTTCTTCAGCAGGTTGTTCTTTTTAAGGTCGCCTATACGGGCTGCCAGCGTTTGCTTTGCGGCAAGTATGGCGCGGCGGCCAAAGTCGGCCACGTTAACCACCTCGTATACTTCTTCGCCCACGCTGTAGTCAGGCTCTATCTTTATCGCATCGCTATAAGGTATCTGCAGGTTTTCATCTTCTACCATGCCATCTTCTACTATCTCCCTGCGGCGGAATATCTCGAGGTCACCCGTCTGGTCATTTACGATAACGTCAAAGTTTTCATCCGTCACATACTTCTTGCGAAGCAGCGTTTTGAAAACGTCTTCCAATACCTTCATGAGGGTAGGCCTGTCAATGTTTTCAGCGTCTTTAAACTCCTGGAAGGAGTCGATGAGATTAATGCTTGCCATAGTGCGCTCGTTTGCGATACCTCCCGCGTGGGCAGGGTAGTATCATTATTAAAAAATGATTTGTACGACTGTTTTTTTTATGTTAGAAAATGGTATCTCCGATATGGTCACACCTTTATTCTTTGGTTGTTTTATCTCTATTACCAGCTGTTCTTCGGTCACTTCTTTCAGTATGCCGGTGTGTTCTGCATCCTCGTTATCTGTTACAGTTACCTTACGGCCAATGTTCTTGGTATACTGGCGGCGCTGCAGCAAAGGCTCATCTACACCGGGGCTCGATACCTCCAGCGAAAAATTGCCGTCGGGGAACATTTCTGTTGCTTCTATCTCCGCATAAAGCCGCTTGTTTACAGATGAGCATTTTTCTATCGAAAAGCCGCTGTCTGCATCCAGGAACACCTTGATGTTGTTGACCGGCTTCACCTTTATGTTCACAATAAACACGTCTGTTCCGTCAAGCAACGGCTCCAGCATTTCATATATCTTTTCAGTAATTTCGGTCATATTTAATAAATGAGGGGACAACCAGTGTCCCCTCTCTTTTGAATTAAATCCGCAGCAAATATACAATAATTTTTCTTTCGCGCACCACAACTATTTTTTACCATTTAGATTATTTTTTCATTAAATATGTTTTGGGCCCGAGTTGAAGAGTCGATTTGGTGAAAAGGTGAATAGTCCTTTTAGGGGAAGACACTAACTATTCAACAATCAAACCGGCCAGCCAATTGCCTGCTAACCCATCAACTATCCAACCCGCCAATCACTCACCTAAAACACCTACCTTTGCACACCTATGTCGGTAAAGATTATAATTATATGCATAATCGTGCTTTGGCTGTTGAACAAGGTATACAAGGTAGTATTCCCCATACTCCACATTACCAGCACCGCCAGCAACCGTATGCGTGAAATGCAGGAGCAGATGCGCGAGATGGAGCGCCGTATGGAAGACACAAAAAAGCCCCAGCAAAAAAAGCGGGTAAGCAGGGACGACGATTATATAGACTACGAGGAGCTGAGGTAAAGCGAAACCCACAACCCCAAACCCCCTAAAGGGGCTTCCCCTTGTCACGTACTCACTTGATATTTTAAACCTATTGTAATTCTTGAGACCATCTCAGGCTTCGGCCCAGTTATAACCTTTTGAAAAAAAGACTCACCGTAGCTGCAACCCCCATGGGAAAAGCCCCTTTAGGGGTTTGGGGTTTCTCGCGCAGGAAAAGCCCCTTTAGGGGTTTGGGGTTTTAAACACATGCTCCTCTATCGTCATCCCCTTTTCCAGGTATATCGTCTGTAGGCCACACTCTTTGGCGGCCGCTATGTGCTGCGGGCTGTCGTCTATAAACAGCGTATGCTCAGGATTCAGCTGGTTCTCATCGAGCACACGCTGAAAGATAGCTGTCATCGGCTTGCGCATCCCTACCCTATGGCTCAGGTATACCTTATCGAAGAACACACCTATGTTAGGCATGCCGTGCGCCTGCATCAGTATGTTGTTAAACATTTCTTCGTGTACCTCGTTCGTATTGCTCAGCAGGAAAAGGTCGTAGTAGATCCTTAGCTGCTGCAGTATCTGCAGCCGGCGCAGCGGGAAGTCGAGCAGCATAGCATTCCATGCCTTCCACACCTGCTCGGTTGTTATGGCAGGATGCACCTTTTGCAGCGCAGCCACAAACTCCTCCCGCCCCATAGCCCCCGTCTCCCACCGGTCAAACAAGTCGCTTTGTTGCAGCTGTGAATACAGCTCGCCAAAATTGCCGATGCCTGCATCTATAAATGCCTTTTCGGTAAGTGCGTAGTCGATATTCAATATCACACCTCCGAGGTCGAAGATGATGTGCTTGATGCCTGTGATCATAGGGACAAAAGTAGGCGGAAACGGCCTGCAATATGCAACACTGAAATGATTAATTTCGTTAGCTGTGAAGTATATTTCAGTTAATAAGGCGCTTAGTCTGGGATGGGCAATTATTGGCTTAATTGCTCTCTTTATGGTGGCAACAATGATTACCTTAATTTATTTGATTGATAAGTATCATTGGCATCTCGCTTTTGGCATTCCTTTAGCGTTGGTATTACCAATAACGATTTTAATTGCGTGTCTCCATTATGCTGGAAAAAGGTGGATGGCGTGGGTATATATGCGAGTAGCTGATGTTCTGGAATTTGAGAAGGCATCACAGATGTCCGGCTTTGGCGCGTACTCAGTTGACGATATAAAGGATGAACAAATCAGGATGATTGTAAAGGATCGCTTCACAGATTACAGGTTCGAAGATGACTACACAGTGTCCGAGCAAACAATAATCTATTTTCGTCGGCCATATCAGAATCCCTTCTTTCTACTCATGTTTGGAGGTTTGATTTTGACTACAATCCCTTTCGTTATGTTTCCCACTTTTTGTGTACAACTGATAATACCATTATTTTTTTGTGTAATACTTTTTATAATTTATTACAATTCTTCGGATCGAACACCACAGCTAATATTGTCGGAGAACGGGATAGAGAGCAGGGGGAAGCTTGCTGGTTGGGAGGAGATTTCCAGTTATGAAGTAATTCAAGGCAAAACGTCATATCTCCGCTATACACACAAGTGGATCCAGGAAAATATTGAGATCGATAATTTAATGATTGGCCGGTGGCGACTAAACCATTTACTCCATATATATAGTAATCGGCATAAGCTAGCATCAGTTAAAAACAGTCGGTAGGCATTGGCTATGCTCCCTTCTTGTCATAGCTGAGTCTCTGCCCTTCGCAGGACTCTGCGTTAAAGGTTACAACCGCTCTTTGCAAGGCGCCCCCCTTTCCCATGACGCCGAGTCCCGGTGAAAAACCGGAGACTCAGCTACGACGGAAAAAGATCATCGTCTCCGTCATAGCCGAGTCTCTGCCCTTCGCAGGACCTCGGCGTTAAGGGTGACGATTGTGAGTACTTCCACAACACACCGGTAGCGTCCGCACGCCTATACGGCCGGTACGCGTGGGGAGTACTACTCCATGAAGGAGCTAATCTCCTTCTTGTCATAGCCGAGTCTCTGCCCTTCGCAGGACTCGGCGTTAAGGGTTACGATCGTGAGTACTACACAGCCACACCGGTAGCGTCCGTACGCCTATACGGCCGGTACGCGTTGAAGTACTACTCCGGGAAGGAGCTAACCTCCTTCCGTCATAGCTGAGTCTCTGCCCTTCGCAGGACTCGGCGTTAAGGGCTACAGCCCAGCCCATTAGCCGCGAATAAAACAGAGAATTTGGAAGGAAGAACACATTTCTATTCCACCATGCAATTTTATTTTTCCTTTTTTCAAAAAAACCTGTACATTTGCAATCCTTCCGAAGGCTTTCGGAATTGACGTGAGAGCGTCATTGGGCCTATAGCTCAGTTGGTTAGAGCACCTGACTCATAATCAGGTGGTCCTAGGTTCAAATCCTAGTGGGCCCACGAAAGACTCCTCTCGCAGGAGTCTTTTTTATTTAGACTCAGTTGGTGTAGTACACCAGTTATATATTAAAGTGGCCTGAGGCTCAAACCTCCAGGCCTACAGGAAAAAAGGCCTGTGTTACTCACAAGCCTTTTTTATTGCAGTTTAGATTACCAGTCATTGATCAGGCACCTCCCCCTAAAGAAGGTGTTGTAGAGCAGCAGCTTCCTGCTTTTTTAGATTCTCGCACTAAGAAGGTATTTTTTTAAAGCATCAGCATCCAAAAAGTACAGTTATATGGGAGAATATTCACAGGAAATTTTGCCGCACCTGCTACGCGTAGCCATCAGCGACAAAGCAGGCAACAAATTCCGCTTTTCAGCAAAGCCTAAACGCAACAACTGGGTAGCCATAAAAAGCGACCTCGACGTTTACTTTATGATCGGCTACGGAGATTTTCACCCGCAGGAGAATGCAAAGGTGAAAGTGTTCCTTACAATAGAGGAAGCAAAACTGCATAAGCGCGAAGCCGTAATGGCCAATTGTGAGCTGCCGGAAGGCTTCGTACCTGAGAACAACGCGAAGCGCCCGATAGATATCTTCTCAAAAGAAATGGACTGGACCGACAAGACCACCTTCGAAAAAAGCCTGGTCACCGAGTTTATGCCGCTGATACAGTCTGTGCGCGAGAACCTCAAGAAATAAAGAAAGGCTGCATAACATTTACGGTTCATATCGCGGATATGAACCGGTTTTTTATGTGTGGCAGCGCCGGTAGACTTGACCATTGCGGGCATGACTTTACCGGCACCAATGGCTTTCACTTACGCTTTATTGCACCACGGCAACTCGTAAACTTTACAGGGCACGTATTAACGCCAGCCCTGGCCCCGCCCGTAGTAATGCTTCTTATGGTAAGTGCCCTTACTCATCTTGATCCTATCGTTTCTCACAGCAGCGCGCTGCCAACGACCAAAACAACTGCTGAAAAGCAAACACATGATCAAAAGGCCTGCAACTATCTTTATGCTGGATTTATAGTTCATCTAAAATATATTGAGGCGCGAAGTTAAGGGCAATGGATCAAATAGCCAACTTGTAGTGGATCAATGGGTTATCTGGTTGTTTGTAGATTTTTCGCCGTAGTTTAAGTTCGCCCTTTTTACCACGGCTCACGAGAATTTGGGTCTGTGCGACCACACCGTAAATGCAAGACCTTGCGGCTCCCGTTATACGGGAACGGAGCAAGATGAAGCCCCTTTAGGCCTGCCCCCCGAAGCTTTCGCGAAGGCTGGGGTTTGGCATTTCCCCCTTCAATACTTCATACATTCCCGCATACGCATCCAGCTTTATGCCTTGCGCAGCGGCCTTGCGTACAACAGAGCCTGTAAGCGTTTCCAGCTCAGTAGATTTTTTTGCGGCAAAGTCAGCCTGCATTGATGAGGTTGTTTCGTAGGGCAGCTTTGCCATGGTAGCAAAGTTCTTTTCCACCGCATCAGCGGGCAGCGCAATGCTTAGCGATGTTGCCAGCGTCACCAGCTCGGTCATCAGGTTCTTCAGCGATGCTTTGTGCTCGTCGCTTTCCAGTATCTTACCAATGCTGATATTGTGTGCAGACGTGTACGTGGCAATGGGCGAAATGAACGAAAACTTAGACCATACTTTTGCGGAGATATGCTCTTCTGCTATTGCATTGATATTTGCCTGCGTAAACAGGTGGAGCAGCCCGGGCATTTCGGCTTGTACCCTTTCATCACCCCCAAAATGCAGGGAATAAAACTCACCGCGCTGCTGCACTACACCCGGTGCTATCAGTTTCGATACCAGGTAAATGCACCCTTGCAGCACCTTTGCCCCCGGCAGTAGCGACAGCACCTTTTCGGTGCTGTCAACCCCGTTAAGTATTGGCAGCACAATAGTATCAGCTGTAACAGAAGGGGCAAGCGCTTTTATGCTGTCTTCGAGGTCATACGTTTTGGTGCAGCATATCAGCAGGTCTATCGAGCCTATGTCATCTGTAGCAGCAGCAATAACATCAGGTCTTGCAGTTATTTCTTCTGCAGGGGTTATCAGCTTCAGCCCATTTTCTTTGATGGCCTGCGCATTACTGCCCCTTGCAATAAATATGATCTCCTTATCTGCCGAAGCGCTGTAAGCAGCCGCCAGCTTGCCACCTAAGAAGCCCCCAACGCCACCCATCCCAAGTATCGCTATTCTGTATTTCTTTTGCATGATATTTAATGGGCGTAAAGTTCACGCACCACCGAGTTGGCTAAATTAAGTGATTCTCTGGGATCCGTCATATAATAACCCTGTTAACCAAACCTGTGAGCCGGAAAATAAGGGGAAGCCCCTTCCGTCATAGCCGAGTCTCTGCCCTTCGCAGGACTCGGCGTTAAATATCTCTATCGCCGGGTGATATGAAAACAGCGCGACAGGCTCTTGCATAAACGCGGGCTGTTTTCTAATTAGGGGGAAGTACCTTCAGGCCACCCAGCCGTAGCTTTTGCTAAGGGTAGGGTTTGGGGTTTTAACCCGTACATTAAACTCCGCTGATAATTGTTGTAAAAGATATATTTCCGAACACTCCCTTTTTTTCAAACCGGTTAATATTTTTATTTCAACAAAAATTATAACTTATGAAGTCAGTTAAGATATCAGCCGTTTTGTGCGTACTAGCCGGGGCTATCTTATTTTTTATGCCCACCGGCTGCAAGAAGGTGGACGATGCAGTGAACGAGTATTTCACGGGAATATTTGCCTCCGACGATGGATGGGAAATGGAAATAACAGACAATGGCAATAACGTATACAAAGGCGTGATAACAAAGGTAGGCACAGGACGTTATGCGTCAGGGCGTGTAGTAGGCGATTATGTTTTTATGAATGCGAACAAGACATCAGACAAGGTATTGAGGGGCTCTGTGCGCTGGGAAGATCTTACAATGTTTGATTGGGGCAATATAGCAATAGACGGCAGCACGCTTACCATAACACCAGATGGAAGGAGCTCATATACTTTTACTAAAACGAGCAGCAGCTCTGGTGGTGGCAGCGGCTCTGGTTCAGGCTCCGGAAGTGGCTCGGGTACGGCTACAGGCGGCGACACTATCCTTAACCAACTAATAAGCGCTGACGGGGGAAAAGGACAAAATGTGACTTTTACTATCCCTTCTGGCACTAAATCGATGACAGTTACGACCTTTGAGGCCAATACCTACCAAAGGAATAACGGCGACCTATTCATTAAGTACGGCAGCACACCGACTACGATCAATTTTTCTACAAATACGGTAACAACTAACTATACCTGGGGCGCCAACGATGGAAAAAGCATTAATATCAACCGTGCAAACGAGATCTGCACTGTCACTAATCCAAAGGATGGCCAATGGATTGCGACGGGCTTTAACCCGAATGTCGGGTATGTCTTTTCCTGTACGATAGCGGTAATCATAAAAAGATAATCAATTCACATATTGCTTACTTAACCTAAAAGCCGCTGGTGTAGCGGCTTTTAGGTTGTTACAGATGTTATATCTCAATTGGTTAAGGCTTGGCTGCATTATTCCGGGCTAAGGGTGTACAATGACTGAATACAAAAAGCCCGCATTACGAATGCGCTCTGCACCTTCATAACACGGGCCGGGTAATAGGGGAAGCCCCTTTAGGGGTTTGGGGTTTTTCGCGAAGGTCCCACACTATAAGGGGAAGCCCCTTTAGGGGTTTGGGTTTCCGCCGTTGTTGGCGTCCCCGCCAACGACCTCGCGAAGGTCCCACACTATAAGGGGAAGCCCCTTTAGGGGTTTGGGGTTACTTCACACTAAACCTCACCCCCATATACAATTCCCTGCCCCTCGTAGGCCCCCACACCGACGACAGGTCGAAGTACCTGCTGAACGGGTCGTTGACACTGATGATGGGGTTAGGCTGCCTGTAATTAGCTATGTTCTCGCACCCGGCATATACCTCCAGCGTCTTCCACCGGAAGGTTACCTGCGCGTTGAAGGTGATGTAGGGCGTAGAATACAGCGGCCGCTGGTAGGGCAGGGGATTCTTCCGCGTGTCGGGCAGGCTCATCCTGTCAAACCAATGAGTATTCACATCTCCCTGCCACCGGTTGTTTTTAGTATGGTAAGAGAGTGCGCCCATAGCCCGGTGCCGCGCGTTGAATGGCAGCGTTACCCTTGTACCGTTCTCTATGCGGTATACATCGAGGTAGTTATAGGCTACACGCAGCTCCACCTGCCTGAAGAATGACAGCGACGCCTCCACCTGCAACCCGTTCGACCGCGATACGCCGTAAAAATTGCGTATGGTAGCTTTCACCGGGTCTGCATTATAATCAGGGAAAAACTGGTTGGTAAAGTGCGTACTGTAAAAGTCGCCGCTCAGCGTTCCCGATACCTCTTTTATGCTAAAACGGTAGACGTGGCTGAGTCCCCAGTTCCATGCAGCCTCTGGGCGCAATGTCTCCTGGAAAACAATATCCCTTGAGCTCGCCAGCAGGTTTACCTGCTCGCTAAATAGGTTCACCTGCCGCCACCCCCTGCCTGCCGATGCACGCAGTGTATTAGTGGGGTTAATGCTGTATTTCACCATCGCGCGCGGCGTCACATACCATCCCCACACCTGGTGATGGTCGGCCCTTGCACCGGTTATCAACGTCACCTTATCATCGGCCCAGTGAAATGTGTTCTCGGCAAACGCGCCGGGTACCCGTAGTTGCGTCAGGTAATGACCGTCATACGTGCGCAGCAGTGTAGTATCGGTAAAGGCTATATCCTCGTTCAGCTCCTGGTAGCGGTAGCTTACGCCATACTTCAGCTGGTGCTTTTCGCGCCACAGCCATTCGTGTTGCAGGTTAAGGTAGCCGCTCTGCTGCTTAGCCTTGTAGCTGGTAGTGCCAAACCAGGAATCCTGGTCGTGATAAAACCCCGATGCAGCCAGCACAACCGCATGATCATCAGAAAGGCGGTACGTAGCTTTTGCATACGCCTCCGGCTGCGTGTAGCGCACCGTTTGTCCATACACCACGCTGCTGCCTTCATCCTCAGCCGCTTTATACCCCGTTTGCCCGCCAATGCGCTTTTCATTCACTATACGCAGGCCTGCCTGCAGGGCCAGGCCCTTTTCCCTGTCATTGCCATAGGTCCACTTGTTGTAGGCCATGTAGCGCGTCAGCAGCGGCAGGTCCAGGAAGCCGTCATCGTTGCCATCTGTTTTGCGCGCGGGCTGCACCATATGCAGCGCCAGCAGGCTATGCCACTTCTTGCCCTTGCCTATCGGCCCGGCCACATTTGCATTAGTATGCATCTCGCCAAAGCTGTTGATATAGCCGTTTACAAAAAGCCTGTCTGTTTTTTCCGGCTGGCGCGTCACCAGGTTTATCTGCCCGCTGATGCTCTCATAGCCCTGTAGCACCGACGTGGTGCCCTTAGACACAAATATGTTATCTACCACCGTGCCGGGGTAAGTGCTGATGCCGTAGGTATAGCTCAGTCCCTGTATCATAGGGAAGCCATCGAGCAGCACCTGGTTATACACGCCCGACAGGCCCAGTATGCGCAGCTCCTGCGCATTAGTGACCACGTTTGTTGTCTGTGGCTGCACAGAGGCCTGCGTGCCAAAGCACCCCGCAAGGTCGCAGCAGGCAGCCTTGCTCAGCTCCCGCTGGTTGATGATCTCCGTTTGCCCCACGGCAATGCCCGATATATACGCGCCCTTCCTGTCCGTTATCGTCACTCCACCCAGCTCACGTGTTTTCTTTCGCAGCGTTATGCTGATGTAAGCCTTACCTGCCACACTCACCGTATCGGTAAAGTAGCCATCATATACCGCAACGATACGCATGTCGGTAACGCCGTCCATGGGCAGCTCAAATACCCCGTTCTCATTAGCAATAGCTGCGTTGGCGGAGCCTATCCAGCCTGCCTTGCCACCCGGCAGTATCTCCTTATCCGCCCCGCTCTGCCCAAACAGCTTGCCTTTAAGCATTGTTTGTGCGTCCACAGCCGATGACAGAAGCAGAAAGCAGATCGCTATCAGCTTCCTCATGACTTAACCTTTTTTCGCTTTACTTTATACGGGGTCGAGCTTTTATCATCGCAGCCCGGCGTCGACTCTATTACCTTTTCTATCTGCGGCTGGCCCGTTACCGAGCTGTGATAAGTGATGGTGAATAGAGAGCACTCGGACGCAATGTCTGTGAACGTCACCTCATCTATGCCGTCCTGGTTCAGCAGTCTTTTTTTAATAGTGGGCATGTCATTGTTGCAATGCAGGTTGCTCACTTTTATTTCCAGTTTTTTTACGCTGTCTGTAGTTTGTGCAGGCGCGGCAAAGGCCACGCACATAGCAGCTATCCCTGCTATAATGCAGGTAAGTATTTTGTTCATTTTAGAATTGTTTTTTGGAAAAACTTAAACGAATACCAGTGCTTGCTTCGTTGTAATACGGCGCAGCACTAATGAAGATTTTGCCATGCCCGGAAAAACGGCATGGCCAATAAGAAGAAATTAAACAGCCCGCGGCGGTTGCCAGAAGCCGGGGACGGCCTCTTCGGTGATGCCGGCCACCTGCGCGCCCCATTGTATAGCGGGTGCAGGCGCATCTGGCAGAAAGGTGAAAGAAAATGCCTGTGGTATCACTACGCAAAATGCACAGCACGCGCAAAGCTGGAAGGGATTGCAGCCGCTGACACATTTTTTGTCTGCGCCATCGTCCTGTCCGCCCTGCTCTTCAGTGCATACATCTGTGGTGCAGCAGGTGTCATTCCCCGCCGTAGCCATACATACAGGCTGCACCGACAAGGTCAGTACAATTAAAGCAAGTATGGTGCACAGTAGTTTCACAAAGCAAATATAGCTAATTTGAACTTATCCGCACTCACGATGGTCAGGTGCAATTCAAATCTTCTCATATAATTTATTGCAATAACACCCGCGCAACTGCGCGGACATTGGCTCTCCCTCTCTCTGGGAGAGGGCTGGGGTGAGGCTACCGCGCTGATGTGAAATACACTCACGTATGGTCACTATCTAATACAATATAAACTTCCTTACGTTTTATGAAGGCGAAGTGATCTTATCTGTGCAGATCCTCACTCCCTCACCCGCTCAAAAATATACTGGTCAATAATGGTGTGGTAAGAGATGTATTTTCCCCTCTTTACGTTTTCGATCACCTTAGGGTAGTTCATTATTAGGAAGCCGCTTTCATCTATTCCTATTTGAGATACCCCTCCTGCCGACTTGCCAAACTTGTAAAGTATTATTGCGCGCTTGTGCTCTATCGCATACTTCGAAGAGATCTTTTTTGAGAATTTCTGTTTCCCCTCTTCTTTTACATACAGCTTGAAATGGCCATCCTTCAGCACCAGGAAACCGTCATCGTGCTTTTCGCCGAGTAATACGTCCGGCAGCCTGTAGTATCTTACCGTATCCGGCCAGGTGTAAAGCGAGTCTACATACCGCACCGACCGGAATACAAGCATCCGCCACAGCCCTGTTATCGCCACCTCGTCCTTTACCATTGTGTTGGTGTCGAGCTGTGCATGCGGTATTATGGAGTTAGGCGTTATAGTGGTAGTAACGCCTTCGTAAGTTCCGCTGAGCGTAGCTTGTGTCTTGCGGAGTGCGGGCGTGAGGAATGGATAGTACAGGTGAAAGTCCTTATCCCATTTCGGGTACTCCAGCCTTGGCCTTACTATTTTATGGTCCAGCGCAAATGCAGTCTTTGTTTTTGGGGACAGCGATAATTGCTCAAAATCATATTCCTGCGAGAAGCTATCTCCGGCGGCCAATATAGCGAGCACAATTGCTACAACGGTGGTCAAGGTCTTTATCATACGAGGCAGCTTTGTGAATTAAAGGTAATGATAAGTATTTCACTTCAGCATGTCAGCTATCAATGCGCAACAATTCTTAAGCAACACGACATTCCGGCTACAGCAAAAAAGTATTTTTCAATTACGATACTTGTCGTACATTTGAGTACGATAAACATCGTAGATGGGAGCGAAACAAACAATAAAGGCCACAGAGGCAGAGCTGGAAATACTGAATATACTGTGGCAGCAAGGGCCGGCCACGGTAAAGGAGGTGCATGAGAAGCTGGCACTGACGAAAGAAACAGGGTACACCACCACGCTGAAGCTGCTGCAGAATATGCTGGAGAAAGAGCTGGTGAGCCGCGACGAGGCAAATAAGAAGCACATCTACACGGCCACCGTTAATAAAAAGCAGGCACAGGGGCAGATGATGCAGCGCCTTATAGAAACAATGTTCAACGGTTCGGCAATGGAGCTGGTAGCGCAGGCACTCGGTGCCCACAAGCCCAGCAAGGCAGAGCTCGATATGATCAAGGAATACCTGGACAAGAAAACAAAAAAGTAGTTCATTCTTAAAAAACTATCCACATGGCTATCTGGATCCAATCGTTATCATGGGCGCTCCTCTGTTCACTTGGGCAGGGCTTTATTATATACCTGTCGCTGGCCCTGCTGCTAAGGCTGGTGCACGGTATTTCATCTGCGGCCCGCTATCGTATGGCATTCGCATCACTATTCATTTTGCTGGTGTGGTTCGCGGCTACGTGGTGGCAGCAATACCATTTGCTGTCATCTGCGCAGCACACGGTCTTTCTCTACCTCGTACCGGGGGGCATCAGCAATTACTTTTTTGCCGCTGCCGGTTCAGCAGGTGAGCATACTTTGTACCGCTCCGTCCCATCGGCTATATCCGCTATTGCGCCATGGCTATGTACTGCTTACCTGGCAGGTCTTTCAATGATGCTTTTAAGGCTATCTGGCGGCATGCTGCACATGTTCTCCCTCCGCAGAAATGGTCTTTCAAACGCCGGTGCGGCAATGGACGACTTATTCGCGTCCTTAACGGCACAGCTGCATCTTTCCCGCCCTGTGCAGCTGTTCATCTCCGCAAAGGCGCAGGTGCCTATGGTAGTAGGTTTCGTAAAGCCCATTGTACTAGTTCCTGCCGCTGTTCTGGCCCAGCTAACAACAGACCAGCTCGAAACTATCTTGCTCCACGAGCTGGCGCATATAAAGCGCTACGATCATCTTTCTAATATACTGCGCGCCATTATCGAAGCCATACTCTTTTTCAATCCCTTCGCATGGCTGGTCTCAGCTGTCGCCCGCAGGGAAATGGAGCATTGCTGCGACGACCTTGTATTAGCGCATACAAACAAACCACTTTCTTACGCTAGGGCATTAGCTGCCATAGCTACCTGCCCTGCGCCCGCTTCATCACTTACCCTCGCGGCCTCCGGGAGACCCAACCATTTATTTAACCGAATAAAACGCATCATGGAAATGAAAAAAAGTACGTTCAGTTACAGCAGGATGGTAGCAGCCATCTTTATTATTGCAGCCATCACTTGCTCTATAGCATGGCTGAGCCCATCGTTCACAAAAGCGAAAAAAGCCCGGACTGCTAAGGCAGCTACAACCGCGCCCGCAGCACCCACACAGTACGAAGCTGTGCCCCAGGTAATGGCCGAGGAAAAGCCGGCACCGGCAAAGGCACCAAAGGCACCAGCTGCCCCCGCTCCCGGTGAGAGCGCCCCGCAGCCGCCTGAGACCGAGGAAAGCAAGCTGGTAAGCCGCCTTATAGGTGCGGGCCTGGTAGACCAGGTAAAGGGGTTTGTAGTAGAAAAAAGGCAGGAAAAGCTATACATCAACGGCCAGCTACAGGCCGATGATATTGCCGGGAAATATCTGCCCGGCCTCACAAAAGATGCTATGCGGGTGCAGGTATTCTCGTTTGGAGAAAGGCTGATGATGCACCCCGATGCCAGCTTTATACAGGTACTGTTCCCGGTGCAGACATCATCGGGCTGTGTTGACTACGGCGCAAAGAAGCCGGGTTGCTGATCATTGAAATTTATACATGCGAATGGCCCGGTGTTCGCCGGGCCATTTACATTTTATCGTTTTTCGTTACTAAAACTTATACGCTATTCCCAGCTCATTGGGCTTTGGCGATACCACTGCCCACTTGTCGCGCTTAGGCCGGCCTGTTATAGCGAGGGCTAAGAACACCAGCCCCACAAATGCTACCGCTGCCGATATGTATATTACCTCATCTACCAGGTCAAAACCTATGGCAACAATAACGCCGCCGACACCCGCCAGCGCGCATACCGAGCCTATCACTGCAAATGTTTTGGCAGTCTCTTCGCTCAGCTTAAAGGCCGCCCTGCGCGATGAAAAATTATGCAGCCTGTAATCTTGCGTAGCCAGCCGGGTCTTCACTTTGTTATACTCCGCCTCCACGCTTGCCGCTGCGGCAGGGGCAGCTGTTGTTTCTTCGGTGGGCGCAGCGCGCACCACAAATGCACCGAAAGACTTGTTGCTGCACAGGAGAGTGCACAGGAATACCAGTAATACAATTGCACCCTTGCCATATAATTTTTGCATCATGATCATCAGATTTTCTTTCGCCGCACAATATACCTAATCAATTTGATTAGTAGTATGCAGGAGCTGTTGTGTGCCGTTCTTCTCAATCTCCGGCAGCATCAGCCCTGGCTCACCCACCAGCAACGCAATTCCAGCAATGCTGTTTTTTTTAGGACCGCAATTGTATCAGCCCAGACCAGCTTTTTTGACCTGTATTAAACTATGCCTGGTATTTGTACTTTTGTTTAAAGCGCAACAGTATGAGGAACTACCTAACAGCCATCGGCTTGCTTATTGTTGCATATGCAGGTATCCCAGGCCACGCGGCAGGGCAGTGCGCCGACTACGCCACAGCACTTAAAATCACCATGGCCTACGAAGGTGGCTATGTGCGTGCAACAAGGGCTAAAGGTGGCGAGATTTACCGGGGCATCACCCGCGTCAGCCACCCTAAGTGGGAGGGCTGGGCCATTGCCGATAAGCACAAGCTAAAACGCGGCGATACGCTGGCTGCACTCGATAGCCTCGTGCCGGCATTCTACAAAGAGTATTACTGGGATGTAGTAAGGGCTGGCGAGCTCAATGACCAGCACACCGCCAACGACTTCTTTAATAATGCCGTACGTATGGGTACTGAGCGCGCAATAAAAATGGCGCAGCGCAAGCTGAAGCTACCGCCCACCGGTATCATTACCGATACTGTAATTGCCTTGCTCAACCGGAAAAAACACTAATGGATTTACGGTAAAGGTTACGCCAGCTCAGGCTCCGCTTCCACCATTACCTCGCTGCGCTCCCGCGCCTTTGCCCCATATCGGTTGTCCTCTTCCAGCCCGTCTTTACATGCGAGCACTATGCCATATACGGGTATCATCAGGTGCCACCCGGTCTTGCCCACATCCTGCATCCGGCGCACGCCCACGCATATCAGCGGCAGTAGCACAGCGCCCAGGTAAGTGAGGTCGGCTGTTGTCTGGCCCAGTATCAGCTCCTTCATTCCGTAAGCCACACTGCCAAAATGTATAGCAAGGCTGATAGCAATATTGATGAACGTAAAGTACCAATATTCGCTGCGGCTGGCCCTGCCATGAAATTTGATGTATTTCTTCCAGGCCCTGAAGTAGTATTTCATGCGTACAGATTTTTATAAAGTTAGCATATTTTAAGCTATGGTTAATACCTATGCGAAAAATTTATAATTAAAATGTGAGCCAGAGATAAAATTCGCCTATAGGGCTATTACGGACCATTGCTTGCGGCGTCGCTACATTCGCATTACTAAAAACACACCGCAAAATGGAACATAACGCACTCGCCGTAAAAATAGCACTCGACAACTGGAACACCACAGTTGCCAATACCAACAAACTGCTCAATGAGCTTACCGACGCACAGGTAGGCAACGATGTAGCACCGGGCCGCAATAGCGGCACCTATCTGCTGGGCCACCTCACAGCCGTGCACGACCGCATGCTGCCGCTGCTGGGCTTCGAAGAGCAGGTACACCCGCATTTCAACGATGTATTCCTCACCTCTCCCGATAAATCTGGCAAAGAGATGCCTTCAATAGCAGAGCTGCGCGGCCATTGGAATGATACAAACGCCAGGCTTGATACGCATTTTAAAAGCCTTCAGCCCATCCAGTGGTTCGAGCGGCATACATCAGTATCCATTGCAGACTTCGCAAAAGAGCCGCACCGCAACAGGCTCGGGGTGCTCATCAGCCGCACCAATCACCTCGCCAATCACCTGGGGCAAATGGTATTTCTGAAAAACTAAACCCACACTGGCATTTAAAAAGGAGCGCACCTCGCGCCCCTTTTTTTTGGCGCCTGCTGCTATTCTTTGTTTACTTTGATAACCTGCCTATGCGTTGCATCCATATACTTCAGTATATATGCGCCTTGCGGTAAATGGCCCGTATGGATATGAAGTGTGCTCCCCTGCATCGTCCACTGGTCCATCAGTATGCCTGCAATATCGGTAAGCTGCACCGCGCCATCAATGCGCGCCGGGCCGGGCAATGTAAGCGTTATTAGGTCTCTTGCCGGGTTAGGATAGACGGTCAGCGAGCAATTTCCCTGCACATTATATACATCAGCAACAGATGGCAGCGTGGTGAATGGTGCTGTTGTCCATGGTGAGAACTGGCTCATGCCGCAGCTATCCCTTACATGGGCGTAATAAGCCGTGCCCGGGGTGAGGCCGGTCACTGTTGCTGTGGTAAGCGTTGTATTGGTACCCGGCACCGAGGGCGGCGTTGCAGATGTAGTGGCAGCATACTGGTAAAGCAGCGCGCCCGGTGCGGGCAACCAGTTAATGGTAGCTGCCGTAGCTGCAATGCCGCTTATGGTCACACCTTTCACCGTATCGCACAGCGTGGTGAATGCCAGTGTTGTCCAGGTGGAGAAGTGGCCCATGGGGCAGCTGTCGCGCAGGTGGGCGTAGTAAGTAGTTCCCGGCATAAGGCCGGTCAGCGTAACGCTTGTTGTGGTAACACTGGTGCCGGAGCCAGTAGGTACTGTGGGCAGCAGGTCTACAACGTATTCGTAATGATAAGCGGCCCATGTTACGCCCCAGCTAACGGTGGCGCCTGTGGCAGTGATACCCGTCGCGGCAAGCGAAGACACAGTATCGCATGGGCTAAAGAACGAAAAGACTGCCCACGGCGAATAGTTGCCATGCCCGCAATATACCCGTATATGCACATAGTAGACGTATCCCGTCCCCAGGCCGCTAACGCTGGTGGTAGTGCCGGTAACTACAGTGCCTGAGCCAAAGGGGTCATAGTGAGCGGTATTCACCACATATTCATAGTGTATTGCCCCCGGCACAGGGCTCCAGCTCAGGTCTGCACTCGTAGTAGCAGTTACGGCCGTGAGCGAATTGACTGTGTCGCATGCGGCATACACGGTGTCGCTTAACTTCACTATCCAAAAATCAGTGCCCCCGTGGTTGCCCGATACATCCCCATCGTTGGACCATGCAGTACCCGCCATTACATACCCGCCGTCCATGGTCTGCCGGCAGGCATACAGGTCGTCCGACAGCGTGCCGCCAAAGCACTTTTGCCATTCTATAGCACCTGTATCATTTATTTTTATCAGCCACTGGTCCTGTGTTGCCGAATGGTTCGAAGTCACATCATAGTTCACCATTCCGTTGGTGTTAGCGCCGATAAGATAGCCCCCGTCTGATGTGCGGCTTACACTCCGGGCTATTTCGGCACCGGTTGAGCCAAGGCATTTTTTCCATTCCACGGTCCCGGCCGGCGAAAATTTTACTATCCAAGCGTCGATAGGGCCTACCCATGAGCCTGCAAGTGTGTGCAGGTCGGTAACATCGCCGTCTATAGAGTTCGACATACCCACCGTTATGAAACCACTGTCGCTGCACTCCGCTACGCTATATGCCTTATCGCAGCCAAACCCGCTGCAATCTGTGCCCGACCCGCCCATTGCTTTCGACCATAGCACAGTACCGGTAGGAGACAGCTTGGCTACCCAGTAATCGTATAGCCCATGATGCCCCGAGACATAAAGATCATTCGATCTTGCCATTCCGGTAACTATGTACCCGCTGTCGTGGGTCTGCTTAATAGAGGTTGCCTGGTCGTCATTACTTCCTCCAATTGATCTCTGCCACTGTAGTGTGCCCGTTGCGGAAAGCTTTACTATCCAGTAGTCGTTATGCCCCAGGCTGGTGGTGATGTCCCCGTCAAAGGAGCCGGCAAGCCCTGCAACAATATACCCACCTTCATTGGTCTGCTCTATAGAATAAGCTATGTCGTTGTAAGTCCCTCCGAAGCACTTCTGCCACAGTATCGTGCCTACAGCATCTGTTTTTATGATCCAGTAGTCGCCAAATCCGTGGTTGCCCGTAACATCCCCGTCGGTCGACATCGTGGTCCCCGCTATAATATAGCCGCCATCTGTCGTTTGCTTTGCATCGTACGCAAAGTCCTCCCCGGTGCCGCCATAGCATTTTTGCCATTCTATCGCTCCTGTTTTCGACAGCTTCACTACCCAGTAGTCGCTGGCCCCATGTGATCCCGTCACATCGCCATTGGTAGAGAACGTACCACCTGAGATGATGTAGCCGCTATCTGCCGTCTGGCTTACTGAGCTTACATTATCATTTCCGCTGCCACCCAGGCATCGCTGCCATTGTATTGCGGGTTGTGCATGCGCTGCCACAAATGCTGCGCACAGCAGCAAACAAACTAAAATTTTTTTCATAAGGGTATTTTACAAACCGGGTATATTGAACAGCCGGGCCGCGCCAATGGCCGGCATGTTCTTTCAGTAAGACTAACTAAGTGCTGGTAAAGGTTGGCTAAAAATAGCAGATAGATTAATTTGCTGCGCGTGTCTATACCTTTCGGTTAAAGCAGCGACTGCATAGGAAAAAAATAGCCCCTCCCGGCTTGCACCTGGGCAGGTAAGTGAATACACGCATACCCTAACTTCGCGGCATGCACAATTATCGCTTCACCTCCCATCGCCTCGGCTTTCGCAACTGGCAGCATGCAGATCTGGCACCAATGGCTGCAATGAACGCCGACCCCGCAGTGATGGAGTTCTTCCCCGGCACACAGACTGAGGAACAAACTGCGGAGTTCATTCAGCGTATGCAGGATCAGTATGCAGCTACGGGGTATTGCTATTACGCTGTCGATACCCTCATCGATAATAACTTCATCGGCTTCATTGGCCTCTCTGATAAAACCTTTGATGCAGACTTTACTCCGTGTGTAGATATAGGTTGGCGGCTGGGCACGCACGCATGGCATAAAGGATACGCAACAGAGGGCGCCCATCGGTGCCTTGAGTACGGTTTTAACGAGCTGGGACTTGCTGAAATAGTGGCTATGGCGCCACAGGTGAACTTACGCTCCATACACATCATGCATAAGCTCGGCATGTCGAAGCGCTGCGACTTCGCACACCCCCTTCTGCCCAGTGATGCGCGGCTGCGGCAGTGCGTGCTGTACGGCGTTAGCCGCGATGTTCATCGTTATCCATAACTATGTTATATTGGGTGCATTTCAAATATTCGCGTATAATTTGATACAATAACATCCCGAGCGACAGCGAGGACATTAGCTCTCCCTCTCCTCGGGAGAGGGTTGGGGTGAGGCCAAAGTGCGAAGATTTGAAACGCACCCGTTACATTTACAACATACTTCAACATCGCAGCATGCACTACAAAGTAAACGGCACCTACAAAAAACACTTCGAGCTGTTTGGCGTAAACAACGCACCCCTCGGCAAGCTCGACTACAGCACCTGGTTCTCTATTAAGGCATCGATAGAGTTGCACGCTGGAAAGAAGTACGAGATAACACCCGCGAATGTCTGGCAAACTTCAGTGCACCTGACAGCCGATGGTGTCAAACTGGCATCGATCAAGTTCAACTGGAAAAGCCAGCTCATCGTCAGCTTCGAAAATGGCGCTACCTACATGTTCAAGCACAAGGGTATTTTCAATAGCCATTTTGGCCTCTTCACTGAGCACGATATGGAAGTAGTGATGGTCAAGCCGCACTTCAAATTGTCTGCGCTCAGTTTCAATTACACTATCGATACCGATGACAACTACCCCGAAGTGCAAGATCCTATGTTGCTGCTGCTGCTTGTATACTGCAGCAACTACATGCACAATATGATGGCTGGTGGCGCTTTTTAACCTGCTCACATGCCGGGTAGTAAGTTGCATTCTTCAGTACCAGCCGCATGTGATTTGATAACATAAAACGGCCTAAATTGCACTCTGAAAAATAAAGGCTAACAGTATGGGGGTTGAGGAAGATATAAATACAGACGTGCAAAGGGTGAACCACATCCCGGTAGTGCCTCTTATTCTTGAAGCGGTGTGCCGCACCACGGGCATGGGCTTTGCTGCGGTAGCCCGCGTTACCGATAAGAAGTGGGTGGCTTGCAGCGTGCTCGATGACCTCCAGTTTGGCCTTGTGCCCGGCGGCGAGTTGGTATTATCTACTACCATATGTGATGAGATAAGGCAGAGTGGTGAAGAGGTGATCATAGACAATGTAAAGGAAAGCGATACCTATTGCAATCACCACACGCCCGCTATGTATGGCTTCCAAAGCTACATATCGGTGCCTATCACCACGCAAAATGGTTTTTTCGGCACACTTTGCGCTATCGACCCGCAACCGGGCTTGCTCAACACGCCGGAAATAATAGCCATGTTCCGGTCATTCGCAAGCCTTATCTCATTTTATCTCGATACAGCGGCCCTGCTGCCCGAAAATTTACAGCAACAGCTGCAAAGACAGGTAGCAGAAACGCTCCGGCAGCACCTGGCTGCAGTGCCCGCCGCTATGCAGGTGCCAGATGCACGGCTCAGCAAGCGTAGCTCTGAGTTTGTAGCTGTTATTGTTGACTCTTGCAGCCGCATCAATTTGCTGGTAGCAGAGTTAAGGCAGGCAGCACTATAGTCGCCTACAGCAGCGGCAGGAAGTTGCTCACACCCTTTAGCGGCGCCCCCCATATACCCGGCAGCAGGTACACTGCAAATGTAAATGCAGCTATGGCCAGGAAGAGCCTGGGCAGCGCCGTAAATTCCTGCCCGTAAATGTTCTGTTCGGTCTCTGTGTCGTCTTTCAGTTGCAGCAGGCCCAGCATATAGGCGCCCATGGCTACCCACAGCGTCATCCATATCATTATAAAAATGTCCCGCTCTATGATGTTCAGGCCAAATGCCGCATCAGCCTTGGCAGCAAATTTCAACGCGATCATCAGTGAAAAAAAGCCCAGCACCACTTTGGTGTTGTTCAGCAGCGCCTTCGACTTCATAAAAATACTGAGGATCACCGGGAACACAAATGGCAGGCTCAGGCCTACACTAAAGCCAAGCAAGCCTATGAGCGGCCCTACAAAGGGCACAGCTCCCGCCAGCAGCAACACCAGCCCCACAATAGGAAAGGTAGAGGAGAAGGACGCAATGGGCAGCGTGGCAGCCATAAAAAATATTCCTTTATAGTTGTTCGACTGCGCTTTCTTAGCCATTGCATTCACCACTATGGCGGGCAGCTTTATAGAGAAAACCCCCAGGAACGAAATGCCCAGCGTAAGGAAAATGCGGAAGAAGAACAGGTTGAATATCCAGTGCTCGGTATACTGCGGCAGGTTGGTTGCTGTGATAAGCAGAGATACCAGCGCCCCCAGTGCCGTGAAGATGATGATCAGCGAAAGCGCATAGAAGAGCGGGTTGATGACCTTCTCTGCATCTGTTTTTACGTTGCGGGTCAGGTAGCCTATGGTGAATGGGTGTATCGTATACACAAAGGGCGTGAAAACCGCCAGCAGCCCTGCAAATAGCGCCTGGAAGAACAGCCACAGTATTGCGCGTACATCTGTGGTGTTGGCAGCCGGCTTTGGTGCTGCACGCAGCTCACGCACAGTCCCCTGTTGTTCGGCTCCTGCATGGGCTGCAGCATACGTGGGCGCATTGGGCTGCGCCGCTTTCCCGGCAGCAGGTGCATCTGTTACCGCGGCACGGGCATACCCATAGCCCCCGGCGGCAAGCCTGCCGGGAAACGATAGTAGTATGCATAAAAGAATGACGAAGGCCGCCCTGCCCATGTTGCTGACTTTACAGGTGATATCAGTGCCAAATATAGATAATTGATATTTTTCTAAAGATATTCTTTTAAAGTTTCGCAAATAAAATAAAATTTGATATATTGCGTAGCTAGAATACCCCCTGCTCGATCTGTTGCATTTGATGGTATTGCAAAACCTTTTTTATGGCTGAAGTTGTCAAAAAAATATTCGTCGTTGACGACGACGAAATGCTGTCGATGGCATTAGAAGATTACCTGGAAAGAAAGACGAACCACGAGGTTTTTCTTTATAACACCGGGGAGGACTGCCTCGAGCATCTCGAGGAAAAACAGCCTGATATCATCATCCTCGACTATAATCTTAATTCGGTAAAGAAGGATGCCGCTAACGGGCTCGAGATACTGGAGGCTATCAAAAAGCTCAATGACAATGTAAAGATCGTTATGCTCTCCAGCCAGGATGCAACTTGGATCATCGTGCAAACGGTGAAGCTCGGCGCCGCTGAGTATGTGGTCAAGGACGAGAATGCATTCGAGAAGATACTCAACTTTTGTGAGGCGGCACCTTCATCGTAAAGCATGATGCACAAGCAACCCCTTGATACACACCCTGTTTAGATCTCCACAACCTTTAAAAATTTATCCACGGTGAAGAAAACACTCTTGTTGATACTAATGCTGCTCCCCGCCGTGCTCTTTGCACAGGTAGGTGGCGACAAAGACTTGTCCGACTTATCGCTTACTGAGCTGTCCAAAACGCTGGATGGAGAAGTGAAGGTGTTAAGGGCAAATGAGGCTAAGAACGATCGCACTGCCGTAGCGCATAGCCTCGGCAGCGTAGGCAATGTGTTCCTTGCCCTCGCACGCAAGCTCGGTGAGGCCGAAGAGGAGACTGAGCAGGTAGCTGCCGCAAAAAAAGCTAATCTTAATAAGTCTATCGACTTCCTCAACCGTTCGGTAACTGTTGCCGAGGAGGTAGGCGATATAGACCAGCTGCGCACATCGTACAAAAACCTGAGTGCCGCCCAAAAGATGGCGGGGAATGTAAAGGGCGCTATGGCCAGCTACAAGAAGATGCTGGCGCTTAAGAAAACGATTTTCACCTCTAAGAAGACAGGCGAGATAGAAAAGAAGCAGATCGAATACATGAGCAAGCGCCGTGAAGATTCTATACGCCGCGTGTCTGATGACAAGGCCAGAGAGCAGGCACGTATGCTCGCCATCAAGCAGAATCAGCTCGACTCTGCCAACAAAACGATCACTACCAAGGAAGAAGAAAAAAGCTCTGTAAGCCAGGCGCTCAAGCGCACACAAGCCGATCTTTCCATGACACGGCTCAGCGCACAGGAAAAGGAAAAGCAGCTGGCCCTTGCTGAGCAGGAGCGCGACCTGCAGACTACCAATGCGCGCCTCAGCGAGAGCAAGCTGGCCCTGCAGCAAAGCGAGCTGCAGCTGGAAAAGAATAAGCAGCTGCTGTTGCAGGATGAGCTGGAGATGAAAGAAAGAAAGCTGGGCCTCCAGCGCACATACATCTATTTGTCACTCGGTGGGGTGCTGGTACTTGCCATCTTCCTGTTCTTCATTGTAAGGGAGCGCAAAAAAGCTATACAGCAAAAGCTCAGGGCTGAGCGCTCAGAGAAGTTCAAGCAGGACTTCATCGCGAATATCAGCCACGAGATACGCACGCCTATGAATGCCATCAATGGTATGACGTCGCTGCTGTTGCAGAAAAATCCCCGCCAGGAGCAGGAAAGCTACCTGCAGGCCATCAATAAGTCCGCAGATATACTGCTGCACGTCATCAACGATGTGCTCGATCTCTCTAAGATAGAGGCTGGCAAGCTGGAGATGGAAAAAATAGACTTCTCACTGGCCGATACTGTGCAGCAGGTAAAGGATACACTGGCCTACAGGGCTGAGGATAAGGGCCTGCAGCTGATAACCCGTATTGATGATAGTCTTAATGACGTAGTAGTAGGCGACCCTTACCGCCTCAACCAGGTACTCATTAATCTCGGCGGCAACGCGTTGAAATTTACAGAAAAGGGCGGTGTGCATATAGACCTGGACCTGGTGAAGAAAGAAGGGGATACCATCTCCATAAAATACTCCATCTCAGATACCGGTATAGGTATACCTGCCGATAAGGTCGGCAAGCTGTTTGCTAATTTCAGCCAGGTCAATAGCTCAGATACGCGCAAGTACGGCGGCACGGGTCTCGGCCTTGCCATCTCCAAGCATCTGGTAGAGCTGCAGGGGGGCGCCATTGGCGTGGAGAGTGTGCTGGGCAGCGGCACCACCTTCTCATTCGTGCTTACTTATCCTGTCGGCTCGCGCGAGCGGCTCAATGCCCGCGTGGCTGCGGAGCAAAACGCCGATGGCACCATACTCAACGGCCTGCGCATACTTATAGCCGACGACAACGAATACAACAGGCTGGTGGTAGATGAGACCCTGCACCTGATGGCCAAGCTCACAACCGAGCAGGTAGTCAACGGCCAGGAAGCAATAGACATGTTGAAGAAGCAAGACTTCGACCTGATACTGATGGACGTGCAGATGCCGGTAATGAACGGTATCGACGCCACCATACACATCCGCAAGGAGCTGGCCCCGCCTAAGAATAAGATACCGATCATAGCGCTTACGGCCAGCGTGCTCCGCGCAGATCTCGACCTGTGCTTCGGCTCAGGCATGACGGCCTATGTACCCAAGCCCTTCAAGGCATGGCAGCTTATCAATACCATTGCCGAAGTGACCGGGCGCGAACGCAATGCTCCTGCAGCGGGCCACATATCGCTTCCGCAGACCACTAACTTAAAAGAGGCCACGGCATCAGAGGCTATTGTATATGAAACAGGCGATGAGGTTACCAACCTCGCTTACCTCTCCAAGTTTTGTGAGGGCGATGAAAAACGCATGCAGAAGTACATAAAAGTCTATCTCAATGCCCTGCCCGCTTTCTATAAGAACATCGATACTGCCGTTACCACCAAAGACTTTACCGAGCTGGCCCTCCATGTGCATTCCTTCAAGCCAAAGTGGATGATGATGGGCATGAAAGATACCAATGAGCTGGGCATTAAGATCGACCAGTGCTGCAAGTCTAAGAATGAAAAAGCATTCGGCGACACCGTCCTCCTCCTGGACGAAGTAAGGAAGTCGGTAAAAGAATTAGAAGTCAAATCATTAAATTTGCAGTCCCAGTTAACTTGATGGACCACTGTAGCAAAACAAGGATATCATGAGCAGGAAAATGGTAAAAAAAGTATTTGTCGTTGACGACGATGAGATGATGGCAATGGCCCTCGAAGATCATCTTACGCGCAATACACTGCACGAAATTTTTATATTCTCTACCGGCGAAGAATGTATCCGCAACCTGCGGATGCAGCCCGATATTATTATACTTGACTACAACCTTAACTCCGTAACAAAAGAGGCAGCCGACGGGATGAAGATACTGGAAGCGATAAAAAAGCTCAACAAGCAGATACCCATTATCCTCTTCTCCAGCCAGGATGCATACAGCGTAGCCTTGCAGTCAATAAACAAAGGAGCCACCCAGTACGTCATCAAAAACGAAGACGCCTTTGACAACATCGTGGCTATCTGCAATTCATAAATTGCACTAACAATAACAAAGCACAAAGCCCCGGCATCACCGGGGCTTTCTAATGGTGCGGCATACCCCTTGGCGCGCGTATTTGTCATTCCAAAGGGAACCCCACAGGCTCTAAACGCCTCCCACATTGCAACCACGAGGGCCCCGCGTGTATTTGTCATCCCGAAGGGATCCCAACGACTATAAGTGCCCCCCACATTACAACCCCCAACCCATCCAAAAAATATCTGCCACGCTTCAGTAGCACTAAATAATGTTCCGGCATCTGGGCTACGCCGCTAGGCGTTACCCCTTGGTAGAAAAAAATACCATCGTATCGGCATTTGTTAATAGAAAGTATTCAGAGATATTTAGGCCGCCACATTCCGGCATTCCCCCGCTGCGGGCAGCAACAGGCCTTTGTCCGTTAGTACATACCGTACAATTTGTTCGGAGAAAGTCTCAACGCCGGTCTCGCTCAGGTGCACACCATCCACAAAGTCATCTGCCGAGTGGTCCAGTTCCATCATTCTTATGTTATTCCTGCGGGCCAGTTTTTTCAGCTCCGTATTGTACCCTGCCACCGTTTCATTCATCTGTACTGAGTAGGGGTAGCTCACGCCCCTATGAAGCTCTGGTATCGCCAGCAGCAGCACATTATTGTTCATGGTCAGCAGCCGCACCTTCAGTACCACCTGCTCCATAGCTATCAGGTAGTTGCTAAGGCTCGTTCCTTCCTTTATATCATTCGTCCCTATAAGTATGGTAGCTATACTGGGTCTTATCTCTTTCAGGTCCGCAAAGTGCGTATCTATATGCCTGGCCAGGTCTATGGCCTTATAGCCGCACACCGCATGATTGATCACATTCCATTGCGTCGGTAGGGCCTGGGTAAGTTCGTGTGCAGTAAGTTCGGGGTAGCCAAGGTAAGTTCTGGCGCCTATGGTAATGCTATCGCCAAAGGCAGCGTAAGTTTCCCAATTCATAGATGATAAGAGTTTACAGATGATAAGAGCTAATGTAGATAGTACCTTAACGTATCGATCGCCGGTTGTAGTATATGGCTCCCCTCAGCTTAGCGGCTCCATAGTTCAGGTAACCTCGCAGAAAGCGCTTTTTCGGCTGTAACCCTTGCTGGTAACCCAAAGAAATTTACATGGTGTGCAGCCAGCTGTTTATGACACTACAGAAAACGCATTACCATGAAAACTCCACTTGCAAAATCCTCATAACCATCCGAACTTACAGCAGCATAATACTGGTTCCACCTTAGCGCCTCAGCGCCTTTACGGTAAAAATAAACAACACGGACCCGCTCAATCCTTTAATCTTCAAATCCTTTAATCATGGTTCAGACCGGCAATAACAACACAAACCACTAAAAACCAATCACTTACAACCAGCAACCCCAACCTCCGGCCAGAAAAAACCGGAAGCAAACCGGAAATAAACCACAGGACCTCTGCGCCTCTGCGCCTCCGCGGTTAAATGCCCCAACTCAATTCGATTAATTCTTTAATTCCATAAATTCGAGTTCAGACAATAAACAACACGGAACCCGCTCAATCCTTCAATCTTCAAATCCTTTAATCATGGTTCAGACCGGAAACACCAACACAAACCACTAAAAACCAAGCACTTACACCCAGCAACCCCAACCTCCGGCCAGAAAAAACCAGAAACAAACCGGAAATAAACCACAGGACCTCTGCGCCTCTGCGCCTCCGCGGTTAAATGCCCCAACTCAATTCGGTAAATTCTTTAATTCCAAAAATTCGAGTTCAGACAATAAACAACACGGACCACCCGCTCAATCCTCCAATCCTTTAATCATGGTTCAGACCGGAAACGCCAACACAAACAACTAAAAACCAAGCACTTACACCCAGCAACCCCAACCTCCGGCCAGAAAAAACCGGAAACAAACCGGAAACAACCCTCTGCGTCTCAGCGCCTCTGCGGTTAAAAGCCCCAACTCAATCCCGTAAATTCTTTAATTCCATAAATTCCCGTTCAGACAAAACCCAAGTACCCTTACCTTTGCGCAAAATTCAGCACAGTCATATTTAAGAATGCCTGCATAACACTGGCCATTCGCAAATTTTCAAATTACCAAATTTTCAAATTACTCATGGCATTACAGGCAGGTATAGTAGGACTACCAAACGTAGGAAAATCAACATTGTTCAACGCGGTTAGCAACAGCGCAAAAGCACAGGCGTCTAACTACCGCTTTTGCACCATAGAGCCCAACGTGGGACAGGTTGACGTACCCGATGAGCGCCTGGCTAAGCTGGCCGAGCTAGTGCAGCCACAGCGCATACTGCCCACCACGTTCGAGTTTGTAGATATAGCCGGCCTGGTCAAGGGTGCCAGCAAGGGCGAAGGCCTGGGTAATAAATTCCTGGCAAATATCCGTGAGGTAGATGCCATAGTACATGTTATCCGCTGCTTCGAAGATGAGAACATCCTCCGCGAAGAAGGGGAGATAAATCCTATTTCCGACAAAGAAATAATAGATACCGAGCTACAGCTGAAGGACGTAGAGAGCGTAGAGAAAAAGATACAGCGCCTCGAAAAAATGCTCAAAGCCGGCGACCCTAAAGTAAAGCGCCAGTACGAAGTGCTGCAGGAGTGCCGCGCCTACCTGGGCGAAGGCCGGAACATCCGGGGCATGAAGCTGGAAGGCGAAGACCGCGAGGCGATAGCCGACATATTCCTGCTTAGCGATAAGCCCGTATTATATGTAGCCAATGTAGACGAAGCCGCCCTGCTCACCGGCAATAAATATTCTGATGCCCTGGTAAAGGCTGCCAAAGAAGAAGGTGCCCAGGTGATAGTGATGAACAATAGCATAGAAGCGCAGATATCAGAGTTGGAAAGCCAGGAAGACAAAGAGCTCTTCTTTGCCGAGTATGGCCTTACCGAGCCGGGCCTTCACCGGCTCATCCGCGCCACCTACGAGCTGCTCAACCTCGCTACTTATTTCACTGCCGGTGTGCAGGAAGTAAGGGCATGGACCATACACAAAGGTTGGAAAGCACCACAGGCAGCAAGCGTCATCCATACCGATTTTGAAAAAGGCTTTATTAAAGCCGAGGTCATCGCCTACAACGATTACGTACAATACAAAAGTGAAGCAGCATGCCGCGACAGCGGTCGCCTGCGCATAGAAGGCAAAGAATACATAGTGCAGGATGGCGACGTAATGCACTTCAGGTTTAATGTTTAATGATGTTTGAAATTGCCGGATATGGAATTAGTCAATATATTTATCTAAACTCAAAAACCTATGTACAAAAAAATCCTTTTTTTCGCACTTCTAAGTATTCTCTCATTTAGTGTTGTTTATGGACAGGAAGAAAAGGTGCTTCCTGCAACATTAACGCGCAATGAGGCTGGCGTATTTTTTTATGACAAAGTTTTTGATGTTACTGGAGCGAAGGATATTCTTTACGATAGGGCAAAGCAATGGATGATAAAGAATATCAAAACTGGTGATGGCAAAGCAATTTTTGATGACGCGGGCAAAAATAATATCACCTTTGATGTTGCATGGCTATTGGTTAAAACTAACCGGGCAGATAATCCGGTTGTTGAATTTAAGGTTACACTTTCGTTCAAAGATAACAAGTACAAAATAGTTGCTACCCAGTTCATGTATACTGATATTGGCCGTATTTCGGAGTTTAGTTCAATGAGGAAGAAGACATTCAACCATTATAATAAGAAGACTGAGGACGCATTGTTTGGAGATTTCGACACTAAATTTTCGTCAATGTTGAAATCTTTACAAAGTGCTGAAGAAAATAAGGATAGCAATTGGTAGCTATCTAAAGTTGCCAAATCTCCACTCGCGAACGGGTCTCGTGATCTGCACAGCACCAATCGCCCGATTCGGCAACTTTTTTTCCAAAGTTGCCAAATCTCTACTCGCGAATAGTTGCTATTGCCCGAGAGTAGCGGATTTACACGTAATGATGCAGAAGGCATCAAATGTTTATAGAAACGATGCGTTGAAGGCCGATGCCGAAGGTATCGTATGTTTTTGGCCCAACTAATGTGCATAGGTAAGATTTTGCATACCATACCATGAGCAAACGGGTAACACTCATATTGTCTTTACTGCTCATTGCCGGCATCTCCATAGCGCTGGCAATGAAGGCAGGCACAGGCAAGCCACCCGCGCCCTTGCCTGTTATCGACACCACCACCCGCCGCATAGCCGACACATGGAACAGCCATGCTGTCGACTCAGCCATAGGATACCTCCACACCGGTGACATAGTACTCCGCATGGGCTTCGGCGCAGATAGCTACCTCCTGGCCCGCCTCAATCACCGCGACAAGCGCTTTTCGCACTGCGGCATTGTGGTTGTAGAAGAGGGTAAGCCCTGGGTATACCACAGCATCGGCGGCGAAGATAATCCCGATGAGCGCCTGCGCCGCGACCCCGCAGCATCCTTTTTTTCGCCGGCGCACAACAGCAGCATCGCTATAGTGCGGTATCACTTGCGGGCCGGGGAAACAAAAGAGCTTACCCGCATCGCTCACAGCCGCTACGCCGCCCGGCCCCGCTTCGATATGCAGTTCGATCTCAGCACCGACGATAAGCTGTATTGCTCAGAGTTTGTATATAAATCAGTATGCAGCGCCGTGCACGATACTACTTACCTGCCTACTACGCAGGGGGTGGCACGCAGGTATGTGGGTATCGACGACCTGTTCCTGAACGCGCATGCCGCTATGGTTTTTCAAATAAAATTTAAACAATACCTTTAGGCTGAATTAGAACATTATGAAACGAATAATAAGGCTGCTGCCCATACTGGCATTAGCGGTTATATTGCTTGCAGGTTGCAGTAAGAACACACCCAAGGACGTAGCCGAAACATGGCTGACTGGCTTCAACCATATGGACTTCGAGAGCGCGCGCAGTGTTTCTACTGATGACACTAAAAGGCTGCTGTCTGAGCTGGAGCAGCTTACTGATAAAGTAGCCGACTCTAATAAGAAAGAACTGAAGAAGATCATCATTACCGTGAAGAATGTGAAGGTGGATAGCAACAAAGCCGTGGCCACATATATCACATCAGATAATCCAGGCCGCGACCAGGCGCTGAACCTGGTGAAGGTGAATGAAAAATGGCTGGTGCAGTTCTCTAAGGTAGACCTCATGGGCGTGCCCGCACACCAGGATGATGCCCCTATTGAAGGCGAGGGCCAGGCACAGGCCGACTCCCTCTCTAACTCCAGCATGGATACCAGCAAGAGCAATCAATAAGCACGCTCATTCTGACGACTGCTTACTGAGCACCTGTTTTTAGCGCAGGTTTCATACTGCCCCCGCTTTTACTTTTCTTTACACCCGTAAATGTGTTTTATGGGTTCGTACAAAAGGGGATTATTAGCCATTGCCATTATGCTGCAAGGCTGCATAGCAGGCGCGCAGGCTGTCGATACATCGCTGTTCAGCTTTCTCAAGTGGCGCATGATAGGCCCCTTTCGTGGGGGGCGCACTGTGGGTGCATCAGGCAACGCTGCACAGCCCAATGTCTTCTATATAGGCGTCAACAATGGTGGCGTATGGAAGACAACCGACTATGGCCGCACATGGCTCCCCATCTTCGACGATCAGCCTACAGGCTCCATTGGCGATGTTGCCGTAGCGCCTTCTGACCCCAACATAGTTTATGTAGGCTCGGGCGAAGGCCTCCAGCGTCCCGATCTTTCCGTAGGCGATGGCATGTATAAGTCAACAGATGCGGGTAAAACGTGGCAGCACATAGGCCTCAGCAACGCGCAGCAGATAGGCGGGCTCTCCATTGATCATACCGACCCCAACAGGGTATTTGCCGCGGTGCTGGGCAAGCCTTATGGCCCCAACAAGGAGCGTGGTGTATACCGCACCATTGATGGGGGTAAGAGCTGGCAGCAGGTGCTGTATATAGACGAGAACACCGGCGCAGTGCAAGTAACCATTGACCCTGCCGACCCAAAGATTGTATATGCCGACATGTGGGCAGGCCGCCTGGGCCCCTGGGAAAACAGCGTATGGGCAGGCCCCGGCAGCGGGCTGTACAAGTCGGTCGATGGTGGCGCTACATGGAAGCAGCTGAAGAACGGACTACCGGCAATAGCTGATGGCCTGGAGCGCATAGGCTTCTGCATAGCACCCACCGACCACAACAGGCTCTATGCCGTAGTCAACGCGGGCGAGCAGGCCGGCGGCATCTACAGGAGTGATGATGCCGGTGAGAGCTGGACGAAGGTAAATGCAGACCGGCGCCTGTGGGACCGCGGCAACGACTTTGCAGAGATACAGGTAGACCCTAAGAATAAGGACATAGTTTACGATGCCAACGTGGTAACCTGGAAGTCGGTAGATGCGGGCAAAACATGGACAGCTTTCAAAGGCGCTCCGGGTGGTGATGACTATCACAGGCTATGGATCAATCCCGCCAATCCGGCGGTAATGCTGCTGGCCAGCGACCAGGGCGCGGGTATCACCGTTAACGGGGGCCAAACATGGAGCTCGTGGTACAACCAGCCTACCGCGCAGCTATACCACGTAAGCGCCGACAACGATTTCCCATACAATGTGTACGGTGGCCAGCAGGAAAGTGGCTCGGTGGGCATTCGCTCACGCGGCAACGATGGCGCTATCACCTTCCGCGACTGGCGGCCTGTGGGTGCCGAGGAGTATGGCTACGTAGTGGCCGACCCGCTCGACCCCAACATAGTCTACGGCGGCAAAATATCGCGCTACGACAAGCGCACCGGCCAGGTGGTCAACATATCGCCCGATCTCCGGCTGGGTAAGTATCGCTTCATCCGTACTGCTCCTGTAGTGTTCTCGCCGGTCGATAATAGGACGTTGTTCTATGCGGGCAATGTACTGTTCAAGACACGCGACGGCGGCAACTCGTGGAAGGTGATAAGCCCCGACCTTACAAGGACAACGTACGATGTAGCGCCAAACATCGGTATCTATTCGTCCGACTCGTTCAAGACCATGCAGCGGCGGGGTGTCATCTACACCATAGCACCCTCACCGGTCGATAGCAATGTGATATGGGCCGGCACCGACGATGGGCTGATACAGCTTACCACAGATGGTGGTAAAACATGGAATGACGTGACACCATCCGCGCTCACACCCTGGAGCAAAGTATCGCTGATGGATGCAAGCCACTTCGGCAGGCTCACGGCCTATGCCGCAGTAAACCGCATACGGCTCGATGATCCGCGACCACACATATATAAGACCACCGATGGCGGCAACACGTGGACGGAAATAGTAAGCGGCCTGCCCGATGACCCTATTAACGTGGTGAAAGAAGACCACCTGCGCAAAGGGTTATTGTTCGCCGGGTCTGAGCGAATGGTACACGTATCGGTCGATGACGGCGCGCATTGGCAATCGCTGCGCATGAACATGCCTGCAACATCCATCCGCGACCTGGTGATAAAGGACGACGATATAGTAGTGGCCACGCACGGCCGCTCGTTCTGGATAATGGATGATATTACCGCGCTGAGACAGGCGGGCATTGCAGCCAGCCGTGGGCAGACGGTGCTTTACAAGCCGCAGCTGGCCACACGCGTGCGCTGGAACATGTATACCGACACGCCCATGCCGCAGGATGAGCCCACCGGAGTGAACCCACCCGATGGTGCTATAATAGACTATTACCTGGATAGGACCGGGGAGGACGTATCCTTGAATATAGTTGACAATGGGGGCAGGGTAGTGCGCCACTACAGTTCGCGCGATACCCTGTACACTATACCTAAGGTGAATATACCGCTCCATTGGGTGCGCCCGCAGCAGGTGCTGGCGGCCACGGCAGGTGCGCACCGTTTCGTATGGGATATGCACTATGCCCCGCTCAATGTGCCGCCTTCTTACCCCATATCCGCGATATACGGGAGCACGGCCCCTGCGTACACTTCGCCGTGGGTGATGCCGGGAGCGTACACAGTAGAGCTCAGAGTTGATGGCGTGAGGAAATATACCCAGCCGCTGACGATAAGAATGGACCCGCGGGTCAAAACCGCAAAGAGTGGATTACAGCACCAGCACGACATATCGTATCGGTGCTACGATGGTATATTGAAGGCCACCGATGCCATAAGCCGGTTGCGGGCTGTGCAGGATCAGCTCAATGCAAACAGGGCAAAGGCGGCAGCGGTAGCGCCTACCGCTGTAAGTACGGCTACAAAGAAGGCCGGCGATCTCACCGCCTCGCTGCCGCCGCTGGTGCGCGTGCTAAGAACAGTAATGGGCAACATGCAGGAAGCCGATGTAGCGCCCACAATGCAGGCTACAGCAACAGCAAACGCAGCCCTGGCCGATCTGGAACAGGAAATGAGGGTTTGGGAAGCCTTTCAAAAAGAGCTGTCACAGCTAAATAAAGAGTTAAAAAACGCAGGACTGGCCCCGGTAACATTTTGAGAAACAGGGGAATAGCAAAAGTATAATTTGCAAATATCCCACAATTGGTACCACATGGTACGAAATTGGTTTTCCTGACTACCAGTATGACATTCAAATACTCCGTTATGAAAAAGGTTTTTCCAATAGTTATTATATCATTCCTGCTGCTGCCGCTGCTTATACTGATGAGCTCGTGCTACAGGAACCCTGTTACCGGCCGCACCTCGCTGAGCCTTGTCGATGATGGCACAGTAGTATCGATGGCTAACCAGCAGTACTCTACATTCCTTACTGCAAACCCGCCCGTGCAGGGCACTGCGGGCACTGAGATGGTGAAGCGTGTGGGCGTGCGTATGGCTACCGCCGTTCGTGAGTATCTCGCATCATCTGGCCAGGCCGGCCTCATAAACGGCTACAACTGGGAGTTCAACCTGGTGAACAATGCCGAGGCTAATGCATGGTGCCTGCCTGGCGGTAAGGTAGTTGTATACAGCGGCATATTGCCTTACACAGTTACAGAAACAGGGCTGGCAGTAGTGATGGGCCACGAGATAGCCCATGCCATAGCAAGGCATGGCAATGAGCGCATGAGCCAGGCGCTGGCGCAGCAATATGGCGGCGCAGCACTATCGGCTGTAGTATCTACAAGGCCGGCTGAGATGCAGACGGTGTTCAATACCGCATATGGTGTTACCAGCACGCTAGGCGCGCTGGCATACTCACGTAAGCAGGAATACGAAGCCGATGAAATGGGATTGTACTTTATGGCGATGGCGGGCTATAACCCCACAGAAGCCACAGAATTCTGGGGCCGCATGGCAGCCCGTGGCGGTGCCCGCCCGCCTGAGTTCCTGAGCACCCACCCCGGCAACGACGACCGCATCAGCCACATACGCACACTGCTGCCAAAGGCTATGCGCTACTATAACAAGCAGCCGCAGACAAAATAATTGGTAATGCTATCAGGTCCGTAAACTTGATCTGATTTTTCGCCCGGGTTCCTATAAATTTCCCACTTTAAGATTTTTACTTCCCCCTTTTGACTTTGCTCTACAGCACACGCCCTAAACAGATACGGAAGCAGTTGTTGTTGATGCTTACATGAGAGGCATTGATCGTGGTGGAACTTATGGCCTGGGTGATATCCCCGTAGTTGCGATACTCGAATCCTATGAACGATGTCGCCAGGAAGAAGCTGGCCTTAAGGCCCCAGAATGGCTCTAGTGAGTTGCCCTGGTGAAAGCTGTTATATTCGCTATGAAGATCAGGCAGCTTGATGACGGTTGCCCCTATCTGCGGGCCTACGGCTATGGCCGCGTTGCGGCGGGCAAGCAGCACTGCGGTAAAGCTGCTGCCAAACCCAAAATAGATCGTAGGACTAATATCAACTGATGAGGCGAAGTGCTTTTTAAAGTAATCGTTATTGGCAACAAAACTAAGGCCCGCATCGTAGAATAGCTCCACGAAAGCCTTTTGCTTCAGCACGGGCATACCATAAAGATTTTCCACCAGGATGGAATGGTTATACATAGCGTCATCCCCACCCATAAACCTGTCGGTGCCCCAGGCCATTACGATGTAGCCATGGTCGGTAGTGGCCGGCAGCACACGCTTGTTCTCTTTAGGTTCCACTTGCGCCCGCTTCTTCGGCAGCAACTTCACAGAGTCCGTTTTCTGCTGTGCCTCCGCGCCAATGGCTGCCAGGCACGCTATGAGGACGAGGTATATATGCTTCATCTTGGTTGTTGTTTTTGAAGGGTGCTATAGTTTATTTGTAGCGTATGTTGAGGGCCTTGAATATCTCGCCCGAGGAAATAGCAAAGCCAACACCCTCGGTGCCAATGCCTATCAGCTTAGAGGAAATAACGCCTAGTAGCAGGCCCTCCCTGGTCAGCAGCGGGCCGCCGCTATTGCCGGAGTTGATGCTCATATCGGTCTGCAGGTAGCTGAGCCCGTTCTTTTTGCGCACTGCAGACAATACCCCTTTCGATACGCTTTGTCCAAGCTCCAGGTTCTTCGGGGTGCCAATGGTCCATACGTCTATTCCCACTTCAGGGTCGTCATTCTCGCTCATCAGCAATGGCTGCAGATTTGCCTTCTTAACCTTTAATAGTGCAAGGTCGCTGCCGGGCTGCACGCGCACCACCTCGGCCTCCATAGTGGTGCTGTCGCTGAAGAGTACTTCTATTTTTTTAGAGCCGGCGATAACGTGGAAGTTAGTAACGATGTGGCCGCTGTCTGAAATTATAGCACCGGTGCCGTGGCCATCATCTACTTTAATGGTAACGCTCGACTTGATAAAATCGTTGATGCGGGCACCCGGCATTAGTGATGGCTTTGGTAACAAGATCACCGAATTGGTATCTGCCTTCGCTTCTGTTATTTTCAGGTAGCCCTTTGCAGCTACCTCTTTGCGTATGTCTATGAGCGCATACTCAAGGTTATCTTCGAAGGCCTCCCTGATAACAGGCATAGCGTCGCTTGATGAGATGGTGAAAAGGTCTGAGCGTTTTTTGGTACGGGTGCTGTATATCTTTTGCTTGTAGTAGTCGAGCAGCTCCCATTCTATTTCCAGCTCCATGCTTATAAGGCTGTTGCGGGTTGCAGAGTTCAGATTGTTGAACCTGCTGAGTACATTGTGAAAGGTAATGCGCTCTACCCGTGCATTCAGGTAGAGGCTGTTGCCCACGTTAGGAAAAAGCGTGCGGCTGGTGTCTACGAAGTCCATCCGTAGCAGGGAATAGTTGAGGGCATCCGTAAAGATGGTATTATCCACCTTCACATCTTCGGTAGCAATGCTGCCATTTTTTTTCACATGGGGCAGGCGGTTGTTTTCGTTGTAGCGTATCAGCCCCTTGTACAGCAGCAGCTTCACATCTTCTGATTTTGCGTCGATAGAAGTTTTATTGATGAACATGTATTTTTCATCGGGCGATCTTTTGTCGTAGGGCAGCAGCGCCGGTATAACCTGCCTCCGCTTAAATACCCGCACCTTTGACTCCTTCAGGTCAAGCGGCATAAAGCCATAAGTACCCAGGAAGGGCATCAGTATGTTCAATAAGGTGAACGGGTAGGTCCGCGCCAGCGCATGCAGCTCAAACGCATGGTTGCGCGTCTTGAAACCTTCCTTGGTTGCCTGCACGGTATACAAGCCGCGGCACTTATCCAGCCGAAGTCGCACGGACTTTTTGTGTTCATTGCCATCAAACGAAACTGAGGCATCAGGCGTGGCCGCTTCAAATCTTACTTTCTGGTGCCTGCTGGAGAAGATTGTGGCACAGCCCTGTAGCCATAAAGCAGCTGCAGCGATAGCCAGGATTTTATAGAGATACTTCGTTCGGGTATTGGTCATGAGCATTTGCCGGTTGAAGTTCTAAAAGTATTAAATGACTTTCGTTTCTACAAGCAAAAAGAGCGGAGTCACCGCTCTTTTACCTACTCAATAATTGCATTCAGGCACTTTGTATATCCCTGGCTTACTTCGTACGTGCTTTTGGCAGTATCACCCTGAAAGTGGTACCCTCGCCTAGCTTACTCTGCACGGTGATCTGGCCGCTGTGGTTCTCTACTATCTTTTTGCAGATAGCCAGTCCCAGCCCGGTGCCGGGATATATATTGCCGTGCAGCCGCTGGAACAGCGCAAAGACCTTTTCATTGAATTTCTCCTCAAAGCCGATACAATTGTCAGTCACTTCAAAGCAGTAGAACTCATCGCCGGCACCGCTTGTCTCCAGGTGGTCTTTTTCTTCTTTTGTGAGTTCACAATGCTTGATGCAAATCACCGGCGACACCTCTTCCCGGGAGAACTTCAGCGAGTTGCTGATCAGGTTTTGGAACAGCTGGCGCATCTGGCCCGGCCTTGCATATACAAGGGGCAGGTCCTCATACTCTATTCTCGCGTTCTTTTCTTTAATGGCTATGTCCAGGTCGTCGGTGATCTGCTGCAATAGGTCGTTAAGGTCTGTGGGCACCATACCTGCATCGCTGTTAGATAGCTTGGAGAGCGTAAGCACGTCCTCTATCAGCGTCTGCATCCTGTTAGACGAGCCAATGATCTTATCGAGATAGGTCTTTTCTGATACGTTCAGGTCGTGGTAAACTTTCTCTTTAAGGAAGTTACCGAAGACCTGTATTTTCCTCAGCGGTTCTTTAAGATCGTGCGAGGCCACTGATGCAAACTGCACCAGGTCGTAGTTCGACTGCTCCAGCCTCACATTGGTTGTGGTAAGCTCGTTAGAGGTGCGCTTCAGCTCTTCAAAGCTCTCTATGAGCATATTGGCTGCGCGTTTCTTCTGGGTAATGTCAGAGAGTGTTGCCACTACCCCATCAAGCATCCTTATCACTACGATGTCTACCCATATATCCAGCGGCGTATCAAAATATTCTGCGTGAAACTGGTGGCCGCTGAGCACCACCTCCTTAATTTCTTCAAAATAATCTGCTACGGGCAGCGGATTATCCCTGAGCAGCAGCTTGCCTTTAAGGTCTGTTTCTTCGTTTTTGAAGAGCTCGCTCACTTGCTGGTTAACCGTTACAATTTCGAAGTCCTCTATCTTTTTATGTTGGGCGTCGCGGATGGTCTTTAATGCTATGATGCCGTTTGGCGAGCTGTTGAATACCGCCTCGATAATGCCGTTGAGCCGCTTGGTTTCGTTGATATCAATAAAATTAACCACTACACCGTCATTGGTCTTATCCTGCCGCACATAAGGGTTTATGCGCATCAGGTAGATACGTCCATTCTCCATTATCACTTCTTTTTCAGAGGTGGCGCCGGTGCGTATCACTTCCTTGATCAGGTTAAGAAAATCAAGGCGGCGAAAGTTGGTAGATATGTCGGCAATAGAGCGGCCCACATCGCTTGCTATGAGGTTGATCTGCTTAGTGGCTGCCGGGGTGAACTTACGTATCATTAGCTTCCTGTCTATCAGTATCTGCCCAATATCCGTATTGTTGAAGTAGTTGTTCTGGTCATCATTCATCTCTACCAGCTCCTTTATTTTCATCTGGTATTCCGTGTTCACAGTGTGCAGCTCTTCATTGAGCGACTGCAGCTCTTCATTGGTGCTTTGCAGCTCTTCATTAGAGCTTACTATTTCCTCGTTACTTGCCTGCAGCTCTTCATTTGCCGCCTCGATCTCTTCTATTACCGATTGCAGGTTTTCCTTCATGTCGCGCAACTCCAGCTCCAGCTCATTTACCCGCTCGCCGGTATATACCTGCTTCGGGAGCACATCCGCTGTTTTTTGACCCGAAGCGGTGACGTCTTCAAGCACTACGAAGAGGAATGGCTGCAGGTATTCTTTGGGCTCCATGTAGGGCTTCACAATAATGTTTATCACGCGGATATTCTGTCCTTCCAGCAGCTTCATGCCTTTCATCACAACGCGCTCATTGTCTTTCGCTGCTTTTCGCAGCGCCACGCCCAGCGGTATAGACAGGTCTTGCGGTACCATTTTGAGCAGGTTGAAATTGAGCCTTCCTTCAGTGAGGTCCATGAAGTGCTTGAAGTTGCCCAGCGCCTGCTTTACTTCAAATTCCTTGTCCACGTATATACCTGCATAATTGTGTTCCTCCAGCAATGTTTCCTTGAATATGTCGGCTATATTGCTCAGCGCATTTTTTGATCTTGGCACGCCCAGCGCAAAGCTTTCACGGGAAACAGGCACATAAGTTTCGTGGTCGTATGGGGTAGACTTAATGACGCACTTATAGATCTTCCACTTCTTATCTATGTCTTTAAAGTGGTCGCTGTATACGCCCAGGTTCTCGCTCTGGCCCAGCATAAGATACCCACCTTCGTTAAGTGCGAAATGGAATTTTTTGATGACGGATTTCTGCAATGCGGGGTTCATGTAGATGAGCATATTCCGGCAGCTGAGAAAATCGATCTTGCTGAATGGAGGGTCTTTTACGATATTGTGCTTCGCAAATACGATCATCTTGCGGATGGCCGGCGTTACATTGTATTCGTTACCTTCTTTTGTAAAGAATTTTTCGATCCGGTCAGTGGATACGCCTTTCAGGTGGTCGGTGGTATAGATGCCCCGCGATGCCATATTCAGCGCATCCGGATCTATGTCGGTAGCAAATATTTTTACATTCAGGTCCAGCCGCTTGGCTGCCTCCAGGTATTCGTACACCAACATGGCTATGGAGTATGCCTCTTCCCCGGTGCTGCATGCCACTACCCATATTTTCACATAATCTCCTGTCTTCCGATTGTGCAGAATGTTGTGCAGTACCTGGGGGCTTACCAGATCGAAAGCGTCTGTATCCCTGAAAAACTTAGTGACATTGATCAGGAACTCTTTACCCAGTGTGGTGATCTCGTCTTCATTGGCTCTCAGGTAGCGGTAATACTCATCGATAGAGCCCATGGACTTCTCCGTCATCCTTTTTACCAGCCTGCGTGTAAGCGTGGGCCTCTTGTACATGCTGAAGTCATGCGTGGTCTGGTTCTTTACCAGGTCCAGTATCTCATTGAATATAAGCTCTTCTTTTTGGTTGAGCGCGTTGAATGATTTGATGAGCGGCGTTTCTTTGAGATACTCCACCAGCTCATCGGCCATCATTTCCGGCGGCAGTATCAGGTCTGCCTGCCCGGTGCTGATGGCGCTTTTGGGCATGCCGTCGAACTCAGCGGTCATTGGGTCCTGTACTATTACCACGCCGCCTTTTTCCTTAATGGCGGTGATACCCTTTGTGCCATCTGTACCTGTTCCCGAAAGTATAATGGCTATGGCCTTGTCTTTTTTATCTTCTGCAAGTGATGCAAAGAATACGTCTATAGCAGAATTAGGGAGGCCGTTCTTTACCTTGTCTTCCAGCATCAGCCGGCCTTCCCGTATAGTCATTATCTTTTTGCTCGGTATGAGATACACGCAATTTTGCGCTACCTCCATACCCTCTACCGCTTCGTATACCTGCATAGAAGTATGCTTAGACAGGATCTCTCCCATGAGGCTTTTATGGTCGGGGGATAGGTGCTGAATGATAACGAAAGCAAGGCCGCTGTCGCCCGGTATGTTATCAAATAGCTCCTGCAGTGCTTCCAGTCCGCCTGCGGATGCGCCTATACCTATTATGTAACTTTCACTACTTTTTTTAGCTCCAGGAGTTTTCATTTTACCTGCATAATTTTAAACTTGCTATAAACACTATTTACCATAGTAAGGACATTCTCCCATGCTTTTAGTTAGGAGATGAACCCAGGACAATGGAGCGTTCTTAAAGCAAGCCCTGGCAAGCAACAAATGCAGCCAGAGGTGCAAGTACCAGCCGATGGCAGAAATGCGATCAGCTATTGTAAAGCCCGGGGCAAAGCGCCCCTGATATCATCACACACCAAATTCACCTGAAGGCGCCCGGTCGAGATATATTAAAAGAAATTTACGAATCTAAGTACGCTCATATCCCATTGATTGTCATTACCAAATCCTCTTCAAAAGAAGATAAGACCTTGAGAAAAAAAATGGTGCCAACAAATTTGTTGCAAAAGCTGATTTCATACTGGGTTTTAACGTGTTCATTGTCAAGAGCCAATGCATATTGCAAGATATAAATACATGGTGCCGACCTAAGCCAATGTGGTTAACTAAGGCGGTCGCCAATGGTAACTGTTGATTTAGATGGACTTATCAGTACATAGCCCTGGCCATTGCTATTATTGAAGCCAAGCGTTAATACTTCTGAATCGAACGGGCCGATCCGGCGGGGTGGGAAATTGACTACACATACAACGAGCATCCCGAGAAGCTCCTCCCTGGTGTGCGCGCCCGGTAGTTGGGCGCTTGAGCGCTTTATTCCGATCTCGGGGCCGAGGTCGATAAGCAATTTGTAAGCAGGTTTGCGCGCCTCCGGGAAATCTTGTACTTCCAATATCTTACCGAGGCGCATATCCACCTTATCGAAATCTTCGTAAGTTATCATAGCTGCAATATAGCGCAGCTATGTGACACCAAAAACCTTGTAAGGCAATACAGGCAGGGCAGCTGCTATGCCAGCGAAACGCTGTCGAGCCGCACGGACTTGGTTGTGGCCTGGTTAGAAGCGTGGCGGTGGTAGATAATGTGGCCGCCAAATGCCAGCTTGTCAACGGCGTCAATCAGGTCGGGCTCAGATGCGCGGGTAGCCAGCATCAGCGTATCTATGCTGATAGATTTGGGTGAAAATTGAGTAGACCTTCCGGACATCTCTTTTATGGTCTTTAATAGCTCTTCGGGTGTCATCAGTTTCATGCTGCTTTGCTAAGATAAATATTACAGGCGCATAGGATAATGCATACCAGCAGCAAAAATAAGCATAATACACTACTATATGCAAACAATAAAAAAAGGCACCCGAAGGCGCCTTTTTGACATTTATTACAATGAGCTATTAATGCACTATCGACAGCTTGGTAATGCTGTAGGTAACATCTTTATTGCCGATCTTAACCATATACATGCCGGCCGGAATGCCCGCAGGCAATGAGACAGATACGGTGTTGTATCCCTGTGCAGCAGTAATGGGCTGCGTGTAAGCCACATTGCCTTTGATATCGGTTATTACCATATCGAGCTGGCGAGCTGCATCGCTTGCAAAGATGCACTGGAACGCACCACCCACAGCCGGGTTAGGGAAGATGGACACGCTCTTAGATGTAAGTATTGTAGTAGCAGGGATGGCATCTTTAGAGAAAGCCTGCTCATCAGCGAAGAAGTTGAGGTCGGTTTCCTTGCCATCAAATGTAAACGCATACACCACGGCGGTAATATCCGTAGCTTTTATAGGGCCTACGATATTGTCAGAAGTGAAGTCTTCGAGGCTGAGCGCGTATTGCTTGCCGGTAGCTACCGAGTCGAGCGTAATAGTGGTCTTATACTGATCTGCCCACTTAACAATGCCCTCTTTTATCAGGCGGATCTCAACCTTGCCCGAGCCCTTTGCAAAGAATTTGTAAGACTTATAGTCAGAGAGATTTACTTTCTCTTCGCCTGAGGCTATGAACTTGTAGATATTCACATAGTCGTTGCTGCGGGCGCTAACGGTAACGCTACGGTAAAGCGGGTATTCATTGTCGTGATACACGCGGGCGTAATTGTTATCGGGCTTGTAGTTGTTCACGGTGGTGTAATTATGGTCGTAGTCGAGGCTCCAGTTGCCATCGGCCATGTATACATTGTCTGCAAGCGTATCATTGAGATACAGGTGGCCTTCGTACTCGTAGCCATCATAAATAGGCAGGTGGAATACATTTGAATCGCCGGGCATAAGATAGAAAGGTATGTGCAGCGGGCTTGCGCCGGAAGTCTCGTTCTTGCTCTCTTCGAATATGATCTTGGCGTTGCTGTATGGCGTGTTGTTGCGGATCGTTATGTCCAGGAAACCTTTATTGCGCTTGCCGGCGGTAATGTATGCGGGAGGCAGCGCAAAATTCGCGTCAGCCTGCTCCAGCGGCATTACAGCAGCGAGGTTGGCAAGCACGTCTTTGGTAAGCTTGATAGTATGATCCGGGGAAGCAGCCCATACCTGGAAGTTGAAAACAGAGTCGTCGCCGGCATACTCAGATATGAGCCAGCTGCCCTGCAGCCTGAACTTAGAAGCGGCGGCAGACTTGCCAGCTGCAAAAGTGATGCTGTATTCCAGTGTGCCATTGTCCTGCTTAAGGCCGAAGAGGATGAAGTTATAGCCATTCACGGCTACTTTCTCCGTGCTTACCAGCGTAGCGCCCCTGAAGCGGTCGCATATAGACTTGGTGTGGTTATAAGGGGTAGTGAGCGTAGTGATGCCGAGTACTACAGCCTTAGTGCTGTTGGTTTTAGTATAGTCTACTGAGAATACGTCTACTGCGCGGGTGATAGTAGTAATATCTGCAGGGGTGCTTATTTTCTGGCTCATAGCAGCATCGAGCGAAGCTGGCATAAAGCGCTGCAGGCTGCTTGACGCCGTGCCTTTAGCTGCAGCCATAAGGGCTGCCTGCTTGTTGAACACCGGCATAGATGCATAATCAGGTTTCGGGTTGATGCTGTTCTTAATCCTGTTGTACATCCTGCGGCTTACGAGGTCGCCCAGGCTTTCGCTTTCGAGACCACCGTCGCCACCACTGCTCACTGTATCGCAGAGCACGTGGGCGTAAGCATGTGAGGTAGCAGAGCAACCGCCGCTAACAGACACTGTCTGTATAATAGCGTAGGTGCCAATTGCCGAGTATGTCTTCACAGGGTTGGCAATGCCAGTAGCTAAACTACCATCCCCGAAATCCCAGCTATAACTATAACTGGCGTCAGGTGATGTGGTGGTAAATAGGTAGTTATTGCCGGTGAGGTATTGATTTTCCAGATTGATAGAAAAACCTACAACAGGATTAGGGGAAACTGTAACCAGCCTGGTAACCGAGTCAGCACCGGCAGCGCCTGTGGTGATAAGCTTTACGGTATACGTACCTGTAGCAGTATAGGTTTTTGCAGGGCTGGTAGCAGTAGCTGTTGTGCCATCGCCAAATTTCCACAAATAGCTAAGTGTGCCCGAGCCTGTGGATCCATTTGTGAATACGAATGAGTGCCCTGTGTTGCACTGCACCGCATTGTTGACCGTAAATGACGCTGCCGTAGGGATTGTAGCGCAGCTGCTGACAGATGGCTCGAACACCGCATAGTGATTCTCACCGCCGCCGTGTATGTATGATTTAGCAATTATCTGACCTTCCACGTTTGACATGTTCGATGTCTTTATGATGTCAGCATTTGGGGCGAATATAGTGCCCTGTACGGCTCCGTAGCCGCCAATGGTGAGCGTGGTAGCATTATAGAAGTTGAACATGATGTACTTGCACTGGGTAAGACCTATGCCGCCAGAGTTAGGCACCGACCATGTGTGTGCGCCGGCGGCATTCACGTTCACTATGAAGACGTGACTGGCATCAGGCGTGGTGTTGTATATAAAGTCGGTGATGTGGTTGAAGTCAGCACCGCTAACATTCAGCACGTTGATGCCTGTGTTAAGGTTGATCTTCACCTGCGAGGGCAGGCCTGTATGTGGTATTGGTGTGCCGGCAGAGTTAGTGATGACCGCATTATCCGCCATAGCACCTATGCATGCAGACTTGGCGCGCAGAGTGGTAAAAGCTTCTGAGAAGTTGATGACGCCCGCCTGGAAGACAGGGTTCACGCTGGCGCTTACGCCGAGAGTGTTAGAGCTTACATTAAGATGCAGGCGGGGATAGCCGTTGTAGTCAGAGCCGGGCGTGATACGCATGGGTGAGTAAGCGCCGCTCATATCGGTATACCAGCAGGTAGATCCTGCGGGGATGCCTATCTTGGCATAACCACTCTGGTTTACCTGCAGCGAGCCACTTTCGTAATAAACCCTGCCGCCTACTACAAGCGTGACACGCACACCACCTACATAGAAAGTGCCGGGATAATTTGTAGATACCTGGTAGCCACCTGCAATGCGCAGGTCGCCACCCATGGCTACTGGGCCTTCAGTTTCGTTGTTGATGAGCTTAGCCCCATTTTCGAGGAATACATTAAAGCCTTTGGCAGCTGCGGTGGGGCTTTGTGCATGTGAAGTACCCGATAGTATGAATGCGGTGCAAAGAAGTAGTAGTTTCCTCATAAATGTTTTTATTGCAGGTAAAGTATTTATTAAAAGCAATTTGAATTTGCAAAAATACCGATTAGCCAGCTGGCAGCCACATTTTAGCACTCACTTTGTGCCCCTAAAACACTCAAATTCACCCCAGAAAAGTTAGTTTTTCATAGACATATGAATGTAACTGTACTTTATGAGGCAGGGATAACCGTTTGTTAACGGGGGAAGGGCGAATATAGGCCTCCCGGAAAGTGGAGTGCTAACTACGCTTCTTATACTTCAAAGCGAAAAATGCCAGTGTTACATTCACAAGAACAGAGAAGCTATTGGAGATGATGATAATGAGGTCTTCCTGGCGCACGCCATACCACACCCACAGCACCAGGCCGCAGAAGAGCACGCCGATCATCCCGAGCGATACACTGTCGGCATTTTTTTCTTTATACACTTTTACCAGCTGTGGTATCAGTGAGCTGGCTGTGAGTATACTGGCTGCAATGCCTATGACCTGGGTAAATGACATATTACTGCTTTGAGCAGTAGGGATAAAAATCAAACCAAGCCTATTTTTTGTCGCGGACGGCTTTTACCTCGGCAGGGGTGATGGTGCCGCCGCCATTGCCGAAATTGCCGTATACGTAGGTAAGCACCGCAGCTACCTCTTCGTCATTGAGTGGCTGAGGAGGCATTGTGTTGTTATACTTTTTACCATTCACAGTTATCTCGCCCGACTGGCCATGGATGACCTGTGCTATTGTCTGCTCCTTATTGAGCAGGAAGTCGGACTTGGCAAGGGGAGGGTATACGACCGGTATGCCTTCGCCATTGCCCTGGTGGCAGGTGACACAGGTGCGCTTGTAGATGCTTTCGCCATTGACTGCCGTTGATGCTGCGTTATCATCAGCTGTGAACGGTGGCGGGGCTTCAGTTTGCTTTGAAGAGCCACACGAATACACTGTGAGTAACAGTAGCGCGGAGATAACAGGAACAATGGCTTTTTTCATCTGGAGGCTTTTGGCGGCCAAAATAATTAATTAAATTTATACGGTCATAGTTTTCCATTACAGCTATCTGCCACCACGATTTGAAGTATATATTCTATTTATTGATCAGCGGCCTGGGGCTGCACCTTGCAGCTTGTAAGGATGTGGCACCGGCACCCGCAGCCAGCGCGGCAGAGCTGGTGCGCTACCCGGAGAAGAAGGAGATGATATTGCTCACCGACAGGCCGCCGCAGCTGGAAACGCCGCTGCACATCTTCAGGCAGGACATTACGCCGAATGAGTACTTTTTTGTTCGCTGGCATTTGTCGCAGCTGGTGACGCGGATAGATATAGATACATTCAGGCTGTATGTGAATGGGGCTGTTGCAAAACCCCTGGCCTTATCGATGGAAGACCTGCGCACTAAATTTCCGCAGGACTCTATGATAGCGCTGGCGATATGCTCTGGCAATTCGCGGGGCACCTTTAATCCTAAAGTGCCGGGCAGCCAGTGGGCCAACGGCGCTATGGGGAACGCTAAGTGGAAGGGCGTAAAAATGAAGTACCTGCTGGAAGCGGCCGGCGTACAGAAAAATGCTGTCGACGTTACCTACCAGGGTATGGATAAGGGTGCGCTGCCCGGTGTGCCGGCATTTATAAAGTCGCTCGATGTGGCGCACTCTATGGATGGGGAGGTGATGATAGCCTATGAAATGAACGGGCAGCCCATACCTATGCTCAATGGCTACCCGCTGAAGCTGGTGGTGCCGGGATGGTATGCAACTTACTGGGTGGGTGCGCTTTACAGCATAAATGTATTGCCTGAAAAGTTTCATGGATTCTGGATGGACAAGGCTTACAAGGTGGCCGATAACAAAGCTATGAGCGAAACGCCAACGATGCTCTCTACAGCAACTGTGCCGCTGACTAAGATAAACCTGTACTCGATATTTGTGCTGCCGGATGCAACAGACCAGGTAACCGCAGGCAACGCTTGCAATGTGGAGGGCCTGGTATTCAACGACGGCTCAGGCATAGGCAAGGTAGAGCTATCGGCTGATGGAGGGAAGACGTGGCAGGCAGCTACGCTGAACCCTGTGATAGATAAATACTCGTGGCGGCGATGGAAGTATGCATGGACACCGGGCAAGAGTGGCAGCTACGACCTGTGCGTGCGCGCTACAGACGCCGCAGGCAATGTGCAGCCGGAAAAGCAATGGAACCGCAGCGGCTATGCACGCAGCTTTATAGAACACCTGCAGGTAAATGTGAATTAGCGCCATGACAAGAAAGCATATAATTATCGCAGCGATAGTGGCCGGCTCACTGATAGCAGGCTGCAGGCATGAGGCTGCGGCCCCTGTGCCTGTGGTTAAAGATGCGGGCCATACATTTTCTGTGAGGGGTAGTGTACGCGAAATGACGATAATGCCGGAAACCGTTGAATTCCCGGAGCATGCGGGCAAGCAGGAATTTACCGCCTACTGTGGTATATGCCATTCGCTGAGGTACATAAGCATGCAGCCTGCCTTTCCCCGCAAAACATGGGAAGCAGAAGTAGAGAAGATGGTGGTGAAGTATGGCGCGCCTATTGACTCTGTGAATGGCCGGAAGATAGTAGACTACCTTGTTGCTGTAAAGGGCAATGGCAGTTGACCGTGCCTGGCCCCTATCTCTTGATTTACCCGTAAATTCGGCTGCCCAAAATGGAACAAACCTCACCAAAGCAGCGTAAGATCATCCATGTAGATATGGATGCGTTTTACGCATCTGTGGAGCAGCGCGATAACCCGGAATACAGGGGCAAGCCGCTGGTGGTGGGTGGCATGCCGCAGGGCAGGGGAGGGGTGGTGGCTGCGGCCAGCTACGAGGCGCGCAAATACGGCATCCGCTCAGCTATGCCATCGAAGCGTGCATTGCAGCTATGCCCCGAGGTGATCTTTGTGTATCCACGCTTCCCGGTGTACAAAGAAGTATCTAACAAGATCCGCGAGATTTTCGGCAGGTATACTGACCTCATAGAGCCGCTATCGCTCGATGAGGCCTACCTTGATGTGACTGAAGATAAGCAGCACATAGGCTCTGCAATAGAGATAGCCCGGCAGATAAAGCACGCTATTAAAGACGAGCTGAGTCTTACTGCCTCAGCAGGAGTATCAGTGAATAAGTTTGTAGCCAAGGTGGCATCTGATATGAACAAGCCCGATGGCCTGTCGTTTATAGCGCCGGCGCAGGTGGAAGCTTTTATGGAGCAGCTGCCGGTGGAAAAATTTTATGGTGTAGGCAAGGTGACCGCCGATAAGATGAAGGGAATGGGACTGCATACCGGCGCCGACCTAAAGCGGCTGACAGAGGAGGAACTGGTGCAACACTTTGGCAAGGCCGGCAGATTTTATTACCGCATAGTGCGCGGTATAGATGACCGCGAGGTGGAAACAGACCGTGAAACAAAATCGCTTGGTGCGGAAGACACCTTTCCGCACGACCTTACTACGGTGGCGGAGCTGAATGCCGAGATAGATAAGATAGCAGTGACAGTAAGTGAGCGGCTACAGAAATACGGCCTAAAAGGGCGCACCGTGACGCTGAAGATAAAGTACAGCGACTTCAGGCTGATAACACGCAGCCGGTCGTTGCCAGAGAGCATAAACGACATAGAGCGCATAACAGAGGCCAGTAAGCAACTGCTGCTCAGCACGGACCCGGAAGGCAGCAAGATAAGGTTGCTGGGCATATCGCTGTCTAACTTTAATGAGCCGCCCGCACCGGGTAAGAGGCATAGCAGTCAGCTCACCCTTTTTTAGGCGACGACAATAGCTCACATCTTGCCAGTATCTTATCCTGGATGCGCGCCCCTGTTTTTACCAGCAGGATTATGTGCGCATCGTATTTGCTCAGCACTATAGTTTCATAGCCGCGTATAGCGGTAGTGTGCGGATAATTGTAGATGACCATAGTTTCAGGGCCGGTATGCCTGTGTATGCGTGCCAAGAGCCTGTTCATTAGCTTGTCATCGCCAATAGGACGGTAGAGGTATATAACGTTTGCATCAGCCATGCGTGTGAGGCCCATAGAAAGCAGATCGCCGTATAGCACATCTACTGTCAGCCGCTTGTGGATGCGCCTAAGGCCCGTATTGATATCGTAGCCGAATGCTGTGTAGCCGAGCATAGCTGCAAAATGCAGCACATTGCCTATGCCGCAGCCTACATCACAAAGGAAACTTCCCGCAATGTATTGGCGAACGAATTGCAGGAGTTTCAAGTCGTCGTAGTCGGTTGCTATCTCCCGGTAGTAGGTGCTGTCGTCATCGATGTAGAGGGCTTCGTCTACACTTTTAGGCAGGTATTTTTCGGTGAATGCATAGTATTGCTTTGAGGAGAACGGCAGCTTCATAGCTGCTATCTCATCGATAGTATTATCGTTTAGCCGGTATTGCTTTTTGCGGGCAGTCATCGGGTTTTAAAGCTAACCATTTTCTTAGTCTTCATCCAGGCTGGCCGATATGGTGAGGCTGTCGTTTGCTGCCAGCATATTCTTTGCCATTGTCTCCGGCACCACTGCAGCTATCTTTCCATCGGTCACTTTGACCTGTATGTATACGCCGCCATTACCAGTGGCTGTGTGCCACGAAGAGTTGGCACCAGCGCCTGCCGTGGTAACTTTACTGCCTGTAACGTATACATGCACCTCACCGGTATCGAGCGGCGTTGTCACTACTTTATAGACACCATCCTTCGCCGGCAATCGCTGGAATAAGATGACGAATTCAGCGCTTTCACCAGTGGGCCTTACGATGATACTTTTGGTTACCGGGTCGTAGTTGCTGTCATACCAGCCTCGCAGCAACTGGCGGGCAGTGTCGCGTGTCACGGTGTAGGCTTTGTAGCTTTCGCTGCCTTTCCTCCACCCCTGCACAAGCGGAGTGGTGCTTTTTTTACACGCTGCCGCGGTAAGCAGTAGCAGCCCTATGATGATAGCGGCCGTTTTCATAGTGTGGTAGTTTCCTGTATATCGGGCTGGTTGTGTAATAGTTACAGGCGCAGCTCTGCTTTAGCATTACTTTAGGATATGCCGTATTGACTGCCATTTTTACATTGGTGCGCATTTTGATACAGTAATTGCAAACAACACTACAATGTTAGGATACTACCTGCTTACCGGCATACTCTTCCTTATAGGCATGGCTGTGAGCGCACGGCTGAAAAGCAAATTCCAGGAGTATGGCGAAGCGCCGCTGTCGGCGGGGCTGAGTGGTAAGGAAGTGGCAGAAAAGATGCTGCACGATAACGGTATCAATGACGTCACTGTCAACTCGTCTGAGGGATTTCTCTCTGACCATTACAACCCGGCAGATAAGACCGTGAACCTTAGCCCCGATGTATATGCTGGGCACAGCGTAGCGGCTGCTGCGGTGGCGGCGCACGAGTGTGGCCATGCGGTGCAGCATGCCACAGCCTACAGTATGCTGAAGATGCGCAGCGCGCTGGTGCCCGTGGTGCAGATAAGCACCTCGCTGAGCCAGTGGGTTATAATTGCGGGTATCGGCTTTATGGGCTTTGGCGGCGGCAACCAGACCATATTGCTTATAGGCATATTGCTGTTTGCCATGTCTACCGTTTTCTCGCTCATAACGCTGCCGGTGGAATACGATGCAAGCGCACGTGCCCTGCGCTGGATGGAGTCAACGAACCTTACCAGCAGGGGTGAGCATGATAAAGCCGCAGACGCGCTGAAATGGGCCGCAAGGACGTATGTAGTTGCCGCGCTGGCATCGGTAGCGCAGCTGCTTTACTTCGTTATGATCTTCCTGGGGCGTAGAAGAGACTAAGGAAGATGATGGCAAGCAATAGGATGGTGAACGCCAGTGGTATCCAGATGGGCTGGTTACTGTAGGGTGTATGTTTGCCAATATACTTCGACCAGAAGAATTGCTTTAACGCCATACCGCCACTGATGTTAAGTATGAGGGGCAGCATGCCGATATTTACACGCAGGTTAGTGACAATAAGTATCTGCGCTATGGTGAACAAGGTACCGAAAGCTAATACCGGTACTATTCCCTTTTTGCCTTCTGTATTTTTAATATTGATTGCGAGCAGGATTGCCCCGAACAGTACGCCCGACACTACACTGAAACCGTAAACCGCGTTTTGCGAGTAATAGCTGGGGATCGGCTTAAGCTCATCGAAGATGCTTGTCCCGGGATCTGTGCGTTCGATGGGTTGTAGCGGGTTCATAGATACGTTATTTGCTGCACGAATGTATGTAATTGCAGTTGTACGCTGCACTATCAGTAGAAGCTGGGACAGTGCCAGTTAGTGGCTCTGCGGCCCGTGGCACCAAATAATTGCAGCGAAACGGCCCATGTGCCAGCATCAGGGAAAAAATCGAAGAAGTCGTTCATGCGGTCGGTGTAGCTTATGCCTAACCGGCAATTCCAGCGTTCTATCGCGATGTATGGACCTAAATCTGCGACGCGCATAGTTAGTCCGGCGTATAAAGTTGTTTGCTTCTTTTCAATAGGCTGTCCGGGGTTCAGCTGTCGTCCCACGTAGGAACTAAAGAGCAGCCTATCTCCGTTAATGACCGACTGGTAGCTGCAGGCGGCCATATACAAGGTAGTAAGGTTATCTATTGCAAATACAGCACCTGCATGGGCCGACCTGCTTTGAGATATAGTAGACCCTACCTGGGCAGTGCTTATCGTATGTTCTATTGCAGGCGTGCTAATCCCATAGATCGCCACCCCTGCGAAGGCAGCCCACTTTGGTGATAGGATCGCTGAGTACGTCAGGCCGAAGTTCGCGTCATAGTAATTGAAAAACCGGCGGTTCTTTGAATAATAGTCGTTATACATCCAAATAGCAGCGCCTTGTATACCGAGGGAAAGGTGGTGCTGATTTTTCACCCCTATGGATTTGTGGTAAGCTACAGAGATCAATGCCTGCCTCGGTGAAGCGTGATTAAACCTGTCTCCTGAAACTGCGACACCTACACCTACGGCATCGCCCGGATAGCCTTTATCTTTCAACAGGCATAGATCGACCGATGCCGCAGAAATACTTCCATTGTAAAGATATTGGTCATGGACAGCCACAGCGCGATAGCTGCCCGGGATAAGTCCGGTCATGGCGGGGTTAAGTATCACCGGGGAATTGATGGGCTGCACAAGGTCCACATCCTGCGCACAAGCATGGCTCAGTGATGCAAAGAGAAAACATACGGCGACAAGCTTGGTCATAGGTTTATTTGACAGCTAAGGTATTTATCCTTGCCGTTTGGTAGTATAACTTTTCGCAGAAGACCTCTGTGGCAAACAATAAGGGTGCCCCTAAGAGCACCCTTATCAACCGCATGGTCAAAAAAATATTAGTCCATCGGTATGCGGTCTTTATTTTCGGCCAGCCATGCGTCGAAGGAGCGCAGGGAGGGGTTGAGCTCTTTTGAATAGCTTACGTTGCGCGTGGTGTTGCATACGTCATCGTAGTCGCGGTAGAACTGGAACATGTTGCCCAGGTCATCGGCGCCGGGGAAACCAAAGCCACGATATTGCTCGGGTGTTACTTCGTTGTAGGCTACTTCCTGACCAAGCGCCTTTGTGAGTGATTGCGCCATCTCACCCACCGTAAGCTGGTCACCTGCTACGCCTACGCGCTTGCCTATCATTTCCGGGCCTTTTTTGAAGATGCCATATGCGCAGCGGCCTATGTCTTCGGCACCTATGCCTGCCATTTTTTTATTGCCCATAGGGAAGGTAATAGCGAGCTTGCCATCGGCACCTCTTTTGGGGCCCATGCCAAAGTATATCATGTTTTCCCAGTAGTACGATGCCAGCATAAAGGTGGTAGGTACGCCGTTATCTGTAAAGTAGTGATCAGATTCGCCCTTGCCATCGAAGTGCGGCACCTTGTATTTTCCGTGCAGTGTGGGCATGCTGCTGTCTTCCAGCGGCACGTAGCGGCGCACATCTTCCAGTGTCGACCAGATCACGTGTTTCAGCCCTGCTGCCTTAGCGGCCTCAGCCATAGCTTTTACTTCTGCATTTTCCTTCTCAGCAGAGAAGTGCGCCCAGAAGAAGGTAACGAAGTATGCACCGTATGCGCCCTGCAATGCCTGCTGCATGCTGGCGGCATCGTCTATGTCGGCAGCAACTACCTCGGCGCCCATTGCGGCCAGCTCTTTTGCTTTATCGGAGTTTACATCGCGGGTTACTGCACGCACTGCAAACTCGCTACTGGCGTCGTTAAGAATGGCGCGTGCTACGCCGCCGCCCTGGGCGCCGGTGGCGCCAAATACTACAATGATCTTCTTTGAACTCATAGCGTGTGTTGTTTAGGCTGTAAAATTATGGGGTGGGAGTGATAATGGGTAAAATGCCCCGATAATAAGAATTGATAGAAAGAGAAGCACCGGGCATAGCATAAATACAGCAAAGAAAACATTCATATTTCATTAACCGTCAATGGCGTACAATTTTTAGAGACAAGGGTGAGTAAAATATTGAGTTATGAAACGATTAATGATGATAATGGCGCTGGCAGGTTTTGCCGCCAGCAGCTATGCCCACGATAAAAACTGTACGTGCAAAAAGAAGGTAGCGAAAAAGCACTCGTTAGCGAAAAAGAGCGTGGTAACACGATCGCAGTCTACGGTGTACACCAGCGGCCCCACGGAGCAACTGGCTATGATAACGCCGACACCGGCTAACAGCTGCTTTGTAGACAAAAATGGCAACGTGAACTACACGCGCAGCCTCAATGGAAGCACTCCCGGCGGAGTTGGCTCTAACGTGCAAATGCCCTTTACCTGGACCTCACCGGCCGGCAGCACTAACCAGGGCCCTTCTATAACAGGCGGAGCTAACCTGGGTACTGCGCCGGGACTTGGACGCAGCACTACCGGCAGCGGTACCAGCGCTTTCAGCAGCAAGCCTTATACGGGCTATGCGCTTGGCAGCACTCCCGGAGGATTTACCAACGACAATAATACCGGCAGCGGTAACACCAGCACACACGGCCCTTCTATAACAGGCGGAGCTAACCTGGGTACTGCACCTGGCCTGGGGCGCAGCAGCAATACCGGCAGCGGTACCAGCGCTTTTACCAACAAACCTTATACGGGATATGCACTGGGTAGTGAAGGTATTGGCAATGGAAACGATACCGGCAGCATAGGCATGTTCAACAGCGCACCTTTCACCGGTTTTTACCCCGGCACCGGCGTTGCAATGAGCGGGAGTGAAGGGCCTGTAAGCAGCCCGGCTACAGGAGTGACAGACCCCAGTATATACTGCATGAATAGCGAAGGCCTTGCCCCAAGGTATACGGGCCTTATGGTAAGCAGCCCGGCATTTGGGCATATGCAGCCCATACCTTCCAAATACACATGTGAAGGCCAGCAGGCAAGTCCGCCCCTTAATGTAGAGAATGTGCCCGAGGGTACCCAGTCGCTGGCGGTGGTAATGTATGACCCCATGGCTACTACTAACCGCAGCACCACCTACTGGATGATGTGGAACCTTGATACTGCGGGATCTATACCCGAGAACTTTATAAACGACCACTCTACCCGCAACCCATATAGCAAGCAGTATGGCTACACAGCTATATGCCCTATAGGCGGCTCGCATAACTACCACTTTACTGTATATGCGCTGGATACTAAGCTGAAGCTTGGTAAGGATACTAACAAAGCACTATTAGAGGATGCAATACGTGGCCACGTGCTCGCTAAAGGAGAGCTTGTAGGCACCTATAGCAGATCGCTGAAATAATAAAGCCATAATTGCAAGGGAAAGACAGGACTCTTTTTAGGGTCCTTTTTTGTGCGTGTGTTTTTTATAGTAGGGCCCGTTTTATTATGTTTGCGAAAACATTCAGATGAGAACCTTATTAACCCTCTGCGCTTTGGCTGGCGCATTACACACAACAGCCCAAATTTCCGTAGGGCCGTTTGCAGGGCTTCACTACGCACGATACTCGCTTGATAATACATTGGGCTCCATGGGCTATCATGTTGGGGTTGTGGGTGAGATTTCACTAAACGAGCACTTTGCTGTGCAGCCGGCCATCGCCTATGTGAGGAACGTATATTTATCCGTAGTTCCTGCGCCTTTTGGTAAGGTTGCTATTAATACACTGCAAATACCTGCCCAGGTGATCTGGCGGCCCGGCAAGAGTGAGCGAAAGCGTTTTTTTATGGGTATAGGAGCCTATGCAGCGGCGCACCTGAGCGCCAGCACGAGGTTTCACTACTTAGACCCGCTGGGTAATACAACACTGGAAAGAAAAGGCATTGAGATAGGCAATGATACCCCGGCAACAATTAAGATGCTCGACTTCGGCTTAACTGTGTCTGTGGGATATAACATAACCCGGCAGACATTTCTACGGGCAGGCTTTCGGCGCGGGCTCGCAGATATTTCCCCGAAGTCACCCGGTACCGCTTCCAGCTACGCTGTGGAGCTCTCGGTTGCCTACTTATAATAAACCGCCATCAAAATTATTAAAATAATAATTTACTATCTTTGGATT